>NZ_CP043929.1:1200000-2400000 GCF_008632455.1 Methylomonas rhizoryzae
CCTTGCGCCGATAAATTTTGCAGATAAGTTAGGCATTGGCGATGGTTTAGCGGCGGCAGTTCGATGACGTGGCAGGCGTCCAAGCTCGGCTCCGTCGCGGTTTTCGCGTCAAATTCGTCGTGGCGCATGGCCAATACCAAGCGCAGGCCGGCCAGTGAATCGGCAAAACGAAGTAATTCGCCTATCAGTCCGGGAACCAGCGTGCCGGCATTGTCGACGATTAAGACGGCTTTGTGCTTGGAACAATAGGCTTTAAGGCGTGACAAGTCGAAGCGGTCGTCGGCGCTGCCGGGTATTAGACTGGCGTCCAGTTGCGTGGCGATGGCTTCGAAGCTCAGGCGCTCCGAGCCTTGCAACAGGCAAATGGGCCAAATTCCCTTGCAGCTGTCTTGCAAGGTTTTTAGCAATGTGGATTTGCCTATGCCTTGGGGGCCGCAAACCACCAAGGACTTGTGCAAATTCGTGAGTAAGTGAATCAACAAGTCCAGCTTTTGCGATCTGTCGATAGAAATCAAGGCGTGTTCGGACGCCTGTTTGTCCCGGATCGGCTTTTTAACGCTGTAAGTTAGATGGTCGTGATCCAGCATACTCTTCCAGCGTGGCTTTAAGCGGCGTCAGGTCGACATTGACCGGCAAAGTGGCTCTACCCGGCGTTTCCAACAAAATCACCCGTATTTTGCCGTCGACATTTTTTTTGTCGACCGACATCAAATCGATGTATTGCTCGGTCGTCATATCGCTAGGCGGATCAACGGGTAGGCGTGCGGCTTGCAAAATCGCGATTATCCGCGCAACTTCGGCGTCGTTCAGCCAGCCCAGGCGGCGAGACAAATCCGCGGCGAAACAAGTGCCTATTGCTACCGCTTCGCCGTGCAGGTAATTGCCGTAGCCGCTGCCGGTTTCGATGGCGTGGCCGAAGGTATGACCCAGGTTTAGCGTGGCGCGCACCCCGGTCTCGAATTCGTCTTCGCCGACCACTTCGGCTTTGTTAGCGCATGAGCGCTCTATGGCGTAGGCGAGGGTAGGCTTATCTCGCGCCAATAATAATGGCATGTTGGCTTCCAACCAGCTTAGAAATTCCGGGTCGCGAATCAAGCCGTATTTGATGACCTCGGCCAATCCGGCCGACAGTTGCCTGTCGTCCAAGCTGTCCAGCACATCGGCATCGGCGATCACGCATTGCGGCTGGTAGAACGCGCCTATCATGTTTTTGCCCAATGGATGATTGACGCCGGTTTTGCCGCCCACCGACGAATCCACTTGGGCTAATAGGGTGGTGGGGATTTGGATGAAGGCGATACCGCGTTGATAGCAGGCGGCGGCAAAACCGCCCATGTCGCCTATCACGCCGCCGCCCAGCGCAATCAAGGTTGCGTTGCGGCTGAATTTCTTTGCCAGCAGGGCATCGAAGATTTTTTCCAGATACGCAAGGGTTTTGAATTGCTCGCCGTCGGGCAATATCACCGTTTCCACTTGATGGCCGTCGGCCAACGTAGCGGCGATTTTGCCGGCGTACAGCGGAGCGACGGTTTCGTTGCTGACGATGACGACTTGTTTGGAGCGGATGTGGCGGGCTAATAGTTCCGAGTTGTCCAGCAGCCCGGAGCCGATGTAAATCGGATAGCTGCGGGCGTCGTTCAGCTCAACTTGCAATACGTTCATATTGTTCCAACGCAGCTTGGTATTGCTGCAAAATGGTTTTGACTATGGTTTTACCCGGCAGTGCGCCGGAGTCGATTTTAAAGTCCGCGCATTCCATATATAACGGTTCGCGTTGCGCCAAAAGGGTTTGCAAGCGTTGGCGCGGATTATCGGTACGCAATAGCGGCCGTTGCGTGTCGTGCCGGGTACGGTACAGAATTTTATCGATAGAACAGTGCAAATATACGACGAATCCGCTGTTTTTCAGGGCTTCCCGGTTCTCCGGCTTGATCACCGAGCCGCCGCCGGTCGCCATCACGATGCCGCTGAGGCTGGTCAAATCCTTGATTACGGCTTGTTCGCGCATGCGGAAGCCTTCTTCGCCTTCGTACGAAAAGATGGTCGGGATGTCGACGCCCATGCATTCTTCGATGACTTTGTCGCTATCGAAAAACGGACGCTGCAACGCTTTCGCTACCTGCTTGCCGATAGTGGTTTTGCCCACCCCCATCAAACCGATCAAATAAATGTTCGCCGGATGCTTCATGTCGTGCAGTGCTGAGCGTTTAAAGCTCGGCATTATATGCCTTTTTTCGAATTGGCCGATAGTGCGGCGGCAGAAGCGACGGATATGCCAACGTCGAGTCGGGCAGGCTCTTACGCACTAATCTCGCGGTATATAGCGCCTGCACAGCATTAAGTAAACAATTGAATATCGCTCGACATCTTAAACCGTTTAGAGCGGCAGGAGGCTGCCCGGGAGAAACGGTGGCCGGCGTCGTCTAAGCACGCTTTGCCGCTTGGTTTTTTAGCCTTAACGCTTGTTAAAGATGGGCTAAGGTTGTGGGTTTCGCATCCCTAGCGCATCTTTGCCTGCGGTTGGCGGACGTTGGCAGTCGCTTTGCATCGGACAGAAACTGGCTAAACAAAATGACAAAATATTGATCAGGATCAAATAGCAGAATGATCCGAAACGCGAAAATGTGATTTTTGCCTGTTTTTCCGCTCGACGGAACGCTCGGCACCATAGTGCGCGGCAACCGGCTAAAACCCGAACATGCTTATGAACGAATCAGACTATCTTGGATTTTTTGCCGCTCAACATCAGGCATTTGCCGACACTCTTGCTGTCCGGCGCGGACAAGCGGACTTGATTGACGGCTTATTATCCCTGGCTTTCAGCAGTTTCGACGGCAACGTGGAAGCTGAAAGCGCAAACCACCCGCCCATCGCTTGCCATAAAGGCTGTGCCACCTGTTGCACATTGCGGGTTACCGCTTCCGCTCCGGAAGTGTTGCTGGTAGCCCGCTTCATCCGTTGGCAAGATCAACGCGACCCTGCTTCCAACCTTGGCAAGCGGGTCATCAAGGCCAATCAAACTACCGTCGGCCTCGACGAAGCCGCCAGAGTCAAATTGCGCAAAACCTGCCCATTTATCCGCCGCGGCGCTTGCGGCATTTATCCGGTACGGCCGTTGGCCTGCCGCGGCCATGCCTGTTACGACAAGCGTGCGTGCAACGAAGCCGCGGCCGGCCGCATCGCCGAAATTCCGTTATCTTACCCTCACCGCAATTTCCGTAGCTTGATCCAAAACGCTTTGCAATCCGCTTTGCGTGATGCCGGCTATGTCTGGGATTTATACGAACTAAACAGGGCTGTGAGCTTGGCCTTGCAACAGGAAAACAGCGAATCGGCTTGGCAAGCCGGAATGGATCCATTCGCCGAAGCTGTGGTGAACGACATCGGCCGCGAAGAAATGGCCCGCACCTTCGATACGCTAAAGCGCTATCAAGCTTAATGGCAGGATGATACGCATTTTGCGTCTTCAGGCGTCTCCTCATGGATCAGTCTTACAGGTTAAACAAATCCAGCTGCCGATAAGCTTGCACAGTAGGTTCGTTATTAAGGCCGGACAAAATAACGCCTAACAAGCGCACCTTCTTACCTACGAAATCGGTGGACGACAATAAATTGGCCATCAGCTCGTAGGTGGCGTTACAGTCGGTCACGGGCTCGCTTAAGGTACGCCCGCGGGTGATTTGTACAAAATTCTGATATTTGATTTTGACGGTCAAGGTGTGCGCCGACAACCGATTGTCCGCCAGTTTTTGCAAGGCCTGCTGCAGCAACAGTTTCAATTGCTCCAGTATCACCTCCGCATCGTCTATGTCTTCTTGGTAAGTCATTTCCACACCCACCGATTTGCGCTCCCGGTGCGAGTTGACGATGCGCTCGTCGATGCCGCGGGCGATCCGGTAATAATGCAACGCGGCTTTGCCGAAATGCTGTTGCAACACGTGCAGAGGGGTTTGTTTCAACGTCAGGCCGTTGGTTATACCCAAAGCTTGCATCTTCTTTTCGGTGGCGGGACCTATACCGTGAAATTTGCCTATCGGCAGCCGGTCGATAAAATTCTGGGCTTGCTCGGGCATGATCACGTGCAGGCCGTCCGGCTTGTCCAAATCCGATGCCAACTTGGCTAAAAACTTGTTGTACGACACGCCGGCGGATGCGGTTAATTCGGTCTCGCGCTGGATGTCGAGCTTGATTTGCTTGGCCAACCAGGTGGCCGAGCCCTGAAAACGCCGGCTATCGCTAACGTCCAAATAAGCTTCGTCCAGCGACAAGGGCTCTACGCAATCGCAATAACGGATGAAAATACGGCGTATCTGTTCCGAAACCTGACGGTAAACCTCGAAACGAGGCTTGACGAAAATGGCTTGCGGGCATAGCCGGTACGCGTGCGCGGAGGGCATGGCCGAATGCACGCCGAATTTGCGGGCTTCGTAACTGCAGGTGGCTACCACCCCGCGCGAATCCGGCCTACCGCCGACGATAAGCGGTTTGTTGCGGTATTGCGGGTAATCGCGTTGTTCGACCGCTGCGAAAAATGCATCCATGTCGACGTGGATGATTTTGCGCAGTGGCTCGGACATGGTTTTAGGAGGGGTCGGACGACTCCAGCTCGGCGGTCAGATTCCAGTCGGAGAACGGAAACGGCAGTTTGTCGGTATTGAAGGTCAAAAACAACAGGATATGGTAGTGATAAGTCGATAAATTGCGGCCGAAACCCAGGATGTTGGGATTCACGGCTCCGGTCAGCAAAACCGAACCGACTTGTAACAACACCACCAACCAAATCAATAGCTTGACCATGCTGTCTATCACCGCGTAGATCAGCATGAAAATAATGCGCTTCCAGGTTTCGATTTTCTTCAAATTGTCGTTCAGCATTTCTTGCACGGTTTTAACCTCTATTCATCACGTCGCGCAAATCCAGGGCCGCCGCATTGGCCCGGGCAATATAATTAGCCATCGCCAAGGAATAATTGGCGAACAAACCGAAACCGTCGCCGTTCAGCACGACCGGACTCAGCGTAGGCGTCAAGGCGTTTTCCAAGGCTTGGATCATATTGTCCAAGGTGTTCATCGCCCGTTTGTCCAACAAAATGTCGGAAAAATCGTGCTTGATCGCTTTGAGAATGTGCAGCAAGGCCCAGCAAGCGCCGCGGGCTTCGTAGAACACGTTATCGATTTCCATCCAGGGGGTTTGCCCTATCGTCGGCATGTTAAAGTCGACCGGATTGGACGGATCGCCGTGCGCGGCACCGGAAAATTTGTCGGTACTGGCCGCCAAACGAGTGGACAAACCGCCCAAGCGTTTGATCACCACTTCGGTGTACTGCCACAAATTGTCGGCGCGGGAGTGAAACTGAGCCGGACGCGAGGTGGAAGACGGATTTTGCAGGCGTGACATATAGTGATGCAAAGCATCCACGCCTTTGACGTATTCGGCTTCGGTAGACGGCAATGCCCACGAATTGTGTTCGTAATAAAAATACGGCTCGGCTTGAGCCAGATCGGGGTCCTCCGCCGACTGCGATTGGTCGCGGGCAAAATGGTTGCGCAAAGCCGTGGTCGCATCGCGCAACATCACCAGAGCACCGTACTCCCAGTTTTGGATGTTGTCGCAAAACAAACCGGGAGGAGCGACGTCGTTGGTCAGATAACCGCCGGGCTTGAATAAAATCACGTCGGCGATGTGCGCCAGCGTGTTGGCATACACGTAGCCGATAGGCATTTGATCCGTGTGAGTCACGTTCATACGCTCGATCGCTTCGTCTTGCACGTTGAAGATATTCGGCTCGCGGCTCCACCACTCGCCCAAAACCAGCATCACGATAGCGACAACGCCCACCAACGTACCAAACCCCCAGAGTATGCCTTTAGACTTGGCGTCCTCGTAAGCATGCGGATTCTCTGACATGTATTGCGTATCCTAAATGTACTATTAAAATTGTGAGCTTATTACCGCTTTTATCGCCGGGTATGGTAGCACGGTTTACCGCGAAGACATCCCCATTCAATGCAGATTACGGCCGGATTGCTCCCAACCCGCCGCAGACATCGGCGGCATTTGAATGAAAAAGCCGTTATTCAGCAAACCGGCCATTACTTTTTGTACATCTTCCCGGGCCAATTTGCGCTCGGCATTCAGCTCAAGCTCCATTACGAAACTCAGCCGACCGAAATCGGCTAATAATTGCGCAGGCAGCACCGAAAAGTCGTCTTTGTCGCGCAAATATAAATACAGCTCGTCTTTTTTAGCGCTCTTATATATAAAACAATGCATTACCGTTCTCCTTGTCATAATTGCTGCCAATTTTACCGGTTTTTAGCTAGAATTTTGCTCCGCTCATCCTCTAATTCTGTAAGCCATGCAACCTGCCGCACCCGATAGCTTTTTTCGCTTAGCCTGTTGGTTCGAAGGCGCACTAATAGCGGTTGCCGTGCTGGTCGGTCGGATTACCGACATAGATCCCTTCGCCGAACTGAATTTCGCAGAATTGGCTTTGTTTAACGGCGCACTGTTGACCCTGCCCTTGTTGCTGTTGTTTTGCCTGTTGCAACAATTGCCCTTCCCATCGCTACGACATATTCGCGAATTGCTGCTGGAAACCTTGGGCTCCAAATTACACCAGCGGCATTGGACCGACTTATTCATCCTGGCCTGTATCGCCGGTTTTTCCGAAGAGCTGCTGTTTCGCGGCACACTGCAACCTTGGCTGGAATACAAAACCAGCCCGGCTACCGGCTTGCTACTGAGCAACGCCATGTTTGCGCTAGCGCACGCGATCACTCCGCTTTATGCGGTATTGGCTATGCTGATGGGGATTTATCTGGGCATGAGCCTGGATTACAGCGGCGAACGCCAGCTGCTGACGCCCATCGCGATACATACTTTTTACGATTTTTTCGCTTTTTTGATCATTATCCGCGACTATCGCCGCAGCTTGTGAGATTTCCATATGCCGTCCTACTCCGCCCCGCAGTCCATGACGCCGCACTGGCTGGTATGTGCCATGATGCTGACCTCGCTGGCCCTTTACAACCTACTCTGCCACTTGTTTGCAGAGCAAATCCGCGTCGGCAACTTACCGGAAGCGGACCGGGTTTTGATCCGCACCGTATTGTACGTGTCGGCTATTGTGTTGTTTCCGCTCACTAATCTGATTCGCCACGTTCTGCTGCGCCTCAATCAAACCATGCCCGGCCCGACCGACGCACGGCAACGCTATTTCACCACCATCGTCGTCACCCAGGCGATGATAGAAATCGTTAGTACCTTCGGTTTGGTGATGTTCGTATTGGGCGACGATTTCAACACACTGTATATTTTTACTCTGCTGGGTGTAGTCGGCATTTATTTACACAAGCCCAAAATCGAAGAATTGGCAAGCATCCAAGACGCACTATCCCATCGCGCCGGCTAATCCGGCCGCAAGGAAGGCACGGCTTTCGGCATCTGTGGCTTAATTTACTCGCCGCAACCGACCGGACAGCGGCGCTTTCCTGCTTCGTCGCGGCGTAAGCCTATCCTGTCCCATGGTTTTTATACGGCCACTTAGGTTGTACAATACGCTGCTTTTCAAAAAATTAGCTCAGGTGTTACATGAAGATCATACAGGAAGCGCTCACGTTCGATGACGTGTTACTGGTTCCCGCCCATTCGACGGTTTTACCGCGCGAAGTGGAACTGAAAACCCAGCTCACCCGTAACATCACGCTCAACATCCCTTTGATTTCCGCCGCCATGGATACCGTCACCGAAGCCCGGTTGGCCATCGCTATTGCCCAGGAAGGCGGCATCGGCATCATCCACAAAAACATGACCATAGAACAGCAAGCACGCGAGGTGCTGAGGGTCAAAAAATACGAAAGCGGCGTCATAAAAGATCCGATTACCGTCTCGCCGAATACCACCGTGCGGGAAGTGTTGGAATTGACTCACGCCAAAAACATCTCCGGCGTACCGGTGGTCGACGGCGAAGAGCTGGTCGGCATCGTTACCAGCCGCGACCTGCGCTTTGAAACTCGTCTGGACGAAGCCATCCGTTCGGTGATGACGCCCAAGGAGCGCTTGGTCACGGTCAACGAAGCCGCCGGTCAGCAAGAAGCCATCGCCAAACTGCACAAACACCGCATCGAAAAAGTCTTGGTGGTTAACAACGACTTTCAATTGCGCGGCATGATTACCGTCAAAGATATTCAAAAAGCCAAAGATAATCCGCACGCTTGCAAGGACGAACAGGAACGTTTGCGGGTCGGCGCCGCGGTCGGTACCGGAACCGGCACCGAAGAACGGGTGGAAGCCTTGGTCAACGCCGGCGTGGACGTGATCATCGTCGATACCGCGCACGGCCACTCACAAGGGGTATTGGACAAAGTACGCTGGGTTAAACAAACCTTCCCCAACGTACAAGTCATCGGCGGCAACATCGCCACGGCCGCCGCAGCGCTCGCCTTGGTGGAGGCCGGCGCCGACGGGGTCAAGGTCGGCATAGGTCCGGGTTCCATCTGCACCACCCGCATCGTCGCCGGGGTCGGCGTACCGCAAATTACCGCCGTCAGCGAAGTCGCCGCCGCCTTGAAAGGCTCGGGCATTCCTTTAATTGCCGACGGCGGCATTCGTTACTCCGGCGACGTGGCCAAAGCCTTGGCGGCCGGCGCTTATTCGGTGATGTTGGGCGGCCTGTTTGCCGGTACCGAGGAAGCGCCCGGCGAAGTGGAACTGTTCCAAGGCCGCTCCTACAAATCCTACCGCGGCATGGGCTCCTTGGGCGCGATGGCGCAGCAACAAGGTTCCAGCGATCGTTATTTCCAGGAAGCCGAAATCGTGGAAAAATTGGTGCCGGAGGGCATCGAAGGCCGCGTGCCTTACAAAGGCAGCGTGTTGGCGATCATTCACCAGCTGCTGGGCGGCGTGCGCTCCAGCATGGGCTACACCGGCAACCGCACCATTGCCCAAATGCACGACAACGCTCAGTTCGTGCGAGTCACCAGTGCCGGCATGCGCGAAAGCCACGTGCACGACGTAACCATCACCAAAGAAGCACCGAATTACCAACTGAATTAACTCGAATATAGGGTGGGTTAGCCAAGCGTAATCCACCCTATCAAGCCCCCCGGCGAATTACGCTTCGCTTTTATGCACTAAGGCTAAATCCGCCCATACACAATAGACCCGCCGCCGTGACACAAACCAATATTCATTCCGACAAAATCCTGATCCTCGACTTCGGTTCGCAGTACACGCAACTGATTGCCCGCCGCATCCGCGAGATCGGCGTGTACTGCGAAATCTATTCCTGCGACAGCAGCGACGAAGAGGTCAAAAACTTCGGCGCCAAGGGCATCATTCTGTCCGGTGGCCCGGAAACCGTGACCAGCAGCGACACCCCGCGCGCGCCGCAAGCCGTGTTCGAACTGGGCGTGCCGGTATTGGGGATTTGCTACGGCATGCAGACCATGGCCGAACAGTTGGGCGGCAAGGTCGAATCCTCCGACCACCGCGAATTCGGCTACGCCCAAATCCGCGCCCGCGGCCACTCCAAACTGTTGAAGGACATCGAAGACCACGTCTCGCCGGAAGGCTTTGGGCTATTGGACGTGTGGATGAGCCACGGCGACCGCGTCGTCGAACTGCCGGCAGGCTTTAAACTGATCGCCAGCTCGGACGGCGCGCCAATTGCCGGCATCGCCGACGAAGACCGCGATTTCTACGCGCTGCAATTCCACCCGGAAGTGACTCACACCAAGCAAGGCGGGCGCATCCTCGGCCGTTTCGCGTTGGATATTTGCGGCTGCGCGGCGCTGTGGAACGCCAGCAACATCATCGAAGACAGCATCAGCGCGGTACGGGAAAAAGTCGGCGGCGATCAGGTGATACTGGGCTTGTCCGGCGGCGTCGATTCCTCGGTGGTCGCGGCCCTGTTGCACCGCGCCATAGCCTCGCAACTAACCTGCGTGTTCGTCGATACCGGCTTGCTACGCCTGCACGAGGGCGACCAGGTGATGGCGATGTTCGCCGAACACATGGGTATTAAAGTGATCCGGGTCGATGCCGAAGCCCGCTACATGGCCGCGCTGTCCGGCGTCAACGACCCGGAGCAAAAACGCAAAATCATCGGTGGCCTGTTCGTGGAAATTTTCGACGAGGAAGCCGGCAAACTCACCGACGCCAAATGGCTGGCGCAAGGCACTATCTATCCCGACGTGATCGAATCGGCCGGCGCCAAAAGCGGCAAGGCGCATTTGATCAAATCCCACCACAACGTTGGCGGCCTGCCGGAAAACATGAAGCTGAAACTGGTCGAACCGCTGCGCGAATTGTTTAAGGATGAAGTGCGCAAGCTCGGCCTGGAACTGGGCCTGCCGGCCGACATGATCTATCGCCACCCCTTCCCCGGTCCCGGCCTGGGTGTGCGCATCCTCGGCGAAGTCAAAAAGTCCTATGCCGACTTGCTGCGCAAGGCCGACGCCATCTTCATCGAAGAACTGTACCGCCACGATTTGTACAACCAAGTCAGCCAAGCCTTCGCGGTGTTCCTGCCGGTCAAGTCGGTCGGCGTGATGGGCGACGGCCGCAAGTACGACTACGTCGTCGCGCTGCGCGCGGTGGAAACCATAGATTTCATGACCGCCCGCTGGGCGCACCTGCCATACGACTTTTTGGACCTGGTCTCAAGGCGCATCATCAACGAAGTGCCGGGGATTTCCAGGGTAACTTATGATATTTCAGGTAAGCCGCCGGCGACGATAGAGTGGGAGTGAAAATAGGTAAAAGGCGTATCAATCGCGCCGAAAATGGCAATGTTTGCAAATTTTCGATGGCTTGATTCATCGCCTTAACGTAATTTTGCACTTCTTCCCAGTCATCGCGTTTATCCGGCGCAACATTCTCCTGTTCCAGCAACGCATCTTCCATATTGGTCTGCGTACCTTCGATTCGACTGGATTGGGTAGACTCTTTTAGCACGTACATGCGGATGAACAATTCGATATTAGGAATGTAGTCGGAGTACATGTCCAAGCGACCGAGTGCACGATCCGCTGACCCAGTAGCTGGATCAATTCCATGTCGTCCAAAACCCAGAGGCGATTGATCTTAGAGAGCTGGAAGCTTTTATAGTGTGATTGTTGCGTCAGTTGTCCGGCAGAAAATTTTTCATCTAGTCATTTCTGTAGAAAATTAAAACAGCCCCGCCGCTTATTCTTTATTTTATGGAAAAACTAAAATAGCGCCAGCGGCTATTTTAGGTTCGTCTAGAAACGATAGTTTTACGCTGAAACATAACAGTTTCATCGCGCCCACGCTTCGCACGGTAACTGCAGTGACGGACGCTCCAGCATCCGGTAGGCACCGCCGGAGCGTGGAAGCGATAAATAGTAGCGTTTAGCCCGTTTCTCAGCATTGTTTTATATGAAATGCTTAATTTCTGCTGTTCTCTTCTTTGCGTTGGTCCGTTGCCTAACGTGGTGAGTAGCATGCTTGCGGTCATGCTTTATATTGGCGCTGTTGGAGGTGTAGGCTTCGCGTTCAGATGCAGATAAACCGGTAAATTCATCAGGAATAATACACATGGCAATACTATTGTTTTTTCAATTAAAACAATAAATTGACTGTATTGCGTGTTGTGTATTTTTGCTCGGTGGATATAGTGAAGGCGTGTTTTCGTTGCTGCCGGTAAACGGTTTGGGAGGACGGATGAAAATCGCTAAATTAGCTGCTGTAGGAATCGGACTATCGGTATTTGCCGTCGCCGGTCTGGCCGGAATTATCCCGTTGGAATTTGCCGTGCCGCTCTTATTGTTTGCGGCATTGATGCGCGGCAGTCTGTTGTTAATCGAAAAAGCGATCGACAGCGCGGCTCAGGCTAAGGAAGCCGATAGGCAGTAATTCGCAAACGGGTTAGTCCGGGGGACCCACGACTTTTGCCGTTGGCGGCAAGCGCGGCGTAATGCCTTCGACGAATACGGACGTAAGGCTGGACGGTCTCTCGGGCTGGTGTCCTGGGGTAAAAGCCAAGCGGGAGGAGGGCGATTAACCTCGCACGCACTAAAAGCGCGAGGTTAATCGTAAAGCGCAGCGGCGCTATTGTTTGACTTTCGGCAGTTCCTTGTCTTCGGTGTTGAAATGGCAAAGTCCGGCGGCAAAGTAATTGCATTCTTCCGATTGTTCGATTTTGGCTCCTGTGGGAGACAATTTAATCGTCAAGGTGCAAAAGTGGCGCTCGCTGGGGATTTGTTTTTTCAAAACCAACTCGTTTTCGCCGACATATTTTGCTTCGCCGGAAATATCGGCAGTGCAAGCGTGTTGGTCGCCGCTGCTGTCGGTCGGCTCGAAATCGACGTCAGCGTAGACCGTAGTTTGTTTACCGACTGTATTGATTTTTAAGTGTTGAACGTGCTTGCCGTCGGTCAGCACATAGTGATCGGTCAACGCAAACGCCGAACCGGATAACAACATCGACGCCAAGAACAGGATTTTTTTCATACTTTCTTCCCATGGTTATTATTAGAAATCGCCACTGCTTGAGCTGAGTCGCTCAATTCGTAGCCGAAAAACACCGAAATCCGAGGGCTTTGCTGGCAGCAAAACGCTACTCCAGCCGGTTGATTGTTAAACAATTGTCCCGCCGATGAGTCTCTGAACGCAAGCCGTAGGCATTTCAGCCTCTTTGCCGCTTTGCCCGGTACAGTCTTGGGTCCGCAACAGCGTCGGCTATCGTGCATTTTTAAAACAAACCGTTACAAAGGCTCCGCTCGTCTTACCAGGCTCGCAGCATTTTATCACGTTGCGTGGAGCACCCATTTCAAGACGTTGATCGATTAGCCGAGGCCGGTTTGTAGAGTTCGTTTGTTGCCTTAAAACCTGAACAAGAATAAGGCCGAAACAATTTCCGTTACCGGGCTTAGGGGCATCCGCAAACGGCTGGTCCGCATGATCAGGGGAGGGCTTCTATGAGCGGATGCACAATCCCCGAGGCCCTGCGCCGGTATGCACCCGGCGATTCGCCGACACAGCGTTTGAAAGCCCGGCTGAAGGCCGATACCGAATCGTAACTGCAACGTTCCGCGACCCGTTCTATGGTCATGCCGGATTCTTTTAGCCAGCACGCCGCAATCTGCATGCGCCATGACAGTAAATATTCCATCGGCGGACAGCCCAGCAGAGCGGCGAATTTTTTGGTCAGCGCGGCTTTGGACAGGTGGGCCTGTTGGGACAGTTCCTGCATGTTCCATGGCTTCCAAGGCTCTCGATGGATTGCGGTCAACACGGCTCCCAGACGAGCATCGTGCAGCGCGGCGAATAGTCCGTGGCTGACCAGTTGCTGTTCGATACAGTGACGGACAACCAAAATGAACAAGCCGTCGCACAGGCGCTCGATCAGCGCGAAGCGGCCGAGGCGTTCGGTTTGGCTTTCGGCGATCATCATCCGGGTCAACTCGGCCAGATGCTTTCCGGCTTGCTCGCGACGGATCACGATTTCCGCAGGCAAGGATTGCCACAACGCCGCTTTCGGCAAGCCCAGTTCGATCAGGCCGCACACAAAAGCGGTACTGCCTTGCGCCCAGCTAACCGGCCGGGCATCATCGGCGCCGAAGCTCAATTCATCGGCGCTGTAGGATAGATAATGCTTTTCGGCGTGCGGTAGAAACAAGATTAAATCGCCTTCTGCCAAAGCCAAGGGTTGGCGCCAAACCGGCGAATGGATCCAGCCGTTGCCTTTGGTCAATAGATGAAACCAGACGTCGCTGTCCGAATTATGGTCTATCGCCCAGCGCCCGCATACCCCGCCGGCATAAATCAGCTTGGCGCGTAGATTGAGGCCTTGCAGCAGAGAGGTGATCGTGTCCATCGTTTGTCCAGCAGGGTGAGCTTGTATGCAGTCAGTGGTTAGCGTATTGGCCAGTCTAGCAAAACGGCCTTGCCGCGAATATCGATCATAGCTGCCTGCTGACCCAATTGAGATGGGGGGCTGGCGGATCAAGCTAAACGCGTTTTTTGAGCATGAATTATCGTGTTTCGGGCATGTTCTTCCGGTCAGGTTGCACCTACACTCGCGGACGGCGGCCTAAGTGGAAGCCGCGATCTTGTAAGGTTAGAGGATTAGCGATGGCATCACGTGCAATAGTAATTTTTCTTTTAGCGAGCGGTTTGACTACGGCCAACGCAGCGGTAGTGTGGAAAGGTCGCGAATCGACGTTGAACGCGAGTTACTTGGTGGGAGCGGGACCGGTGATGCATTCCGATAACGTCATTGATACTTCGGATTCAATGACGGATCGATTTGCTATGGCTATCGCCGGCAGCGATGCCGCATCCGGCGTTTTATTAGGCCAGCCCTGGAGCGGCGCACTGACGTATTCGGCGGCACACGAATTTGCGGTTTTCGGTTCACCGCAGAATCTGGCCGCGATTACCAGCAGCGGCAGTTCGAATGCCTCGGCAACCTTCACCGGCGGCACCAGTATCGGTGTGAACGTTCGCGCCCCGGGAAACAGTTGGGCGCTGGAGTTCGACGTGACTGGCCCTACCCCTTACACGTTGCAGGGCAGCGTCGGCGACAGCAATACGCGTAATACCACGGCCGGCGTTCAGCTTCAGCGTTTTACCGTTACCTGGGTTCCAATCGAATTATTCGCCGATACCCCAAGTTTTTACCAAACAGGGGAGTTAGCTCCGGGACAGTACCGCATCATCGCCACCGCTGCGGCGACGGCCGGACTATTGGTGCCTGCCGCTGAATCCGTCTGGAATTTACAACTGACTTTTGTGCCGCTACCTCCGGCCGCTTGGTTGTTCGCCGCTGTTTTGGGATTTTGGGGCATCAGTCGGAAGAAAACCGGTTGATTACCGGTTAGCTTGCAAAACCGATGTGACGGGAGCAGGCACTACCCGCGCAGGCGGGTGGTTAAGCGCAAATAAAACAAAGCGCATTATCCGATCAGCAATCGGATCGAGTCGGCCGCAGTCTATGGCTTGATGCAATCGAATCCGGCATAGAGTGAGGAGGTAGCTACGCACAATCCGGTTGGAAGCGAACCTGCGGCTCGCTGACTCCGCTACAGGCAGTGAGCGGGGGATACTCCCAGTCTGCCTAGCTTGGCCGTAGTAGAGGCGTAACAGGCTACCAGCCTCCCTTGATGGATGCGGTGAAAATCCTCAGTGCTTTTCAGTGGCCAGGGTGATTGCCGTTTTCGTGCGTGTTAGTTGTAAAGACAACGGCGAGAGAATGCCCCCTCCGTCTTGTCGTTAACAATGAGGGGCTAGCTTGAAAATGAGGAGAGTGTATGCGAAAAATCAATACGATACGCGCCGTTTTGCCGGCGCTGAGCATTATTTGGCTGACGGCCATTTCAGCGCCTGCCTTGGCTGAAACCTGTCTTTGGGAAGGAAAGGCGCCGGCCTGTAACGGCGAATGCCGGCCGGGTTATACCTTGGTCAAACGGAACAAGGAAGGCGACGGTAAAAAGTGTGTGACCGGCATCAAGGCCTATTGCTGCAAATCGTCGGATGTCATCATCAGGGGAACCGCACCGTTCTGTAACGGCAAGTGCAAGGAAGGGGAGGAAATGCTGGGCGACTCGGACTATGGGCCGAAGGGCGAAAAATGCGAAACCGGCAAGGCGGCCATCTGTAGAATTTCGGTTCGCTGAACGGGCCGGGCTATTCGGCTGCCCGGTGAACTGAAAGCATGTGCGGTTTGAAGTCATAAACAGGCCTATAAAAGGCCGTGCGAAAGCTCGATCAAGTTCCGGCGTTGGCTGTTTGAATCAGTAGACGCCGCTATTGATTGACGACGGCTTTCGGATTAATCGCTAAGATTAATTGCATGGCGACCATCAATCAAACCTATTCGGATTTTAAAGCCGACCTCAAACGCTTAAACGATACCGCACCCGTCCCGGTTAAATTGACGTTTTTCCGGGCATTGCGCTTGATTTCGCGTCAGGAGTTGTGTTGTTTATTGCTTTACCGCATTTCCCATCTTTGTTATTGCCGGGGAAACAAATGCTTAGCCGGCTTTCTTTATCGCACCAATTTGTTGTTGACTGCTGCGGATATTCATCCTAGAAGCAAGATAGGTCCAGGTTGCCTGATTGCACATGCAATCGGCTTGGTTGTCGACGCGCAAATCGGCCGAAATTGTACGTTATTAGGCCATAATGTCGTGGGGCCGGCGTACAGCAACGGCCAATGGAGTTCGACTCCGACGATAGGCGACGATGTGACGATTTGTTTAAAGGCCTTGGTATTGGGCGATATTGAATTAAAGGATCAGCTAACCATAGGTCCTTATAGCTTGATCGACCATTCCCTGACAATTTCGAATTGTGTGGTCAGTTGCGTGCCGACTAAGATAGTTACCGCGCCACAAGCAACGCCGGCGAATCCGATTGAATAATTTTTACTATCTTCCTAATCTATGTCCGTAACCTAAGCCGATTGGTGTCAGGTATCGTCGCGGCCTCTTCAGCAAAGAGAGTAGGACGTGATTTCACTGTTCCACGTTAACTTGCAAAAAAAGCGATGCGCAAACCAACAAAGCTGCTGCCGTTACTGTTGATAACGAGCGCATGCTCTCAATACGACAATATTCCCGTTTTTCAACAAACCGTGCCGGAACCGGACGCTCAGGCCTTGGGCGCTCAAGCCGAACAAGCCGAAGGCATAATCTCCGGTCAAGCGGGGCAGTCGCCCGTTCCGGAAAATTTGCCGGCATCCGAACCGGTCGAATTGAGCGAATTTCCTTTGGAAGACAACCGTTACCAGGGGCAATTGCGTTTGCGCGTCGGCGATTCGGTCAAATTCATGGTTTGGGGTTATCCGGAACTGGCGCACGTCGCGGAGGTACAAGCCAACGGCGGCGTGACGCTACCGCTCGTCGGAGAAGTTGCCGCCAAAGGCCGCACGGTCGAAGATATCCGCAACGACGCCACACAGCTGATAGACGAGTTGTCGCGTAAGCAATACGATAATTTTCAATACGAGGACAGCTTGACCTTGTTCGTGTGGCAGCACGACGATTTGAAAATTACCGACGTCGTCAAACCGGACGGCACCGTCACCTTTCCTTTGGCCGGCAAAATACAGGTGGTGGGGCGCAGCATAGACGAGATCGAGTCCGATGTGCGTAATCGCTTGAAGCAGTACATCTACGACCCGCGCGTTTCCATTGTACCCAAGCTGACGCGGCGCAATATCGTCAGCAACCCTTTGGTGTCGATTTTGCCGCAAGACCTCAAACCGCGGCAAGTTGCGGTGATCGGCGAAGTGATGGTGCAAGGGCAAAAACCGATTGCTAGCGGTACCCGGGTCATGGACGCTTTAGCTGCTTCGCAGATCAAAGTCACCGGCGATATGGACAGCGTGGTGATTATTCGCAACATCGATTCCAAGCACCCGCAATATCGGCGGCTAAAGTTAAGCGAATACATGGAAGGCACGGCACCGGAACAAAACATTTTTTTGCATGAGAATGACGTCATCATTTTGCCTAAAACCAAAATTGCGGAAGTCGGCCAATTCGTTAACGATTTCTTTACCAGCACCAAACCGATATTGGAATGGTATATTGCCAGTCAGCAAACGTTTTACATCAACGACATTCTCCGGTTAAGCACCGAGGCCACCAAGGCCGCCATTCGCGCTTATAACCAAAGCACCGTTAACCCCACTTTGCCATCACCACCGTCCCCATGACAGCGATGCAGACACGCAACGGAATCGACGTAGAACACGAGTTGCCGACTCGCCGAGAATTGTTAGGCTTGTTTTTCGAATACAAGCGCAGCGTGTTGGTGGTTTTATGTACCACGATCGCAGTCAGCGCGTTCTTGGTCTATTACTTGTTGTCGCCGAGTTACGAAGCGAAAGCCAAGATCATCATCAATAACAGTCAATTGATGCAGCCTTTGGCCGATTCCGCTCCGCAAAGCGATTTCGAAAAAGTCATCGACTTCAATACCCAAAAGGATGTAATGGCGAGCGCCACTCTGGCGGCTGCCGTAGTCAAACAGCTGAATCTAAAAGACACGCGTACGATAGGGCGCATGGAAAAATTGAGTATGTGGGTGGGCGATATCAAGCGCACCTTAGGAAAAAGTTTGGGCATCGACTCTTGGGCTAAGCCCCATGATCCGGAGGCGGCAGCCATCGCTGCGGTGTTGGACAATCTGATGGTGGAAACGGCGCCGGAAAGCAAGGTCTTGAAATTAAGTTACCGGGCAAAAAATGCCCAAGAGTCGGCCGATACCTTGAATGCACTGGTCAACGAATTTCAAAACTTTTACAACCAAACCATACGGGCGCAAGCCAACGGTATTATCGATTATTTGCAAAACCAACTGAACGACGTTACGACACGTCTGGAGCATTCCGAGAAAGAGTTGGAGCACTTCAGAAAAAACGACAGAGCGGTGTTGAGCGAGCGGGAGGGGCGGGTGCAAAGCATAGTCGGTATTACCGACAGCACCGGCGCTCAGGACGAAATCAAAATCTACATTTTGAAAATGGAAGACGAATTGCGCCAGTTATCCAGTTTGTTTGCTGCGAGTGATCCGCGCATCGTCGGCTTGAAAGCCAAGCTGCAAAGCTATGTCGCCTTGATTAACGCCATTCCCGAACGCGAATTGGAATTGCACCGGTTAAAACGCCAGTTCGAACTGGACCAGGAAAGCTATCTGTACATGAAGAAAAATTTGGAGAAGGCCACCTTGATCGCAGAAGGCCAAACCGATCAAATGCGCTTGGTCACCGTGTTGGAAAAAGCCGAAGCAAACGAAGACCCGGTGTCGCCGAAGCGTAAGCTGACTATGATCTTGTCCGTGTTTTTAGGTACCGGCTTGGGGCTAATGCTGGTTTTGGTATTGGCTTACTTCGATCATTCTATCGGTTCCGTCAAGGACGTCAGTACTCACTTAGGCCTCAGAACCATAGGCTCGCTACGTAAAATTTAAATGATGAATTCCCCTGCAAGCTTGGCCCCGCCGGGGCTCACCTTGGACGAGCTAAGCGCTCGTATCGATAAAGACTACGCCAAAATACTGCGTCATCCCGAAGCAATGGAGTTGTTTCGGGCCTTGGACAACGAGTTGTACACCGTTTTTCGCGATCGAGCGCATGCGGTGCTGATGACCAGTGCGGCCGATGCGGAAGGAAAAACCAGTCTGGTGTTGTTGCTGGGGGTTTTTAGCGCCCTGTTAGACAGAGAAGCCAAAGTAGTATTGATCGACGCGAGCGACGACCAGCGTTTGTTTCGGGTTTTAGTGGGCGAAGCGCCGCGCGTGGCGTTGGTCAATCTGGAGTCGGAACAGCTTGAGCAAGCGTTGTGTCCTACCTTGCTTGCCAATTTACAGATCGTCTCGTTGTACGGCTCTGGCAATGTCGCCAAGAAACTGCCGCACCATCGCCTCAGCAAACTGTTAGACCTGCTGCTGCAGCGGGCAAACCGAGTAGTGGTGGATAGTTCGGCGGCTCATCGTAACCGAGACGTGTTCGCCTTGGCGGCTATCGTCAAACACAGCTTAACCGTCGTCAAATACCGCGGACCGATTCGCGAGCAGGTACAGGTACTGATTAGCGAATTGGAACGCGCCGAATGTAAACAACTGGGCGTGGTGATTAATCAGCGTATCTATAATTTACCGGCGTTTTTATACCGCCATGTTTAGCGTTTACGGCGAAAATGCGCCGCGCACCATTTTCGCCGTAACGCTGGGTATGCTAGGCGCCGCCGTGTTGGTGGCAGGCGCGGAAAAACACAATCTGCTGGCAGTGGGGGTAGCTTGCGGTCTGCCCGTGGCGTTGCTGTTGTCGGTGCAACCACGGCGGTTAACCCTGCTATTTTTACTCGCGATATTGGTATTGGAAGAGTTTCCCAGCGGGGAGGGAGAAACTCTGGAACGCTCTACGCGGACCGCGTTTTATTCCGTTTCGCTGGGAATTCCCGGCTTTTATGCGCCCGATGCGTTGTTGGCGGCAACTTTGGCGGGGTTCACGATACGCTTGTTGTTGCTGAAACAGTCGTTTGCCCTGCCTTTAGATCGCATCTCCTTAGGCATAGCCTTGCTCTGCGCGGTACTGTTGACCTCTACCGGGTTATCGGTCTTGTTCGGCAGTCCTTTCGATGCGGCCGTGGCGAACGTATCCACCACCATGCCGGCGGTTAACGAACGCGCGGCCAAGCTGATAGCGTTGTTTCAGTTTAAAAACTTTTCGCTACTGGTATTCGCTTATTTACTCGGCTTGTTTTTTTTTCGCCGGCGGCGGGATTTGGACAATTTCGTCCATACCTTTCTGGCAGCGGCCGTCATTATGGTGCCGATAGGGGTTATTCGTTTCGCTTTGCATCCCCGCTTGATGGCGGAGAACAAACCGCTGTTCTATCACTCGCCGACTACTTGGATTTTCGGCTTGGTTATTTTTTACGTGTTATGTCTTTGGATTTATCGTAAAACCACGCCTCGGCAATTGCTCTGGCTAGGCATACTGTGCATCATTTTGAGCGGGTTTATTTTCGCCTCGTTTCGCCGGACCATGTGGGGAGCGATTATCTTGGCCGCAGTCGTCTTGGCGTTTCTGATTCCGCCGCAGCAGCGCCACCGTTATTTTTTGTTGATCATGGTCGGGATTGCCGGGATGGGCGCGGCTTTGTTGTTCAGTCCGGGGCTTTTGGCCGCCATCATGAACCGCATCAACGAAACCAGCGTTAGCGATCCCTCGACCTTATACCGCATGACGCTGTTCATCTGGTTTCATCAAAATCTTGCCGATCTACCGTTAATGGGAGTCGGGTTTCGGCCGCTGTGGGATATTCAGGCTAGGTTGGGATATTTCTCGACCAATTTGGAGAACATTCACAGCCTGTATTTTTGGATACTGTTAAGACTTGGTCTGCTCGGGGCGCTGTGCTTGCTGGTGATATTGGGACTGACGATTTCGGAAATTTTGAGAAAATTGAAAAATCGGCGCTACGCGGAATACCACGCCTTAGTGATCTGCATTTTCCTGGCATTGGTGATGCTGTTGTTCAGCGGAATCTTCAACCCGGTCTATGCGGAAGTACGCTACATGATTTTGTTCGGGTTTTCGCTGGCGATCATTTCCCGCTTGCCGCAAATAATCGCACAATCGCCGGCTAAACTGTGACCCAGTTAAAGTTTTTGTTGACACGAATGCTTACTTTAAGTAATCATTTTCTTACAGTAAGCGCGGCAGGTCAGAGTGGGTTCTCCTGTTCGGTTTATTCGATAACGGAGAACAATGATGAGAAAAAACATTCTGTTAGCTACGCTTTTAACCGTTTCGTTGGCTTTGCCTTTCAAGTTTGCCAATGCGGCATTCTCGAATCCCGATCCTGCTACCTTTCAAGACGATAGCGGTTCGGAACTGTTTAGCCCGACCTCCGGTAATCAGTTTTTTACCTTAGAGTTGGCCGACCTCGGATCGTCTGTGACCGATACCATTTTCGGCTTTTATGTGAAAGGGACGGATCCCACGGATCCCTCTAACCGTATCGAATTATTCGGCCCCGGCAACCATAACACGGCACAGGCGTTTTTGGTCGATTTGACCGCCGGTATCGTATTCGACTTAAACACGGCCTCGGTTGCGGGCAGCTTTGCGGCGGCGGGTAGTGTAATCGGTTTCTACTACGAGCTGCCTTTGTTGGGGGATATGGTTTTGTATAGCCAGTCATCCTTGAATAGCGGCGGGTTGGACGCGTTCGGCTTTTTCCCATTGATTGCCGATCCTACCGTCTGGTTGGTGGAAGTGGCGGTTCCTGACGGAAATGGCGGCTCGTTTCCACTAGCCTTCGAACTGGCCGCTAATCTCAATGCCATTCCGGAGCCTGGCGTGTTGGCCTTAATCGGCTTGGCGGGCTTGTTGTTCAACGTTTCCAGGTCTAAGGCCGGCGTCAAATCGTAAATCTACCGATCTTTGCCCGACGCAGCCGCTATCAAGTGGCCGTACCAAGCTTGCCCGATTACCTCGCGGGCATAGCGAGTTTGGTAAAGTCGATAATTGTTTTTTCCCAGGGTTGCTCTAAGTTCGCCGGACTCGACAAGTTGGGACAGGGCGTTTTCCCAGTCCGCGCCGCTCTGCGTTAAATAGCCGTTTTCCGCCAGGATCAATTCCCGATTGATGCCGACCGGCGACGCGACCACCGGCAAGCCGGCGGAAAAATACTGAATTAATTTGAATGCGCACTTACCCTTCTCGTAAGGCATGTCCCACAAGGGCATGATGCCGATATCCGAGGTCGACAGCCATTCGGCTTCAGCATCTCTTTGCCAGCGCAGGTATTCGACAGGAATGCCTTGCATGGGCAAATCGAATATATCGTCGCCGCCTATTAAGCGCAGTTTGAACGGATAGCGTTCGGCCAGTTTTCGAAATACCGGAATCAGCTCCTGCAAATAGCAGGCGTTACCTAAATTGCCTATCCAAACGATGATAGGTACGTCGTTCGACTTAGGCCGCCAACCGCCCAAATCGTCGTAACCGGTCGGCAAAATATGCACCTCGCGATGAAATTGCAGGGCGTAATCGGCTAAAAATCGGTTGCCGACCACGATGCGCCGACTCATGGCTATGAGTTCGCCCACTCTATCCGCATACCAAAACCGTTTACGTTGGTTGACCGAATTAGACGGCGCAAACCAGATGGCGTCGTCCAAATCGTACACGACGTTGGGATTCAAGCTGCAAATCAAGCGTTCGACCCAAGGTTTTCCCAGCGGGAAAACCTCGCGCTGGATGATGATTGCGTCGTAACGCCTAACCTTGGTCAGCAACGCCGGTAACCGTACTAAACAGCAATAAGCGAACATTGCGGCTTTGCGCAAGCTCGCCCACGAACCGCGGTGGCGGCGGTCGCGAAATAAGTTCGAGGTAATCAGGCCTTCTACTTCCAGCCGAATGCCGCGCGCCTGCAAATCGGCTTGATAAGCCGTGACGCGGTGGTAGACGGAGGGTGCTTCGGCAGGGTAAACGCTTACACACAACACGCAAAGCTCGGGCTGGGTTGTCATTGCTTGATTGCCGCTGAATGGGGCTGGGAGGATTGGTGGCTAGGGATAGTTCGAATTGGCTTTAATCCTGTCGCGTAATGTTTCAAACGCCACCAAGACTTCGGCGGGGCTGATCAAGTCGACGCAAGGGTGAGCCAACGGACAAGCCATGGCTAAACAAGGGCTGCATTCTACCGGATGATTCAACACGATAGCTTGTTTATTGATGGGCAACCAGATAGGCAAGTAGTTTCGGCTGCTGAATAGTGCGACCATCGGTAGGTTCAGGCCGTCGGCCATGTGCATGGGGCCGCTGTTGCTGGTGACGATAGTGCTACAGCGTTCCATCAATGCGCCGGTATGTTGCAAATGGGCTCGTCCGGCAAAATTTCTGACCCTGGCTTGTTTGTGGTCTGGCAGGCTGGCACACATGCGCTCCGCCGCCGGTCGTTCGATTTCTCCACCGAATATCAAGACGGAAATATCGGTGTGCCGTTCCAGCAAGTTTTCCAGAAACGCTTTGGCCAAATCTTCGCGCCATACTTCGGCGGGCTGTTTGGAGCCGAAAAAAAAGCCGATCAGCGGCGGCTTGAGGCCCTCGTGCTCGATGACCTCGGCTGCCCGGCGCCGGCTGGCGTCGCTCAAATAAAAGGCTTTTTTATAATGACGGTTACCGGCTTGGTTTAACAAACGCAAGGTGGTATCGACGATGTTCTCGCCGGCCAATTCGGTATCCGTCGGCATGGGCACGGGGTGAGTCAAAAAAGGCGCCAGCTCGGCCAGCGCAAACCCGGCCCGGTATCTAGGCATCGCCAGCCGCATCAAGAAAGCGTTGCGTTTGAAAACTTCGGCGTTGGAGCAAAAGGTGTTGAATGTGGGGGTGTGTAAATCCACCCACAGATCGTAACGCCGGCCAAGTAAGCGCCAAAGCAATAGGTATTTGCCCCAAGCCTTGTCGTTTCGATAAATCAGCAAGGCGTCTATATGCGGATTATGACTCAGTAGCGGTGCGACGTTGGCGCGGACTATCACCGTAATGGCTGCGTGCGGATATTTTTCTCTTAGTGCGTGTAAGGCGGGAGTAACTACCAAGGCATCGCCCAGGTCGGCCAGCATCAGACAGGCGATGCGCCGAATTTCCTCCGGTGTCGGTAGGGGCGGGGTCGTCACTAAGTCCTCCGCCGGGCAATCACAATCAGCTGCTCGCCCCAGCCGAATAACGGCGACCAGGGTTGGGAGAATAAATAATCCAAACCGCGTAGCAGGGTTCTGACCAGTTTCAACAGGCCGGTTTTTGCCAATAGCGTTTTAATCTTCTCCTTGCGGCCACGGGTTTGATAGTAATCGGCCATTTCCGCGTCGCCGTCCGGCTGTCTGCTTTTGAACGATCCCAGGGTTTGCCGTATCAATCCGGCGATGTCTATGCTGCGGATCACCACGTGTTCGACTTGGTAGCCGGTCGCTTCCAGCATTGCGCATAAAGTCGCTTTATTGAATAACTGAATATGTTCGTCTTCGCAGTTGACGACCCACCATTGGGCACCGAAACAGCGCCTATACAGGCTGTCGAAGTTGGGGGTGGAAATCAGCAACAGCCCGTCCGGGTGCAGCCAATCGCGAATGCGGGTCAAGCAAGCGCGCGGCGACTCCAAGTGTTCTATCACTTCCAGCAAACTGACGACGTCGAATGCTTGGTCCGGGCGGAATTCTTCGACGGCGGCGTTATGAACCTTAAGCCCCAGCGCAGTTCGGGCATATTCGGCGGAGGCGTTTCCGTATTCCAAACCTTCGACCAGCCAATGATTTTCGCGAGCCACGCTTAAAAAAGCGCCGGTGGAACAACCGATATCCAACAGCCTCGTGCCGGGTAGACGGTGCAAGCGCTGCAATTCGGCCAGATAACTGCGGTACAGGCTTAAGGTATTTTCCTCGAAAGCAATTCTGATCCGTTCGGCGTCCACGACGTCGTTTTCCGCCCAGGCTTGCAGTTTTTCCCTTAATAAGGCGGTTTTTACTCTGGGATTGACGTAGGTCATTCCACACTGCGGGCAGCTTACCAGCCAAGAGTGGTGCAGGCGGTAGCGCGGCTGGCCGTCGCAATGGCCGCAGTAATCGCAACAGACCGGGCTATAGCCGTCCGGAAGGGTCGTATCCATTTTAGGCCTTTTTCCTGCCGAGTACGTAAAAGCCTCCGGCCAATTTATGGGCGTCCGGGTGGTTTCTCATTAATTTGTCCAAATATTTCCATGGGAAAAACAGCCAGCGAAACGCGCCGTTAACCAATTTGCGCAGCTTTGGATAGTTATCCGGGATCAGCATGCCGCACAAAATATTGGCCGATTGCAAAATGGCCGAAACCGGCCCCAGCGTGATGCCGAATTGCGGTTGCTCCAGGCCGGCGAACAATTTTTTCATCCCTTCCAAGGTAAAGCGGTGAAAATCGTTGGGATAACCGTGAAAGAAAAAAATGAAAGGCAGTTCGGCGTATAAGCGGCCGTTCGGCTTTAGCACTCTGAGCATTTCCGCCACTACCCATTCCGGCTGGTAAACATGCTCCAATACCGCGTTGCAGATCACCGAGTCGAAGCAGTTGTCGCGAAACGGAATGTGGTGCGCGTCGCCGACGCAATCCACGTTGTGAAACGCGGCCAAGTTCAAGGTGATTTCCCTGTCGGAATAACGGTGAGGACCGCCGCCGACGTTCAGGATGCGGGTAGCCTCGCCTTGATAATCGAACAGTGCTCGGGTGTCCGGGGTGCGGCGCAAATCGGGATTAAAGTGCAACATCATCTCGGGCGGACGCAAAAAACGGTACACGCGTTGTAAGAGCGTGGCGCGGGTCGGTTTGCTGTGTTCGTATTCGGCGACCATGGCTAGTCCGTGCTCGGTCGAGAGTTCTCCTGCGTGGTTTTGCGCGGAGCTGCCGGTCAACAAGATCGGAATGCCGTTTTGTACGGGATACTGCGCGCCGCAGCCGCTACAGACCAGGGTTGCGGCGCTGGCCTGTAGCGGATAGGTTTGACAATGCGGACAGCAAAAATCGGCGGCGTATTCGGCGAGTCTGGACGATAGCATAAGCACCTTAATTTTTTTCGGCGACGAGTAAAATGTCGGAATCCGGACCGGGCCAATCGGCAAGGCCTAATTTTTCGCCGATTCCGGCGATGAAATAGTAGGGCAAGGCCGCCAATTTACGTTTTAAACTGCCCGAGGTAATTCCGTAGGCTTTGGCGCCGTCGTATCGGCGGTAAAACATCACCTTCATGCCGTGCTGGTCCAGCCAGGCCGATATGCGTTTGTCGTCGACCAAAGGATGGAAAGGCGTCGGAAACACATCGTAATGGCCGTCGCCTCGGTCTTTTTTACCGACTATCCAGCGGTAGTACCAGCGATGAAAGCCATACGGCGTCAAACGGGTAATCAGCCCTTTCAAACTGCCGCGGTTGGGAAAACCCAAAATCATGATGCCGCCCGGAACCAGGCTTTGGATCAATTGGGTCAAGGCGATATCGGGTTGTTGCAAGTGTTCGATCACGTTGAAACAAATCACTGCACGGATGCAGTCGGCGCGAATAGGCAAGCGGTGTAGATCGGCTTGCACCCTGGCTTCGATTTGCCGGTTGCGCGCCAGTTGGCCGTAGTCGATATCGATGCTCAGAAATTGACTGGCGCCCGGCAAGTTAAAATGGCTGAAACTGCCGCCTCCCGCCTCCAGCACAAAGCCTTCCCAGGCGGTATTCCCGGCATAACGTTCGGCAAGATAACGGTTGCATTCGGCTATCATATTGCAGCTTTTGGGGGGTCAGGTTTTAAAGTAGCGAAGTGAAAGCGGTTTAGATCCATTGCTCGAATAAAGCCTGATACTCGGCCAGAATTTTTTCCCAAGTGAAAGCCTCCTGGTGCCTGCGTAGCGCTTGCGATTTTAATTTCGCCAACTGTTTATCGTCCGTCAACAAGGTATCGATGATGGCCGCGCAGCCGTCTTCATCGGAAAAATACAGCGCCGCATCGCCGGCAACCCAGCGGTTGAATTTGTTGTCGTGCGCGACGATGGCGTTACCGGCACCCAAGGCTTCCACCAAGGACGGATTGGTGCCGCCAACCGTATGTCCGTGCAGATAAAACAGCGCGTTGACTCTTAAGGCCTGCACAATCTCTTTATCGTAAATGGCACCGGTGAACAACACCTCGTCGGACGCCGCGGCTTTAACGGCTAACTGATAAGGCAAACCGAGCTGATAATCGCCCAATACTACCAGCGTTAGTTTGCGAGTTTTACGCGACCAAGCCCGCACCATGTCCAAAATAAGGTTCTCCGGTTCCGCGCGGGCAATGACTACCGCATACGTTTCCCGGCGCAAGCCGTAGGGTTCCGGCGCATGCATCTTTATGCAATCCGCCCCGTAGGGAATCATCGCGATCTTGTTCGGACTCACCCTGCCCGACAATAGCGCCTTGATTTCCGGATGGTCCGCGATTAAATGATTCCCGATAAAACAGCCTAGCCAGTCGTTCAACCATAGCCAAAATCTAGCCCAAGCCGGCCATTTTTGCCGGCGCCATTCTATGCCGTCCATGTTGATGATGTTACGGGTTCCGGTAAGTCGGTAAATCAAGCCGAAAACAGCGGTGTTGTAGCCCAAGGTCAAAACCAGTCCGCTTTCCCGGCAGGCATGCCAGGTGGATTTCCAATCGAACAGAACGGTACTAATCGCGCCTTGAACGGTTACGGGAACATGAACCCGTCTGATGCCGCGCCATGTGTCTTCGGAAATGGCGTTTCCGCTACAGGCTTGACAATACACCGTTACTTGCCAGCCCTGTTGCTGTAAATAAACAGCCAGATGTTCGGCGAAAGTCTCGAAACCGCCATGGGCCGCGGGTACCCCCCGTGTACCCAGAATACGGAGTTTTTTATTCGTCACGATAACTTTAGTTGGAATATTGAAAGAATAAGCAGGTAGTTAGCCAAGTCAGCCGTCGGATTGCCTACGGGCTTGAGTGAAAACCAAACGATATTGTCCCGGTTTTGACAATCAGCTTGTTTAAACGGCATTTTTTGTAGTCTGGCAGACGAGAATTTAAGTTTAGGGCGAAGTTTTCCAACCGTAGTCATACAGGAGTCATACAGGGGGCGATGAACGTGTTTACGCAACTTAACACAGATAAATTTCAGCGTAAATTTAGGTTACGCATTCGGAACGATTTAAAGACGGAATTTGTGCGAATGCGGCCAAGCAGTTGGAGTGGCAGAATCGCCGATGTATCGGCGGCAACTCGCAAGGTGGAGTTTGGAAAGGTTTTTAAGCGGTTAAGACATGAAACGTAGCCGTCGAGCGGTAGAGTCGAATGTATTCGACCCGATACCGCCGGCCGCGTATAAATCAATCCGCATGATTTTTTAACAACGGCATTGCATTGGTTTATGGGGGAGGGCTGAATGAAGGGCGATCTTATTGCTTGTGGCAGGCGTGCTCATCATGCGGCAAGCCTGCGGCCAAATTGCCGCGCATGTAAGCCTCGATGGCGCTTAACGGGTTGGTTTCCGCGGTTGTCAACAATGCGGTATTACGCAGGCCGAGATTGCGGATGACGCCTTCCCCGGCCGAACCGGCAATCGCAACGTCCACGTAATGCAGAGGGTGGCGGTTTCCGTCGCCGCGAATGTGCCATTCGTGCAGGCTGCCGGTTTTCGATAAGGCCAATTTCCAAACCGGATCGGCGGTTCCGTTGGTTAGGTCGACCGCAAATATTTGCCAATCCGCAGCCCTGCCGGCGTGAGCTGCAATGTTTCCGCTATCGTCAAGCGCGACCGCAACCAGGACTTCCGCCACAATTCTCCCCCTTAGCAATATAAATTCTGCATAAATTGTATGGGAATTACTTGCAAATGCCAACCGTTACAGAGTTTGTCCGGCTTAACAGTCGAACCCGCGCCGATCGCCGTGACCTGCGAGTGCGCTGAAGTCTAAAAAACCGGAAATATCGGCGCAATCCAGCTGATCCGGGTGTAAAAACTGCCGGCCGTATTCCAAATAAACGCCGCTGGTCAGAAAAAAACGGAATACTTCAGCATCGATGTGCCGATCCAGCACCATGTTCCGCATAATCGCCAAGGCTTCGCTGAGTCGTTTGGGTGTTTTATAAGGCCGGTCGGCGGCCGTTAACGCTTCGAAAATGTCGGCGACGGCCAGCATCCGTTCCGGTATGGACAAGTCTTCGGCCGTTAAACATCTGGGGTAACCGGTGCCGATTAAGGTCTCGTGGTGCGTGGATGCGTAACGCGCGACCTTGGCCAGTTCCTTGGGGAAGGGGAGGCTTTCCAGCATTTTGATCGTGCTGATCATGTGTTCGTTGATTTTGAAACGGTCTTCCGCGGTTAACGTGCCGCGCGACACGCTCAAATTGTACAGTTCGCCTTGGTTATACAGCAGTTCGGGGATGGGCATGCGGATGCCGAATTTGGCTTCGTATCCGTTATGGTGCAAGCGCGGATGCCAATGTTCGGGTTTGTCGGCCAACAGGGGTTCCTGGGTCGGCAACGACGCTGGTGCGGTGGGGTAACGTTGCAGTTCGACGGCGGATAAGCCCAGCCGGTCGTCGAAATGGCGTAGCCAGGTGGTGTTGGCTAATGTTTGCAAGCGAGCGATATCCGATGCATCCAAATGTTCGCCACCGAGGTTGGTTCGGGCGACGAAGGCAAAGTCCTCTTGCAAGCGGGCTTGGATTTCGTCTCTACGCAATGCCGCTGCGGCACTGGGTGCGGTCAAATAGTCGATCTGTGCGTCGCGCCACAGCACTTCGAAACGCATGCGGACCTCGTGGATGCGGTTGTATATGGTTTCCAGTTTGCTGGCTTTATCGACGATGTGTTCCGGGGTGGTGATTTTGCCGCAATCGTGTAACCAGGCCGCGATGCGAAACTCGGTCCTCTCGTCTTCCGATTGGAAACGAAAGTCTTTAAACGCACCCGCCGTCGCCCGTTCGGCGGCTTGGGCTATCATCAAGGCCAACTGCGGTACCCGGGCGCAATGCCCTGCGGTATAAGGCGATTTGTCGTCGATCGCTTGGGCAATCAAGCGGATGATGGACTCCATCAGTTCTTTTTGTTCCCGCTCGTGTTGCTGCATCGCCGCGGCCATTTCGCCTATCGAATGCGACAACTCGTCGATTTCGATGATCGCGCTATCGCGGACCCGTACCGCCTGGTAGTCGCGATGTTGGATTTTTTGGTTTTCCTGGGCCAGACTTTTGATCGGCCTGACGATAGGCGAAGCGAATAGCCAGGATACCGGGAGCAGCAACAGCAAGCCGAAGGCGGAAGCCACTGCGGAAATCGCCACTTTCTGCAAGCTGGGTGTCAGGACGACGTCGATAGGGACCAGGACGGCGAAATATTCATCCGGGTTATCGCTGCCGTGTAGCCGGGTCAGGTAAATGAAATGCTCTTGCCCGGCGATGTCGGTTTGGAAAAACCGGTCGCCACCGGGCGCAAGGTCGGGTTGAGGCAATATTTGCGGATAAGGTACTACGGCTAAGTCTGCAACGGCGTTTTGTGCATCGCCGTTGCCGAACCATTTGCTTTCCAAGCGCTTTAGCTGTTCGGGCGAGAGTGCCGCCAAGGCTTGATTCAAAATGTCCAGCAATTCGGCGTGGTGTTTGTGCACCAACAAGTTCAACTGGTCCGGAAAGTCCAAATCCTGTTTGTTCAGGTTTTCGTTGAAGCGCAAATGTTCCAGAAAATATTGATTGGCAGTGAAACGCAAAATAGCGGCCGAATCCAAGGTCGCGTGTGCCGTGCCGTTCAATACGGCGACTAACGACTCGCGCACCGAGCCGGTCTCCAGTACCGTGATTTGCGGGTAGGCGGCCCGGACGGCTTGAATGCTGGACCAGCCGGCCGGAATGGCCAACACTTTACCGTTCAATTGCGTCAGACTGGTCACGGGTTCGACATCGTCGCGAGTCGCTACCGCCGGCGGCAAGCTGATGATGGGGGCGCTGAACAGGCCTAAATCCCGATTGGCGGAGGTCGGAACCAAAGGTTGCAAAATGTCCAATTCACCTTTTTTAAACAGCTCCACCAATTGCGGCCAACTGTAGCCGTTAACGAATTCCACCTGCAGTCCGGTCATTTGCGCCAGCAAATTGATCAAATCGATGGCATAACCTTTCGGTTGTCCCGAGACCGCGTAGTCGATGGGCGGCCAATCCATTTCGTTGGAAACCCGTAGCCTTCCCGAATCGGCCACCGAACGTCGCTGTGCCTCGGTCAATGGCAGGGGAGAGACGCCGGCTAAAGGCGGGACGTCCAGCGACAGTCGATTGCCGGCGACAATGTCGCCTGTGGCGCTATAGATAAAAAGTTCGCCGTCGTGGCTGACCGGCAAGCGGTTCAGATAAGCGGATAAAGACGACAAAGCGATATCGACCGCCAATACCGCGCCGCTGCCGGCGACCACGGTCGAATACGTTTGGCCGGGCGCTTGTAAATGCTGAAACAAATAAGGCGGCGATTTTTCCACCTTGTCTGCGCCGGCTTGTTTAAACCACGTGCGTTCGCGCGGATCGTATGCGCTCCGTTCGCGCTGCGTGCTGCGCTTTTCGAACGCCGCATCGTAATAGTCCACGCTACGAAAGCGTCCTTCCGCATCGCTGGATAGCTGTATCACGGCCCAGCGGTCCGCCGGCATTGCTTTCAGCAGCATGCGAACTGCAGGGTCGGCCTCCAGATTGACCAATTGATACAAACTGCCGTCCGGGAAGGCCACGTATATGGCGTAAAACAGCGGGTTGCGTTGCATGACTTCCGCGAACAAACCTCGCGCCTCCGGATTGATCCGCGGGCCGAGCAGCAAATTCGGAAAGCGCGCCAACAGGGCCGCGCTTTCGCTGGCACGCGTGTCGATTGCGCTCAGGTAATCCCGCGTTCTGGCGGCGCTGAGCCGGTATTGCGCCAGTGCGGCGTCGACCGCCATCTGCCGGCTGAAATGGTATTGCAAGCCTATCGCCGCGGCGGCGGTAAGCAGCGTCGCGATCACGAAAATGCTGACTACCGTCAGGCGGATGGAAAAGCGCAGTCTTTGCACGGGGGCGGCTGGATTAAATGGCGCTGAGAATGGTTACGGCTTGCGGCAACTATAGAACATTTGGCGACTAACTACCGATGAGAGTTGCAGACGTGGTAAAGCTTGGGTTGACGGCGTTAACGAACCTTGAACGGGGGGATGTCAAGTTACAGGAATCTCGGGCTATTCAGTCGGTTTAACCCTTAACGCACGCCACCTGACGGTTGGCTGGATTATTGTCAGACGGAGCCTTTGCCGCAAGGTCCGCATCCTTAGACGTTAGCGGACAACAAACCAGCGTTTCTGAAATAAAAAGGCCACATTGACCAAGGCGATCATTACCGGTACTTCAATCAACGGCCCGATGACCGCGGCAAAAGCGGCTCCGCTATTAATGCCGAACACCGCCACCGCCACGGCGATAGCCAATTCGAAGTTATTGCTGGCGGCGGTAAAGGCCAACGTGGTGGTTTGCGAGTAATCGGCGCCAACCATTTTGCCCATGGCAAAGCTGATCAAGAACATCACGACAAAATAAAGCAGTAGCGGTATAGCGATACGCAATACGTGCAACGGCAATTGCACAATCAACTCGCCTTTCAGCGAAAACATCACCACGATGGTGAATAACAAGGCAATCAACGTCAGCGGACTAATCTTAGGGATAAATTGTTGCTGATACCATTGATTGCCCTTGGTTTTCACTAGTATCCAGCGCGTGCTGAACCCGGCTATAAAAGGTATGCCCAGATAAATCAATACGCTTTGGGCTATATCGACCATAGAGACGGCAACCAAACTGCCTTGCAAGCCGAACAGCGGCGGCAGTACCGTCACAAACAGCCACGCATAGACACTGAAGAACAACACTTGAAAAACGCTGTTGAAGGCGACTAAAGCGGCGCAGTATTGCTTGTCGCCGTGCGCCAGCTCGTTCCAAACGATGACCATGGCAATGCAGCGTGCCAGGCCGATCAGGATCAATCCGGTCATGTAATCGGGATAGTCGCGTAAAAACCCAATCGCCAACCCAAACATTAGCAGCGGGCCGATCAGCCAATTCTGAATCAGGGACAAGCCTAAAACGCGCCAGTTGCGAAACACGTCCCCCAGTTCTTCGTAATGAACCTTGGCCAGAGGAGGATACATCATCAGGATTAAACCGATTGCGATGGGTATATTGGTCGTGCCGACCGATACCAACGTATTGATTCGATTGACCTGATCGGGTAACGCGAAGCCTGCGGCCACTCCGATCGCCATCGCGATAAAAATCCAAAGCGTCAAATATCGATCGGGAAACGACAGTCGCGGACTCGGGCAAATTGGCTGATTCATGATGGTTGCCTGCGGGATGAAAAATCAGCTTGGGCGGCAATTTGACGAGGGACCGCAACAAGACGTACTCCGGTCGGTCGGCAAATCGGAGTCGTTACCGAACGTCGGAATATTTTTGAGCGAGTGGAAGGCTTCCCAGGGGATGCCCTGCGGGTCTATCGTCCAATACTTATCGGATTCGGCGTAACAGCAGGCTGCTTGTTTTTGTTCAATCACCGGCAAAGCCGCACCGTGCAGAATCTGTTGCACTTGTTCCAAGTCCGACGCCGATTCGACCTGAATGCCTAAATGATCCAATCCGGTTTGGCGGCCGCGGCTGGAAATCGCGAAATTGATGCGCGGGTCGTCCAGCATCCATTTGGCGTAATCGTCATGCAGCACGCTCGGCTCGGTTTGGAATAAGGCGCTGTAGAAGGCGATGTTTTGTTGCAAATTGTCCACGGCGAGATGGATATGAAAACGTTTCATAGGGATACCCCTTTGTGTGGTTAAGACAGCAAGCTGCCGATACGATCGAGTTCCGCTTTCAGGCTTTGCGGATCAGTTTGTAAGGACTGTAGAGGAAGAGCCAGAAACTGTTCGATGCGGAAACGGAGAATGTCGTATGCAGTTTCGAATGCCGCCTTGATTTCTTGCTCGTTTCCTTCGAAGTGCGCGGGATCTTCGACGCCCCAATGACTGCGCAAAACCGGACCGAGATAGGCCGGGCAGGTTTCTTTGGCGGCGTTGTCGCACACGCTGATCACGATGTCCGGCACAACCGGTAAATCGTTCCAGGATTTGCTGTAGTAGCCTGCCGTCGAAATGCCTTTTTCCTGCAGCAAAGCCACCGCCCTGCTATTTAGTTTGCCGATGGGATTGCTGCCGGCGCTGATGGCATGCCAACCGTCAGGCGCCAAATGATTGAAAATCGCTTCACCCATCAACGAACGGCAAGAATTGCCGGTACAGAGAAACAAAACATACATAGCGGAATCATCCAGTAAAAAAATCAATCGGTCGGACGGCAAGACGATGGCGAGGTATCGAAGCAGCAATCCGGCTGTCCTGCGCAGCATTCGGCCGTCAGGTAATCGATCAATGCTTGCATCACGCTCAGATTGGCTCGGTAACGTAGAAACCGGCCTTCCTGGGTGACCGTCACCAAGCCTGCATAAGTCATGGCTTTCAGGTGAAAAGACAAATTGGTCGCGGGTAGCGCCAAAGCGCTAGCAATTTCCCCGGCAACCAAGCCGTCCGGCGCATGCTTAACCAGTAAGCGAAAGACGTCCAGACGTACGCCGGAGGCCAAAGACTCGAATAAGGTGGTGGCAAGTTCTTTATCCATAAATCCACTATACAATAATTATTGAAATAATGAAATATTTATTGCCGGGTCTCGATAGTCGGCTGTTCGCTGTAAGCGGACCGGCCTGCCGGGTAACTTGATATTGGCTTGCGCGTCGTGTCCTACAAGGGTTTGCCCTAAAAATAAACGTCTTCTAAGCGATTAAATAGCGGTATGCTAAACCGGGTTGGGGTCGGCCGGCCGAATGGCCGCCGATGTTTGCTTATCGGCTGCTGCGAGTCGGTAACATACCCGTCATTCAATTCGGCCCAAGACTTGCTGCGCTCAAGTTTTGGCCCAGTCGTTTATTGAGGAGTTTTAAATGAGTCAACTTGCTGAAGTAAATAGTGTTGCGGAAATAGAAGTCGATGAGAAAACCCTGAAAGTCGCGTTTGCCACTTCAGACGGTGAAATTGTCAATCAGCATTTCGGTTCGGCTTTGGGGTTTCACGTATACGGTATCGACGGCACCACCGCCACACCGTTGGCAGTTAAATCGTTCGATAAAGAAAAACGTGACGGCAATGAAGACAAACTGGTGCCTAAGCTTGCCTGGTTAACCGGTTGCGATTTGGTGTATTGCGGCTCTGCCGGCGGCTCGGCCACCAATCAATTGATTAAGCTGGGGGTATATCCCGTCGTCGTTAAAGACGGCCCTGAAATTGCTGAGATCATTGGCGACTTGCAAAAGGAAATAACCGGCAGCATGTCGCCTATGCTGGACCGGATTTTTAAACAAAAAGTCCGTAAAGATGAGGGGCGGTTTGACGAAATCGCAGATGAAGAGTGGGAGGAATAAGCGCGCCTTCCACCCATCATTAAAATGGCTCGCTCCCCGGACATTGATCGTGGGAGCGATGCTCTCGCCATGACGTTAGGCGCAAACAACTTGTGCCAGGCGTTTGAACGGCTTAAATCTAGCGCTTTATTCGATATCGCCCGCTAAAGCGGTGTCCACCGCCCGCAAAATGTAATCGTTGCCGCGAATGTTGCGCGCAAGATCGACGATTTCTTCATAAGCATAATTGTGCAGATTGAAGCTCATTTGGTCGATTTGTTTGTCGTCTATAAAAATATCGAGTAGCAATAGCACAAGGTTGTCGTGCTGATGTGCGTTATCCAACACCTTTACGCTGGATACGATGCGCATATGCTCGTCGATGTTGTTGATGTATCGTAACGACGATAAATGCTCGATTTGTGAGGGGCTTAGAACGTTGTTATTAGTCATCATGAAGCTCGAATTAAGGCCAAGACGGTTTATCCGGAGTCATTGGGCAACAAAATTTATGCCAAATTTTCCGGGATCGAATCCTGATTCGATCCCAAGTCGCCAAATACTAACGCGTGCTCCAGCCGGCATTTTTATTCGGAGCGATTTGCCTTGGCGGCATCCGCCTCAATAAGGATTTACCGGGGACAGTTTGTCATCCAGTTCCTCGATGTCCAGCAAGTCTTGCGGCGGTACGTTGCCGTCATGAACCAAATAATTTCTTTGCGACAGGTAGGCACCGCGGAAAAAAGCGTAGCGATCTAAAGCGGCTTCAGTGGCGATTTTTTCGTTTTCCAAATTATCCGCCCGTAAATCGGTCGTATTTAGCGCGCCTAGGCCGATGGATACGGCCCGGGAGACCGTGGCCGAGGAAAAATATAAGCCCGTATAGCTAATCGGATTGGTGGCTGTGTCGCCCAGCAAACCGAATATTCCACGCGGCGAACTCGGTCCTAATAACGGCAAGACTAAATACGGGCCGGCGGGGACTCCCCAGACGCCCAAGGTTTGATCGAAATCTTCCTTATGCTTGGGGAAGTCCAAGCCGCTGGCAACGTCGATTAATCCGCCTATACCCGCCGTGGTATTGAGCAGCAAGCGCGCGGTATCCTGGCCGGCTTCGTCCAGCTTACCTTGCAGGGTGTTATTGATGACGACACGGATGTCGTCCAAGTTGCTGAAGAAATTGGTCACGCCGCTGTCTACGATGTCGGGCGTTATCCAGCGGTAACCTCTGGCGACCGGTTTCATCACGTAATCGTCCAGGCTATCGTTGAATCCCTGCATGCTGCGGTTCCACCCCTCGAACGGGTCGTCCGGGTTTTTCGCAGCGCTTGAGGCGCATCCGGTCGCTAATATGATGATGGCCATTGCGGGCGCTAATAAACGGGATGGTCCCAAACGCATGCTTTTATACCTCGTTAGTTGTAGGCCGGCACAAGGGGTGGCGCAACATAGCACACAATGCCGGCTAGTCGGCAAGGAATTATAGGCGGTGGCGGAACAAATAGGACCTGCCGGCTTAGCTACCGATTAAAGTTAAATTTCGCTATCGCAACAGGGCTCGTTTGCCAGTTCTTCGCAAGCAGCATACGTAAAATCGGCTCATAAAGCGTTAGCCCGTGTAAGTCGTATTTGGAGAAACCGGCCGGCAGGGCGGTTGACAAGGTTTCGGCTTGCTGTTAGCTTTCCTGGCACTCTTGGGCTTAGAGTGCTAATAGTGGTTTTTCGGGTGGAGTGGTTGTGGCCAGTAATCCAGATTTAAACGACAGGTCTTTGTACCTATTAAAAACCTTGGTTGAGCGTTATATCCAAGACGGACAGCCCGTTGGATCGCGCGTGTTATCCAAGGATGCGAATCTCAAACTGAGTCCGGCAACCATTCGCAACGTGATGGCCGATTTGGAAGATCTGGGATTGATTCATTCGCCGCACACCTCCGCCGGCAGAGTACCCACCGTCAGCGGCTACCGTTTGTTCGTCAACAGTTTGCTGACGGTTAAGCCTTTGCAATTGCAGGAATTGGATCAGTTGCATAGCCACATGTTGTCGGAAGCCGACGCGCCGGCCGAGTTATTGTCCAAGGCTTCCAAGTTGTTGTCTGAAGTCAGCAAAATGGCAGGTGTGGTGACTTTGCCGCGCCGGGAGTCGGTCACGCTGCGGCACATCGAATTCCTGCCGATGTCGAGTGGCCGGGTTCTGGTGATATTCGTGACCGACGGCGACGAAGTGCATAACAAGATTATCCATACCGAGCGGGTTTTCGCCGCATCGGAATTGCAGCAGGCCGCCAATTACCTGAATTCGGTCTATAGCGGTCAAAGTCTGGCTCGCATCCGGGAACTGATTTTATCCGACATGGAACAGGATAAGAACCAGGTCAATCAGGGCATGATAGATGCGGTGAATATGGCTAAATTGGCGTTCGAGCAGCAGCCGAAGGAAGATTATGTGCTAAGCGGCGAGACCAATCTGATGGGGTTTTCGGAATTGTCGCATATGGATAGATTGAAACAGTTGTTCGAGGCATTCAGTCAGAAGCAAGGAGTGATTCACCTGTTGGATCAATGTCTTAACTCGGAAGGCGTGCAGATTTTCATCGGCGAGGAGTCCGGGTACCGGGCCTTCGATCATTGCAGTTTGGTGACTTCGTCCTATTCGGTCAACGATGAAGTGGTCGGGGTACTCGGAGTGATCGGCCCTACCCGGATGGCTTACGAGAAAATCATTCCCTACGTCGACGTTACCGCAAAATTATTGGGAGCGGCCTTGAATAGTAAATAATCGTCCCTATCGTTTACGGACTGAAAAAATTAATACTGTGGAGTAGAACATGAGTCATCAGCAATCAAGCCACGAGCAGCAGACAGACAGTGAATTAATTGCCGAAGTGCTTGAGCAAACCAAACACGCGTTTAACGAGCCGGTTGGAGAAGAGGCGCCGCAGTCTGCCGAGCAAAGCGCGGAACTGGATGCTTTACGTGCCCAGTTGGAAGAAGCGCAGCAACAGGCGGCGGCCAATTTGGATAAAGCCATGCGTGCTGCGGCGGAGATGGACAATCTGAAAAAGCGCATACAAAAAGAATTGGACGACGAGCGCAAATACGGATTGGCCAAGTTCGCAAAAGAATTGCTTTCGGTCCTGGATAGCCTGGAATTAGGTATACAAGCCGCTACCGGCGACAGCCCGGAGATGGCTAAATTACGCGAGGGCAGCGAGCTGACGATTAAGCAGTTCGAATCCGTATTTGCAAAATTCAACATCGAAGCAATCGATCCCACCGGTCAACCGTTTAATCCGGAGTTGCATCAGGCGATGGTCATGCAGCCGAGTACCAGCGTTGAGCCGGGTCACGTTATTACCGTATTCCAAAAAGGTTATGTGCTGAACGGCCGCTTGTTGCGCCCGGCTATGGTGGTCGTGGCAAAAGCGGAAGACAAACCCGCCGATAGTGCAAAAATCGATGAGCAGGCTTGAAATTTAAATCATCAACCGCATATCGCTAACAACTTATTTACAACTAAATTCAAGTCCGGAGAACATCAATGGGTAAAATGATCGGTATCGATTTGGGAACCACCAATTCTTGCGTGGCGGTGCTGGACAACGGCACCGCGCGCGTCATCGAAAACAGCGAAGGCGCGCGTACCACGCCTTCCATCATCGCCTTTACCGGCGACAACGAGGTGTTGGTCGGTCAGTCCGCCAAACGTCAGGCGGTCACTAATCCGGAAAACACCTTGTTTGCGATCAAGCGTTTGATCGGCCGCCGCTTTAAAGAAGACGCGGTGCAAAAAGACATCAAAATGGTGCCTTACAAAATCATCGAAGCCAACAACGGCGACGCTTGGGTGGAGTGTCACGGTAAGAAAATGGCGCCGCCGGAAGTGTCTTCCCGTGTATTGATGAAACTGAAAAAAGACGCCGAAGCCTTTTTGGGCGAAGAGGTTACCGAAGCGGTCATCACCGTGCCGGCCTATTTCAACGATTCGCAACGTCAAGCCACCAAAGATGCCGGTCGTATCGCCGGCCTGGATGTGAAACGTATCATCAACGAGCCGACTGCGGCGGCGTTGGCCTTCGGCATGGACAAGCCGAAAGGCGACACCACGATTGCCGTGTACGATCTGGGCGGCGGTACTTTCGATATTTCCATCATCGAAATCGCCGAAATCGAAGGCGAACACCAGTTCGAAGTATTGGCCACCAACGGCGACACCTTCCTGGGCGGTGAAGATTTCGACTTGCGCATCATCGATTTTTTGGCGAACGAATTCAAAAAAGACAACGGTATCGATTTACACAACGACCCTCTGGCTTTGCAACGGCTGAAAGAAGCGGCGGAAAAAGCCAAAATCGAACTGTCGTCGTCCGAACAAACCGACATCAATCTGCCTTACATTACGGCGGATGCGTCGGGCCCGAAACACTTGAACATCAAGCTGACCCGCGCCAAATTGGAGTCATTGGTCGAAGATTTGATCGAAAAAACCAAGGGTCCGTGCTTGCAGGCGATCAAAGATGCCGGCATATCCAATGCCAAAATCAACGACGTGATTCTGGTCGGCGGTCAAACCCGGATGCCTAAGGTCCAAGCATTCGTCAAAGAATTGTTCGGCAAAGAGCCGCGTAAAGACGTTAATCCGGACGAAGCGGTGGCGTTGGGTGCTGCGATCCAGGCCGGCGTATTGGGCGGCGACGTCAGAGACGTCTTGTTGCTGGACGTGACCCCGCTGTCGCTAGGTATCGAAACTTTGGGCGGCGTGATGACCAAATTGATCGAAAAAAACACCACGATTCCGACCAACGCCTCGCAAGTGTTCTCGACCGCCGAAGATAATCAAACCGCCGTGACCGTGCACGTGCTGCAAGGCGAACGGGAAATGGCGTCGGCCAACAAGTCGCTGGGCCGTTTCGACTTGCAGGACATTCCGCCGGCACCGCGCGGCATTCCGCAGATTGAAGTATCCTTCGACATCGACGCCAACGGTATTTTGAACGTGTCGGCTAAGGACAAAGCCACCGGCAAGAAACAATCGATCATCATTAAAGCGTCCAGCGGTTTGTCGGAAGACGAAGTGCAGCGCATGATTAAAGACGCCGAAGCCCACGCCGACGAAGACCGCAAACTGAAGGAATTGGTTTCGGCCCGCAACAGCGCGGAAGGCATGATCCACGCCACCGAGAAATCGCTGAAAGAACTGGGCGATCAAGTCAGCAGCGACGAAAAATCGGCTATCGAGTCGGCTATCAAAGATCTGCATGCCGTGTTGAAAGGCGACGACAAAGACGCCATCGAAGCCAAAACCAATGCCTTGACCGAGTTGTCTGGCAAGCTGGCCGAGCGGGTTTATGCGCAAAAAGGCGGCGCGGAAGCGCAGTCCGGTGAACATACCGCCGGAGGCGCGCATCAGCAAGCGGCGCCGGACAACGATGTGGTCGACGCCGAGTTCGAGGAAGTTAAAGACGACCACAAATAAATCGTCACCGGCGGTTTAATCGAAGTAGGGTAAGAAGCGGGGGGTTGGATAACCCCGGCTTCTTAGTGCTGAATCACTCTATATAACCGCCAATTTACGTTGGCGGTTTTCCACGTCATGGCAAAAGAAGATTTTTACAAACTGCTGGAAGTCGATCGCAACGCCAGCGAGGCGGAGATCAAGAAAAGCTATCGCAAGATGGCGATGAAGTTTCATCCGGATCGAAACAAAGACAATCCTGAAGAGGCCGAGCAAAAATTCAAGGTGATCAAGGAAGCTTACGAAGTGTTGTCCGATCCGAAGAAGCGTTCGGCATACGATCAATTTGGCCACGCCGGCGTGGATCCGTCCATGGGCGGACGCGGCGGTTTCAGCGGCGCGGAAAGCTTTAGCGACATCTTCGGCGACGTATTCGGCGATATTTTCGGCGGTGGCCGCCAGCAACGCAGCAGCGTACAACGCGGTGCGGATTTGCGTTACAACCTGGAATTGACCTTGGAGGAAGCGGTAGGCGGTACCGAAGCGGTCGTCAAGGTGCCTGTGTTGGTTGCCTGTGGCGAATGTAACGGTTCCGGCGCCAAGAAGGGCAGCAGTCCCGTTACCTGTACGACTTGTCACGGCCACGGTCAAGTCAGAATGCAGCAAGGCTTTTTTTCGGTTCAGCAAACTTGTCCGAATTGCCGCGGTACCGGCAAGCAGATCAAAGATCCGTGTCCCAAGTGTTACGGTCAAGGGCGGGTGCAAGAGACTAAAACCCTCAACGTCAAAGTGCCGGCCGGGGTGGATACCGGCGACCGGATTCGTTTGGCCGGCGAAGGCGAAGCCGGGATGAACGGCGGTCCGGCGGGCGATTTGTACGTGCAAGTGCAAGTTAAAGAACATCCCATCTTTACCCGCGATGGAGCGAATCTATATTGCGAGGTGCCGATCAGCTTTCCGACCGCTTGTCTGGGCGGTGAAATGGAGGTGCCGACTTTGGATGGTAAAGTCAAACTGAAAATTCCTGCGGAAACGCAAACCGGCAAATTGTTTCGCTTGCGCGGCAAAGGCGTTAAACCGGTACGCGGCGGCTCGATCGGGGATTTATTGTGCCGGGTGCAAATCGAAACGCCGGTACGTTTGACCAAAGAGCAACAAGTCTTGCTGGAAAAGCTGCAAGAATCGCTAACCGGCGGCGGTAAGCAGCACAGTCCGCAAGAGCATAGCTGGATGGATGGCGTGAAAAGCTTTTTCGATAAATTGACAGGATAGTTTCATGGTGCGTATTGGATTGGTCGGAGTTTCCGGTCGTATGGGCTTGTGCTTGATCAAGGCGGCAGCCTTGACGGAGCATGCCGAATTTACCGTCGCGGTATCGCGTCCGGAAAGTCTGGCCATAGGCAAAGATGCCGGCGAGCTGGCAGGGATCTCCACCCTCGGGATAACCGTGAGCGATGATTTGCCCGCTGTCTTGGACTATTTCGATGTGTTGATCGATTTTACCCGGCCGGACAGCTCGATGGACTATCTCGACATTTGCCGGCTTGCCGGCAAGAGGGTAGTCATCGGCACTACCGGTTATTCCGATGCGCAAAAACAAGCGATAGCCGTTGCAGCGCAACAAATACCTATCGTGCTGGCGCCGAATTTCAGCGTAGGCGTTAATTTGTCGTTGAAGTTGCTGGAAACCGCTGCCAAAGTGATGGGGGAATACACAGACATTGAAGTTATAGAAGCCCATCACAGACATAAAGTCGACGCACCGTCCGGTACTGCCTTACGGATGGGCGAAGTGGTTGCGGCAACATTGGGGCGTGATCTCAAACAATGTGCAGTTTATGGCCGGGAGGGCGAAACCGGGACCCGCGATCGGAAAACGATTGGCTTTTCGACGATCAGGGCGGGAGACATTGTGGGCGAGCACACGGTAATGTTTGCGGATGAGGGCGAGCGAGTGGAAATTACCCACAAAGCCACCAGCCGGATGACGTTTGCCAACGGCGCCGTTAGGGCGGCAATTTGGCTAGAGGGCAAGCCGGCCGGGCTGTACGACATGCAAGATGTGTTAGGTCTAAAAAATTGTTAATGACCGGCACGGCATAATTTCGTAAAATTACATCAGTTTTTCTCACTCCAGAACGGGATTAGTCGTCAGACTCATCCCGTTTTCTACATCTAAGGTGGCCTAATTTGAATAATCCCGCAATACTGGTATTGGAAGACGGAGCTGTGTTTCAAGGCACATCGATCGGGGCAGACGGTTGTTCAGTGGGCGAGGTGGTTTTCAATACGGCATTAACAGGATACCAAGAAATTTTAAGCGACCCCTCGTATGCCCGGCAGATCGTTACCTTGACCTACCCGCATGTCGGCAACGTCGGCGTCAATGCCGAAGACGACGAAGCCGGACAGGTTTTTGCCAGCGGATTGGTTATCCGCGATTTACCGCAGCTTGCCAGCAACTGGCGCATGCAACAGAACTTGCCCGATTACTTGCGCGCGCGTGGTGTAGTGGCCATCGCCGACATCGATACCCGCCAATTGACCCGCTTGTTGCGCGATAAAGGCGCGCAGCGCGGTTGTTTAATGGCCGGTGCAGACCTGGATATAGAAGCCGCCAAACAAGCGATCGACGGTTTTCCCGGTTTGCAGGGCATGGATTTGGCTAAGGAAGTGACTACCGCCGGCGTTTACGAATGGAGCGAAAACACGTGGCAGCTAGGTAAAGGTCATCCGGCGGCGACTCATTTGACCAAACACGTGGTGGCTTACGATTTCGGCGTCAAACGCAATATTCTGCGTCTGCTGGTCAATCGTGGCTGCCGGGTTACCGTGGTGCCGGCTACTACCCCTGCGGACCAGGTGTTGGCGATGAATCCCGACGGCGTGTTTTTATCTAACGGACCGGGGGATCCCGAGCCTTGCGATTATGCGATCGATGCGATCAAGACGATTTTGGAACGCAAAGTACCGGTATTCGGTATTTGTTTAGGCCATCAATTGCTGGCATTGGCGAGCGGCGCTAAAACAGAAAAAATGAAATTCGGCCATCACGGGGCCAATCATCCGGTACAAGAACTGGCAAGCGGCAAAGTGATGATCAGCAGTCAGAATCACGGTTTTGCGGTCAGCGCCGAGAATCTACCGGTCAATCTGAAAGCAACTTACGTATCGCTATTCGACGGCAGCTTGCAAGGTATAGCCCGTACCGACGTACCGGCATTCAGTTTTCAAGGTCATCCAGAGGCCAGCCCCGGCCCACATGACGTCGAAGCTTTGTTCGACCAATTCGTCGCATTGATGAACTAAGCGTCTTTTGCCCAATTTTCACTGAGTATCATGCCCAAAAGAACTGACATAAAATCGATTTTATTACTGGGGGCCGGCCCTATCGTGATCGGCCAGGCTTGCGAATTCGATTATTCCGGCACCCAAGCGTGTAAAGCCTTGCGCGAAGAAGGCTACAGAGTCGTCTTAGTGAATTCCAATCCGGCCACCATCATGACCGACCCGGATATGGCGGATGCCATTTACATCGAGCCTATCGATTGGCAGACCGTCGAAAAAATTATCGAAAAAGAACGTCCGGATGCGATTTTGCCAACCATGGGCGGGCAAACTGCACTGAATTGCGCGTTGGCATTGGACAAACACGGGGTATTGGCGAAATACGGCGTGGAAATGATAGGGGCCAGCAAAGACGCCATCAACAAAGCCGAAGATCGGGATTTGTTCAATAAGGCCATGCGCAAAATCGGTTTAGAAGTGGCTAAATCCCGCGTGGCGCACAGCATGGAGGAAGCGTTCGCCGCACAAGAGGAAGTGGGTTATCCGACCATCATTCGGCCGTCGTTTACCATGGGCGGTAGCGGCGGCGGTATTGCTTACAACCGCGAGGAATTCATCGAAATTTGCGAGCGCGGTTTGTCGCTGTCTCCGACTAACGAACTTTTGATCGAAGAGTCGGTTTTGGGTTGGAAAGAGTTCGAAATGGAAGTGGTGCGCGACTCTAAAGACAACTGCATCATCATATGCTCCATCGAAAACTTCGATCCGATGGGCGTGCATACCGGCGATTCGATTACCGTCGCGCCGGCGCAGACCCTGACCGACAAGGAATACCAGATTCTGCGCAACGCTTCGTTGGCGGTATTGCGTGAAATCGGCGTCGATACCGGCGGCTCTAACGTGCAGTTTGCGATCAATCCGCAAGACGGCCGTCTGATCGTGATCGAAATGAACCCGCGGGTGTCGCGTTCCTCGGCTTTAGCGTCCAAGGCTACCGGCTTTCCCATTGCGAAAGTCGCCGCCAAATTGGCGGTCGGCTATACCCTGGACGAACTGCGTAACGAAATAACCGGGGGTAAAACGCCGGCTTCGTTTGAACCGACGATCGACTACGTCGTCACCAAAGTGCCGCGCTTTGCCTTCGAAAAGTTTCCGCAAGCCAACGACCGGTTGACGACGCAGATGAAATCGGTCGGCGAGGTGATGGCGATAGGCCGGACTTTCCAAGAATCGTTGCAAAAAGCCTTGCGCGGCCTGGAAGTCGGTGTGGACGGTTTGGACGAAACCGTTGATTTAAGCGACTCCGGCAGCCAAGACATCATACTGCGGGAATTGCGCTACCCTGGCCCTCGCCGCTTATGGTTTTTAGCCGATGCGTTTCGTAGCGGTTTGAGCTTCGACGAAATCCATCAAGCCTGCAAAATCGATCCTTGGTTCTTGGCGCAAGTTGAAGATTTGATAGTCACCGAAAAAACCTTGGCTACCAAAACCTTGGCGACCTTGGAAAAAGGCGAATTGCTCAGGTTGAAACGCAAAGGTTTCTCCGATGCGCGTCTGGCCAAACTGTTGGCCACTAAAGAATCCGAAGTGCGCAACGTCAGGCATAAACAAGGCGTGCGGCCGGTTTACAAGCGCATCGACTCGTGCGCGGCTGAATTTGCTTCCGATACCGCATATCTTTATTCCACTTACGAACAAGAGTGCGAAGCCGCTCCGTCCGCGCGCGACAAAATCGTCATTTTGGGCGGTGGCCCCAACCGGATCGGGCAGGGTATAGAATTCGACTACTGTTGCGTACACGCGGCATTGGCCTTGCGTGAAGACGGCTACGAGACCATTATGGTTAACTGTAATCCGGAGACTGTTTCTACCGATTTCGATACGTCGGATCGCTTGTACTTCGAGCCCTTGACCTTGGAAGATGTGCTGGAAATCATCGATTTGGAGAAACCCAAGGGCGTAATCGTGCAATACGGCGGGCAAACCCCGCTGAAATTGGCGCGGGCGTTGGAAGCGGCCGGCGCGCCTATCATCGGGACTTCCCCGGATTCGATCGATTTGGCCGAAGATAGAGAGCGCTTTCAGCAGTTGTTGGAGCGCTTGAACTTGAAACAGCCGCCGAATGCGACTGCGCGCTCGGTGGAGCAAGCGGTGAGTTTGGCCAAAGAAATCGGCTATCCCTTGGTGGTGCGCCCCTCTTACGTGCTGGGTGGCCGGGCAATGGAAATCGTATTCAACGAGGAAGGTTTGCGCCGCTACATGAAAGAGGCGGTCAGCGTGTCCAACGATTCGCCGGTATTGCTGGACCGCTTTTTGGACGACGCGGTGGAAATGGATGTGGACGCGATTTACGACGGCGAAACCTGTTTGATTGGCGGTTTGATGGAGCATATCGAACAAGCCGGGGTGCATTCGGGCGATTCCGCTTGTTCTATCCCTCCCTACGATTTGCCGGCGCACATTCAAGACCAGTTGCGCGCACAAGTAGCGAAAATGGCCGAAGCTTTGGGTGTTTGTGGTTTGATGAATACCCAGTTCGCCATTCAGGGTGAGACTATTTTCGTGTTGGAAGTGAATCCGCGTGCCTCGCGTACCGCGCCGTTCGTATCCAAAGCGACCGGTTATCCGCTCGCTAAAATCGCCGCGCGTTGCATGGTTGGTAAATCGTTGAAGGAACAGGGCGTTACCGAAGAGCGCATACCCGAGTATTTTTCGGTTAAAGAGGCGGTGTTTCCGTTCATCAAGTTTCCCGGCGTCGATCCCTTGCTAGGTCCGGAAATGAAATCGACCGGAGAAGTGATGGGGGTTGGCAGAACATTCGGCGAGGCTTTCGCCAAATCACAACGGGCCGGCGGGGTGGATTTGAGTCAAAGCGGTAAGGTGTTGATCAGTATTCGGGATGCGGATAAGCCGAAATTGCCGGATTTGGCCAAACGCTTGATCGAGAAAAATTACGAAATCGTCGCGACCCGTGGAACGGCAAGAGTGTTGAAAGAGGCCGGAATTCCTTGCCAGGAAATTTTCAAGGTCAACGAAGGCCGGCCGAATACCGTCGATATGATCAAAAACGGCGAAATTCAATTGATCGTCAACACGACGGAAGGCGTCAAAGCCGTAGCCGACTCCTTTACCATGCGTAGGGAAGCGTTGCAGCGCAAAGTAACCTATTACACCACCATGGCGGGGGCCAGGGCGGCCTGTTTTGCATTGGGAGAGCTGTCTGCGGGCAATGTCAATTGTTTGCAGGATTTACACAAAACCTTCGAGGGATAAAAATAACAAATGTTTAGGAGTTGTACATGAATAAAGTGCCGCTAACCGTGGCAGGCGCAAACAAATTACGCGCCGAGTTGGAAGAGCTTAAAACGGTGACTAGACCCCGTATCATTCAAGCCATCGCGGACGCCCGCGAGCACGGGGATTTGAAAGAAAATGCCGAATACCACGCTGCGCGTGAACAACAAAGCTTTGCGGAAGGCCGAATCGCCGAAATCGAAAGCAAATTGTCGAACGCCAACATCATTGACGTTACCAAGACCGACGCCGGCGGCAAAGTCGTATTCGGCGCGACCGTCAAAATAGAAGATTTGGATTCCGGTAAACAAGTAAGCTACCAGATCGTCGGCGAGGATGAAGCCAATATCAAGGAAGGCCGTATTTCTGTCGGATCGCCTATCGCCAGAGCCCTGATCGGTAAAGAAGAGGGTGATACGGTAATCGTCAAAGCCCCCGGTGGCGACATCGAATACGAAATTATCTCGGTAGAATATCTATAAGCGGAAATAGAGGAGGCGAATCGCCTCCTCGAATTATTTTTTCTTGGGATTTTTTCTATACAGAACCACGATTTGGCCAATCGATTGCACCCAGTCAGCGCCTGTGTCGGCGATAGCCTGCTCTGCGATTTCGGCCCGCTCGTCGCGTTCAGCCCGAATCCTGATTTTGATCAATTCGTGGGCGTCTAAAGCTGCATTGATTTCTTTGACGACTGCAGGCGTCAAGCCGGCTTGGCCGACGATCACTACCGGTTTGAGCGTATGAGCTTGCGCTTTCAATTTTTTTCTTTGGATAGGGTCCACTGCGAGTCCTTTAAAATTTAGCCGCGCAATTTTACACGAATCGAATTCATGGCACGTAGCAAAAGTAGCCAGCAATGGATGCAGGAACATTTTCACGACGAATACGTCAAAAAAGCCCAAGCAATGGGTTACCGTTCGCGAGCGGTATTCAAACTCAGCGAAATTCAGGAAAAGGATAAAATTATCCGGCCGGGTATCAATGTGGTCGATTTGGGGGCCGCGCCCGGCGGCTGGTCCGAATATGTTAGAAAACTTTTAGGAAAAAACGACAAGATTGTCGCGCTGGATTTATTGGAGATAGAACCTATCGCCGGAGTCGACTTCATCCGCGGCGATTTTCGCGACGACGACGTGCTGCAAAAACTTTACGAAATTCTTGCCGATCAGCCCGTGCACTTGTTATTGTCGGACATGGCCCCCAATATGAGCGGTAACAAGGAAACCGATCAGCCGCGCAGCATTTATCTGGGGGAACTTGCACTCGATGCCGCCCAACAACTATTGGCTCCCGGCGGCACCTTACTAATCAAAATGTTTCAAGGGGAAGGATTCGATGCCTATATGCAGGAAGTGAAACGCAATTTTAAATCTACAGTTATTCGCAAGCCGAAAGCCTCGCGTCCCAGAAGCAACGAAGTCTACATTTTGGCGAAAGGTTTTAAATAGGCTGGTAAACTGTGTTATTAAGGTCTGTCGGAAGCTGTAATTTAGTTTCGAAAGGCATTTGAACAAAAATTAAAGTGTTTTCAATTTTGGGACCGAAGTCGGTCCGGAGCGCGTAAATTGAGCGATATGTTAAAAAATTTAGTGCTGTGGGTTGTCATCGCAGTAGTGTTGATGGCGATTTTCAACAATTTCGGCGCCAGGTCGATGCGTAGCGACGCGACTTTATCGTATTCGCAACTGATAGACGCAGTTAAGGCCGGTCAAGTGCAGCAAGTAGCGATTAACGACAACACCGTGCGCGGCAGAATGCAGTCCGGCGAGAAGTTTAAAACCTACATGCCGAACGATCCGCATTTGATTGACGACTTGCTGGCCAACAACGTTGAAATCGTCGTGCAGCCGCCCGAAGAGCCGTCGATGCTGATGCAGATTTTCGTGTCTTTCGGACCGATTTTGCTGTTGATTGCGGTGTGGGTGTTTTTCATGCGGCAGATGCAAGGCGGCGGCGTTGGCGGGCGCGGCGGGGCGATGGGTTTCGGCAAGAGCAAGGCTCGCATGTTGGATCAGGATCAGAACAAGGTGACCTTTGCCGATGTTGCCGGTTGCGACGAAGCCAAGGAAGAAGTCGAAGAAATGGTCGACTTTTTGAAAGATCCGTCCAAATACCAAAAGCTGGGTGGCAAAGTACCGCGCGGAGCATTGATGGTCGGTCCTCCGGGTACCGGCAAAACCTTGCTGGCGCGGGCTATCGCCGGCGAAGCGAAAGTGCCGTTTTTTACCATTTCGGGTTCGGATTTTGTGGAAATGTTCGTCGGGGTCGGTGCTTCCAGGGTGCGTGACATGTTCGAACAAGCCAAAAAGCACGCACCTTGCATCATTTTTATCGACGAGATTGACGCCGTCGGCCGCTCGCGCGGTGCGGGCTTGGGTGGCGGTAACGACGAACGCGAACAAACCCTCAACCAATTGTTGGTGGAAATGGACGGTTTCGAAGGTCACGAGGGCATCATCGTGATCGCGGCGACCAACCGTGCCGACGTGCTGGATAAAGCCTTATTGCGCCCCGGACGCTTCGACCGTCAAGTCGTGGTCGGTTTGCCGGATGTCAGAGGTCGCGAACAAATTCTGAACGTGCACTTGAAAAAAGTGCCGGTCGCGGACGATGTGAAAGTCAAATATATCGCACAAGGTACACCCGGTTTTTCCGGCGCCGATTTAGCCAACCTGGTTAACGAGGCGGCTTTGTTTGCGGCACGCTTCAACAAGCGCTTAGTCAGCATGGCCGATTTGGAAAAAGCCAAAGACAAATTGATCATGGGTGCCGAACGCCGTTCGATGGTGATGGACGAAAAAGAAAAGCGCATGACCGCTTATCACGAAGCCGGCCACGCCATCGTCGGTCGTATCGTCCCCGAACACGATCCGGTGTACAAAGTCAGCATCATGCCGCGTGGCCGAGCACTGGGTATTACCATGTTCTTGCCGGAACGCGACCAATACAGCGCCAGCAAATGCAAGCTGGACAGCATGATTTCCAGTTTGTACGGCGGACGGATTGCCGAAGAACTGATTTTCGGCTGGGAACAAGTCTCCACCGGCGCTTCCAACGATATCGAGCGTGCGACCGAGCTTGCCCGCAACATGGTAACGAAATGGGGCTTGTCGCAACGGTTAGGACCTTTGGCGTACAGCGAAGAAGAAGGTGAAATCTTTTTAGGTCGTTCCGTTACCCAACATAAATCGGTCGCGGAGGAAACCGCGCACACAATAGACGAAGAAATTCGGTCTATTATTGATCGGAATTACGAGCGTGCTGAAAATATCCTGAAAGAAAACGAAGATATATTGCACGCAATGTCCGAAGCGCTGATCAAGTACGAAACCATAGACAAAGATCAAATCGACGACTTGATGAATCGGCGTCCGGTGCGCGAACCCAAAGGCTGGGACGACACTCCGACGCCGCCGTTCAACAAGAATGCCGAGGCGGAACCTTGGGGTAAAGGTGCCGATCAGCCTTCGATAGGAGGGACTGCCGAGCAAGGTTAAAACGCTTGGGCAGTTGGAATTGAAGGGAGAGAGACTTCGGTCTCTCTTTTTTTTGCAAGTAGATATACAGGATCATAGATGGCGAAAAAATATTTTGGTACCGACGGTATTCGGGGAAAGGTAGGTCAATATCCGATTACGCCGGATTTTATGCTAAAGCTGGGCTGGGCGACGGGGAGGGTGTTTGCGAAAGAAGGTAGCGGTTTCGTGCTGGTGGGTAAGGATACGCGTATCTCGGGCTATATGTTCGAATCCGCGCTGGAAGCCGGCTTATCAGCGGCCGGAGTGGATACCAGAATGATAGGGCCTATGCCGACGCCGGGGATCGCTTATTTAACCCGCACCTTGCGCGCAAAAGCCGGCATCGTGATCAGTGCTTCTCACAATCCTTACTACGATAACGGCATCAAATTTTTTTCGGTCGACGGCACCAAATTGCCGGACGAATTGGAACAGGAAATCGAGCATTACATCGACGCACCGATGACGACGGTCGAATCGTCAAAACTCGGTAAAGTGAAGCGCATCACCGATGCCGCCGGGCGCTATATCGAATTTTGTAAATCTACGGTTCCGGCTTCGCTGGCCTTCAAAGGCCTTCGCATTGTCATCGATTGTGCAAACGGGGCGACCTACCATATCGCGCCGCACGTATTCAGCGAAGTCGGCGCGGAGGTAGTCACGATAGGCTCGGAACCGGACGGGCTGAATATTAATGACGAATGCGGTGCTACCAAGCCCGAAATATTGGCGGCAAAAGTGTTGGAATGTCACGCTGATTTGGGTATTGCGTTGGACGGCGACGGCGACAGAGTAATCATGGTCGACCACAAAGGCGAAATTGTCGACGGCGACGAATTGATATACATCATTGCCAAATCGTTTCAGGAGAAGGGTAAATTGTACGGCCCGGTAGTCGGTACTCTGATGTCGAATTTAGGCATGGAGCATGCGTTAAAAGCAATGGGCGTGCCGCTACTCAGAGCGAATGTCGGCGACCGTTACGTGATGGAATTACTAAAAGCGCGCGGCGGTTGTTTGGGCGGGGAAGGATCCGGACATATCATTTGTTTGGACAAAACCACCACCGGCGACGGTATTGTTGCCGCGTTGCAAGTATTGGCGGAAATGCAATTTACCGGCAAAAATCTGCACGAGTTGAAATCCGGTATGAAAAAATATCCACAAGTGCTGATCAACGTCCGGGTCGATAAAAAAGTCAATTTAAACGAGATGGATGGGGTCAAAAAAGCCGTGGCGGCGGTCGAGCAAAAGCTTGGCGATAAAGGCCGGGTGCTGCTGCGCGCTTCCGGCACCGAGCCTCTGGTTAGAGTCATGGTGGAAGGCGTAGACCAGGACGATGTTAGTCAATACGCCAGACAATTGGCCGACGATGTCAAGCAGGCAATCGCAGCTTGAACTGAATGCGTCTAAGGTTTATCATTGCCGGCTTTATTTGCTTCGGAGTTTGTGATGCGGCAATCATTGATCATGGGAAACTGGAAAATGAATACCTCACGGGACGAGGGCGTGCAGCTGGCCAAAGCGTTAGCGGAAGGCTTGGGCGGCGTCAGTCAGGAAGTGGCGGTATGCGTTCCGTTTGTTTACCTGTCTGATATTCGCAATGCACTGGCCGGCTCGCCGATTGCCGTTGGCGCGCAAAATGTCGCGGACCAAGCTGTGGGTGCCTACACCGGCGAGGTGTCTGCAGCTATGTTGGCGGACTGCGGCTGCAAATATGCATTGGTCGGCCACTCCGAACGCCGCAGCTATTACGGCGATAGCAACCGAAGTGTGGCGCAACGCTTTTGTCAGTCACAAAAACAAAACATCATTCCGGTTTTGTGTGTCGGCGAGACTTTGCAAGAGCGCGACGACAACAAAACCTTTCAAGTCGTCGACGAACAATTGGATGCCGTCATAGACGCAGCCGGAATCGAAGCGTTTGCCAAGGCCGTTATCGCCTATGAGCCGGTTTGGGCAATCGGTACCGGTAAAACCGCGACCGATGAACAAGCCCAGGAAGTTCACCAATACATCCGCCAACGTATCGCAGCTAGAAGCCAGGAAATTGCCGACAAAGTGCAAATTTTGTACGGCGGTAGCGTTAAACCGGATAACGCCAAAGGCTTGTTCGCAATGCCGGATATCGATGGCGGTCTGGTAGGTGGGGCGTCGCTCGATGCCAAAGGATTCTTACAAATCTGCCACTCGGTTTAGAATTTATCGTTAGGATTAACATGCTGTATCAAATTATCATCGTTTTTCATATCCTGTTGGGTATCGGCATTATAGGCTTGGTATTGATGCAGCAGGGTAAAGGTGCCGACGCCGGTGCGGCTTTCGGCAGCGGCGCGTCGGGTTCGGTATTCGGTGCCCAGGGTTCCGCGTCTTTTCTGTCCAGGAGTACCGCGATATTTGCGACTTTGTTTTTTATCACCAGCCTGGGCTTGGCGTTTTTGAGCGGGCATCAAAGCAAAAAAGCCGACATCATCATGGACACACCGGCTGCACCCGCACAAAAAGAAGACGTCCCCCTCACACAAAGTACTGTTGAGCAATCGGTCCCGGTCGCGACCTTGCCGAGCGAACAACCGATCAAAGAAGTGGATCCCTCAGCCCCAGCAGAATAAGACATTGCCGACGTGGTGAAATTGGTAGACACGCCATCTTGAGGGGGTGGTGACGCAAGTCGTGCCGGTTCAAGTCCGGCCGTCGGTACCAATCGCGCATCTTAAGAGATGCAAAGAAGTACAGAAACCCGCTAATCTTCTAGGTTTGCGGGTTTTTTATTGTCCGAAGACGTCTTAAGAAATACCAGGCCATACACCCGAATTAGTGACACGATTAGTGACACGGGCTAAACTGGCTCAAAATCGTGTCACTTTTTCAAGAAGGGTGTGTCACTTTATGGCGTTAAATCTCAACAAAGATGCGGTCTACAGAGGGGCCAAGCCTAAAGAAAGGGATTACACCATCAACGATGGCGGCGGGCTTACCTTGTTGGTCAAAAGCAGCGGCTCAAAACTATGGCGTTTCATTTATCGGCTCGATGGCAAGCAAAACCGCCTTAGTTTCGGCGCTTATCCGGATGTATCTTTAGGGCAAGCCCGCCGACAGGCCGACGAAGCGAGGCAACGAATTGCCGAAGGCATCGATCCCGGCGAAATTCGCAAGCAAGAAAAAGTGGCCAAACAATTGGCCAGACAAAACGAAGAGCGCCAAAGCGAAGGTTTGCCTATCTTGGACAGCGTCGCCGACATTACCCGCCAATGGCTGGCGTCCATCGAACACCTCACCAGCGCGACCACGCACAAAAAGAAAGCTAGTCGTATCGAGCGCCTAGCGTTTCCGCTGTTGGGCAATAAGCCCATCAAAGAGGTAAAATCGTTTGACGTGTTTGCCGTTTTAAAGCCCTTGATAGACAAACAACAGCTTGAAACCGCGCACCGGCTGCATGCGGAAATTGTCGCTGTTTTGGATTATGCGATTGCCCATAACTTTGTAGAGTTCAATCAGGCGCAACCCGTCGCCAGGCAGATACCGGCGCAAAAGGTTAAACACCGGGCCGCGATCATCGATCCCAAGCAGGTCGGGCAACTATTGCGCGATCTATACGCTTACCAAGGCACTTTTACCGTGCAAATGGCCTTAAGGCTGTCGCCGTTGCTGTTCCAAAGGCCGGGCGAGATCCGGCAAATGTATTGGGGCGACGTGGATTTGATCGCCCGAGAATGGCGGCCTTACATCAGCAAAACCGATTTCTACCATATTGTACCGCTCAGCAATCAGGCTGTTTCTATCCTGGAAGCAATCCAACCTTTAACCGCTGCCGGGCAATATGTATTCCCGTCTAGCCGGGGAGATGGCCGGCCTATGTCCGATAACACAATCCGGTCGGCGTTGCTAAGCTTGGGTTACGATTCCAGTATTCAAACCGCGCATGGCTTCAGAACCATTGCCAGCACTTTGCTCAATGAGCAGGGCTGGAGTCCGGACGCGATAGAACGGCAATTGGCACACTCTCCAAGGGATCAAGTTAGAGCGGCTTACAATCGCGCTCAGTACCTGGAAGAACGCCGGCGCATGATGCAGGCTTGGGCGGATTATTTGGACGGCTTGCGGGCCGGTGCCGAAGTGATACCGTTTAAGCGGGCCGGTACGACTTGAAATTGTGGCTAATCCAAAATTGGATTCTGAATAAAATCAATAGGGTCCATTTTTGGACTGGTAACGAATTAGGTCTATTTTATTAACATTAATAAAAGTGATCTCGTTAGAATATCAACATCACATTCATTCAATACGATAGGACGGTCCCTAAATGGCAATTTATGCAATTTGGAACAACAAGGGTGGCGTAGGCAAGAGCTATTTGACGTTTCAGTTAGCTGCTGAATATGCGAGACAACATCCACAGAAAAAGGTATTAGTGGTTGATATGTGCCCGCAAGCAAATTCGTCCTCTATGTTATTGGGTGGAATGGAAAATGGTGAACATCAGCTTACGCAAATTCACACTGCTCAACCACGAAGAACTATTTCTGGTTACATTGAGGATAGAATTCGAAGCCCATATGTTACACCGCGTTCGGGGGCTAATTACGTAACGCAAGTTTCGAGATATAACGGCAGAATTCCAAATAATCTATATTTGGTGGTCGGCGATGAACAATTGGAGATTCAATCATCTCGTGTTACTAGTGCGACATTTCCCGGCCCCCAGGATGCATGGCGAATTGTCCACCTTTGGGTTCGTGATTTGATTACGGACATTTTTGAATCATGGAACGATGAAAATGCATGTGTGTTTATTGACTGTAATCCTAGTTTTTCTATTTATACAGAGTTGGCACTTACTGCGGCTGAAAGGCTTTTAATTCCTTTTTCTGCTGATGGTTCATCCAAACGGGCTGTGAAGGCGCTCTTGTCTCTGGTTTATGGTGTTCGGCGTCATCAAGGTGATCCGCAATCTGATTTTTATCTTGAATCAATGAGATATAGGATGAGTTCCCCCGAGATATATATGTATATCGGGAATAGGCTAACGCAAATGAACAGTTCGTCTGCTTCTGCCTTTAAGACAGTAGTAAATGAGATTGGTGACGAAATTTGGGGAGTATGGCAGACGCTCCCGCAAGCATTTTGCATTCATCCAACAGGCGCGCCAACACCCACGTCTAAGAAAACATTCAAATCAATGTTTCAGTACGAAGTTAATGATGCGAATACGGCGTCTGTTGTATCTGGTTCGTTAGGAATACCAATTGCTTCCTTAACGGCAGGTAATAAGACTATTGCTGGCCGAACAATTATGGTTAATCAGTCCCAGCTGGATAAGCAAGTTCCAAATATCAACAACCTTGTGAGAAATATTGAGTAGCAATTTTGACAAACTCTGCTCCATAGAAATACCAGATAACTGATAAACTCAGTCCAACCGGATAGCCCGACGGGGTGAGAAGCGGGAGTCATTGCCCCGCTTCCGGTTAACCCTTGGCAATGTTGAAACGTGAATGGCGTTGACTGGTGGCACTATCCCCGACTGATGAGCTAACGATTAAACAAATCATTCACTACTGGTTCCGGTACGAACCGAAAGAAGAAACCGTGGCTGCTAAGCGCCGCTATTGGGATGATCGTCGCCTAGTGCAGGAATGCCTTGAAGAAGCGGTTAAGTCAGGCCAGCTTAGACATTGTGCCGAAAAAACAGTAGAGAGCTTGTATATTCCGGACGCCCCTACAAGATATGAAACCGCAAAATACTTCAAAGCTTCGGATTACAGCGAATTTTTAGAAAAGTCTGCATTTCAGCCACCAGACGACAGCCCCTTAGTTACCCACTGGATAAAACCCGTCTCGGCCAAATCTAAACAAGCCACGGTTATTTCCAGTGAATCAGATGTACTATCGATAATCGGCAAGAGCGGAGCCGAAAAACGTCACAATGCACCCGGTGGAAGCCGAGACAAACAGAAGCAAATTCAGGACATTTGGGCGACAGGAAAATACACTTCGCGCGATCGATGCGCCGAAGAGGAATGTGGCGCTCTTGGTATGTCGTTTTCATCGGCACGCAAAGCTTTGAAAAAAACGCCGGACCCAAAAAGATGAACATCTGGCCGCTAGCGGCATCGGCTAGCCTGTAGCCCTACAAGTAATTCAAATAGCAAACGGCATTACATAACCTAGCGCTGTCATTCACTGATAGAGGTTAGATAATGTCCACCAAAACCCCACATCAAGAAACTGTGCCAATCGCATATCTCCGCATCTGGCAAATAACGGGAGACCGTAAGAAAGGCATAGAACCGCTATTGCCCATTGGCCGTTCAACCTTTCTCGCCAAAGTCCGTAGCGGCGAGTATCCCAAACCCATCAAGTTAGGTGAAAAGACCACGGCTTGGCGCAAGGCCGATATTCTGGCATTGCTGGATAGCTTTGGCTGCGCACAATGAACGCCTTGGTTAGCTTGGAGTACAACGGCAGCCCGGTCGAACTGGATCAAAACGGCTGGTTTAACGCCACAAGCGCAGCGGCCCAATACGGCAAACGACCTATCGACTGGCTTCGATTGCCGGAAACTACGCGCTATTTGGAAGCCCTGTGCCGAATAAGTGAAGTGAGAAAATCTCACTTCATTAAGACCTGCAAGGGCAATTCATCCCGGTTTACGCAAGGCACTTGGCTGCATCCAAAACTAGCGGTCAGATTCGCCCAATGGCTGGATATTGATTTTGCGGTTTGGTGCGACGAACAGATAGACGCGCTTTTGCGCGGTAAAGACGATTGGAAACAGCTACGCCATGAAGCCGCAGCAAGCCAAAAGGTGATGAATGCGGTTTTGCTGTTGCAACGCCAGCAGCAGGGCAAGACTACCGACGCGCATCATTTTTCGAACGAAGTGCGGTTGATTAATTGGGCTTTGACGGGAGAGTTCAAGCCGCTGGATCGGGACAAACTGCCGGCTCAGGAACTCGATTTGTTAGCCAAACTGGAAGAGCGCAATACCGTCTTGATTGGCTGCGGGTTGACCTACGACGAGCGGAAAATTGCGCTGGAACGGTTTGCCGCCAGTGTTAGGCAACCTGAAAAGCTGGAGGTGACTCCATGAGCCGCCAGACAGATGACTACACCAAACCTTCACGCCTGAAACGCCGCCGGAAAAAACGCTGGAAAATCGCCGATTTGATCGAAGCCGGCTTGACGGACTGTTTGCGCGTGGCTATGCTGTTCACCGCTGGCACATCCAGCACCGGGCGTGAGAACCTGGTTGGTAGACAAGGCGAAAAATCGCCGCAACTTTTAGCGGCTTTTTTGTGCCCATCATTCAGCGCGGCATCATGCCGTGTGCATTCTGTTATGGCGGGCTGTTTTGGGCATGGTTCGTCCATGGCTGCACCTTGTCGCAGTTTCTCACCCCATTACAGCCCGTCGCCCAATGCCGTGAGAAGCATCAGCGGCGGTTTATTCCTCTGACAAGGAGCACCGCTATGAACACCCCTACTACGGGCAAAATCCGCCCGGAATCTACTAAAGTACCCGACGCCTTAAGTGCGTTCCTGGATGAAATCACCGCATTGGACGCCGAGCGCCAAGCCGTTATCGACGCCGGCATTCCGGCTTTGCTGCGCCTAGCCAAGATTGCCGAGCGCGATACCGGCCAAGCCGAGACCGTGCGCCGTTTCTTGCTTGGTTTGTATAACGGCTACCGTTTTCCGTTCAACTTAGTCACGTTACGGGGCTTGGATAAAGCCTTGTTCGACGACTGCATGGCGGTGTTGACGCTGGACGCCCGCGCCACTACTCAAGAAATTCACCTGTACATCGCCAACGGCGGCGAGCTGTTCGAACGCTGGGCGCTGGGAGGTGCCGCATGATTCGCAGTCCTGCAAACGCTTTACGCCGGCTGTTCGACGCTACAAAGCGCGATATGGACCGGGACGAGTTGGATTGGTTTAGCGGCTTGACCGAAGTGGCCATTATGCAAGCGGACAATGTGGCCGACACGCTGAACGCGTTAGCGATGGCCATTTCCGGTAGTGGCCCAAGTGCACCGGATGACGATCAGTTGGTCAATATCCTGTTCAGCTTAGCGTTGCAGGCCGAAACCGTTTCGGCGCTGGCTTATATCGGTTCCGAAGCCGAATTTATCGCCGGCGAGTGCAATCAGAAAACCAACGGCCATAAAAAACCGGCTTAACCCAAAAGATTGAAGCCGGTTTCAGCAATCCGCTTGCCACAATGCAGGGCTATTTTAGCCCAACGTCAAGCGGATTGCATACCGGCAAGGTGAAACTTGCATGCAATTTCAAACTATTGACGACGCTTGCCGCTCGGCTTGCCTGGTGCTTGGCGTCGAATTCAAGTCGGTGCCGGCTGACGGCCGCTTTCATACCGCCAACATTGCCGACGATCCGCGCGGACGCAACGACGGCCGCATCAAACTCTTTCCGGATCGGCAAGGCGGTATCGTTTGGAATCATAAGACCGGCGAGCGGAAAGCCTTTTTCCTCAACGGTAGCGCCGCCGAACTAAAACCCGAACAGCGCCAACGTATCGAGGCCGAGCAACGCCAGCGCCAAGCCGACGAGGCCGCCCAGCGAGAATGGGCCGTTCGACGTGCGCAAGCCATTTGGCAATCAGCTCAGCCGGCCGCACCCGACCATCCTTATTTAGTCCGCAAACAGATTGAGCCGCACGCCACGCGGCTTTGCCGTTGGCAGCGCACCGTCACGCTGAACAATGGTAAGCGCAAAAGCGTTGCGATCGACAATGCCTTGCTGTTGCCGCTGTACGGTGCCGACGGACGCATCCGGAGCTTGCAGGCCATCTTTGCGGAAAATCATCCGGTCTTGGGCCGCGACCGCGATTTTCTGCCCGGCGGCGGCTTGGCCGGTTTGTTCTGGTGGATCGGGCCGCGCACCGATGATGTCGTGGTTTGCGAAGGCTTTGCCACGGCTGCCAGCGTTCACCAAGACACCGGCTGGCGGGTGTATATGGCCTTTACCGCCAACAACCTGCTGGCGGTCGGGCGCATCGTGCGGGAGCGGCTGCCGAATGCCGGCATTGTATTTTGCGCCGACAACGATACGCACACTCCGGGAAATCCCGGTCTGACCAAAGCCAAAGAAGCAGCTAGGGCCGTTGGCGGCGGGTTGGCCGTGCCGCCGATTCCGGGCGATTTCAACGACTACAGTATTTTTCTAAGGAGCGCCGGCAATGGCGAATAAGCAGGACGGCAACAACAAGCCGACGTTGACGCTGGTGAAAGACGCCAAGCAGGCCGCCGGCAAGAAGAAAGCTGAGTCCGGCGGCAGCGGCGGCGGTAAAGGCGGTGCGGCGGCGGTCGAGTTCGGCGTTTACGCCATCATCAATGGCGGGTTTTACCAACGTAGCGGCAAGATGGATGAGAAAACCGGCAAGCCGCAATATTTCCCGTTGTGCGATTTCACCTGCCGGATTGTGGAAGAGTTAATCGCCGACGACGGTTTGATCGAAGCCAGCCTCCTCAGAATCGAGGGAGTCCGGGCCGACGGGGTGCCGTTGTCGGCGGTGGACGTGCCCATTAAGACTTTTACCGCCGGCAACTGGGTGCACGATGCCTGGGGTATGCTGCCGTTCGTCTATCCCGGCGCCGCCAAAAAGGACAATCTGAAGGCGGCCATTCAGTTGTATTCCCGGCTGCAAGGCGACATTCCGCGCCGCACGGTTTACCGGTTTACCGGCTGGAAGAAGATCGACGACGCCTGGCATTATCTGACGGGTTCCGGATCGGTCGCGGCGGCGGGTTTGGGGGATTCGGTGCAAGTCGAACTGGACGCCGGCCACATGCAGCGCTACCGGCTGCCGCCGCCGCTTTCAGCCGATATGTTAAAACAAGCGCTAGACGAGGCGCTTTTGCTGTTAGAAGTATGTCCGAATAAACGGCATGTCGGCGCGGTGCTGTTGGCCGCGGTCGCCCGTGCCCCGTTGGGCGAGTGCCATCCCACCGACTCTGCAATATGGCTGCACGGCCTGACCGGTTCCCGCAAGTCAGCCTTGGCTGCCGTGGCCTTGGCGTTTTTCGGCGAGTTCCACGGGCGCAGCTTTCCGGCCAATTGGAACGATTCGCCGCTGGACATCGACATCAAAACCCATCAAGCCAAGGATGCCGTGTTCGTGCTGGACGACTTCAAGCCCAGCGTCAGCCCCGGCTTGGCTAATGAGCTGCACGCCAAAGCCGAGCGCGTGGTGCGCAATACCGGCAACCAAGCCGGCGCCGGCCGCCGCAATATCGACCACAGCGCCAAGCCTGTGCGTTTTAATCGGTCGATGCTGATTTCCACCGCTGAGGATTTGCCGCGCGGCCAGTCGTTGCTGGGGCGTTTGCTGGTACTGGAATTGACGCGGGACGATGTAGACAACGCCGTACTAAGCAAAATGCAGGACGCCGCATCGGCGGAACGCTTGGCCGGCTTAATGGCTGGCTATGTGCAATGGTTGGCGGGCCGCCTGGACGATTTGAAGCGGGATTTCCCCCGAATCGTGGAGCAGTTGCGCGACGGAGCGATTCGGGGCGGCTTTTGTTCTTCCCACCCCCGCGCCCCTGAGATTTACGCCAATTTGGTAGGGGCAGCCGAGCTGTTTTTAGATTTCCTGACCGATGCCGGCGCTTTGACCGGCGAACGCGCCAACGCCTTGCTGGGAGACATGGAAACAGCCTTGAAGCAGGCTTTCAGCGAACAAGGGGCTTATCAGGCCGAAGAGGACGAAACCGAACGCTTCATGCAGCTATTGCGGGCCGTGTTGAGTTCCGGCAACGGCCATATTGCCGACCGTTTGGAACAGGGGCCGCCTTCAATCCGGCCTTTCGGCTGGGGCTGGCGGAAATCGCCGAACGATGTTGGCCAGCAATACGAACCCATGGGTGATTGCCTGGGCTGGTATTACGCCAGCAAGGACGGCGGTGCCGATGAAGTGTGGTTGGAACCGGCAACGGCTTATAAGGCCGTGCAGCACTTCGGACGCATCCAGGGCGACGTCATTTTGCTTAAGCCTGCCACCTTGTGGCGAAGAATGGCCGAACGGGGGTTGATAAAGCAGGTCAGCGAAGAGCAAGGGAGGGTGCGTATATCGGTAAAACAACGTGTTGGCGGCCGGGATGTTCGGGTTCTGATTCTGGACGCCAAGATGGTGGAGTCAGAAACTTAGCCCTATATATGATTATTTTTTGGGGCAAATGGGGCACAAATAAATAAAAGTATAGAAAAGCATAGAGCTGACGCGGCTTTCAGTGCGCCCCATTTTATTTTTAGGCGGGGCGCAGCGCCCCAAAAATGGGGCGCATCAAGTTAAGGCATTAAAGCGGGTATCAGGTTTGTGCCCCATTTAATTTGGGGCGCACGATAAATTGGGGCGCGCTGTAGGCCTTGATATATCTGGGCTAGAGCGCTGCGCCCCATTTGCCCCACTCCACAGGGTATATACATACATATTTTTTGTTTATTCGATGTTTTCAGGAAGTAACAAAATGAAATCAAAGGTTTGTGTTGAGTTCTGTGGCGAATTGCCGGCAATTGCTAGCGGGTCCTTCTCGGCAAGGTCCGTCACGGGTAATTCGGACCCCGCGAATTCTCTAGGGGGTGGCGATTCGGTGTGTTAACAACTCAATTAACAGGGGATTAAATGGTTAACGTATTTCAGGGTAGATAACGAGTCCTTAGGCGCACTAAGCCGCACAAGCAATTTTGACCTCAATATTCCGGTAACGCCGAAAGGCTTGTAGAAGTTAATTGATTGCTTTTCTTGACATGCAAGAGGTTGAACAATGGGTTTAGATTCTTATGACCGGATCTGCATTCGCCGGCATTTAACGGAAGGTGAAGCCTTACCACCTGCTTTGGCTCAGCGGGTGTTGGTGGAATTGGAATTGGCTGGCGGTATGTCAGGCAAAAAGAGTTTGTCGTATACGGATGCCTTGGTCAAACGCAACGCCTTACTGACAGCTGCTTTCGAAGCGTTGTCCGGCAAGGCCTGGAGCCGCTGCAACGAACTAGCCCGTCGTATCGCTTTTCAGCGTTACGGTGATGACGAAGCCGGCCAATACCTGAAAGAAGCGGTAGACACACGCTGCAAGATGCCGCAGTCGATACGGCAATTACACAATATCTGTTGTGCGAATTAGTGAAAAATTGACTTCGAGTCTTGCCTATTTTTGCCGCACGCAACGATGCATCATGTCACCGTGACAGTTCATGTGTTCAATGACCGACAGGTATCATGATGAAAGTTTTTAACCACTCGAAATGGGACGCCATTCAGCGGCACAGGGAAGACCGTTTTCAAGTCTTGCGTAACCTTTCCGCAGAACGGAACGAAGCCAGCGCTAACTTTGGCAAAGCTCTTAGCCATGTCCAAAGCTTCCAATCGGCTTATTGCCTTAGAAAAGTTTGCGAAATCGTCGAACGAGATGACCGTACGCTATCGGTCAATCAGGTTGAAGCCAAACTCAAGTGCTTAGCCAACGAATGGCCGACGTTACGCGACGAATTCGGCTTAAAGGAAGGCACTGTTAGCAAAGACGCACTAGTCAATCTGTATCGATTAATGCGTGAGAAAAAGCGGCTACAAGCAGACTATGAAAAAGCCTCGGAAGGCTGTAAAAGTTTCGGCGCTTGCTTCAATGTGCTCAACGAATTCGCGGCCAAATACGGTAAAGATAACGCGACGGTATTTAACGCTGCTCCGGATAAAGGCTACAACGTCTCGGACCTTTATTCACACACCATCGCGGTGTAGGAGATTTCATGGACGTTGATAAAATCAAAGCTGGTTTGGAAAAAACCCAAACGCAAGCGCTGAATCATTTAGCAGACCTACGCGCCGAAATCGAACGCATCAACGATGAACTGTATTGGCTAGATCATGCCCCCTTGGGGTTGGAGGATGCCCAAGCCGCCATAGACCGCTTTATCGAAGCGCATGCCGGGCCCACCGAAACCGTAAAGCAGTTCTTTTATCCCAAAGGCCTGAACGGCCCCAGCCCCTTGGAAGCCAAAGTGACGTTGGATCGGGATACGGCCATAGTGGCAGGCCATACCGTCATCGCCAGCGGCACGGCTGAGCTGGCCGATATACTGGTACCGTTACTAGGCCCTTCCACCATCCGACGGCTTTTATCCGACATGGCAAAATGCATCGCCGATAGCATCGAACCCGGTCCGCCCTTGGTCGAACGTCCAACGCTAAAAGCGACCCTGGAAAAACGCAAGTTCGCGCTCGAAGCGGAAGAAGAGCAATTAATTTGCTCAGCCGAAGCCTTGGGTATGGACGGCTTTTACCGTCGGCAGGATTGCAATCCCGAAATCGTACTCATGATGGAGGCTTAAACCATGCTGACCGACACTCTGTACGCGATGCCGCGCATTCACCTGGAAACGCTGTTCCGCACCGAAGCCAAACTGGCGGCCATGGACGCGCCGGCGCCTTCGCCAGTACCGTTTAAAACTCAAGGCAAAACGGCGGTGATTGCAATCGACGGCGTGTTATTTCCGAAACCGAACATCTTGACTTTGTTCGGTTTCGGCACGCCGTTGACCGACATCCGCATGCAGCTGGAACAAGCGGCCAGCAGTACGGCGGTTGCCAAGATCGTGTTTAATTTCAATTCGCCCGGCGGCAGTGTCACTGGTATACACGAATTAGCTAATACCATCAAAACCGTGAAAAAGCCCACTGTGGCTTACGTGTCTGGCATGGCCGCCAGCGCGGCTTACTGGCTGGCGGCTGCTTGCGATGAACTCGTTACCGATGCAACGGCTGAACTGGGCAGTATCGGCATTGTCGGCATTTTCCGTGCCGGCGACAAAAACGCTATCGAAATCGTCAGCAGCAACGCGCCGGACAAGCGCCCGGACGCCACCACGCCGGACGGCAAGCGGGTATTGCAAGCGCAAATCGACGACCTGGAAACCGTGTTCATCCATTCGCTGACCGGCTTACGCCCAAGCCTAAGCGCAAGCCAGATTAAAGCCTTGCGCGGCGGCGTCGAGATCGGCGCTAAAGGCGTTCTCGCAGGCTTGGCCGATGGGCTTGGCAGCCTGCAAGGCGTACTGAACGGCCAGCCGATAGTAAAACCGGATAGCAAGCAAAGCAGAGCTCAATTGCATGGCGATTGGAATATAGCGATTGCACGAGCACTGGGAATGACCGGAGCGAGGGGGCAAGTTGTGACGGAAACAATACCACCGGCTGTGGTACCGGACCGGAAGGTCGGCCAAACCGTCGTTGTTCAACCGGTACCGGTCGATCCGGGCGCTGATTTCGGCTGGAAAGCGGCTTTTGCTCGGTTAAAACGCTAACTCATTTCTGAGGTGCCAACAAGCCGACGCCGAAACAGAGGTGCTTAACGCGACATGGTAATTAGCGGCAGACTTTAATCAAGTCGATACGGTCGAAATTGCCTACCTGCAAGGCCAACGCGGCGCGTTTATCGACCAGGAACAACACTTTGACTCGGATGCTTTGAAAGTGAAATGCCGCCTGGATTTTCAAGCCGCGCCTATCGATTGGATTGGCTTGATCAAGAATCCGGGAGCGTAAAGAGCCTTATTCGGTTAACAGTGCTGTGTTACGGGCGCCTTTCCCCGGAGGTTTATGAAACATTGTTAACCGATATAAGCTAGGCGGCATACTCGCGATTGAAAGTGTGTCGCCGAACTGTAATAAATTTGGGCAAAAATCAAAAAAGTGACACGATTAGTGATATCTTGTTTGTCGCGTTGTATTAAGTCAATTTATTACAATGGCTTATTAATTTTTTCAAGTCCGGCCGTCGTACCAATCGCGCATCTTAAGAGATGCAAAGAAGTCCAGAAACCCGCGAATCTTCTAGGTTTGCGGGTTTTTTTATGCCTTATTACCGCTCAATAAACTTAAGGGAATACAACAAAAGTTGTTGTACCGAGCGTTGTATCAGGTAAATTGTAGGGCTTCAGTACAACACCGCTACAACAAAATGGCTCTGAATCTCAATAAAGACGCGGTCTACAGGGTAGCTAAGCCCAAAGAAAAAGATTGTCGGATTAGCGACGGCGGCGGGTTGGCATTGCTGGTTAAGTCAACCGGTTTGAAACGTTGGGTGTTTGACTATCGGTTTCAGGGGAAGGGAAATCGCTTGGGGTTTGGCGAATATCCGGCTGTGACTTTGGAAAATGCTCGTCGCCAAGCGGAAGCGATCACATTCGTTCCGGTTTTCAACCCGCATGGCTAGCTGTCAAATCACCCCAACTGCCTCCAACCCCTCGGCAACGTCCACACTCGATCTTACCAGCACCGCTTGCAGGCCGGCCCGTTTGGCGGCCTCGATGTTTTCGGCGGTGTCGTCGAAAAACAGTATGTCGGCTGCGGCTACGCCGGTCGTTTGCAAGACGTGCCGGAAGATTGTGGGCTCGGGTTTGCGCAGGCCCAGTTGGTGAGAAGCGAACACGGCGTCGAAACCGGGGAGGAGGTCGGGATAGCGTGCGGACCAAAACCGCATATGGCTTTCGTTGGTGTTGGTCAGCAAGTAGCAGGGCAAGCGGCTGCGGGCCGATTGCAGCAGTTGCGCGGTTTCGGCGATTTCGCCGACGAATATCGCGTTCCAGCCCGCCTCGATTTGCGCGGGGCTAGCCGACAACTGCAATCGAGCCGCCAGATGGGCGAAGTAGGCCGCCGAATCCAGTTCGCCGCGCTCGTGTTGCCGATATTCGCGGTCGAAATGAAACAAGCGCGCTAGCTCGGTCTCCGGCAAGGCCGAGTAGGCGGCCCAGGCGTTGATCGCCAAGCCGAAGTCGATGTCTAGCAGGACGCCGCCGAGGTCGAACAATAGGGCGCGAGGTGTTGTAAGCATGGTTGGGAAGTTGAGTTAAGGTGAAGTTTGAAACCATGGAGGTCGCCCGCTATCAATGCTTTTCATCAGCGAGGACGATTGCCAGCCCTGCATGTTCGTTACTCTGAAAGTCATTACGGGCGCGCCGCAGGGCATTCTCCGAGGCGATGCGCCACTATCCTGAGCTTTAGGATAGTCATCACGACCCGATTGAAAACCTGCAAGGATTGGTTTCATTGATGGTCGGGGATTTCAGGCTCGACCAGCTTGGCCAGTTGCTCCAGCGATTCCTGCCAGCCCAAATAGCACATTTCCACCGGTATCATCGAGGGTATGCCTGCTTGAACAATGCTGACGGAGGTTCCGCAGGACACCGCTTCCAAGTCGATCGATACCTGCATGGCAGCGGCGGAATCGGCGTGGTCGAAACGGTCAATGTGACGGATGCGTTGGTTAGGCACCAATTCGAGGTATTCGACCGTGAACGAATGGCTACCGCCGGTACCGAAGTTGGTAAACGACATACGGTAGCCGCCGCCTACCCGCACATCCATCGTGTGAACCGTGCCGAGAAAGCCGTACGGTGGTAACCAACGCTCTAAAGCGGCTTTATCGGTAAATGCTTGGTAAATACGCTCTGCCGGCGCCCGCAGCACGCGATGCAGCCGAACGGTTCCGGTTGGGTTGGTCATATCAATCTCCTGAGTTGAACGAGCGGGGGGGATTACCTTAACGCTTGTGCGGACTGTGCGATCAATCGGCGCCGGCGGCCAAACTTAGCCAGGCTTCGGCGGCGACTCCGCTCATCCAGGCCAATTCCATGGCCATCCAATCGTCGCAGATTTGCGCAAATTCCGCACTGAGCTTGACTTGATACGAGCCGCGCGAGATTTCGTGCAGCCAGCCGGCGGCTTGCGCTTGTTTCAGCATGTTGCGCACCGTGCCGCGCGATACCGACAAGCTTTGCGCCAATTCCTGAGTCGGTGCCGCTGCCAGCAAATTGCCTTGCCCGTCGGTTTCGGCGCTGGCTATCAATGCCATCAAGACCAGATAACCGTTGCTGCGGCCCATAAAGGCCCGCACCATCGGAAACTCTTCGGATAGAAAAAAGCCGTTGTGCACGTAGGCGCTGACGCCGTAAGCGAAAACCCGGTACAGCATGGCCGGCTGTTTGCCGAGGTTGGCGGCGGGTTCCGGGAAAGGGTGGATCAATTCGACCGCGGTCAGATTGGCGGTAAACCAAACCGCCAAGGTTTCCAGCAGGCTGTCGGTCGGCGCCAGCAGTTTGGTGCGGCTACCGGCAACGTGATGCACGCGCAAATAACCGCGTATCCTCGCCAAGCCTAGCAAGGCTTTTACCAAGGTAGGGCTGCCCATGTTTAGCAAGCCGAACAATTCTATGACGCGCGAATAACTGGCGCCGGATAACGGATCGCCGTCGTCGCGTTGGTGGTGCAAGGACAGTACGAATGCCAAAAAGGCCAGATCGTGTTCGCCGCGCAGCAAGCGGGCCAGCGGTTGGTGATTCCTGAAGGCGGCCAGCATGTTGTCGGCGAAGCGGCGTTTGGCCATGTCGAACTGCGGATGCCGCTTGAGCGTGTCTGCGTAGCCTCTAAGCGCCTGACGATCCAGGGTTTGCTCGTTCCACAGGTTGGGGCAATTTCTAAACCAGGGTGCCCGGTTTAGGCAAAAATCGGAATGGATGTCGTAGTTCATCTGGAGTTGTCAGTGCTTGCTATCCGTTAACGGCAGCGGCTGGTTTTAGCCTATTGGTTTAACTTTGCCAAATTCGTCACAGTTTAGATCGTTAGAATCGCCGTTCCAATTTTATTTTCCATCGATCCCGCCGGTTCAGCAGGACGGCGCATTCAGATAGTAGAGGTCTGATTATGATGAGTTCCGCATTCCGCTATGTTTGCCTTTACGGCGTGTGGCATCTGCCGCCGCTACGCTCTTGGGCGGCATTATCGTTTGCCATGGCCGCATTGCTGGTTCTGGCGTCGTCCGCCGCGGCGCAGGAACGCGCGCGTAGCTTGCCCAACGTGGTCAGCCAGTTTCAAAACTTGAAACACCATGGCGAATGGTTGGGTTTTAACACGGGGCTTTACAGCTTCGACGATTTTCACGAGCAAACCGATTCGATTTTCACCAATACCAGCAGCCACTGGCAAGGCATACAGCGGTTCGACGCCGCCAACGGCACGCCTTATTGGTTGGTGTCGCGCAGCAGCAACGCTAGTTCGTCGGCCGGACATCTGGCCGTGGTGCAGCTGGCCTCGCGCGACAAGGACGGCGAGCGATTGCGCTCCAACCGGCTGCTTAAAGGCGAAAAAACCGAAGACACCTCGCCGCCTAGTCAAGACAAAATCGTTAACTTGATCAGTTTTAGCGATTACCAGCACATCGGCGGCACCCAGACGGTCGGCAACATTCTGGCGGTGCCGGCCGAGGAAAAGGTCGACGAATCCGCCGACATTCCGGACGGACGCATTTATTTTTACGATTTGTCCACGCTACCCAATCCGACCTTGCTGTCCTACCATTTGGATATCGAAGGCCACAAGGCCGGCGTGGTCGGTATCACCGATTTGCCGGACGGCCGTTATTTGTTGGCGTTGAGTTGGGGCTACGGTGACAAGATTGAGTTTTATAAATCCAACGGCAGCGACTGGCACGATCCCAACTTCGCCTTCAGTTTGCACAGCGAGTGGAATTATTACGATTTGCTGGGAGACCAGGATTGGCCTTGGCAATTTGCATTTACCGTGGGCGGTAAGGATATTCCGTTGTCGTATTCGCATCAGACCTTGAATTTCATCAAGCAAGACGACGGCAAACTGTACTTGCTGGGCACGCACAATACCGCACCCACCGCGCCCAGCGACTATTTGGGTAAAGACGTCGGCGTGTTGTATCAAGTCGGCGGTACCGGCGACGGCGAAACCGCTACCTTGACCTCGGTCGTCGGCCAGCGTTTTTATTCGCGTTCGCCCGGGTCAGTCGATCCGCCGCTGGGCTTCAAAATTATTAATTTCAGCGCCAGCGTCGGCGCTTATGTCAGTCCGAGCCAGGAGCTGTTGCTGTATGCGACCGAGCATTATGCGCAAGGCCCTAGCGGGTCGGTACAGGTCGCCGAATTTCGCCATCGCGACGTCTATAGAGCCGGCAGCCCGAATTATTATCCGACCGCCAAAATCAACGCGGCCGGCAGCGTCACGGTGGGTAACAGCGTGGCCTTGAGCGCGGCCGGCAGCAAGCCGCCGAAAGCCAAGCCTTGGGTAGAGCTTTATGCCGACGCCTCAGGCTGGCAAAATCAAACCGCCAGCGTGGAGCAAACCGCGGTTGCGACCTGGACTTTTTCGCCGTCCTCGGATAGAGACCGCAGCCTGGTGATCGATGCGGCCGACATCGGCAAAGACGATTACAACAACTTCGGTGATCTGGATCAGACTGACGGCATCATTACCCCGAAAGGTTTCCACGACACCGCCAGTTCGGTGCGTTATTGGGCGCCGCCGGGCTGCGGGCCGAATCTATACGAACAAGACAATTACGGCGGCAAGGTGTTGAATTTGCGAGTGGAATCGGGTTACGCGGCGGACAGGATCTGGGTTGTTTCGGATCTGAAGAATCTGGCCATGCGCGATTCCGGCGGCAATTCCACCGGCGCCAACGATAAAACCAGTTCCTTGACCTTGACAACCGCCGGCTGCGACCAGCCATTAACCAAATACACCTGGTCGCTGGGCAGCGGTTCGGTCGGCAGCATCGCCGACGCCAATGGGGTGCAGACTAAATTTGTCGCCGGCAACGTGCCGGGCAAGGCGACCGTCAAACTGACGGTGTGTACCGCGACCAATCTGTGCAATACCGGTTCGCAACAAATTCAAGTGACGCAAATAGGGCCTTTGCTGGAGAAAGTGAACGGTCCGGCCGAAGTGCGCAAAAATCACGCGTTGACGCTGGACATTTCCTTCAGCAACCCGGACCCCGCCGCGCAGCACAGCTTGAAAATCCTGTGGGGCGACGGCACCGGAGTAAACGAAACCCTGCCGGTCTCCGAGCGTTTCGTCAGCCGCAGTCATAGTTATGCCGAGGCCGGCAATTACCAAGTAGCGATCAGCATCAGCGATCAAAACCGCAATAGCACCAGCCAAACGCACGTGGTGACGGTGACGGACCCGGCGCCGCGCATCCAGGCGTTTTCGCTGACCGAGCAAATTCAGGAAGGCGACAGCGCGCGGCTGACGGTCGGCTTTGCCCTCAGCCAACCGGCGGAGGCGTCCATAGACTGGGGCGACGGCAGTGCGGCGCAAGATCCGCGCATCGGCCAATCGGCGAATAATCAAGTCGTTGCCGACCACGTTTATGCGGACAACGGCGAGTACACGGTGACGATCAGCTTCGACGACGGGGTGGACGTGATCAGTCAAAGCGGCACAGTCAGGGTCGGCAACGCGGCGCCTGCGATTACCAACGTAGGCATCAACGCCCAAGGTTTGTTCCTGCGTTTTACCGATCCCGGACTGAGCGATCGGCATACGGCCAGCGTCGATTGGGGCGATCAAACCGCGCTTAGCACGCAGGCTATACCGGTCGGCAACCGCGAGTTCGAGGTCAAGCATAGCTATCGGCCGGCCGCACAGGGTTTCGGCAAAGCGGCATATCAGGTTGTGGTTACTCTGTCGGACGGCGTGGACAGCGGCAGCAAGACGGTGACTATCAACGTGCCGAAAGGCGATTTAGACAGCGACCGCGACGTGGACCGCAACGACTTGAATCTGTTGCTCGGCGAACGCAATAAAACGGTGGCCGCCAGCGTATGCGGCAGCCGTTGCGACTTGGACGGTGACGGCAAAATCACCGTCAACGACGGCCGGAAGTTGAGCTTGCTGTGTACCCGCAGCAATTGTGCGCCGCAGTGAGCCGTGGGCGTTGGTTATGATGGATTCTCGTCAGGTAAGGATTTCGCTAAAAATCATGTCCCGAAATGATTTTTCCCGGCAAACCGTTCGTGTTGAACTCGGTCGACGCATGAAGGGTTGGGCGCGGCGGATGCTCGGATTTTCCCGTTCATCCCTCGACAAGTTCAGGACGAATGGGAAAATCCTTGCAACCCGAAACGGGGAACGTATTGATAACCTTATTCTCGGTGCCTGGCGCAGCTACTCTGGCCTATTCAGCCAAAAACCTTTACAGACTCTTTAGGAGGCAGTTATGCAACGTTTTTTAACCGGCGCGCTGTTTTGTACGCTCTGCGCGTCCGCTCAAGCCATCCCGCTGCTGGAACTCAGCCCGCTGCAGCAAAGCGTGACTTTGGGTTCGACGGCCAGCATCGAGCTACGGATCAGCGGTCTGGACGAAGCCACGGCCTTGTCGGCCTTCGACGTGCAAATCGTATTCGACCCGACGGTGCTGGCTTACGACCATAGCGCATTCGGCGATCAACTGGACTTGTTCGGCTTGGGCGACGTGCGCGGCGTTGAAAGCGAGTACGGGGTGCTGAATGTGTGGGAAATTTCTCTGGATGGTGCAGCCGACTTGTTGGGCGGCCAAGCCGACGCGTTTACCTTGGCTACCCTGAGCTTCCAGGCGGTAGGCGAAGGTTTCAGCGCATTGACCTTATCGTTGAACGCCTTGGCCGACGCCGACGGCAACGGCTTGCCGGCGCAACTCGGCGAAGCGGGGGTGACGGTCAGTGCCGTGCCGTTGCCGGCCTTCGGTTACAGTCTGGCCTTGGCGCTGGCCGGCTTGCCGCTTGCCGGCCGCCGTCGTCGGCTTAGCCGCTAATCAGGTTAATGTCCAGGCTGCGTTCGGCCAGCCAGATCAAGGCCAGCCCGGCGATGGCGGCCGAACCGGCGTGCATGGCCACGGCAGGGTAGTAGCGATAGCGGCTGAAATAGCCGATCAGCGGCAGTACCGCCGCCACTACCGCCAATTGGCCGAGTTCCACGCCCAAGTTGAAACTGAACAAAGCCCAGACGATGTTTTGCGGCGACAGTTGCATGTCCAGCAGCACGCTGGCTATCCCCAAGCCGTGAATCAGGCCGAAGCCGAACGCGACCCAATACTTGCGGTGGGTGACGCACGGCACGATATTGTTCAGCGCGGCCAGTAGCACCGAGGCGGCTATCGCGGCTTCCACCCAGCGGCTGGGCAGGCTGACGATTTGCAGTACCGCCAGGCTAAGGGTCAAGGAATGGGCCAGCGTGAAGGCGCTGACGACCGCCACCACTTCGCCCAGCGTGGTTTTGAATCCGGTTTTGGGCTGCCAGCCTTCGGATTCGCGAATCAACGCGGCCGGCAGCAATAAACTCAGTAAAAACAACAGATGATCGTAGCCTATCCAAATGTGCCAAACCCCTTCGCGGGCGAAGTCTTGCAAGCGCGTCCAAGCGCCGGCCGCCGGTTCGCCGCTTATCCCGTTCCAGTGTTGCTGACGGACTTCCGGACTGAATATCGCGGTTTGTTGGGCGTCGCCCGACTGTAACGTCAGCAAGCCGCGGTGCTGCCGGTCCAGGTCGAAAAACAGGCTGTAGTCCAGGCTCAGACTGTGCACTGGCTTGGGGCACCGTGCGGACAGCGGCACTACCGCGTAGCGGCCGTCGCTGTGTTGGTCTATCAGTAAGTCGCCGGCTTGTAACGGACAGGCCGTGTCATTCGCTGCCAGCGCTAGATGGGCAAGCGCATAGGCTTTGATGGTCTCGGCCGCGGCGCGCACTTCGCCCCAGGTCAAACGGCCGTCGCCGTTTCGGTCCAGGCCGAGCGCGTAGTCCAAATCGCGCAAGGCGATATCCCATCGGCCGCGTAGCGAATCGTCCTGCGCATGCAGTTGTAAATAGCTGTCGCTGGATTTATGCGCATGGGCTGCTTGGCCGGTCACTAACATAACCAATAACAATATGCGGATCATGAGCGCGCTCCCAATGTGTTAGCCAACGCTTGCAAGCGGGTGTCCTGCACACCCGATTCGGCGATAAAGCGTAAAACCGGCGCGGCTCTGGCCGGAGCCGCGGCGGCCTTAGCCGCTTGCAGAAAAATTAAGGCGTCGCGCGGCTCGCGCTGCACCGCCCAATTCGCTTCGGCCAAGCGCAAGGCTTCGGCGGGATTGCCGGCCAGTTCCAGGTAAAAGCGCGCTTCCTCGGCTTGGTGGCTGGTTTCGCCACGCAGCCGGCCGGCGGCGAAGCGGGCTTGCAGGGCTTGCACATGCTCGCTGGCCTCCGCGCGCTGCAAACGGCGTTCGGCCAGCGCCAGTCGCAGTAACAAACCGTCGGCGCGGGTTTCTCCTTTTAGCAAGTCGATTACTTCCGGGTAACGTTGCTGCTGTAACAAAAAGTCGGCATAGGTCGACAGCAAATAAGCGCTGGCTTGCGGGAAGGCCAAGGCTTGGCGGTAAGCGACCTCAGCCGCCGCCGGGTCGCCTAGCCGCTCGTCGATCTCCGCCAACATGGTCCAGGCCCATTGTCTATCGGCTACCGGGGCCTCAGCTTCGCCGGCCAGGGTTTGTTGCAACAAACCTTGGGCTTCCTTCAGTCGGCCGGTCATGCTTAGCGGCGCGGCCAGGCAAGCGTTGGCGGTCAGGGTCGGGGTGCCGCGTCGTGCGGCCAAGCAGCTCTGCCAAGCCCCGGTGAAATTGCCTTGCACTTGCTGGATGGCGGCTTTGCTTAGCCAGGCCAATCCGGAACGCGGTTGCAAGGCCAGGGCTTGGTCCAAGGCTTGCAAAGCCGGGGCGAATGCGTGCCGGTTTTGTAATAGCGTGGCGTGCAGAATCAAGGCTTGCGGATGCGGAGTGGCCGCGTTCAGCCAGGGTTGCAAGTTGGCTTCGGCATAGCCGAAATAGCGCGGGTCGGAAGTGGCACGGCCACGTTCGATCAATAAAGTCGTCAAGCGTTGCACGGCTTGCCAGTCGTTCGGTCGGTTGCGAATTTGGCTTTGCAAGTCGCGCATGCGTCGGTCGGTTTCGTCGCGGGCCGGCAAGGTTTCCAATAGTTCGGCGTCTGACTGGGGCAGATAAGGACTTGCGTCGACGAAGCCCGGGCTAACGAGTAAATAGCAGCTGATGAAGAGTACGCATTTCATGGTGTTGTCCCGCCGGTATTTTCAAACATCGAAAACGACAAACCTGCAGTTTGGTTTTTGCCGTTAGTATCGAATTCGCTATCGCCTGATTGCTTATCAGGATTTACCGGCATCCCTGCCGGTCCGAAAGCCTGTCGTTCGGTTTTTTTCGTTATTGCGCCGGACAGTTGACGGCTGTCAGATTGCTTGGGTCTTGGCAACCGGCTTCGCCCGGATCGACGTGGCGGCTTTGCCGGCCGCTATGGGCGAAGGCCACGTAGGGGAAGGTTTCCTGGTAGCTTTGATCGTTGGCGTTGACGCCGTCGGCAATGCGGTTGTTAGGAAAGATGTTGAAATCCGGGTGTAGTACCCCGACCACGGCTTGCGCGGCGATGTCGGTCACATCGTCGGACACCCGCCGGCCGTTCGGAAAGCCGGCCGTATCGCCGGCCAGGAAACCCATGCGTTTACGATTGGCCGGCGCCGTGGCGGGGATGCCGGTATTCAAGCGCAGCAAGTCGGCGACCGGGCCTTTTTGCGCCGGCGTGCAGCCGGGGCAAATCGGCGCGGCGTAAAACACCAGCGGACCTAAGTCGAAACTGGGGTTGTTGGCGTCCACCCGCGGCGGTGTCGGGATGCTGACCGCGCCGCCGTATGCGGCGTTGACGACTCTAGCCAGGAGCGGATCGGCCACGTAGCCGGCGAATGCGGCGTCGTTTTTAGGTTCGCTCATGCTGAATTTGTTCTTGTCGCCGGTGCCTATCAGCAACTCGTTAACCAAAGGGTTGCCCATGCGTTGAATTTGCGCGAAGGTTTTGGAGGTTTTGGGGTTGATTGCCGGGTTGCCGCGGTAAATTTTGATGCGCGGCCGCGAGGTGGTGGCATAGGTGCCGATCACGGCCAAGGCTTCGTCGGCCGCATGGGGTTTGCCGTCTTGGGTCAACAGCGTGATGGGAACTTGAATGGCGATGGTGTTGACGTTGAAGCCGGCCACGTCGTCGGAAGCGAAATTGGCGGTTTCGTTGGCGTATTGTGCATCGGAGAATACCCCGGCGATTCCGGCCCCGGAGGCGCCGGAACGGAAATTGAAACTGTCGAAGGTGGCGCCCAGATCAATGTAAAACGGATCGTCCACCGTGCCGGCGAATACGCTGATGCCGTTGCCCAACTCATAAATGCCTTGTTTGGCCAGATTGGTGTAATCGGGCATGGTGCGCGGGCCGACGTTGGACGGTACCGCGTACAGGTTCATGTTTTTGGTCAAGTCCACGATTTTGCGGTGTTTGCCTTTGCGCTTGATCATTTTCACCGAATAGCTTTGCCGCAAGCCCAAGCCTTCCGAGCCGGGTCCGTCCAGCGCCGTGATCGCCGGCGGAATCAGCGGAGTGCCGGCGACGATGGGACTGGGCGAATTGTCCGGCGCCGCCACGCCGTTGCCGACGCCGACGAAGCCGGTGAATACGCTGGGCAGACGCTGTTCGGTGTTAAAGCGGAATTGAAAAATGATGTCTTCTTCGGCGTCGAAATTGTTGTCTACTTTCATTTCGTACACGATGTCCGGGTCGAACGGAAAGTAGTTGGGGCCGTTGCTGGGTTCCAGTAGCGGGTCCACGTTTAAGATCATGGTCACTTTGCCGGGATCGTCGTAGGAAACGAAAGCGTACCAATCGGTGATGTCGGCTTTGGTGTCCAGCGCGGTCAACGGCGCTTCGCGGTGGTTGGCGGCGTCGGCGTGCGGTACGTTCAGCAACGCGGCAACCGCGCCGGCTAACAGAGCCAGCGGCCAGAGTTTGGTTTTAGTTGTTTTGGTCATGGGATCAGTCCTCGTAGTTGGGTAAGGCAGCGAAGATCGCTACATTTCTCAATACGTGGGCAATAGCCGGCCGGATGCAAAAATTCTGAAATTTTTTTAGCGGGGCGGTTTAGCGGCAATCAAAAGGGCGGATGCGGTTGGTGCGTCGCAGTAAGGTGCAGCCCGGTTTGTTTCCATGCGGTGCGTGGTAATCAAGGGGAAAGATTGCCGACGATGGTGGCTGTCGAATGTGAAGCTAGGCTAAATGTGTCGTTAATTTTTACAACTGGTTCGGTCGGCCGCTAGCAAAATTTTGATTGTTTTTATTTTTGTTTTTGTTTTTGTTTTTGTTTTTTGGCTCTTTTATTGCTTTATAGCGTTTGGATTGTTGTTTTTCCACAGATTACTTCGTTTACGTTTAATTGGATTCAAGGAGATTATTGATGATTCATACCAAATCGTTGGTTGCAAGCGTTTTGTTTTCTGCTGCCGCCTTCAATGCTAATGCTACTTTGACCACTTACAGTTCCGGCGGGATTGATTTGGTTTACAGCAGCGTCAGCGACATTACCTGGACGGCAGACGGCAATTTGTTAGGCTCCATGATGGAAAGCCAAGGTTTCGATACTGTCGTCAACGCTATCCTAGCCGCCAGCCCGGTTATTCACGATACACCCAATCAATATGACGGTAGTTATTACGACCATTGGCACTATGATGGCAATTACACGCTAAGCGCTGAGGACTTTAATTACGGATTTTTGGGGCAAACAAACTGGTTTGGTGCCATGGGTTTTGTCAATTATTTGAACAGCATTAATTATGCTGGTAGCAATCAGTGGTCGTTGCCAAGTGCGGGGGATAATCCGACTTGGGGATTCGATATTACCGACAGCCAATGGGGCCAGCTTTATTACACCGAATTGGGGCTAACTCGTTTAGCAACTGAAAATGATGTGAATGGTGGTATTTTTGGCAACGGGCAATTGGATGGCTCAAGCGAGACAAATATCGAGCCATTTAGCGACATTCAAATTAATTTTTATTGGATGGCTACTGAAGATGTAGCACGCGCATATCAATTCGACCCAGCACATGGCTTCCAATGGATTGATGATAAACCGTTTTCAGGATATGCTTGGGCGGTCACTCCTGGTCAAATTTCCAGCGTGCCGGTTCCGGCTGCTGTTTGGTTGTTTTCAACTTCCCTGTTCGGCTTAATGGCTGCGTCACGCCGTAAACGATAACAGATGGATAGATGGTCAATGGCGGATTTCCGATACTTCGCCATTGACTATGCGCGTGGCGAAACCGACCTGGCTCGCTCTAAAGTTTTTTATCTTCCCAGTCTCCAAATCCAGTCGATATTAACGGCAAAGCGTGCTGGCGTGGCCGAAACTACAGGGCCAATTTGCCCGCCATGCGTTAACAAACGCGTCTGTCCGGACATGGAGTGGTATCGAGCCCCATCGCGCCCAGGCGTAAAGCCGAAACATTCGCAAACGGCAGGGCTTGGCGGCAACAAGCCAGCCCTTCTCATCCGCAAAAAAGTCGTCTATCAGGTAAACGTTCATGCCGCACGCCTATGCGCTTTGCAATGGCGACGGGTAAGCGGTGTATTTGCGTTGGCAGGAGATCGTCCGGTTCGTTACGGCGCTCAGCGTCCGGCGACACAATAGGCCTGCTTTTTTAACCGCTCGTATTTCAGAAAACAAGCTATGTTTGTTAGTTATCAAATAAGTTTCGCCTTGGTTATTTGGACGGATTTTGCCGGCACAGGACGCAATAGCCATTCAGCCGGAATTTAGAGCTTTTGCGCGCGAGTAATGCCATGTGTTTTCTGAAATTCGTATTTTTATTATTCACCGCTTCTATCTGTTTATCCGGCTGCGCAATTAACTATTACGATGCGGATACCGGGGCACAACACTTATTCGGAATCGGCCACATGGTGATGAAAATCGAACAAGGCGAATCGCAACCGATTGCGGTCTATAGCGGCTTAAGCAGCATTGGCGTAGCAGCCGGTTCGACGCTGGACGGTTATTCGTTCAACGGCGGCTGGGCGTATCATCAAAGCATCCACGTTTTGCAGCATGATGCGAGTTTTAATCTGCTCTGGCCTAATGCCGATTGGCTGAATATCAAAGTGGGCAGTTGGCCGGATCCGTTGTCGGCCGAGCATAAGTAGGGGGAGATATGATTTATAAAAATAAGGCAATTAATTTCATTCTATCGGCATTGCTTGTTGTTGGCGTATCAGGTTGCGGCATAGGCCAGAAGAAACTTCTATTTGTCTCTAAGACCAATGTCGGGGTAGATATTGATGCCGACAGGCTGACGGCACAAATCAATATCGATCGCGAGGAAGCGGCTATCGGGCCCACTTTTGAGGGCGGAAAACACGTGCCGTTGGTTGCCGGCTTTACCAACGAAAACCGTTTTCTGGCGGGGTTCGGCGTTTCTACCTTGTTCGCGGGTGGAGACGCGGCTGAAGCGTTTTCAAGTCACTGGCAAAAAGAGAATGTTGCCTGCGACCAAAACACCAATGAAGGCTCAAGTGCGATTTCATTGCAACAAAAACCGAAATTCAAAAAGGGCATGTTTCGCAGGTTTTTCGACTGGATGCGCGGAGACGATGAGGAATATACCTATCTACCGGGTCCGGGAGACGTCAAGCCGTTTATATTTTCGACCGATTCCAGCTTGGGCTTGAAAGTATCCTGGTCTGCCAGCAGTGCCGCTTCCGGAATTCCGGATAAGGTATTGATAGGCTTTAATCGAGAAGAATTGGCTTTGGCTCCGGTGATGGGGGAGAAGAAAAAAGGGGAGCCTTATAAGGTTTCCAGTCCTTCCTTTATTGCATCGTTAATATCCGATACCAACCTGTCGTCGATCAGACGCTCCAAACTGGCCTGGATACAGACTTTTGCCGTCGGTACGGCGGCGACAAAAATTGCGTGCGATTCGGTGATAAGAAACGATTTGCATAAGACATTTGCCATCGATGCGGAATAGTCATTTCATCGGGTGAAAACCGCTTACAAGATGACCATCGCGTCGCCGTAGCTGAAGAAGCGATAGCGGTGTTGCACGGCATGTCGGTAGGCCTGCATGACGTTGTCGTAGCCGGCAAAAGCGGAAACCAGCATCAGCAATGTGGACTCCGGTAAATGGAAGTTGGTAAGCATGCCGTTAACGGTGTTAAAGCGATAGCCGGGGGTTATAAACAGTTGGGTATCGCCGCTACCCGGCTGCAATTCGCCGGTGGTCGAGGCTGATTCCAAGGCCCGGACCGCGGTGGTGCCGATGGCTATGACTCGGCCCGCGCGGGCCTGGGTTTGTTTTATCGCGGCTACGCAGGCTTCTGAAACCTGAAAATATTCTTTGTGCATGACGTGTTGCTGCAGATCGTCCACGCGTACCGGCTGAAATGTGCCGCTGCCGACGTGTAGCGTCACGAAACAATGGCGAATTCCGAGTTGCTGTATACGCTGCATAGTGGCCTGATCGAAATGTAAGCCGGCGGTTGGTGCCGCCACTGCTCCGGCGCGGTTGGCGAAGACGGTTTGATAGCGTTCCGCATCGTTTTGGTCGTCGGCCCGGTCGATATAGGGGGGTAGAGGCATGTGGCCGATTTGCTCCAATAGTTCCAATAGCGGGCAGGGCGCTTGAAATTGCAGGCGAAACAAGTCGTCGACCCGCTCCAGGACTCGGCATTCGATGTCGTCGGTCAGGCGGATCATGGCATCGGGTTTAGGCGACTTGCTGGCGCGCAGATGGGCAATGACTTGGTTTTCGGATTCGATGCGTTCGATCAAAATCTCGACCTTGCCGCCGCTGGTTTTGTGGCCGAATAGGCGAGCCGGAATGACTTTGGTATCGTTGAAAACTAACAGATCGTTAGGCTGTAACAGCGATAAGAAGTCGGAGAATTGGCAGTCTTTTATCCTTCCGTTATGCCGCTCCAGGTGCAATAGTCTACTGGCGCTCCTTTCGGCCAAGGGCTTTTGGGCGATGAGTTCGGGCGGTAGTGAGTAGTTGAAATCGCTTTTTTTCATGACTGAGCACTTGCTATCGGCGAGCGCGAAACGCAGTCGATCAACGGCAGACTGGTTAAGTGGCGTTATATGGCATTCGAAACAAACGATTTAACGGCAGTTAGGACTTACTCGAATTCGCGGTGTTGTGTCGGGCATATTCAAAACGATCAGGCTTTTTTGACGAATTCCGATTTCAACTGCATGGCGCCTATACCGTCTATTTTGCAGTCTATATCGTGGTCTCCTTCGACCAGGCGAATGTTTTTGACTTTGGTGCCGACTTTGACGACCAACGAACTGCCTTTGACTTTGAGGTCTTTGATGACCGTGACGCTATCCCCGTCTTGTAACGGGTTGCCGTAGGCATCTTTGATGGTGCGTTGTTCTTCGCTCGCTGCGTTGTGCGTTTCGGTCGGCCATTCGTGCCCGCATTCCGGGCAAACCAACATGCCATGGTCTTCGTAACTGTATTCGGATTGGCATTTTGGGCAGTTAGGCAAGGCCGACATAAGATTTCACCTTTAGGTTTGGTAAGCAAACCTGACATTATCTTAAGTTATCGAACAAATTACAAAACGGATATGCGATAAATTTGTTCGTGCATATAGCTTAAGCCGCGTTCGCGAAAACGGGCGTCGGCTGCAAGAAGATCGCTGGAATATACAAATTCGATATTGCACCATTCGGCGTATAAACCATGGATTTCTTCGGCCGGCACCGAAAACGGCGGCCCTTGCATTTCATGTTGCGGATAATCGAAGCTAACCAACAAGATGCGAGTGCCGGTTTGCAGCAGTTGCGTCAATTTTTCGACGTAGGCGGGACGCATTTTGGTCGGTAATGCCACTAACGAAGCCCTATCGTAGACTGCATCGATGTTTGCCAGCTGCTTGGGATCGAGCTGGAAAAAATCCCCGCAAAAAATTACGAGATCGCCGTAGCGGTATTCACTGAGCGCATCGGTGGTTTTAACTGCAGGGCAAAGGCCGTTTTCGGAAAAAAACGCTTTAACGGCCAACTCGCTGATTTCTACCCCTATTACCCGGTATCCTTGCGCAGTTAGCCACAACATATCATTGCTTTTACCGCAAAAGGGTACGAATACCGTAGCGCCTGCCGGACAATTCAATCCGGGCCAGCAGGCGGTCAGGTGCGGATTGATGTCCGGGTTATGAAAGCCGATCTGATTTTGCTGCCAACGCTCCAGCCAGAAGTGTTTTTCCATGAGGTTGGAGATAGTTACGAACGCAGTTTACGGATGCATTGCCGGGCAAATTGCAAAATCGGTAGATCCATGCCTTGGAAGCTGGCGTATAGCTGTTCGATGTCTATCGGGTCCAGATGCACGTATATACCGTGTCCGGTTGCGGCGATAAATTCCCGGCTTAATGTTTCAATGAACGTGAAACGATCGATGTAGTTGTCGCTAACTTTATTGTTGGTATTCATGGCGTTCACCCTGGTATCTGATTGTCTTCGTGAACTAATCTGCATTTCTAGCGCCAATTAGTGCAATTTAATTGAAATCAATCACATAAAAATCTGTTGCGATAAAAGTGGTTTTCTGGCAGGGACAAAGTGTCAAATTTGTCATACACTTTGACAAAATTGTCGGAAAAGCCTGGCAAGTGTTTTACGGTCGAAAGTAAAAAATCGCATGTGTCGATGCTTCAGTTGCCGGGGCGTCAAGCGTTGCGCAGCAGCCCGCGACTTTGTCAGTGTGGCCGGGGTTTCGTAGGCCGCGGGTTGTAAAGGTAATATCAGATTCCGTAGTGCATGAATCGCTATAGCGGTCGTTCAGGGACGAGTATGATTATTGTTTGCGCGATTTGGATTTATTTTTTGCTTTGGTTTTGCCGGCGGTTTTTGCCGGTTTCTGGTTTTTTTTGCGTTGTACCAACTCGAAGTCGATTTTCTTGTCGTCCAAGTCGACCCGGACCACCGTCACCCGCACCGAATCGCCCAAACGGTAGCGTTGTCCGGTGCGGCTGCCGTATAGCTGGTGGCGGCTAGCGTCGTATGCATAATAATCGCCGTGTAAAGAAGCAACATGCACCAAGCCTTCCACGTAAATGGCTTGCAGTTCGACAAACATGCCGAAGCTGGTGACGGCGGAGATTACGCCGTCGAATTCCTCGCCGATTTTATCCATCATATATTCGCATTTAAGCCAGCTGACCACATCCCGCGTGGCGTCGTCGGCCCGGCGTTCGTTTGCGGAACAGTGTTCGCCGAGCAAGGTCATGTCGGAATGGGCGTAATGAAATTCGCTCGGTTTCTTACTCGACAGGCAGTGACGTATGGCTCTGTGTACCAATAAATCCGGATAGCGGCGGATGGGGGAGGTGAAATGGGTATAGGCCTCCAGTGCCAAACCGAAGTGACCTTTGGTCTCCGGGCTGTATACGGCTTGAGACATGGAACGCAGTAACAGGGTTTGAATCAGGTGGGCGTCTTTACGTTCCCTGACTGAATCCAGCAAATGCATATAATCCTGCGGTGTCGGTTGGGCGGCGCCGCCTAACCGTAAACCCAGTTCGCTCAGGAAGGTGCGCAAGGCCAACAGTTTTTCGTTGCCGGGCCCGTCGTGTATTCGCAGCAAGCGCGGGATTTTTTTGCGATTCAAGAATTTCGCCGCGGCGGTGTTGGCGGCTATCATGAATTCCTCGATCAATTTATGGGCATCGTTGCGGACCAGCGGCACGATTTCGGCAATTTTGCGGTTAGGCCCGAATACTATGCGGGTTTCCTGAGTATCGAAATCCATCGCTCCGCGCAGTTCCCGTTGAGTTTGCATCGCTTTGAACAAATCGTAAAGCGTGTGCAAGGTCGGCAGCAGTTCGGTGTGTTTTTTAGCGAGTTTACGATCGTTTTCGACCAATATCTTTGCGACTTCGCTATACGTCAAGCGGGCGTGCGAACGCATCACAGCTTCGAAAAAGCGCGAGCGCAGCAATTTACCGTCGCTGCTTATCAGCATTTCGCAGGCCATGCAAAGACGATCGACGTTAGGATTCAGCGAACATAAGCCGTTCGACAGGATCTCCGGTAACATAGGAATGACTTTTTCCGGAAAATAAACCGAGGTGCTGCGGTTTTGCGCTTCCGCGTCCAAGGCTGTACCCACGCGCACGTAATGCGACACGTCCGCTATTGCCACCAGCAGCTTCCAGCCCTTTGCGGTTTTTTGCGCGTACACCGCATCGTCGAAGTCGCGGGCGTCTTCGCCGTCTATCGTGACCAACGGCAGATCACGGAGGTCTTCGCGGCCCTGCTTGGCGAGTTCGGGGACTTCCGGTTGTAGCTCGGCTATTTCCGCCAGTACACTGTCCGGCCAATGATTGGGCAGTTCGTAGGATCGAATGGCCATTTCGATTTCCATGCCCGGCGCCATGTGCATACCCAGCACTTCCGTGACTCTGCCGATGGGTTGGCAATGGGCGCCGGGCTGTTGCACGATTTCGGCCACCACGATTTGGCCTTTGCGGGCGCCGCCGCTGTCTTCTTTGGCGATTAAAATTTCGTGGGCGATTTTTTTGTTGTCCGGAACGACAAAGCTGGCTCGGCCCTCGACGAAAAACCGGCCGACGACCGAATGGGTATTGCGCTCGGTGATTTGTACCACCGCCGCCTCGCGCCGACCTTTTCTATCGATGCCGGTGACTCTGGCCACAACGCGGTCGTTGGGCATCAACGGTTTCATTTCACGCGGAGACAAAAATAAATCGTCGCTGCCGTCGTCTGGCTTTAAAAAACCGAAGCCGTCCGGGTGGCCTAACACTCGGCCGGCGATGGTATTTTGACCGTTGCCGGGGCTGTATTTTTGCCGGCTATTAAAGGTCAGTTGGCCGTCGCGTTCCATGGCTCTAAGCCGTCTACGCAGCGCTTCCAAGGCGTCAGGCGATTCCAGGGCGAATTGTTGGGCGATTTGTTGGCGCCTAAGCGGTTTGCCTGCGCTTTCGAGCAACTGCAATATGGCTTCGCGGCTGGGAATCGGGTGTTCGTATTTTTCGGCTTCGCGTTGCGCAAAGGGGTCTTCGAAGCCGTGTGCTTCGGGGTCCTGATCGCTTGAAGTGCTCATTGCCGTGTCGATTGCGGATTTGCCGGGGCGGCAAACCGGGGATAACGGTGTTTGGGAAAACTGTTAAATGAAGTCATAACCTTTTTTGTTCTCTTGCTGTTGAGCCGGATTTTCCATAACGCGACGGCATTCGAACTGCCAGTAACCCAATCCGATATTTTTACGCCCCATAAGGATGATAGGAAAGCTTTCTTGTCCTAAATTCATGCGCAGTATATCGCCATCTTTGATCATAAAGGATTCTAAAATGATAAAGCTTTTCTCCTCATCGGCGAATTTGGCCCAATAAATGAGCGCTCGGCGCGGGTCGCTGCCGGCCGTAGCGCCCGGTTCCAAATAAGTGACCGGGAAAGACTGGGCGGCTATGATGCTGATTTCGAAAATCAGTTTGTCGTCTTGTTTGGGTAGTTGAATTTTGCAGACCACCCCTAATGCTCGCTGTTGCGGCGGAATGTTGGTTTTCCGGAAGCTGACCAGACTGCCTATAGACAATACCCCTTCTTTTTCGAATCGGCAAAATAGCGCGCGGTCGGAATAGGTCTCGGCCGATACCTCCAGCTCGGCTGACGGCGATTTGCCGGGGTCTTGCAGTTCGTGGGTGGCGTCCAAACCGATGGCGACATAGCGGCTCAAGCGGTCGGAAAACAACACCGTACCCTGCGGCTCCCGGCCTTGCCAGCGTTGCATCAGATAGTCGAATAATTCTGCGGACAGTTTATATTGATCGCTTTTGCGAGTATCCAAAGAACTGAATCTGACTTCGTCCTTGCTGCAGTATTTATCCTGCTGGCGCGCGATTTTATGCAGTTTTTGCAAGTTCAAGTACATCCTGGCGGATTCGGAGCGGCTATCCTGCTGCATCCGTTCCGGATCGACGAAATGCGGCGGCAGGTCTTCGTCCATTAGAATCACGCATTGCACGAATTGCTCGGCCACGGGCTTTTTTTCAAACGAGACCAAGTCGCCGATTCTTTCGATGAAGTCGTAAACCAGCTGAAATTCCTTTTGCATCAAGCCTGACGGAAACGTCAAGCTAAGCAACAGAATTTGTTTGTAAGCATCTTCTACGCAACTCGCTCTGCCGAACAGGCTTGTTTGTTCGCCGACCCGGTTCTTTTCCTTGCCGAGTTTAACCGCCAATTTATATAAAGAATGCAGATCGTACCAAATCCAGTCCGGGACCGGATAGCACATCGTATAGTGGGTGATGACTATGCTGCTCAAGCCGGTGATGCAGCGGTGTATGGCCAGTGGTATGTTTTTGCTCTGCAGCCAGCCTACTTCTCTGCGCGTGAGTTCGCGTGCGATTATCCAGTAACCAATCGTGAATTGCTTTTCCAGGGTCATGGTCAGCGCGAAAATTTTCTTTTCGATTTCGCCCTTCGGAAATCCGTACTTGATCAAGCGCGAGCGCAGGTAGTCTTCGATGGTTAAGAATTGTTGCCGCAGTAGCTCCAATGCAGTTAAACGGTTGTTGGCGCTGAGTTCCAAGCTGATCAAATCGTTGACCAAATCCTGAAACAGTCGGGTGGCTAAGCCCGGATTGGCCGCCGGCAATTCGGCCAGCCATTGTTTTAACGCCGGTTCGGCGAAGGTGGCGGCCAAATGCGGGTCTTTTCGTTGCTCGGGAATGACCAGAAAAAAAGAGTTTTTCACGCACAGTCCGAATAGATGATGGGATTCAGCTTCGTTTTGGGTTGGAGAGTTTCGATACTGAAGTTGTGAGAAATCAGCATCGGATTAGCCAGATCGTTTAAGAGCTCCGGAGGGTGCAGCAGGTTAACGGCAAATCGCCGGCAAACTTGAACCGACGGCGCAAGGCGGGTTGGTTTGCAGGCAATTTCTATGTAGGTTAGTAGGTTCCGTAATATCACTTGGAGTTAGAGTCGAAAACTGTCGCTACAAATGGCCGGGTTAAGGCTGCGTCTTGCCGGTTAACCATTGAGTCGGTTTTAACGCTTAGCTGTGACGACGAAAGCTAACGCGGCGAAATCGTTAACGCGCCCAAGGTTACCCCAATGTCTACTCCGCGACCGTTACCGGACAGGACCAAGGAAATTTCCCCGGCGGTCAGAATTTGCCCGTCGAAGGAATTGGTCATCCCCGCGTGTCCTCCCAGCGCTACGTAGTGGCCGTAAATCTCGTTGATGTTGCGGACTTCGGAAAACACGCCGGTGCCCTCTATCTCCGATTTGCCGATAGTGAAGCCTATGCTTTTGGAGGACAAGCCTACCTGGGCGCGTTGACCGTTGCTGCAGCTGATGTGGCCGACTCCGTCGTATTGTTTGTATACCAAGGACCAGCCGCTGAGTTTGTAGGTCATGGTGCAGGAGGTCATATTGCTTGCCGAATAGACCGGCGCGCTGGAAAGCGATGCCGCCAGCGCGCAGGCGAGTAACATCTGGGTGGATCGGTTTTTCATAAGTTCTCCGTTATTTTCGCTGCCGAGGCCGGAAAATAAGTTTCGGCAGCCGATTATAGTACAAAGCCCCTACCGGCTGTCAGGAAGACACGTTCAGGGACAGTTGGGCGTCGATGCCTTCGGGGTTCTCCGCCTTATTCAGTTCCGTTGCCAAAATATATAAGCGGCTGCTGTCGACGCCGGCGGTTTCCACCAAATATTTGGCGATGCGGTTGGCTCTGGCCATCGCTAACTCGTTTAAGCGTTCCGGCTCGGGTTGCATCACGCTTTCCAGCTCCTGTTGCGCGCTGCTGTAAAAGTCTGCATCGGGTTTGTTTTTGATGCGGGGAGAACCTAACAGCGAATAATCAATGCTGTTGGGGAATACTTCCGCGTAAAATTTTGCCAGCAGGCGTTTGTATTCGCCGTCTGAAAGCTCGATATATTCGGCGCGGATTTTTTCGCCTTTGTCGCGCAGTTCGCCGGACTTCATTTTTTTCAGAATATCGGTTACTACAGCGGAGCGAAGCTTCGGCCAATCGGCGGTTTCATAGGCGATACCTTTGATTTCTAAAACCAACTCGGTTTTTTGCGCCAGCGCTTTGGCAATTTCATCCAGTTTTTGAGTTTGCTCGACGTCCAAATCGCTGTCTCCGGCGGCGAAACGGACTACGCTCAAATCCGCGTCGTCGTCGAACAAGGACGATAAGGCTTTGAACGGTGCCGATACAGTTTTGGTAATAAGGTTGACGAATACATCGGTGACCAAGGAGCCTACGCTGAAGCTCGGGTCTTCCAAGCTGCCGGTAATCGGAAAGTCCAAATTGATTTTACCGTCTGCGTCTTTCAGCAAGGCTATGCCTAGCTCCAGGGGCAGGGACACCGCTTTGGGGTTTTCCACCTTCTCGCCCAACGTCAGTTGGTCGATGAAAATTTTATTTTCCGCGGCTAATTGGCCTTTTTTAACGCTGTATTGCAAATCCAAATCCATTTGGCCTTTTTCGATTTTGTATCCGGCGAATTCGGCCATGTAGGGAGTAATCAGCGGCAGGGGTAAATGACTGAAATTCAGTACGATATTGGCGTCGCCATTTTGTAAGTTGTAATCGCCTTGTATTTTGACCGGCGCAAGATCGTGCACTTTGCCGCGCAGTTTCAGTTTGGTGGAAACGTCGGTATTGGAACTGAAGCCATCCACTTCGCCGTTTAAATCGTTCATTTTGACGACGAACGGCAATATCAATGAATAATCGGCAAAATCCGATTTACCTTGCGTCAATTCGATTTTGCCTATCGTCACGACCGGCCCCCGCGCTTGCTCGATTGGGGTTGATGTTGGCTTGTCCGGCTTAAGCTTGGCTTTAGCGTGCGGTTTTGGTTCGGCGCGACTCACCAGCAAATCGTCGACGTTGTTGCTACGGTCTTTATTGATGATGAAACGGACGTAGGGTTGCTCAAAATTGACCGCGCCCAAGGTGTAGTCTTGTTTGGGTACGTCTATCGTCATTTGTTTCAGATTCAGATGGGTCCATTTGACGAAATCCTGGTTCTTGCGTTTGTCGCGGGTAATCAAGTGGGCGATATCGGCGTCGCCTTGATACACAATTTGCAAGGGTTCGGCGGCGGCCATTTGCAAGTGGCCTTGGGTATTGAAGTTGCCGTCCACCAGTTCCAGCTTTATGAAGGGATCGATATAGCTTTGAAAGGTTTTCAGCTTGATATTTTGTATGGCGACCTGCCAGTTGGCGCTAAACGGAGACAGCACTAAATCTCCTTGTAATTTGATGCTCCCGTCGTGGTTGAAGCGGGTATCGAACTGCAGCGGCAAGTGCAGCCCGTCTTTGTTTTTATAATCCTGCAAGCCGATATGCAGGTCGCCGAGTTCCATGGCCACCGGTTTGGCTTGGGTGTAATCGGTAAAACGAATTCGATAACCGTTTAAATCCAATGAGTCCACGGCAATTTGCCAGGCTTTGCCGCCGGTTTGCGCGGCGGTGGGCGGTGGCTGTGAGGCGGCGGGGGCGGCGTCGGCGTCGAACAGACTTTGGTAGTTCAGCTTGCCGTCCGCTTGCAGCCAAGCGTTGATCAGCGCTCCGCGCGAGTGGATTTGGCCGATTTCGACCAGTTGACGTTGCAGATCTAAGCCTATGTGGTCGACGGAGAAATCGGCAATGGAAACCAAGGAATCCGGCTTGGCTTTTTCGTGTAGATTCAGCTCGGCGATGTTCAGCTTGCCTTCGGCTAAGGTGGCTTGCAGCCCGGTGGGGGCGTGCGCGTCGAGGCTGAAATCGACTTGTAAAGCCAGGCGGCCTTGCGCGATTTGCATAGGGGTCAACGGTTGCAGAAACAAACTCCAAATTGCCGGCAATTCTATGTCTTGCAAACTGAGGCGACCTTTGCCGATCAAAGAGGCAATGTCCAGACTGCTTTGCAACTCGATCTTGCCGCCGGAGGCCGGTTGTGCACTGATTAAAATCTCGGTAGGCGAGTTCGGCTGCAGGGACAGTGCGTTCACGCGGATATCCACCGGGGCCAGGGTTTCCGCCAGTGGTTGTCCGGCTTGATGGTCCAGCCATGCGATGCGCGCGTTTTCTATGCCGGCTTGGCGTATGAACAGCGGAAGCGGATCTGTGGTGGGTTCGGCGGTGACCGGTTCCGTTGCGGAGGGTGGATCGGTTTGTGCGAATTGGTCGACCAAGTCGCTGAAATTGAAGCGGCCGTTTTCCAGGCGTTCGAGGTTGACGGACGGGGATTTCAATTGAAGGTAAGCCAGCGTCAGACCGCGCTGTTTGATGGAATCGACGACGTCGATATCCAAGGCCAACTCTTCCCAATTCAGCAAGGTCCGATGGTCGCTCAGGGTCAGGGCAACACCCTGGATGTCGGTTTTCAAGTCGAAGGGATCGAAATGCGCTGCCTGGATTTGTACGCTGTGTCCGGTCAGTTCGCTGAGTAGGGCGGGCAATTTATTTACGGCCCAATAGGGCACCAGATAGTATCCGGCCGCCGCGTAAAGCGCGAGTAGGGCTAGCGGTACGCCACCGAGTAACAATAAGGTTTTCCGCTGACGCATCGGTTGGCTCAATGCAATTTATTCAGAAAATCGGTTTCGATCCGGCAGCCGGCCAAATCGGGGTAGTCGGCGAGGTTTTGTTCGAAATCTCGGAATGTAGAATGCTGGAAGGTCAAGCGGGTGATTTTGTTGGCGCTCAGTTCGAATTCCAAAGCGCCGCCTTTTTCGCGCGGACTGCCCGGTTTAGTCAAAAACAATACGATACCGATATTGGGCAGGGGGTGTCCCAGTTCTTGCGCCGGCCGCACGCAGCTATAACTGTCGATGCTCAAGCCCAGCATGACGTTGGCCAACTGCGCCGCGCTGACGACTAATCCTTCGTCGGAGATGGCGGGTACTTGCAATAGGCCTTCCAAGCCGAAATTGCTTAAATGGTTTTGCAACAGTACGTTACCGTTACCGGCCGTGCCTGAAAATAATAGCGGATAGAGTTGTCGGGTCATTTCGTCTTTGTCCGGGTGGTTCAATGCGGCCAACAGTTGTCGGCCCGCCGATTGCACCATACCGATCACGCCCTCTTTTTTTTGTCGGTTATTTGTCAGCAAATCCCAATCTTCGGCAGTATTGACCGGTAAACGCAGGGATTTCATCACCGCATAATCTTCCGCCGCCAGACAGGCGGAAAAGTTTTTAGCACGGTACTTTTCCAATAATTGCGGACGTAAGGCGTCGGTCATCGCCCGTTGCGCCGTAATGTTGTAATTACGCCAATCGGCGGACTGGGCTAAAAAATAGTACAGCACCGCATTGCGGTCGAACTTGTTGAAGCCTAGACCTTTAAGCACTAACTTCAAGCGCCGGCATTGCGCATCGACTTGATCGGCATCGCGCCAGTCCGGGTTTAGCAGCGGTTTTTCCGCTTCCGGGCTTTGATCGATCACCTGTTGCAGCGGTAATTGTCCGGCACTGGTTTGAATCGGCGTGCGCATCAATTCGTCCAGCGATAGATCGTGAGCATCCGGCAGGCCGGCACTGTCTGTTTTCAATAACAGCGAGGCACTCAACTCGGGATAAATTTTCAGGTTTCCCAGCAATTTGGGCTCCGCACTCCATAGGCTTATGCCGCCTTCCTCTATTTCGTAAACCGGCAAACGACTGGCATGCAATTTAGCGCCGTCCGCACCTAGGCTGACCGCCGGCGGCAGGGTATGGGTTTCGGTGCTGTATTGGGCGTTAGCGCTAGGTTTGTTCTGTACGCTCTGATTGGCGGCCGTAGCGTCAAGCCAACTGCCGGCCAATTTGCCCATGACCGCGATTCCGGTGCCGACGCCGGTCAGCATCATCAGATTGCTGGTGGTGTTGATGTCGTTGACCAGTTGCGACAAATTGGTTTCGCTGCTGTGGCTGGTCAGAAAACTATATTCCAACTGGGTGTCTTTGGCGGAATCCAGACGCAGCCACGGGGTTAAATAAGCCCGCTTGGTTTCCAGTTTGTAATTGCATTTGCCGCTGGTGGCTTGATACAAAAAACCGCTGGCTTCGCGTTTGAATTTTAGCGATTCGTTGTTGATGTTGAAAACCAAGGCGGCGGACAAATCGCTGCTTTCATAGGCGCCGCCCAGAGTGCTGCAGCCGCCTTTGAGGGAGTTGTCGCCCTTGAACTCGAATTCTGAAACGAGTTGCACGTAATAATCGTCGGCGCTGACCGCCGCTTGCCCCGGTAACGGGCTGAGCGATTGAGCGTCGGTTTTGGGAAAATCGACCGTAATTTGCCGGTTAGAGGCACAGCCTGACAGCCACAAGGCCGCTAGCGGAATCAAGAAAGTTTTGGTGAGTGACATGCAGTATCCGGTTTGTCTTCTGCGGTTTGATTCATAAGCGTGTGATCGAAACAGAACGGATTGGTGGATCAACGCTGCGACAAACTTATCGGAGTTGCCTTGCGGGCGTTGAATAATCCGCACTTTGCGTCCGAGAAACGCAAGCGCAGCATGATAAATTGAAGTTGGAAGCGTGGCTATTGTTTTTACCGGATCAGTCCGGACATCAAGAAATGTCTTGTTTGAAGCGGTGAATTTGCCGACGCTGTTTTTTGTTGGGTTTGCGTTCCCGCTCGCTGGGGCGCTGTAATGCCTGCTGTTGCTTTTGCAGGGTTAGTTGTTGCTGGCGTTTGCTGTGGCTGGCTTCGTCTTCGTGGTACAGCTGAGCGGCTTCTTTAGCCGGACGGCGCTGTTTGTTAAGGTCGGTGACTGCCAGCTCCCAGGTCAATTGGTCTTTGCTGACGGTGATGATGTCGCCGACCTTGACGTCTTTTCCCGGCTTGCAACGCTGGCCGTTGACGTGAACCTTGCCGCCGCTGACGGCTTCGGCGGCCAAGCTGCGGGTTTTGAAAAAACGCGCAGCCCACAGCCATTTGTCGATGCGGATTTCCTCCAGGTCAGCCAAGCGGCAACCCGTTGTCCGACCAGGCTTTAAAACCGCCGGCCATGCTGACCGCGTGCGCGTAACCCATTTGATTCAGCACCTGCGTGGCGAGTGCCGAGCGGCCGCCGGTTTGACAATACACCAGGATAGATGCCTCGTGCCGTCCTTGTACCGCCGGATGGGCGTCGATTTTGAATTCCAGCACTCCGCGCGGAATATTGATGGCGCCCGGCAAGTGTCCGGCGGCGAATTCTTCCGGTTCGCGCACGTCCAACACGATGCAGCCGGCCAATTTGCCGTGAGCGCCGGCCGTATCGATTTCAGTGATCTGTTGCTTGGCCGCAGCCACCCATTCTTGCGCAGTGATGCCCATATACACTCCTAAAAACCAAATCGGGAACAGGCCTGACGCAATCTCAGGCTTCCATGGATTTTTTCAATTCTTTCGGGATGGAAAATACCACTTTTTCTTCGATGCCGGTATTTTCCCGCACCGTGGTGTCAGCCCCACCCCAGGCTTTCAACTGTTCTATGACTTCCTGCACCAACACTTCCGGCGCGGAAGCGCCTGCGGTGACGCCGACGACTTCGATGCCGTCCAACCATTCTTGTTGCAAATTGCGGTAGGTATCGATCAAGTAAGCGGGTTTGCCCAGTTGCTCGGCAATTTCACGCAAACGGTTGGAATTGGAGCTGTTAGGCGAGCCGACCACGAGTATCAGGTCCGAGATTTTGGATAAGTCGTGTACCGCATCCTGACGGTTTTGGGTGGCGTAGCAGATGTCGTCTTTTTTTTGTTCTTTGATGGACGGGAATTGTTCGCGCAACGCGTCGACCATGACTTTGGTATCGGTCATGGACAGCGTGGTTTGGGTGACGTAAGCCAGATTGTCCGGATTGTGGACCCGCAAGTTTTTGACGTCTTCCGGGGTTTCCACCAGATAGATATTGCCGTTTTCGGTACATTTTTCGTACTGGCCCATGGTGCCTTCCACTTCCGGGTGACCGGCATGGCCGATCAAGATCACTTCCCGGTCTTGTTTGGCGTGTTTGGCCACTTGCATGTGGACTTTGGTAACCAACGGGCAGGTAGCGTCGAATACCGTGAGCTGGCGCTCTTGCGCTTCTCTTTGTACTTGTTTGGAAACGCCGTGGGCGCTGAATATCAGGTACGAACCGACCGGAACGTCGCTTAAATCTTCGATGAAAACGGCGCCTTTTTGCTTTAAACCGTCTACCACGGTGCGGTTGTGCACGACTTCGTGTCTGACGTAGATCGGTGCGCCGAAAGTATCGATGGCTTGGTCGACGATTTCGATGGCTCGATCGACGCCGGCACAGAATCCGCGGGGGTTTGCGAGTACGATTTGCATATTCTTGACTAATTTACTAGGTTACGACAACGGAATTCTAATCCAATTTTGCGTCGACGACGATAATACCGTCGCTATCCGCATATAAATACTGATCTTTTTTAAAGTTGACGCCGGCAAAAGTAATCATGATGTCCCGCTCGCCGTGGCCGTGTTTGCGGCTGCGCAAGGGATGAGTGTCCAACGCCCTGACGCCGATAGGCATCTCGTTGACGATTTCCGAGCCACGCAGGCAGCCGTAGATGATGATGCCTTGCCAGCCGTTATTCAGCGCGATACCGGCCAAGGTATCGCCGAAGAGTGCGCAACGCCGGGAGCCGCCGCCGTCGACCACCAGCACCCGACCGGTGCCGTCTTCTTCCAGTACTTGCCGGACCAGGGAATTGTCTTCGAAGACTCTTAGCGTGGTAATTTGCCCGCAAAATTGTTTGAGCTTGCCGAAGGGCCGGAATAAAGGTTCGGCGATTTGAAACGATTCCCGCTCGGCGAACCGGTCACACAAGTCTGCGGTTAAGAATGACATCGTTAAACTCCTTTACGCGTAATAACGGGCTAACAGACCGTACTGGCAGTCGGCGTCGGGCAGGGGGATGCGAACTTCGTAGCCGCCGCCCGGCGCTTCTTGCATCGGATTGCCGAATTTATCGCTCATTTGCTGCACGGTAATATCGCGGTTGCCGTCCGGCAATATGATTTCCAGGCGGTCGCCGACCGAAAATTTATTTTTGACGCTGACGTCGGCCAGACCGCTGGCCGGGTCGTAACCGGTGATTTCGCCGCAAAATTGCTGCTGGTGGCTGCGAGAGTAGCCGGAAATGTAGTTTTGATGTTCGTGGGTGTGATGGCGCTGGTAAAAGCCGTCGGTGTAGCCGCGATTGGCCAGATTATCCAGGACGCCTATCAGTTCCGGCTGAAACGGCCGGCCGTTCGTCGCGTCGTCTATCGCTTGCCGGTAGGCTTGCGCGGTGCGGGCGACGTAAAAATGCGATTTGGTACGGCCTTCGATTTTCAGACTGTCGATGCCGATTTCCACCAAACGTTGCACATGCTCGATGGCACGCAAGTCTTTGGAGTTCATGATGTAGGTGCCGTTTTCGTCTTCCATGATAGGCATCAATTCGCCTTTACGGCCTTCTTCTTCCAGAAAGTAAATCTGGTCCGCCAAGGGATGGCGTTCGCCGCCGCCGCAACCGGCGCCGGTCATGCCGGTTGTCAGGTCGGCCATCGACAGCGTGGCGGCCGGAGAGGGTAGATAGTCGCCTTCGGCGTTTTCCACCGCCGGTACGGTATCGTATTTCCAGCGGCAGGAATTGGTGCAGGTGCCTTGGTTGGGGTCGCGGTGATTGAAATAGCCGGATAGCAGGCAGCGGCCGGAATAAGCGATGCATAAGGCGCCGTGCACGAACACTTCTAACTCCATGTCCGGGCATTCCTGACGGATTTCGGCGATTTCGTCCAACGAGAGTTCGCGGGACAGAATGATGCGTTCCACGCCCAGGCTTTGCCAGAATTTGACGCTGGCGTAATTGACCGTATTGGCTTGAACCGACAGGTGAACCGGCATGTCCGGCCATTTTTCGCGGGTCAGCATGATTAAGCCGGGGTCGGCCATTATCAACGCGTCCGGCTGCATGGCGATGATGGGCGCTATGTCTTTGATAAAGGTTTTGACCTTGCTGTTATGCGGGATGACGTTGGCGGCTAGATAGAATTTTTTGCCGAGCTGGTGGGCCTCGGCGATGCCTTTAGCCAGGTTATCGGCTAAAAAGTCGTTGTTTCTTACCCTGAGGCTGTAACGGGGTTGACCGGCGTAGACGGCGTCAGCGCCGAATGCGAACGCGTAACGCATATTGCGTATCGTGCCGGCGGGGGAGAGGAGTTCTACCTGTTTCATGTGCGGAGTACGGCTAACGGGAGGGGGCAGAATTCTAGCAAAGTTCCGGCCGTATCGTCGCATCTTTTGCTATAAAACCCCGCGAACGGTGGGGCTGAACGGTACGATACCGTTCTAAATTGAGTTCGTTGTACGGGACTTTAACAAACGCTTGCCGTAAGGCGTCAACATGCTCTATCAATAATCTGTTGCCATAGCGTTCGGCCGGGTTGACGGTAAAAAACCAGGTGGCTCCGGGAAGATAAACAGGTCGGTAATCGGTCATGGCGAACAGCTTCAAGTCGGTTACGCGAATGATGCGGTTCGTGCCTCACCGCATCCACGGACTCGTAAAGTCCGGAACCCATTGAAGCGAGAAGGCTTGACGGTGGCCCGCTGCACCGTGGAGCGCCTGATGAAAAACCTGGGTCTTAAAGGCACCAGGCGTGGCAAAACCATCAAGACTACGATCAGCGACGCCGATGCGGCATGCCCCCTTGGATCGGGTGAACCGCCAATTCAGCGCCGAGCGGCCGAATGCTTTGCGGGTGGCGGATTTCACCTATGTCAAAACCTGGCAAGGCTTTGTCTATTTTGTCTATGTGGCTTTTGTAATCGACGTATTTGCTCGCTACATCGTCGGTTGGAAAGTCTCGTCTTCCCGCATGCCGACTTTGTACCGGATGCGCCGGAGCAGGCGTTACATGACCGGCAACCCCAGCGCGACGACGGCCTGATTCACCACAGCGTCCGCGGTGTACAGTACGTGTCGATCCGCTATACCGAACGTCTGTCAGACGCCGGCGTTGAGGCATCCGTGGGTAGCGTCGGCGACTCGTATGACAATGCCCCTGGCTGAAACCATCAATGGCTTGTATATGGCCGAGCTGATTCATAAACCATCCTGGAAGCATCGCTAAGCCGTCGAGCTTGTGGGTCTACCGGTTTAATCATCGACGCTACCAGCCGAAGCCGAGGCCGGGTATTATCAACATTTTTCCGAGTCGGCTAAGGCAGCATGACTCACAACAATCAGCCGCCGAGATTCCCGGGGCGATTCAATGTAAATAGCCATGATAACTATGCTTAAACTCACCGAAACCGCTCACCCCGAAGCCTCCACCGACGATATCCTGACCCTGCCTTACGATGCCAGGCAAAAATCCAGGCAACCGGCCGTGACCGCCGGCGGTTTGGAAGTCGGCGTGTTCCTGCCGCGCGGGCAAACCTTGCGGCACGGCATGGTGTTGAGCAACGAGCAGGGATTCAGGGTGCGGGTTAACGCTGCCGCGGAGGAGGTATCCGTAGTCAAATGCGCCGATGCCTTGCAGTTTGCCCGCGCGTGCTACCATCTGGGCAATCGCCACGTGGCGCTGCAAATCTTGCCGGGCGAATTGCGCTTTTTGACCGATCACGTGCTGGACCAAATGTTGGTCGGTTTGGGCCTGAACGTGGAACACCACACATTGCCATTCGAGCCGGAAGCCGGCGCCTATCATCAGCATGGTCATTGACCTGCCTTTGCTGCGGTTATTGCAACTGGTTAGTCCCGGCCTGCCGATCGGCATGTTCTGCTATTCGCAGGGTTTGGAGCGGGCGGTGCACGACGCTTGGATTGGTAATGCCGAACAAGCGGACGAGTGGTTGCGGGGCATATTGCACAACAATTTGGCCCGCACCGACGCGCCGTTGTTGGCGCGGCTTTACGACGCCTGGTTCGCGGTAGACCTCGATCGGGTAACGGTCTGGTCGCAAACTTTGCTAGCCTATCGAGAAACCGCCGAACTGCGCGCCGAAGACAAGCAAACCGGCCAGGCCTTGGCGCGCTTGTTGGCGCAGCTGGACATGCCGGAAGCCGCTGACTGGCAGAAGCGGCCGGATACCACCTTGGCGGCTTTATTCGCCTTGGCTGCGGTGCGCTGGCGCATAGACAAAGCCGCAGCCGTCAACGGCTACTTGTGGGCTTGGTTGGAAAACCAGGTGCTGTGCGCGGTTAAATTAGTGCCGTTGGGGCAGGTTGCCGGCCAGCAGTTGTTGCACGGTTTGGCGACGGACATACCGCGCTTGGCGGAACAAGCGTTAAGGCTGAGCGATGCGCAAATCGGTGCCGGCAGTTTTGGGTTGGCCTTGGCGAGCAGCCGGCACGAGACGCAATACTCGCGCTTGTTTCGCTCTTGATTTTTCCCAATTTCAGGCGGATGGCGGGTATTGGGGAAAGCATTGTTTATCCGGTTAATTCAACATAGATTCGCAACGGGGAATATCGCTATGAACGCTAAACAGGTATTAAGAATCGGCATCGGCGGTCCGGTCGGTTCCGGCAAGACGGCATTGGTGGATGCTTTATGCAAAGCCATGCGCGACGATTTTCAGATCGGCGTGGTGACCAACGACATTTATACCCGCGAGGACCAGCAGTTTTTGATACGCAGCCAAGCCTTGCCGGAAGAGCGCATATTCGGCGTGGAAACCGGCGGTTGTCCGCATACCGCGATTCGCGAAGACGCGTCCATGAATCTAGCCGCCGTGGACGAGTTATGCGAGCGTTTTCCCGAGCTGGATTTCGTATTGGTGGAAAGCGGCGGCGACAATCTCAGCGCCACCTTTAGTCCGGAACTGGCGGATCTGACCATTTACGTGATCGACGTGTCGGCCGGCGACAAGATACCGCGCAAGGGCGGCCCGGGCATCACCCGTTCGGATTTGCTGGTCATCAACAAAATCGATCTGGCACCTTACGTCGGCGCGTCGCTGGAGGTCATGGACCGTGACGCCCGAAAAATGCGCGCTGACAGGCCGTTCGTGTTTACCAACATCAAAACCGGTGAGGGTTTGGATCAGGTTGTGGCCTTCATCGTCAAACAAGGCATGCTGCAAGCCGTTGCCTAACAGCGGACATCAATCAAACTGCAGTGGATAGCGGATGCCATGTAAGGCCTTTCGCCCAAGGCCGCCGCGTGTTCAGCCTATGCCGTTGTTTGAATGTTGTTACAGTCCAGTCCCGCCGGCAGAGCGGAGCCACAGCCGGCGAATCCCCCGCAAAATTTTGCCGTTCCGAATAAGCCGATCGGCCTGTCCGGCAACCGGTTCGGCTACAAATCAGGCTAGCGCTTCCGGTACGAATTCGTCAGTGGCGCCGGCCTTTGAGTGCGGCGGATTTTCGCTGATCGCTTGGTATGCCTTTCCCGATAAGGCGACTCTTGATTAACTGCGGCCGATACAACTTGTGCATTAAAGGCGATTGAAATACGCAGTTGCATGGCCTGATTTTTTGCGTTAGTAATCACAAAAAAATCAGCTAAACTCATCGAGCGGTGGCGGTGGAAAGTCGCGGATTCTTAGGGGAGAGTAGGATTACTCCCGTGACAGCCAACGTATTTCTGTTTTGGCAGCTTGGTTTTGGGGTTTGAAGTTGATTGAAAACTGGCTTTGTATCCCCCGCGAAGCTGCAAGACCAATGGTCGGTAATGAATTAACCCAGTGTTTTAATCGCAGAACAAGCCGAATCTTTCGGTTCCGGGCAACTAAAGGTGAGTGTTTGATTGGTCTCGGGGGAATGAATTCGGTAACTAATCTTTGTTTCTAAATACTTACTCATCAACTAGGGTTGCTAATAATTTCATTGATCCGAAGTGCAAATGTACTGAAAACTTTTTTACCTACGGAGTAGTTATGCAAATCCGTCGAGATTATCGCAGGCCATATCTTGTGGCGAGAATATTGATGCCGTTAGGCACACTTTTGGTGTTGTTGCTGGTGCCGGCGGCATTCGCGGCCGGGCAGGACGGAGACGACAGACTTTCGCTGCCTAAAGCCCCTCGAGTTTTGTCGCGTAGCGTTCTGGGACCAAGAACTTCGCCTTTCGACCCGCCTTCTCAAGATGTTTTTTTTACTGATGGCGGGGCAGGATTGGACACTGGCTGTACCTTCAACAATGACCCGAATCACCCACTAGTTATCAACATAGCCATAGACAAATTTGTGGGGGATGTCGACGCGAACGGTTATTTGGTCAATCCCGCGCCGCTCGTTTCCGCCGGCATTATTCCGGCGACGGTCGACATCATCATGCCCGCGTACGACATTGATGTTAACGGTTCGCCTCCACCGGAACGGGATGAAGCCTTATTCAATGGTCAAAGCTTGGGATTTCTGACCGGCGATGATGGGATCTGGAAGCTGAATAGTTTTAGTATCGACATTCGGAAAGTGAAATTTCCTTCCCGGCCCGCTAGTGGCGGCAATGTGGTGCCGGTCATCAATACAGTCCAAATCCATGTAGACACCTTGAGTAGCGGTCGCTGGTGCGCTGCGATTGACTGGGTAGCCTTGGTTATACCGGTACGGCCTAAACTAGCGCTGGAACTCAAGGTTATAGACGGCAACAAAATTCGGCGGAATACCGGCGCTGCGACTATCGATACGATCTACCAGCAGGATTTCGATGCGGCCTGTAACGTAAACACGACCATAGGGCCAATCGACGACTATCCGTTTTCAGGGCCGGCGACTTCCGGACTGTTCGGCTGGTTTAGCGGCGAATCCAAACTGCGGGCCAAACTCAAAACTTGTCCCGAAAACAGTATCGACCCACCCGAAATCGAAGCCGAATGGACCGTCAGCGGAGGCGGGCCAAGCGCTTCTACTGCCTGGAATGGTTTCGAGGGAGATGTCACGGTCAAAATGCCGGACAACGTTGGAAGCTACACCGTGGATTTCACTTATACCGTCAACGGTACACAAAACCTTACCGCAAGCCGCAAACTGTTTGTTACTAAGGCAACGCCGCTAGGGAGTGTCAACCCGCCCCGTTTGAGCTGGTACGAGAAGGCTACCGATTGGGCTTCTGGCCAGTCGGACGAAGAGGCGATTATCAAGGCGGTACTGGATGGCGTTTACGCTTTTGGCGGTGCTAACTGGCGTTACGGCTATGACTTCGGGGCCGTACCAAAATGCAGCTGGGAAAACTTGGTAGCTAATCCGATTAGCTGCAACTACTCGGACTGCTATGTTTTTAGCGACGTACTGACCGGCATGACGGCCACTCTCGGCATAAGCGGAATGTCTCCTGTGCCGCCAGTAACGGCACCCGGCAACAATCATTTCATAACCACCGGCTCGCCCTCGCTTGATCCGGCGTTTCGAGGGAGCGCCAAACCACTCGGTGGAGGAGCATTTGATCGCTACTACTTTTCCAGCCATAGCCTGGTCAAGCGCGGATGGTTTTTTCCGGATTACTACGACGCCACGTTTGATGGAATCTACGGCAACAAAACCCAATTCATCGCATTCAACCTAACCGGCGCAACCGCGAACGATGCCGGAGGGCGGGAGTACTATGTCACGACGGAAGGAGCCAAGGTCTACGACCTTTACAGCGGCCATTATGACGGTTGGGGCGACTACGAATACACGTTGCCGGCTTCTCCCGCTCCCAAGTTGATGGCACCGGCTACCCTGGCGATGGCAAGCACGGATCTGCAACTTCCGGGTACGGCAAGTTTCCGAACGCTCGATAGCAATGGCGACGGCATTTATGAAGGCATTGCTGCCGATGTTGACGTAGAGGTGCTGACTGCAGGTAGTTACACGATAGTCGGGCGGCTTGAGAAGAACGGCATTTTGGTGGCAAACAGGCCGGCTTATGAATCGCAGTTATCCAGCCGCGTTACTTTTCAGGTAAACGCTCCGGGTAGCCAAAAGGTAACTATCATCTTTTCCGGGGAGCTGATTTATCAATCCGGGCAAGACGGCCCTTACGATCTGGTGTTGAGAGGTAACAACATCCATCTTTCGCTGCAGACCCCGGCTTACGACCATCGTTCCTTTGGCGAGCTACTGACCACCATCACCGGGGTAGGCGACGAGGGAATTGACGAGAACAGTGACGGCACGCTGGAAGGCATCCGCGCCAATGTGGATTTAACCGGCCGCGCCGCCGGCAACTATCGCATGATAGGCAGTCTGATCAAAAACGGCGCAACCTTGGTCAACGCCGGTGCCGAGATTACGCTCTCGGCCGACCGGCAGACCGTATCCTTGGTATTTCCCGGTCTGCCACTGAAACGATCCGGGCAGGATGGTCCGTACGAAGGCGTGGTGTACTTGCAGGACGGCAACGGTCATACCGTTTCCAGCTTCGATTTTCCGACGCAAGCCTACCAAGCCGGTGCTTTCGAGTCGGTGATCGAGCCGGTCGGGGCTCAATCGGACCAAGGCATAGACAGCAACGGCAATGGCCTGCACGACACTCTCTCCGTCAGCTTTGGGGCGTCGTTCTCCCGCGGAGGAACCTTCCTGTTGACCGGCGCCCTTAGTAACGCGGCCGGAAGCAAAACCGTGTTCGGCGAACAACTGATCAGCGTCGTACCCGGTACCCGGCAGCTGACCCTCAATTTTGCCGGTCCCGACATCTATGGCCAGCAAATAGACGGTCCTTATCGGATAGAGGTTTCGCTCCGCGATCCATCGACTCAGGCAGTCATTGACCGGCTGGCGCTGCCGCAAGAAACCAAGGGGTATCTGTATACCGACTTCGATTCGTCTCGGAACGTGTCCGCCATTACGTTAACCGGCGCTGCAGACGACCAGGGTATCGATACCGACGGAAACGGTTTGTTTAATCAACTGCAAGTCGGCGTGGCCGTGAAACTGATAAACAGCGGTACTTATGAATGGAGTGCGCGGTTGGTCGATTCACGCGGTACGGAGATAGGTTTTTACACCAAGAGAGCTTTCTTGAATGCCGGCAACAGCCAAATCGATTTTGTCTTCGACGGCAGCCGAATCGGCAAGAACGGTAGAGACGGGCCTTATTTCGTCAAGAGCCTGTTGATGTACGGGACTAGCACCAATTTGGTAGCTACCGACGTGGCGGCGACCTCGGATTATAAGGCCGGTGAGTTTGAAGGTTACGTAGCCAAAATAGCGGGGGATATCAACGGCGACGGCAAAGTGGATCAAGCGGATGTAACGCTGTTCCAACAAAGCCTGGGTAGTGTGATCGGCGACCCGAACTACAATCCGGACGCTGATCTGGATGGCGACGGACGGGTTACCGTCAATGACTTGCGCATACTTCGCGATCTGATCAAAAAATCCAAGCTGTGACTTATAGACACGGAGCGGCGCTGTATTGGCCGCTCCCTTCAGTCGGCTAAACGCATTACAACCAAGCTACGGAGCATTTCATGTCAATAAAATCAATTATTTATGGAATTTTATTTCCGGTCGGATTTGTATTGATGCAACCCGCAAGTGCGGCGTTCATCAACTTAACCCCCTCCAGCACGTCGATATTACTCGGCAATACGGTACAGGTGGCAATTTCGGCGGATATTGATGCGGCGGAAGCCATCATAGGCTTCGGGTTCGATCTCTCGCTAAATCCCGGCGGGCTGTTTGATTTTGTTGGGTTTACGCCCGGAGCGCTGTTCGCAGATGATCCTTTATATCTTGCCCCATTAAGTGACAGCGACGGTATTCGCGGTGCGTCAAACGGTGATTTGTTTACCGGCCCCGCCATTTATGGAAGTGATATTCTGCTGGGCACCCTACACCTAAAAGCTGTCGGTCTGGGGACGGGCGTTGTTAGCCTGTTGGCCGATGACCTAAATTTCTTTTTCACGGAAGGACTTATTCCTGAAGACCCCGGGCTTGTCAATTTTCTTCCCCCCGTTACCGACGCGAGTATCACTGTTACCGCAAACAATACAATTCCGGAGCCGCCTCTGGGCATACTCATCGGCATTGGCGTAGCAGCAATGCTGCGATCCGAGCCAAGACTGCGAAGGTATGATGTAAACCGTTGATAGATGGGTTGTAAGCGAAATGGGCTATCAGCTGCCGGTCAATGCCTGCTTCAGGATTACGCTATCGTTAGCAAAGTCTAACGCGAGGAGATTATTTCAATGTCAGCAGACATCTTGCTCACGCTGATGGCAACGGCTATCGTGCAATCGATTTTCGGTGCGGGGGTTTTATTGTTCGGTACGCCGATTTTGCTGTTGCTCGGCTACGATTTTGTCGATGCTTTGGTGGTCTTGCTGCCGATTTCCTTGGTCATTAACGGCCTGCAAATTGCCAAACATCATGCCAATATTGATGTTGGCTTTTATCGCCGCATCCTCTGGCTGAGCCTGCCGCCAATTGCGCTATTTCTGTTCATCGTCACGCATGCCCGAATCAACATCGGTTTGTTCATCGGTGCGTTTTTGCTGTTTATCGCGCTAAAGGATTTTTCGGCCGGTGCGGCTCGCGCGATAGATGTGCTGATGAGATACGAAAAGCCTTACTTTGTGATGATGGGGGTCATCCATGGGGCGAGTAATCTCGGCGGCTCGTTGTTGACGGCACTGGTTCACCACAAAGCTTACCCGAAAGATACTGCACGGGTTACAGTAGCTTCCGCCTATGCCACTTTTGCGCTTGTGCAGTTGCTGACCTTGTTTTTATTTAGCGGGCAGCAAATCGAAATTACTTTATACGACGAAGCGATTTATGCCGTGATCGCCTCGCTGGTCTTCGTCATGACCGATGACATGCTGTATTTGAATATTGACCAAAGCAAATATCAGCACCTGTTTTCGGTTTTTCTCGGGCTGTCGGGCATGTTGTTAATCGCCAAGTCTTCATAACCAGCCTCTGCGCAATTTGGCACAGTAGCGGCTCTAAGACGGAGACGATTTTAAGTCTCGGTTAGCGATTCAAACCCGATTTCAATGCGGGTGCCGCGGCCGCCGTGGCCGGCGCCTATCTGTATCCGCGCGGCGTGCAGTTCGGCGATTTCCTTGACGATGGCCAAGCCCAGCCCGCAACCTTCGCCGGGACTGCCAGGGATGCGATAAAAGCGCTCGAAAATTTTGTCCAGCTCGTTTGCTTGAATACCGGGGCCATCGTCTTCGACAATCAAGCTTGGTTTCGGCGTTGCCTGGATTTTTACCCCGATATACCCGCCCGGCTTGCCGTAATCAATGGCGTTATCCAAGAGATTGCTGAGTAATTCTCGCAACAGCGTTGCATCGCCGGCTACCCGGACGATTTGTGCCGGCGCGTCAAAGCCCAATTCGATAGTGCGTTCTAAAGCCTTGGGTACCCAGTCCATCGCACAGTTGCGAGCGAGTTCGGCCAAGTCCGTCGCTTTAAATTCCCGCGCGCTTTGCAATATCGATTCGGAGCGGGCCAACACCAATAATTGCGTGCTCAAATGAGTGACGCGGTCCGCCGAGTGCTTGATATGCGTCAGGGCCGGCTTCATGCTTTCGATGTTATCCGTCAATAATGCCCGTTCCGCGTGCACCTTCAAACCGGCCAACGGGGTGCGTAATTGATGGGCGGCATTTTCAATGAATCGCTGCTGGCTCTGCAGATTGGCGCTCAGTCTGTGCAGCAAAGCATTGATGGTGTGCGTCAGCGAACGGACTTCCAGCGGCACGCCGGCATCCGGAATGGGATTTAAGTCTCTCGCGGAACGTTGGGCGATGAGTTTGGCCAAGTCGTTTAAAGGCCGGAGTCCGCGGTTGATGCCGGTCCAGATGTGCAAACCGGTAATCAATACCAACAAAATTTGCGGCAACACCACTGCAAATAGAATTTCATTCATCATGCTGCGGCGTTTGTTGAGCGTTTCCGCGACCGAGACCAGCACGTCGCCTGATTCGTCAGCGGCGCGGCGGGGCTGTACAGAAACGATGCGAACCCTTTGGCCCTGGATTTCCCCGTCATAGTAAAAAGGTTCCTGCTTGGTGAATAGGGTCGGCGCCGAGCTGGGAAATCCCTTGTCGCCGGATACGAACTCTCCCGTCGCCGATTCGATTTTGAAAAAGGTTTTATCCATGGCATCCCAGCGAAAGACTTCGACGGCATCGGGCGGCAATTCGAAACTGGTTTTGTCTTTTTGCTCCTCGACTTGTTGAGCCAATGATTTGGCCGAATCCAATAACCAGCGGTCGTAGACCAGGTCTGCATAATGCAGGGCGATGAAGTATGACACCGCGGCATCCAGCATGACGACGACAGTCAACGGCACCGTCAGGCGCAATAACAGCTGGGCCCGTAAGCTTTGCGGTTTACGCATCCTTGCTTTGCTCCAGAAGGTAGCCGAGTCCGCGCACCGTTCTTATGCCTATCCCCAGCGGTACAAGGCGTTTGCGTAGCCTATGCACGTAAACTTCAATGGCGTTGTCCGCCAGTTCTTCCGCACGATCGGCAAGGCGTTGGGCAATGCTATCCTTGCTCACCACGTGCCCGGCGTTTAACAACAAGGCTTCCAGCACGCCGTATTCCCGCGGCGGCAATAGCATAGGCAGGCCATCCACGCTAAGTTGTAGATTACGGGTGTCCAGGCGCAAGCGGCCGTAGCCGATGTCGTGGCCGTAGCCGCCGAGACTGCGCCGCAGCAAGGCTCGGATTCTGGCCTCCAGCTCCCGCAATTCGAAGGGCTTGGTCATATAATCGTCGGCGCCCAGCTCCAAACCGCCGATGCGGTCGCTCAGGCCGTCGCGGGCGGTGAGTATCAATACCGGAATGGCCGACTTGCGGGCTCTTAGCTGCCGCAACAGTTCGCGTCCGTCTAGGTCCGGCAGTCCCAAATCGAGTATAAGCATGTCGTAAGGCTGGGTACACAATGCACTACCCGCATAAGTGCCGGTCACGGCCAGCGTAACGTCGAACCCCCAATCGCTAAGACTGCGGGAAAGGCCGTCGCCCAATGCCGCATCGTCTTCGACTAATAAAATTCGCATGGAAAGATCAGGATTGAAAGGTTGGAGAAAGCTTGCACGGCTGTGCCGGTTCGGTTTGCTAAACATACTGAAGCAACTGCTCCTGTCAAGATTAACGCATGGCAATCACTCCGGCCGATCAACATTCAATCAAATTCACCGCCAAACCACCCCGTGAAGTCTCCTTATATTTGGTTTTCATGTCGGCGCCGGTGTCGCGCATGGTCTTGATGACTTTATCCAGCGACACGAAATGGCTGCCGTCGCCGCGCAAGGCGATGCGGGCGGCATTGATGGCTTTTACCGCGCCCATCGCGTTGCGCTCTATGCACGGTACCTGCACCAGGCCGCCGACCGGGTCGCAGGTCAGGCCCAAATTGTGTTCCATACCGATTTCGGCGGCGTTTTCCACTTGCGCCGGGCTGCCGCCCAGTACTTCCGCCAGCGCGCCGGCGGCCATGGAGCAAGCCACGCCGACTTCGCCCTGGCAGCCGACTTCGGCCCCGGACAGCGAGGCGTTTTCTTTGTACAAAATCGCAATCGCCGCGGCGGTCAACAAAAAGCGGATCACGCCGTCTGCGTCGGCATCCGGACAGAAGCGCCAGTAATAATGCAACACCGCCGGGATGATGCCGGCGGCGCCGTTGGTCGGCGCGGTCACCACCCGGCCGCCGGCGGCGTTTTCTTCGCTGACCGCCAAGGCGAACAGGTTGACCCATTCCATGGTGCCGACCGGCAGATTGGGCGTTTGCCGCGGAATTTCGCCGCTGAGCTGGCGATACAGATTGGCGGCGCGGCGTTTGACCTTCATGCCGCCCGGCATCACCCCTTCTTGGCGCAAGCCGCGTTCGACGCAGGCTTGCATCACTTGCCAGATGTGCAGCAACTTGGCGCGGATTTCGGCTTCCGGCAGCCAGGCCTTTTCGTTGCGCAGCATCAGTTCGCTGATCGGCTGGCGGTGAGTTTTACACAGTTTCAGCAAGGCGTCGCCGGTTTTGAACGGGTAGGGTAGGCAGGTGTCGTCGTTGTCCAGCTTGTCCTGCGCTGCCGCCGCGCCTGTGACTACGAAGCCGCCGCCGACCGAGTAGTAATCGCTTTGCAGCAATTCGGCGCCGCCGACATCGTACACGGTGAAGCGCATGCCGTTGGAATGAAACGGCAGGACTTTACGCTGAAACAGCAAATCGGTTTTTTCGTTGAACGGCACGGGCCGGCGCTGCAGCAGGCGCAGATGGCCGGATTCTCGGATCGCCGCCAGCCGGGCCGGAATGATTTCCGGATCGATCAAATCCGGCGTTTCGCCTTCCAACCCCAACAGGACGGCTTTATCGGTGCCGTGGCCTTTGCCGGTGGCGCCCAGGGAGCCGAACAATTCCACTTTCAAGCGGGCAACTTGCTCTAGCTGGCCTTGCTCGGCCAATTTGCCGGCAAAGGTCATGGCGGCCCGCATCGGCCCGACGGTGTGCGAGCTGGACGGGCCTATGCCGATTTTGAAGATGTCGAATACGCTGATGGCCATGATTCACCCGATTGGTGCGTAAAGTGGGCAGGAAACGGTTAACGCTGAAATCCAGCAATTGCTGTGCCGCTCCGCCACCGTAGCATATCCGGCTGGCGTATGCGGCTTAATGTCGAACGCCGTAACTATCCCTTACCAAGTCTTAGTGTGTATTCTGAAATTAACATGCCATTTGCACTTGTCAAAGTCCGGGTTGGCGTGCCGTGCGACGGATTCCGGGCGGAGAGTATTTTAGAGCCGGAGGCAGCTGATTATTCGCAGCTAAAGTGCGGATCATCTTTGCTTATTACTAAACACTGTTCAATTTCATGCGCTGGATGCGGAAACGAAGTGTTGGCGAACAACGGTTACGGATAGTTGACCCGGGTTATCGCAAAATTATCGGGTTACTTTGTCTGTCTTGCTATTAAGGCGATCGTTGACGGAATAGTTTTAAGCCATTGAATGATCCTAACGTTCATGAAAAAGCGGCATTCACCCCAGCAAATAAAAGTTTTTCTGTGGGAGCGACGCCCTCGTCGCGACGAGGGCGTCGCTCCCACTATGACTTTCATAGTAAAGACATTAATTCGCCAATCAAGCATAAGGGCTTAACCGAAAGTGATCCACTGTTTGACCCGCTATCAAACCCAATACTACGCATGGCTGTTGACTCGTCGCTCGGCGGGCGACAGCGTGGAGTCGTTGGCGTCCACCTTGGTCGATGCCCAAGTAGACCTTAATCCGCACCAGGTCGAGGCGGCACCGTTTGCTTGCAAGAATCCGCTTTCTCGCGGTGTAATTCTGGCCGATGAAGTCGGCTTGGTGATTTCCCGGCACTGGGCGGAACGCCGTTGGCAGATTTTAATGACCGTTCCCGCCAACTTGCGCAAGCAATGGTATCAAGAGCCTCCTGCGTCAGCGTAAACGCGATGGCTTGGTTGCGGAAACAAAGGCTTGCACTTGGTCCGGTGTTTTTAATCCTTGAGTTTGTATGGTCACGATCATGCCTCCATGATCCCAACTTTTGCGCTTCCGGGCTCATCTCACGCTGGAAATACAGCACCTCGCTCAGGCTCATGTGTCATTGGACAAGGCTTGGGCTATCCGGCGGAACAGACATAGGTATAATGGCCTGATGAAGTGCCGACCGCATATAGGGAACTGTCGAATCAATATCCTGTCCTCAATGGGTCGCCGCCTGTGGTTGCGGACGGCGGATTGACTCTGTTCGGGTATCGTCGAAAACATGGATCAGCTACCTTTAAAAGACATTCATTTACCGCAAACCATCGGCTGGTGGCCGCCGGCTCCCGGCTGGTGGTTAGTCGCATTGGCGCTTGGGCTGGCTGTGTGGGCCGGCGTGCGTTGGTTTAGACGTTTACGCCGGCTGCCCGTTTATAAGGAAGCTCAACGCGTATTAAACGACTTGCGCGCACAAGGCGGAGATAGCCGAACGATCGTCTCCGCCTTATCCGAATTGTTGCGCCGGGTGGCTATTTCCGGCCGGGCAAGAGAACAAGTCGCCAGCTTGCGCGGGGAAGCATGGCTGAACTATTTGGACCGCTCTTTGCCGGATGCACCTTTCAGTCGTGGATTGGGGCGCTGCCTGGCCGACGCCCATTACCGGCCGGAATTAGCGGACGTGGACGTGGCGGCTTTGTTCGATTTGTGTGAACGCTGGCTGAAGCAGCAGGGAAAACAAGGATGATCAATTTTCAATGGCCGTGGTTACTTGCCGTGATGCCGTTGCCGTTGCTGCTGCGCTGGTGGTTGCCGCCGAAACCGCAAGCCGAGCAGGCAGCCCTGATCGTACCGTTTTTGGATGATTTGCCTAGCCGGGTGCCGCGTTACGTGGTTAATGTGCAAACCTGGCCTTGGCGCTTGGCGGTTATGGCCTGGATATGCTTGGTGGTAGCCGCTACCCGGCCGCAATGGCTGGGCGAGCCGCTGGAGCTGGCCGTCAGCGGACGGGATTTGATGCTGGCAGTCGACGTGTCCGGCAGCATGGAAGAAAAGGATTTTGTCATCAACGATAAGCGCTACGATAGATTGACGGCGACCAAATACGTCGTCAGCGATTTCGTGCAGCGCCGGGTAGGCGATAGGATAGGCTTGGTCTTGTTCGGCACCAGGGCCTATTTGCACGTGCCGTTGACCTTCGACCGCAAAACCGTGGAAACCTTGTTGAACGAAGCGTTCATCGGCATTACCGAAGACGATCCGCAAACCTCCATAGGCGACGCGATCGGTTTGGCGGTCAAGCGGCTGGAAAACGAAAAAAGCGAAAGCCGCGTGTTGATATTGCTGACCGACGGCGCCAACACCGCCGGCGAATTGACGCCGCTGAAAGCCGCGGAAATTGCCGCCCGGCACCATCTGAAAATTTATACCGTCGGCATAGGCGCCGACGAAATGCTGGTCCGCAGTCTGTTCGGGACCCGGCGGGTCAACCCGTCCGCCGATTTGGACGAAAAGACCTTGCAAGCTATCGCCAACACCACCGGCGGACGCTATTTTCGGGCTAGAAATACCGAGGAATTGGAGCAGATATACAGCTTATTGGATCAATTGGAGCCGGTGGAAAAAGACAAACAATTTTTTCGGCCTCGCACCGATTTGTTCTATTGGCCGTTGGCCGCCGCAGCCTGTTTGGTCGCGGGCTTGGTGTGGCTGCGCTTGAGGACGGCTTGATGGCGAGCGAGTTTCATTTTCTGCGTCCCTGGTGGTTGCTGGCTTTAGTGCCGGCGGCCGCGTTGCTGTTTGCCTTGTGTATTCGGCCGTTGCGGCGCGGCGACTGGTTACAGGTTTGCGACCCGGAACTCTTGCCTTACATTTTGCGGCAACAACCGCAGCTACGCCATGCGGCGGCTTGGCTGCCGCATGGCGTAGCGGTGTTGTTGACGGTATTGGCCTTGGCCGGGCCGACTTGGCAGCGTTTAGCCGGGCCGGCGTTTCGTAACGATTCCGCATTGGTGATTGCGCTGGATTTATCCAAATCCATGGACGCCGGCGACTTAAAGCCCAGCCGTCTGAGCAGGGCCCGATACAAAATAGCGGATATATTGCAACAACGTAAAGACGGGCAAACCGCGCTATTAGTTTATAGCGGCGACGCTTTTACCGTGACGCCGCTGACGACCGATACGGCGACTATCAACAGTCAACTGGAAGCGTTGACGACCGGGATTATGCCCAGTCCCGGCAGCAATACCCGGATAGCCTTGCAGCGTAGTGCGGATTTGTTGCGCCAAGCCGGTTTGACGCAAGGCAATATTTTATTGGCCACCGACGGCGTGGAAGCCGACAGCGTTGCCGCAGCGCGTGAGTTAGCCGCCACCTACCCGGTATCGGTTCTGGCGTTGGGCAGCCCGGAAGGTGCACCTATCCCGTTATCCGGTGGAGGTTTTTTGAAAGACGCCGGCGGCAATATCGTGATCGCAAAAACCGATACCGATCAGTTGGCGGTACTGGCGGCGGCAGGCGGCGGAGTGTTTCAGGCCGCCACCGCCGACGACGCCGACGTGGAACGGCTAAGTCGTTTGTTTAATCGTCCGCTCGAAGATGGGCGGGGGCCGCAAGCCGATTTGCAGTTGCAGCAATGGGACGACAAAGGCCCTTGGTTATTGCTGCCGGTTTTGGCGTGGGCGGCTGTACAGTTCAGAAAAGGTGTGTTGCTTTTGGCGTTTGCCGTTCTGCTGCCCTTGCCTAAACCGGCGATGGCTTGGGATTGGCCGGATTTTTGGCGGACGTCGGACCAGCAAGCGCAACAGGCCTTCGACCGGCAAGCGTATGCGCAAGCGGCCGAGACCTTCACCGATCCCGAATGGCGCGCGGCGGCCCACTATCGGGCAGGGCAGTACCAAGCGGCTGCCGATACCCTGAAGGATGTCCAAACTGCCGACGGTCTATACAATCGCGCTAATGCATTGGCAAAAGCCGGGCGGTTGCAGGATGCGCTAACAGCCTACGAGCAGGCCTTGCAGCACGACCCCAATCACGCCGACGCAAAATACAACAAGCAACTGGTCGAACGGCAGTTGCAGCAGCAACAAGCGCAAAACCAACAAAATCAGCAAGATCAGCAAGATCAGCAAGATCAGAAAGATCAGAAAGATCAGAAAGATCAGAAAGATCAGCCGTCGTCGGACTCGCATTCCAGGCAACAAGAGGGCGCTTCGGCTGAAAATTCTCGGCAAGAGTCCGACGCGCTGCCGAAACCGGCCGAGGCCCAACAGGCGTCCCCCCAATCCGCAGTCTCGGAACTAAATGCCCAAGCTGCTAATTCGAGTTCGGATGAAAATCCAGCGAAATTCGATGAGGACAAAAAGCCTGAGCGGGAAGAGTCGTCGGATTTGCCGGACGACGCGCGGCGGCCTACCAATAATCCTAAGCCCGACCAAGTCCGGCATTCGGGACAAAAACAGGCGTTAGCCAGCGACGAAGACGAAGCGACTCGTGCCAATCAACAGCTGTTAAAACGCATTCCGGACGATCCGACCGGATTGTTAAGGCGAAAATTCAAGTTTCAATACGGACAGCGCGACCCGCCCGGGTATTCCGGCCCGGATTGGTGAACCCGGATGGGGAGCCAGTTCGATCGAGTGCATGGCGGCTTAGGCCGAAGCCGGAAGCGAAGCGGTTTCTCGCGCTTGCAACGGCTCTGCAAGCCCGTAAAGTTCGCATGCTTTTGAGCGATTTACTGCACTCTGTCATTTATTAGTATCCGATTAATGACCGGGTATGCCTTTATTTAACGATAGAATTAGTTACGGTTTTGTTTTAGCGCCGTATCCGGCTATTGCACCTGCCGAAATATAATTCGTACAGATCGCGATTTAATATGAACTATCAGCAAATATTGTTTATTTCTAGCGCTATTTTGGTTCAGGCCTGCGGCCAGCAGCAAGAGCATAAGCTTAAACTAGAAACTTATCAGGTGATTACTCCGTTGGTGAAGGATACGGTTTATATCAGCGAATATGTCGCCGAAATACAATCGGTGCGCTATGTGGAAGTTCGCAGCAAGATCAAAGGTTTCATCGAAAAGAATTACGTGGACGAAGGCCAGATCGTCAAAAAAGGCCAATTATTATTCACGCTGAATTACTTGGAGTTCGAAAAGGAACTGCAAAAAGCCGAAGCCGATTACAAAGCGGCGTTAGCCGACCTGAAGGCGGCGGAAGTCGAATTCGGTAACGTCAGGCATTTGCAGGAAAAAAACATCGTCTCCAAGGCGGAATTGGATGTATTGCAGGCCAGGGTAAATGCCTTGAAGGCCAAGGTGGAAGAAGCCGTGGCGCATAAAGAGCAAGTGGCTTTGCATTTGTCGTATGCGCAGATCAAGGCGCCTTACGATGGCATTATCAACCGCATACCACACAAAATGGGCAGTCTAGTTGAAGAAGGCGATATGTTGACCTCGATTTCCGATAATCACGAGATTTTTGCCTACTTTAATTTATCGGAAATCGATTATCTCAATTATATTTCCAGTGGTGAGAAGGAAATAAAAACGGTGAGTTTAAGGCTTGTTAATAACGAAGTTTATCCTTACAAAGGTAAAATCGAGGTAATAGAAAGCGAGTTCGATAAAGAAACAGGAAACATTGCATTTCGGGCTCGATTTCCCAATCCGGACGCCATATTGAAACACGGGGCAAACGGAAAAATTATCGTAGAAAAGCAGCTGGAAAATGCGCTGATTATTCCGCAAAAATCTACATTCGAAATTCAGGATAAAACCTATGTATTCACGGTAGATAAAAATAACGTGTTAAAACAGCGCAATATCGTGCCTAAAATGCGGTTTACCGATTTTTATGCGGTGGAGTCCGGTTTAAGCAAAGACGAAAAATTAATTTTCGAAGGTGTAGAAACCGCCAAAGACGGGGCCGCAATCGAACCGGTTTATGTCGATCTGGCGGCGGTTATGCCTATGGACGGCAAAGCCGAATAAACGGAGTCAAGCCCATGACCTCTAAATTCATCCATCGTCCGGTCCTGTCCATCGTCATTTCGGTGTTGATAACCTTGATCGGACTACTCTCATTGCTACAAATGCCGATCACCCAATTTCCGGATATTGCGCCGCCGGAAGTCACGGTGACTACCAAGTTTACCGGTGCGAATGCGGAAGTGGTGGTCAAAGCGGTGATTACCCCGTTAGAACGGGTGATCAACGGCGTACCCGGCATGAGTTACATGTCGTCCGTGGCCGGCAACGATGGCAGTGGTTTGATTAGCATCGTATTTAAACCGGGGACCAATCCGGACGTGGCGGCGGTTAACGTACAGAACCGGGTATCGTCGGCCATGGACGAACTTCCGGCCGAGGCGATCAAGGCCGGGGTGATCGTCGAGAAGGTGCAAAACGCCATGCTGCTATACATCAATATCCTCAGCACCGATCCCGGCATAGACGAAAAATTTCTGTTCAATTTCACCGATATCAACGTGCTCAAGGAGCTGAAGCGCATAGAAGGCGTGGGTTTCGCGGAAATTTTGGGCTCCCGCGAATATGCGATGCGGGTATGGCTGAAGCCGGACAAATTGGTGATGTACAACATTTCGGCCAACGAAATCGTCGACAAATTGAAAGAGCAAAACGTCGAGGCGGCACCGGGCAAGATAGGCGAAAGCTCCGGCAAAGAGGCGCAGGCCCTGCAATACGTGTTGCGTTATACCGGCAAATACAATACCCAGGAAGGTTACGAAAACATCGTGTTGTCCGGCAGCGATAGCGGCGAAATCGTCCGCTTGAAAGACGTTGCCGACATTGAATTCGATTCCAAGGATTACAACGTGTTGTCCAAAGAAAACGGCAGGCCGTCCGCCGCAATTTTGCTGAAACAGCGGCCCGGCAGCAATGCCAAAGAGGTGATCGAGAACATCAAGAACACCATGGCGACCATTAAAGCCAACTCGTTTCCGCCGGGTATGGATTACAACGTCAGCTACGACGTGTCCAAATTTTTAGACGCGTCGATACACGAAGTACTGAAAACCTTGTTCGAAGCGTTCGTGTTGGTTGCGCTGGTAGTGTTCATCTTTTTGCAGGACTTGCGTTCCACCGTGATTCCGATTATCGCCGTGCCGGTTTCCTTGATAGGTACCTTTTTCTTCATGCAATTACTGGGTTTTTCGCTGAATCTGATCACCTTGTTCGCCCTGGTGCTGGCGATCGGCATCGTGGTGGATAACGCCATCGTGGTGGTGGAGGCGGTACACGCCAAAATGGAGCACGCGCACATGGGGCCCAAACGCGCTACGGAAGCCGCGATGCGGGAAATCAGCGGTGCGATTGTGGCTATTACCCTGGTCATGTCGGCGGTGTTTATACCGGTTTCGTTCATGGAGGGGCCGGAAGGGGTGTTTTACCGGCAATTTTCGTTGACCATGGCAATTTCAATTGTGCTGTCGGGGGTCACCGCTTTGACCTTGACACCGGCTTTGTGCGCGATGTTTTTGCAAAACTTGCACGACCATAACAGCCGGGAAGCCTCGCGGATGCAAACGTTTTTCGGCGGTTTCAACCGTTGGTACGACGGCTTGTCGGCGCGGTACAAACGCATTATTTCCTGGATCGGCAACCGGACTCTGGTGACCTTCGCATTTTTGCTGGTGTTTTCGCTAGGTGCCGGCTTGATTGGCTCCACGGTGCCGTCGGGTTTTATTCCGGAAGAAGACCAGGGTACGATTTACGCCAATATCACTACCCCGTCCGGTGCGACGTTAGAGCGGACCGAGAAAGTATCCAACGAGGTGCGCAAAGTGGCGGCGGAGTTGACCGAAGTCGAGTCGGTTTCCAGTTTGGCGGGCTATAGCATTTTGTCGGAAGGCACAGGTGCCGTGTACGGCATGAATCTGATCAGCCTTAAAAATTGGGAGGAGCGGCAAGCATCCGATAAAGACATCATCAAGTCGTTGGAAGAAAAAACCCGTTACATCAAAGACGCCAGTGTGGAGTTTTTCACGCCGCCGCCGGTGCCGGGCTACGGTAATTCCAGCGGTTTCGAAATGCGCTTGTTGGACAAAACCGGTTCCGACGATCTGGGCAAGCTGCAGAAAGTCGCCGACGCCTTTGTGGAAGAGTTGAATAAAAGGCCGGAAATCAGCAATGCATTTACTACTTTCAATGCCGCTTTTCCGCAATTCGTTTTACATATCGACGGCGACAAGGCCGCCAAAATCGGCGTGACGGCGGACAATGCCATGAGCACGCTGCAAACCTTGATAGGCAGCGAATACGCCACCAATTTCATTCGCTTCGGCCAATTGTATAAAGTAATGGTGCAAGCCTTGCCGGAATACCGCGCTCAACCGGAAGATTTGATGGAGTTGTACATCAAAAACGATGCCGGCCACATGGTGCCGTTTTCCTCGTTTTTAAGCGTGGAAAAAGTTTACGGCCCCGAGCAAATCACCCGCTACAACATGTACACCTCGGCCTTGGTCAACGGCCAACCGGCTTTGGGATATAGCAGCGGCCAGGCATTGGCGGCGATCAAGGCTGTCGCGGCGCAAAAATTGCCCAAGGGTTACGGCTACGATTGGGCCGGTTCGTCGCGCGATCAGGCCAACGCCGGCCACCAAGCGATATACATCTTTATGATTTGTTTGTTGTTTGTTTATTTGTTGCTGGCTGCGCAATACGAAAGTTTTTTGCTGCCTTTCGCGGTGCTGTTGTCGTTGCCGATAGGCGTGTTCGGCGCGTTGTTTTTTTTACTGCTGATGGGTCTGGAAAACAATATCTACGCGCAAATCGCCATGATCATGCTGATCGGCATTTTGGGTAAAAACGCGATTTTGATTATCGAGTTCGCCGCCCTGAAGCATAAACAAGGCAAAAACCCGTATGAAGCGGCCATAGAGGCTGGGGTTTTACGCTTAAGGCCGATTCTGATGACTTCGTTTGCCTTCGTCGCCGGTTTGATTCCGCTGATGTTCGCATCGGGAGCCGGCGAAATCGGCAACAACACCATAGGTTCGGCTGCGGCCGGCGGCATGATTTTCGGCACCATTTTCGGCGTCGTCGTGATTCCCGGCCTGTACGTGACATTCGCGAGTATCGCGGACAGACGCTACCCTCAGGGCAAGAAAGAAGAAGCCCCCTTTACCGAAACGATTTAATTTCCATGTTGCAGAAACCAAAACGTTTTATAGCGGCGGCCTGCCTGGCGTTAACCGCCGGTGCATGCAGCCAGTTGGACACAGAATTGTCCATTCAAAAACCGGAATTGCCGGCCGAATTCAGCGGGTATAAAGATGCCGGCAGCAGCGTTCGCCCGGCGGAAATCGATTGGCGCGATTATTTTTCCGATCCGCAATTGATAGTCTTGATCGATGCCGCAGTCTCCAATAATCCGGATCTGCAAATGGCGTTGCAGCGCATCGAAGCCTCGCGCTCCAGCGTCAAATTGGCCAATGCGGCCTTGTTGCCGAAAGTCGATTTGGCTATCGGCGGCGGTATGCGTAAATTCGGCCAATACACCATGGACGGGGCCGGTAATGCTACCACCGATATAACTCCCGGCAATACCGTGCCGGAGGTGTTGCCGGACATTTTCGTCGGCTTGCAATCGTCTTGGGAAATCGACGTGTGGGGAAAGCTGCGCAATCAACGCAGCGCCGCGGCTTCCAGCTATTTGTCCAGCATAGACGCGGCAAATTTCGTCATCTCCAATCTGGTTGCGGACGTGGCGATCTATTACAACGAGTTGCTGGCGTTGGATCACGAGTTGGATATTATCCGGGCGACGATACGTAAAGAACAGGAAGCCTTAGACGTCATCAAATGGCAAAAAGAAGCCGGGCGCGCCAATGAACTGGCGGTACAGCAATTTCAAGCGGAAGTGTTGAATACCCAGGTGTCGGAAAAAAACGCCTTGCAGCACATCACCGAAATAGAAAACAAAATCAATTTTCTGTTGGGCCGTTATCCTCAACCTATCCCGCGTAGCAAAGAGGTGTTCTTCGTCGAACCCAACCACAGACTTGCGGCCGGGGTGCCGTCGCAATTGCTGGAAAACCGGCCGGACATCCGGGCGGCGGAATTCGACATACAGGCTAGCCAGTTCGATCTGCAAGCCGCTAAGGCCGCGTTTTATCCCAACGTCAACATTACCGCCACTTTCGGTTTTCAAGCCTTCGATCCGGAATTTTTGTTTCAATCCCCGGCTTCTTTGGCTTATTCGGTATTCGGCCAATTGATCACCCCCTTGGTCAACAAAAATGCCTTGGAAGCACGCTTCAACACCGCCAAAGCGACGCAGTTGACTGCGATGTACAATTACCAGAAGACCATACTGAACGCTTACGTCGAAGTGGCGAATCAGTTGTCCAACTTAAAAAACCTGCAACAAGTCAGCGCACTGAAACGGCAGCAAAGCGATGCCTTAAGGCATTCGGTCGAGGTATCCAACGAATTGTATAAAGCCGCCAAAGCGACCTATCTGGAGGTGCTTTACGCGCAACAAAGCGCGTTGCGCTCCAACTTGGAGTTAATCAACGCGACCAAGCAACGGCACGTTGCCGGGATCAATTTGTACAAAGCGCTGGGCGGGGGATGGCAGTAGCGCCGTTTGCACGCTAGGGATAGCTTTTGCGCCGCAACGGTCAGGTGCGGCGGAAGGTTTAGGGTAACGGTTTCCATAAAAGCATCGGTGGCTTCTAAGATGAAAAAATGGCGTTTTTTCTGGTTGGCAGGCGCGTTTGTCTTGATCGGTAATGGGGTGTTTGCGGCGGAAATCCGCGTGAATGTGGATCGCAATCCGGTCAGTCTGAACGAATCGTTTCGCATCGTGTTCAAGGCTGTGGCGCAGGTGGACGGTAGTCCGGACTTCTCCCCGTTGGAGCGGGATTTCGATATATTGAATCAGCAACGCAGCAGCAATATGTCGTGGATCAACGGCAAGAGTAGCCGGGAAGAGCAATGGATACTCGACGTGATGGCCAAGCGGGCCGGAGACTTGACGATACCGCCGATAGCCTTTGGGGCCGATCTGAGCCAAACCGTAAGCGTAAGCGTGACGGATTCCCCGCAAGCGCAGGCTGCCGACAATGCCGGCGAGGATCTGTTTTTACAAGTTCAAGCCACTCCGCAGGCACCTTACGTTCAATCGCAAGTGCTGGTTAGCGTAAAATTTTTTCGCAGGGTACAAGTTGCGCAGGCCAGTTTAACCGAGCCGGATTTGAACGACGCCTTGGTGGAAAAGCTCGGAGACGACAGTACTTATTCGACGCCGATAAACGGCGTGGACTACACGGTCACCGAGCGGCAATATGCGATTTTTCCGCAACAGTCCGGTAAATTAACCATACCGGCTTTAGTCTTGAACGCGGAAGTATTGGGCGGCAGGCAACCGCGTTTTAACGGCTTTTTTAATAGAGCGCCAACCGAAACCCGGAGAGTGAGCTCCGATGCTATCGTCCTGGACGTACAACCCGTGCCGCAAACCTACCAAGGTTCGGCCTGGCTGACGGCGGACAGTTTAACCCTCAGCCAAGTCTGGTCGGACCAAAGTCTGAGCGTTAACGTCGGCGAGCCTTTAACCCGTACCATCACCTTGAGTGCGCACGGGACGACGGTCGGGCAGTTACCGGAATTGGTGGAATCCAACGGTATTGACGGGATCAAAACCTATCCGGATCAACCCTTGTTGAAAGAAGATAAACTCAGCGGCGGTTTGACGGCTGTGCGGCAGGAAAAAATCGCATACATTCCCGGCAAGCCCGGCAGTTACACGTTGCCGCCGCTACAACTGGTTTGGTTCAATACCCGTACGCAAAAAGCCGAGACCGCCAGCTTGCCGGCTGTGACGATACAGGCGGTTGCCGCGGACGGCGGTCAAACCCGGCCGGCCGAAGTCTTGGCCCAAGACGCTTCGACCCGGCCCGATAGTCCGATTGCCGCTGCGAATACAGCCGCAATTCCTAATGATGCCGGTTACTGGCCTTGGTTGTCCGGGTTTTTAGGCTTGGGCTGGCTGCTTACCCTGGTCCGGATAGTGGTTAAATCGCGGCAGGCAAAAGCCGTGGTCGAAAGCGCGCGGCCGGTGGCGCCGCTGTTCGATTTTTCCAAACCGTTGCGCGATGCCTGCCGCCGACACGATCCCCAAGCGGCGAAAAATGTGTTGCTAGCGTGGGGGGCGCAACAGTACGGGGTGGATAATTTGGCGGCGCTGGCCGGCTGTTGCGCGCAACCGCTCCAACTCGAAATCAAGCAGCTAAACCGGTGTTTGTACGCCGGCGATTCCGGCGATTGGGACGCGCACGCCTTGGAGCGGGCCTTTGCCCAGCACGGCAAACAGCCGGATCGCGCGCCGCCGCCGCAAACCTTGGAGCCTTTATACCGGTTGTGAGCGAAACGGGCCGGCGCCTGGCAATAGAATGTCAGGCGCTTTGCACGCTTTATCAGGCATTTACCACTGGGATTCGCCGGTCTCCGGGTCGTACATTTCGTGGAAAATTTTGTGCCGGTTGGCGATGAGCTCGTCTATGCTGGGCGAATTGCTCATGGCGCGTTGAATCGCCAGTTTCATCGCTTCGTAATTGGTGCGGTATAAGTCTTTGCGGTCCAAGTCGGGATTGCCGGCGCAGGAAGGGTCTATCCAGAGCATCGCGATGATGCAGAGTTCGTTGGCTTGCAGCCGAGGGATGACGCCCTCGGCCACGCTGTCGATCACCGCATCGGCCACGGCCGACTGGACCGGGCCGCCGAGTAGGTTGACGTAGTCCGACGATTTGATGGTCACTTTAGGCACCATAATGGTTGCGGGACGCACCTGTTGATTGCAGGCGCGAATCGCAAACATGCGGGTATGTCCGGCGGTTTGTCCCATCAAGTTGGCGAAGGCATGCCCGGCCGGGCCTTTTACGTCGCCGATTAAAATTTCCGGCATCGCGTCGGTACCTTGCCCTTCGCTGGAAAATACCGTTGCTTCCCCTGTTCTGAACCAATACGAATCTGACATTTTTATCTCCTGGATGATGGTTACGAATAACGATTTTTAGCTGAGTGTCGGCGGCGGCATGGATAGGCTTGCGGCTTCGGCGATGCGCGCCGCCGGTACGATACAATGGCGATTTAAATATAGGTGAAAAGGCAAACGATGAAATTGGCGACATATTCCTACGGCGCTAGAATTTGGGTCGGTGCCGTGGTCGGCGACAGCGTGGTTGCGGCGACTGGGGCGGTCGACGGCGCAGGATCCATGCCGGAGTTGTTACAAGCCGGCCGGCCGGCGTTGACGGCATTGCAGGCCCTGATCGATTCCGGGGAGAATAGGCACCCGTTAGCCGAGGTGCAATTGTTGGCGCCGGTGTTGCGTCCGGGCAAGTTTTTGGGAGTAGGGTTGAATTACCCGGATCACGTGGGCGAAACCGGGCTGGAAAAGCCGGAATACCCGACCTTTTTTACCAAACAAAGTACTTGCGTGATCGGTACCGGGGCAGCGATTCATTGCCCGGCGGTTTCCGATAAGGTCGATTACGAGGGTGAATTAGGCATCGTCATCGGCAGGCGTTGCCGCAACGTTTCGGCCGGCGACGCGCCTAGCGTTATCGCCGGTTTTACGATCTGCAACGACGTAACCGTCCGCGATTGGCAACACCGTTCGCCGACTTGGACGCTGGGTAAGTCGTTCGATACTCATGGACCGATGGGGCCCTGGATAGTCACCTGCGACCAGATTGCCGATCCGCATCAATTAAACTTGAAAACCTGGGTGGACGGCGAGTTGCGGCAAAACGCCAATACCGGCGAGATGATTTTCAACGGTTACGAATTGATCGCCTATCTGAGCCAGGCGATGACACTGGAACCGGGCGACGTGATAACGACCGGGACGCCGGCCGGAGTCGGGGTAAAAATGAAACCGCGCGGTTATTTAAAGCCGGGGCAAACCGTGCGGGTGGAAATCGAAGGCATAGGTGCGTTGGTCAATCCGGTGGTCGCCGAACCGCAAGATTTTTTCGTGGCCTGAAACGTTTTTGCACATCGCTTTCCAGTTAAGTGTCGATTAAGTGAGCATTCGCTATCCTAATATCCGGTTTCGATAAAACAGGCAGGGCCTAGAGGTCGTTATGAAAACCACAACACTATTGATGCTTACTTTGGCGGCTTCAGCTGTGGTTGGCTGTGCGCCTGCGGGCTATCACCGGGGATATTCGAGTTACGGCTACGGTGGGGGCGGTTATTATGACTCCCCGTCTTATTACCAACCCGGTGGAGTCATTCAATACCGGGAAACCTATGTGGTGCCCGGCTATGGCGGCGGGGGGCATGGGCATCACGATTGGCACGGGCACCGTGGCGGCGGACGCGATAGGGATCGCCACGATGGTCATCAGCATAATGGTGGAGGCGGCCGCGGCGGCAAGCAGTGGTCCGGAAATTTCGGCTCGGCGGATGCCTTGGAAAACATGCGCAACAGCAATCGTTCCTGGCGGCAAGACCGTTCGGGCTTAGAGCGCGACTGGCAGGCTAACGGCGGCGATAGGGCCGGAGCCGGGCGTAGACGAGGCGGCGAAGGTTTCGGAAATCACGGCGGCAATCAGCAACATCGCCACCGTAAAGATTGAGATAGCCCGCTACCCCGTGCGGGCGCAAGGCTTTAGCCGTTTTGCCGACGGCTAAAGTTCGATGCGAATCCCCAGTTCTATCACCTTGTCGACCGGAATTCTGAAGAATGCGATAGGGCTGGCCGAATTGTGGGTTAAAAATTTGAACAACGACCTGCGCCAGCCCGGCATTGGGTTGTTTCGCCGGAAAGACAGCCGTTCGCTACCGACGAAAAACGAGACGGTTTTAGAGTCGATTTCCAGCCCCTCGTTGCAGCAGAGTTGCAAGGCGCGCCGCACATCCTGTTCTTCCTGAAAACCGAAATATAATTTCACTCTGTAAAAGTGGCCGCTGTCGCCGAATTCGCGAATTTTAACGCGGTGCGCTTCGTCTACGTAGGGTTCCTCTTTGGTCACTATGGTTAATACCACCATTTTGGCGTGCATCACGTGGTTATGTTCCAGATTGTGCAACAAGACTTGCGGTACGCCGTGCAAGCTGCGAGCCATGTAGATTGCGGTTCCCGGAACTTTGGCCAGCGGGTGTTCGCTGAGTTGCTGCTGCAATTCTTCGAATAACACCCGGCGTTCTTCCAAATATTTGGCCAACATTTCTTTGCCCATGATCCAAGTGGTCATGCAAGCGTACAGTGCGGCAGCCACTACCAGCGATAACCAGCCGCCGGTCGGAATTTTCAAGCTGTTGGACAGCAGGAAGATCATGTCTATCAGTAAAAAGATCGACATAAAGCCGATGCTGCTGAATTTGCCCCACTGCCATAAGATCTGAAAAACCGTATAAGCCAGTACCGTGTCGACTATCATCGTTCCGGTTACGGCGATGCCGTAAGCCGATGCCAGAGCCGACGAGGTTTTGAAGCTTAGAATGACGATGACGACCGAGGCCATCAATAACCAATTGACCGATGGAATGTAGATCTGCCCGGCATTGTTGCGGGACGGATGGAAAATTTCCATGCGCGGGCAATAGCCCAGCTGCACGGCTTGTCGGGTCACGTAAAAAGCGCCGGAAATGACGGCTTGCGAGGTGATTAACGCGGCGCATGCCGCCAAGCCGAGCAAGGGATAGCGCGCCCAAGCCGGGGCTAGCAGATAAAAGGGGTGGCTTGCCGCGCCGGGATTGTCCAGTAGCAATGCGCCCTGGCCGAAATAGTTCAGTAATAACGCCGGAAAAACCAGGCCGAACCAAGCCAGCCGTATCGGCTTCAAGCCGAATTGCCCCATGTCCGCATACAAGGTCTCCGCGCCGGTAATCACCAGCACAATAGCGCTCATAATCACAAAGCTGGTCCAGCCGGTTTCCAGGATTAAACGTACCGCATAGCTGGGATTCAAGGCGGCTAAGACTTCGGGGTGATGAACGATATTGGCGACGCCTAGAAATGCCAGGGTCGAAAACCAGACTAGCATGACGGGAGGGAAATAACGGCTGATTTGCCGGTTGGCCTTGAGTTGCAGAATAAACAAACCGGCAATAAGCAACAGGGATAGGGGGACAATCAAATTCTCCCGTTTCGGTGAAATGACGCTAATGCCTTCCATCGCACCGAGTACGGATATCGCCGGGGTGATGATGCTGTCGCCGTAAAATAAGGACGCGCCCAGCAGCCCCAGCGTGACGACCAGCTTCTTGCGTTCCGGGTTGGTTTTGCAAGCTTGCGAGGCCAAGGCCATCAAGGCCATAATGCCACCTTCGCCTTTGTTGTTGGCCCGCATGATGAAAATCGTGTATTTGCTGGTGACCACCAGCACCAAGGCCCAAAAGATCAACGAGAGCACCCCCAATATGTGTTGAGGGTCTGCCGGTAAATTGCTATCGGCGAATACCTCTTTCAGCGCGTAAAGAGGGCTGGTGCCAATATCGGCAAATACCACACCGATTGCGCTATAGGCCAAGCCGGTTAGCGGCAATTTGGCCGAGTCAGGAAAACTTGCGGGCATACGGTATCTGCAAAAATGAGACAGTTGTGGAAATTATGCCACAGGCAGCAATTTTTACCGCGAATTTATCGGCGGCTATGGATAAAAAATGCCGCGGCATTTTGTTCGAATTAGGAAATTGTAAAGAGATGTTTTTTAAACCTGACAGTCGATGGGTTTATCCCGTAAAATGAGAATCGTTTCCATCCGTTTCTTACATGATTGATATGTTTTTTCTCAATGGCAGGGACGACGGCTTGTCCGGCCCCGCCACGTTGACATTGGGCGGCAGTCCTTCCGAGATTGTCGGGAAATCCCGTTTTCACGCGTTTTTGCGCGGCGAGGAACGTCCCAGGAATATGTGGGTTCTGCTGACCTTGTTGGTGGGGCTGGTGCATGTATTGTTATTGACCTGGCTGTATAAACCCGTCGAAACGCTGACGGAAGCCAAGCCGTTAGTCATGGAAGTATCCATGGTCGTCATCCCGGCCCCCCAACCCCAAGTGGCTCCGCCAAAGCCTGCGCCGCCACCGCCTGCAGCAAAGCAGCCTACCCCGCCGAAAAAAACGCTGCCTAAGCCGCCGGTAAAAAAACCGCCGCCTGTTGTACAAAAGCCGGCCGATTTTGCACCGCAACCCGCGGCCGAACCGGTTGCCGCCCCGGCGGAGCCTGCAACCACTAGTAGCGCCAGTAATAGTCCGGCGACTAGTAGCACCAACACTAGTGCGCCATCGAGTAGTCAGCCGACTTTTACCGAGGCGAACTACCGGGCCAACTATGCCCACAATCCCAAACCATACTATCCGCCGATAGCTAAAAGCCGCGGCTGGCAAGGCAAAGTGTTGCTCAGAGTGCAGGTTTCGGCGGACGGAACCAGCGATGCTGTGAGCGTAGAGACCTCCAGCGGGCACGAGATATTGGACGAATCTGCCGTGGAAGCTGTAAAAAAATGGCGGTTTATCCCGGCAAAACGCGGCGAAACCCCGGTAGCAAGTTCGGTCATCGTGCCTATCAGCTTTACGTTGCGCGACTGAGGTTATGTCGGCGCAATCGTTTCCGCCGGCAGGGAGGCGCGGCCAAAATCAGCATTTGGAAATTTTGATTTTGTTAAGCTTGCAAAGAACCGTATTTGCAAGCTTGTGCGGCCGAATCAGACAGAATTAGCCGGCATTTTTTTATAGAAATTACTTAGGAGAGAGTTTTAATGCCTTTTCATGTTGCACCTGCCTTCATCATCGATGGCACTCTGTACACATTGCTGGTGTTCTCGTTGATCACTTGGACCTTGATATTCTTTAAGACTTGGCAATTCGCCAGGAATACTCAATACAACAAGCGCTTCAGCAGCGCGTTTTGGGATGCGGTAGACCTGAAAGCAGCCGAACAATTGCCTGCCGAAACTCAGCGCGGCCCCAAAGCGAGGATAGCGTCTTGCGGTTTTTCCTGGCTGAGTGAATGGCGCGATCCGGTTGCCGCTGCCGCGTTAAAATTCCGCGGCGCGCCGCAGGATTTGCTGGAACAAGCCCTGCGTAAGCAAACCGAGCAAGAACAAAGGCAGATGGAAAGCGGCTTGACCATGTTGGCCAGCATTGGCAGCACGGCGCCGTTCGTCGGTTTATTCGGCACCGTGTTGGGTATCATGCATGCTTTGCACGACATCAGTGCTAGCGGTTCGGCCAGTCTTGACGTGGTGGCCGGCCCTATCGGCGATGCCTTGGTGGCAACCGCTATCGGTATCGCAGTTGCAGTTCCGGCAGTATTGGCCTATAACTTTTTCATCCGCCGCGCCAAACATCATCGGGCTTCGCTCGAACATTTCGTCGACGGTTTCTTGCATATCGCTTTCGGCAACGGGAACAACAAGGAGTAAGCAACGTTTATGGGATTCAAAACACAATCGGATGACGACGAAGCGGTAAGCGAGATTAACGTTACGCCACTGGTTGACGTGATGTTGGTGTTGGTGATTATTTTACTGGTTACCGCTCCGTTATTGACGCAATCGGTGAACGTGGCGCTGCCCAAGACCGAATCCACCACGCCGGATATCGACAAGCAACCTATGCAGCTCGGTATAGATGCTCAAGGCGGCATCACCCTCAACAAGGCGGTTGTAGCCAACTTGCCCGAACTGGAAGCAGCGTTGCAGAAAGAATTGGCAGCCAATTCCGAGTTAACTGTGCATATTTACGCCGACCAAGCGGTAACCTACGGCAAGGTGGCCGAAGTCATGGCAGCCGCTCAGCACGCGGGCATCTCCAAACTGGCCTTTGTTACGCTAGAGCAATAATTTTTGAACGGGCCGTAGGCCTGGTCATTCGGGCCCGACATACACACGCAACGAATTCTTAACGTTCAGGCAAAGCAAATGCTGCGATTAGTCTGCGGGCGGATTGCTTGGCTGGACCGGCTCGGCGAGTCTCGCCGCCGGTAGCGGCGCAAGCCGAATGCGTGCTTGATCCGCGGGCTATGGCAGGCGTTTAGCCGTTAGCTGTTGCATGCCGCGCGGGCCTGGGGCGAAGGTTACCGCAAAACCCTTGGCTTTCAGCCACTTGCCCAATTGCCCGGGTGCCAGCCTTAGTTTAGGATAATGGCTGACCCGGGTATGCCAGTGATCATCCCGGCGTTCGTGCAGAATATCGTGCACCCATACCGTTTCCGGCTGATATTCCAAAAAACAGGTCAGGATGCGATCGGCGTCGCTACGAACCGGAATGAAACGCCGCTCGCCCGTTAACGGCAGGGAATAGTCTCTAAAGCTAGCCACGAAAACCCCGTTTTCCGCTAGTGCTACGGCAAGCTGTTCGCACAACGTTTGTACGGCGGTCGTCGACGGCAGATGGGTGAGCGTGTCGCCCAGGCAAAATACCGCCGCCGGCGGCTCGGCTATGTAATTTCGAAAATTCAATAAATCGTCGTTGACGGTTAAAATCGGCAAATCGCCGCGCAGTTGGCTCAGCGTTTCCAGCAGTAACTTCGAGGTATCCAGCGCAGTAACCCGAAAGCCGGCTTGGGCCAAAGGAATGCTGTGCATGCCGAATCCCGCTCCCAGATCGACGACGCGGCCGGTGCGCGGCAACAGGGCGGACAGCGAGGCGATGTCGTCGCTACCCGCTTGTAGCGCGGCTTGGGCGCCGCCGGCCATCCAAACATATATCGGGGCTAGGTGCAGGGCATAATGATCGTTAACGGTGGACATGCTGTTTCTCGGGTTAAACGGTAATCGTTGCGGTAGTGGAAGGGGGGATTAGCCCACATTGATCCGGCCCTGAGCGCGTGGCCGGATTTGTTGACCGGAGACGTCGCGCATCAGCAACATATCCCATAGACGTGCCGAGGCACCCGGATAAAAACCGGTTCGATCGGCGAAGCCGCGCGGATTTTTAAACGTACCGAACACAATGTCCAACAACGGCAGGTCGGCGTAGTTGCCGGCATGGATGCCCTGTTGATGATGCAGGGAATGGCTTTCGGGACGTTGTACGAAATACCCCAGCCAGCGCGGGGTGCGGATGTTGGTATGCTGAAAGATACTGAAAAAGGTAGTGGCGTACAGTACCCAAACGGCCGCTTGCGGGGTGATGCCTATCAGCCAGATCAAGGTAAGACTGTTCAACGCAGTCCAGCCCAGCATATCCAGCGGGCTGAACCAAAAGGCTCCGTAACAATCCAGGCGTTCCGCACTATGGTGCCATTGGTGGAAACTGCGCCACAGCAAAGGGCTGGCGTGCATCGCCCGATGCCACAGGTATACTCCCAATTGATACAGCAGTAGGCCCAGCAAGGCGCCCGGCCAGTCGCCCAAGCCGCGCAGATCCGCCAGCGTATGAGCTTGCAAACTATCGTTCCAGATCAGCGGCAAGTAAGACGATAATAACCAAAAACAAAAGAACGCGCATAGGCCGCGCCAGTGCCAGCCGCGTACCGCCGGCAGCGCTTTGGCCGGACGCAAGGCTTCGGCCAGCATCAGTAGGCCGTACATGACAAACAGGGTAAGCGAGACAGGGTCTAGCAACAATTCGAGCGGAGTGGGCATGGCATGAATCCTAAAGAATTACGGACGGGCGTTAACATAGCTCTTTGCGGCAAAACGGACCAACGGCGTTTCGGCGCCAAACCGGACGATTCGGCCACGGGCCCGGATGCTTCGCCGTTGCCGGTAGCCATACTGGCGTTTCCGGCCAGCAGCGCCTCGGTCATTTTCGGCATGTACGATTTATTCATGTCGGTCGGGCGGGATTGGCCGCTCATCGTCAGCGGCCGGCCCGGCCCGCAACTGCTGCAACCGCTGATCGTTTCCGCGGATCCTGGGCCGGTGGAAGTCTGCAACGACATTCCGATACCGGTGGACTATGCTCTGGCGGACTGCCCGGACGCGGCGGTAATCTGCGTTCCGGAAGTCAACATTCCGCCCGGAGAGCCTCTGACCGGGTTATTCGATCGGGAAGTGGACTGGTTAAAACGGCGCTATGCGGCAGGCGCCACTTTGGCCACCGCTTGTTCCGGCACAATGCTGCTGGCGGAAGGCGGGCTGCTGGACGGACACGATGCCACCACGCATTGGGCTTATTGTCCGGTCCTGAGTCAACGTTTTCCGCAGGTCAAGGTGCATAGCCGCCGTTCCCTGGTGTGTTCCGGCGACGGCCAGCGTCTGGTCATGGCCGGCGGCGGCACCTCCTGGCTGGATTTGGCATTGTTTTTGATTGCCAGACTGGTATCGGTGGAAGCGGCGATGCAGGTTGCCAAGCTCAACTTAATCGATTGGCACCACGTCGGCCAGCAACCCTATGCCAGATTGGCGCGTACCCGCCAGGTCGACGACGCGCTGATTGCCCGTTGTCAAACCTGGATTGCCGAACATTACCGTACCGCTGCACCGGTAGCCGCGATGGCCAAGTTAAGCGGTTTGAGCGAGCGTAGCTTCAATCGGCGCTTCAAAGCCGCCACAGGATTATCGCCGCTGGAATACGTACACACGCTCCGTTTGGAGGAAGCCAAACAAATGTTGGAAGCCGGCGATTTGCCGGTAGAAACCATCGCTTTCGACGTGGGCTACGAAGACGCCGGATTTTTTAATCGCTTGTTCCAGCGCCGGGTGATGTTGACGCCGGCCCAATACCGCAAGCGGTTTCGAAGTCTGCGTCTGTCGTTGCGCGGCCAAGCGGACCCGGGAGTCATGCCCTGAGGATAGTCGAGCGCGTCCGGCAACCGCCGGATTTCCCGTGCAAACGCGGCGGAGCGGCGCTCCCGGCTCAGTTTGCACGTCGGTCGACTCCGCCGAGGCTAAATTTGCTCCAAGGGGATCAGTGTCGTCTGAGCGGATTGGCGGTAATCGACGCCTAATTGAAGCAAAAACGCCTCCAATTCCGGTCCGGCCGGGTTGGTGGCTAGGGTCGCAATGCCCAAGTACCGGGCAATCGATTGTATCGCTTGCACTAAGTAGGCGTCGATGGGCTCTTCGGCTATGCGGCCGGTTAAGGCTTTGTCTATCTTCAAAAAATCGACTTTCAGGCTGCGTAAATATACAAAAGACGAGGCGCCGCCGCTGAAACGGGTCAGGCAGATGCGATAGCCGGCATCGCGGGCGTCGCTGACCACGTCGCGTAACGCACTGAAGTTTTGCAGGAAATCCTCCTCGGCGATTTCGAAGCAAATGCATTGCGGGTTTACCCCGTTGCGTGCGCTTTGTTCGGATAAAAACGGCATAAAGTCGGCGTCGCTCAGGGTGGCAACCGACACCGGCAGTGCGTAAATCCGTTGGTTGGCCAACTGCCTGGACGGCACGCTGAGCAAGCCGAACAATTTGCCTATCGCCCAACGCTCGATTGCCGAATCCATTTTCAAACGGTGGGCGTTGGGCATAAAGGCCGACGGTATCAACGGCGTATGTCCGGGTTCGTGCAATTGCAAAATCACGTCCATATAATCCGGCAAGCCGTCGGCATGAACCGGGCTGGTGTTGACCTGCAGTTGAAAGTAGTCGTGATCCAACGCTTCCGACAACCTTTGGTTCCAAGGCAGCAAGGGCTTATCGCCCGACTTTTCGCCCCCGCTGGCGACATGCACCCGGTTGCGGCCGCCCTCCTTGGCTTTGTAGCATGCGTTGTCGGCCGCGGCTATGGTTTCCTCCACGGATAAACCGGGCAATAACGCGAACAAACCGATACTGACGCCGATTTCGAACACTTTGCCTTCCCAGGTGAAGCGGAAGCGTTGTACCGACTCGCGCAATTTCTCCGCCACGTTGATGGCGTTTTCCGCGTTGCTGTCGCGCAGCACCGCGCAGAATTCGTCGCCGCCGATGCGCGCCAGCATGTCGGTCGTGCGCAGACAATTTTTCATCAGGTGGGAGACTTGACGCAGCAACTCGTCGCCGGCGTTGTGGCCGCAGGTGTCGTTGACGATTTTGAATTTATCCAAATCCATATAGCACAGGATGTGTTGCTTGGCTTGTTCGTCGACTTCGTATTGCAGGCTCTCCAATTGGGTCAATAACTCGCGCCGGTTGATCAGGCCGGTTAAAGGGTCGCAGCTGGCGCGCTGATGCATTTTTTGGCTGGTGGAACGCTGCTCGGAAACGTCGCGGATGACGATAGCCGCCCCGGACACTTTGTGGTCGCCGGTAAAAATCGGCGTGGCCGATACCTCCACCGCCAGCTCTTGTTGATTGTCGCCGACGAACAACACGTCTTGGCGAAATTTGACGGTTTTGCCGACGCGAATGGCGCGAATGGCGGGGTCGGCCAGTGCCTGACGCTTGCGTTCGTCGATCAAACGCACGATTTGGCCGAACGGCAAGCCGCGGTACTGTTGTTCGGTCAAACCGGTCAGGCGTTGCGCGCTTTGGTTTAAGGTTTGGATGAAGCCGTCCTGATCGGTGATGACGATGCCTTCGCCTATGCTTTCCAAGATACTGTGAAAACGCTCCAGTTCGTAAGCCGTGCGGCTGGTTTGCCGGTAACTTTGGCTGACGTCTTCCACGAGATAAGCTGCTTTAGCGTCGCCGAGTTCGGTGAACCGTAATTTGTGCAGGCGCAAACGCAATTCGCTGGTTCCGGAGCGCAAGCTGAACTCGCCTTGGTAACCGTAATTGGCGCTTGCGGGCAAATTGGGCAGCCAGTGGTTTATCGGCGTGTCGCGCAAGCTGTTCTCGCCGGTTTGCAGAATGTCAGCGAACTTCGGATTGCTGCGCACGATGCGGTTGTGCGCGTCCACCAAACATAGGCCGGCCGGTAACGCGCTCAGCAGCGACCAAGCTAATGCGCGCTCCTCCGCGGCGTGAGCGGCGGCATGGTATTGTTCGGTGCGGTCTTGCAAAGTCAAGGCAAAGGCCGGCCCGGCGGGGGCGCTGTCGAGCGGCGTCAACCCTAGTGTGAATGAACGCAGTTGTCCGCTAGGACCGGTACAGATCCAGTCGATAGCGGCGGTACAACGTTGCGCAACCGCCTGCCGCCATTGCTGCACAGCCGGCTCCGGCAGCTGTTGAAGCAGGGGGAGTAGGGAGTTTTTAGTGTCCTCAAAGCTGCGGTCGGCCTGCAGCAGCTGTTGAAAAGCCCGATTGGCGTATTGCAGTTCGTTGCCATGCTGCGGCGCGGTCAAGGCCAGACCGGTTTCTATTGCGTCCAGCAGGTTGTCGCGCAGGGTCAAGGCTTGTTTAACCGCCTGCTGTTCGGCGTTGTTGCGTACCGTCACCAACCACAGCTCATCGGAATCGCCGGCCGAGTGGCAATCTATCGATACGGCCACGGCGCCTTGCGTACCGCGTGCCGTCAAGGCTTCCAAGGGTATCGGTGCGGTTTCCTGGGGGTTTTTAGCCAGAATGCCGGCCAATTTTTCCCGTACCCATGGTGCTACCAAGTCCAACAGATTGTTGGGGGCGTCCTCTTTGTGCAAGGCGAACCAATTGCCGGCCAGTCGGTTGAAATAGTGAATGCGGCCGTTACGTTCCACCGTCAATAGCGCAATCGGCAATTCGTTGAGCAGTGCAGCCGGATCGCCGGCTTCCTGCGGCGTTGCCGGCTTGGGGGGGGCGGATTCGTTTGGCAGTTGCCAGCGGCGGGGAAGTTCGGGTTGCCAGCCGGAGCGGCGCCAAATCAACAATGCGGCCAGATTGATACTTAGCATGCCCATGCCGAGTAAGGCCGTTACGTAGGGCCATTGGGTCTGCCAACGCGCCAACGCAGCGTCGCCGACCGGGGTCAGTCGCAAGCTAGGCGCGCCTTTGCCGGGCAGCGGCAACTCGAATGCGCCCAGGCGCAACCAGACCGGCAGAGCGGATGGCGGAGCGGGCTGGGAGCGGGCGACGGCCAGCACCCGGCCGGCTTTATCGACAAATTCGATTTTGAGATAGCTTTCTGCGGCGGGTGCGCGGGCCAAAGCGGCGGCGGCGGCTTTGTAATCGCCGTGCTGTTGGCTCAGGCTTTTGACTGCCAGGTCATGCAATTCGGTCGCGTTGCGCTCGGATAACGCCCGGCAGTCGTATAACACCCAAACGCCCCAGGTCGCCAGCAGCAATACGGCCGCGCCGAAGAGTTGCAGGTTTAAGGTGCGCCAACGGTTAGGCGAAAAAGCATTGAAAGTCATATCGCTAAAGTGGTGTTAGTGGCGTCCAGCCATAGTAAAGTCACGTCGGCGCCGCCGAGTTGAATGCCAAGGGCAGTGAGCAGGGGGTCTAGGATAGCGGTGCCAATCGTGGAGAGCACGGGAGTTAATATAGCCTCAATCGCCGGAGCTATTAGAGAAAGCAGGGGCTGAACAAGCAGCAAGTCTAATAGTGAGAGACCTAAGAGTGTGGGTGTCAGTTGAAGAGATGCAACAAGATCGGAAATCGCGTTTGCTAGGCCGGCAGCTGCGTCGCTATGTGCGGTTTGGGTTAGAGACTCGGGAGGCGGCACTGAAATTGGCGTCGAACTAACTTCGAAGGTCAAATCGGTGGCGTTGGGATTGGCGACGGCTGCGGCGGCGGAGATTGTTAACTTTACCGCATCTAGCGAGCCTAATTTGACCATGATGGTCGGGCTGGCGGTGGTAGCGCTACCGCCAGCGATGTTGGAATACTGGCCGATGCCCAGTGTTATGACACTGGGCGTTACGCCGACAACGACTTCATGTTTGCGGTTGTTCGAGGTGGCGCATTTGACCGACGTTAAATGAGCCTTGGCTTTTGCAACGTCCAAATACAGGTTTAGGTTGATGCTGGTATTCAGTATTCCGAGCACGGATAAGTTCAACAGCGAGACGTCCAACTGCAGGCGAAGCTGTGCCGTAGATACTTCGGTGCGCCAGCTGCCGTCGCTGTTTTTGCCCGGCGGGCCGATGGCGATTTTGGGCGCTTCTACAATGTAAAGATTTAGCGCCACGGTAGCGATTGGCGCCAAATCCACGCCGAAGGCCGGCACGCTGATCGCATGCTCTTTGTTGGCCAATTGGACTGCGGCGGTCACGATGTCCAGCGCATTGAGCTGCGCGTCCAGCGCCGCTTCCGGATTGTCGCCGGTCACGGCCAGAATGTCGCCTAGTCGTATGGTCGGCAAACCGGCTATCGCGGCCAGACTCATCTGATTCAAGGCCAGCCCGGCCGTGGTGTTGGGGCCGACTGCTTGCGCGACGATGTCTATGAATTCGCCGACGCCCAAGTCGGCGGCCAACAGCTCGTTGACCGTGCCGACCCCGGCTGTGGCGTTGATCAAGTCCAAAAGACTGACTTGCGCTGCGGCTATGCCTTTATAGCCGACCAAGTCCAGCGCAAGCGCGCTGCCCAGCATGCCGCCCAGCAAGGGGTTCAAAATGGAGTCGCCGGTATCTACCCGGGCCAGAAAACTGCCCAGGCGGAAGCCGGCCAGCACTTGCTTGGTAGCCACCGCAGTGGCGCTAAGCTGGGTATTGCCGAAGCCGCCGAGGATCAGCGAGCCGGGAAATTGGCTGGTGGCGACGACCTGCACCGCGTCGGCGTCGGCGGCATTGGCCACAGTGTTGAACTGGCGATTGCCGCTGACGGTTTGCGTGCTGCCCAGGGTGACCGCGCCTGCGGTATTCGTCAAATTGCCGCCGTAGCCGTTGGCGGCGGCGACCGTTTGCGCGGCGGCTGCCACCAAGGCTTGCGAAGGCTGTTCGGTGCCGCCGCAGACCGCGACGCTGGCGGCATGCAACGCGCTCAAGTCGGCGATTCTTTGCAGGCGTTGTTTTTCCCAAGCAATGCGGCCGGTATCGACTGCCAACACCATGAACAGCAATGCCGACATCAACGCCAGCGTGCCGTAAAAGCCGATGTTGCCGCGTTGGCTGCGAAAGCCGAAGCGCCCGTCGCGCTTGGCGTTGAGCGCAAAACCCACGCCTCAGCGCCCGCCGCTGCTACCGCCCGATCCGGAACCACCGCCGGAAGAGCCGGAGCCAGTGGTTTCGAAATGTAAAGGTATGGGATGGCTGAAGCTTTGCAGGTAGCGCTGAAAGCTGGCGGTGGCCGCTTGACCGGGAATGGCGTATCGATTGCCGGCCACGGCGCCGGAGCTTTGCCGCTGCAGCCATAACCGGGTTTGGTTGTCCGCGAATTGAGGCGGGTCGACGGCCGGGACCGGCTGTTCCACGCCTAAAGGCGGTTCCGGATATGCCGCTTCGTCGGCGACGCCGGCGCGGCTGACGGTTAAGCCGATCAAGGCCAGTAATGGGAAGTAACGCATGCTTGTCATTCGCTCGTGGAGGTAGAGTCGGAAGCGGTTTGCCGTTCGCTTAATTCGCGCGCGCGTCGGCGGAGTTTATCCGCCTGTTCGCCGGTCAATTTGTAAAAATCGATGTAACCTTGGGCCTCGGCTTCTCTATGCTCGAGCAGGGCCAAAACCACCATGTTTTCTATCGGCAGTGAATTGTTGCGGTCCAATTCGATGGCGGTGAGAAAGGCTTGCCGGGCGGGTTCGAACTTGCCGCGCAACAGTGACACCATGCCGAAATCGTTGTGGTAGTCCGCTGCTACCGGCCGTTCCGCCAGGGCGTTGCCGATGAATTCTTCCGCTTTGTCCAGTTGCCCGGCGTCGGCGCTTAATAGGCCCAGGCCGTGCCAGCCCTGGCCGGCCATGCAGGTATTCAGCAAGGCACGGTACGCCGCCTCGGCGGCGTCGGTTTGCGCTGCGCCGCGCAAGGCTTCGGCGCGCAGATAATCGAGTTGCGGCACTTTACCGGTTTGTTTTTGTAACTGTGCCAGGTTGGCCAGCGCGGCGTGGTAATTGCCGCGTTCGACCATCTTGTGGATTAGCTCCAAATACATGCGGTCGCCGGCTTCCAGCCGGCCGCCGCAGTCGGGCGGCGGCATAAAGTTATTGACCGCGGTCGGCGCCGGTTCGGGAGACGGCGTTACGGCGGGTTTGGCCAAAGCGGCCAGATAGTCGCCGCATCCCGTGCATATCAAACTGAGGCTTAGCCAGACCAATTTAAACGACCGACCGGAGTGGAACTTGAAGCTAACGATCATCAAGGCACCTCTCCGCCGTAGCCAAAGGAATTGATAGTGCGAGCGACACCCTTGTCGCAATGAAGGGGACGCTCCTAGAAGGATTTTCAGCGTAAAACTTAACCGGCTGCATTTTTTAAACCCGCGGCTACGGCCATGAAGCCGGGCGCTGCCAATAAGATCAGCAGCGCAGGGAACAGGAACAACATCATTACTATGGTCATTTTTCCGGATAGTTTGGATACGCGTTCTTTAAGATCCGTTTGCATGCGGCTTTCCAACAAGTCCGACAATTCCCGCAGCGAATTGAGCACGCTACCGCCCAAGCGCCAGGTTTGTTCCAAGATCATCGTTAAATCGGTCAGGGCCGGCACGTCCAGTTGTTCGGCGTTTCTACGCATCGCCAGCGCCAGATCTTCACCGGCGGTGACCATGCGTAGAATGTAATCCAGCTCGTGCGCCATGTCCGGCAACAAGGTGCGGATGTCCTGCGCCAAGGCGCGCAAGGCTTGTTCGACGCTGAGCCCCGTGCTCAACAGCACGCGCAGCAAGTGTACTAAAACGGGTACTTGCTCGGCGATGCGCCGCTGTCTGGACGAAGCTTTGAACGCGAGCAGGCGTTTGGGCAATAAATAAGCGGCGCTGGCGACTAAAAACATCGCGGCCCAATCGTTTTCCTTGGAACCGCCGACCAGAATAAAAGGGCCTGAGAAGATGACCGCGCATAGGGGTAGCAGCCACTGCACGGCGTAGAACAGAGCAAAATCGCTTTTGCGTTTCCAGCCGGCTCTGACCATAAACAGTCTGATTTCGCCGCTGTCTTTATTTTCTTTGTCAGGGATGACTTTATTGCCGAGTTGTTCCAGCCAACTCCGGGGGGCTTGCGGTTGTACGGCTTGGCCGAACGCTTGCTTGAAGCGGCGGTTCAGCCTATCGGCGTCGGCGCTACGCTGAAGCGTCAGGATGGCAAGTATAGCCGTGGCGATTAAGAGTATGGCTAGTGCGAACATGACTGACCAAAACTGCGGCATGCTGTTACCTCAAGCTGCGCATCATGCGCCAAATGACGAAGCCGCCGAACACCTGCAGGCCCAACGAGGTGTAGATGATGTTCATCCCGCCGGGGCTTTCCAACAGAAAGCCTATGTAAGAAGGGTTGGTTATCATCATGTAGCCCGCCAACGTGCTGGGCATCAGACCGAGAATCCAGGCGCTAAGCCGGGTTTCGCCGGTAATTGCACTGAGTTCGCGTTCCGCTTCTTCTTGCCGGCGGATTAAAGCAATGATGTTTTCCAGCATTTCTCGGATACTGCCGCCGTAACGTTGGTTGATGCGCAAGGCCAGGGTGATCAGGTGCAATTCTTTAAGCCGGTAGACTTCGGCGGATTCGGACAGGGCTTCGACGATGTCGCCGCCCAGCGCCTGTTCGGCAACCACGTTGGCCAGGGCGTCGGATAAGGGGGCCGGGCAGTCTTCTATGGCTTGTAGCAAAGCGCTGTCGAAACTGCGGCCAACCGCCATGATGCGGACGATATGGTCGATAAACCCCGGTATTTGTTCCAACAATTTGCGCTGGTTGGCGCCGATTTTCCACAGCAATGCCAAGTAAACGGCTAGCGTCGCCGACAAGCCGGTAACTAACAGGCCGTCGCTGCCGTTAAACAAGTAACCGCATGCGCCGACGATGACCGAAAGTACCCCGGCTGCGAACACATAGGCCTTGGAGCGTTCCAGACCGGAACGTTGCAAGGTGGCTTTGGCCCAGTTGATCGGTGCTCTGGTGACGGTTGGGGCGGGCGGATGGCGGCGTTCTTCGATTTGGTTGAGCCGTCGGTCCAGGGTCGATTGGTAACGATTGCGGTTGTCCAGCAAAAAAATAGCCAAGGCGCTGGCGGCCAACATCACGGCGGCCGTGATCATCAGCAGGATTTCGCTAGACATAACGCCGGCCGCCGGAGCCGGCGTCGCGGCCGGCCATTTTACTGAGTTTGGGCCTCAAGCGGGTTAAGGGCTCGAAGTTGTACAGGCTTTGGGTTACGTAATGGCCGTCCGCCACTTGCAGGATTTCTTCGACGGTCAATACCCGACGGCGGCCGTCGCGCATGCGGCCGATATGCACGATCAGGTCGACCGAGCTGGCGATTTGTTGGCGCAGGGTTTCCTCGCTGCCGTTGTAGCCGGCAAAACCGGACAGCAATTCCAGGCGGTTGAGGGCGTCGCGCGGGCTATTGGCGTGCAGAGTGGCCATGGAGCCGTCGTGGCCGGTGTTCATGGCTTGCAGCATATCCAATACTTCGGCGCCGCGAATTTCGCCCAAAACAATGCGGTCCGGCCGCATGCGCAAGGCGTTGCGCACCAGTTCCCGCGCCGTGACGGCATGGGTGCCTTCGGCGTTGGCCGGACGGGTTTCCAGACGCACCACGTGGGGGTGGCGCAAGTTGAGTTCCGCGGCGTCTTCGATGGTAATCAGGCGTTCGCCATGGGCGATATAGCTGCTGAGCACGTTTAACAAGGTGGTTTTGCCGGCACCGGTGGAGCCGGCCACCAGAACGTTGCAGCGGCATTCGACGGCCAGCCGCAATAAAGCCAGAGTTTCTTCGTCGAAGGTTTGATAAACCAATAAGTCGGCCGCCGTTAACGGGTCGGCGCGAAATTTACGGATAGACAGGCAAGCGCCGTCTATCGCCAGCGGTGGGATGATGGCATTGACCCGGCTGCCGTCGGGCAGGCGGGTGTCTACCATCGGGCTGGTTTCGTCTATGCGCCGGCCCAAGGGCGCCAGGATGCGGCGGATTACCCGCAGCAAATGTTGGTTGTCGATAAATTGCAGGCCGGTCAGTTCGAGTTTGCCGTTGCGTTCGATATAAATTTGATGCGGGCCGTTGACCAGGATGTCGTTGGTTTTGTCGTCTCTCAGCAAGGGATCTATCGGGCCGTACCCGAGCAGTTCGTCCACCAAGTCCTTGACGACGATTTCGGTTTCCATTTGATTAATCGCGATGCGCTGCTCGCGGATGTAGTGTACGGTTTTGTCTTTGACGAACTGCATCAGCTGTTCGTCGTTACCGCTGGGCAGGGTTTCGATTTCGTCCAGAATGTGCCGGTGCAAACGGTTTTTGATGGCCCTCAGTTCGGAGGCCAATTCGGCGCCTATGTGTTTACGAAATTTCATCTGCGTCTACACGTCAAAGGCAGCGCCGTGCGGTCTTAGCCCGGTTCGGATTGGCCTGGGCGGGCGGTAGTTTGAGTCGATGTTTTTTGTGTTTAACAACCATGAAGTCCTCTTGCCGCTTCGGCTAATGAAAAGTTTTGATCGTGGCAGCGGCGTTTCGTCGCGATTTGCAGGCGAATGTCCCAACCAGCGGTTGCTACCGGCATGGCTTTCAGATTAAACCCAATTTGAAATTTGACAACTCTTTATTGTGGCGCCGTTGGAGCAGCTTCCAGTCGCGACGCAAGGCCCGCATCGAGGCTATGAGCCGTGCCGTTTTCCGCTTTCGTTAGCCGGGTATCGCTATGTTTTCCCCAACCTTAAACAGTTACGGCCGAAACCAACGGGTGACTTTTGCCAAGGTATTTCGAGAGCGTACAGCGGTGATACCCAACAAGCTTTTGGCTAACTGTTCGACCGAAAGCGTGTATTTATCGTTAGGGGCAAATTCGAATAGGCTTTGCCCGCTGTTTTTCATAAATAGCCGCGCCATGCCGGACGGGGGCAGAGTGGTCTTTAGCGAAAGGTGTAAACGTTCGGCAATTTCTTCGGCGTTCGGCTGTTGGCTGGCCAAATAGCGGTCGACAATCAACTCCAGCTTGTCCGCGGAATGATAATGTTCGAGAAAGTCCCGGAGTTTTTTATTGCTGCGGCAACTGGGCACGGTTTGCTCGCACAACAAGAATGCTTGATCGGCGCGTGAGGTGACCAATTGTAGAAACTCCGATTTCGGTAGGCCGCTGAGATTAACCACCACGTACTGAAAATGCGTACACAATATGTTCAGCAACACGATGATGTCGGCCGCCAAGATGCGGCCGACTTCCGAATCTTCCGCCATGGCCAGCAGCATCAAGCCGCTGGGATGTTTGGCGAACGCCGTCTCGATCAAGGTTTCGTCGAAGCGCCGGATGCTGCGGATGGCGTCGTCGAAGGTATAAGAGACTTGCAAATCCAAAAACGATAGGGAATCGGCTTCCGGGATGCCCAGGTCCAGCAATAACACCTTGCTTTGAGGTGCGAATTTCACCAAGGCCAGGCCAAGGTGCAGCGACAGCATGGCCGAATCGGCATCCGGGCGGGCACTGACTACCGCGAGCAATTTGCCGTTGGGACGGTCGCGGGTCGGCGCATACTGCGCGCCTTTTTTCATCAAGACTTGCAGGCGTTCCAAGGTTTCCCGCTTCGGGGTGTCCAGGGTGACCAAATCGTTGGCACCCGCGCGCATGGCGTTGAGCAGAAAATTGGGCTCGTTATCCTCGGCGAACACCAGGATAGGCAGTAAGGGTTTGGCTTCGTGCAGTTCCTCGATCAGCGTCAAGCGTTGATAGGCCGTGTCGCTTGCAACGTGCACGACCACCATCAAAATGTGAGCCGAGTCGACGACTTGCAGTACTCGTTCGAGCGCCGAGGCTTCGGAAATCAATAATTGGCCTTCGTTGCCTAAAATTTCGCTCAGGCGGCGGGCGATGAATTCGTTGTCCGCAATCAGCAGCACATTCCGTTGGGGGCCGTTGTCGTTCGGGCTCATCGTGAAAATCCCTCCATGCTGCCGGGCAAGCCGCGTTTGGGTTGCTGGTTGTGGAACAGGAAACGATTGAACGTGGGATTTTCGGTTCGATAATTTTCGCCGGGCAGTTGCGGTAGCGGGGTGTGTTTGCCGAGCGGGTGGACGATGTGCGGGGTGACCACCATCAATAGTTCTTTGTCTTGTTTTTCGAAACTTTTCGAGCGGAAAAACGCACCTATGTAAGGCAGATCGCCTAACCACGGTAGTTTGTCTTCGTTGGCTACCGTGTTTTGGCTGATTAAGCCGCTGATGACGAAACTTTCGCCGTCGCCGAGTTCTATCGTGGTATCGGTGCGGCGCACTTTTAACGCGGGCACTTGGGTGCCTGCACTTTGCACGCCTACCGAAAAATCCAGGTCGCTGACTTCCGGCGCCACTTTCATGACGATGCGTTCGGCGTCCAGAATAGTGGGGGTCAAGGCAAGGCGTATCCCGAATTCCCGATATTTGACGGTAATCGCACCGGAAGCGCCGCTACCTTGCGCTACCGGGATGGGAAATTCGCCGCCGGCTAAAAAGTTGGCGGTTTGTCCGGCCATGACGACCAAACTCGGCTCCGCGAGGACGTAGGCGTAGCCGCCTTGTTCCAGCAAGCTGACCGTGCTCAGCCAGCCTTCTTGAGAGTCGCCGAACACCATTTGGAAGGCCTGCGCATAAGGAAAGAAACCGGAAGCGCTTTCCAGCAGCAGACTGCCGGTGTCCGAGGACTCGACGCCGGACAAGGTGCCCGGAGGCGCCACCGAAACGACAGTATTTTTGAAGTTTTTATGGAAGAAAAAGCCGGCTTCTTTTAACGCGCTACGGCTGATCTCGACGATTTTTATGTCGGCTTGAATTTGCGTGCCGCTAACATCGACGCTTGATAAATCGCGCGGATCGGGCTTGGGCTCTTGGATTTTGCCGGCGTGCTCGAGCAAGGATGAAAATTCGCCTTCGGTGGTGGCGGGGTCGATGCGCAAGCGATAGCGTTGCGGCTTGGAGTGACCGGAAAGCCAGACATGCAAATTGGTAGTGCCGGGTTTTTTGCCGACGATCAGCAATTCGCGCGGCGTGTTGGTCAAGGTGACGTCGGCGATTTCCGGGTCGCCGATGGCAATCCGGGTGGGGTCCGCGCTTAAGTGCAAGACTTCGTGTTGGCTTTCTACGATGACGTAGTCTTGGTAATCGGGTTTATGGCGGTGCTTGTTTTTGGCAAATACCGTGGCCGACGCCAGGGCCAGTAATAAAAGTAGGGTAAACCGTCTGGCGTTCAGGGTCAGTTTACTAGGGGTTGGGTTTAAGCTCATGGGTATTGTATTTGTTCTAATTGTGTACCATGGTAAATCTCGACCAGCGGGCCTTTTTGATTGAATTCGGCTTGCGAAATGACGTCTTTCAGCGTGATGCCTCCCGGACTGCTATCCGTGTCCACGGCGTTGGAAGGGCGTAGTGCCATTCTGAGCGTCGCCGCATTTTCAATCAAGGCGATGCGCGGTAAATCGGCCGAGTCTACTGCAAGCACGGCGGTATTTCTACCGGTTTTGCCTTTTTGCCCGGCTTCCCGTTCTTCGGATTTTTCGGCGCTAGGGGCGGAAAATTCGCTGCCGTAGCTGATGACTCTGACCGCGCGCAAAATCATCACGGCTTGGTTGTCTTTGACGGCCTGGTGATCTCCGCGCACAAAGGCGACCAAATCCACTAAGTCCCCGGATTCGACGAAACCGCCCACGCCGATGATTTCATCGACTTTGACGGCGATGGCGCGTTCGTTTTGCCGCAAGGCGCGGCCTAAAGGATTGTCTCCGCTGAAATAATTGCGCAGTATCGGTTGTTCTTTGGCAATAGCCGCCCAAGGGCGCTTGCCGGCCACTTCGTTGAGGTTGTTGTAGACCTTATCCGGCGGGGTGTCGGTTTTGACGATGCGCAGTGCGTCGTTAGGAATGGGTTCGCCGGGGGCAAGATTGCGCGCAGCGACCACCATGGAAAACTTCGGTTCGGCAACGACGGGCTGCCCGTTGCCGGCCGAAGCCGGCGCGGGAGGCGCGTTGCCGAGTTTGTAGGCGATAACGGCCAATATCAAAGCACCCAGCAACATCACCAAGGCGAAAATTTTCAGGATCTGGTTATTCATGGATAGGCTAAATGCTGTTCTGAAAGAGGGTCGAATCGAAAGCGGCTTGTTAACGATAAGCCGGCTTTAGCTAAATCTGTGCTTGCGCGGTTACCGTTAAGGGATCCGGCACGTTTGGGACTTTTCCGATACCGGGAAAAGTCAATACAGGCATCAAAGGTACCGTCGAATAAGGGTAGGAGACGCTAATGTTGATCCAGGCCCCATTCAGGGTTACCGCGATTTTATCGTAATTCGGCGAGCTGCCTAATGTCGCCGCTTGTTGCGAACTCGTCAGCCAGCTCAAGCTTTGCACTACCGCGGCACGCGATACGCCGGTCACTTGCGCCAAGTAAGCGTCATTGTCGGCAAAACCGGTCGGATCGACTTTGATCGCGGCGCGTGCGCCTTCCTTGGTAGCTAAAGTCAACGCTTGTTCCAGGGTGAAAACCAGCGCATAAGATGAGATGGCGTAAAAAAGCGTGAAAAAAATCGGAAAGGTAAACACAAATTCGATGGCAGCGCCGCCGCGTTGGCGTTTGCACGCCATTCGCTCCGGTGCACTGTGAGCGGCGAAGCGGCGGTTAAAGTAGTCGGCTGCCATCATTCAGGATTAGGGAAAATATTAAACCCAGACCGATAAATACGCCTTGCGGGAGGCGGATCGAAGCATTGGGTGCTTTGAGACCCTCTGTGCGGTGTTTGCGCCAATGGACGGCCATAGCCGCGGGTAGGCTCAGAAAGCTGCATAATACAAAGGTATTCAGCAGCAGTTCCAAGCCGCCGAGACAGCCTATGGCGGCAAAAAGCTTCACGTCTCCGGCGCCCAGCCAGCCTAGCCAAAACAAGGGGCCCAATGCCAGTGTCGCGGTTAGCACCGAAACGAACACCGACGTTGCCGACGCGCCGGAGACGCTATGCCCGAAAACCGCCAGATAAACCAGGCCGGCAAAACCGCCGCCCAGGGTTAAATAATTCGGTAAACGGCGTTGGCGCAAATCGAACGCGGCCAGACAGCCTATCCAAATAAAAACCGCCCATATAGCGGGCGGAAAGTATAAATGGGAGGCCGAGCAGGCAGTCATGGCCGTTAGGGTTCTAGCTTACAGCCGTTCCGCCCAGCGCGGTCAGAATCGTATTTAAAATACTTTTAATCTGAGTACTTACGGGCGTGACAAACGCAGCGATAACGACCGCTACCATGGCGGCCAGCAAGGCGTACTCCAGTGCGCTGGCTCCGTCTTCTCGGCGCGATAACTCGGTGAAAAATGCTTTGATTTTGGACATGGCAATTACCTCTCAATTTAAACGGACAGTTAAATTAATGAAATGGCTTGAACAAACACAGCGATGAATGTCTTCGCCGGATAACGAGCGGTTACAACGGTTTACTATGTTTATTTGACATTCCGGTCTAAAACAGCTTTAAAAATATCAATAAACAAAGGGGAAACAGTGTTGTAACGAAGCGGCAACAATATAGTACCGCGTTAAATCAAAAGCTAGTAGAGCTTGACTATTCTGCTAGGTTTGTTGGGTGCTCGGCATTTTTTGCCGGGAGGGTTTAGCGGTATGTTGCGCATTTTTGTAGCATTTGCTTTAGATAGCGCGATAAATGGTCATGTAATTTCTCCGTTTGCCGCTATATTAGCTTGAATTTGTTGATTACCGAGGAGCCCAATGAAAGACTCAGTTTCAATTCAGGGCAAAATTTTGCTCAGTATCGCTAGCGTCTTCTTTTTGGTTACCGCCATTAGCATGTGGTTTATGGTGGAGCGACAAAAAGAATTGGTGCAAACACTCGCGTCCGAAAAAGCCTTGGAGGTGGCCAATAGTTATTTCGACGGCTTGAATTCGATGATGATAGCCGGCTCCATCGCGAAAAGCCGTTTGCTTGAAGAAAAGGTTAAAGCGCGCGACGATATTTTCGACATTCGCATGATTCGCGGCCCAGCGATAACCGATGCCTTTGGCCCCGGGGGGGCTGAACAAGCCCCGGAGGACGATTTAGACCGGACTGCTTTAAGCGGCAAAACGGTGATAAAACGGGTCAGCGATGCGCAAGGCGAACGCATCATTGTCGTCAAGCCGGTGGTCGCCAGCAGCAATTTTAAAGGTACCGACTGTTTGAATTGCCATAGGGTCGCGGAAGGGACTGTATTGGGTGCAGTGCGCTTGGAGTATCTGCTGGACGGTTTGCACGAGATCATCGGCCGTGACTTGCTGGCTGCCGGCGGTATTGCCTTCGGTTTGTTCGTGATCGCCGTGCTGCTCGTTGCCATTTTAATGCGCAACATCGTGGTAAATCCGCTGAGCGAAATGCGCAATCGAATGAATCTGATCAGTCAAGACGCGGATTTACGCCAACGCTTGACGCATGATTCGATGGATGAAATCGGCCAGCTCTGTTCCGCGATTAATACGATGCTGTCTACCTTTGCCGGCAGTTTGTCGCGCGTGTCGGACGTGGGGTTGCAGCTGAACAGCGCGGCGGCGCAAATTTCCCAAGTGGCTGGTCAAACCGCGCAAGCGGCCACACAGCAACGCCAGGAAACCGAGTCGGTGGTGCATGCGATAAAACGTTTGGAAAGTTCCGTCAACGAAGTGCGCGAATGCGCGGAAGGCGCGGCCAAGGCCTCCATAGAAGCGGACCAGCAGGCCGGTAACGGCGCCGTTACTACCAAGAACGCCATCGACGGTATTTTCGGTTTGGTTAGCGAAATCGATCGCGCCTCGGAAGTGATCAAACGTTTGGCCGAAAAGAGCAAAGGCGTGGGTTCGGTGTTGGACGTCATCAAGGGTTTGGCCGAACAAACCAATCTACTGGCCTTGAATGCGGCCATCGAAGCGGCCAGGGCGGGCGAGCAAGGGCGTGGGTTTGCGGTGGTTGCCGACGAGGTGAGAACCTTGGCGACGCGCTCGCACCAGGCTACCGAGGAAATTGAAAAAATTATTGCCCAGTTGCAGCGCGAAGCAGTCGATGCGGTTTCGGTGATGGACAATGCGAAAAGCAGCGCCGAACAAAGACGTTCGCAAGTGGAAAGCGCCGATCAGGGTTTAGCCTTGATCGCCGAGCGCGTCGCGCGCATCAAAAAGCTTAATGCCAAGGTAACCGAGGCCTCGGGCAATCAAAACCAGGTGGCGCAAGGCGTTAGCCAAAACATAGCCAACATCAGCCGGTTGACCGACGCTACGGCCCGGAATGCGGAAAGAACCGATCTTTCCAGCGGGGAGCTGGTCGATTTGGTCAGGCAGCTAAATCAATCCGTAGAACAATTTAAACGCTGAAAAAATGATTGCACAGACGGCGATGGGTTGGACGTAAATTTGCTAATCTTTATCCGGACGCTAAGTCCGACTCGCAGACCGCCTCCCCTACGACGATATGGTTAACAATTTAGACGAAGAGAAGACCAAGAAGATACTGAAGGGCATCACGATTCCACCGCAACCGCAAATTTTGGTGGATTTGCAAATGGAGAGTGCCTTCGAAACCGTTTCATTGGACAAAATTACCTCCATAATCGTTAAAGACATTGGCATATCCGGCGCGGTGCTGAAAATCATCAACTCGCCGTGTTTCGGTATGCGGGGTAAGGTATCCTCGATCAAGCAGGCCTTAAATTTATTGGGTCTCAAAAATGTATTAAACATCATTCGATGTTTGACGTTACGCAACGCCTTCGATTTCGAGCATTTGGCGAGAATGACGCAAGTTTGGGACAATTCTTCCGATGTTGCGATGGCGTGTATGGCGATCTCCAAAATGCTGGGAGTAGGGTCCGTCGACGAATCCTATACGCTGGGCTTGTTTCACGATAGCGGCATTACGTTGATGATGGATAAGTTCGAAAATTATCCGGAAGTGATCAAGCGAGCATACGCGGAACCCAAGCGGCGCATCACTGACGTAGAAAACGCCGAATTTCACACCAACCATTCGGTGGTAGGGTATTTCACCGCTAAAGCTTGGAACTTGCCCAAGCACATTTGTCAGGCGATAGCCGATCACCACAAGACCGAGCCGATTTTCCGAGAGGAAGTTTCCTACGATCCGCAAGGGAAGAATTTGCTCGCAGTACTGAAGCTTGCCGAAAATACTTGTACTTCTCACAAAAGCATCGGCGATGCCGGCGACCATTTCGAATTCAAACGAATCAAAAAAGATCTGCTGATTTATCTTGGGATAGGCGAATACGATTTAGAGGACATCCAGGCTTCGGTGCGGGAAATGTTAGTAGTCTAGTTACGCCATTTTTCCGCAAAATTGCCTGGGGATGACTCGTGCATAACACAAGAATGCTATTAATTCGTTCGCAGAGCCAAGGTTTTCAGGTCGGGTCAATTCGAGTCCACGGTCTGCACCAACAACTCAGTTTTACGGTATAGCGGTAGCTTGCGTTGCGCTTTAAACGTTTCGCTGGAAGAAGGCCATGTCGGCAATATAGCTTTTCGTATCGTGACAGAGTGCCGCGCTTGCCCAAAGCTCCTCATTGAACGGGGTGATTTGATTGCATATACGCTGAAAAAAGCATCCGAAATGCCTGGGGTGAACGAGGCGTTGGACAGGTCGAGCGCAACCGAACCGCTCCACAGCAAGGCCACATGTGTCGATCGCCACTGTACACTCGCCGACAAAAAGTGAGGATCGGCAAGCTCGCGCACAAAACCAGTCGCGTTGTCTTTCGGCAAAATAATAAATTTCGGCCGCTTATTTGCGTTTTCCTGTTGCCGCAAATTTAAGCTTACTCGACAGCAGCGAGTTGTCACAAGAGGATCAAGGCAATTCCATGTAAGTCTAGTGACAAACGTCGCCCCGCTAACATTCGTTTCAGCAACGAAAGCCTTGCAACTACCAATCCCTGTATATTGATTAAATAAATTAGCGACCTCCAGGCGCCGCATGGATTCGGTCAATTCCACCACGTAGCCCGTTGCGTCAGTTCGTCACGGTAATAGCGTAAGAAACCTTTCACTGCATCCGATCGATCGTCTGACGGTCATTACGAATTCTTAATTCTGCTTGACCTTCCAATTATGTAAACCTTTAGATTGATGCAGGCAGATGGTCTCTTATGTAAGGTGACTATCCATGATTAAAATTAGAACGATTTTTCAGGAGGTTGAAATGGAATCCCATTCGATAGCCAATAAAAAAACCGCACATGCTTATAACACCGCCGCGGATTTATTCGATCACCCGGCCAACACGTTTTGGAATCGTTTTGGCACCAGCACCGTTAACCGACTAGGGCTAAGTAAAGGAGACAAGGTCTTGGATGTTTGTTCCGGAACCGGCGCTTCAGCCTTACCGGCTGCTCGTCAGGTTGGCCCGGATGGCCGAGTGGTTGCTGTCGATTTGGCGGAAAAATTATTGGCCAGGGCGGCAGAAAAAGCCAAAGCTGATGGTCTTGAGAACATGGAGTTTCGGGTCGACGATATGCTCGCGTTAGCGTATCCCGATGGTTATTTTGATGCCGTCGTTTGCGTGTTTGGGATATTTTTCGTGCCTGATATGGCTGCAGCGGTCAGGGAGTTATGGCGGCAAGTCCGGCCGGGCGGGCGGTTAGCGGTTACCACCTGGGGGTCCGATTTATTCGAGCCTGCCAACACCTCGCTTTGGCAAGCCATATGCGATGAACGCCCCGATCTGCACAAAGACTTCAACCCGTGGGATCGCATTTCCACGCCGGAAGGGTTTTTGGCGATGTTGGCCGAAGCCGGTTTAACCGACGTGCACATTTTCGCTGAAGACGCGACTCATAGTCTGTCCGACCCCGAGGATTGGTGGACCTTGGCGATGGGTAGCGGCTATCGGGGCACCTTGGATCAGCTCAATGAGGAACAGCTCCGGAGGGTGAAACAAAGCAATCTCCATCACTTGGCCAGTCAATCGGTTACCGAAATTTCAGCCAATGTGCTTTATGCCGTTGTTGAGAAACCACTTATTTGAAGACTTGCCTCGTCTCCAGTATCGATTTTTTCAATAAGTGCCTGTAACCCGAAAAAGCGAAAAAAACTGTTGACCTTCTCATCGTGGTAAGCCGAACACTTTGATCACAGTCAATTACATCAGGAGACTTGATCATGAAAACTTTAAATTCCAACCAGTTGGCGGACCATTCGGTTTACTTGTCGATAGAGGGCATGACCTGCGTGTCCTGCGCCGGACGTGTCGAGAAAGCGCTGAACAATATTCCCGGCGTAGAGCAAGCCAGGGTAAATTTAGCCACCGAAAGTGCCGTTGTCCGCAGCGACGGCTCGGTAGCTTCCGACGCACTGATAAGCGCGGTTGCGGCCACAGGTTACCGTGCTTATCTCAAGCAGGATCGGCCGGCAAACAAACCAAGGTCGCGAGACGGACTGACGGTGGTGATGGCGGCGCTATTGTCGCTGCCACTACTGGCGCCGATGCTACTGGAGCCTTTCGGTATCCATATTGCACTACCGGCCTGGTTGCAATTGAGTTTGGCAACGCCGGTCCAGTTTGGATTGGGAGCGCGTTTTTACCGGGCAGGCTGGAAAGCGCTGAAAGCCGGTGCCGGCAATATGGATTTGCTGGTGGCCCTGGGTACCAGCGCGGCGTACGGCTTGAGCGTTTACCAATTGATGGGCTCGACTGGCGGCATGGCGCCGCATCTGTATTTTGAGGCATCGGCGGTGGTGATCAGCTTGGTGTTGACCGGCAAATGGTTGGAGGCTTGGGCGAAACGGCAAACGGTTTCAGCGATTACGGCGCTGCAAGCCTTACAGCCGCAAGTCGCGCGGGTCAAACGCAACCATCGAGAGTTGGACATTGCAATTGACAGCGTCAAGGTCGGGGATCTGGTCGTGGTCCGCCCCGGCGAACGTATCGCGGTCGACGGCACCATCGCCGATGGCCGCAGCCATATCGACGAATCGATGGTTACCGGCGAAAGCATGCCTATCGCCAAACAGCCCGGCGATAAGGTGACCGGCGGTGCCATCAATGGCGAAGGCTTGTTGCTGGTGCATACCGATGCGGTCGGCGCGGAGACTTCCTTGGCAAAAATGATTCGCTTGATCGAGGACGCACAATTGGCCAAGGCGCCGATTCAACATTTGGTGGATAAGGTCAGTGCATGGTTCGTGCCGGCGGTACTAGCTATTGCCTTGATGACCTGGCTGGGTTGGTGGTTGCAGGGTGCCGCCATGGAAACCGCGATTATCAATGCCGTGTCGGTTTTGGTGATTGCCTGTCCGTGTGCGTTGGGCTTGGCAACGCCCGCTGCGCTGATGGCCGGCACCGGCATGGCCGCCCGCCACGGCATCCTGATCAAAAACCCGGAAGTGCTGGAAGTTGCCCATCGCATTACCACGGTCATCTTCGACAAAACCGGAACCTTGACCCAAGGGAAAGCTTATCTGGTCGAAGCCGCGCCCTACGGCATCGACCGCAAACGCTTGTTGCAACTAGCCGCTGCGCTACAAACCGGCAGCGAGCACCCTTTGGCAAAGCCAGTGCTTGAAGCCGCACATGAGTTACAGATCGAAACTATGCCGGCAGATGCGGTCACGGCCTTGCCTGGACGCGGGCTATCCGGGCGAGTGGATAATTTCGATTTGCGTTTGGGCAATAGCCGCTTGATGTCTGAATTGGGCATTGATCTAGGTGAGCTGGCGGAACGTGCCCAGGCCTTGGAGCTTGCCGGCAATACGGTGTCCTGGCTGGCAATGGCCGCGCCGCAAAAACGCTTGCTCGGCATGCTGGCCTTTGGCGACCGACTCAAATCGTCTGCTTATCCCGCCATCAAGCAATTACAGGCATTGAATATCCAAACCGTATTGTTGAGCGGGGACAATCGCGGCAGCGTCAACGCAGTCGGCCAGGCGTTAGGCATCAGCGACATTATCGCCGAGGTATTGCCGGCGGATAAGGCCTATCAAGTGGAATCGCTGAAACAGCAAAACCAGCATGTGGCAATGGTCGGCGACGGCATCAACGACGCGCCGGCACTGGCGGCCGCCGACGTCGGCATTGCCATGGCGACCGGCACCGATATCGCCATGCAGTCCGCCGGCATTACGCTGATGCACGGCGACCCGATCCTGGTAGGTGCCGCGCTCGATATTGCCCGGCGCACCTACCGCAAAATCCGGCAAAATTTGTTTTGGGCGTTCAGTTACAACCTCGCGGCCATTCCATTGGCGGCATTGGGTTTGCTCAATCCGCAACTGGCCGGAGCGGCGATGGCCTTCAGTTCGCTGAGCGTGATCGGCAACGCCTTGTTGCTGAGGACTTGGAAACCTGCCGGCTTATTGCCATCCGTCAGGCATTAACCCAACCTGTGTGCGGGCAGCGTACTTGCCGCCCGCAACACGGTGTCCATCTGTGTTGGAGAACGATCGATGAATATCAGCCAAGCCGCGAAAATGACCGGCGTATCCGCCAAAATGATTCGTCACTACGAAAGTATCGGATTGATCAAAAAAAGCGTGCGCACGGTATCGGGCTACCGGACCTACAACGACACCGATTTGCAGGTGTTGCGGATGATCAAACGAGCGCGGGGCCTGGGATTTTCGCTGGAGCAAATCCGCGATCTGGTCTCGCTGTGGCAAGACCCGGCACGGGCCAGCGCCGACGTCAAAGCGCTGGCCCAATCCCATGTCGACGATTTAAACCAACGCATCGCCGAATTGACTGAAATGCGCGACATTCTGGCCCGGCTGGCGCAAACGTGTAGCGGCGACAATAAACCGGATTGTCCGATTATCGAGACCTTGGTACTCGGCCAGCAGCTGGTTTAAAGCTAATCAATCCCTAGCATCTGGTTTTGTCCGGTAAAACAATCGGGTCAATCATATTTACTCGGGTGAAAAAAAAGACGTACCGGTCACCGTTGCCGAGACACATGCTCGATCTGCATCCGGCATCCAGGTCCGATGGATTGTGTTGTATGCCGAGGTAGCGCGCTTCGATGCCGTCGACCGCAGCTGGCAGTGTGGTTTTTTGCAGACAATGCGTTCCTTGCCTTGGGTGCCGGGGAACAATGCGCACCGCAAAGAGGCATTGGCCGTTCCGCCGATTACTGACGGCCTGTTGGGCAGCGCAGTCAGAGATTCGACGATCCGCAATTTGGCTAGTTTCCGTTCCGTCAGCGACTGAAAGCGTTCGGTGAGATTTTTCAGTAAATGGGGGGTGTACTATCTCTGTCCATGATGGCCGCCTCACTTGTCCGGTTGACACACATGCAGGGCTAGGAACGTTGTACCCGATAGGTTTATTCGGCCGGTGTGGGTTCAGCGGCTGACCTGCGAGCATTTCCTTCAAAATCTTCTATGCTGATCACAGTAATGACGGTGCCGGCCCAGCCTGCTCGTCCTTACTCACGCCGCCGAATCGTATCACTGCAAATCAAGGCCGGAAAAACTTCGGTCATCCTGCGATACGGTGTATTCCAATTTTTGCCAGACGAGGAAAACAAAAATGAATAAACGTTCTGCCCGTTTACTATTCGCACTCGCAGCAGCGCTTCCGGCTCAGGCCTTTGCTTGCGGATCGGAGCCTTTCATCGGAGAGATTTGTCTCTTCCCTTATCAATACTGCCCCACCGGCTATACGGAGGCAAACGGGCAATTGTTGCCTATCAACGCCAATAGCGCGCTGTTTTCTTTGGTAGGCACCACATTCGGCGGCGACGGCAGAACGAATTTCGGGGTACCTGATTTGCGCGGACGCGCGCCGGTAGGATTCGGTACCGGTAACGGGCTTGCGCCGTTAGTCATCGGGCAAGCGGGCGGGGTGCAGTCGGTTACCTTGACGCAGGCGCAAATGCCGACGCACCAGCATACTGCGACGACCACCGTGGACGCGACCTCGTCGGTTAATGTCGTCAGCGCGGCCGGGAATGCCTCTACCCCGGTCGGCAAAGTGATCGCGTCTTCATCCAGCCGCGATAATCAATATTCCGACGCCGCGCCCACCGATAAAATGGCGGCGGGTGCGGTGACAACGACTGCGAACGCAAACACCACCGTCGGTGCGGCGGGCAGCAGCCAGCCGGTTGCAACCCAGTCGCCTTACCTGGCGTTGAGATACTGTATTGCTGTGCAAGGCCTATATCCTTCCCGGCCCTAGGCTGCTATCGGGAGGGGGCCGTCCGTAAAGACTTGATTCGTGGCAGATGCCGCTTTCATCGGCGTCTGCCGGCGGGCTGTTCACGACGGTCATGCGTTGTGCCGATGCGCACTCGCGCTACGGACGGGCTTTACTCCGGAGAAACAGGCTCTTAACCGGTTTGAACCGAATTCGGTCCAGCGGGGCTTCGCGGTTGGCCGAACTGCGGTTTTTCCGTGCAATGCACGCGCTGGCTTGCATGGCGGGTATGCATAATTTTATTTAGTATGAGGATGGCTGTGGACGACTTGATCGGTTTCGGGGTGTTTTGCTTGGTTGTAGGCCCTTTAATCGTCATCGCTCTGCTGTTCGTACTGTTATCGCGGCAGGCCCGTTATCAACAAGACCTCAGCCGTGCCTTGCAAAATCTACAACACGCTGTAGCGGCGCTGAACCAGGCCGACCCGCCGCTTGGCATTGGTCAAGCGACGAGCGACAAAACTGCTCGCTCAACCGCGACGGCGTCCGATATGGAGACGCTAGCGGCCTCGGAAGTTGCCACGGTTACGGTTGACGCGCTGCCCGAGCCTGAACGGCAAACCGAAGCCGAACCGGAAAAACAAGCAAGCGTGGACGCCTGGGACTCGGTCGGCGAGCCCGCTCCGCCCAGCGATTTCGAATTGGCCGCCAAACGGATTCTGCAGGAAGTTTGGAACTGGATCGTGGTCGGCGAAGGCCACAGGCCGGCAGGCGTGTCCATGGAATATGCCATCGCCAGCAATTGGTTACTGCGGATAGGCGTGTTGATTCTGGTAACCGGTATCGGTTTTTTCTTGAAGTATTCAATCGATAACGGCTTGCTGGGCGAACAAGCTCGAGTCGCCTTGTCGGTGTTGACCGGCGTGGGCATGATAGTGGCCGGGGTTAGAGTTCTGGGCGGCCAATACCATTTGTTCGCCTTGGGCCTATTGGGCGGCGGGATTGCCGTATTGTATTTTGCGGTGTTTGCCGCTTACGCGTTTTATCACTTGTTGCCCGTCTATCCGACATTCGCGCTGATGATAGCGGTAACCGGCTGCGCCGCGACCTTGGCGGTGCGGTTGGATGCGATGTTGGTCGCCGTATTCGCCATCCTCGGCGGCTACGCTACCCCTATTTTGCTGTCTACCGGCCAAGTCAATTTCATCGGCCTCTATAGCTATATGCTGTTGTTAGGCTGCGGCATTTTGGCCATCAATGCTTACAAGCATTGGCATTTGCTGAATTTCCTCAGTTTCGTTTGCCACTATTTGCTGTTTTTCGGCAGCTTGCAGGCTTATCAATCCGGCTATTTTTGGCAGGTTTTTCCGTTCCTGCTCGGATTTTTCGCGCTGTATTCGACCATGGTGATTTTGTTCTGCCTGGTCAACCGCAGCCCGTCCAGCCTGTTGGATCTATTGGCGTTGCTGTTAAATGCCGCGATATTTTTCGCGACGGCGGCGGGCTTGATTAGCCGGGATTTTCCGCAGATTTGGTTGGCGTTGCTAAGCGCAACGCTGGCCGGATTTTACCTGGCCCACGCTTACTATTGTTTGGTGCGGCGTATCGCAGACAAAGCCCTGTTACTCAGTTTTATCGGCTTGGCGGCCTTCTTTCTGACCGTAACCTTGCCTTTGCTATTGTCCGCACAATGGCTGACCGCCTGTTGGGCGCTGCAAGCGGCGCTGATGCTGTGGTTGTCCGGAAAACTGCGTAGCGCCTTTTTACAACAGCTGGCTTATGCCGTGTATGCGCTGGTCGTGCTTCGCTATTGTTTCCTCGATTTGCCGGCGCAATACGCCCAGGCTTTCGATCGCCAACAATCGCTGGCTGGCTTCGTTTGGGGCTTGCTGCAACGGGCGATCAGTTTGGGCATTCCGATTGCCGCGTTGGCTGTCGCCTATCGTCTGACCGAACGGCCGGCACAAGCCGGCGACATGGCCTGTCCGCCGAATACCGACGTGGCGATGTATCTGCAGCGGAACGGCTTGATGCGGGCGATTGTCGTGCTGGGGTGCGGCATTGTGTTTGTGGCGTTGCAATTGGAATTACACCGCAGCTTCGGGTATTTGTATCCGCCGCTGCAATTGCCGATGCTGACCTTGGTTTGGTTAGCAGCGGCTTGGCTGTTGTTGCTGTTTTACCAGCGTAGCGCTTTTGCCGGTTTGTTGACGGTACTGGCTTGGTTGCTGGGCGGATTGGCGTTGAAATTGCTGTTTGTCGATTTGCCTTCCTGGCAGTTGACCTTGGCGCCGATCGCGGTCGGCGACGGGGTTTGGACCTTACGCTACGCCGGGGCGTATTCGTTTCAACTGTTCTTGATGCGTTTGCTGGATTTTACCGCCGTTATCGCTTTTCTGGGTTTGGCCTGCAAACGTTTGCAGGGCGCCGCGGAACAAGGCGAACTACGCAAGTGGTTGGCCTGGAGCGCGTTGCTGTTGCTGTTCGTCAGCAGCAGTTTGGAAGTCAATTCCCTGTTGTATCACTTCGTGCCGGGACTGCGTTCCGGCGGGGTATCGATACTATGGTCCGCCTTCGCACTGGCCTCGGTGTTTAGCGGCATCAAGCTCAGGGTGGCCGCGTTGCGTTGGACCGGGCTGGCCTTGTTCGCCTTGGTGGCCTGGAAAGTATTTTTTATCGATCTGGCCAGACTCGAACAACTGTATAGAATCGTCGCGTTCATTCTGTTGGGTTTGCTGGCTTTGGGCGGCGCCTTTTTCTATATGCGCTATCAGCAAAGTTTTACCGGGCATCGGGACGAAGGGCGTCAGCAATGAAATTTCAGTGGCTATGGTGGGTATTGATGGGATGGATGCAGCTTGCCGACGCCGGCGGGCAGCGCTTTAGCCGCGAGGTCGTCGTCCCGCCGGGCCAAAAGCAAGCCCTGATGGCTGTGCCCCTGGACCCGGCGGTGTATAAAGCCAGTGCCGACGACTTTCGCGACTTGGTGTTGCTCGATGAGCAAAATGCAGAGACGCCGTTTGCCTTGCAAAAAATCGCCAGCCATAAAACCCAAACCCAACGCTATGCGCTGGAAAGCGGGCCGCCGAGTTTACAGACCGATGCCGCCGGCGGCATTGCCGTGACGGTGGAATTAAAAACCGAGAACCTTTTCGCCGACGGTTTGACCCTGAAAACCGCGCAGCACGATTTCGAATACGCCATACGGGTGGAAGGCTCGGACGACGGCCGGCAATGGCAGCCTTTGCTGGCCGATGCCAGGATTTTCGATTACGCGCGCTACATGGCTGTCGCCAAGCGCGACGTTGCATTGCCGGCCAACCGCTATAAGTTTCTGCGCATAGGGGTAGATAGGGCCAGCCAAGCCCGGACGGCCGCGCTGAGCGAATTAACCCGCACCTTGCGCGGGGACCAAGAATTGCAACGCGACGAAAAAGTCAGCCTGATCGAACACGCTTTGCATATCGACGGGGTGGAATTGTGGCGCGAGCAAACGGTAAGCGTGCCGGATCAATTGCAAACTTTCGACTATCAGAGCGACGCGATCACTATCCGGCACGACGCCGACAACAAATTGACCTTGGTGGACGTGGTCAGCGGTCGGCAACCTTTGGCCGGCTTGGAGCCGGCGATCTCGACGCCGAATTTCAGCCGTAGCGCCCGAGTGCTGGTAAACGTGCCGCAAGGGGTGGACGCCGGGTTCCGGGAAATCGCCAGCGGCCGCTTGGAAGCCATCCGTTTTCAGGACATCGAGCAAGTCAATACGCATTTGGCTTTTGCCGAACAGCGCCGCAGCGTTTATCGCATCGTCATCGAAGACCGGGATAACCCGCCTTTGCAGATAGCCGGGGTAACCGGGACCGGGCCGGGCTATCAGCTGGTGTTCATCTATCAGCCGGACAAACGCTATCGTTTGCTGTACGGCGCCAAATTAGAGGCCGCGCCGCGTTACGACATAGAGCCGATAGTGCAGCTGCAGCGCCAAGGTTACCGGGCCGAGCCGGCCGGTTTGGGGGCGGAAACCGAAATCAGAGCGGCCGATACCGGTTTGGATATGGTTGGCTTGTTGAATAGCAATGGGTTTCTAGGCCTGGTGATTGTGCTGATGGTCTTGGTGTTGGGCTGGAGTTTGTACCAAGTCGGCAAGCGCACTAACGAGATGCCTTAGCAGTGTCGGCCTTGTCACTGCGCTTTACCGCCGTGGGTCCCGGCCGCTTTCTTCGCGGCTTTTGCGGCGCGCATGGCCGCCAATTCCTGTAATTCGCTTGCCAGCATGTCCGGCGTTTCCAGGCTGATTTGGCCGAGTGTGCCGGCTCTCAGTTCGGTCAGAAACAGTTTCGCCGCCTTGTCCAGCTCCACCACGCCGCCGGCGCGCAGGCAGCCGCGCTTTTTGCCGATGAGCGCCAGCGCCTGCATCGCGTCTGCCGGTAACGCATCCAGCCGGTATCGGGCTATCAGCAGATCCGGGTAGGCGCGCAACAGATAGTCCAGCCCGAATATGGCGATGTCTTCATGCTGAAACGCCGTATCTTTAATGGCGCCGGTCACCGCCAAGCGGTAACCGCTGTAACGGTTTTCCAGGTTGGGCCACAGCACGCCCGGCGTGTCCGACAACACGATGTTGTTCTTCAGCTGGATGCGTTGTTGTTGCTTAGTAACGGCCGGTTCGTTGCCGGTTTTGGCGATTGCGCGTCCGGCCAGGCTATTGATGATGGTGGATTTGCCGACGTTGGGAATGCCCATGATCATGCTGCGCACCACTTTGCCGGCGGCGGTTTTTTCCGGCAGCATTTTGCTGCACAAGTCCAGAATCTGTTTGACTTTATCGGCCTGCTGGCCGGATAGGGCCAGGGTCTTGACCGCCATTTCCTTTTCCATGAAGGCTTGCCATTGCCGGGTGACGGCGGCATCGGCCAAGTCGGCTTTGTTCAATACGCGTATGGTCGGCTTGTCGCCGCGCAGTTGGTCCAGCATCGGGTTTTGACTGCTGTAGGGGATGCGGGCGTCCAATACTTCGATCAGCAAATCGATGTCCGGTAGGGTTTGTTTGATTTCCTTGCTGGCCTTGTGCATGTGACCGGGATACCACTGAATCATTGTGTTTCTCGCAAGCGGGTCGTGATTGCGCCATTTTACCGGGAATGCGTTGGTCTCTTGCGCCACTCCGGTGCAAAAACTCCGGGCTTATCGGAAAATCGTAGGTTTGCCGGCGTTGCGGCATAATTACTGCTTGAATTTCAACTCTTCTATCGGAAATTGGAAATCCCTGATGCTGCAAATGAGCCCCATCGTCGTTATCGAGTTGTACGAGGAACATCGCCTGGCCATTCAACGGTTATTGTTGTCGATCTTGACGTGTTTCGCCGATGAACGATTATTCGAACAAACGCCGGAGCAACTGCGAGAAACGCTGAATTCCCTGTGCGAATACTATCCGTGCGTGAGCTTGTTGTATTTGCTGGACCCGGACGGGGTGCAAATCAACGGCAACATTGCCGGACACAACTACCCGCAGCACGCCGGCTTGGGCATGGGGGCGGACCGCAGTCAGCGGCCTTATTTTGCCGCCGTGCAAAAAAGCCGGACGGCCGTAATCACCGAGCCTTATTTGTCCAGCATCAAGAACGAACTGTGCGTGTCGGTTTGTGGTCCGGTTTGCAACAAAGACGGTGCCGTGCGCGGCTATGTCGTCTTGGACATCGATCTGCCTGCGATGCTGAGTTTTCTGACCGGCGAGCGCAAAAGGCGCCACTTCGAGCCGGGTTTTAAGCTGATCTATACCTTGATAGTCCTGGGTTTGTTCACCGTGTCGCTGATCTTGTTGTTTGCGGCGGGACAAGAATGTATTGAGGTGTTGCAAACCGCGGCTCTCAAACAAGAAGCCAAGCTGATTCCGTTCAGCGTGGTGATTTACTTGACCTTGGCCTTGGCCATCTTCGATTTGGGCAAAACCACCTTCGAAGAAGAAGTCTTGCTGTACAAGGACATCATGAAACACAGCTCCACGCGGCGGACCATTACCCGTTTTATCGGGGCCATCATCATCGCCTTGTCGATCGAAGCCCTGTTGATGATTTTCAAAGCGGCGCTACAAGGTAGTGCCGGTCAATATATCGTCGAGGCGGTCTGGGTGGTATTGGCAGCGGCTTTGTTGCTATTGAGCTTGGGCGTCTACGTGTTCTTAGGCGCCAAGGCGGAAGTGATGCTGATCAATCAGAAGCAGCGTAAGCGTCAATAAGGTAAATCGCGTTATACTTGAAGCGTTTGCTTTCATCGTTCAGGGTTCATGCAGTCGTCATTCTGCCGTTGGTTCGGATTAGCCTCGCTGGTTTTGCTGCTGTTGTCCGGTTGTTCCGGTACCGACAAAAAGCCGCCTGTTTCCGATTATCAGCCTAGCGGTCCGGGCAATACTCAGGCCGCCCGCGATGCTTTGCAGTTGCAAGGCCGTCCCTACGTTTACGGCGGTCAATCGCCGGAGGTAGGTTTCGATTGCAGCGGTTTGGTCGCTTACGTTTATCGGCGGCAGGGGTTGAAACTGCCGCGCACCACCGAATCCTTGGCCTACTTTCTGCCTGCCGTCCCCCCCGATCAGCGCTTGCCCGGAGACTTGCTGTTTTTCAATACCGGTAAACCGTTTTCCCACGTCGGTATTTATGTCGGCGGCGACAACTTCGTGCATGCGCCCAGCGAACGTACCGGCCGGGTCATGCTTTCCAACCTGCATCAGCCTTATTGGCGGGAGAGGTTCATCGGCGTTCGCCGCCCCGGCGCGACGCAACCATTGTCGTTGAATAGTCGGCAGGCGGACGTTTGTCTGCTGAATTGATTTGCCGTCTGAGCCGTTGGATGAAGCGTTGTCGCCTAACGCCCGGCCGATTGCAATGCGTTCAATTGCAGGCGTGCCGGCGTTGGGCTAAGCGCCGGCTGTTTTGCGCTGTTTGACGGTCCGCCCTTAGCCGTCGAATCGAGCCGATGCGTTCCATGCTTGCAAAACGAACCACCGTGCTAACCAGTCCTCAAAAAAAAGCCTTACCCCAAGCCCCTTCGTTCACCCAAACCTTGGTCGTCAATGTGGTGGCGGTAGTAGCGGTGTTAGGTTTGGGGCTGTTGCTCGCCATGATGTTTCAGGGGGCGGCCGGAACCGAGCAGGCGAGCCGGCGGGAGCTGGAAGAAACCCTGGATCGAGCGACCGAGCGATTGCGAATTTTGGTGCGCGCCGCGGAAATGACCGCGGAATCGGCCGAACGTGCCGCTCGTTATCCGGAGCTGACGGCTTCATCCATGCGTGCCATGCTGGAGCATTCGTTGGCCGCGTTCGAACAACGTCCGGAACTGAGCTACCTGGGGGCGGTTTTGCCCGCTAACGGAGAATACGGCACATTGCAGCGTATCGAAAGCGGCGACTTGCTGCTTTGGTGGTTTCCGAGCCGTGACAGCGGCCGGCTCACTCAAGTTTATCGCTTGGCCGCGCGCGGCTTCGAGCTGAGCGAGCAGCTAGCCACGCATGATTACGATCCGCGCAATCAACCGTTTTACCAAGCGGCATTGAATAGTCCTAGTGGAGAAACCTGGCTGCCGGCGTATCGGTGGATTATCCATGCCGGCAGCTTGGAGCCCCTGTGGGGCATCACCTATGCAAAAGCGCTGCGCGATCCTGCCGGCAAGTTGATTTGCGTCTTGGATGCGGATTTGGACTTGCCGGCACTCAACCGGTTTTTATCGCCTTTATCGGCGGAATACCGGTCGCATTTTCAAATCGTGGAATTGGGGGAGACGCCGCGTTTGATAGGCGGGAAACACGTCGGGCGCACACCACTGCCCGTGCCGCCGGAGCTGGCGCCGCTGTTGGCGTTTTCCGGCGAGGTGTTTGTGGACAGAATGCAGATAGAGGCGGAAACGCGTTGGGTTGCAGCCAGGCGGCTGGCGCTCAAGGGCGGCTCTTCTTGGCTGGTGGTGGCATCGCGGCAAATCCCGTTTATCGAAAGTGCGATGCGCCGACAGCTGTATCAGGTGGCGGCGATAGGCGTGGTCATGGTAGTCGGTTTGGTGATGGTGTCGATTCGCATCACCCGCCGCTTCGGCAAGCCGCTTGCGGAACTGGAACTGCGCGTTGCGGGGATAGGCAGACGAGAGTTGCAGGCGCCCGTCGCGGCGGCTACCTTTTCCGCCAACGATTTTCGGGAAACCCAGCTTCTCGGCGAAGCCTTGGACCGGATGGCGCTGGCGGTCAGCCAATTGCTTGAAGCGCAAGAACAGGCCGCAACCTCCCTGGCACTGAAAGGCGCCGTCTTCGACTCGACCAATACCGCGATTATCAGTGTCGATTCGGAGTTAGCCATCGTCGAATGGAACGCCGCCGCGGAGCGTTTGTTCGGCCGGGCGCGCAACGGCGTGTTAGGCCGTTCGGTTACCGAAATCGTCATGGCCCCCGAGGGGACGGCCGATTGGCCGGCCATTTTGGCGAGCGACGGCAGTGCGGCGTTTCGTTTTGTCGGCGTATCGGGAGCGTTCGACGCCGAGCTGCGCTTGTTGGCCTTCAAGCAAGACGGCCGGGAAATTTGCACGCTGTTTTTGAACGACGTGTCGGAGCGCAAGCGCGCCAACGCAGCCTTACAAGAAAGCTTAAACCGCTTTCACGCGGCGGCCCGTGCCACCGGCGACGTCATCTGGGATTGGGATCTGCTCGCAAACCGGATATGGTGGAACGAGAATTTTCAACTGCTGTTCGGCTATAGCGCCGAAGAGATTGGATGCGACATCGAATTCTGGACGACTCGTATACACCCGGAAGACCGCGAGCGGGTAGTCGAACATATCTACGCGGTACTCGCCGCGGACGAGGAAAATTGGCTGGAGGAATACCGCTTTCAGCGTAAAGACGGCAGTTGGGCGGATGTGTACGATAGAGGCCACGTATTGCGTGACGCTGGCGGGCGCGGTATCCGCATGATAGGCGCCATCCAGGATATTACCGAGCGTAAGCGTGCGGAACAACGCATTCATTATCTGGCGACCCACGATGGTCTGACCGGACTGCCGAACCGGGAATTGCTGCAAGACCGCATGGCTCAATCCGTCGCCCAGGCGCGCCGATCCGGACAGCAGTTGGCCTTGTTGTACATCGACTTGGATAGGTTCAAAGTGGTTAACGACGGTTACGGGCATCCTTTCGGCGATGCGGTGTTGCAGGCCGTAGCCGCAAGGCTGAGTTCGCTGGTGCGGGAGGGCGATACGGTTTCCCGCCAGGGCGGCGACGAATTTCTGGTTTTGTTGGCGAATATAGGCAGTGCCGGCGACGCTTACCGGGTTGCGCAAAAGATCGTGCGCAGCCTGGATTGCCCGCTCGATTTGCAAAGTCGGCAGATCCATCTGTCGGCCAGCATAGGCGTCAGCGTCTTTCCCGAAGATGGCGAAACCGCCGAGCAATTGATTGACAACGCCGATGTGGCCATGTATCGCGCCAAGGAATTAGGCCGAAACACCTGTAAAATCTTTACCCGGGAAATGAGCGAGGAAACCTTGCGCAGGGTGGATTTGGAAACCCGGCTGCGTGGCGCGCAAGCGGCCGGCCAACTGCAGTTGTTCTACCAGCCCAAGGTGTGTTTGCAATCAGGGCGGATTACCGGCTGCGAGGCTTTGCTGCGTTGGCGGCATCCCGAGCTAGGCATGGTTTCGCCGTCCGATTTCATTCCGATAGCCGAAGACTCCGGTTTGATCGTGCCTATCGGCGATTGGGTGCTCAGGCAGGCGTGCTCGCAAGTCAAGACCTGGACCGAAGCCGGCTTGCCGCCGGTGTGCGTAGCGGTGAACGTGTCCACTCGGCAATTTCTGCAGCAAGATGTCGTTGCTTGGGTGTTGCGGACACTGGCGGAAACCGGCTTGCCGCCGGCTCAGCTGGAATTGGAGCTGACCGAAAGCCTGGTTGCCCAAGACGTTAATAAAGTGATAGAGAGTTTCAGCCGGCTGCGGGCGGCCGGGGTGAAATTGTCCATAGACGATTTCGGTACCGGTTACTCCAGTCTCGGTTATCTGAAACGGCTGCGGGCCCACACCCTGAAAATAGACCAGTCTTTCGTGCGTGACATGCTGACCGATCCGGAAGACGCCACCATTGTTTTGGCCGTCATCGCGTTGGCGCATAATCTGGAATACAAGGTTATCGCCGAGGGCGTGGAAACCGAACAACATTGCCGGTTTTTGCGGCAAAACGGTTGCGACGAGATCCAAGGATATGTGTTCAGCAAGCCCGTACCGGCCGAGGCATTTGCGGCGCTGCTCGGCAACGGTGCTTGCTTGAGTCAAGACTAGATTAGGGCGGTCTCGAACGGAAGGGACGCTAATCGTGCCTGCCCCCTGCCGTTGGCTGGGCGGAACCGCAGCCGCACGCCGGTTCGATTCCATCCTGCTTAGGGGGCTAGCGATGCGGTCGGCGCTCGCAGATACCCGGTCCCGCTTAAAAAAACAGCTCGCGCATTTTTTGCCCCGGCGACGGCGCGCGCATGAAGGCTTCGCCGACCAGAAAGGTGTAGATGCCGTTGTCCTGCATCAATTTGACGTCGGCCGGGGTATGGATGCCGCTTTCGGTGACGATCAATTTATCGGCCGGTATGGTGTTTTTCAGATCCAGCGTGGTTTGCAGCGAGACCTCGAAGCTGCGCAGATTGCGGTTATTGATGCCGATCATGTGGGTGTTCAGCTTCAATGCCCGCTCGAGTTCTGCGGCATCGTGTACTTCGACCAACACATCCAGCCCTAAGCCGGTGGCGGTGTCGGCCAATTCCTTCAGCATCGCGTCATCCAATGCCGCAACGATCAGCAGCACGCAATCGGCGCCCAGCGCCCGCGATTCGTGGATCTGGTAAGGATCGATCATGAAATCCTTGCGAATTGCCGGCAGCGGGCATTTGTCGCGCACCATCTGCAGATTGGCTTCCGAACCCTGGAAGAATTCCTTGTCGGTCAGCACAGACAAACAGGTCGCGCCGTTGAAAGCGTAATCGACCGCGATTTCGACCGGCTTGAAATCCTCCCGGATCACGCCCTGACTGGGCGAGGCCTTTTTGATTTCGGCGATGATCGCCGGTTTTTGCTGGTCGGCCTTGCTGCGCAAGGCTTGGTAAAAGCCGCGCGGGCCTTGCACGCTGCCGGCGATTTCCTGCAGCAACGCAATCGGCGTATTGCTCTTGCGGCGGGCGACTTCTTCGGTTTTTTTGGCGAGTATGGTTTTTAGGATGTCTGGTGTATCGGTCATTGTGCTTGTCTTGTGTGTTTTGTGTTCGATGCCTAATCCTGGGCAATCTTTTCCAGTCGCTCAGCGAGCCAGACTTTGATAATCGATTGCCGAGTCACGCCAAGTTTCCCGGCTTCGCGGTCCAGGGATTCGATCATCCAGGTTGGAAAATCGACATTGACCCGTTTTTGCTCTTGCAGTATCCGCTTCGCTTTTGAAACGTCTATAGCGGCGGTAATATCGACATCGTCATCAAACTGTTGCTCGAAATCTTTAGCTTTCATACAGTGCAATCTCCTCAGTGCGCGAGCGGCGAACGGAAATCAGTCGGATATTTTTTGATCGATAGGTAATTACTGCAGACCAATGTTTGCCCTTAATCTTGCCCATGACCAAGTACCGTGGCTCGTCTTCCGTTTTGGCAGGAATTTCCAGTAATCTTGGGTCTTTCCATAAAGCCTGAGCATCTACAAAGTCAATGCCGTGTTTTAGAAGATTGGTCCGGTTTTTCGTTTCATCGAACTCGAAAGTTATCATGGTATAAAAAATATACCGTTAAACAGCTAAAGGCAAATTGTCGATGGCTTGCCGACCTAAAGCTCAACCATAACCCACCAACGCCTCAAACTTACCCAACGCACTCCCATCCGCCAAAACCTGATGCGCCAGGCGAATGCCGGCTTCCAGCGAATCGGTCAGGTCGGCGGCGTAGATTGCCGCGCCGGCGTTCAGAGCGACGATGTCGCGGGCCGGGCCGGGCTGGTTGTTCAGCACGGCGCGGACTATGCTCAGGCTATCCGCCGGGCAGGTAATCGCCAGGGTTTTCAGGTGGGCGCGGCGCAAGCCGAATTGCTCCGGCGTCAGCGTGTAGCTGTCGATCACGCCGTCTTTGAGTTCGGCCACGTCGGTCGGCGCGGCGATGCTGATTTCGTCCAGGCCGTCCTGGGCGTGCACGACCAGCACGTGGCGACTGCCCAGGCGTTTCAACACTTCGGCCACCGGCAGCAGCCATTGTTTGTCGAACACGCCGATGAGCTGGTGCGGGGCATTGGCCGGATTGGACAGCGGGCCGATCAGGTTGAACAGCGTGCGCACCCCCATTTCCTTGCGGGCCTTAACGGTGTGGCGCACCGCGCTGTGGTGTTTGGCGGCGAATAAAAAACCGACGCCGATGTCGGCTACGCATTGCGCCACTTGTTCGGCCGGCAGGTCCAGATTGACCCCGGCCAGCTCCAGCAAGTCGGCGCTGCCGCAACAACTGGATACCGAACGGTTGCCGTGCTTGGCGACTTTGCCGCCGGCCGCCGCGACCACGAAAGCCGCGGTCGTCGAGATGTTGAAAGTGTTGGCGCCGTCGCCGCCGGTGCCGCAGGTATCGATGACGTGCTCGCCGCTGATCGGCACTTTATGCACCAATTCGCGCAACACGCCGACCGCCGCGGCGATTTCTTCCACCGTTTCGCCCTTGCAGCGCAAGGCGATCAAGAAAGCGGCGATTTGTGCATCGCTGAGTTCGCCGTTCATCATGGCCCGCATCGCGGTTTGCATTTGTGCGTCGCTTAAATCGCGGCGTTCCAGCAGTTGTTGCAAAATAGGTTGGATGAGCATGTCGATCGAACGTGGTGTTGCGGATGGGTTTTTATTGGCCGGCTTTGTGGTCGGCAAACACTTGGGTGTTGCCGGCGCTGTCGTAAGAAACGACTTCATAGTCGTCTTGTTTGCCGCCCATTTCCATGCCGGGGCTGCCCATGGGCATGCCGGGCGCGCTGATACCGGCGATTTTGGTTTTTTCGTTCAGCATTTTGCGGATGTCGGCGGCCGGAACGTGGCCTTCGACGAGGTAACCGTCTACTACCGCGGTATGGCAGGAAGCCAATTGTTCGGGCAGGCCGAGTTTTTGTTTGATTGCTTGCATGTCGTCGCTGACGATGTCTTTGACTTTGAAGCCGTTTTTGCTGACGTGCTCTATCCATTTACCGCAGCAGCCGCAGGTGGGGCTGCGGTATACCGTCATTTCCGTGACGGTTTCGTCGCTGTAGGCCGTTTGGGCGAGACCGGCAGCGCCCAGTAAGACGATTAATTGGCTTAGCCGCTTCATAGTTGCTTCCCCCGTGGTTGGTTTAGCCGCGTATTGTACGCCGCAGGTTCAGCGTTTGCACGGCAGCTATTCGCCGCTCAAGGTCAATACCAGCGAGCGGCTGCCGCCTCGGTTGCGGTATTCGCATAAATAAATGCCTTGCCAGATTCCCACATTCAAACGGCCGTTACTGATGGGCAGACTGAGGCTGCAGCCGAGCAGGCTGCTTTTCAGGTGTGCCGGCATGTCGTCCGAACCCTCGTCATCGTGCAAATAATAGGGCTGGTTTTCCGGCACCGCTTGGTTGAAATAACTTTCGAAGTCTTGACGTACGCTGGGGTCAGCGTTTTCGTTGATGGTCAATCCGGCCGAAGTGTGTTGAATAAACACATGCAACAAACCGACGTTAAGCGATTTAAGCTCGGGTAGATGGGACAGAATCTCCTCGGTGACCAGATGAAAGCCGCGGTTTCTGGGGTTTAGGCGTATTTGTTTCTGTATCCACATGGTAATAGGTAAAAGGAGTGGGGCAATCGTAAAGGATGCGCCACTGTAGCTTATTCGCTGGGGATGGAAAACCCGGCTGCTGCCTAGCCGGATGGCTTAAGGGCGGCCTAAAACCACTTGGAACCAAGCAGGCATGCTGCCCCATTCGCGCGAAGTGGGTCTTGGCCTGATCCGCATGCCGTACTTGACCGCCGGCAACAGGCAGCAACCTCTAGGGTTGTTGGTGTTTTGCCGCCACTACAATATTAATCGTCTCAAAAGTTTTCGCGCAGCACTTACCTAAAATCCATGGCATAGGCAGTATCCGTTAACCGGAAAAAGCTTCTGACCAGATCGATTTTTTGTTGAATGGCTTGCATTGTCGCGAAGATGACGGCTTCCATTTCTTGTTTGTTTCTAATGCTTCGTTTGCCTGCTTCAGCCTTGGCATGGTTCCAGACTTGTTCATCAGGATTCAACTCAGGCGAATAGGGCGGCAGAAAGGCCATCATGATTTGGCCCGCTTGTGTCTCCAAAAAGGCGCTGACTTTTTTGCTGTGGTGATATTTTGCGTTGTCGGCAATGATAAATACCGGGCAACCCGCGTCGTGACGTAGTTTCTGCAGGAAGGCAATGAAGGTGTCGGCGTTCATGGTGCCCTCAATGACGTCAAAATGGAGGTCGCCGCGAGCAGAAACAGCACTGATTAGCTTGAAGCCAAATCGCCCACCACTATTCCTGACAACCGGTGTTTCACCGATCTTGCCCCAGGTCGTACCTCGATGGGCATCGCTGCGAAAACTCGCTTCATCGACGAAATAAAGGCGTGCTCCATATCTTTTCGCTTCCGACACAGCTTCAGGGTAGGTTTTAGCAAGGTAAGCCTTCACTTTATCGGGGTCTTGCTTGTAAGCTTTGTACAGCGGACGTTGAGGGCTTAGGCCTAAGTGCCCCAGCAGGCGGCAAACCCCACTTTTCGACAGCCGTAGTCCCCGTTCTGTCTCCAGCAGCGCACGGATCGTGTTGGCTGTCCACAAGCAAAATGGCAACTTGTAATTTAAGGGGTTGCCCATGGTCACCGCGTCATAAAGCCATTTCAGGTCATCCGCTGTAACTTTCTTGGGGCGACCCTGCCGACTTTTTTCGGCCAATGCCGACCAGCCGCCCTGACGGTAGCGGGCCAACCACTCAAATACCGTTCGTTTCGGGATATTGAAGACACGCGCCACAAGTGTGATGGGCTCTTTCCGCACTACTACGGCTTCGACGACTTCTTTGCGCTTTTGGCTTCGTTTTTCTGCTCTCTCCATGCCGCCATTTTAACATGCTGCATGCGAGAACTTATGGGACGGTTAATAACAAAAGGACTAAATGATTAACCGGGCCTATCGGCCACGGTTTTCTCCAGCATTTCCAGGCTTAGTCCTTCGACTTTTGCGCGCCACAATTGCGGTTGCACGGGAAAGGGTTTGAAGGTTCCGGTGGCCCTGTAACCGCGCCGACGGTAGTAATCGATCAATTCGCTACGACACGGAATGACGAACATTAAAAAGCGTTGCAGCGGCCAAAGGTTTTGGGCTTGCGTTTCGGCGGCATGCAGCAGCCGTTTGCCGATGCCGCCGCCCTGTAACGGCGGACTGACGGCCAGCATGCCGATATGCACGTCGGCATCGACCCTTTGCAAATGCACGGAACCGACCGCGACGGCGCCGGCTTTACAGGCTATCAGCAAGGAGTCGGTTCGCTTCAGCAGACCGGACAATTCCGCGGCGTCGGTGCGCTTCCCGTCCAACAGATCGGCTTCGGTAGTCCAACCCGCGCGGCTGGATTCGCCGCGATAAGCCGAATTAATCAATTCCACCAAAGCCGGCACGTCGTCGAGGCAAGCCGGCGCGAACTGCAAATCGAAATCCACGAAGCCGACGGCTTTAACGGTCGGACGACTTGATGGTATGTTCCAACTCTTCGCGGCTCAGGTGGCGAACGTCTTTGCCCTTCACCATGTAGATCACGTGCTCGCACACGTTGCAGGAATGGTCGCCGATACGCTCCAGCGCACGGGCTGTCCACAGCATGTCTAGCGCGCGCGTGATGTTGCGCGGGTCTTCCATCATCTGGGTGATGAGCTGGCGGGTGATGCTGGTATATTCCCGGTCCACCTTGCTGTCTTGCGCGGTGATGGCGATCACTTCCTCGGTATCGGTACGGGCATAGGCGTCCAGGGCGCCGTTCAGCATTTCCTTGACCAATTCCAGCAAATGTTCGATTTCGTAATATTTATCCTGATAATAATCGCCGCTTTCCAGACGCATGGTCATTTTGGCGATACGGGCCGCTTCGTCGCCTATCCGCTCCAGATCGGTAATGATCTTGATCGTGGCGATCAGCATGCGCAGGTCGAATGCGGCCGGCTGGCGTTTGGCCATGATTTCGGTGCATTCGTGATCGATGTCTTTTTCCAGCGCATTGACCAATTGGTCTTGCTGTATGACTTTCTCGGCGCTTTCCATGTCGTAACTCATGAAGGCGTTGGTCGCCAAATCCACTTGTTGTTCGACCAAGCCGCCCATGGTCAACACTTTGTTGCGGATGTCTTCCATTTCCTTGTTGAACTGACGGGAAATGTGTTGGTTGATGATGGTGTTATCCATGTTGGCGTGCTCCTAGCCGTAACGGCCGGTGATGTAGTCTTCTGTTTGTTTTTTAGCCGGATTGGTGAACAATTCGCTGGTTTCGCCGAATTCGATCAACTCTCCCATATACATGAAGGCGGTGTAGTCGGACACCCGCGCCGCTTGTTGCATGTTATGGGTGACGATGACGATAGTGTATTTTTCTTTTAATTCGTCGATCAACTCCTCGATTTTCAAGGTCGAAATCGGGTCCAAAGCCGAAGCCGGCTCGTCCAGCAAAATCACTTCCGGTTCTATCGCTATCGCCCGGGCGATGACCAGACGTTGCTGCTGACCGCCGGACATGCCCAAGGCGTTGTCGTTCAAGCGGTTTTTCACCTCGTCCCACAACGCCGCGCCGCGCAGGGATTTTTCGACGATTTCATCCAACACCCGCCGGTCGTTGACGCCTTGGATACGCAAGCCGTAGGCGACGTTTTCGTAAATGGTCTTGGGGAAGGGGTTAGGCTTTTGAAACACCATGCCCACTCGGCGCCGCAGGGCGGCGACGTTGATGTTTTTATCGTAAATGTCTTCGCCGTCCAGCAGGATCTTGCCTTCTATCCGCACGCCGTCGACCAGGTCGTTCATGCGATTGATGCAGCGCAACAAGGTGGATTTACCGCAACCGCTGGGACCGATGTAGGCGGTCACTTTCTTGCGCGGCATGGTCATGGTGACCTTGTGCAAGGCTTGTTTGCTGCCGTAAAACAGATTCAGGTTCTCCACGCTGATGCAAGGGTCGAACGAATCTTTGCTGTCTTTATCCGCCCGGTTCAGCGCACTGATATCGATGGCGTGGGTTTTTCTTACTTCAGTTGTCATGTGATTAATCCGAACCTATCGTGTTGATTACGAACTTAGTTTTCCAATGCGCGGTATTTCTCGCGAAGGTTGTTGCGGATGGCGATGGCGAACATGTTCAAGCCGACGATCACCATCACCAACAACAAGGACGTGGCGTATACCAAGGGTCTGGCGGCTTCGACGTTGGGACTTTGAAAGCCCACGTCGTAAATGTGAAATCCGAGGTGCATGAATTTTCTGTCCAAATGCAAATACGGGAAGTTGCCGTCCAACGGCAGGGTGGGGGCCAGTTTCACGACGCCGACCAGCATCAGCGGCGCTACTTCGCCGGCCGCGCGGGCCACTGCCAAAATCAGACCGGTCATAATCGCAGGGCTGGCCATGGGCAACACGGTGCGCCATAAGGTTTCCGCTTTGGTCGCCCCCAACGCCAAACTGCCTTCCCTGATGGATTTGGGAATGCGCGACAAGCCTTCTTCGGTGGCCACGATCACGACCGGCAAAGTCAACAATGCCAGGGTCAAAGAGGCCCACAGCAAGCCCGGCGTGCCGAACACCGGAGCCGGCGCGGCTTCCGGAAAAAACACTTTGTCTATGCTGCCGCCGATGATGTATACGAAAAATCCCAAACCGAACACCCCGTACACGATGGACGGTACGCCGGCCAAATTGTTGACGGCGATGCGAATGATGCGGGTGATAAAACCTTGTTTGGCGTATTCGCGCATGTACACGGCCGCGATCACCCCGAACGGTGTGACCACGACGGCCATCAACATCACCATCAACACGGTACCGAATATGGCCGGGAAAATGCCGCCTTCGGTGTTGGCTTCGCGCGGTTCGTCGCTGACGAAGGTGCCGAAATTGGCAATGTATTCGACTGCCTTGTCCCACACGTTCATCGCGTTGGGCCGGGTCAGCTTGACGACCCGCTCCAACGGAATGTTGATTTGCCGACCGCCGGCCTCGGCGACCACCAAGATGCAGCACTTCATCTCTTGGTTGAGCTGAGAAATGTTTTGTTGCAAGGTTTTGTATTCTTGCTCGTATGCCACTTTGCGGGCGGCAAACTCGGCGCGCTTGGCCTCGTTCCATTGGCCTTTCAATTCCAGTCCCCGCTGTTTCAGGCGCAAGCGTTCCAGGTTGTAGTTGATGGCGCCGATGTCCTTGTCCTGCAATTTGTCGATTTTGGCAAATAGCTTCAGCACCTGGGCCAACTTTTCTTGCGCGACTGGCCAAGCGTGTTCGCCTTCGGCGATGACTGCCCGGTTTTGCTTGACCGCGATCAACCGCCCGTAAAAATTGCCCCATTCGCGGCGCTCGACGGTAATCAAATCTTCCGGGGTGGTTTTTTGCACAATGTATTGATCTTGAATCCAGCGAAAGTCGCTACCTAAAATATCGCGATTGCCGGTCTTGACCAAAAATTGCTTTAGATACTCGGCGCCGTTAAGCACCTCGTGGCCGGCCGCTCGCGCTTGCGCTTCCGGCAACAGGGATTGCTCGACTTCTTCGCCGATGATCACCGTTTCTTGGGCCTGTCGATCTTGGTAACGGTATTCGACGATGTCGGACGGCCAAAAATGGCCCAAGCCGCGTAGCGCAATCAACAACAGCAAACCGATTACCAGGATCAGGTTGATACTTACCGCGCCGGCCGTCATCCAAATCCACGGCGAACCGCTTTTAAACCATGCCTTAATCATAACGAACTATATTTTTGTCTCAGATTTTGCCGGATCAACTCAGCCAACGAGTTGACGATGAAGGTAAACATGAACAACACCAGCGCGGCCAGGAACAATACCCGGTAGTGGGTACTGTTGACTTCCGATTCCGGCATTTCCACCGCAATGTTGGCCGACAAGGTGCGTAAACCTTGAAATATGCTGAAATCCATTACCGGGGTGTTGCCGGTGGCCATTAACACGATCATGGTTTCCCCGACCGCCCGGCCCAGGCCTATCATTACCGCGGAAAAAATACCGGGGCTGGCGGTCAGTATCACCACTTTGGCCAGGGTTTGCCAAGGCGTGGCGCCCAGGGCGAGAGAGCCTGTGGTCAAATGCTTGGGAACGCTGAAAATGGCGTCCTCGGCAATCGAAAATACCATAGGGATTACCGCAAAACCCATCGCCAAACCGACTACCAAGGTATTGCGCTGGTCGTAGCCTATGCCCCAGGCTTCGCGCAGCCAGGTGCGCAAATCGCCGTTGAAGAACAAGGCCTCGATGCCGGGACTGACGGCAAACGCCAGCCAGCCGCAGATCAAAATCACCGGCATCAACAGAAAAGCGTCCCAACCGTCCGGCACCAGATCACGTACAGGTTTAGGCGCGAATTGCCAGACGAACGCGAACGCCATGACCCCGGTAGGCACGATCAGCAACATCGCAAAAATGCCGGTCAAATGCATTTCCACGAACGGCGCCAACCACAGGCCGGCTAGAAAGCCCAAAATCACGGTCGGCAGCGCCCCCATGATTTCCACGCCCGGCTTGACGTATTGGCGAATTTCCGGGGCCATGAAATAGCCGGTGTAAATCGCGCCGAACAAGGCTAGGGGAATAGCCACCAGCATGGCGTAAAACGAGGCTTTGAGGGTGCCGAACACCAACGGGGTCAAGCTCATTTTCGGCTCGAAATCGTTGCTGGCGGCCGAAGACTGCCATACGTAGGCCGGTTCCGGATAACTTTCGTACCAAACCTTGCCCCACAAAGAGGTCCAGGATACTTCCGGATGTTCGTTTTCGATGCGCCAGTGATGCAATTTACCGGCGGCGTCCTGCAACAGCAGCGCGTTAGCCCGGGGCGACAGGGCCAAAGCCAAGGGTTTGCCGTTCGAGACTTTCTCCCGAATCAATTTGCGTTCCGCCGTGGCGTTGTACACCCCTAATTCGCCGTTGGCGTCCACCGCCAACATGCCTTTGCGGCGTTGTTCCGCATTAAGCAACAACACCGGCGCATCCGCCAGCTTGAAAGCCCTGAGTTGCTGCACGCTGAAGTGATTTTGTTTGTCGCGCACCAGCGACCATTGTCCGAAGGTGCCGCTGCTGTCACCGATCAACAGGGAAATATCGCCGTTCAAAAACGTCATGTTGGTGATTTGCGCGCCTTGTCGCATCACGTTCAGCTTGTGCCGGATCACCGGTTCGGTTTTATTGCTGACGTCGAGCACGGTTAGATCGCCGTTGTGGTTGGATAAATAGAGTGTGCGCAGTTCTTTATCCAACAACATGAAATCCACGTCGCCTATGCTTGCGGTATCCAATACGGCTTCGCTACGCTCCAGTTCCACCTCGTCGTCGAACATGGACTCCTTTTTTTCCAAGCTGGTCAGGATCAAACGGCCGTCGGCGGTTTTGGCCAGCAAGCTACTGGCCGCGTCGCCCAATTTAACGGCGACTTGTTGAACGGCTTGCCCTTGTTTGTCCAGCACGATCGCGTCTTTGCCCAAGGGGTAACTGATTTGCGGGGTAATCACCCGTTTGTTGTCGGGATAGGTCAATTTGTAGTCCACTTTGGCGACCACGGCCCGGCCGTCGGAAAGCCCGTAAGCCAGAACGCCTTTCGGTAAGTCCCCGAAGGCCCAGCTGCTGATCGTGACGCCTTGCGGTATCGGTAGATCCTCCACCCGGAGAGGGGAACCGTCATCGACTCTAAAGAACACCGCTTTGCCGGTATCGGTAAAGCGTACCGCGATTTCGTTTTGCTCCTCCATCGCCAGCAATGCCGTCGATCCGGCCGCTGGCTCGGGTACGCCGTATTCGCTTACCGCCTGGGCATGGGCCGGCAGCAACAGCGGAAATACCACGTACAGCAAGTAAAAAAAGATCAACACGATAGCGAAGATAATGCTCAAGCCGCCGAAAACCACGGCTTGGGCCACAATCTTGTCCTTCAATAGCCGCCAGCGTTGATAAGCATCGTTAGACGACAACTGTAACAAGGTCGCTTTAGCAGGTGTAAATTGAGGTTCGGGCATAACTGATTCGAGGTAGTGATTTGTGGCATCCCTTAGCGCGTTAGAAGCTGTCGTAAAAAAACCGATCTCGGCTAAATCAGACTCTCCGTTAGAGACTTGATCGACCAAGCCGCCCTCTGCTCTGACAAGCGCTTGGCGGGTGTTTGCCTATTACAACGGCCTCCTTTAAGCCAGGAGGTTAAGGAAACGCGGTCTTAAGCGCGCATCTCCAAAGTGCAGAGCATGGTTAACGTCAACGCCGGTATTGTTGACCTTTTACGCCAAACCTTGCTTGTCGCAACATTCAACGCGTCCTTGACTATAAAAAAGCCGACAAATCACCGCGGTAATTTATCGGCTTTGAAGTTGACGGATCATCAGCGTAATGTTCATTGCCGAATAATCCCGAATATCCTGTAAGCGTCCTTGCCGGCGAATTCCTTGTATGCTTCGTCCGTGGCGGATGAACCTATTCGATCAGCGTCAAGGCTTTTTCAACCGCTTTGGCGGGCAGCGGAATGTAACCGTCTTTCACCACCACTTGTTGGCCGGTTTTGGACAGCACCATTTTCAAAAACTCTTTTTCCAACGGCGCTAAAGGTTCGTTAGGCTTTTTGTTGACGTAAACGTACAAAAAGCGCGACAGCGGATAAGCGCCGGAGGTGGCGTTTTCCGAGGTCGGCTCTACGAATGGGGCGCCGTCTTTGGCGGCCAAGGCCACGGCTTTAACGCCCGAGGTGGTATAGCCGATGCCGGAATAGCCGACACCGTTATTGGAGGTGGTCACCGCTTGCACCACCGACGCCGAACCGGGTTGTTCGTTTACGTTGCTTTTGAAGTCGCCTTTACACAAGGCTTCGTCTTTAAAGAAGCCATAGGTGCCGGAAACCGAGTTGCGGCCGTACAATTGAATGGGTTTGCTGCTCCAGCCGCCGGTCAAGCCGACTTGTCCCCAGGTGCTGACGTCGGCTTCGTGGCCGCATTTACGGGTGGAGGAGAAAATTGCATCGACTTGCGCCAGGCTTAAACCCTTTACCGGATTGTCTTTGTTCACGAACACCGCCAAGGCGTCGATAGCGACCGGAATCGCGGTTGGCTTATAGCCGTGCGCGCTTTCGAAATCGTCGATTTCGTTGTCTTTCATTTTGCGGCTCATAGGCCCCAAATTGGCGGTACCCTCGGTCAAGGCCGGTGGCGCGGTGGAAGAGCCGGCTGCTTGAATTTGAATGTTAACGTTCGGATACAGTTTTCCGAATTCTTCCGCCCATAAAGTCATCAAGTTGGCCAGGGTGTCGGAACCGACACTGGAAATATTGCCTGCTACGCCGCTGGCCGGCGCATAGTCGGGGAGCGACGGATCGACGCTTGCCGGTGCTGCGGCTACGCCGTTAGCCAGAAAAGTGGTGGTGGCAAAGCCGAAACCCAAGATCAATGACCTGAGCTGAAACGTTTTTTTCATATTCTTTCTCAATCAATGTTTAAAACCAGTATCAATACTGCCCTTTGCGGGTGACAATAGTATGAACCGAATATGACAGTTTTGTGACAGCGGTAAATTGTAAGCCGCTACCGAAGTTTGTGCTACTTTCAGCTGAAATTTCCCGGCCGGCCGTTAATCGGCCTTCGCTTCCGATGAGCAGAGCCGTTAACGCATCCGCTGCAGGGTGACGAAGCGATAAGCGAAATCGACGCCGGGAGCGTTGTCCACCCGCTCGCAATTTGTTTGCCGCCATTCACGGCGGTCGACATCCGGAAACAGCGTGTCGCCGTCGAATGCTTTGTCGATCAAGGTCAGATACAGGCAATCCGCAACCGGCAGCAAGGCCTGGTACAAGGTGGCCCCGCCGATGACGAACAACTCCGGCGCATCCGCGGCATAGTTCAAAGCCTCGTCGATACGGGTGAACACCCGGCAGCCCGGTGCGGAAAAACCGGAATTGCGGCTGATGATCAAATTGTCACGACCCGGCAGCGGTTTACCTATCGCCTGATAGGTTTTGCGCCCCATTAAAATAGGCGCTCCCCAAGTGATTTGTTTGAAACGCCGTAAATCGGCCGGCAAATGCCAAGGCATTTGTCCGTTGGCGCCGATCACCCGGTTAGCGGCCATCGCCGCGATCAGTGATATTTTCATGAATTCTGTTTAACATGCCGGCCTACGAAAAAGGCTGGGCATCATACTATGAAACACGTTTTACTGGTTTTTACCGGCGGTACTATCGGCTCGCAGCTCAAAGGCGATACCGTCGATACCGACCCGAACGCCGGCCATTTATTATTGGACTTGTTTGCGCAGGCTTACCCGCAGGCGGAACAGTTTCGCTTCACGTTGTTGAAGCCGCTGCAGATGCTCAGCGAAAACCTGCATCCCGATGCTTGGCGGCACATCGTCGCCGCGTTGGCGCAACAAGATCTCGGCGTTTACGACGGTATTATCGTGACCCACGGTACCGACACCTTGGCGTATAGCGCCGCGCTGCTAGGTATTTACTTTCACCGCCTGAACATCCCTCTGTTGCTGGTTTCCAGCGACTTGCCGCTGCAACATCCGTCGGCAAACGGCCTGCCCAACTTCATCTGCGCCGCCGACTATATTCGCCAAGGCCGCGCGGCCGGCGTCTTCGTCCCTTACCGAAATCCGGGGCGGACCATGCAAATCCACATAGGTACCCGCTTGAGCAATTGTCTGCCGTTGGGTAGCGACTTTATCAGCGTGCAAGACAAGGCTTTTTTAAGTTACCAAGACGGCGAATTTCAGGCTTGCTACGAACTACCCGAAAAGGGGAGGTTCGCCGGCACCTTGCAAAACCAATTCGGCAAAATTTTGCTAATCAGACCATATCCCGGTCTCGACTATCTTTCGTTCGACCTGAACGGGTTCGATGCGGTATTGCACGAGCTGTATCACTCCGGCACCGCCTGCGCCAGCGACGCCTGGGGGTTGCGGCATTCCTTGATAGCCTTCAGCCGCCGCTGCGCCGAGCAAGGCCTTCCGCTCTATCTGGCCCCGGCCCTGCAGAGCGATAGCGCCTACAGTTCCACCCGCGCCATCTTGCAACACGGTGCCCGGATGCTCTGGAATACCGGGTTGGAAGCCGCCTACGCAAAGCTTGTCTTGGCCTACGGCAACTTTAGCGCCGCGCCGGACATCGCGGAATTTCTACAATGCAACCTGGCATGGGAGCACGTGAAACCTACTGTTTAGAATTGCTGAAAATCGCCGGAAATATTTGTTACAATCTCTGCGTTTTTTCCCGCCATGATTGCGGAGTGTAGCTCAGCTTGGTAGAGCACTGCCTTCGGGAGGCAGGGGCCGGAGGTTCGAATCCTCTCACTCCGACCAGTTCAGTTTGTTGAAAATAAAAGATTATTTTCAAATGTCATCGCTTGACACCCTAGAAGAAAATGCGGCGCGTACACTAAAACGTACACCATTCGAAAAATACAACGTAAATCCGGCGTCGTCTTTTCGGCGATCATCAAAAATCAGCTCGGCGAACATTTAAAAAGCAAGACCTTTCAGCGCAAAGGCGACGCCGAAATCTGGGCCAAGCGTATCGAGGCAGACACGGAAAAAAGGAAGCGCTGGGCCTATCCGGCGCAGGCATGACCTTTGTTTTACCCACAAACCACCCTCTCCGATGCACGCCGCAAGGCAACCGAAGCGAGAACAATGTAGCCAACGACATCGATCCCAGCGACGTACGCAAAGAGAAAAAACAAACCCAACAAATCGATAACGAAAACCAAAAACGCATTGAAGCCGGCCTGCCTGTTGTTGGCAGTTTCGGCGAAGTCGCTTTGGAATTTTTCGAAATGATGCAAACCTGGGCCGGCTATCTGGACGGCTTAAAGGTCGGCGCAAGTAATACCGTTCAGAAAGCAAAGATAAATTGCGTAATTCATTCGTGATCAAAGCGGATCAGCTATCTACAGAAAATTGGCGCGATGCTAACTACGGCCCCCAATAGTCTGATACAGCGACTTCATGGATATATAAAACGTGTGGGCAATTTTCCGTTTTCAAGGTAACAACAGATTTTGAAATGGCCGGGTATTTTTCCAGCGATAGGCATGAAAATCGCGCAGGTCGGTGCTGAAAATTCGGCCATGCCCCAAGTCTTCGGCCAGTAGCACCAGCGAAGCGTCGGCCAAATCCATCGGTAAATCGGCGTATTGGTGCATCAGCTCCACGATACGCGCCTTATGCTTATCCTGGATTTCAAACACCTCGAAAGCGCCCAACTGGTACATTTGCATGAAACTCAACTGCGCCGCCACGCCCCGGCGTTTTAACAGAATGTGGCAAACTTCCGTCATTACCGGAAAAGTGGTTATCAAACTTTCATCCAGGGACTTGGCGGCGGCATCGGCTTTGGCATGATGTTTGTCGTTTTTATCGGCCAAGGCAATCCAAAACCCGGAATCGGCGATGATCATGTTTTGTCGCTCCAGTCCAGCATGTCCTTGTAGTTTTCCGACAGATTGCCGTCGCCCGCCATGCTGCCGATAAAGCCGGTTTGCAGCATGATTTGATAAGCTTTTTGACCTTCGCTGAGCGGTGGGCTGACTTGGCGCTGGTAAATTTCATCGATAGCCAGCGAAATCAATTCGGATGTGTTTTTCTGCAAAGCCTTTTCCAGCTCATGCAGCTTTTCGAGATGTTGGTTATCCAGTTCGGCGGTAATTTGCATGACTTTTACCCTTCATTAAAATTGTTATACGCTAAAATCACTAAGATGAATTACCCCACCATCGAGCGCGGGTCATACATCCTCGGATGCATTCTCGATTTCACCAAGTTTATTTTCCCAATCCCAGACCATCTCACGCTGCAAGTCTCGGGCAATCGACTCAACAATTTCCCAACCGTATAGCTGTCGTCGGACAAGTCGAACGAATTGTCTGGGCAGTAGCCCTTTAACCTGGGATCGTAAGCCATGCAGATGTTTAACATCTATTGAGCGACTACTTTACAATGCTTGGGGAACAACAGTGAGGTTTAAACATGCAACCGCTAAAAGTGAATGCCGCATGGGATTCGGAAGCCGGCGTCTGGGTGGCAACCAGCAATGACGTTGAGGGCTTGGCGATTGAAGCCAGTACGATGGATGCGTTGATTGAGCGGCTTAAAATCGTCATTCCGGAATTGATGGAACTGAATCATAAAGAGTTGGCAGACGAAGACTTACCGTTTGTGCTGGATGGTTTCATGGCGAGCCGCACCCACTCGCACTAATGGGCGACTTTACGCCCTTACTTAAAAAGGCACTCACAGCTCAGGGTTGTTATTTTGTCCGCCAAGGTAAAGGAGACCACGAAATTTGGTTTAGCCCTATTTCGCATAAAAACTTTGTCGTCGACGGCAAGATCAAATCCCGCCATACCGCCAATGCTGCCCTGCAACAAGCAGGGTTAGAAAAGCAGTTTTGACCTGATCTGCTCGGAGCGGCCTTCGGGAGACAGGGGCCGGAGGTTCGAATCCTCTCACTCCGACCAGTTCAGTTTGTTGAAAATAAAAGATTATTTTCAAATGTCATCGCTTGACACCCTAGAAGAACATGCGGCATCACCCCAGCAAATAAAAGTCTTGCCGTGGGAGCGCCGCCTTCGTCGTGACGAGGGCGGCGCTCCCACCATGATTTTCCTGGTAACCATGACCAAAACAATAGCCGCATGAGGACTTACCGCGAGGCGGAGATCGGCTTGAAATCGTCCGACAGCATCCCCGGCTGAGCGCAAACGGGAATAGCATGACGGATTGCAGGGTTGAGCCTAAATCGCTAGTCTGTTAGATTCTCTGGCCTTTTGTGACGCCACAAGCGAAAATACGACAATCCTTGCGATAGCAAAACGATAGGCCGCGCTGCCTTGTAATGGCGGTTGCCGCACTATACCCATGCTAAAGCGTTCCCACAGCGAAGACTCGATGGAAGACAACGACGAACACATACCCTACGACGACGGAGACATCAGCCGCGCGGCGCGCTGCCTTAAGGCCATGTCTCACCCTTTGCGACTTAAAATTCTGTGCGTGTTGGGCGATAGATCGGTCAGCGTGCAAGACATCGTTGACCAGGTAGGCACCAGCCAAAGCAACATTTCCCAGCATCTGGCGATACTGCGGGATAAAGGCATCCTGGATTTTAAAAAAGACGCCAATCGCGTCTATTACTACATCGACGACAAGCGCGTGATCAACCTGATCGAAATGATGCGCACGGTATTTTGCGAAACCTAACGCTGATGAAAGCATGGCAAGCGCACCCATGGATATAAAAACGGCGCTGCGCCGCGATTTAAAGGCTGTCTTGCCATCACTTTCATAGTAATTTCATTCAACCGAAACTTTCCGCCACTACAATGGAACAATACATAGAATTTCTAACCAATCATTACCTGCTTTCGTTTTCCTGGATATGCGTTTTTTTCCTGTTGGTTCAAGACTTGATAGCCAACTCCTTCAACGGGTTCGAAAGCGTATCGGCGTTGATCGCAGTAACTAAAATGAACGACGAGCGCACAGTGATACTTGACGTCAGGGAGACAGCGGAATTTACCAAAAGCCACATCGAAAATGCGATTAACGTACCGCTAGGTAAATTGGAAGAAAAACTGCCGACGCTGGAAAAGTACAAGTCTAATCCCCTCATTGTTACCTGCCAAACCGGCGCGCGTTCGGTACCGGCTTGTAAAACGCTCAGCAAAGCCGGCTTTGCTCAGGTCATCAACATGACCGGCGGCATGCAATCTTGGGAAGACAACAAACTGCCGATCAAACTAGGCAAAAGCAAAGACTAAGCTAACGATTCAGCGGGTGCTCGGTTTATCTCGGAGCGGCGATAGTCCGAACGCATGAATACGTAGGAGCGACGCGAGTCGCGAAAAAGACGTAAGAACAACGCAAGCCGCGATTCTACGCCGCAGCCAATTCGCGACTCGCGTCGCTCCTACTGAATACCAAACTGGCTGAATAGTTACAAACTAACGATCATGAAGGCCTGGCAATCGCCCCGGCAAATGAAAGGTAGTTTGGTAGGAGCGACGCATAGTCGCGATGATGGCCTTGCGAATCGTGGTTATGTGTCGTTCCCACCATGACTTTCAGAGTAAAATCCATAAAAACACGGCAATACCCCCGGTCGATAAAAGCCGGAAACAAAGGAACGACGCGAAGACGCGAAAATAGCCTAGAATCACGACCCATGTCATTTAACCGTTCGCCCTGAGCTGGATGGAGGTCGAACGGTAAAGCCGTTCAAGCTTCGCAAAGCGTTGTCGAGCGCGGCCGAAAGGCTCATTGGAACGGCATGGCATGGAAATCGCGACTAGGTGTCGCCCCTACGCGGACTTTCAGATTAAATCTTAACTAACGGAACAGGAAAAATGGCTGAAACCACCCAAACCGGCGAAAAACAATTCGCCATCCAAAAAATCTATCTAAAAGACGTATCCTTCGAGACCCCGAACTCCCCCAAAATCTTCACCTTAAAATGGGAACCCGGCCTGGACCTTAACCTGGGTACCAACGTACAGCCCTTGGAAAATTCCATGTACGAAATTACCTTGAGCATCACCGTCACGGTAAAAGTCGGCGAAACCACCGCATATTTGATAGAGATAAAACAGTCCGGCATTTTTGCCATCAGCGGTTTTACCGAACAAGAAATGGGCCACATGCTGGCCAGCTTCTGCCCGAACATCTTGTTTCCGTATGCGCGCGAAGCCATTGCCGACATCGTCAATAAAGGCGGTTTCCCGCAACTCAACCTGGCGCCGGTCAATTTCGACGCCTTATACATGCAGCACTTGCAACAAAATCAGCAAAATCAAGCCGCTGCCGAAAATAAAACCATCAACTAAACCCTATGCCCCCAAAACTCAGCGTCCTCGGAGCGGGCTCCTGGGGGACGGCACTGGCGATACAGGCCGCCAGAAACGGCTGCGACACCAGGCTTTGGGGGCATAATCCCGGCCACATCCAAAGCCTGCGGCAGACCGCGCAAAACCTGCGCTATCTGCCGGGCGTCGCATTTCCGCCCAATCTCCAGCCAACCGCCGACTTGGCCGCATGCCTTAAAGGCACCGACCTGATTTTGCTGGCCGTGCCCAGCCACGCCTTCAAAGCCACGCTTTATAAGCTGCGAGAGCAACTACAAGAATTAGAGAGCATCCCCTGCATCGTTTGGGCAACCAAAGGCTTCGATAGCGAAACCGGCGCCTTACTCAGTCAAGTTGCCGTTGAAGTATTGGGCGCGCAAACGCCAACCGCCGTGTTATCCGGCCCCACCTTTGCCCAAGAAGTGGCGGAAGGCTTGCCGACCGCGGTGACCGTCGCGTCGGAATACCCGGAAATAGCCGAACAAGTAGCGGGTGTATTTCACAATCACTGCTTTCGGGTATACACCAGTACCGATATGATCGGGGTGCAGGTGGGCGGCGCCTGCAAAAACGTACTGGCCATCGCCGCCGGCATAGCCGACGGCCTGGGCTTTGGCGCCAACACCCGCGCGGCCTTGATTACCCGCGGGCTCACCGAAATCATGCGCCTGGGGATAAAACTGGGCGGCAAAGCCGATACCTTTATGGGTTTGGCCGGCCTTGGCGATTTAATCTTGACCTGCACCGACAACCAGTCCAGAAACCGGCGGTTCGGACTGGCACTAGGTCAAGGCACGGAACAGGCCCAAGCACTGGGCGAAATAGGCCAGTCGGTAGAAGGTATTTCGGCGGCGAAAGAAGCCTACCTTCTCGCGCAGACGCTGGACGTGGAAATGCCGATTACCGAACAGGTTTACCTTGTCTTATTTGAAAAATTAGACCCTAAAAAAGCGGTTCATAATTTATTGGGGCGGGATCAGAAGTCTGAGTGTTGAGCTTGGTTGCAGGATCATAATGGTACTTTTCGAGGATTAGATGTATCGAACAGCTGCGTTTGCAAATATTTGTAAAAATCGAACAAAATTAGCAAGAGTAACTAAAAATGAAAAAAATATTGTCTAGTGTGACATTAGTTGAAGCTTTTTAGATTTTGATGAGATTTGAATAATGGAAAACAAAGCAGAGAAATATGCATTTGGAATAATAATTGCTCTGCTAGGACTTTCTATGTCCGGCATACATGTGTTTAGATATGCGTTTTATCTGTCACCGTTGTTCTGTTTTTTTATATGGGTTGCTTTTGGCGGGTTTAAGTTCTATAAAAAGGCTACACCATTTTTATTGCTATTGTTAGCTAGTTTACCGTCGGTATACGATTTAGATTTCAATGGCTTCAAGATGTTTTATTTTATTTTTGTATATTCGTTTATTTTTTCTATTTTTGATTTTTCTAAATTAGAAATAGACTTTCGCTGGCTGCTGTTATTTTTATTGGTTATTTTTATATTAAATGTTCGAGATATTCTGAGGGCGGGGGGGTTTTCATTTTCAATAATGGATTCGGAATCTTCATTTGAAAGTACGCTGGCATTTCCAGTTGGGCTGGTAGTAATATATTTTTTTACAGTTAAAAGGTATTTGTGGTTTGTTGTGGCGAGCATTTTGTGCGTATTAATGCTAAAAAGAATTGTATTGTTGGCGATTATTGCGTTCATTTGTCTGCGTCTATGTAATAGATCAATCCAAAAGTCTATATTGAATCCATATGTAGTTACTGTTTGTACTACTATCGGACTTGTAGTTTGTATTGAATTCGCTAGTGGAACTTTCGATAAATTAATACGAGATGTACTAAATCAGTCCGCAAACCAACTCGCAATGGGGCGGCAGGTATTATGGGGTAGTACCTTAGAAGCATTAAAATTCAACTACCTAGATTATTTATTTTGGGGGGCGGGTGAAGGTAAGGTTATTTATACTATAGATCATCTATTCAGAACTGGTTTTAAAGTGCAGGATGTGAGGCTGCATAATGATTTGTTGTTAATTACTTTGCAGTATGGAATGTTAATTTTAATTGCCTTCGTTTTTACGCTTAACAATAGGCGTTCTTTGGAGCAGCGAGGGGTGTCTTTATTTATGACTATTATATTTATGACAGATAATGCATTAATTTATCAACATGTAATGGTCTTTTACTTTTTAATAATGGCGCAATTGGAGAGGGCAAGTAAGTCACTAAGTCCGACCTCCTAAAGGTGTGTAATTGTAGTTTATCTCGTCTAGGGGGAGGGCGAATAGATGCTGTTTTGATATTCGGAGGAGTTATGATATATCTCGAGAAACAATTTATGATTGTTATGGTATTAATTATTGTGCAAGGAATTAGGGTAGTTAATGCACAAGAATGGAAAGTCAACTCATGGGGAGCTGTAGCTCCAGAATACGATTATAACCCAATTGATCCTGCTTGCTCGCTGTTATCCGATGACAGTACAAGCACAGTTGGACTAACATCATTCAAGCTGTTATCACGAGGAAATGGTGATGCAGAATTGGTTATACCTTCAGTGCTGAAAGCAAATAAAGGGTATAACTTTCGCGCATGGATCAAAAGTAGTTCGCCTACACAGATAGAGTTATTGTTTAGAAAAGATTCGGCACCATATGAGGCATTTGCTAGCCGAATAATTTCTATATCTAATTGGCAAATACTAGAATTGAATGGAATAAATACAACCGGAGACAATGGTTCAGTTAGGCTAGCTCTGAAAGATATAAATGTGTCTATATGCATGAATTCCGCAAGCGTTAAAGAAATTCCATTGGCGCAAATAGGAATAGATCAGATAAATCAATCTAGTATTTATAAAATTGAAAATGATTTTTTCGGTTTGCATATTAACAAGCTGGGTACCCACAACATTTGGCCCAGTTTTAACCCTGGAACTTTAAGATTATGGGATACCGGTACGACTTGGGCATTGATGCAGCCGCAACAAGCTCCCATAAACTGGACAGAAAACTCAAATGCAAGGCGTTTAGACTATTATATTAAGTATGGTAAAAATAATAATTATAACGTGCAATTCGTTTACACTTTAGGGATGACACCTATCTGGGCTGGTGCAATTAGCCCCACCCGATGCAATTCATCGCCCTATGGAACAAGCTCTTGCACAATGCCTATAGACCCGGATTATTGGCGTAACTATATTCAGACAGTAGGTAATAGATATAAAGGTATTATTAAAGTCTGGGAAGTATGGAACGAAGCAGATGTAAAAAAACATTGGGAAAGTAGTTCAGCTAACATGCTTGAGCTAGTTAAGATTGCTTACCAAGAATTAAAAGCAATCGATCCAGAGAATCAAATTATCGGACCAAATGTCACTACCTATGGGTATCGCTTTCTTTCAGCATTTATTGCTGCCGGCGGAGGCGATTTTGTAGATGGATTTAGCATTCATTCATATACGGGAAGAAATCCACTAGTTTCATACTGGCAGTTAAAAAACCTGAGAGAAATGTTAAATGAAGCTGGGCTAAGTCAAAAAGATATCTGGAATACCGAAACCAATTCCGGCTGTTCTGGAGGGGCAACATGCAATATTTTGTCTAGCGAAAGTGCATTGGCGCAAGGGCTGGTGTTGAACGCTGCCATGGGGGTGAAGAATTATTCTTATTATACCTATGAGGGGTCGAAAACAACAACAAATAATCCACCTTTAGTCGAAAGCGATTTTTCAAGCTTAACCACAACCGGTGTGGTGTACGACACACTAAAAAAATGGATGCTAAATTCATATTTAAAAGTTATTCAATCTGGAGAAAAAGGATTTGTTCTAATCCAAGTCGATAAGAATGGGAATAGAGGATATATTACATGGGCAACTCAAAGTTCTGTGAGTTTGGAGCTAAATGATTTTATAAACGTGAAAAATAAATGGATTTCAAGTGAAAAAAACGGTGAGCTATTAAATTCATCTGTTATTAGTCTAACTGATATTCCAGTTTTACTTTATCCTGACGGTTTTTAGTGAAAGCGATAGTGAAATTATATTTTATATCAATAAGGGGTTCATTGTGACGAATGTGGGGCGAGATAATATATTTTATTTTAACGCGAATACGCAGCACCAAAATTACGGGGACTTGGTTATTAATAGAGAGTTATTGCTTTTAGCACAGTCATACGGGAAAATAAATTTATTTAGAGGGGGGATGCCAAAAAAATACATAGACGCAGTTTGTGTTGGCAGTGAAAAAATACACAATAATTTTTATATTTTTGTGTGGGATATTTTAATAACTGCTTTTATGTGTAAAGTATCTAAATCGAACAGGAAAGTATATTTTCTGCTAAATCCAGGTGGATTTTCAGGAGGCTTAAGTTTTAAATCTTGGATTAAACAACTGGTTATTATTTTGCAGTACAGCGTCCTTTATATTCTTGGCGTGAGAATAATAAGGCTGGGAGCCTCCTTTGGACCTTTTTCCAAGGGGCGTGCTTATATAGAAAGGTTGAAGAATAAGTTTATTTATTGGAATAGTGCTAGGGATAGCGACTCTGTAAGTTACGGGATTGAAAATGGATTGGTAAATATGCATTTTTTCCCGGATTTAGCGTTTTTGACAAAGCCGGTGGCGAGTGGCGACTCATATATATCAAAAGAATATTTTCTGATGAGTTTTCGTTGTGAAGAGTCTGAAAGTTATAATCTTAATCTAAAGGAAGTAGTAGCTAAAATATCTAGCGCTGCCTATAGCGAGAATTTCGGCAAATGTGTTTTTACTAGTCAAGTATTGTTTGATGTAGAGTGGAATATACAGCTGGTGGAGCTGGTTAAACGAAATAATATTGAAGCTTGTTATGAAAATTGCTCAGAAGATGAGTTAATGGGTGTTTATAGTGGGGCGCTTGCAGTATTTAGCAATCGATTGCATGTGTTGTTATTTGCAATGAGGCAGGGAGCGAAGGTTTTTCCAGTAGTCGATATATATAAAAATAAAAAGATTGTTGGGATATTTAAAGATATTGGATTGTCCGATATGATTATAGATATTAATAAGCCATTTGACGGTATTCCTAATGTTTCGCCTGGATATTACGATATTGTTAAAACAATTTTTAACCGAAACTCGGTTAGCGCAGTCTCTACATTTGAAGGTATTCTGTCCTCTTAAAGTATGAGTTTGATTAAAAATGGCCTCTGGGCGACAGTTGGAAATTGGGGGCAGCAGCTGTTTAGCTTTATAACGGTCCTAGTAGTTGCTCGTCTAGTTACACCGGAAGCTTTTGGTTTAATAGCGGTAGCCATGCTAATAATATTATTGTGTCAGCGCATTTTGTTGGAAGGGGTGGCATTTGGAATTGTTCAAAAGGACGACTTGCAATATAGTGAATTATATTTAGTTACATCTTTTTGGTTTGCTTTAGTTTTAAGTATATCGCTCAGCGCGGTTGTCTACTTGACAGCTAATTCAATTGCTAGTTTATTAAAACAAGATGAGTTGGCGCCTATTTTAAAATCCCTTTCAGTTCTGCCTCTCCTTGAAGGGCTTGGAATTGTTCAAGTAGGTGTATTAAGGAGGGGGCTCCGCTATAAAGCATTAGCTATTCGCACTATCTTTTCTAATATATTGAGTGGTGTTGTCGGCGTTTATTTCGCATACACAGGAGCTGGCGTATGGGCATTGGTTTATCAACAATTAGCATCCTCATTCGGGGCAATGTTAACTATATGGTATTGTTCCTCTTGGAAACCAAAATTTAGGTATTCAAATAGCGAGGCGTATCAAATTATCAAATTTGCACTGCCAATGATTGGGAATGCTTTCTTATTTGTGTTTGCGAATCGCTTAGATGTAATGACTCTTGCTATGTATTCCGGATCAGGAGCAACTGGCTTATACAACTTATCTAAAAGAGTTCTTAGAACTATCACAGACATGATTACAAGTGGGGCTCTAAGTGTCTCTCTTTCTGTGTTTTCAGCTTCTGGACCTGATCATATTCAAAAAAAAGATATGTTTGTGAAACAGCTGAAAGCAATTTCGTTTGTTGCTTACCCTTGTTTTATCGGCATTTCAATGACCGCAGTCGAATTGGTGCCTTTAGTATTTGGCCCTCAGTGGATTGATGCTGTTCCAGTAATACAAGTGTTAAGTGTTTTAGGATTAATTCAAACGGTGCAGCTCCTTTGTAATAATTTGTTGATTTCGCTGAATAAAGGAAGTGGGTTATTTTATTTTAACGCTATTAGTATACTTATTCTCGTTGGGTATTTGTATTTTTTTGTGTCGTATGGTGCAATTGGTGTGGCTTGTGCGTTTGTTATCCAATCGATAACTAGCATGCCAATTCTCATTTATCTTGTAAAAAAGAACTCTTATGTTCTCCCTATAGATATTGTTTCAGCAATTAGTGCGCCTCTAGGGTCGGCTGTTTTTATGGCTGTTGTACTTTATTTGGGACATTTGACTTGGGTTTACTCGCTGCCTATTTATTATGAATTACTAGTAAAAGTTTTTCTCGGTGGATTTGTGTACTTGTTATTTTCATTTGTCGTGCAAAAGGAAATGTTTTATTTTTTTGTTAGAATTGGTATTAGATAAGTTAATTTGAATCCATTATGAGATTAATAGAAATAGTTATATTTCAGCCTGTTTTAAAAAAATATAGAGTTCCTTTGTTTATTAGATTAGGGGATGCGTTAGAAAAGAAAGGATATAAGCTTACAGTTGTCTGCGGAAGTCCTCCACGCTATCAAATCGAAAAGAATGATAATGTCCTATCAAACGGTAAATATTGGGTCGTTGGTAAAAGTTATTGGCTCTGTAACGAGCGTGTGCACTTTTTGCCAATTGCTTTGAAGTATATTGTTTCATCTAATATTTTTATAACGGAACAAGCAAACAAGCATTTTCATAATATTATTCTTTTGGTTTTGCGTTTTCTTAGGCTCAAGCGATTTGCTTATTGGGGACATGGGCAAAATAGGCAAGGTAACCCTGGAAGTATTTCTGAGAGAATTAAAAGATTACTTATATGCAGCTGCGACTGGTGGTTTGCTTATACTAAAGGGGTGGCTGAGTTAGTGGTTTTTCATGGTTTTCCATCAGATAAAATCACAGTCCTCAATAATAGTATTGATACAACTGATTTCAGGCATGATCTCGATTGTGTCTCTATTTTAGATGTCTATAAATTTAAGATTGCCCACAGGATACCTGAAAACGCACGTATAGGATTATTCTGCGGAAGTTTGTACTCAGATAAAAAACTGGATTTTTTGCTTTCTGCAGCAATAAAAATACATAAAAGAGATCCGTTATTTTATTTGTTAATAATCGGAGGTGGTGACGATAAATCACTAGTTGAATCGTTTGCAGACCAACACAGTTTTATTATATACGTTGGTTCAAGCTTTGGTATTGATAAAGCTATCGCATTTAAATCAGCTGAAGTATTTTTATGTCCTGGTCTAGTTGGGTTAGCTATTTTAGATGCATTTGTTGCGGGTTTGCCGTTGATAACCACAAATTTTCCCTATCACAGCCCAGAAATAGAGTATTTAAAGCATGATTTTAATGGCTTAATGTCAGTTTTTGATATTGATTCATATGCAGATATGGTTGTTGATATATTTGCCGACAGGAGAAGGTTAAGTGATTTACGTACGAATGCCACTAACACCTCGATAGATTATTCGATAGAAAAAATGGCATCTAATTTTGAGTACGGTATTCTAGGCTTTGTGGATTATAAATGAAGATATTATTGGCGCATAATTATTATCAACAAGCCGGTGGAGAAGACGCGGTTTTTTCTTCAGAATCCAAATTGTTATCTGATCATGGGCATATTGTCGAAAAATTTTGTGTTAATAATAATAATCTGTTAAAGACCAATTTTGCCGGCAAAGTGCAACTGGCATTAGCGACGCATTATTCTGTAAATAGCCGTAATCTGGCATTGGCAAAAATAAATTCGTTCCGTCCTGATTTGGTTCATGTTCACAACTTTTTCCCACAAATTTCGCCTTCCATTTACGATGCGTGTCAACTGGCAGGCGTTCCCGTTGTTCAGACTTTACACAACTATCGTTTGATTTGTCCCGGCGCTTTGTTAATGCGGGACGGCAAGATTTGTGAAAAGTGTATTTCCGGCAGCCCTTTTCAAGCAGCTTTATATCGCTGTTATCGAGGCTCTATACTAGGTAGTTTAGTTGTAGGGAATATGGTGGCTGTACACCGGCGAAAAAAAACTTGGCTATCCAAAGTGGATAGATTTATCGCATTAACACAGTTTGCCAAATCAAAATTTGTAGAAGCAGGATTTTCTGATAACAAAATTTCCGTAAAGCCCAATTTTGTGACAGCGAATAATAAGGATGTTAACTTAGATCATCGGGAAAATTTCGCTTTGTTTGTTGGACGCTTGAGTTCTGAAAAGGGTTTGTCTACTTTGGTTCGTGCTTGGGAATCGTTGGGTGAGAAATATCCTCTGAAAATTATCGGCAGCGGGCCTTTAAATGAAATCGCGGTTGATAGACCGGGCATTGAATATTTGGGACAACTACCGGCAGAGGCTGTTTCGATGTACATGAGACGAGCGTCTTTCCTGGTCATGCCGTCCGAATGGTATGAAGGATTCCCGATGGTATTGGTGGAAGCGTTCGCTAATGGGCTACCGGTATTGTGTAGTCGTTTGGGCGGCATGGCGGAAATCGTAGAAGACGGGGTGACAGGTTGGCATTTTGAGTCAGGTAATTCGCAAGAACTTGCCGATAAAGTCCGTTGGATATTTGATAACGAACAGTGCTGCAGACAATTCGGGCGTAATGCCTATACTACTTATATGGAAAAATATACGGCGGAAAAGAATTATCAGTTGCTAATGTCTATTTATAATGATGTTTTACACACTTAATAGTATTTATTTTTAACAATGTTATGAAAATTCAAATGATGGGAGAAAAAAGCATTGATATTTTGGGAGTCGGATTTTCGATTCGCAATTATCAAGAGGTCCTTCAGCAATTTGAGTCATGGATAGTTGAAGGTATTTCTCATCAAGTGTGTATCGCCAACGTTCATACTGTAATCACCTGCCTGCACGATCAAGATTTTCGCGACATTAACAATCGTTCGCTCGTATCTTTGGATGGTTTGCCTTTGGTCTGGTACGCCAATTGGGTGTTGGGTGCGGCGGCTACCCGCGTTTGCGGGCCGGACCTGATGCTGAAGTGTCTGGATCAAGGCCGGAGCAAGGGTTGGCGGCATTTTTTCCTGGGCGGCAAGCCGGACGTACTGGAGGATTTGGTCAGTAAAATGCGCGCGAAATATCCCGGCGTGGAGATAGTCGGCTGGCATTCGCCGCCTTTCCGGCCGTTGAGTGCGGAAGAAGACGCGCAATTGGTGTCGCTGATTAATGACGCTAAAGCGGATTTTCTTTGGGTAGGACTAGGTGCGCCCAAGCAGGAAAAATGGATAGATGCGCATCTGTCGCAAGTTCAGGTGCCGGTGCAAGTCGGTGTCGGGGCGGCATTCGATTTTCATTCCGAGCGGGTTCCGCGCGCGCCGCTGTGGATGCAAAAAAACGGTTTGGAGTGGCTGTTTCGCATGTGGAACGATAAACGTCTGTTCAAGCGTTATTTGACTACCAATCCGATTTTTTTGGTGCTGTTGTTTCGTGATTTGTTTTTAGTTCGGTTGTTAAAGTATCGTGAACGATAAATATTCGGCTTACGAATTGTTTATAATATTCTGCAATAAAGCGCTTGGAAAATATTTGAGTAAAAGTTAAGAATATGGATATTCTGATTTTATGGTTGATTTAATCAGATTTGCTAACTACTTCAATAGAACTAATTTGCAGTACGGAATTTCTGATTTTTCTATTGGTAGCCCGTTGGTTTGGTTGTTTGGTTATATTATTGATCCTCGGTGTTTATGTCTATAGAGAATAGAGATGCTGCATAGAAAAGAAATTGATGGGCTTAGGGCTGTCGCAATACTACCAGTGATTTTTTTTCATAGTGGCCTACTGGGTATGGATGGAGGATATGTAGGGGTTGATATTTTTTTTGTTATTAGCGGGTATTTGATTACCTCCATTATTCAAGAAGAAATAAATAAAAATAAATTTTCGATCGTAAGTTTTTATGAGAGGCGAGCACGGCGAATTTTGCCAGCTCTTGTTGTGGTTTTATTTTCTACCACAATTGCAGCATTTATTTTAATGCCTCCAGATTATTTGAAATCATACTCTAAAAGCATGATTTCAGTTGTGTTGTTTTGTTCTAATATATTTTTCTACCGGACAAGTGGGTATTTTTCGACTAATTCAGATGAAAAGCCGTTGTTGCACACTTGGAGTCTATCAGTTGAGGAGCAATATTATATATTTTTTCCAATATTTCTCTATTTATTAAGATTAATAAGTAAAAGAAAGTTGGTTGTGTTTATTTTTGTTCTTTGTGTTTCATCGTTGTTGTTATCTCAGTACCTAGTTATAAAGCAAGAGAACGACGCTAATTTTTATCTGATTTTTAGTAGAGCTTGGGAGTTGTTTGCTGGTTCACTAGTTGCTCTTTGTTTTAAATATTATAGCTCAATTAATTTGATTGTTAGAAATGTGGTAAGTGTGTTTGGTTTTTTCCTTGTAATTTTATCTATATTTATTTTTGATAAAAATACACCTATCCCTAGTTTTTATGCTATTGCACCGATATTAGGTGCTATGCTAATCATATTGTTTTGTGATGATCGCACGTTGGTTGGAAGGTTTTTAGCTAATAAGTTATTTGTCTTTATTGGATTAATCTCTTATTCATTATATCTATGGCATCAGCCATTATTCGCATTTTTGCGAATGAAGACTGTAGGGGAGCCATCTCCATATATGTTTGGTTATGCAATAGCTTTGGCTTTTATTTTATCGCTGTTAAGTTATAAATACATTGAAATACCTTTTAGAAGAAAAGAATGTTTTTCAAGAGGGTCTATATTCTCGATGTCTTTAGTTTCACTATCGTTGTTTTTTGTCATTGGTGTATCTGGAAGTGTGTTTGGAGGATTAGAAAATCGGTTTGATCCAAATGTATATTCAAATACTGTTTCGTATAGTCCAAAAAGGAATGAGTGCCACACTAAGGGAGATAATTATATAAAGCCAGATAAAGCGTGCAGATATTTTGGAAAAAATGTAACATGGGCGAGCTTTGGCGATAGTCATATTGTTGAACCTACTTATGCGCTTGCCAAATTATTGGAGCCCTATGATGAGGGGCTGATGCATTTCAGCTTTAGCGCTTGTCCACCTGCACTACTCTTTGATCTAAAGTTACCTGGCTGTTCGAATTGGATAAATGATGTTCTTTCATATTTAGAGCATAACAATTCTATTAAAAACGTATTAATAGGTTTTAGATATAGTGAGTTCTTGTACGGTAATCAGCTTTCATTGTATCCAAATTTGCCTGACGAAACTCCTAATATTAAGCTGTTAGATTCTTCTATTTCGTACACGGCGGATAACGCGCGAGAGGCTTATTGGAAAAGTTTGTTTAAAATAATTGAACGTTTAAATGCGTCTGGAAAGAGGGTGTTTATTATGTATCCTATTCCTGAGCTCCCTGTCGATATCATAAAAGCTATTTATCCATTTTCGATATTTGGTGGGGATGGAATGATAGATTTGAGTAAGACTACCAGTTCAAGTTATTATTTTGCTAGAAATCATTTTATTATTGATAAGTTGGATTCACTCCCCTATGGGGATTTATTGCAAGCGATAAAGCCATTTGAAGTATTATGTAACTCAGGGTACTGTCCAGCTATAAGCGATGGTAAGGTGCTTTATTTTGACGATGATCATCTGAGTGTTGCCGGTGCCGATAAATTGATATCTGGTAGTATGTTGAGGAAAGGTTTAGCGTTTGTTGAAGATCGCGGAAACGAAGTGAGCGCGAATTGAAAATTTTTAATCCTCAATAGGTGTAGCGTCGGGCTGGTTTTGGAGTGTCCAGAAACTCTCTAATGCATAGCGATACGCCGTCAAGTCATTCGGAGTTGATTTTCTTTGGGTTAGGCGCGCATCTGTCGCAAGTTCAGGTGCCGGTGCAAGTCGGTGTCGGGGCGGCATTCGATTTTCATTCCGAGCGGGTTCCGCGCGCGCCGCTGTGGATGCAAAGACACGGCTTGGAGTGGCTGTTTCGCATGTGGAACGATAAGCGCTTAGTCAAACGTTACCTCACTACCAATCCGATATTCCTTGCGATACTGCTGCGCGATTTTGTATTGATCCGGCTATTGAAGCGCGCCGTTAAGTTTGGCTAACAAGCGATTGGCCTGTCCGTTATGTAATGGGCTTAACGGGTATTCGCCGTTGTTCCGGAGCCGGAAAAGTTAAGCCCTAGTGTCCAATTGCCCAAACGTTAAGGCCGCTCAGCACGCGTAGATTCCGTTCGTCCACTGTTTGCCTTGTTCCAACGCACTACTAGAAAATCCTCGTAGGAGCGACGCGAGTCGCGATTCGGCAAATTATTCGCGACTCGCGTCGCTGCCACTATCAATGCTTTTGCTTGGCCTTGTTTCAGAAGGTTAGTGTTTCTATAACGGCGCATGAGTCAAAATGTGCTGTAATCCCGTATAAAGCCTATCCGGATGACTCGCACCCGAAGTTGGGAAAGCCCTTCCGGAGACTACCGGAAGCGTAACCGAAGGGATGCTGGCATCGAAATGGCCGATTACGCAGCAAAGGATATGGTTAAAAATAATTCCCTGTTTCAGGTTACAAGGATTTTCCCGTTCATTCTGAGCTTGTCGAAGAATGGACGGGAAAATACGAACATACGCCAAGCCTAACCGTTTGTGCTTCGACTGAGCTCAGCACGAACGGTTAGGCAGGAAGAGTCATTTCGGGACGTTATTTTTAGCGAAACCCTAATTGAGTCTGGAGTGGCTTGCATTGAAACCCGGTTTAATCAAAGTGCTGGATCTCAAGTGGCTCCAGCCCTGTCCGTGGACAAATTGGAACTACGCAGCGTTGAAACGGCATTTTTTTACAGCGATTATTTTCTTGCTTGCTCTGGCCTGCTATGCGGCTGGTTATAGCGCGGCCGGTAATTTAGGTTTTGCGTTCGGCGCCGCATTTGAAGTTTGGTTTTGGCTGCGTCTGTTCGGCGATAACAACTCCGGTAATTGATGACGGGGTTGATGCCGCATGCGGATATTGATAGTGGGAGCGATGCAAGTCGCGATTCGATGCTGCAATTTGCGACGCGCACCGCTCCTACCGGAATGGCTGAATCGTCAGAAAAAATTTCAACCGGATTCAGGCTACTGACATCACGCTGTCAGGAGGCGCCGCTTAACATAGCCGTTCCTTAACACGCAACGGAGTATCCGATGAATAACAATATAGCCACTTGGTTTGAACTTCCGGTCACCGACATAGCGCGCGCCAAAGCGTTTTACCGCGAAGTGTTGGCGGCGGAATTCAAAGACGAGGCCATGGACCATTTTCAGATGGCGATCTTCAGTGCCGAGGACGGCGCGGTCAGCGGCATGTTGGTCTTGGGCGATGGTTACCAGCCCAGTCAAACCGGCGCCGTGGTTTATTTCAACGGCGGCGCGGATTTGAGCGCACCGTTGGACAGGGCTGTTAGCCAAGGCGGCAGTGTGTTGGTGCCGAAAACGCCGATACACGACGGCGATTGCGGTTATTTCGCGCTGTTTTTAGATAGCGAAGGAAACCGGGTCGGTTTATATTCTCCCGCTTGACCGACTCTGCAGGCGGCCTTAACCGGCCGCCTTTTTACCCATGCGCCGCGCCGACCGCTTGTTTCAAATCGTCCAAATCCTGCGTAACAAACGGCAGATTACCGCCAAGGCCTTGGCCGAACGGCTGGAAGTTTCCGAGCGTACCATTTACCGCGACATCCAAGACCTCAGCCTGTCCGGCGTACCGGTAGAAGGCGAGGCGGGCGTGGGTTACCGCTTGCGGCACAGTCTGGACATTCCGCCGATTATGTTCAATGCCGACGAGATTCAGGCCTTGGCCGTAGCGGCGCGTTTGGCTAAAAGCTGGGCAGGGCAGGAATTGGGACATGCGGTGCAGTCCGCGCTGGATAAGATCAGCGCGGTGATCCCCGGCGATCTGCAGCACAACATCGATAGCAGCAAGCTGTTTGCCTTGCGTTTCGGCACGCGCGCCGATTTGGACGTTTACCTGGATGCCTGCCGTAAGGCCATCGATCAAAAGCGCTTGTTGCGGATGGATTATTGCCGGGCCGACAATCAGGTCAGCCGGCGCGTGATCAAACCGTTGGGCTTGTATTTTTGGGGCAGCGTGTGGACGCTGGTCGGTTGGTGCGAGCTGCGCGGCGATTTCCGCAATTTCCGGGTCGATAGAATTCAAGCGCTGCAAACCCTGCCGGACAGTTTCGAGGATGCGCAAGGGCAAAGCCTGCAAGATTTCATCGACATCATGCATAGGTTGCATGCTTGTTAAACGGGCTGTACATAAAATTGGTGCATATACTCTTACTCTGAAAGTCATGGTGGGAGCGTCGCTCCCACCGAAAAACTTCAATCCTCAGAACGTCTTGGTAGGACCGACGCATAGTCGCGATTTGCAAGGCCTCTCATCGCGACTATGCGTCGCTTCTACCAAACTGGCTTTCATTTGCCGGGGCGATGCACCAGTTTCATGATGGTTAGGCGGTTCGAGACGAAAGCATCGAAAGCATCGGGTTGACCTTAGATGTGGCGGCCATTTTCACCCACTCTGAATCGGTAAATAAAGCTCTAAGGGCTATTTTGTCGGCTTTACCGAGCACAAAAACGCTTAGCGTATGAGGTATAACAGAGGCCGAATATATGGCAGCAATTTCTACTACGGAGTTGCTCAACCGGCAGGTCGCTGCCGCGCAGAATGAAAGCTAGTTAAATGCGGTTCGGCTTGGTCGGTTTCGCTCGCGCTTTTTCTCTCCGGACGAATTTCTGACCGAATTTTACGCTGCCGGCAAATGGCTTGAATCTCGCGTTTAGGCCCGGCGCTTATGAATTCAATTTGTGAAGCACCGCTAAATTTTTTTATAGTAAAGACCTTGTAACACTGCCTTGATAGTAATTGCGTAACGGATTGAGTGTCGCCCGCAAAGGAATCATGCGACTAAAAACTATCCTAACAATTACTCAGAGGAATCGTGATATGCAAACCGCGTTCAGAAAGAACCAGGTTGCCTTGGCCGTCGCCGCCGCCATCGGCGGCGGTACGTTGGCGGCAACTCCGGTCGCCGCCACGGCAGCAGGTAAGGCGCAGGGCCAATACGTCTCCGGTGACTTCCACAACCATACCACTTGCTCGGACGGTTCGATTTCGATGCAGAAGCTGGTCAAGAAGTCTACCGATAAAATCGATACGCCTTGGGGCCTGGATTGGTTCGTACAAGCCGGCCACGGCGGCAGCGGCAACCGCAACTGTACCCTGGCGGAAGACGCCAGTCTGGAAACTCCGGCTTATCCTTTGGTGTATTCCGGCAGCGGCGAGCTGCAAGGCCCGACCACCACCTGGCAGAGCAGCAATCCTGCGGTTCAGCCTAAAGGTTTGGTGTCCGGTTCGGCCCCCAATCAAAGAATGTGGCGCTGGCAGTCGCTTCAGGAATTTCAGTACCCGATCGTGGAGTACCTGAACGCCCAAAAGGATTTGCCGTTGTTCATAGGTGTGGAAACAGTGGTTCCAGGCCACGAGCATACCTCCATGTCGGTGATTACCGGACAAATTCCGGCCGAGCTGGATAACGCGCAATTGCCGGGTTCTGCCGGTTATGTGGCGTTGGGCGACGCCAATGCCTTGGCTCAATGGGAATATTGCTTCGACCGTAACGATACCGATACCGGGCGCGGCAATACTACGGTGGGTTCCAGCGAGGGCAACAACTGGAATTGCTCGGTTCCGGGCAGCTTGAACGAGGCCGATCCCAACTGGAACAGCACCGCGCAAAAACTGATGCCCGCCAGCGGCAGCGGTGCCGGCGAGCGGGGGCACGCCAAAACGCTGGAAGCCTTGAAATGGATGGCGGCCTTCCACCCGAACACCAGTTACTACGCGCCCGCCCACTTGGAGCGCGCCGGTCCGTTCAATCCGAACGGCAACAACGGTTTCAACGTCGAACATTTGCGTAACTTCAACAACATTGCGCCTAACATCGTCTTCGGCATGGAAACCCAACCCGGCCACGGCGCATCGGACGCGCGCGGCGAATACACCATCCGCCGCAACAATATCGGCGGTACCAACGTCGATTCGGCCGGCGGCACCACCTGGGGCGGCACCGGGGTGTACGGCGCGCAAGTCGGCGGCGTGTGGGACGCTTTATTGGGCGAGGGACGCAATTTCTGGTTTTTCGCCAGCTCGGACTGGCATAACCGCGGCAGCTTCGGCCCCGACGACCGCCGTACCACCCAAGACTTTTACCCCGGCGAATACCAACGCGATTACGTGATGGTGCGCAACGGCAACGACAAGCTGCGTCCGCAAAGCATCGTAGACGGTCTGCGCAGCGGTAACAGCTTCGCCACCAGCGGCCAATTGATCGACCGCTTGGGTTTCATCGCTTGCGCCTCTTATCCCGGCCCGGGCTACCGGCCTAATGCGGCCGTGGAAGCGTTGGCGATTGCCGCGGCTAAACAAAACACCGACGTCGACAAATCCGGTTGTGCCACCATGGGCGAGAAACTGGTGGTGCGTAAAGGTGCGGAAATCGTCGTCTCCGTCGTGGTGCGCGATCCTGACGGGCACAACTACTCGCCTTATTCCTTCCCCAACCCGTCTTTGTTGCAGGTCGGTATAGATCAAGCCTTGAATGCGCCTGAGCTGGATCATATCGATTTGATCCGCGGCATGGTCACGGGCTACCGCACGCCGGGCGCAGAAGATTACGCCGGCGCTTGGCCGAACAACTGGGTCAGTAATCCGGATATGAGCTTGGTACCGGCGGCTGCGAAAAATACTTCGGCTGCGGTGATCATGAGCTTTAACGACGCCAGCTGGGCCGATGCCGGCAACGAGTTTTTGAAAATGACTTACCGGATTCCGGCGGTAAGCGCTTCGCAATATGTGCGCTTGCGCGGCAGCAACTTGCCGCCGTCGGTACCTTACGAAACCGATGCCGACGGCAACCCCTTGGCGGATATTCACACCAATGCCACCGCGGTTAATCCAAGCGTATCCGGCGGTAACGATGCCATCGCCGAAAACGCCAATCTGAAAATTCCGTGCACCACCACCGGTAGCAACGTTCCGGACAACGGCGCCACGTATACCGAAGGTTCGGCGCCTATCGACGGCTGTCCGGCGCATTTGCCGACGGTCAACGGCCGGAAAATGCTGGCTTACGACGTGGCAGCCTGGGCGGATTTGTGGTTCTACAGCAACCCGATCTACGTGCAAGTGGCCGGTTCCACCGTCGTGGCCGGCGTGAAGTAATCAATTAACTCGACTGATTAGGAATCGAATATGTTTAGCAAACGTTTGCTTGCGGCGGCGCTGTTTACCGCGTCGCCTGCGTTCGCGTCCACCACGTTTCTGGTGGATTTCGAAAAAGACTGGGACTACGCCACGGGCGACGTCGACGACTATTACAACGGCGGTACGGCGGCGGACGGCTCCGGCGGCGGTGCCGATCTGGGCGTGTCCTTCGTCAATATCTCCGGCCTGTCCAACGACGCCGATTTCACTTATTACAGCAATGCGCCGTCCATGCAAGGCACGGCTTACGCGCACGATACCGCCTATATGAACGTCGCGGCCGGCGTGGATGCTGCATTGTCTTTTTACTACGCGAGTCCGTCCGACGTCAGCGGCGCGGTCAAGGCCTACTCGGGGTTGAACGGCAGCGGCGAGCTGTTGGGTAGTTTCGATTTGGCGGCGAATAGCTCAAGCGCTTACGACAGCTGGAGCATGGCGACGTTTAACTTCAGCGGCACCGCGCTGTCGTTCGACTTCACCGAAGCCGGCGTGAATTATGTGGCGTTGGATAACGTCAGTGCGGTACCTGTTCCGGCGGCGGCCTGGCTGTTGGGCTCCGGCTTGGCGATGTTGGGTGTTGCCGGCCGGCGCAAAGCGGCGGTTTGAGTTTGAACCGGCTTAAATCCGGTTAATCGTTACTCTGAAAGTCATGGTGGGAGCGACGAGGGCGTCGCTCCCACAGAAAAACTTTTATTTGCTGGGGTGATGCCGCTTTTTCATGAACGTTAGTTCGAAGCGCCGCACGTTTATGGCCTGCGGCGCTTTCGGTTGCTTGTTTGGATTTAATTTTTACGATGTGTCCTATGTCCAGTTTACCTATTTCGGCGATTGCCGATTCTAAACCCGCCACCGATTCCGCCCGGCCGGAGGCTACGCTACGCACGCCCGGTTGGCTGCGCGAACCGTTGTTGCATTTTTTGTTGTTGGGTGGCGCTTTGTTCGGCATCGATCATTATGTGGTCGGTTTGCGCGACGACCCCGACACCATAGTGATTACCACCGAAGTCGACGACGAAATCGAAGGCGTGTTCGAAACCGCCAGCGGCCGCGAGCCCAGCCCGCAGGAAATGACGTCTTTGCAGCAAATCTGGCTGGATAACGAAGTGCTGTACCGGGAAGGTTTGGCGATGCAGTTGGACAAGGGCGACGATGCGATTAGGGAGCGCGTGATTTTCAAGGCCTTGAGCGTGATAGACGCCAACACCAAATTGCCGGCTTACGACGACGAGGTGCTGCGCGCTTGGTTCGAAAGCCATCGCAACAAGTACGACGAGCCGGCGCGTTACGATTTTCAGGAAGCGGTGTTGTCCGGGGACAACTCGGAGGCCGCGGTGCGGGCGTTCGCGGCCCGCTTGAATTCGGCTGAAACCGGCGAAGCCAACGCCGGCTTGCGGGTGTTCAAAGGCCGGCCGCAGGCAAACCTGGAGCAAAGTTACGGCAGCGACTTCGTCGCGGCTTTGGCGCAATCGCCGACAGGCGCCTGGCAAGCCTTGCCCGCCGGCAAAGGCTGGCGGGCGATCAGGCTGGAAGGGCTCTCGCCGCCCAAACCGGCGGATTTCCAAGCCTTGCGCGGAATCGTGCTGCAAGACTGGACCGACGCCACCATGGCGGAACAGCGTACCGCGGCGGTACGGGCGTTGGCCAAGAAATACCGGATCAAATTCGAGGTGGTCAGCGAATGAGGCGCTTGATAGTAATTTGGGCGGTTTGCTGGTGCGCGGCTTTCAGCGTCACGGCAGCGGCGCACGAAATGAGCATGGCGGAATTGCAATTGCGCGAGTTGGCTCCCGGCGAATTTCTGTGGCAATGGGGCTCGGGCGAAAAGCGCCCGGTCAGCGAGGATCTCAGCGTGCAATGGCCGGCCCGTTGTCATGTCGCGGAAAACAATCTGCATTGCGGCGCGGAGGGCTTGAAAGGCGAATTGACGGTCAACGGCGTAGGCGAGCGTTATTCGGCCGCGTTGCTCAAGGTATATTGGCTGGACGGCCGCGACCGGGTATATACGCTGACGGCGAGCCGGCCCGGCGTGCAGTTGTTCGGCGGGGCGGACGACACGCGCGGGGCGGCGGAGATTGTCGCCGTCTATACCGGCCTGGGTGTCGAGCACATCTTGAGCGGCGTCGATCATTTGCTGTTCGTGGCCGGTTTGCTGTTTTTGGTCGGCTTCGAACGCCGGCTGATTTGGACGGTTACCGCCTTCACCGCGGCGCATAGCGCCACCTTGGCCTTGAGCGCATTGGGGTGGCTGACGTTGCGCTCGGCACCGGTGGAAGCCTGTATCGCCTTGTCCATCGTGTTGGTAGCCGGCGAAGCCTTGCATACCCGGCCGACCTTGGCTCGCCGCTATCCGGGGGTGTTGGCGTTTTTGTTCGGCTTGGTGCACGGGCTGGGGTTTGCCGGCGCCTTGCAGGACATCGGCTTGCCCGAGCATCATTTATTGCCGGCCTTGCTGACCTTTAATCTGGGCGTGGAAATCGGCCAGCTGGCGGTGCTGGCATTGGCTTGGACACTGTGGCGGTTTGCGCGCGCGCATCCGCAATGGGCGCTAGCCAGAACGCCGGCGCTATACGGTATCGGCTCGCTGGCGGCTTATTGGTCCTGGGAGCGGGCCTTGGCGATTTTTGCTTGAGACTGATGCCGGCGAGATCAAGATCATCGCTCCGCAACTTTTGTAGGAGCGACGCGAGTCGCGATTCAAGTCCTCTGTCGGCGTCCCGCAACATGAGCAAGGCTGAATCATTGGCAATTTTTCCAGGCTAATTAATCGCCCCGGCCATAAAAATTAAGAAACCTATTTGTTACCGGATTTTAAGGCAATCGAAATGGATGAAGTGATCGGTTTGTTTCCGACCCCGTTGATGCGCGCTCCGGCCTGCGTGCCGGAGGCGATAGTGCAGGGTTTGGCGGCGCATTTCAGCGCATTGGCCACCGAGGAAAACAATTCTTCCGCCAATTTGGTGCATACCCGCATGTTGCAGCCGGGCGACAGCCCTTTACTCGTGGAGGCGGCCGGGTTGATAACGCCTAAGCTGGTCGAGTTCGGCGCGCTGTTGTTCGGCGAGCGCTTGGGCTGGTCCATCAAGGAAATGTGGGTCAACGTGTTGGATAACGGCGGCCACCAAGCCATGCACAACCATGCCAACAGCTTTATTTCCGGCGTGGTGTATTTGACCCCGGCCGATCCATCGTCGCGCACGGTGTTCATGAAGTCGCCGGGCGGGGTCGATTTCAGTTTTAAAAACGATCACGCGGGCGTGGCGACCGGCCCGTACAACGCCGAAAAGTGGATCAGCCCCGCGCCGTCTCCCGGCGATCTGGTGCTGTTTCCGAGTTATTTGATGCACGCGGTGCCGCCCAATGCCGGAGCCCGGCGTATCACGCTGGCCTTGAACGCAATTCCGGCCGGTTTGGATTCCTGGGGTTACGCGATCCGCTTCGCCGGCTGATGCCGAGGTCTTTAGATGATTGTGAAAATTACCATGGAAGTCATGGTGGGAGCGGCGGCCTCGCGGCGAACAGGCGTTGGAATCGCGACGGGGTGTCGATCCAACTTTCAAAACTTTACATTGTCGGGGCTGATTGCCATGTTGTTATGCGCGTTAGGCCGTTAAGACGCCGCGGTATGTTAGCGCCGGTCCGGACAACCGATCCGGCGCCCGGCGGCGCATCCGGCCTGAATGCGGATGTCGGTTCGGCTTCGGTAACCGGGGCGCGGCGAATTTCGCTGATCCTGATGCTCGCCTCCGGCTTTGCCGGTTTGGGTTATCAAATCGTCTGGACCCAGCAATGCGCATTATGGCTGGGGCACGAATCGGCGGCGGTGCTGGCCGTGTTGGCGGCGTTTTTCGGCGGTTTGGCCTTGGGCGCTTTGGCGCTGGGGCCCGGCATAGAGCGCAGCCGCAAGCCGTTGCGCTGCTATGCCGCTTGCGAAGCCGTGATCGCCGTTTGGGGGGTAATGTTGATCATAGCGATGCAGCCATACAGCGAATGGATGCTGAGCTTGACAGGCGGGCAACCGTCGGCGGTCCGGCAATGGACGGTGGCGTTTTGCGGCACTTTTTTATTGCTGTTGCCCGCCACTGCGGCAATGGGGGCCACGCTGCCGGCGATGGAACGGGTGCTTGCCGGTTGGCAGCACAGTCAACGTTGTATCGCGCGGCTGTATGCGGCCAATACCTTGGGTGCGGTGTGCGGGGTGCTGGCGGCCGCGTTTTGCTTGGTTCCGGAGTTAGGACTGACGGCGACGACCGCGCTATGCGTGGCGCTGAACGCAGTGTGTGCCTGGGCGGCATGGCGCTGGCTGTCGGCGCCGTTGGCTGGTCACGGCCTGCCGGCGCAGGATAAACGCTACGAGCTCGGTTTGGTTTTGTTCGGATTGGCGGCGAGCGGTTTTTTAGGCATCGGTTACGAAGTCATGGTGGTGCGGGTAGTGAGCCAGTTGGCCGAAGACACCGTGTACACCTTCGCCGTGTTGTTGGCGGTGTATCTGCTCGGCAGCGCCGCCGGGGCGGCGGTGTACCAGCGCATGCGTCCGCGCGAGACCGCTTTCGCCAGGGTTGCCGGCCTATTACTGTCCGGCTTGGCCTGCGCGTGTTTGATCGGCACGGCCGGTTTGTTCGCAGGGGATGCGCTCAAGGTCTGGGCGGCGCGGAATATGGCGGGCAGTTTGGCCGGCGCGATCGGCGCCGAAGCCTTGCTGGGGTTGGTCGCTTTCGGCTTGCCTACCGTTTGCATGGGGGCGGCTTTCAGCCATTTGAGCCGATGGGCGGCTGCACGCGGGGCCGGTTTCGGCCGGGCTATCGGCGCCAATACTTTGGGGGCTGCGTTCGCCCCGGCAGTGTTCGGAGTCTGGCTGACGCCGGCCTTCGGGGCCAAAGCCGCGCTGCTGGCCGTCGCCGCAGGCTACGCCGTGCTGGCGGCCATTAGCGCGCGCCGGTTGCCTCGCTTAGCGTGCTGGCCGCTGGCGCTGATCTTGGCCGTTGCGCTATGGGCGCCGCCGTTGCGGTTTGTCGAGCTGGCGCCGGGCGGCCGGCTGGCCAGCTACCGGGAAGGGGCGATGGCGGCGGTCAGCGTGGTCGAAGATGCCGACGGGGTGGTCACGCTCAGAATCAACAACCGCCAGCAAGAAGGCAGCAGCGCGACCGGGTTGGTGGACGGTCGGCAAGGCATGCTGCCGCTGCTGTTGCACCCTGCGCCGCAGCGCGCGCTGTTTCTCGGCTTGGGTACCGGCGTCACCGCCGCGACCGCCGCCGAGGACCGCGCGCTGCAGGTGGATGCGGTGGAGTTGTTGCCCGAGGTGGCTCAAGCCTCGCGGTTTTTCCAGGATGTAGCGGCCGGCGGCGCGCCGGCGCGGCTGCATCTGCAAATTGCCGACGCCAGGCGGTTTGTCCGCACCAGCCGCCGGCAGTACGATGTGGTGGTTGCCGATAATTTTCACCCGGCCCGTAGCGGTTCCGGCGCGCTTTACACCCTGGAGCATTTTCGGGCGGTGCGGGAGCGCTTGGCGCCCGGCGGCCTGTTCTGCCAATGGTTGCCTCTACACCAGCTGGATGCCGATACCTTGCGCAGCATCGTGGCGACGTTTCTGGCGGTTTATCCGCACGGTTGGGCAATGTTGGCCAGCAATAGTTTACAAACCCCGGTTGTGGGTTTGCTGGCGCGCAACGACGGCCGCCGATTCGATTTAGCGGCGATCCGGCAACGCTTGGCGGCTAACGATTTCGGGGTCGAGCCGGCGGATTACGGCTTCGAAGACGAATGGGCCTTGCTGGGCAGCTTCCAGGCGGGCCCTGCGGCCTTGGCCCGGTTTAGCGGGAATGCCCCGCTCAATACCGACGACCGGCCGGTGGTTGCCTATCGGGCGCCGCGCATTACCTATTTACCCGATTCGCAACCCGGCGACCGCCTGCTGACGCTGCTGCAGGAATGGTCGTTGCAGCCCGGCGAGCTGCTCCAAACGGAGGATAGCGAGTCTTCCGACCGGCTGCGGTTGGCGGCGTATTGGTCGGCCGGAAAGCGTTACCTGCAAGTCGGCCGCAACGTCAGGCCGTTAGCCGATCCGGGGGCGATGCTGACCCAAGTGCGCGAACCGTTGCTGGCCGTGTTACGCACCAGCGCGGACTTTCGTCCGGCCTACGCACCTTTGCTGAATATGGCCATGGCGTTGGCGAGCCGGGATTCAAGCGCCGCAATTACTCTTTTGCGCGAGCTCGCCCGGCTGCAACCGGCACGGCCGGAAGCGGCGGAGGCCTTGCGCCGTTTGGAATCCGGGGCGTTTGAATCGCGCTAAGTCGGCGGTTCACCGTCTACAAACTGTCATTGCCGGGTCACGCTGTTGTCACGGCTGCCTGCCTAAAATCGGCCTTCCATTGACATTGAGGGGGAGGCGACATGCGCAGCAAGGTGTTATGCAGTAGCAAGAAGAGGATTAAGGCTTCGACGAGGGCGGCACTGATGCTGGCAGCCGCTTCGCTGGCCGCGCCGTTGGCGGCCGGTGCCGACGACGTTCCGCAAATGGAGCAGGGCATTCAAATCGGCGATCTGGCGCCGGGCCGGGCGGTGATCTGGAGCCGTACCGATAGGCCGGCACGGATGATGGTCAAATATGCGTTCGACGAGCAGTTTAGCGATGCGGTAACGCTACGCGGTCCCTACGCGTTGCCGGAAACCGATTATACCGCGCGCCAAGATTTGACCGAGTTGCCGGAGGGTTCGGACGTATTCGTGGAGGTTTGGTTCGAGGATTTAACCAATCAGCGCAACCTCAGCCAGCCGGTTGCCGGACATTTTCACAGCATCGGCGCGCGCGACGATATCCGTTTCGTTTGGGGCGGCGACATCGGTGGCCAGGGTTGGGGTATCAATCCGGATTTCGGTGGCATGAAAATATACGAAGCGATGCGGCAAGTGCATCCGCAATTTTTCATCGAAAGCGGCGACAGCGTGTATTCGGACGGTCCTATCCAGGCTTCGGTAGTTGCCGAAAACGGGCGGATTTGGAATAACCTGGTGACGCCTGAAGTCAGTAAAGTCGCGGAAACCTTGGCCGAGTTTCGCGGCCGCTACAAATATAACTTGCTGGACGACAATGTACGGCGTTTCAACGCCGAGGTGCCGCAGATCTGGCAATGGGACGATCACGAAGTGGTGAACAATTGGTCGGATGCCAAAGATTTGAGCGCCGATCCGCGCTATAGCGTCAAAGACGTGCCGCTGCTGGTGGCCCGTGCCGCGCAAGCCTTCCACGAATACGCGCCGCTACGCCCGCACGGCGCGGACGAACCGGAACGCATTTACCGCAAACTGTCTTACGGGCCGCTGCTGGACGTATTCGTTTTGGATATGCGTAGCTACCGCGGTCCTAACACTGCCAATTTGCAAAGCGAACAAAGTGCTGTCACGGCATTTTTAGGCGAGCGGCAATTGGCTTGGCTGGAGCGCGAATTGGACGATTCGAACGCGGTGTGGAAAGTGATTTCCGCCGACATGCCGATCGGCCTGAATATCGGCGACGGAAAAGACGCCGAGGGTAATCCGCGCTGGGAAGCCATCGCCAACGGCAACGACGGCTCTGCCGCCGGACGCGAGTTGGAGATTGCCCGCCTATTGAGTTTCATCAAACACCGACATATCGACAACGTCGTTTGGTTAACCGCCGACGTGCATTATGCGGCTGCGCATTATTACGATCCGGCTAAGGCCGCCTCGACCGATTTCGCCCCATTCTGGGAATTCGTATCCGGGCCGTTGAACGCGGGTAGTTTTGGCCCCAACAGTACCGACGCAACCTTCGGACCGCAAGTCGTATTCAGCAAAGCCCCGCCGGCCGGCCAGGTCAACTTGTCGCCCTACGCCGGTTTGCAGTTTTTCGGCGACGTGCTGATAGAGCGCCGCAGCAAGGCGATGACGGTAGCGCTGAAAGACATCAACGGTGCCACCGTGTTCAGCAAAACCTTGAACGCTAAAGGCGGCGCACATCGCTTTGAGCATCGGGAGCGCGGCGGGTACCGATAACGGAATGACAACCGCCGTTCCTTGTCGGTTTGTGTCCGGTGGGGAAGGGCAGCGGCAAAAAATTCAATCTTGAGGAAAACGTTATGAAATGCGATTTGTCCAACACGCTGTTATTGACCGGTATAGCAGCGAGTCTGATCATGCAAACTCCCGCACAAGCGCACGAACGGCATAGCCATGGCCATCAACCCGTCGTTATCGGCCACCGCGGGGCGGCCGGGTATCGGCCGGAACACACGATAGCCGGCTATACGCTGGCGATAGAGATGGGGGTGGATTTTATCGAGCCCGATTTGGTGTTGACCAAGGACGGCGAGATGATTGCCCGCCACGAGCCCATGATAGGTTCCACCACCGACGTGGCCGATCATCCGGAGTTTGCCGAGCGCAAAACCACCCGGATGGTGGATGGCGTGGCTTACGACGATTGGTTCGCCTCGGACTTTACTTTGGCGGAAATCAAAACCTTGCGCGCCAAGGAACGCTTGCCGCAGTTGCGTCCGGCCAACACGGCCTACGACGGCTTGTACCAAATTCCCACCCTGGACGAAGTGATTGCGCTGGCCAAGCAAAAAAGCCGGGAATCCGGACGTATCGTCGGTATTTATCCGGAAATCAAACATTCGACTTTTCACGCCGGCTTGTTCGGCCAACATGTGTTCGAGAACAAACTACTGCGCAAACTGCACCGGGAATATGGCAACAGCGCTTGTGCGCCGGTTTATATTCAATCCTTCGAAGTCTCCAATTTGCAGTATTTGAGCAAATTGACCCGGATTCCGTTGGTGCAGCTGATCGATGCCGACGACGTCAATCCGGACGGCTCGATGTCGCTGGTGGCGCCGTATCGCCAGCCTTACGATTTCGTGGTGGCCGGCGATAGCCGCAGCTTTGCCGATTTGCTCAGCCCGCAAGGCTTGCGTTTCGTCAAACGCTATGCGGATGCGATAGGCCCGTGGAAACCCTATTTGCTGAAAACCGTGGACGACGGCGTCGACCGAAACGGTGACGGTAAGTTGACCATCAACGACCGGCGGGTGGAAGGCAGTACCGGGGTGATCGAAAACGCGCACGCCGTGGGATTGAAAGTGCATACCTGGACCTTCCGCAACGATTCCAGCGGATACGGCTTCAGCGATCCGCAAGCGGAAATGACCTATTACTTCGATTTGGGCGTAGACGGCTTGTTTACCGATTTCGCCGATACCGGGGTGGCCGCCCGCGAGGCTGCCGTCAACGCCGGCGAGGCCCTGCACGGCGGGCGCTGCCGGCCGTCTTCCCATCCCCGCCGATAAGGATTGCGCTGCAAAGCGCTTGGGCTTACGGTCCCCACGCGTGGCGTGGGGACTCGTTTAGGGACGCTCCTCTATCGCCAATTGCCGCGCGTTAAGGCCGTATGCCCGGAATATGAAAACGCTGCCTGGAGTATGAGTTTTCGCCTCTTCGCCGCCGGGTTTTGAATGGCGAAGGAAGGCGTCAACTTGCGGCTTGCCGTTTTAGCCAGGCATTCGCCGCATTAAGCAGTTCTTCGAAATGCCGGTAAAACTGGTCCAGCAAAGCGTCCGCGTTGGGGGCGCCCGAGCGTAAAGCCTTTTCCGCCGCGCTCGACCGTTCGACCACTTGCATGGCGCTGACGCTTCCGGCTGCACCGCGTAGCTTGTGCAATTTAGCGGCGGCGGCTTCAATCTCGCCGTTGGCCATATCCATTTTGATCAGCTCGGCGAAGTGACGGTGATTGTCGATAAACACGCCGAGTAGGGTGGCGAAAAACTCCAAGTCGCCGTCCATTTGCGATTCGGCGCGCTGTTTATCTATCCCGTCGATGGATGGAAAGTCCTTGTTTTCTGACTGAACCGGCGCTTCGACGCATTCCGGCCCGGTTTCGCCTATGCAGTGCAGTAGCGCTTCTTTAAGTTGATTGATGTCCACCGGCTTGGGAATGAAATCGGTGACACCGGCATCGAAAATCGCTTTGCGCTCCTGACTCATGACGCCGGCACTAAAGGCCAGCACCGGTAAATTCTTCAGATTCAGCTCATTGCGAATGGCGCGGGTAGCCGCGATGCCGTCCATGATCGGCATTTGCACATCCATCAGTACGGCGTCGAAGCCTTCGGGTTCGGCTTTTAAGGCATTGACGGCTTGTAAACCGTCGCTGGCAAACACCGTGTGCGCGTTTTCCTTGTGCAGTATGCGTTTAACGACTTCCAGGTTCATTTCGCTGTCGTCCACGACCAAGATGCGCTTGCCTGCCAGACTCTTGGCCGGTTTTGCGGCCAAAAGGTCGGGAAGCGATGCGATTTTCGCTAGCGTGACTTTGAAAGGTACTTCGAACCAGAACAAGCTGCCGAATCCCAACCGGCTATTGACGCCGATCCGGCCGTTCATCAGTTCGACCAAACGTTTACAGATGGATAAACCTAATCCGGTACCGCCGAATTTACGGGTGTAAGAGGCATCGGCTTGGGTGAATGGGCTGAATAAGGCGTGCAGATCGTGTTCCGCTATGCCGATGCCGGTGTCGCGCACTTCGAAGCGCAGCACGGCACAATCGGCGGCTCGATCGACCACGCTGACGCTCAGGCTAACCTCGCCACGTTCGGTAAATTTGATGGCATTGCCGACAAAGTTGATCAAAATTTGCTCCAAACGCAAGCAATCGCCTATAAGCTCGACCGGAACCTCCGCTTGCCGGTTGACCTGCCACAGCACATTTTTGTTGGCGGCCAAACTACTCATCAAGTTGTCTATATGCTGGAGTTTGGCATCCAGATTGAAGGCTTGTTCGTCTATGCGCAATTCGCCGGCATCGATTTTAGAGAAATCCAGAATGTCGTTGATGATGGCCAGCAACGAATTGCCGGCTTGGCGTATCCGTATCACCATTTCCCGCTGAGACGGCAATAAGCGCTCTTGTTCCAGTAGCTGGACCAAGGCTAAAACGGCGTTCATCGGCGTGCGGATTTCGTGGCTCATGTTCGCCAGGAAACTGCTTTTAGCCTGGTTGGCTTGCTCGGCGGCGACTTTGGCATTGCGCAGCTCGGTAACGTCGTAAAACCAAGCCAACACCGCAGGTTGTCCTTCATACTCGATAGGCATGAACGAGGCTAAGGTCCACACGGCGCCTTTCTCCGGAAAGTCGGGGTTATGCAATTGCACCATGTGATCGATGACGGCTGTTCCGGCGCTCAATTGTTGGAAAAGCTCGTTAAACACTTGCTTGTCGACGTAATACTTTTGCACGTCTATCCCGGTTACCTGAGAGCGCTCGACATGCAATAAATCTGCGAACCGTTGATTGGCGAATACCACTTTACGCCCGCCGTCGACCGCAACCCTGACCGCAACCGGGGACGATTCCAACATGCTGCGGATGGTAGCTTGCTGCTTTTTGAGCTCGGTGACGTTCTGTGCGATACCCAGGTAGCCGTTGATTCGGCCTTGCGTGTCGAGCATGGGCGTCACTACCAAGGTCACCGGCACGGGCACACCGTCTTTGTTTAGGTAGGTCCATTCGCGATGTTCCGACCCTTCTTTTGCTGCTTTATAGGCCAATACATCGAAACCGGCGATATTGCATCCATACTCGCGGCTGAGTTCGGTGGCTCGATTCGCGATTTCGGCCGGGGCGTGGAACGCCAGCGGACTGTATTTTCCTATCGTCTCTTGCGCACTGTAACCCAGCATGTTCTCGGCGCCGGAATTGAACAACTGGATGATGCCGTCGGCATCGGTGGCGATGATCGCCACGCGGGTTGCGGCCCGCAATACGTTTTCCAAAACCTCGTTGACCCGGTTCAATTCGGCGACGGCCATTTTCTTAGAGGTAATATCGATGCTCATGGAAATGTAACGGTCGATAGCGCCGCGTTCGCCCATGACCGGAGCGATGACGATATCCACCCAGTACAAGCGCTCGTCTTTGGCGCGGTTGCAAACCTCGGCACGCCACGCTCTGCCGGATTTAACGGTATCCCACATCTGTTTCCAGAAATCGTGCGAATGTAAGCCGGAACTGAGCAGATTATGGTTATGGCCAATCAATTCGTCCGCACTGTAGCCGCTGAAGCTGCAAAAATTGTCGTTGATCTGCCGTATACGCCCATCCTTGTCGGTAACCGAATACAACAAATGTTCGTTGACGGCCCGCGTCAACAATTCGTTTTCTTGTAAGGCTTCCGTCAGTTGCCGCCGGTTTTCCGCGATTTCGCTGACGTCGTGCAAAATGGAATAAAAGCCCTTAACTTGCCCACCCACTTTGTCGGGCACGTAATGCACCAGGCAATAACGCATGGCAGAGCTACCGGGAATAGGCAGGGTCCGTTCATACTGCTGAGTTTTTCCCTCCAGGGCGCTTTGAATGTAAGACTTGTTTAATTGATAAAACTTTTCCCCCAAAGCTTCGCGGATATGCATGCCGGAGATTTTACTTGCGTCGATTCCGAACCAGTCTTGATACGCATGGTTAGCTACCCGGTTCAGCAAGCGGCTGTCCCAATAGCCGATGACGGACGGTACGCTATCCAACACGTTTTGCAAATGACGCCGGGCCGCTTCCAACTCGGCGGTGCGTTGTCGTACTTCCCGTTCCAAGTTGTTGTTGAATTCCAAAATTTGGGCTTCGGCCATTTTCTGCCGGGTAACGTCCCGGATAATTTCCGCAATGCCCACCGTGCGTCCGCTTACGGAGCGGATCGGAAACATGGTAATTGCCGCATCGATCATGCCGCCGTCTTGCTTGCGGCGTAGCGTGATGAAATCGGCGACCGGTTCTTCCCGTAAAATTTTGGCTCTGGTTTGCCGCTCTTGATGGAGATAGCCGTCCGGAATGATCAAACCGGCCAAGTCCCAACCAACCGCTTGTGCGGCCCGATAGCCGAAGATCTGTTCCGCCGCCGTATTCCAGCTGGTGACCATGCCGTCCAAATTTACGCTGATGATGGCATCTCTGGAGCTTTCTACGATGACCGCCAAATGCGCTTGATAAAACAAACCCTGGCGTTGCCGCAGTCTATTCAATAAAAAACCGTATAGCAGCAGCGCGATTAAGCCGCTCAAACCTATCAGCGCGACAATGACTTGTTTGGGATTGGTAAGATTAAGCGCCTCGACGAATTTAGGCAAGGGTTTGACTTCCAGGCGCCAGTGACGGCCGTAGATCGATAACGGCACGGTGACGGCCAAGTTTTCGATAGGCGCCGAATTATTGGTATAGGTGAAAAACCGGGACCAATTGCCATACTGATCAGCCTCGTCGATGGCTAGTGCAAACTCGCCGTCTTGATAGTCGAATTCCGCCAGCACCTCGTCTATCAATAGCGGGGTATAGACCAGGCCGATAGCCGAAGCCATGCGTTGCGCCGGATTGCCGGGCGTAGCCCCGGATCGGTAAACCGCTAACGATAATAAAAAACCCCGGCTAGGCTGGCCGCTGGCTTGTACCAGAGTTATCGGCCGAGTGAGGACGGCTTCGCCCTGTTCGATTGCCTCGACCGCGGCCTCCCGTCTATTGCGTTCGGAGGCGATATCCAAGCCGATTGCCGCGCGATTGTCGGATTCCGGCTCGATAAATACAATGACCAAGCGCTCGCCGGCATGCGCTGTGAGTTGCGAGATGTTGAAGTCCGGCATACCGTCTTGTCGAGCTGCGGCGACGAATTCGGTTTCCTGCTCCGGCAGCACCCGGCGGATGAAACCGAAACCGCGCGAACCGGGAAACTCTTTTGCGATGTCGCGCGAAGCCATGTATTGCCGGAACACCTCTCTCGGAATGTTTTCGTATCCGCCGGCTATCACGGCGCCTCTAGCGCCGCGCAAACCGAGTTCGTATCTGCCGATGCGCATTTGCAATTGTGTCGCCACCCGGTTGGCGACTTGGGAAAACTTTTGCACCTTTTCCGCCTGTTGCCGGGCTTGCAATTGCACGCCCAGGCCGACCGCCAGCAAGCAAGCAAAAGCAAAAAATAGCAAGGCTGCTATTAAAGGCTTATGCGCTTTCAGAAAATTGGAACCCATGGGCGGAGCCATTCACGGTAAATGTAAAGACAATCTTAACGCCAGCCGTCAAAATCGTGCAGGTAATATCGCCAAAAACGGCCTCTACCCGCAGAAAAGCCAGTGTTGCTGCGCTGCACAAGCGCTTGGCTTTTAAAACAGTCACTTAGTCCCGTGCTCAGAGCGTCACCAAGCTGTTTTTTCTAGCTTTATCACTGAACAAAGATTCAGTGCCGTTCGAGCATCCTTATTCGTGGCAATCGCCTTAACAAGCGTAGGTGCGAATTTATTGGCCACCGGTTGGCGGCTTCAGGCCGAATAAATTCGACCGGTTTGGCACGCACAGTCCAACATTTCGGCATCGGGTGATAGGGTAGGGAGGGGGCTCATCCGCTGTAGGACCCGGGCGCTACGGTTTCGCGGGGGCAACTGATTGTTTCCGGGCGTGCCGGTTTAGCATGCGGCTGTTAACAGCGTAAGGCTACTTCCCTGTAAGCCTTCACTCCGAAAAAGGCGGGTTTATTGTGCCCGAGCCAGCAAGACGGCAACGGCCGGTAGTTCCTTGCCTTCTAAAAATTCCAAGAAAGCGCCGCCGCCGGTAGAGGTGTAGGACACTTGCTCGGCTATGCCGTATTTGTCGATTGCCGCTAACGTGTCGCCCCCGCCGGCTATCGAGAATGCGGGGCTGTCGGCAATCGCTACCGACATGGCTTTAGTGCCTTCGCCGAATTGATCGAATTCGAATACGCCGACGGGGCCGTTCCAGACTATGGTTCCGGCTTTAGCCAGGATTTCCGCGTACAGCTTGGCGGTTTCCGGACCGATGTCCATGATCATGTCGTCCTCGGCCACGTCGGCTACGTTTTTAACGGTGGCTGCCGCGCTTTCCGAGAATTCCTTGGCGCAAACGACGTCGACCGGCACCGGGATTTCGCCGCCGCGTTCTTTGGCTGCCGCCATCAAACGTTTGGCTTCCGGAAGCAAGTCTGCTTCGTACAGGGATTTGCCGACGGTATAACCCGCCGCCGCGATAAAGGTGTTGGCGATACCGCCGCCGACGATCAGTTGATCCACTTTGGCAGAAAGCGACTCCAGCACCGTCAATTTGGTGGAGACCTTGGAACCGCCGACTATGGCGACCAGCGGCTTTTGCGGGGTTTCCAGGGCTTTTCCCAATGCGTCCAGTTCCGCCGCCAACAGCGGACCGGCGCAAGCGACGGCGGCGTGTTCCGCGACCGCATAAGTGGAAGCTTCCGCCCGGTGCGCGGTACCGAAGGCGTCCATTACGAAAATGTCGCACAACGCCGCCATTTTTTTGCCTAACTCGGCGTCGTTTTTCTTTTCGCCTTTATTGAAACGCACGTTTTCGCATAACACGACTTCACCGCGTTTCACCTCGACGCCGTCCAGCCAATCCTTTACCAATTTGACCGGTTGGCCTAGCAGTTGCGAAAAGCGCTCGGCGACCGGTTTCAAGCTGGAAGCTTCGTCGTACTCGCCTTCGGTGGGCCGGCCGAGATGCGACATCAAAATGACCGCCGCTCCGCCCGCCAATGCCGCCTCTACCGTGGGCACGCTGGCTTGAATGCGCAGATCGCTGCTGACTTTGCCGTCTTTGACCGGCACGTTCAAGTCTTGCCGTATCAATACGCGCTTGCCGGACAAATCCAGATCGACCATTCTTTTAATAGACATAAGCTCTCCTCAAGGTAAAAAACTCGGGCATTATAAAGTGAATCGGCCGGCCGATTCGACAATTCAGCGCGGCAATGCTACGAGCGGCCGGGGCTGGACGCTATCCGCGCCGTGCGGGCAGCTAGCAGGCAAGTTAATGAAATGAAAGACTATTCCGTTCAAAAACGGCGGATTGAAGTTTGGCGTCTCGTCAACCGTTAAGGCCGGGTGGTTCGATTGCATCCCAAAAGTCGCTGAAATCTTTGGCCGGCATAGGCCGGGCGTACCAAAAGCCTTGGCCGAGCAAACAAGCCTCTTCGAACAGGAAGTGGTGCTGGGCTTCGGATTCCACCCCTTCGGCGACTACTTGTAAGCCCAACGTTTCGCCCAACTTCAAGATGGCCCGGGCGATAGCGGCGTCGTTGCCGTCGCTGGGAATGTCGTTGACAAAGGATTGATCCAGTTTCAGCTTGGTCACCGGCAAACGTTTCAGATAGGACAAGGACGAATACCCGGTGCCGAAATCGTCGATGGCGATGCCGAAGCCGAAGTCGCGCAATTGGGTCAATAACTCTATCGCGCCTTCGCTTTCCCGCATGATGTAACTTTCGGTGAGTTCCAATACGATACGGTCGGCGGGACACTGGGTATCCCGTAGCACTTGGCTCGCAATACCGACGAAATCGCCCTGGGCGATTTGCTTGCCGGAGACGTTAACCGACAAAAAATCCAAATGAATGCCGGCGTCCAGCCAAGTTTTCATCTGCCGGCAGGCGGTCAGCAGTACCCACTGTCCCAATGAATGTATCAAGCTGTTCTCTTCGGCGACCGTGATGAATTTGCTGGGCGGAATCCAGCCTTTGCTGGGATGCTGCCAACGAATCAATGCCTCGGCGCCCACGCAACGGCGGCTGGTCACGTCGATGACCGGTTGATAATGTAATTCGAATTGTTCGTGCTCCAAGGCATGGCGCAAATCATTGTGCAGCATCATGCGTTCCTGCACTTTCAACGACAGGTCTTGGGTGAAGAAGTGGAGTTGGTTGCGCCCGGCTTCTTTGGAACGGTACATGGCTAAGTCGGCGTGCTTAACCAAGGTATCGATATCGTCGCCGTCGTTCGGGAACACCGCAATGCCGATGCTGGCCGAAATGAATACCCGTCCTTCCGCCAGCTCCACGGGTTGCGCCAATGCGGTCAAAATTTTGCGGCCGGTTACGTCCAAGCCGCTCCATCTTTCGGCGTCTTCCACCATTAACATGAATTCGTCGCCGCTCAAGCGGGCTAAGGTATCGCTTTCGCGCACCGTGCGTTTCAGACGCTCGGCAACTTGGCGCAGCAGTTCGTTGCCGGCCGAATGACCGTAGGTATCGTTTACCTGTTTGAAGTTGTCCAGATCGATGAACATCAGGGCCAGGGAACGGGCTTGACGTCTGGCCTGGTTCAAGGCGTGCTCCAATCTGTCCATGAACAAGGTGCGGTTGGGCAAATCGGTCATCGCATCGTAATGCGCCAAATAGTTGATGCGCTCTTGCGACATTTTTTGATCGCTGATGTCGTAAACCACCGCTGTGTAGCGGTCTATATCGCCGGCTTGATTGCGCACCCCGGCGATGCTCAACCATACCGGCAAATCGCGGCCTTGCCGATGCTTGCACCACACCTCGCCCTGCCAGCTGCCGGTTTTGCGCACGGCTTTAATGACCGGCCGGTAGTAGTCTTGCAGGTATTGTTCCGTCGCCGCAAAGCCGATAGGTTTGCCCAGTGCCTCGCGTTCGGCATAGCCCAACAGACGCTCGAACGCCTGATTGACTTTCAAAATGGTAAAATCGCTGGAGGCAATCACAATGCCGTCCTGAGTATTGGAAAATACGCTAGCCGCCAAGCGCAACTCGTCATCCGCCTGTTTGCGCTGGGTGATGTCTTGAATCTGGGCAATGTTGTACAGCGGGGTACCAAGCGGGTCGGCTACCTGGGCGACGTTGAGTTGTGCCCAAACCACGCCGCCGTCTTTGCGCAAGTAGCGCTTTTCTATTTGAAAGGTCGGGATTTCGCCGCGCTGCAGACGTTGCAGGTGGTGTTGCCCATCGGCCAGATCGTCCGGATGCGTGACCGACTGTTCGTCGCGGCGCAACAAGGCCTCGCTGTCGTATCCCAATATCGTGCACAAGGCCGGATTCACTTCCAAAAACCGGCCGTCCTCGGCTATCAAGGCTTTACCGGTCGGCGCAAAATGCATGGCCAAATGAAATTTCTCCTCGCTTTCGCGCAGGGCCTTTTCGGCGCGGACTCGTTCGGACAGATCGCGGATGAAACCGACGAAACGATGCTGGCCGTTTTCCAGACGAAATTCGCCCAAGCTGATGTGTACGTCTTTGCCCTTGCCGTCTTTGCAATACGCGGTGACGTCCCGTCCCATTCCCATGACCCGCGACTTGCCGGTGCGCAGATAGTGCGCGAGGTATTCGTTGTGCATTTTGCCGTCTTCGCCACCCATTAAAATACTGATATTACGGTTGATCAGCTCGTCGGGGGCGTAGCCGAAAATGGTTTCGCAAGCAGGATTGCACAGTTCTATGCTGCCGAGTTCATCGATGACGATAACGGCATCCGGCGCGTTTTCGATTAACGCCCGGTTACGGGCGTCGATTTCCCGTAATGCCAATTCCACTCGCTTACGCAAGCTGATGTCCGAGATCGAGCCGGACATACGGATGGGCGCCCCCGCATCGTCGCGGATAGCTTGGCCGCGGGCCAGCACCCAAATGTAATGGCCGGATTTATGCCGCAAGCGATATTCTCTATGGTACGGCAGACTTTGTTTTAGGTGCGCTTCCAAGGCGGCAAGCGTGGCTTGGCAATCGTCCGGATGCAAATGCGATTCCCAAACCGCTAAAGACGGTTCCCATTCCCGGTCCGTGTATCCCAGTATCTCGGCATAGCGTGGGGAGAAGTAAATCCGGTTATTGGCGATATCCCAATCCCACAAGCCGTCGTTGCTGCCGCGTACGGCCAATTCGAAACGCTCGTTGCTAACTCTTAACGCTTCCTCGGTATGGTGTTGCCGGGTGATGTCCTGGAACACCAGCACGGCGCCATCGACATCGCCCGCCGGTTTACGGTAGGGCATCACGAATAGGCGAAACATCGCCGCGCCGGTGCCTTTTAGCGTCGCTTCGTAACTTTGGGCGTCGGACACCACCCGGCGCACCTGTTCGACCAATCCCGGCACTTCCAATTGCCATTGCACAGTCGTTAGGGAGCTGCGTTCCAGCGGGGTATCGAACGCCGCGATATGCCGGCAGGCCGAATTGGCTTGGGTAATGCGCAATTGTTTGTCGACCACGATTAAAGGAAACGCCAAGCTTTGTTTGACGTTGGTCAGATCGTTGACCACCGCTTCCAGCTCCGCCGATTTGATCAACATTTCTTCGTTAACCATTAACAGTTCTTCGTTGGCGGACTGCAATTCTTCGTTAGAGGTTTGCAATTCTTCGTTGGTGGACTGCATCTCCTCGTTGGCGGACTGCAGTTCTTCGTTCAAAGATTGCAATTCCTCGTTGGCGGTTTCCAGCTCTTCGGCAATGATGTTCAAATGGGCGCGAGTGTTGGACAACTCCTGTTCCAGCTCGCTGATGATGTTATGGTCTCTGTCGCCCGGGTCGACTTCCGGGCTTTGTTCGGCTTCTACCGGCACGGCCTTAAACGAAATCAGCAAATACCGGCCTTGTTCCGGCTCCAACGGCGACACGATAGGCGTGACGGTATGCGCTTGCCCGGCTACGGTAAAATGCCAGGAGCCGCCCGATATCGGGCGCAGTTCGCGTCGGCAGCGGTACACCAATGCCCGAAGTTCGGCGCGAACCGATTTATCCAACAAATCGAATAAATGCATGTCGGCCGGGCCTTTAGGAAAACATAAAAACGGCTTTAGGTTGCCGTGAAAATAGACGATGTTGTCCGATTCGTTGATCAGCAAAGACGGTGGTGCGTAGTGTTCGGCCAAGCATTCCAAGGTGCGGATGTTGATCGAATCCGCTCCGACGGCCGGGTTTCGGGTAGCGTTGCGTGGGTTGTTACGCGCGTTGTTCAGGCCTTGGCTGAGCGGCAAACTGTAGCGGGCCACGCTGTCTTGGCGCAGATACAGTCTTGCCCGGTTATCCACGTCCTCGAACAAGTGTTTATAGCTTTCCGGGCTTTCGGATTTGCCTAAAAACAAGTAACCGCCTCGATTCAGCGAGTAATGAAATATCTCGAAAATCCGTTTTTGCACCGGCGGATTCAGATAAATCAATAAATTACGGCAGCTGATCAAATCCAGGCGAGCAAACGGCGGGTCTTCGATCAAGTTTTGCCGGGCGAACACCAAGCGGTTGCGGATGTTTTTTAAGATTCGGCAATAGCCGTTCACGGTTTCCGTGTAACGCAGGCGCAGCGTTTCCGGTACGTTGTCTAGCGAGGAGGCGGGGTAGCTGGCGGTTCTGGCGTGTTCCAAGGCCTCGTCGTCCAAATCCGAGGCGAAAATCACGTATTGCAGATCGTTACGATTTTGTTCGAGTAGGGCTTCTTCGAACAACATGGCGATGCTGTAGGCTTCCTCGCCGGTAGCGCAACCGGGTACCCAGCAGCGTATTACCCCTTGTTCCGCTTGATTTCTGACGATCTCCGCAATGGCCCGGCCCAGTACCGGAAAGGTTTCCGAATCGCGAAAAAATGCCGTGACGCCGATGAAGGTATCGCGGACCAAGGCGTGGGCTTCGGTTTTATGCGACTTCAAATATTCCAGGTATTCCACCAGCGTCGCGATGCCTAGTATCCCCATGCGCCGCGCGATCCGGCGTTTGATCGTGCCTATCTTGTAATCGCTAAGCCGGAACGCGGTATTTACTCTAACCAAGGTGCCGATTTGTTGGAATTCGTCGGCTTCGTCGTCGTTGCCGAAAATTTGATTCAAGCCTTGCGGATTGGCGATCAGGCGCTGCAGCGCGGTGCCCATTTGCGCCGGGCGCAACACCAAATCGATGCTGCCGGTATGAATGGCGGCTTTCGGCATGGCGTCGTATTTGGCGGAGTCCGGCTCCTGCACCATGGTCACGCCGCCGGCGGTCTTGATAGCCCTTAACCCGGATGCGCCGTCGGTGCCGGTGCCCGACAACACGATGCCGACCGTCCGCTGGCCTGCGCCGTCGGCCAGCGAATGAAATAAATGATTGATGGAAGGTTTGGGGCCGGACGCTCGTTCCGGTTCGGTGATATGTAACAAGCCCGCGCTGAACGCTACGTCTTTGTTAGACGGCGTGATGAAGATGCACCCCGGTTCGGGGCGTTGTTTATCGTTCAGTTCCCGCACTTCCAACGTAGTCAAAGGCGACAATAAATGGGGCAAGATGCTGGAATGATTCGGCGATACGTGTTGTGCAATGATATAACACAAACTTTTACTATCCGGTAAAGACTCGACTAATTCCCGTAACGCCTCCAATCCGCCGGCCGATGCGCCGATTGCGACTAAATAATCGGGCGCGCTTGCGGTGTCCCCGGTCTGCGCTTGTGTGCTGTTATTGCCGGCCGCCATGATTATCCTTGGCCTTGCCGAATTGCATCCGTATGCACGGGTGCGTAACGAAGCAGTTTATTATTCATTCGAATCAACTATCCGATTTTATTGAGCCGTTTTTTAATCTATTGTAGTCGGCGGTATTGCAATTTTCACCGTAGCCTGTAGCTTAGGATTTTAGCTCACGCCTTCAGCCGGCGTCCGTCCGGCGAGCTTGCAAAGAATATCTGCGAGCTCATGCGCCTAAACGCCGTTCGATCTTTCCGGTGTAAGAATAAACCCACTATACTTTCGCTTTTGGGTCGCACAGCCGCATAGGCGGTTTAAGCAATCAGCTCTGGTTAACCATGAAAATCAGCCAATACACCAAGCGCGAATTGTGCAAGGAATTTGAGGTACTCAGTCAGCGCGAAGCGCATTTTCGTAAAATTGCCGAATTGGCTCCGGTCATGTTGTGGATGACGGATCAGGATGGTAAGAGCTTGTTTTTTAATCGGAAATGGATGAAGTTTACCGGTTTTCAAGGCACGTCCGATCCCGGGGCGATTTGGTACGAGGCATTGCACCCCGACGAACGCAAAGATTGTCTTAAAGCGTTTCAAGCGGCATTTAAGGCGCAACAGCCGTTCAAAATGGAATATCAATTGCGGCGGCACGACGGCGAGTATCGCTGGATATTGGATAACGGCGAGCCGTATTACGACAATGCAGGCCTGTTTGCCGGCTTCATCGGTTCCAGCCAAGACATTACCGAGCGCAAGTTGGCGGAAAAGTCCTTGCAACGCTCCTATGCGGAGTTGAATCGGCACGATTGGGAAAACACCTTGCTCGGCGAGATGAACAGTTGCCTGCAAGTCTGCCGTACTTTGCCGGAAACCTATCCGGTGATCGGCTTGTTTACCCGCCGCTTGTTCGCCAATACTTCCGGTTTGATCTGCGTGATCAACGACTCGCGCTCGTTGCTCGAATCCATCGTCGAGTGGGGGGACAGCCACGAGAGTCAAAACGTGTTCGCGATCGAAGACTGCTGGTCTTTACGGCAAGGCAAGACCCACAAGGTTCCGGACCCTGGCAACGGCTTGGTTTGTTGGCATATGCAGCCCGGTGCCGATCACGGTTACGTGTGTCTGCCTATGAGCTCCTACGGCGAAACCCGCGGCATCCTGCATTTGCAACTACCCGACCTGCAAGGCAGCGAAGCCGAACGCGCCGCGGCGATAGAGGCGATTGTCAATACCGCGACGCTGTTTACCGCACAGGTTGCGCTAGCCCTCAGCAACATTCGCTTGAAAGAGGCCTTGCAAGACCAATCGGTGCGCGATCCTTTAACTCAACTTTACAATCGCCGCTATTTGATCGATTCGCTGGAACGCGAATTGGCCCGTGCCAAGCGCAACCATACGCATTTTGCGGTGATCGTGCTGGATATCGACCACTTCAAGCGGTTTAACGACACGTTCGGTCACGATGCCGGCGACGCCTTGTTGTGCGAATTCGGCAAGTTGTTAAAACAACATACCCGTCGCGAAGACATCGCCTGCCGTTACGGCGGGGAAGAATTCGTCATGGTGTTGCTGGACGCCAATTTGGAAGATGCGGTTCAGCGCTGCGAAGATTTGCGGCAGAAGACCAAATTGTTGCGGGTCGAATTACGCGGTCAAAAGCTCGGAGCTATCTCCATTTCCATCGGTCTGGCCATGTTTCCGTTTCACGGCCATAAATGCGAAGAACTGATTACCTCGGCCGATACCGCTCTGTACCGGGCCAAACGCGAGGGGCGCGATCGGACCGTGGTGGCCCAGACTCAGTTACCGGACTTGGAGCCGGCCAAGCTGGGGCAACTTGCCAATGGAAAAAGTTAAGCGGTTGCCATGCTGAAAGTTGTTCCTCCATTCCCGGTTTTACTTGATCGGGGCGCTTGAGATGTTCTCAGAAAGGTTAGCGTGTCCAAGCTTGCAGTTCGCACCCCAAGCGCCGGGTCTTGCCCGAACGGTCTTTGACGCGGAAATAGCGTTGATCGGCTGTCTCGCTCAAGCCGTCCAAATCGGCAGCGCTAGTTTTGCCGTACCAGAGTTCGCAACTGCCGGCGCAGTAATAGCCCGAGCAAACCAAGCCGGTATCGATGTCGAAAGCTATCCGGCCGGAATCCGGCGACCAGACGCCGTAATTGCTCATCTTGGTTTTGGTAAAGCGCTTTAGCGCGCTGCCGTCGATATTAGCCAGCCATAAATCGCTTTCGTCTATGCTGCCGTCTATGGCCAACACTGCCAGGGCCAGCAGCATTTGCTTGCCGTCCGGACTGACCGATACATCCCCAATATGCCGCCCGTCCGGTATGCTCAGCGAGCCGGTTGCGGTTTCCGCGCCGCCGACAATGCCGGTACGAATGGTGCCGTCCGTGCTAACCCGCAAATAGCGGCCGTCCGGCAACCAATCGATCACGCTGCCGGCGTATTCGAACACATCCAGTATTTGTTCGGTGGCGAAATCGAAAAACAGCGCATATGGCGTCGAAATGCTATCTTCGCTCCAAGTCGCCAAAATCACCGATTGACTGACCGGCGAAGGGCGTTCGCCGCGCAAATATTCGCTAAACGTGTATTGATACAGTTGTTCGCCGGTTTGCAGCGAATATACCCGTGCATCGGTGTAATCCAGATCCGACGAGTCGGTGGTTAGGTATTGGTTGCCGTCCAACCACGGATAAGCCGGTAATTTGCCGGTGACTTGTTGCGGCGCCGCGCCGTTTAGCGAGGCGATTTGGGAGCCGTCGCGGTAATCCAGCGCATAATTGTTGTGCCATAGTTTGCCGCTTAAGTCGACGTTCGGCGTTTGTCCGTCGTCTTGCGCCAGCACGTCGCAACTTAGAGTATCTATCTGGGTAGCGGAATCCGCCGCCAATAGAGCGGCTTTAAAACCGACGTCGCCGGCTCCCTTGGTACGCCAAGCAAAGTTGATTGTCGCGGTTTTACCGGGTTTGACGCTGATTTTGCGGATTCTCAACGGATACTCATGACCGTTTTGGCTGGCCGTAACCGCTAATTTGACTCCGGGTTTTCTGACATCGCCTTGATTGCCAAGGCCGAGACTAAGTTTGAGTTTACGATTTTTTTTGTCTACTTTACCGCCGCAGCTAGCAACGCCGGTAAAACCGTAATCCGGCTCCGCTTGTACTGGTAGTGGACCCATCAGTCCGACTAGCGTGCCAAGTAGCAGGAACTGCAGCCGGCGATTCGCCCGCTTAAAAATCTTCATGTCGGCCTCCACGCTTTGCATATGCTTAAAAACTTAACTTGTTTGCTAGAAGTTCGCAATTAATATCCGATTAAGATCAAAAGCAATGTTCAGGGTTAAATCGCCAAGTATTTGCGCGCCGTTTTGCCGGCCGGCTACAATCGCCGCATCCCCACCGCATTCTCTGAGGTTAGCCATGCTTGCGACTAAACGCTACGAATATTTGCCGATCGACTTGATTCAATATCACCATACGTTGACCAACCATAGGGATTTGGATATGGCTAAAGTGGCACATCTTGAGCGGGACATCATCGCTAACGGCTTGTTCGAGCCTTTGGTCGTTTGGGAGCGGCAGAGCAAGGAGTATTATCTGGTGGGTGGTTTTCACCGCATGGAAGCGATACAAGGCATTCGGCGCGCCAATCCCGGTTATTTCGACCGAGTGGACGTGCGGGTGGTTACCGGCGATCCCGACGAGATCAAGGCCTTGAATTTGAAATTGAATTCCGACCGGGTGGATACCCGGATCACCGATTATTTTCAAACGGTGCTTTATCTGAACAACGCCAATTGGCCGAAGGAGCGGATTGCCGAGTTTTTCGACAAAAGCGTCGGTTGGATAGACGAAATTATTCGCTACGCGCCTTTGACCACCGAGCCGTTGCGGGAGAAGCTGGCCAGCGGCGAAGTTTCTTGGAGCCGGGCCAAGGACATATTGCGCAAAGCCTTGAAAGCGCCGCCGGGCAACGAAAAGGCGATTATCGAATCCGAGCTGAGCCAGCCGATGCCGGCAGCGGCGGCTAGGCCGTTGCGCTACAAAGACTCCCTCAAGCGGCTCAGCGATACCATTAAAAAACAGCCCAAGCGCACCTACAAGATTAGTGCGGCGGATCTTTATGCCTTATTGGTTACGTTAAGAAGTAAATCGGTGGATGCGGATAGCTTGGCAAGAGCGCGCCAGGCCTTTCCGATGTTGTGGGACGACGAACAGGATACCTAACGCCCGGTCGCAGATCTTTGTCGAAAATCAGCGCGGTTTTTGCGCGATGACCTTTTCGATATACGCGATCATCATGCCGGCGATGTCGCGTCCCGAGGATTTTTCGATGCCTTCCAAGCCGGGAGACGAGTTGACTTCCATGACCAATGGGCCGCGGTTGGAGCGCAGCAAGTCCACCCCGCACACGTTCAAGCCCATGATTTTGGCGGCGCGCACCGCGGTCGCGCGTTCTTGCGGGGTTAGCTTGACCAAGCTGGCGCTACCGCCGCGATGCAGGTTGGAGCGGAATTCGCCCTCTCGGCCCTGCCGCTTGATGGCCGCCACGACTTTATCGCCGATCACGAAACAGCGGATGTCGCTGCCCGTGGCTTCCTGCACGAATTCCTGCACCATGATGTTGGCGTTCAGACACATAAAGGCTTGAATCACGCTGCGAGCGGCATTGTCGGTTTCGGCCAGGACCACGCCTATGCCTTGCGAACCTTCCACCAGTTTGATGACTAGCGGTGCGCCGCCGACTTCGGCAATCAAATCGTCGATGTTGTCCGGATTGTGGGCGAAGGCGGTGATCGGCAGGTCTATGCCTTTACGGGCCAGCAATTGGCTGGAAGCCATTTTGTCGCGCGAGCGGCTGATAGCCGCGGAATCGTTCAAGCAAAAGATGTTCATGACTTCGAACTGGCGCAGCACCGCGGTGCCGTAGAAGGTGATGGATGCGCCGATGCGCGGAATCACCGCGTCGTAGCCGAGCAAATTTTCGCCTTGGTAATGGATGGACGGCTTCATCGAGGTGATGTTCATGTAGCAATGGGTGGGGTCTAGCACCCTAGCCTCGTGACCGCGCGCTGCCGCCGCTTCCATTAGGCGCACGCTGGAATACAGCGTGGCATCGCGGGATAAAATCGCGATTTTCATCGACCGCGGTTTATTGGAGATGGATGCCGGCGAAATCGGCCGCTTGCGGGTGTGCGGCGGCGGTATCGACGCTTTGTCCCCTGACCAGCCAATAGGTGCGCAGGTGGGCGGCGCGGGCGGCGTCCAGTTCTGCTTCTATGTCGGACAAGAACAAAATGCGCTCGGCGGGTAAGCCGATCCGCTCGGCAATGGCCTTATACGATGCGGCTTCGCGTTTGCCGCCGATGCGGGTGTCGAAATAGCCGGAGAACAGCGGGGTCAAATCGCCGAATTCGCTGTAGCCGAACAGCAGCTGCTGCGCTTCCACCGAGCCGGAGGAGTAGACGTAAAGCCCAAGGCCGGCTTCCTTCCAGTTTTGCAGGTATTTGGCGGCGTCCGGATAAATATGGCCTTTGAAAGCGCCTTGCCGGTAGCCGTCGCGCCACACCATGCCTTGTAGCGACTTGAGCGGGGTGATTTTTTGATCTTGGTCTATCCAGGCGATGAATTGCTGAGTTTGTTGGCTCAGGCTCAGGCCGCCGCCGGCGAGGTCGTCAACCTCGGCCAAAATCTGTCGTACTTCCGGTTCGCCGGCGTGCTGCTGCAGATAAGCGGGAATTTTCGCTCTAGCATAGGGAAATAACACGTCTTTAACGAAGGACAGCGACGACGTCGTGCCTTCAATATCCGTGACGATGGCTTTAATCATAAGGTTTCGAGGTATTGCTCCAGGGTTGGAAAGCGCCCGGCAATTTGATCGCCGGTAAATTGCGCGACCCAGCCGTCTTCGGTGGTGAAGAAGCGAATACACTTGAAATCCGGATTTTCGCCCATGTCGAACCAGTGCTTGGTGTCGGCGGGTACGCTGATCAGGTCGCCTTGTTCGCACAGAATGGCGTAAACCCGATCGGCGATATGCAAAAAGAACAGTCCGCAACCCTCGACGAAAAAGCGTACTTCGAAATCGCTGTGGATGTGTTCGGACAGGAATTTCTGCCTCATGCCGTGCTTGTCCGGATGATCCGCGGTCAGGCTGACCACATCTACCGATTGAAAACCGTATTGCTGTTTCAGCCGTTCAATCGGGCCTTGGTAGGCGTCCATCACGGTTTGTACGCCGGCGTGGGCGACGGATTCGCATTCCGCCAGCCAACGCTCGAATTGCACGCCTATCGCGCTCAATTGTTCGGCAATGGCGGAAAATTCCTGGGTGGTCACCCCGTCTTGCGGACGGTCGGCCGGGAAAACGGTTAACGCGCTCATGGTTGTTTGACTCCGTATAAGCGAATTTCACAATCGAACAAAAAGTCCAGCGCTTCCAGGTGACGTAAAGTTTCCGCTACCGAGCGGCCCCAGGTATAAAACCCGTGGCCGGCGATTACGTAGGCGTGGATGTCGCCGTGTTTGTCCAGATAGCGGTTTACCGCCGCCGACAAACGGGGAATGTCTTGGTCGTTGGCGAAAATCGGGATGGTAATCCGGGTTTCGTGGCTATCGATGCCGGCTAAGGCTTTCAACAACTCATAATCTTCCAAGACAATTTCGGAAGCGAACAGTTTTGCCGCCAGCGTGGCGTTAATGGAATGCGGATGCAGCACCGCGTGGACGTCGGGGTAACGCTGATAGAGCGCGGTATGCAACAAGGTTTCCGCAGACGGTTTTTTGCCGTCCAGCGCATTGCCGTCGGCGTCGATCAGCATGATGTCGTCGCGTTGCAATTGGCCTTTATGCCTGCCGGATACGGTAATCGCGATCGTGCCGTCGGCCAAGCGGGCGGAGAAGTTGCCGCTGGTTGCCGGTACCCAGCCCTTGCTGTCGATCAGGCGGCCGGCCGCGATCAGTTCGTCGGCTTTGCAATAAAATTCGTCGGATTTTTGCGTCATCGGAATTGCGCTGCGGCAGCGGAGAGAAAACGAGTCGGCCTGTAAGCCGGGTTCTGTCGAGAACAGCCATTCATCTAGGCACCAAGTCACCTTGGCGCTCAAGCAATCTACCCAGGCGCCGCGCGGGCCGCGCGTATGCGCCTCTATTTGATCTTGCTCCGGATGGGGTTTGCCATGCCACGCCTGTTACCAGCCGCGCGGTGCGCTCTTACCGCACCATTTCACCCTTACCGAAATTCGATAAAATTCCGGCGGTATATTTTCTGCGGCACTTTCCGTAGGCTCGCGCCTCCCAGGTATTACCTGGCATCCTGCCCTATGGAGCCCGGACTTTCCTCCCTTTCACCTGAGCGAAACGGCGGCTGTTCGGCCGACTCGGGGCGCGATTATACCCAACTTACGCTAACCGGCGCGCAATTATCTGCGCGCCGGGCAGGGCTAGCGTATTTAAACGAGGTAGAAGATCGATCTTAATGCTGTCAGCGCTTGCAGCCGGTAAGCGGTACTCATGTTGTTGCGGTGATTAGCCATGGCTACGGTAGTGGGTGTCCATGTCGCCTTCGTTATAGATTTCTTTACCGCGTCCCATGATGCCAGCTCTGCCGCTTTCGGCAAAAGCCAATATTTTCGACGCCGTAGTGTTAGCTATGTTGAGTTGCCGCAAGGTATCGGCCAGGATTGCCATGGCGGTATCGAAGTTGTCGTCGTTGGGTTGCAAACGAATCAAATGCGAATGCGCCGGACACAATAGAATCAATTCGGAGGGTTTGCCGGTATTGACGATATCACCCGTTACAAAAGCTTCCAGGAACGCGAAATCCCGGTTGTTTACCAGACTGGGCTTGGCATTGCCTCTGGCGAACGCGGCGGTAAAAAAGTCGTTGGCTAATTCCCAGACTTGCTTGTCCGTATATCGGCTTCTGTTTAACAGCGCGGCGACGAGCAATTTCAACGGCTTGGTTTGCTCGGCGATCGGCCGGGTGTAGAAGTATCGGTTGACGCGATAGTCGTCCAACAGGTTCCGGTAAAACGCATCGACAACCGTGGCAATCAAATTCGCGTCCGCTAATTCAGTGTAGTTTTCCGCTAGTTGCGGCTGGGTGTATTCGCTCATTGTTTATTCTCCGCGCGTGTTGTTGTAATAGTTATTCGATTCGAGCTTGTTTTCGAGACAAATCGGCCGGTCTAACCGGGAGTCAAGCCGGAAATTAGCGCTGCTTGCGTGATAAAAGCGTCGCTAAGTCTTTGGATTTAAAAGATGCCGTAAATTTATCGGAGTATTCCCAAGTTTCTGTTTTTGTCAATGCGAAATTGTTTGCGCGTTTCCGGCATGCTTATAAAAATGGCAATGCGACAAAACAATCAGCGCAGTTCGGTAAAACGTTCGGAATCGCCACGCCTGCTTTCAGGCTGCCGCAATCGAAGTAGGCGGCAAAAGCTGGACGTTTGCTTTCTGGACATTGTTCAGTTTTTAGACAGCGCTCGGCAAACCGTTTGCCTGCAAGCCGACTGGCGATTCGGCGCTAGATTATTGTTAATCAAACATAAATGATTTCTTTCCGAATGTTGGCACAGCCGCTGCATTAAAGGGCTGGGGTCGGCGGCCTTTCGAGACATGGCAGCCATTCGAGACGACGGAATGCGTACCGTGCTTCAAGCGTCGCCGATCTCTTCGATAGCAAGATCCAACAACGAGGAGAAATCATGGCAATAAGTGCAGCAACCAAAGCCGCAACCGACGCGTTAGCGGTTAACCGTGCGCCTACCAGCGTCAATGCGCAGGAAGTGCATAGGTGGTTACAAAGTTTTACTTGGGATTTCGAGAAAAACCGGACCAAGTATCCGACCAAGTACAAAATGGCTAACCAGACCAAGGAGCAGTTCAAGCTGATCGCCAAAGAATACGCGCGGATGGAATCGGTCAAGGACGAGCGCCAATTCGGCAGTTTGCAAGACGTGCTGACCCGCCTGGACGCCGGCAACCGGGTGCATCCCAAATGGGGCGAAACCATGAAAGTGGCGTCCAATTTTTTGGAAGTCGGCGAATACAACGCCATCGCCGCGACCGGCATGTTGTGGGATTCGGCCACCGCGCCGGAGCAAAAAAACGGCTACTTGGCGCAAGTGTTGGACGAAATTCGGCATACCCACCAGTGCGGCTACGTCAATTACTACTACAGCAAGCATTATCACGACCCGGCCGGCCATAATGACGCGCGGCGCACCCGGACGATAGGACCGCTGTGGAAAGGCATGAAACGGGTGTTTTCCGACGGTTTCATCTCCGGTGATGCGGTCGAATGTTCCATCAACCTGCAATTGGTCGGCGAAGCCTGCTTTACCAATCCCTTGATCGTGGCGATTACCGAATGGGCGGCCGCCAACGGCGACGAAATTACCCCGACCGTGTTCTTGTCCATCGAAACCGACGAATTACGGCACATGGCCAACGGTTACCAAACCGTGGTGTCCATCGCCAACGACGAAGCGGCCTCCAAATACCTGAACACCGACCTGAACAACGCCTTCTGGACCCAGCAAAAATATTTCACGCCGGTATTGGGCATGTTGTTCGAATACGGCTCCAAGTTCAAAGTCGAGCCCTGGGTGAAAACCTGGAACCGCTGGGTGTACGAAGACTGGGGCGGCATCTGGATCGGCCGTTTGGGCAAGTACGGCGTGGAATCGCCGCGCAGCCTGCGCGATGCAAAAAAAGACGCTTACTGGGCTCACCACGATCTGTTCCTGTTGGCCTACGCCATGTGGCCTACCGGGTTCTTCCGTTTGAGCCTGCCCAGCCGGGAAGAAATGGATTGGTTCGAAGAAAACTATCCGGGCTGGTACGACCACTACGGCAAAATTTATGACGAATGGCGCGCCCGCGGCTGCGAAGACCCGAGCAGCGGCTTCATTCCGTTGATGTGGTTCATCGAAAACAACCATCCGATTTACATCGACCGCGTCTCGCAAGTGCCGTTTTGCCCCTCCTTGTGCAAAGGCGCCAGCACATTGCGTGTACACGAATGGAACGGCAAAAAGCATTCGTTCTCCGACGACTGGGGCGAACGCATGTGGCTGACCGAGCCGGAGCGTTACGAGTGCCAAAACATGTTCGAGCAATACGCCGGCCGCGAATTGTCGGAAGTGATCGCCGAATTGCACGGCGTGCGTAGCGACGGCAAAACCCTGATCGCGCAACCGCATACCAATAAAAACGGCAAGCTGTGGAGCTTGGACGATCTGAAAAAACTGAACTGCGTATTCAAAGACCCGCTGCAAGACCTGTAATCCCTACCCAAACATGCAAGGAGACATCCGATATGTCTATCGAAGTACAACAAGGAAAACGCGGCTTGACCGATCCGGACATGGTGCGCGCCATTCTGGCGGAAATTCCGGATCAACCGTTGGATACTCAACGCAAGATGAATTACTTCGTCAAACCGCGCTGGCGCCGCTTGACCGAATACGAAGTATTGAGCTGTTACGCGCAGCCGACCCCGGATTGGATTCCCGGCGGCCTGGATTGGGGCGACTGGACCCAGAAATTCCATGGCGGCCGGCCTTCCTGGGGTAACGAAACCACCGAATTGCACGCTACCGACTGGCACAAGCACCGCGACCCGGCCAAACGTTGGCACGCACCTTACGTGAAAGACAAGGCTGAAGAGTGGCGTTACACCGACCGCTTCTTGCTGGCTTATTCGGCGGAAGGCCAGGTGCGCTCCATCGATCCGGTGTGGCGCGACGAGGTGTTGAACGACTATCTGGGCGCGTATTGCTTCAACGAGTACGGCTTGTTCAACGCCCATTCCTCGGCCTCGCGCGATTGTCTGGGCGACACGCTCAGACAAAGTATCGCCATGATAGGCTTCGACAAGGTTGACAACGCGCAAATGATCCAGCTGGAACGCACGTTTCTGGCCAAATTGGTACCGGGTTTTCCGGAGTCGACCGACGAGCCGAAACGGGAGTGGACCGAAGGCGCTATCTACAAAGGCGCCCGCGAGACGGTGCAGGACATCTGGCAAGCCACTTACGACTGGAACGAAATCCTGTGGGCCTGCCACATGGTGTACGACCCCTTGTTCGGCCAGTTCGTCCGACGCGAGTTCTTCCAGCGTTTGTCTTCGTATTACGGCGACACCTTAACGCCGTTCTTCATCAACCAAATGCAGCTGTATTTCTCGCAAGCCAAAGGCATCACCGGCGACATGTTCTTCGAATGTCTGGGCGACGACGCCGAATTCGGCGATTACAACCGTCGCATGATGCGGGCCTGGACCGATAAATGGCTGCCCAGAACGGTGCAGGCATTACAGGATTTTATGGGCATATTTGCCAAGATCAGCAAGATCGCCGGGGTGACCGACCGGGCCGCGGTAGAAGCGGCGCTGGGCAGAGTCGTCGACGATTGGCTCACCGATTTCGCCGACCGGGTCAGTTATAAGGCCGATCCGGACACGCTGATCGCCACCGTCATGAAAGGTTATAAATAAGGAGCAACGATATGTCACTCAGTTCAAACGCTTACGGCGCCGGCATCATGGCCAAAAAAGGCAAGGATTTCGCCGACGAATATTTTGCCGAAGAAAATCAAGTGCTGCACGAAAGCAACGAAGTGGTGCTGGTGCTGAAAAAATCCGACGAAATCAACATCATCGTCGACGAAATCCTACTCGGCGACCGCCGCAGCGACAACCCCACTCTGGTGGTGGAAGACCGCGCCGGCTATTGGTGGTTGAAAGCCACCGGCAAAATCGAAGTCGATTGCGAAGAAGTCTCCGAATTGCTGGGCCGCAACTTCAGCGTCTACGACTTTCTGGTTGACGTTTCGTCGACCATAGGCCGGGCATTCACCTTGGGCGAGAAATTCACCATCACCTCCGAATTGATGGGCTTGGACCGCAAATTGGAAGACTTGAAATCCTAGGGAGACGGGCATGGCAAATTATCAAATTCACGACAATCCGGTCCGCGATCTGTGGGTGCAAAAAATCGGTGCGTTGAACACCTTGGTCAAAGGCGTGGCGCTGTTGAACGAGTTTCGCAGCAAATACACCACGCCGCTGCGGGAAAACTACGAGCTGGAGCTGGATTGGGGCTGGATAGAGTGCAAGCTGGAAGAAAAGGTTGCCTTACTCAAACACAAGGAATTCAACGACCAGCAATTGCTGAACCGCTGCGCCAACGGCAACGACGCCCAGCAGGAAGCCAATGCGGTGTTGGCCGATATGGCGGCCTGTACCGACAAATACCAGGCCGAGAAAATCCATATCGGATTCCGGCAAGCCTTCAAACCGCCGATGATGCCGGTCAACGTGTTCATGGACACCGACCGCATCCTCGGCAACAAGTTGATGGAGCTGCGCAATATCGGTTACTACGACTTGCCGCTGGAACAACTGCGCGCGGAGCGCGGCGTCAAGGTCATCACCCTGCAATAGGCATAAACGGATAGTCCGCTCGCTTGTTGGTTTGCAAATTCCGCCAAGGACGGCGGAGTTTTTTCCGCTACGAATCGATGTGCCGGAATTGCGCATCGGTGCGATTCAATCACTTTAGAAGGATGCAAGACGATGGAATTAGAGATAGAACGCGGTGTTCAAGCCGCACCGTTAGCGTTGGACGCCGCAAACGGCTTAACCCCGCTCTACCAAGCCGACCCTTATACCGCCTATGGCGAAGATTTGGATTTCATGTGGCGCTGGACGATATACCGGGACAACCGCTTGGTGCAGGAAGGTTGTTCTCTGACCTTGGATGCGTCGCGCCGGGCGGTGGCGCACGTAATGGCGGTGTTTCAATCGTCGTGGCCGGCAATAGGCTGAGGAGTTGCCCGCCATGTATAACGTCAAAATCGTTACCGAAGACGGCGAAGCGGTGTATTTCGATTGCGGGCCGGACGAAGATATCGTCAGCGCGGCCTTGCGCCAGGATATTTATTTGATGACGTCTTGCCGGGAAGGCGGCTGCGCCACGTGTAAAGGCCTTTGTACCGAAGGCGAGTACGAAATGGGCAAATTCAGCGTGCAAGCGTTGCCGCCGGAGGAGGAAGAGGAAGGCTACGTGCTGTTGTGCCGTTGTTATCCGGCCGGCGACGTCGAAATCGAAGTGCCTTACACCTACGACAGAATTTCGTTCTCGGCGGACGACTTGTGTTTTGACGCAGAAATCGCCGAGCTGACGCCGGTATCCAGTAACGTAGTGAAACTGCGTTTGCAAAAGCTGGGCGCGGAGCAAACCGTGCGTTTGGAATCCGGTCAATATTACGACTTGGAAATTCCGGGCACCGGCATCAGCCGTTCGTATTCGCCGGCCAATACCGCCAACCACAACGGCGAATTGGAATTTTTGATCCGTATCGTCGACAACGGCAAATTTTCCACCTATCTGCAGCGCGACGCCAAAGTAGGCCATGTGGTCAGAGCCAAAGGTCCGCTCGGAATCTTCGGTATACGCGAGAACGGATTTACCCCGCGTTACTTTGTAGCCGGCGGTACCGGCCTGGCGCCTATCTTATCCATGGTGAGGCGCATGCAGGAGTGGGAGGAACCGCAACCTTGCGTGATTTATTTCGGGGTCAACACCGAGCAAGAAGTCTTTTACACCGAGCAACTCAACGCCTTGGAACGGGCAATGCCCACGTTGACGGTACGTATCTGCGTGTGGAAAGCCGGTGACGGCTGGAGCGGCGAAAAGGGTAGTGTCGTCGAGATACTGCGGCGCGACTTGCTCGACCAAGGCATCAAGCCGGACCTATATCTGTGCGGGCCGCCGGGCATGGTCGATGCGACGTATCAAGTATGCGCCCAGATCGGCATTCCGCGCGACAGAATCTATTTGGAAAAGTTTTTGCCTAGCGCCGCTTGATTCGGATGAAACGGGAAGACCGGGCATTTATCAACCAGATGGTCAGGGAATTGGAACAAAGCATACGTAATTTGGCGGCCGAAGAGCAAAGATTGGTCGCCAAACTCGGCGAAGCGCGGGTTGCCGAGTTACTGGGATATTGGCAGAAACGCCTGCCGGCGGACGAGGAAGAAGCTTTCAAACTGACTTTGGACCACGACGACAAAAAACTCACCTGGATCTGGTTTCGCTTGCGGCGGGCCAGACAATCGAGAGCACAAGCCGGGCAGGCCTTAATGCGCGGCGGCACTTGAGCGCAGGCGTAAGCTAAGCGGCCTATTTGAAAAGGCGCCGGCAACCATCATTCAATCGGCGGGAACGGACAAGCCCCCGCCTTGTTACGGAATCAGTTTATGGCCAAACAAATCATCTATAACCCGGAAGCCAGACGGCGCATCATGCACGGCATCGAAACCGTAGCGCGCGCCGCCGCCGCAACCTTCGGCTGCGACGGGCCGGCAGTGTTAATCCAGCACCGAACCGACGGCATGCCGCCGCTTTTTACCCGGGACGGCGCCACAGTGGCCAACGCCATCGTGCTGGAAGACCGTGTCGCGGATTTGGGCGGGCGCATGTTGCGCGAGGTGGCCGGTTCGGTAGCGCGGCAAGCCGGTGACGGTACAACCACCGCCATCGTACTGGCCCGCGACATCGCTAGCGAATGTATGAAAAGCGTCGCGGCGGGTTACCACCCTTTACAACTGCAAAAAGGTTTGGAATTGGCTTTGGCGCTGGTTGATACCGATATGCAGCGCCGGGCCTTGACGGGTGTGACCCCGGCCTGGACAGCCAGGGTGGCCGAACTGGCCAGCAAGCACGAGCCTGGCGTCGGTGAGTTGCTGAACCGGGCGTTCGCGGCATTAGGCTGTGACGGCCCGTTGACTTTTCAACTCGGTAACGGCCGTTACGACGAATTGGAGATTGTCGACGGCGTCCGCTACGAACAAGGTTATCTGTCGCCGTATTTCGTGACCGACCGGGATAGGCAAATTGCCGTGTTGGAACGGCCGTTCGTACTGCTGTGCGATTACGAAATCACTGACCTGATGGACTTGGTGCCCATATTGGAGCAAGTCACACAGCAACAGCGTTCGCTATTGCTTATCGCCGAAGACGTGCGCGACGGCGCCTTAACCGGCATGTTGCTGAATCATATTCGCGGCGTGTTCAAAGCGGTGGCGGTTAAACCGCCGGGATACGGCGACCACAGAGCGGAGCGTCTGGCCGATTTGGCGGTGCTGACCGGTGCCGCGCCGGTACTGCGCAGCCAAGGCGCACGTTTGCAAGACCTGAGTTTGTCGTGCTTGGGGCAGGCGCAACGTGCATTCATCGGCAGCGACACGACCACGCTCGTGGCGGTTGACGCCGATGCGCAAGCAGCCGGCATTCGGCTGGAGGCGTTACGTTGGCAACTGGGGCAAGTGCTGGCCAGGAAACCCGGCCAAGGTTCGCCGACCGGAAACCTGCACGAAGCGGAAGAATTGGCACAGCGTATTGCCCTGTTGTCCGCCAAAACCGGGGTCATTAGCGTCGGCGGCACGACGGACCTGGAAATCAAGGAACGTTGGGTGCGGATAGAAAACGCTTACAAGTCGGCGCGAGCGGCGCTGGAACAAGGCGTGATAGCAGGCGGCGGAGCGGGATTGCTGGCTGCTCAAGCGGTTTTGGACGGCATCATCGCCGAAAACGCCGAGCAGCAACGCGGCGTTGCGATTTTGCAGCAAGCCTTGGCGGCACCGATTCGCCGGTTGCTGGCTAACGCCGGTTTGGAAAGCGAACCGATTATTTCGGCCATACGTCGGCAAACCCGAGAGGCCTTTGCTTACGATTTGCAAACGAGGCGCTTGGGCCCGTGTTTGGAGATCGGGATTGTGGATGCGGTCAAAGTGCTGCGTTTGGCTTTGCGCAATGCGGTTAGCGTAGTCGGAACCTTGATGACCTGCGAATCCGTGGTGATGCCGTTGGCGGATCCCGATTTTATGGCCGGTTATTCAGCGGAATGGGCCGCCGCGACCCGCGAAGACCCTCGTGTTTAATTTCCTAGCGTGAGATAACCTCCTCTCGACTAGAGGGTTCCCGTCCTGGGAATCGTTCGCCTCCGAGATAAGGCAATGTGACGTTATGCCGCATTGCCTCTTTTTTTGATTTTGATATGGTGCGCAAACTATAGCTCTATGAACAAAAAGCAGGCTAAGCTCCTGTTTTTTATTTAGTTTCGCGTCAAAACCAATTTGGCGCCCGGATCGAGAGACTTGAAATGGATATTGCATTGCGCCTACCGGATACCGGCAAAATCGTGCAGGAAGCATTTTGGCAGCACAGGACGCCGGACTTCGAAATCGATCGCCCGGTACAGGCCTGGCGCTGGATGACTCAAACTCGCACGCTGCCCGAACAACGCGACTGGGTGCGCCCGGCGGTTGCGGACGCTTGGCGGCGTTGCTTGGAAGATTACCAATTACCGTTAGGCCATCATGCCGGCTGGCAGCGCCTGCGCACGGCCGCGGCTTCCCCGGGTCCACGGACGCAGCAGGTCGCCGATGCCGTGGCCGAATTGGGGCGGCAATTTAGAGTGTTCTTGCAGGAGGCCGGAGTCATGATGGTGGTCGCGGCGCCCGATGGTGGCGTACTTCAGACACTAGGGGAAAACCTGTTTTCCAGTCCGGCGATGCGCAAATTGTCCGAGCGGCAGAGCGGGTGGACCGAGAGCGTGCTGGGCAATAACGGCATCGGTAGCGCGGCGCTGCTGAAACAACCGGTTGCTTTTCAGGGTATGGAGCATTTTTTCAGCCTGTTGCATCCTTACAGCACGGTCGGCTATCCCTTGGCCGACGAGAGCGGCGAGTTGTTGGCGGTCGTCGGTTTGGTTGCGGATAGGCAGGAAAGTATGAATTCGCTGTTTGCCTTTTTGCATTTGCTCTGCGTGGTGCTGAATACCAACTTGCCGTTGACGCGTAGCCCGGCTGCCCAAGTGAGGATATTGGAGCAAATTCCGTTCAAACTGGCGAAAAAAACCGCTGATACCTCAAGCCCCGCGTTGTCGCAGCCATTGTCTTCCCTGCTCGAAAAAGCGGTGAAATTGCAGCAGCATAAAATTCCGATTTTGATTACCGGCGAATCGGGAGTGGGCAAGGATCATTTCGTCAATCTGTTGAAGCAAGCCGGCTCGCGCCGGGAACAAGCGCTGGTGGCCATCAACTGTGCCTCTATCCCGCACGACTTGATCGAGAGCGAATTGTTCGGCTACGAAGCCGGTAGTTTTACCGGCGCGCGTAGCGGCGGCAAACCGGGTAAATTTTTATTGGCTAACGGCGGGATGTTGTTCTTGGACGAAATCGGCGACATGAGTTTGGATTTGCAGGCTACGCTGCTCAGGGTTTTGGAAACCTCGGAATTCACGCCGGTCGGCGGTTCCAAGCCGATTCGGGTCGACGTGCAAATCGTGGCCGCTACGAATGTGCCGTTACTGGAAGCTGTAGAGGCGGGGCGGTTTCGGCGCGATTTGTATTACCGCTTGAACGGTGCGCAAATCCATTTACCGGCGTTGCGGCAGCGGGCGGACAAGCATGCGATTATTCAGCAGATAGTGCAGCGCGAATTGGCCGGATTGCCGAATGCGCAAACCGTGCGCATTTGTCCCAGCGTGCTGCGGTTGATCGAACAACACCCGTGGCCGGGCAATATCCGTCAGTTAATCAACGTGGTCAGGGCAACCTTGTGTACCGCTAAGGACGATTTGATTACTCAGCAGGATTTGCCCGCCGACTTCGTTGCGGAAGGCAAGCGGTATGCAGGCCCGGCCGACAAGTGCGGCGAGTCTGCCGAGCGCCCCGGTCAGGCGGTCATGACCTTGGAGGACTGGGAGCGGCACGGCATCAAGGCAACCTTGCAAGCCTGTTCCGGCAATATTTCGCTAGCCGCCAAAACTTTAGGCATAACCCGTACCACGCTGTACAAAAAAATCGGTCGTTTCGGTTTGGAGGTGGATAGGGCGGCGGGTTAATGGCCTTGAGTCGAAATAAATGGATTAACGGTAAACAACGCGTGCGTCCGTTTGCTGCGGGACGATTTCGCCTATCGTAAATGCGGTTTCACCCTGTTGTGTTAAGCCGTCCAGCGTGGCCTGTTCGTCGGCCGGATCGACGCAAACGATCATGCCGATGCCGCAATTGAAGGTTACCAGCATGTCGGCTAACTCGACGTTGCCTTGCTGTTGCAACCAAACGAAAATGTCCGGCAGTTGCCAACCGGATAAGTCGATGGCGGCGCCGAGGCCTTCCGGTAGCACTCTGGGCAGATTTTCGGTAATGCCGCCGCCGGTAATGTGCGCCATGGCGTGGACGTCCACCGACTTAAGTAAATTCAGCAGCGGCTTAACGTAAATTCGGGTGGGTTCCAGCAGCAGTTCCGACAAGGGTTTGCCGTTCAGCGGGGTCTGTAAATCCGCATTGCTGCGCGCCAGAATCTTGCGGATTAGCGAGTAACCGTTGGAATGCGGGCCGGACGATGCGAGGCCGATCAATTTGTCGCCGGTTTTGACCTTGCTGCCGTCGATGATGCGTTGTTTTTCCACGATGCCGACGCAAAAGCCGGCCAAGTCGTATTCGCCGTCCGGATACATGCCGGGCATTTCCGCGGTTTCGCCGCCGACCAAGGCCGCGCCGGCCCGTTCGCAGCCTGCGCCTATCCCTTCGATGACGGCGGCGGCCGAAGCCACGTCCAGCTTGCCGGTCGCGAAGTAATCCAGAAAAAATAGCGGCTCGGCGCCTTGCACGACGATGTCGTTGACGCACATGGCGACCAAATCGATTCCCACCGTGTTGTGGATGTTCGTGTCGAAGGCCAGTTTTAATTTGGTACCGACACCGTCGGTGCCGGATACCAGCACGGGCTGTTTGTAGCGCTCCAGCGGCAGTTCGAATAACGATCCGAAACCGCCCAATCCGGCCAGGACGCCCGGAATACGGGTTTTGGCGGCTATCGGTTTAATTCGGTCAACCAGGGCGTTGCCGGCTTCAATATCGACGCCGGCGCTTTTGTAATTCAGGCGGTCTGATGGTGGTACGCTCAAAGGGTGCCTCTTGTTAAAGTTAAGCTTGAACTATCCGATATTGTACTATAGTTCCGTCTCGTTCTTGGCTGGGGTAATTTCTAAGTGATGATTTTGAAAAAGAAAACGCGCCGGGCGTTTTGTCTGACGACTTTTGCGCTCGCACTCTTATGCGGACAACCTGGAGCGGTAGAAGTTAAGGGTTTGTTCGAAATCGAGTTGATCGCCAATAGCCAATCGGCACAGGATAGGGAGGTCGCCATCAAACAAGCGTTGTTCGGGGTATTGAATCGGATTTTGGTCGCGGACGACATTGCCAAATTGGCCGTGGTGCAACAGTTGTTGAACGGCGCGCAGCATTACGTCAAACAGTTTCAATATTCGTTGATCGCGGCCGACGAATATGCGTCCGGCGACGCGCGGTTAATGCGGGTCGAATTCGATCAAGAACAATTATTGGAAGTCATCCGGCAAAACCGTGTGGGCATTTGGAGCGAAATTCGCCCGGAAACCTTGCTTTGGTTAGTGGTCGAAGACGGCGACGGCCGGCAGTTTTATAACGCCGATAGCATGCCGGAAGTCGAGAACGCCCTGACGCTGGCCGAAAAGGTTAAAGGGGTGCCTATTATTGTGCCGATTCTGGATTTGGAGGAACAACAGAAAATTTCGGTCAATGAAGTGTTGGGTGTCGATTCGCGCAATCTGTTGGCCGTTTCGGCGCGTTACGAAGTGCCTGGTGTCATGACGGGGCGGCTCGTCCGGAAAGGTCAGTGTTGGCAAGGCGAATGGGCGTTTTATTTCGACGGTAAAATCAAGCAGTGGGATAATCCTTGCTTGCCGTTAAAAGGCGCCATGTTGGAAGGCTTGCAAGGCGCATACACGATTTTAGCCGGTTACTACGGCGTTAAACCGTAAATTGTAGGTGAATTGACGATAACCGGGATTTCTCAGCCGGTAACCAGACTGTTGATCGCAAAGCCGCCGCCGAAACTGAACAAGACATAAAACAACGACATGACCAGGCCGGCGACTAAATTAATCGCCAAGGCTTTTTTGAAAATAGCGGCGATCATCGCTCCCGCCCATAACAGAAAGAACGCCAATACGCCGTAGCTGTACCAATCTTCCGCTACCGTCACCCAAAACATGATAGGCACCAGAAAGAGCGATACCAGATTTTCGCTGAACAAGATGGCTGAACTGACTTGGACGTAGCCGGATAAGGTGTCGTTGAGCCATAGGGTTAAGCCTATGAAACCCAGGCTCAATAGTGTCTCGAAAAATACTTCGGTGACCGATTCGAATTCATCCGTCATATTAAAATGGATGAAAAAGAACACCAGAAAGTTGAAGATCAGGTTGCGTTTGAAAAAGGGTATGGATTTTGGTAGCTCATAGGGCGAGCTATCAAACCAGCACAGTGCCAAATATTGTTTGACAATGTCCATACGCAGTTGCCCCGGCGTTCAGTTAAAAGTCTTCGCTGAGTTGAGCGTCGTATGAGGTTGGGAATTCTTGGAATTGATTGCGGCTGAATTGGTCGTTCAGGGCCTGAACCAAATCTTTGGTTTGCTCCAGTAACAGTGCCAATTTCTTGCGATTTTTTTTGGTTTTGCCGACCGGTTGGGTCATGGGGAGCAAGGTGCGCCAAAAGCCCAGGCTTTTTTCGAACAAGGCGGATAAATCCTCGCTGATATTCAGTTGTTTCTGGCGCTTTTGTAATTGATTGATAATGAATTTGGCGTGTACCCGGCTGACTATCATGTGCATCGGCGTCAGTATCGCCGCCAAACCTAGTACGATTATGGGGCCGATAATAGGGTCGAAGAAAAAATCTAAAATGCCGACAGCGATTTCCGCGAACAAGATCAGCATGATGATGAAGGCTAAAATGATCAGGGTGGTTGCGTTGCTGCGCTCTTTCCAAGTGGCTAGAGCGGCTTCGACTTCCGGAAATACCACGTCATCGACAGCGCGTATGCTGGTCTCCAGATTGTCCAACACTCGATAAGAGCGGTCGTTGTTCAGCTGATTAACCCGCGATTCGATTGCGCTCGTGTCGGCATTTTGCGCCAGTACTACGAATTGCCCGGTAAATATGCCGAATTCGGCGAGGCGTCGCTGCCATGAGTTTATTATGTCGTTGATTTTATTGGTGTCTAAAGAAAGTTCCGAATGATCGACGACGAACAAAAACTTGTTGGTATCTTGGTATTTAACGATGGCTTCTATGGTTTCCTTGTTGAAATTAGGATCGGCTTCGAACAAATCGCTGAAAACCAGTACCAGATCGGAGATTGCTATGACGTGTTGGCGTAGCAAGCGATTGGCGGCGTTTTCGGCCGCAGGGTTGAGCACCGGGGTGTCTATGATCAGTTTGTTTTTGAGTTTGCCGCTATTGACCGTGACGAGTTCCAAATAACTGTTGACCTTGCCGCTTTCGCCGGCCGAGGCTTGTTCTATGGTTTGACCGATTTGGTAAAACGGCAGCCTGTGGTCGGCGTCCAGCGCGGTGCCGGGCAGTATGGCGCTGTTGGTTTGAGGGGTGTATTGCAGTACCGTGAATTTGTGTCTGGACGTGTGTAATTGGCTGCCCAGAAAACGATTCAGAAATTCCGATTTGGCCGGGGAATAGCCGCCTAAGGTGCTGATCGTCGGCCACCACGAGCTTTTTCTGGCAGTGGTTTCATCGTTGTCCAGCAAGCCCATCTCGAATTCGAGATTGTCCAAATCGTGAAAGACTTTTGCCGCTTTTTGCAAGACCGGGTCGGTTGCGGCGAACTGTTTTTCCAAGCTGCTGAGATATTTACTGACCGATTTTTCTGCCATAAGCCCTGCACCCGCCGATTGAAAGTCTGTTTAAATGCGGCGGAGTATACACCGATGTTTACGGCAGATGAAAATTCTCGGGTGAAGCCACTATTCGTGAATATCCAATTCCTTGAGCTTACGGGTAAGCGTGTTTCTGCCGTATCCCAACAACAGTGCGGCTTCGTGTTTTCTGCCGTGGGTATGAATCAAGGCGGTTTGGATCAGCAAGGTTTCCACGCTGGCAATCGCTTGTTTGGCGATATCGTGTTTTCCGGTAACCAGCTGTTGTTTGATCCAATTTTGCAGCAAGCTTTCCCAGTCTTGTTTGACTAAAGCGTGGGCGGAGGTTTCGGTGGGGCTATGGCTTAATTCCGGCGGCAAGTCCTCGATGTGAATTTCCCGTCCCGAAGCCATAACCGTCAGCCAGCGGCAGGTGTTTTCCAACTGCCGCACGTTGCCCGGCCATTTGAGCCCGCTTAAGAACGTCTCGGTCTCCGCCTTCAAAGTTTTGACTTCGGTACCTAGCTCTTTGGCGCTTTGATATAAAAAGTGGCGCATCAGTAAGCCGATGTCTTGCCGGCGTTCCCTAAGCGGTGGAATATGAATGCGTATGACGTTCAAACGGTGGAATAAGTCTTCTCGAAACCGGCCTTCGGCTACCAGGTTTTCCAGGTTCTGGTGGGTCGCGGCGATAATGCGCACGTTGACCTTGACCGGCGCGTGTGCTCCGATCGGGTAAAACTCGTTGTCGGCCAGTACCCGCAGGAGGCGGGTTTGCAGTTCGGCCGGCATGTCGCCGATTTCGTCCAAAAACAGCGTGCCGTTATTGGCCTGCTCGAAGCGGCCTATGCGGCGCGATTGCGCGCCGGTAAACGCGCCTTTCTCGTGGCCGAACAGCTCCGATTCCATCAAATCCTTGGGAATCGCCGCCATATTCAGCGCAATAAACGGTTGATCCGAGCGCGGACTGTGGCGGTGCAACGCCTTGGCCACCAGCTCTTTGCCGGTGCCCGATTCGCCGTTGATCAGCACGGTGATGTGCGAACGCGCCAAGCGGCCTATTGCCCGAAACACCTCTTGCATGGCCGGGGCTTCGCCGATGATTTCCGGGGTGGAGTCTTTCAACTGCACCGGTGGCATTTGCGCGCTTTCTTGCTGTCTGGCGTGCAAGCAGGCGCGTTGTACGGTTTCGACGACGACGTTCACGTCGAAGGGCTTGGGCAGATACTCGAACGCCCCGCCGTGAAACGCCGACACCGCGCTTTCCAAGTCGGAATGCGCAGTCATGATGATGACCGGCAGCGCCGGGTAGTCCTTATGAATTTTTTTCAATAACTCGAAACCGTCCATGCCGGGCATGCGTATATCGGTTATCAACACTTGCGGGCGGCTTTTATTGATTTCTTTGAGCAGCTCGGCGGCGTTGGCAAAGCATCGAGTATCGAGGCGGGCTTTCTGCAGGGCTTTTTCCAGTACCCAGCGTATGGATTTGTCGTCGTCGACAATCCAGACTTTATCCGGCAATGACATGAAATTCTCCGTAAGTTGAAAGGGTTGTCATCGTTACGCAATCCTTGGATTAATTAAGCGCGGTGTTGCCTTGGTGATCTACGATGGGCAAATACACCGAAAAAACGGTGTTGCCCGGCTCGCTGTCGCATTCGATCATGCCGCGGTGTTGATTGATCAGCGATTGTGCGATGGATAAACCTAAACCGGTACCTTCCGGGCGGCCGGTGATCATCGGGTAAAAGATTTGCCCCATCAACCCGGGCGGAATTCCGGGGCCGTTGTCGATCACGTCTACTTTGATCACCAATTTATACAGCTTGCGGCCTATGGTCATATGACGTTGGATTCTAGTTTTCAAAACGATTCGGCCCATGGTTTGGATCGCTTGAATGGCGTTGCGGACTATGTTCAAAAAGGCTTGAATCAGCTGGTTTTTGTCGGCGAATAGTTCGGGGATGCTGGGGTCGTAATCGGTTTTCAAGCTTGTACTGCTGCCGGCTTCTACCGCAGCCAGTTGCCGTACCCGTTCCAGCACCTCGTGGATGTTCATCAGGCTTTTATGCGCGGGTTTGTTGGGGCCGAGCATTTTATCCATCAATTCCTGCAAGCGGTCCGATTCGGCAATAATGATCTGGGTGTATTCCTTCAGTTCCGGGTCGCGTAGTTCCTGATCCAACAGCTGAGCCGCGCCGCGTAAGCCGCCTAAAGGGTTTTTGATTTCGTGGGCCAAACCGCGGACTAACATGCGGCTGGTATTTTGTTGTGCCAGCAATTGCTCTTCTTTGGTGATGCGCAAGTGCCGGTCGACTTGTTGCAACTCGATCAGAATTTCCTGCAATTCGCCGCCTGCCATTATCGGGGTGGCACTGAGGCTGACGGTCGATGATTGATTCATCGATTCCAGTATCAATTCTCTGTCAACCAAAGGCTCGTGTTGGTGCATTCGTGACAATAAATCGCTAAATAAACCGGGATGTGCGGATTTGAATAAACGCTGCGCGGGATTGCCGAGCAAATGCTTGGCACTATCGGCAAACAGCATCTCTCCGGCCGGATTGATGTAGGTTAGCGCCAGATCGGTATCGAACAGCAAAATTGCTTCGTTCAAATGATCGAGTATTTTTTTATGCACAGTGAATAAGGTTTAAGGAGAACTACACCCGTTAAGCAAGTAACGAGCCATATGTAAATTGTCCGTCCGGGAAGCAGTTAAGTGCTTTGGGTGGCCGATTGCGGTTTATTATGGTGCAAAATATTTTGGGTTTGTATTATTTTGGTGCGATTTAGCGGAGGTGTCTGGCCGAATTGGCGTTTTCGGGCGGATTCGTGGTACTGGAGGTTGGTTGTTGGGAAAACTTTGGATAGCGGATGAGTGCCGTTTAGGAGGATGCAATTGGAGGCGGCCGGTTTAATCCGGTTTCAGGCTGGTCGAATGGCCTGAGGATTGACAGTAGGCGTTGTAAAATTGCTTGGCGGTGCGGCCGTTTTTCGCAGCGTTCAAATGGGCGAAATCCAATGCGGCTTGGTAAAGCGCGTTACGATCTCCGCTGAAATCGCTGAACAAGCTATCCACTATGGCTAAATAAGCATCGGTATGTGCGGGATAAAACGCTAACCTGAGGCCGAAGCGATCCGATAATGAAATCTTTTCTTCAATCGTATCCGAATAATGCACCTCGCCGTCGACGAGTTGGGTTTCCAAATTATCGCGCATATGCTCGGGCAGCAAATGGCGGCGGTTGGACGTGGCGTAGAACAAGACATTTTCCGGCGGTAGTTCGATAGAACCCTCTAAGACGCTTTTCAATGGCTTGTACAGGGTATCGCCGTGTTCGAAAGACAAGTCGTCGCTATAAATCACGAAGCGTTGGGTCAGGTCGCGAATGTCGTCGACGATGTCCGGCAAAAATACCAAATCGTGTTTATCGACTTCAATGATGCGTAAGCCGCGGTCTTTATAAGCGTTCAGTAGGGCTTTGATTAAAGACGACTTTCCGGTGCCGCGAGCGCCCCACAACAGTGCGTTGTTAGCGGGCTTGCCGGCTAAAAATCTTTCGGTGTTGGCAACTAACTGTTGCTTTTGAGAGTCTATTCCCAGCAAGTCTTTCAGTTGGATCGAATCCAGATGTTTGACCGGCCTAAGGTATTTTCGTTGTTGGCGCCAGATTGCGGCGAACGTGGTATTCCAATCAATCATATAAGTGCCATGGGTTTGTGTTGTATGCAAGCAGTCTTCGAGGAGCGCTATATCCGGTTTCTTTTTTATTCTAACGGTCGTGAAGGCGTCTTGTTACCCCGAATGAACGGTCTGGAAGCAGCTGAAAACCGTTCGTGCCGAGCTCCCCGGTTAAGCATGAGCGGTTCGCTTGCTCCCTAGCGCGTTCCATTCCCCGTTTAGCTTTATCGGGCTTAGAACGAGCAGCGTTTGGATGCTGGTCGATTATTGCATCAAAGCAGCGTACTCGTCACAAATCCGAGTAGGATGCGTCCGAAATCGGCATAGAAGCTGTAAGCCTCGGCCGCTACTGTTATGATGCAAAACGCCATTTTAGGTTTTCCTGTCGCTCGCGCATTATCAAGCGTCAGCATATTGAGTTTTGCGGAAAATGTGTTTATGTTCGAAGTCGACAGAGTATATTCATCGATAGACCCTCGCACGGGCAAATGCGGGTGGTATTTCCAAGCGCGGGAAGGCGATTCCGGGCCATACGAGACCCGGGCCGAGGCTCAGGCGATGTTGAAAGAGTATATTCAGGAATGCATTGAAATGGGGATGACCGGCGGCCGCAAGCCGGGAGATAAGACCGGTAAGCCGTTCGATGCATCCGGGCAGCAGCCGAAATTCAGATATACGGGGCGTAAACGCTGGTACGGTTAGCTTGGTTCGTCGGCTAACAGGCCATTTTTTTACTCAGCATGATCAATAGTCCCAGGCTGCATAAAAAAAACAGCAGTGCGGTTCCCCGCCAAAAGGCTATAGGGTTGCGCTCTAGTAGCGGTAATTTTTGTTCCCCTTTCAAGAATTGCGGATTTGGGGTCGATAGATCGTGCAAAAATTCCGAAAGTTCGTCGTAGCGTATTTCCGGGGTCAAGCAAGTGGCTTTTTTGAGTGCGCCGTCTATCCATACAGGCACCATATTGTTGAACTGAAAGCTGGGTTTGTATTTCAAACGGGCTAAATTCGCCCGATTGGGTTTTTCCGGCAGGGAGCCGAACGGTAACTCACCGTTCAACATTTGATAACAGATGACGCCCAAGGAATATAAATCGGATTTTACCGAGCCGCGTTGGCCGAGGTGGTATTCAGGGGCAGTGTAATTCAAGGTGCCCAGTATATTCTCCTGAACCGCGTGATCCAGCGGTGTTATTTCGGCAATGCCGGCGATTTTGACCGAGCCGAAATCAATAATTTTTACCCTGCCGTCTTTGGCAATCATGATGTTTTCGGGCTTCAAGTCTTGGTGCAGCATCTCCATGCGATGAAAAGCCCGTAAACCCTTGGCGACTTGTTCGATGATTTTGCGGACCGGTTTGATGTCCGGCAGCGGATTTTGCGTCATCCACTCGGCTAAGGTTTGTCCGTCGATATATTCCGTTACGTAATAAAGGCAACTTTTGCTGCGATCGGTTTCCAATATTTTCAAGACGTTTTCGTGTTCCAGGCGTTTGCCGGCCCATTCTTCGTGCAAGAAGTGTTCGATGTAATGGGTATCGTCGCTGTATAGCACTGACGGCGTTTTTAAAATGACGTCGCGCTGCTGAAGCGTGTCGTACGCTTTGTAAATTTGTGTGCGCTTGCTGGCGTGCAGTTCGGCGTCTATCCGGTAGCCGTCCAGGATCATGCCGGTTTCCAGCGGCGGCGGGAACGGCAGATAAGCATGTTGCCTTAGGACTTCGTCTTCTTTCAATCTCGGCAAGGATTCTACCCGCAGCAGTTGACAGGTGGCGTTATCATCACTGCCGTTTTCTATTGCCGTTTTAATCAAGGCGGTGGCAATGTCGTCCAGATCGTCCGTTTGGCTGAGCAGGTTTTTCAGCGCTTTGGCGTCCAGGAAGTCGTGGACGCCGTCGGTAGTCAATACAAACAAGTCGCCCGGCTCCAGCGCGATATTTTTATAGTCCACTTCCAAATGCGGCTCTATGCCCATGGCGCGGCTCAAATAGTTTTTGTCGTCGGAAAGCCAAAGCCTGTGGTCGCGCGTGAGTTGTTCCAGTACGTTTTGTCTGAGCAAATAAATGCGCGAATCGCCGATGTGAAAAAGATGGGCGGTATTGGATTTCAGTACCAACACGCTTAAGGTGCTGACCATGCCTTTGGCCGACGCGTAGCGGCTCTGGCCTTGGCTATGCAGCCACGAGTTGGTAGCCGACAGAATCTTTTGGCCGGCTTTGGCGACGGACCAAGTGTCCGGGGTGCTGTAATAATCTTCCAAAAAAGCCGTTATGCAACAATGGCTAGCTTCTTTGCCGGCGTCGCTGCCGCTCATCCCGTCGGCCACGGCTGCGGTTATGCCCTTCAAGGTTAATTGTGGTTCTTTAGGGATTAAGACGCCCCAGCAATCTTCGTTGTTTGCTTTGACGCCTTTGTCGCTGCAGGCGCTAGTGCTGACGGTTAACGATTTGACCATGATGGTATGGGATAGGCTGTCGAACGGGTTAAGTTTACCCTTAACCCGTTACCGGAAGGGACTTGTCGGTTGCCTATTATTCCACTTCTATCATCGCGACGCTGCCGTCTTCCATGACTTCCGCCATATGGCCTTTGGGTTCTTCGATAAACTGAATTGCGATGGCGACTACCAGCGCGGTTGCGGCTATCGTTAGAAAAAATGCACTCGGCGATACGAACGACAACACCGTTAAAAAGATTACCCCGCCGACATTGCCGTAGGCGCCTACCATGCCGGCAATTTGGCCGGTCATGCGGCGTTTGATTAACGGTACCATCGCAAACACCGCGCCTTCTCCGCCTTGTACGAAGAACGAGCAGGCCATGGTAACTACGGTAGCAATCAACACCGGCCACTGCGGGGTAATTTGCGACATGGCGAAATAGCCCAACGCCAAACCGCCGATGAAAATGCTTAACGAAAGTTTGCGTCCGAACTTGTCGCTGATCCAGCCGCCTCCGGGGCGGGCTATCAAGTTCATAAAGGCGAAACCGGAGGCCAACAGGCCGGCTTCGACCATCGTGATGCCTTGCGATTCGTTGAAGGTTTGGAAGAAAAACATCGGCAACATGGATACCACGGCTAATTCCGAGCCGAAAGTCACTAAATAAGCCAAATCCAAAATAGCGACTTGTTTGAATTTGTATTTGTGAATTTCTTCGATAGGGTGGGTTAAATGTTCTTCGTTAACGTGGACGATCTTGTATACGTTAAAAAAGAATAAGACCCAAATCAGCACGTAGGCGATGAGGGCCGCCGGGTCGGACAATAATTTCATGCCGGCCGGCGACAGCTTCCAGGTTAGCAAGGTTAATGCGGCATACAGCGGAATGGTCATCAGTATGTAAAAGAACAAATCCCAAATGCTGGTGACTTCCATGGCACCTGACTTTTTCGGTTTGAAGTAAGTCGAGCCTTTCGGGGTGTCGCTGACGCTGAAGAAATATATAACCGAATACAGCAAGGCGATGAGGCCGGTCGCGCCGATGGAATAGCGCCAGCCGTTTTCGCCGCCGAGCAGTAATGCCAAGGTCGGTAGCGTCATGGCTGCGGCGGCGGAACCGAAATTTCCCCAGCCGCCGTAAATGCCTTCGGCAATACCCACTTGTTTGGCCGGAAACCATTCTCCCACCATGCGAATGCCGATCACGAAACCGGCACCGACAAAGCCCATCAGAAATCGAGCCAGTGCCAACTGTTCGAAGTTTTCGGCCATCGCAAATAAAAAACAGGGCAAACTGCCGACTGCCAGTAGCGTGGAATACGTGCGCTTAGGACCGAATTTGTCAACCAGAATGCCGATCAGTATGCGAGCCGGAATGGTTAACGCCACGTTCAAAATCAGTATGGTCTTAACTTCGGCCTCGCTAAGTTTCAGGCTTTCGCCGATGACCAGCATTAACGGCGCATGGTTGAACCAGACCACGAAGGAAATAAAGAAAGCTAACCAGGTCATGTGCAAAATTTTCATTTTGCCGGTAAAGCTGAGTAGATTGAGTTTGCTCGCAGACATATCGGTTTTTGGAGTTAGGACACGAGTCAATTGAAAAGCAGTTTATATGCCATGGCTTCTAACAGCGTTCATTCGACAGGATTGACGCCAACTTGGTGAGTTTTGCCGGGACAAAAATATGGCAAGCGCTTGTGTTAATTTGGTGCGATTTTGTGAAATACAGATTAAATTGGTGCAAGTGTCTTAAAAGGTCCCGGCATGCCTAGATTCCGAAGGGTGAGTTATTAGGCTGTTTTGGGGCGTCTGCGCAATTTGGTTTGGCGGATAGGTGCGCTAACATAGTGCATATGACAGGGCAAGGCTGGCATAGGGTAAGCTTTTAGTGAACGGAGGTGGAGGCCAATTGTGAGCGGCACTGTGTTTCCTTTCGCGGCAGGCGGGTGATTTGGAAGCGCGGGATCCTCGGCCCTGCCATCGACATTTACAACAGTCTGGGGCATCGGGGCCTAGTCCTGTTTTTTGCTGAATTCGCCTTCGATAACGTCCGGGTTTTTCGAAGGGCTGCCTGCGTAAAACTGCGTCGATACTTTATTAAGCAGATGATGGTCTATGAGGTATTGTGCAATTCGGCGACGTAAGGTCGGTATCAGGCAGGCAAAGCCAAGGGCGTCGGTAAAAAAACCGGGCGTCAAAAGCAATGCGCCGCCAACCAACAGTATCGGGCCCTCGATCATTTCGTACGCCGGAATCGTGCCTTGAGCTAAGTTGCGTTGAAAGCGTTGCCAAGTTTCCAGGCCTTGACGGCGCAGCAGCCAAGCGCCTAATACGGCGGTGAATACGACCAAAGCTATCGTCGGCAATGCACCTATTAAACCGCCTACTTGCAGCAGTAAATAGATCTCGATGAAAGGAATGATTAAAAAACCTAAAAATATTATCCGCATAATGGCGTGCCGGCTGGTGGTTATGGAGCGACTGGGTCGATAGCGGGCCTAAACATTGGCTTTCGTCTCAATGCGCTTAGCGTTGTGGTCGCCGCAGTCTTTATTTTGTGGAATTAGAAATTCGAATGGTTAGGCTGATGTTCCGGATAGAACAAGCGCGAGCGAATATGAAACGGCATTGCCCGCGCTCCCTATTCAAACAGTCCAATTTTGCGACGTTTTACAGGATAATAGTGCGATGTATCAAATGATTTATTGTACCTGCCCGAACATGGAAACGGCCGAGCGCATTGCCGGGCATTTGGTTGCCGGGAAATTGGCGGCCTGCGTGAACATTCTGCCGGGCGTGCGCTCAATTTACCAATGGCAAGGTGCAATCGAGAGTGCTGAGGAACATTTGTTGTTGATTAAAAGTCCATCAGCCCGATATGCGGCCGTCGAAGCGGCGATTAAAGGGCTGCATCCTTACCAAATCCCTGAAATTGTAGCCGTGGCGATACAGCGCGGTTCGGAAGATTACTTGAAATGGATAGACTCGTGTGCGTCCGGCGCCTGATCCGGTTCAGTTGGTTATTTCTGTATTGGAGTCAGGCGTTTGCATTGAATCCGGACGATGTGTTACCTCCGGAGCAGGTGTTTCAATTAAGCGCAAACGCCTTGTCGGACCGGCAAGTGCAACTGAACTGGCGCATTGCCGACGGCTATCACGTTTACCGGGACAAGGTCAAAATCGAATCCAAAACGCCGCAAGTACCGGTCGGTAGCTTTGAAATGCCGGCGGGTGCGACCGAACACGACCCTATGTTCGGCATGGTCAGCGTGTACCGTAACAATCTGTCCATCCCGTTGCCGCTGCAAAACGCGTCGGCACAGACCAAAGTCCAGCTCTCGGTTAAGTATCAAGGTTGTGCTGATCAAGGCGTCTGTTATCCGCCGCAGACCCGGCTGTTAGACGTCAATCTGCCGGTAGTCACCGCGAACGCGGGGGCGTCGGGAGGCGGCTTCTTCTCGGGTTTGAAAAAACTGACGCCGAGTTTGTTCGGCAGCGAATTATTGCCGCCCGAGCAAGCGTTTCAATTTTTCGCCACGGTCAAAGACGCTCATCACATTCGGGTGAGCTGGCTGATTGCCGACGGCTACTACTTGTACAAAGACAAATTGGGATTGAGTTTCGAGCCCGATTCCGGCGCTGTGTTAGGCGAATGGCCGTTACCGGTCGGCGAAGCGCACTTGGACGAAGAATTCGGCCAAGTCGAAGTTTACCGGCAGGAGCTGAGTCTTGACATACCGCTTGGCCGTAACCGTTTGCAGGCGGAAACCGTCACGCTAACCGCTAAGTTTCAGGGTTGCGCCGATCGCGGCGTGTGTTACCCGCCGATGAACAGTCGTGTCGAGTTGGCGCTACCGGCCGCACCAAGCGCGGTTGCCGCCGATTTCCCGGCGCCGGCGGCTCAGCCGATTTCGGAACAAGACAAAATTGTAGCCGCGTTAAAGCAGGATAGTTTCTTACTGACCTTGTTGAGCTTTTTCGGATTCGGCGTTTTGTTGGCCCATACCCCGTGCGTGTTTCCGATGATACCGATTTTGTCCGGCATCCTGGTTGGTCACGGCCACCGCGTCAGTACCCGCAAAGCGTTTTTACTGTCCGCCAGCTTCGTCCTTGCTTCGGCCTTGATGTACACCGCGTTTGGTATTTTGGCGGCTTTATTCGGCAGCAATTTGCAAGCAGTATTTCAGGAACCTTGGGTTATCGCCACGTTTTCCGGCATGTTCGTCCTGTTGTCGTTGTCCATGTTCGGTTTTTTCGACTTGCAGCTTCCGGCGGCTTTGCAAACCAAGTTGTCGCAGTCCGGCGATAAGCATCGCGACGGTTCCTATTGGGGAGCCGGCATCATGGGCGCTTTGTCGTCGTTGATTGTCGGGCCGTGCGTCGCCGCGCCTCTGGCGGCGGCCTTGATTTACATCGGTCAAACCGGTGACGTGGTATTAGGCGCTTTTGCACTGTTTGCGATGGGTTTGGGCATGGGCCTGCCGTTATTGCTGATAGGCGCTTCGGCCGGCAAATTGCTGCCTAAGGCTGGCCTATGGATGAATGCGACCAAAGCGGTATTCGGCGTAATCATGTTGGCAGTAGCGGTGTGGATGTTATCCAGGATCATACCGCCCGCCGTCACCATGTTTTTGACGGCGATGCTGCTGATCATTCCGTCGATTTATTTGAACGCTTTAGAGCCCTTGCCGCATCCTGTGACCGGCTGGAAGCGACTATGGAAAGGCGTCGGCTTGATGATGCTGGTATTCGGGGTAGCGCAACTGATAGGTTTGAGTGCCGGCAACACCAATCCGCTTAAACCCTTGTCCGGCTTGGCACTGGCTAGCGGTGCCGACGCGGCGGCCGCAGAAAAGGGACTGGCGTTTCAGCGGGTGCACAGTTTAGCCGAGCTGGAGCAAAAATTGACGGAAGCCAAAGCCGCCGGCCAGCCGGTGATGTTGGATTTCTATGCCGATTGGTGCGTATCGTGCAAAGAGATGGAAGCCTACACCTTTACCGATACCGCCGTACAACAGCAGTTGGCCAGCTTTGTGTTGTTGCAAGCCGACGTCACCGAAAACAACACGGACGATAAAGCCTTGCTGCAGCGCTTCAAGCTGTTCGGTCCGCCCGGCATTATGTTCTTCGACGCCGAAGGCCGGGAGCAAGCTGAACTGCGGGTCATCGGCTATCAGGACGCGGCCACCTTTTTACAATCCTTGAAACAGTTATGAAAACCAAATTGATTATTGTCGTCGTGGCTGCGCTGGCCTTGGCGTTAGGCTTTTACCTGCAACAACACACCGGCTCGACCCGGCCCGCGCAAACGCCGGCCAAGCTGGATTTCAGCTTCCCGGATGTGGACGGCATTCAACATTCCGCGGCGCAGTGGCAAGGCAAGGTATTGGTGTTGAATTTTTGGGCCAGTTGGTGCGGTCCGTGTTTGAAAGAAATTCCGGAGTTCGTCAAATGGCAGGACGAATACGGCTCTCGAAACCTGCAATTCGTGGGATTGGCCATAGAGGAGCGCGATGCCGTGGCCGAATACCTGCAGCGAGCCAAGGTCAATTACCCGATGCTGGTTACCGGCGACGCCGGCACGCTATTGGCCCGGCAATGGGGCAACATCATCAACGCCGTACCGTTTACCGTGGTGGTGAATGCGCAAGGGCAAATCGTGCACCGGCAGCCGGGGGAGTTGACCAAAGACAAGTTTCAGGAAATCGTCGAGCCGTTATTGACGGCGACAAATTGATCGGCGTTTGCGACAGTACAGTGCATCCCAACCCGGCTAGCCGGCGGGGTGATGCGAATCCAGTCGGTAAGCTATCCATGCGAATAGGGTCGCCCCGAGCGGCCATGCGATAAACCCGGCCGCCAAGGCGTAGATGCGTATAGAGAGTGGCCGCTTCATGGCGGGCGTGCTTGGGTCTGTTCGCTGTAAAGCGCTTGCGTAAAAGTTGCGTTGTCCGTGGGGCGGACTATAGGGCCGAATTTATTCAGCCTCTTGCCGCCGCCGGTCGCGTCAATGGATTCGCCCCCTACGCTTCTTCACTCGACAGCATTGCCCGTGTCCCGGATTAATAGGGTTCCAGTGGATCCGCGCCTATGGTGCCGACCAAGGCTTGCAAATAATCGGCCGATTGCAGGTAAGCCAGTTTGGTTTCGGTGTGTTGGCGGCGTTGCTGTAAATTCAGGCCGGCAATGCGCGGATTTTGGCTGCCGGATTTGAGGGTTTGCTCCAGGTAGGCCAAATGCCGTTGCCACAGCGCTACATCGCGTTGCTGTTTGGTTTCGAGGCGTTTGCGGTACCAAGCCGATTCCAACAAATACTCGCGGGTGAACATTGCTCGAAGTTCCGGGGAATGTGCGTCCATACCTTGGTATTGGCCATGGGCCATGATGTGCAGCAGGGCGTACAACGGCGGGCAGGCGTCTGCAATGCTGCCGTCCTCTAGGTATAGCTGGGCGACGCGCTGCTGGGTTTCTACGATATTGTTGACTCCGTCGACGAATACGTCCAGGTTTTGCCGCTCCGGCTGCAGGATTTCGTCGGTGAATACGGCATAGGGATTGTCGAAAATCTTGCCCATCAGGCCGTGCACGAATTGGCTGGTAATCCGGTAGCCCAAGCGGCTGGCCAATACCGGCTTGCCGTTGTGTTCGAAATCGGCCACCGCTTCCAAATAGCCGTGCTTCAGCAAATAATCCGGCTGGCGTTCTTGCGGCGACAAGCGCGCCCAGATTTCCGGGATCAATAAACTAATGTCGTGGTCGACCCGTATGTCCGGGCCGATGTAGCCGGCGGAGCTGGAAAAACCTGGGTAGCCGGTCAGTATGAACGAGACCAGCGCGTTGTTGAGGTCGGCGGTAGGGCGCAAGGCGTTGAACGGACCCTTGGTCAGCGCGCCTTCGCTGCCGGCCCCGGTGGTCGACGGCGATTTGCCGGTTAGTGAGCAGACGAAGTCCATGAACAATTCCGGCAGCTCTTGGTAATGAATGGGGTTGTAGACCGCCAGCGGGCGGATAGCACCGTCAGGCGGATTGTTGCGGCGGCCGGTCAATACCGCGTCGACCGGGTGGCATAACGGCTGATTCAACGGAATCTTGCGGTGTAAGCGGGCGCCGATTTCCGCAACGTATTTGCGCATCGGTTTGATCAAATCCAGCCGGGTTTCCAGATAGCGCGGATTTTTGGACGGCTTACCGTTAACCAAACGCGGGTAGGCGGACGACACCACGAACGGCACTTTTTCGGTGTAGGCTTGCTCCAGCAATTGCCGCATCGGCGGGGTGAACTGGGAAAAACGGGTGACGTCTTCCACTACTTCGGCCAGTTTTTCCGGATCCAGCGGTTCGAAATTGGCCATGAAATTGCCGGGAGCAGCCATGTTGGTTTCGGTTTGTTTGTCGTAACCGGGGATGATGGCGTCGTCCGGGCGTTGAAACAACCGGTATTCGCAGTTTTTGACCAGTTTGACGCTGGTTTGATAGTGACCGTTTTTAGCCAGCCACGGTTTGACCGCGGCGGTAGCGACGACCCCCGATGCACTGATGTCGTCTTCCATTTGCACTTTTTCGCAAGCGATGTAGTCCTGGCGAACCTTAAAGGTGCGCCAGCCGCCTTCCTGGTCGAAGCCGACCCGTAAATACGTGGCGACGATCTTGCGTTGTTCCAGTTTCAATTCATGTCCCGGCGCGCCGTTGATCACGTCGACCGACAAGTGGTCTCGCCAACGTTCGCCCCATTCGCTACGGTAAAAACGTTTGATCAAAAACACCAAGGCCAGAATGCCGGGCGGGATAGTAGCCAGCCAGGCGTTGAATTCCGGGGTGTGGTAAGGCGAAGGAGTCAGTAGCTTGATCACCGAACCCAAGCTGCGTTCCTCGCTCAATATCGGCCGGGTAGTGGCGCGGTCTTCGTGTTCGTGGCCGGGTAAAAAGCGGCCGGTGTAGTCTTTGTCGAAGATGGCCTGGACTTTGTCCAAATCGTGCTGCAAATCGTCGACGAACAGTGGGCCGTAGATCACGGCGTCTTCTATCGATTTGGAAATTTCCGACTTGCCGCCGCCGGATACCGTGCAGGGTTTGTGACAGAAGGTGCCCTCCGCAACCGTGCCGACCAGCCGCCAGGACGGCGCGCCGGGGTGTTTGCACATCTCTATCTTGTAACCGTTGGGTTGTACGTAAATTTTGCTCGGTTGCAAACGAATGCTGTGGCTTTGGCCGTTTTTGACCCAGCTAATTTTTTGGCTGGTCAGATTCATCCGCAAATCTTGCGGCACGTAGACTATGTCGGGAAACCGGTTGTCGATCGCATAGCCTTCGGGCTGTACGGTCATGATTTGCCCGTAGCGGTAGGCCATTTCGTCGAAATCGTAGCCGGGTTCGCGGGTCAGGCTGCCGACGCCGAATTCGTCGCCGTGGTTAAAGCGGCGGAAGGCCAGGGCGCCGCCGGCGTGCTCTTCTTCGGCGCTGCCGAATAAATTGGCGGCGTAGCTGATTTGAGTTTTGACTTCTTTCTTGCAGTAGCCGTAATAATTGTCGGCCAACAAGGTCACGATCACGCCGGACTTGTCGCGGGCGGTCAGCTTGAAGGCCTGGCCGTTGTTATACAACTCGTCTTCCTGCTGCCAGCACATGCCGTCGGCGCGTTGCCGTTCGCTGGCGTCGTCCCAATGCGGCAAGCCCAGCTGTTTTTTGGTCAGTTTGGCCAAATGCGGGGCCAGAATCACGCAGCCGCTATGCCCGCTCCAATGCTCGATGTCCAAAGCCGCGTCGCATTCCGGCAGGGCCGGATTGCCGCCGTTGCCGAAGATGCTTTCCACGAAATCCAGGTTGCTGACCAAATTGCCGGGTGCGAAAAAGCGGACTTCCATGGATTTTTCCGCTTCCAGGCCGGGAAGTTCCGGGCAAATCACCGGACGCAACAGCAGTGAGGCGAACATGCGGGCCGGTTGGGGCTGATTGGCCGTAAAGGGGACGATGAGCATGTCGGCCGGTGGATTCAGCGCCTGCTCCAGCATTCTGGCAAAGGTCAGCTTGGGTACTTGTTTTTTGTCGCCCGGTACCGGCAAACCCCCTTCGGCGATGTGGAAGGAACCTTCCGTTGTGCGCCGGTCGCTGGCCGGATTGTGCAACACTCCTTGTTTGACGCGGTAGCTGGAAACGATGTCCGACACGAAGTGATCGGCTCCCAAGGGGAGCGACAATTCGCGGGCTACGCCGTGCCTGTCCAGCTCGAAAGTCATGGTCGGCAGGGTAGGCAGCTGTTCCAAGCCGAGATCAGACAAATAGCGGTCCAGAAAATCTTGAATGCGGCGATCGGCCGGGTAGAGGGTGGAATTGGCCAACAGGCGGTTTTTTTCCAGGTAGCTGTCCAACAAGTCTTGCGCGGTCTCCATGAACGCAGCGGATTCGGCATCGATACAGGTGGGTTGGCCGCAGGATGCCAATTTCAAATTGATGTATAGATGTAATTGCTGCTTGCTGATTGCGTGCTCGGGACCAAGTCCCAGCGCCCGTAACATGTCCATAGAAAGATCCCCCGGTCGGTGTTTTTAGTTATTGTTGCCTCATGATATAGCAAACCGATATCTCTGGCATTATTCCGAGCAGTCTCCGGTAAGCGCGGAGCGAGTCCGGCGGGCTGCTTGCTTAGGTGTTTGTAACACGGCTTGACGGAACGCGCGCTTCTCGAGTTCTTGCCTAACGATCATGAAAGTCTGGCAATCGCTCCGGCAAATGAAAGGTAGTTTGGTAGGAGCGACGCATAGTCGCGATGAGGGCCTTGCGAATCGCGGCTATGTGTCGCTCCCATCATGACTTTCATAGTAAACGTTGGTAAAGACGACAGTAACAGAGCCAGAGGGGGAAGAAAAATAATCCATTACACGTCAGCTTTTCACAATGTTTGTGCGCAGCTAAAACGTTCGCTATCTGAAGGCAGCAGCCTACTCGGGTGCTTTGTTGAGTATTCAACACAGCATATCGGTTAGCACGGATTCAGCCGTAGCGTGCCCGCGCATATAACGCGGCGCCGACGATGCCGGCTTGATTTAAAAATGCCGCCGGTTGGACTTGCGCGGCTACGCTGAGGTGGTGGCTGAATTTGTCGAATTTTTGGCTGGCGCCGCCGCCCAGGATGATCAAATCCGGCCAGAACAGGCTTTCCATCAAGTTCAAGTATTTATCGAAGCGTTTGCCCCAGCGTTTCCAGCTTAGGTCTTCGCTTTTGCGCACGGCGTCGGAGGCGTAATGTTCGCCCTTGATGCTGTCAGGCATGTAAATGTGGCCCAGCTCGGTATTGGGCAGCAGTACGCCGTCGGTAAACAGCGCGGTGCCCAGACCCGTGCCTATCGTTACGATCAGCACTACCCCCGATATGCCGGCACCGGCGCCGAAGCGCATTTCGGCGATGCCGGCGGCGTCGGCGTCGTTTAGGTTGTAGCAAGGGCAATGCACGGTTTCGGAAAATAACCGGTCAATGTCGGTGCCGATAAAGGAGGCGTCGATATTCGATGCGGTGCGGGCTACGCCGTGCTGTATGGCGGCTGGGAATCCGCAACCTATCGGGCCTTGCCAGGCGAAATGCCCGGCTAATTGTGCCAGGGTGTAGGCTATGGCTTCCGGGGTGGCTGGTTTAGGGGTTTCGATGCGCCGGCGTTCGCTGAGTAACTCCCCGGTATCGGTTTCGACGATGGCGCCTTTGATGCCGGAGCCGCCTATATCTACACCTAGAATTTTCATAGTTTTGCTCGCATGAGATTGAAAGTGGCTATGGCGACGCGGTCAAGCATTCGCCAGGGTTGGCGACGCCGGATAAGTTGGATGCTATGCCGTTTGGCGGACATTTGTGCGGCCGGCAACTAATCCGGTTAACAAAGTTAGCTCAAATTCGGCATTGTCGAAAAAACGACGCGGGTACTTGCGTCGGCCGATTTGCTCCGGATAGGCGTCCGTCAATACAATAACCGGCCAGCGGCGGAGTTTCGGTCGGCCTATAAAATTGCCAGCCGGTCCGGCAATGCATTGCATCCAAACCGCCGCGGGTTACGTATTAGGATTTAAACACACTGAACTTCGTATGTCGCAACTAGGTCCGGAATCCGACGAGTTGAACCAATCCGCCCAATCGGCGGACGCGGGTGCTGCTGCGCCGGAGGAAACGCAACTGCGGCAATGGATAGACGCGATAGTGGATCAAGATCAAGCGGCTTTAGCTAGTTTGTACGATGCCTTGGTCCATCAGGTTTACGGTGTGGCTTTAAGAATAACCCGACAAGCCGAGTTGGCGGAGGAAGTGGTGCAAGATACCTTTTGGCAAATTTGGCGGCAAGCGCCGCGTTTCGATCCGGCCCGCGGCAGTGTCAAGGCCTGGGTGATGACCATGGCCCGCAGCCGGGCTTTGGACGGGTTGCGCCAATTGAACGTTGCGGAAGACGAGTTGGAGCAGGAGCACATGGAAGCAATAGCGGGGCCGGACTCCGAAACGCCGCACAATTTGTTGCAAGCCGTGCAACAAGAAGGCGTGTTGCATCAAGCGTTGGCGGCGCTGGAGCCCTTGCCGCGGCAACTATTGGCTTTGGCATTTTTCCGCGGCCTGAGCCACGACGAAATCGCCCAATGCACCGGTTTACCGTTGGGGACGGTGAAATCGCACATACGCCGCTCCTTGGCGAGTTTACAGCCGATGTTGGCGCAATTGGCGCAATAAAGGATGCACGTTTATGAATGACGAAACCGATTCGCTAGCTTCGGACGACGACACTTCCCAAGACCGGCTCAACCGGTTGCTGCTGGATCATTTGTCTCCCATTCCCATGCCGCAAGCGCGTAAAACCGGGTTAAGGCAAGGTTTGCTGGCCCACGTCGCGCACAGTGCGGCGAGGCATGCCGGGTTGCTGACGGTGCGCGGCAAGCACGGCAGTTGGCGTTGCCTGACCGCCGGCGTCAAGTTCAAAACCTTGTGGGACGGGCCGCAGGGCAGTTCGGTGTTGATCGAATTCGCCGCCGGTGCAGGCCTGATTCCGCACCGGCATCATTGGCTGGAAGAGGGCATAGTATTACGCGGCGGCTTGCAGATGGAGGCTTTGGAGCTGGGGCCTCTGGACTATCACGTATCGCCGCCCGGCAGCCGGCACGCGACGATCAAATCCCGGCAAGGGGCTTTGGCTTATTTGCGCGGAACTTCTCTGGGCGATCAGGCCGGGGTATTGCGCGAGGTATTGGGCGGTTTACTGCCCGGCGGTGAGGACTCGTCCGATAGCGTGTTTATGGAGAGCAGCGAAGATTGGCAGGACTTGGCGCCGGGGGTGCAAAAAAAAGTCCTTTATGGCGACCGGGATTATCAATCCTGTTTTTATCGCTTGTTTGCCGGTGCGCAGCTGCCGGACTATTCCCATTCAGTCGACGAGGAATGCATGGTGTTGGCGGGCGAGGTTTTTTTCGGCGACATGTTGTTGCAAGCCGGCGATTTTCAATTGGCTCCGGCAGGCCGCAAGCGCGGTGACTGGAGTTGCGACAGTTCCGCGTTGCTGTTCGTGCGTGGGGCTATCGTCGATTTGCCGGGCTGAGTCGGGGGGCATCGAATTTTCGGCTTGAGGCTCCGATTGGTCTAAGCTTGTCTACAGCTGCCAATTCAATTGGTAAGATTGCCGCCATATCCGGCCCACTTTATTTAGCCTTGTTTATGTCGCACGCCAACTCCACAAAAGCTATCGCTTATGCATTCGCCGCCAATTTGGGCATAGCCGTCAGTAAAGCCGGAGCGGCGGCCTGGACCGGTTCCGGCTCGTTATTGGCGGAAGCGATTCATTCGTTTGCCGATTGCGGTAACCAAATTTTGTTGTTCGTCGGCATGAAGCGTTCCTCGCGGCTAGCCACCGCCAAACATCCCATGGGCTTCGGGCGCGAATCCTACATTTGGTCGATGATGGTGGCGATCACCTTGTTTTCGGTCGGCGGGCTGTTTTCGATCTACGAGGGGTGGCTGCGGCTAGGGGAACGGCACGAGGTCGAAAATGCCGGTTTGGCGCTCGGTATTCTAGCGGTTGCGGTGGTGTTGGAAGCCTTGTCTTTAAAAGGCGCTTTGGCGGCCATGCAAGACGAGAAAGCCGGGCGCGGCTTGTGGCAATGGTTTAAGGAGACTCACTCCAGCGAATTGATGGTGGTGGTCGGCGAAGACTTGGCGGCGCTGTTGGGTCTGGTGATAGCCGCGCTGATGCTGGGATTGACGCTGGTAACCGGAAACACGGCTTACGATGCTGCGGGCTCGATCTTGATCGGCGTGTTGTTGGTGGTTGTGGCCGTGTTGGTGGGAAAAGAGGTGCACGCGCTAATGCTGGGCGAAGCCGATAGCGGGATACGCGACGCGGTAGCCGATAGCTTGGCGCGGCAACCCGACGTCGTTCGGGTGTTGAACGTATGGGCTATACACCACGGCAGTCAAGTGATGGTAGCGCTCAAGGCCGAATTGCGGGCCGACATGCGGGTGTCCGAGGCGGTCGAATTAATCAATGCGTTGGAAAAAACGATCAAAGTCGAGCATCCCCGGGTGGCTTGGGTCTTTTTCGAAATCGATAATTCTGATTAAATACTGCGATCAAAAGCTTAGGCCGCTATGTTGCAAACTCATCGAATCTTATCCAAGTCCGCTTTGCGGCATGTATTCACCCTCTTGTTGGCGTGCGTTTTATTCGCAGGCGTTCCAGCTCACGCCCGATATGCGGCTATCGTCATCGATGCCGATAGCGGTCGCGTCATTCATGAGGTGGAAGCCACCCAGCGTTGGTATCCGGCATCGTTGACCAAGGTTATGACGATCTTCATGACGTTTGCGGCACTGGATAATGGCCGTTTGCATTTGGACGACAAGCTGACGGTTTCCGCGCATGCCGCGATCCAACCCAGTTCCAAGCTGGGATTGCGGCAAGGCCAGAGCATAACCGTGGAACATGCGATTATGGCAGTGACCACCCGTTCCGCTAACGACGCCGCGGTGGTGTTGGCTGAGGCATTAGGCGGCAGTGAAAGCAATTTCGCCGCGATGATGACAGGTCAGGCCCGTCGCCTGGGCATGTACAACACCTCGTTCCAAAATGCCAGCGGCTTGCCGAACGAAGGTCAAATCAGCAGCGCCCGCGATTTGGCCCTGTTGTCGTCCGAATTGATACGCCGCTATCCGCATTTTTACCGTTATTTTTCCGCCACCGAGTTCGCCTATAAAGGCCGGTTGTTGCCGAATACCAATAAGATTCTGAAAATCTATCCGGACGCGGACGGATTGAAGACAGGATTTACTTGTGGTTCGGGCTATAACTTGATCGCTTCCGCCAAACGCGACGGACATCGCTTGATCGGGGTGTTGTTAGGCGCGCGCAGCAGTGCGGAAAGGTTTCAACAAATGGCGAATCTACTGGATTTGGGATTTGAAAAATCCGGGGCGGGCATGGTCGGGTTGCCGGTCGTGCAGTTGGCCGACGCCGGCAGCGCGCCGCCGCCGTTTCAGCTGTCGTCCAACCATTGCGCGGGTAGCGCGGCGCAAATGGGCGCGGATACCGCTTACGGCCGGCCGGAACCCATTCGCATCAAACCGGGCAAATCATCCGTCATTAGCGCTAAAGCCGTGGTTAAGCCGCAAAAGCGGGCAAACAGTCACTCCAATTGGGTGGTCATGCTGGGCGATCACGCCCGAAAAGTCGAAGCCAACGTCAATCTAAAACAGGCCCGCTACGCTTTAGGCAGCGAAGCAAAGCGCGGCAATCCGCACATCGTGCAAATCAAGCGTCAGGGCAAGGCATTGTGGCGCACCGAATGGACCGGTTTGGAACAGAGTCAGGCAAGGCAATTTTGCAAGAAACTGCATGCCAAAGGCCGCGAGTGCAAATTACTGCCAGGCGTCAGTTGAGGGCGTTAGACAGGAGCATATGAGCGAGGAAGAACCGGTCATCTTCGACATTCTTACCCGTCCGGCGCCGGAACTGAGACTGAGGAGCGTAGCGAGGTCAAAAAAATGGCCCGCGAATTACTGGTACTAAGCTGGCGGCAGAAAGCCGCGGCCCGCTCTCAACTCAAGCTCAGCAGCGAATGTCCCCCCTGGATTCCGGTCTGCCGTGCGCCTGCACGCCATAGCGCTATCAACATAAATGCTCGGCGGTATTTGCGCATGTTTATGAGAGTTACCCGGAGCGGAATGCCCGAGTGTATGCGCAATTCAATGCGGTCAGTTAAATACCGGGCAACTTTTCGTCGGTTCCGGACTTGCGCCTATTCCTTCGTCTTGCGACGCCGGAGCCGAGATTGGCGGAAAATTTTGCGGATGTTAAGATCGTCCCGCCTGCGCGCCTACAGTGTCGTAACAGTGGTGGGGGCCTGCAGGCAGGCTGCGAATTTTCGTTCAACGGTAGGCAAGAGATGCTAAAAAACACGGCTTGGCACCGCATTAAGTTCTCGCGTAACGAATACGAATCCGGCGAATTGGCCGTGTTGTTCGGCGCGTTCAGAGCCGCCTACGTGGCCGGAAACGGCCCTAAAGGCATGGCGATGTACGGCGGCTGGGCCGAAGACGGCGCCAGTTATCTGGTTTTCACCAGTCCGAGTTCGGCACGCTACATCTCGCCCTTGTTACACGCGTATTCGGCGTTTCAGACCGAGAGCCCGGACAGGTCGGCTTTATATTTGCTGTACGGCGACGATAGCGACCTGTCGGCGTCCGAGACCGGTTTTCAAGCCTGATCCGCCGCGCTGCTAGCCGTGTATAGCCTGAAGCAACTGCATGCCGAAATCGACGAGCGGGTAGCGGCGGTTCGCGCCGGCCGCCACGATTGGCCGTGCCGGCAAGGTTGCGACAGTTGTTGCCGGCGCCTGGCCGAGGTGCCCGAACTTACCGAGCGGGAATGGCTATTGTTGCGCCAAGGGTTGGCGTCCCTGCCCAAAGACAGGTTGCAGGAAATCGGTCGCGGCATCGCCGCGCTGGCCGGCCAGTCCGCCCGGCCTTTAATTTGCCCCATGTTGGATCAGGCCGCAGGCCTGTGTTCCGTCTATGCTTACCGCCCGCTGGCTTGCCGGACTTACGGTTTTTATCGGCAACGCGACCGGGGTTTGTACTGTAAAGAGATCGACGCGCGGGTTGAGGGCGGCGGTTTGGCGGACGTGGTGTGGGGCAATCACGACGCTATCGACCGGCGGTTGCGCGAGCTTGGCGAGCTGCGCGGTTTGCCGCAGTGGTTTTCGCTAGCCGCACCCGCTATCGATTGATGCGCCGATTTTCGGCGATTCCCCGTCCACCGATTCCGGTGCGACGTCATCGTTCCCTGTTAACCGGTTCAAATTTTTGCTGCTTAAGCCCGCCGGCTCGGATATACTCGCAACCTCGATAAGGTGCCTGAAGGTTTTTTTGCTTTCAGGTTAAACGGGAAGCCCGGTGAGATGCAGCTCAGTGCATCGATTCCGGCGCAGCCCCCGCTGCTGTAAACCGGACGAATCGGCATTTTGCCACTGCACCATTATTGGGTGTGGGAAGGCGCCGATTGGTAAGAAGGTGAGCCAGAATACCGGCCTGATCGATTGTAGGGTGCCGACTCTCGGAGGGAGAGCGCAGGCTGTGCGATCGTCCGCCGGGCGGTCTTCGCTGCCCGATTTCCTTTCCTATCCAGTCAGCTCCGTTCGTTACATTTTTTCGGGGAGTTCGACATGCTGGTTCAATCCATTTCCACCGTCTTCGATGTGCGCCTGGTTAAGGCCTACGCCGCGTTTGCGGCCGGTTTGCTTTTGGTGCTGATCGTCGGTTTCGCGCCGCTTGCGCCAATTCATAACGCCGCCCACGATACCCGCCACGCCGGCGGTTTTCCCTGCCATTAGGCCGCCGTCATGGCGAAAGGTCTGCTATTGCCGGCCGGCTTGACCGGCCTGGCCGCCGCGTTGTTGCTGTCGCTTATACAGGCGATTTGGGTAACGCCATTGATTCTGGAAGCGGAACGTTACGAAGTGCATGCCGAACACGAAGCGAGTCGCCAGGATCAAGCCTGGCAGCCGGAAAACGTTTGGCAACGCACGGCGGCGACGGCCGGCGCCAATTTGTTGCTGGCCTTCGGTTTGGCTTTGATGCTGAGTGCTGCTTATCGGTTGAAGCCGCCGAGCGCAACCTTCGGCGGTGCTTTGTGGGGCTTGGCCGGTTACGCGGCGTTTTTTGCCGCGCCGGCCGTCGGTCTGCCGCCGGAGCTGCCTGGCAATGAAGCCGCCGATTTAACGGCGCGGCAAGTCTGGTGGGTGGCTACGGTTGTCGGCACCGCGAGCGGTTTGGCGTTGCTGTGTTGGTCTCCTCATCGGATTGCCGGACCGGTCGGCTGGCTGTTAATCGTGTTGCCGCATGCCATAGGCGCTCCTGAAATCGCGGCCGTCCAAGCCGGTAGCGCGCCGGACGGGTTGCAGACGCGCTTTGTCACGGCGGCGGCGCTAACCAATTTGGCGTTTTGGCTGTTGCTCGGCAGTTTGTCCGCGGCGCTGTTTCGCGCGTCGGCCGTGGATGAGGGAGGCCGGCCCAATGGTTAAGGTGTGGTTCGTCGGCGCCGGGCCGGGCGATCCGGAACTTTTGACCGTTAAAGCCCGACGCTTGCTGGAACAGGCCGGTGCGGTGCTGTACGCCGGCTCGCTGGTGCATCCGGCGGCGACGGCCTACGTGCCGGCCGGCTGCGAGATTTGCGATTCCAAAGGCATGACGTTGGAGCAAATCAGCGACTGGTTGATTACGCGGGCTGGTCGCCACGCCAGCGTGATTCGTCTGCAAACCGGCGATCCCGGCCTGTACGGCGCGTTGACCGAGATGGTAAGGCCGCTGGACGCGGCCGGTATCGCTTGGGGCGTAGTGCCGGGCGTGTCGTCGGCTTTTGCTAGCGCCGCCGCGGCCGGCGAGTCCTTAACCTTGCCGGAAGTCACCCAAACCGTGATTTTTACCCGGGTGGCCGGCCGTACCCCGATGCCGCCCGGCGAAGACTTGGAGGCCTTGGCCAAACACCGCTGCAGCTTGTGCATTTTCTTGTCCGCCACCTTGCTGGCCGAGGTGCAGCATGCCTTGCGATCGGCCGGCTGGCCGGACGACGCGCCGATGCTGGTAGTACACAAGGCCGGCTGGCCCGGCGAGGAACGCATCGTGCGCGGTTGTTTGCGCGACATTCGCGAGCTGTGCCGCGCGCAAGGCATCAATAGCCAAGCCATGATCATCGCCAGCCCGGCCCTGGGAGCCCGGCATTGGCAAGACATCAATCATTCCAAACTCTACGATGCGATGTTTTCGCACCGTTTTCGCAAAGCGGAAAAATCCTCATGATAAACGCCGATTCCGAAACCGTATTGCTGGTGGGGCACGGCTCGCGCGACGAGCAAGGCAACCGGGAAGTGGAAAGTTTCGCCGCGCAATGGCGGCAATTACAGCCGCAGCGGCGCATAGAAGTGTGTTACATCGAATTCGCCGAGGTGTTGCTGGACGCCGGTTTGGACCGTGCGGCCGGCCTGGGTGCGCGGGTAGTCGTGTTGCCGTTGATTTTAAACGCCGCCGGTCACGTGAAAATGGAAATACCGGAGCACATCGAACAGGCGCGCTTGCGTCATCCCGGCGTCGAGTTCGTGTATTGCCGGCACTTGGGGGCCGACGAGGATATTTTGCAGATTTTGCGGCGCAACTTGCGGCAAGCCATGCATAGTCTGGACGTGCCGGACCCGCGCAATACCGGGGTTGTGCTGCTGGGGCGCGGTTCGTCCGACCGGGTGGCCAACGGCGAAGTCGCCAAAATGGCGCGCTGGTTATACGAAGACGGCGAGCACGAATTGATCGACATCGCCTTTACCGGCATTACCCATCCGCGCTTGGAATCGGTGGTGCAGCGCCAGGTGCATGCCGGCATGCGGCAGATCGTGATACTGCCTTATTACCTGTTCACCGGCACGCTGATCGAGCGTATTCGTCGTCAGGTCGCGCGCTTACAGGGTCAATATCCGCGCGTCGGTTTCGCGTTAGGGCCGTATTTGGGGTTCGAGCGGGAGATTTATCGGTTGCTGGATCAGCGCATCGCCGAAACGCTGGCGGCCGACGGGCCGCGCATGATGGAATGCGACGGCTGCAAATACCGTGAATTCGCCCACGATCACGGCCACGGCCAGCATCATCACGTCTGACGCTATGAATAACGTCATCACCGAACAATTGACCGCCGCCGGCCGGCAAATCGAGCACGATTCGTTCGCCATCGTCGATGCGGAGGCGGGCCCGCACCACTATACCGCCGAGCAATGGCAGGTGGTGCGGCGCATCATCCACGCCAGCGCCGATTTCGAATTCAACGGTCTGACCCGCTTTTCCGAGCAGGCGGTCTCGGCCGGGGTGCAGGCATTGTTGCGTGGCGCGCCTATCGTTGCCGACGTCGAGATGATTTGCGTCGGTTTGTCCGGACCGCGTTTGCAGCATTTCGGGGTGGTGGCGCGGCAATTCATCGCCGACTCGGACGTCATCGACCAAGCCCGGCAAGCCGGTTCCACCCGTGCGCTGCAAGCCATGCGCAAGGCGCGGAGCCTGGGATTGCTGGATGGCGGCATCGTTGCCGTCGGCAATGCGCCGACCGCGTTGCTGGAAGTAGTGCGGATGATAGAGCACGACCACCTGCAACCGGCCTTGGTGATCGGCATGCCGGTCGGCTTTGTGTCGGCGGCGGAATCCAAACTCACCTTGAGCCGGGTACAACAGGTGCCTTGGCTGTTGATCGAAGGTCGTAAAGGCGGTTCCACGCTGGTGGTGGCGGCATTGCACGCGCTGCTAGCCTTGGCCGAGGCCCGGCAAGCGTCAGCCTGAACATGGAGCGCAAAGCCAAGGGCACGCGCACGGGTTATACCACCGGCGCTTGTTCGGCCGCCGCGGCCCGGGCGGCGGTGTTGGGGCTGGTGACCGGCGAAATTCCGGATAGGGTGGAATGCGAGTTGCCGAACGGGCAAATGGTCAGCTTTGCGGTGAGCGAGGCGTATCTGGCGGACGGCTCGGCCCATGCGGTGGTAATCAAAGACGCCGGCGACGACCCGGACGTGACCGACAAAGCGTCGCTGACCGCCGACGTCAGCCTGCTGGCCGACACGCCGGGGGCGGTCGTGTTAAAAGGCGGCCCGGGAGTCGGTACCGTGACCATGCCGGGCTTGGGACTGGAAGTCGGCGGCCCGGCCATCAACCCGGTACCGCGCCGCAACATCGAAGCCAACGTGCGGGCGGCGGCCGGCGACTGGTTGCGTCGTCGCGGTTTGCAAGTGACGATTTCGGTACCGGGCGGGGCGGAGATTGCCAAGAAAACCCTGAACTACCGCTTGGGCATCGTCGGCGGTATTTCCATCCTGGGTACCAGCGGCATCGTGCATCCCTATTCGACCGCGGCCTTTCGGGCCAGCGTGATTCAAGGGATAGAAGTCGCCGCCAACCAAGGCCGAACGGTTGTGGTACTGACCACCGGCGGGCGCACCGAAAAATTCACGATGCGCGAATTGCCGGATTTGCCGCCGGCTTGCTTTGTTCAAATGGGGGATTTCTTGAAATACGCGCTGGACACCGTGGTCAAGTGCCGGATACCGCACGTCGTGATCGGCGGTATGGTCGGCAAGTTGACCAAAATCGCACAAGGCGAAACCGTCACTCACGCCAACCGCAACGCGGTGGACACCGAGCTGCTGGCCGACATTGCCGCCGGCATCGGCGCACCGGTCTCGGTGTGCGCGGCGATACGTGCGTCGGAAATGGCCCGCTACGCCAGCGAATGCATGGAAGAGCTCGGTTTGCTGCAGCCCTTTTACCTGGCCTTGGGCCGGCGCGTCATCGACGCCTTGCGCCGGCGTTATCGCGGCTGTTTCCATTTGACCGTGTTGATGTGCGACTTCGACGGCAACAAATTGGCCGAAGTGGCCGGGGCGGTATGAGGTGAGTGCGGGAATCTGCCGCATCATCGGCGTGTTGGACGACGGTTGCCGCGGTTTGAGCGCCGAAGCCTTGGCGCATCTGGCCTGCGCCGATTTGGTCATTGCCGGCGGTAGGCTGTTGCAGAGCCTGGCGGACAGTCCGGCCGCCGCCGCCGAGCGTTGGGATTTAACCGGCCGCTTGCCGGAGGTGGCGCCGACCATCGCCCGTGCCCAAGCGGCAGGGCGCAATGTGGTGGTTTTGGCGACGGGAGACCCTTTGTGCCACGGCATCGGCGGCATGTTGTACGACCGGCTGCCGGCCGGCAGCGTGCAGGTGTTGCCGAATGTGTCCATGCTGCAATTGGCCTGCGCCCGGCTAGGCGTGGCCTGGCAGGACGCGCGCATCGCCTCGGCGCACGGCCGCGACGCCGGCGAATGGCGGCCGGGTGCCGATCCGAGTCACGGTTTATACCCGCTGCTGCAACAGCTGCGGCAGGCTGCCCTGACGCTGGTATTGACCAGCCCGGCCAATAGCCCGGACAGGATAGCCCGCATGTTGCGGCAAGAGAATTTGGTCGGCGCTTATCGCATGGCTGTAGCCTCCCGCCTGAGCCGGCCGGACGAATCGGTCAGCGGTTGGCTGAGTGTAGACGAGGCGGCCGGTCGTACTTTCGCCGAACCTAACGTGTTGTTGCTCCGCCGGCAGCCGTGCCGTTCGGAGGCACTATTCGGCTTGGCGGACCACTGCTTCCAACAACGCAAGCCGGATAAAGGCTTGATTACCAAACGGGAGGTCAGGGCCGTAGCCTTGGCCCGCCTGGCGCTTAAAGCCGATAGCATAGTCTGGGACATAGGAGCCGGTTCCGGCTCGGTCGGTTTGGAGGCCGCCCGTTTGTGTCCTGCCGGCCACGTCTACGCGGTCGAGAAAAATCCGGAAGACGCGGCCAATGCCTGGGCCAATAAAATCGCGCTTAGGGTCAGCAATTACAGTTTGTTGCAGGCTAAGGCGCCGGACGGTTTGGCGGCTTGGCCGGACCCGGACGCGGTGTTTATCGGCGGTTCCGGCGGCGAATTGCCGGAATTGATCGGCCTGTGTCTGGCCCGCTTGCGGCCGGGCGCCTGGCTGGTGATGAGCTTTGCGACCCTGGAAAACCTGGCGGGCGCGATAGCGGTCTTGAAACGCTTGAACGCGGTTTGGGATGCGAGCCAGCTGCAAGCTTCGCGCAGCAAAGCCATCCTGGACATGCACCGCTTGCAGGCCGAAAACCCGGTGTGGCTGGTCTGCGCCCAAAACGGTCAGGCCGGGGAGGCTGGCGATGAACGCTAAGCCGTTAGGCCGTTTGATCGGCGTGTCGCTGGGGCCGGGCGATCCGGGCTTGATTACCCGCCGGGCCTGGGGTTGCTTGCAGCGCGGCGACTGCCACTGGAGCTACCCGGTACGGCGTAAAAACGCCGACAGCTACGCGCTAAGCATCGCCTTGCAGGCCGGCTTGGCGTTGCCGGCCGCGCACAGTCCGCTGGTGTTTCCTATGAGTCACGATACGGCCGTCCTGGCCGGCTATTGGCTGCAAGCCGCGCAAACCGTGTTGGCGCGGTTGCGCACCGGGGAAACGGTGTTGTTTTTGGTGGAAGGCGACGCCTCGACGTATTCCACGTTCGGCCATTTGGCCCGTACCGTCGCGGCGCTGGCGCCGCAAGTCGACATAGAAACCGTGCCGGGGGTGCCGTCCTTCAATGCGGCCGCGGCAAGACTGGCGCTGCCTTTAGCCGACACCGACGATACCGTCGCCATTGTGCCGGCCGCTTACGGCATAGAGGCCCTGGACAAGCTGTTGGACGATTTCGATACCCTGGTGCTGCTCAAGGTCAAACCCTTGCTGGACGACATCGTTGCTTGGCTGCAGCGCCGCGATTTATTGGCGCACAGCGCTTTCGTCGAAAAAGCCGGCACCCCGCAGGAGCGGGTGGTACGCGAGGTGGCGGACTTACGCGGTGAAACAGTCAATTACCTGTCCTTGCTGCTGATCCGCAATCCGCAACGCCGACGCGGGCCCATGATGCGCGGTTGCCGCAACAAATCCTCAACCCCTGAAAGCCTATGAATAGTCCAACTCCCGCGCCGCGCATCCTGTTGGTGGCGATTACCAAACACGGTTTGACCCATGCCCTGCGCTTGGCCGAGTTATTGCCGGGCGCGCAGCTGGCCGTGTCGGAAAAATTTGCCGCCAACCTTGCAAACCCGCCGCATCCGCTCGAAATTGTGGCCGGGCCGTTGAGCGGGCATATCGGCCGCTGGTTCGGCGGCTTCGAGCAATTGGTGTTCTTCGTGTCGCTGGGTGCGGTGGTGCGCTTGATTGCGCCGCATTTGCAGTCCAAGGAAAGCGACCCGGGCGTGTTGGTGGTTGACGACGCCGGCCGTTACGTCATCCCGGTGCTGTCCGGCCACGTCGGCGGCGCCAACGCCTTTGCCGAGCGCTTGGCCGGCTTGCTGGATGCTCAGGCGGTACTGACCACTGCCTCAGACGTCGGCCGGACCATTCCGGTCGATATACTGGGCCGGGAACTGGGCTGGGAATTGCTGGCCCCTAAAATCAACGTCACCCGGGTATCGGCGCACGTGGTCAACCAAGAACTCATCGCATTCGTGCAGGAAGCCGGCAGCAAACGCTGGTGGACCAGGCCCAGCCCCTTGCCGGCCAACATTCATTTGTTCGCGCGTTTCGAGGACGTGGATTTAACCGCCTACCGCGCGGTGTTGTGGGTGACGCGCCGCCCAGTCGAAGCCGCGCACTGGCAAGCCTTGCCGGAACGGTTGGTGGTTTACCGGCCGCCGCTGGAGCAGCTGTGATGGCGTATATTTTAGGATTGGGCTGCGACCGCGATACGGCACCGGCTACCCTAGCCACCGCGGTCGAACAGGCGCTGGCTTTGGCCGGCTTGGATTACGATAGCGTGGCCGCTGTGGCCACCATAGAACAAAAGCGCGACGAAACGGCCATTCTGCAACTCGCCGCCGCGCATGCCTGGCCCTTGCATTATTACGGTGCCGAGCAATTGGCGCAGGTGCAAGTGCCCAATCCGTCGGAAACCGTGCGCCATTACATGGGTACGCCGGCCGTGGCCGAAGCCGCTGCGTTGCTGGCGGCGCAAGCGGATGTGTCCGGCTTGATTTTGGAAAAACATAAATTTCGCGGCTCGGACGGCAAGCATGCCACGGTATCCATTGCCCGCTGTCAAACGCAGCCACAACGGGCGGGGAAAATCTTGCTGGTCGGTTTCGGCCCCGGCGCGCCGGAACACATGAGTTTTAGGGCCCGCGCCGCCATCGCCGAAGCGGACGTGGTGATCGGTTACTCCACTTACATCAAGTTGGTCGAAGAGTTGCTGGCCGGCAAACAGGTGATACGCAAAGGCATGACCGAGGAACTGGACCGCAGCATCGAGGCCTACCGGCATGCCAGCGCGGGTAAAACCGTGGCCTTGATTTCGTCCGGCGACATAGGCGTGTACGGCATGGCCGGACCGACTTATGAACTGTTGTTTCAGGCCGGTTGGACGCCGGATAGCGGAGTAGCGGTCGAAGTCGTGCCCGGCGCGACCGCGCTGACCGCTTGCGCGGCCTTGGTAGGCGCGCCGCTGACCCACGATTTTTGCTCGATTTCGCTGTCGGATTTGTTGACGCCGTGGCCGGTGATCGCCCGGCGCCTGGAGGCGGCCGCCCGGGCCGATTTCGTCGTGGCGCTGTACAATCCGAAAAGCGGCCGCCGCACCCGGCAAATCGTCGAAGCGCAACGGCTTTTATTGTTACACCGCAAGCCGGATACGCCGGTCGCCGTGGTCAAATCGGGCTATCGGCGCCGCCAACAGATTCAGATCAGCACGTTAGCGCAGATGGCCGATTGCGAAATCGGCATGTTGTGCACGGTGCTGATCGGCAACAGCAGCACCTTCGTGCGGCACGGCTTATTGGTTACGCCGCGCGGCTATGCCAACAAATACGATAGCGCGACCGGGGCGACCAAGCCCGGCGAGCAGGCCGGCCGCTCGTTGAGCATGGGTTTGAACGGTTGGCACGCCGGCGTGCGCGATTTTTTGCAACGATACCCGGATTGCGGGTTGCGGGACGCCGCCGAGCATTTCGATGCGCCGCCGGCCCAAATCCTGGCTGCCTTGGCCGGGCCGGAAGCAAACGAGGCGATAGGCGCGCGCCGGGCGGATGCCGGACAATTGGACGCCGTGCTGGCCGCGGCCCATGATTGGGGCGAGCTGCGAGCGGTGTTGCGTAGCGCCGGTGCGGTCGCCGAGTTGTTGCTGAACGCGGCGCAACTGAGCCGCAAAGGCCGCTGGCTGAATTTGATCGCGGAACGTCAGCATCTGCACCTGGACAGCGAAAGCGTCGCCGATCTGTGGTTTTTCAGCCATGCGGAGCGGCAGTACGGTGTCTATGTTACCGATCGCTACGGCCAAGTCGTTTTGAGCCTGTTGTTGATCCGCGGGGCGTCGGGCTGGGACGAACGAGTGTTACGGCATTTTCGGCATGCGGCCGAGGCCTTGGCCCATCCTGTTACCCCATTTGAGCCGGACGCCGGCTATCCCGAGGAGGAATTCAATGAATCATGAACCCGCCGGCAAACCGAAACTATCGGCTTACAAACGGCATGTATTGGTCTGTACCGGACCGCGCTGTACCCAAAACGGCGAGTCGCAGGCCTTGTTCGACGGTTTGGGCGAGCGGCTGAAACGGGCCGGCCTCGATCAGGGCGCGCTGCGGGTCAAGCGGACCCGGGTGGCGTGTTTCGCCGCTTGCAAAGCCGGGCCCATCGTTTGTGTACAGCCGGATGGTGTCTGGTATTACCAAGTCACCGAGTCGAATCTGGAACGCATCATCGAGCGGCATCTGCTTGGTGGCGAACCGGTGGAAGCCTTGATTTTTCACCGCGGACCGGACGGGCAACATGACTGACCGCGTAGCCTGCCCGGCGCTGCTGGTGTGCGCGCCGGCCTCCGGTCAAGGTAAAACCTCGGTGGCGGCGGCGTTAGCCCGCTTGCATAGCCGTAACGGCTTGCGAGTGCGCTGCTTCAAAACCGGCCCGGATTTTATCGACCCGACCATTCTGGCCAAAGCCAGCGGCCGGCCGGTCTGCAATTTGGATACCTGGATCATGGGGGTAGAACACTGCCGAGGCCTGTTGTACCAGGCAGCCGGCAGCGCCGACCTGTTGATCGTGGAGGGCGTCATGGGCTTGTTCGACGGCGAGCCCAGCAGCGCGGATTTGGCCGAGGCCTTCGGCTTGCCGATAGCGCCGGTGATCGATGCCTCGGCCATGGCACAAACCTTTGCGGCGGTGCTGCACGGCTTGGCCACGTTTAGGCCGTCTTTGCGGCTGGCCGGCGCGGTGGCTAACCGGGTAGGCTCCGCTTACCACGGCGAATTGTTGCGGGCGGCCGTGCCGAAAAACCTAGCCTTGGCTTGCCTGCCGCGCTTGGCCGAAGCCGTCTTGCCGGGCCGGCATCTCGGCTTGCAACTGGCCGAGGAGATTGCCGACATCGACCGGCATTTGGATGTCTGGGCCGACAGTCTGGCAGGTAGCTGGCTGGCCGAGTTGCCGCCACCCGTGTATTTTTCCAAACCGGCCGCGCAGCCGGCACCGGCCGAATTGTTGGCCGGCAAAACGATTGCGGTGGCTCGCGACCGGGCGTTTTGCTTTTTATACCCACAAAATTTGGATTGTCTTGAGCGCTTGGGTGCGCACCTGACGTTTTTTTCTCCCTTGGCAGACAGGCATTTAGCGGCGGCCGACGCGGTGTATCTACCGGGCGGCTATCCCGAGTTGTACGGCGCGCAGCTGGCCGCCAACCTTAGTCTGAAAGCCGATTTGCAGCGTCACGCCGGGCAAGGCAAGCCGGTACTGGCGGAGTGCGGCGGCATGTTGTACGCCTTGGAAAGCTTGATCGATTGCGACGGCCGCACCTGGCCGATGCTGGGCTTGCTGCCCGGCACGGCCCGCATGGGAGCGCGCGTGGCGGCGATAGGTTCGCAGGCCGCGATTTGCCAAGGCGTCGAGATTCGCGGCCACAGTTTCCATTACTCCACCGCCGAGGTGGGCATTAAGCCCTGGACGATTGCGCTAACGCCGGACGGCCGGGCGGGCGAAGCCGTATACCGGCACGGTGCGCTGACAGCCTCCTATCTGCATTTTTACTTCCCGTCCGCGCCGGAGTGGCTAGCCGCTTGTTTCTTATTATCCTAGCGAATTTCCGGCGCGGTTAAATCAAGGTGTTTGGGAGCGTAAGGGTTATGCATTTGTTTTCTTCGCACGATTTGCCGACACTTCAAGTTCAAGAATTTGAGTAATTTTCCCTCGGCCGACGATACCTAATTTCAAACTGCATGTTGGGATAAAGTTTCCCCCTGTTCTGCAGGGCTGAGGAACCCCAAATAGCCCTCTGCGTCGGCCTGATTCAGTTGACCATACCGATTCAAACACAAACCGACCAAGGCTAATCCTGAATGGCTGGTATAAACTTCAGTTTCAGATCGTTCCGGGATAAACCGCTTCATGAATTACTTGCTGGGTGAAAAATGGAATGCGCGTATTGTCCAGAAACAATTGTTTTAAATCATTAGGATATAGGCATGCTTGGCTTTTTAAGTCACGCATTCAGGTTTTGTGTAAGGGGGGCGTGAAAGCACCGCTATGCGGTGTATTTAGTCGCGGCAATCGCCTATGCCGCGACTGGAGGTGAGTAAGCGGCTCAACTAGTGCAATGCTATACTGGCCGCAGATTCGGTAGTTGAAATAGGCGTCAGGCCAATCCGCGCGGTCGCCCAACGAGCGGCTTGGCCGTATATGATTTGGCTGATTAGCTTTTTATCGCCGAAAATAGCCGATTTGATTGGCGCTTTGTGTAAATCCATGAAATCCCTTTATCCTGAAATCTCGCCTTTTCACAGCTTTATGCTGGAAACCGAAAGTGTTCACAAGGTGTATGTCGAGCAATGCGGTAACCCGGCCGGCAGGCCGGTGGTTTTTTTGCACGGCGGGCCTTGTTCCGGCACTAAACCCGATCACCGGCGTTTTTTCGACCCTGAGCGTTACCACGTTATTTTGATGGACCAACGCGGCTGCGGGCGTTCGTTGCCATTCGGCGAATTGGCAGACAATACGACCCAACACCTGTTGCGAGATTTGGAGCGTATCAGAGACTTGCTGCGCATCGAGAAATGGCTGCTGTTCGGCGGTTCGTGGGGGGCGACGTTGGCGCTGTTGTACGCTCAGCAATTTACCGAGCGGGTTGCCGGCATGATACTCAGGGGGGTGTTTTTGGCGCGAGCCGCAGACATGGACTGGTTTTTACTGAACGGTGCCAACAAGATTTATCCGCAACAGTGGCGTGCGCTAGTCGATCATCTTGGCGCGGCTGACGGTGCCGATATTTTACCTAAACTGTGTGCGGCGGTATTCGGCGACGATGTTGACGCCTGCCGCGGCGCCGTCCGGCTGTGGAATTCCTGGGGCGGTTTGTTGGCTTTAGGGGCGGAGTTTCAGGACAATGACGTTAGCGACGCCATGGTGGACGAGCGCGCCGTGATGCAGGCAAAAATGGAGCTACATTATGCGCGCAACCACTATTTCGTCGAGGAAGACCGGATTTTGCGAAATTGCGGCGTATTGGCCGGGATTCCGACGGTCATCCTCCACGGACAAAACGATTTGACCTGCCCGATGGAAGCGGGATACAGCTTGTATCGGGCGTTGCCGCAGGCGGAATATGTCGTGCTGCCTAATTCCGGGCATGTGGCTAAAGGCGAGGAGATGATAGACGCACTGGTCACGGCCGCCGACCGCATGGTTTGGCGATGCGTTTGAGTTTCCAATGAGCGGACGGAAAAAACGTTTGGTCATCGGGATGACCGGGGCGACCGGAGCGATTTACGGCGTTCGGATGTTGGAAATCCTCAAACAGCGGGATTGGGAAGCCCATTTGGTCATATCGTCGGCCGGGTTGGTCAATTTGAAATACGAGCTGGGTATGGACCGAGCCGCGTTGTATCGATTGGCCGATGTTACACATGGAATCAACGACATTGCGTCCAGTATCGCCAGCGGATCGTTTCACACCGAAGGCATGGTCATCGCGCCGTGTTCTATGAAAACCTTGGCCGCAGTTGCGCACGGCTTCGGCGATAACTTGATTTCCCGGGCGGCTGACGTGGCGTTAAAAGAGCGGCGCAAGACAGTCTTGGTGCCCAGGGAAACCCCGTTAAATTTAGCGCATATCCGCAACATGGCGGCCGTCACCGAAATGGGGGGAATCATTTTTCCGCCCATGCCGGCGTTTTATAATCGTAGCGACTCTATCAAAGCTATGGTGGACGAAGGAGTAGGGCGTATACTAGCGATGTTCGGCGTCGACGTAGATGGCCTGGTTACTCCTTGGCAAGGGCTTAACGAATGAACGTCGGAAAAACAGGCGGGACTGAAGAGCTTTTCCTAGATAAATAGCCGGCTTTGAATTGACAGGGCGCATCGTTCTGGATTAGAGTTGCGGCCAGTTTTTTTATTGCCCATTGACCACGGTTGAGCAATTGCTAAAGGCGATCGGGTGTTGGTGAGCGGTCCTTATAACTATAACTGTAACAATCGGAGCACATCTCATGGCAAGACCATTAATTCAAATGGCGTTGGATTCTTTAGATTTCGACCAAACCGTAGCTTTGGCCGATAAAGTAGCGCCATATGTCGATATTTTCGAAATTGGCACGCCTTGCATAAAATACAACGGAATCAACCTGGTTAAAGAATTGAGACAACGTTTTCCAAACCAACTGCTGTTGGTTGACTTAAAAACCATGGATGCCGGCGAATACGAAGCCGGTGCGTTTTATGCAGCAGGTGCGGACATCTGCACCGTATTGGGCGTTTCCGGCTTGGCTACCATCGGCGGCGTCATCAAAGCGGCGAAAAAACACGCCGCTGAAGTACAAGTTGACTTGATCAACGTACCGAACAAAGCCGAGTGCGCACGCGAATCCGCAAAAATGGGCGCGCAAATCATGGGCGTACATACCGGTCTGGACGCGCAAGCCGCCGGCCAAACCCCGTTTGCCGACCTGAACGACGTCGCTTCATTGGGCTTGAACGTTCGCGTATCCGTCGCCGGCGGTATCAAACCTGCCACTATCGATCAAACCGTTAAAGCCGGTGCCAACATCATCGTTGTCGGCGCTGCCATCTACGGCGCACCATGCCCGGCTACCGCCGCTCGCGAAATCCGCGAATTGGTCGAAGCTGCTGCAGCATAATATTGCTTGGTAAAAGTTCGCTTTTACTGAGTAAAAAGTGAAGGACGGGTGGCATAAGCCATCCGTCCTTTGTTCGTTTTATAGAGTGGCGTTTCGCCGCACTATCATCAGAGATACTAAAACAATAAGGAGACCCACATGCCTTCGCGCCGAGAATTAGCGAACGCCATCCGCGCACTCAGCATGGACGCCGTGCAAAAAGCCAACTCCGGACACCCTGGAGCCCCGATGGGGATGGCGGACATCGCAGAAGTCCTATGGAACGACTATTTAAAACACAACCCGACTAACCCGAAATGGGCCGACCGCGACCGCTTCATCCTGTCGAACGGCCACGGCTCCATGCTGATCTACTCCTTGCTGCACTTGGCCGGCTACAATCTGCCGATCGAAGAACTGCAAAAATTCCGCCAACTGCACTCCAAAACCCCGGGACATCCGGAGTACGGCTACACCGACGGCGTCGAAACCACCACCGGTCCTTTGGGACAAGGCATCACCAACGCCGTGGGCTTTGCTCTGGCCGAGCGTACCCTGGCCGGCCAATTCAACCGTCCGGGCCACGACATCGTCGACCATTACACCTACGTGTTCCTGGGCGACGGCTGCTTGATGGAAGGCATCTCGCACGAAGCCTGCTCTTTGGCCGGCTCGATGAAACTGGGCAAACTGATCGCCTTCTACGACGACAACAACATCTCCATCGACGGCGAAGTGCGCGGCCACGGCAACGTAGCCGGCTGGTTCCACGACGACACCCCAAAACGCTTCGAAGCCTACGGCTGGCACGTCATCCCCAAAGTCGACGGCCACGATCCGGATGCGGTGAAAAAAGCCATCGAAGAGGCGCGCAGCGTCAAGGACAAACCGTCCATCATCTGCTGCCAAACCATCATCGGCTTTGGTTCGCCCAACAAACAAGGCAAAGAAGAATGCCACGGCGCCGCCTTAGGCGAAGCCGAAGTCGCCGCTACCCGCGAACAACTGGGTTGGCCGCATCCGGCGTTTGAAATCCCGGCCGACATCTACGCCGGATGGGACGCCAAAGCCAAAGGCGACCGTCTGGAAAGCGCCTGGAACGACAAATTCGCCGCTTACCAAGCCGCGCATCCGGACTTGGCCGCCGAATTCCAACGCCGCATGGCGGGCGACCTGCCGGCCGACTGGGCGGAAAAATCGGCGGAATTCGTGGCGGCGGTCGACGCCAAAGCCGAAACCATCGCCAGCCGCAAAGCCTCGCAAAACACCCTGAACGGCTTTGGCCCGTTGCTGCCGGAACTGTTGGGCGGTTCCGCCGACCTGGCCGGCTCCAACCTGACCCTGTGGTCCGGCTGCAAAGACGTCTGCGCCGAAGGCTACAACGGCAACTACGTCTACTACGGCGTGCGTGAATTCGGCATGAGCGCCATCATGAACGGCCTGACCTTGCACGGTGGCTTCAAACCGTACGGCGCCACCTTCCTGATGTTCTCGGAATACGCCCGCAACGCCCTGCGCATGTCGGCCCTGATGAAAGCGCCGAGCATCTTCGTTTACACCCACGACTCCATCGGTCTGGGCGAAGACGGCCCTACCCACCAGCCGGTCGAGCAAACCGCCACCTTACGCATGATACCCAACATGCAGGTCTGGCGGCCTTGCGATGCGGTCGAGTCGGCAGTCAGCTGGAAAGCGGCTATCGAACGTAAAGACGGCCCTAGCATCTTGATCTTCTCGCGTCAAAACCTGCCGCACATGACACGCAACGCCGGGCAAATCGCCGACATCGCCAAAGGCGGTTACGTGTTGCGCGGGGAAGGCAGGCCGGACGCGATCATCATCGCCATGGGCTCCGAAGTCGAATTGGCGGTCAAAGCCGCCGAAGCGTTGGCGGCGAAAGGTAAAAACATCCGCGTGGTGTCCATGCCGTCCACCAACGTATTCGAAGCCCAAGATCAGGCTTACAAAGACAGCGTATTGCCGCCTAGCGTCAGCGCGCGGGTGGTCGTGGAAGCGGGGGTCAGCGACGGCTGGTGGAAATACGCGGGCAGCCATGGCAAAATCGTCGGGCTGGATCGTTTCGGCGAATCGGCGCCAGCCGGCCAGCTCTTCAAAGAGTTCGGCTTCACTGTCGATAACGTCGTCGCCAACGTCGAGGCTGTGCTCTAATAAGGCTTAAGCGAAATCGCTGGAGCCGGTTTTACCGGATAACTTCCGGTAAAACCGGCAATAATTAAACTGAGTGAGGTGTGCAACATGATGAAAACAATTCTGAACCAAGGACTGTTCGCCGGCTTGTTACTGGTAACCGTTGCTGCAAATGCACAAGATTACCCGGCTGCCGATTTTCAACCGAAAGTGGTATATCAAGACGAATCGATAGTTAAACAAGCCGCTGCCGAATCGGCTCCTGTTGCCGCTGCGCCCTGCGCTAGCCAAGCCGCAGCGTCCGGCGGAGTAGTCGCCGAAGTTGACCCGAAATATCCGGCTGCGAATTTCCAGCCGAAAGTTTTATACAGCGATACCAATTAATTCCATAACACGCGAACGATTGTGGCCAGTTAGTCAGAAAACATGGGCGCGGTACGTTGACGAAATGCGTTATCGCTTAAGGGCGTTTGCGCATCACTACTATTGAATGGAGTATTCTCAAATGAAACAAAGCAGTTTGATGAATAGCTTGTTTGGCTTCCTGCCGCCCTTGTTTTTCGACAAACCTAGCGGCGGCGGTTCGGTGGACAGAGATTCCGCAGCCGAGCCGGCCGAATTGACAGGCGTAGCCCGTTACCTGCAAAAGTTGGAGCCGGTTCCGGTGGAAGTTCCCGAGGACCAGCTGACCGGCGTGGCTAAATATTTAGCTCAGCAGGCGGCGATAGAAGCCGCGAATAGGCCGGAACCGGTTGTTGAAATCCAGGAGGAGCCGGTTGCCGAGCTACCCGAGCCGGAACCGGAACCTCAACCCAGCGGTGTGGACAAGTATTTGTCCAAGCAAAACGAAAATCCTATTTCACGGGTTGCTCGTTATCTAATCAAACAATCCATCCTGTCTAAAGAGGCACCGGTAACCGGAGTGGCCAAATATGTGACTCGCCACGACCACGAAGTGCATACGGTGACGGGAGTAGCCAAATACATTACGCGGCAGCACTTGCTGGACGGGGATGCGCCCGGCGTGACCGGAGTTGCCAAATATTTGCTGAAAAGCGAATTGCAGGCGAAAGAGGCCCCGGCTACCACCGGCGTAGCGAAATACGTCAGCCGGCAAACCGTGATCGCAAAAGATCAGCCGAAAACCACCGGCGTGGCGGCTTACCTTAAAGCTATGGAAAAAACCGAGCAGCAAACCGTTCCCGCAACAGGCGTTGCCAAGTTTGTCGCCGAGCAAGAATTAGCGGCGAAAAAAGCCGCAGCAGCAGCTATCGTGGCGCGTTACCTCGAGCAAGAAGCCAGATTGCAGGAAGAAAAAGCCCTGCAAGTGGCGAACGACCTCGAACAAGACGTGGTTGGCGACGATGACGCCGCCGAACTAGTAGACGGGTCTAGCGTCGATAAATATCTGGCCAGACAAGCAAAAGCTGATTTATACCGTCCGACCGGAGTGGCACGCTATCTGGCCAAACAAGCGCAACTGCAAAGCCAGCAAGAGCCGTTGAGCGGCGTGGCCAAATACCTGGCCAAGCAAGCTTCGTTGGCTAAACAACAGCCTGCGATGACCGGAGTGAGCCGTTATCTGGCCAAACAGATGTTGGCGGCAAAACCTGCCGTTAGCCTGAGTTCGGTAGCGAAATATGTGCGCGAACAAGAAGTACGCGAACGCAACGCCGGCGAACCGACCGGGGTGGCCAAATACGTTTCCAAACAAAGCTTACAGATTGGCGAGCATGGTCATCAATCCGGTGTCGATCGCTACGTCAATCGCTTGGCTGCTTCGGCAGACGGCGAATTCGCCAGATCTACCGGCGTGGAAAAATATCTGCGCGGCCGGGGTTAGCGTAACCGTTTAAATCTTTTGGGCCGATACTCCTGGTGTTAGGGAGTATCGGCCTTTTTTATGCTTGCACTAACCTAGCGCGACGATAAATTGCTACAGTGTGGATTCGCTGGTTAATTGCAATCACGACAATACGGACAAAGACTGCATATGATTCGTCAACTATTTGCTCTAGGATTTGCCGTGGCTAGTTTAGCCGCGGCGCACGCAGACGACGCGTTGGAAGAGCCGCCGGCCGTACCGGAACCGCCCGAACTACCGCCGCGGGTACAATCCGGGGAGGAAATGGAGCCGGATATTACGATCATTCGTAAAGGCAAAGACACCATTCAGGAGTTTCGCCGCAACGGCCGTCTTTACATGATTAAGGTGCAGCCGGAAGTCGGGCCTCCCTACTATTTGTTGGATACCAACGGCGACGGCCAGATGGACGTCAAGAAAAACGATTTGGACAAAAACACCAACATCAACCAATGGATCCTGTTCGAATGGGATTGAACGGGCGGTTGGTGCAGTCGCGTTAGCCAGATGGGTTTTCCAGCCTAGCTCATGACAGTGCAGATCGTCATCTTATAGCGTTGTCGGCCTAGGCGACAGTGTTGCCGTTGGTGCACCGGGTATGGGTGGCAATGCTGTTTATTACTTTAAATCATGCTGGGAGCGACCTCCTCTTGTCGCGAATTAACCTTCGAGCCGGGCTGGTGTTGCCCCCGCTTTTGATTGTCCGGACTGATTGCCATGCTTTCATGGCATAATAAAGAGTGGATTATGGAACAACTCACCGACCTGAAAGCCATCCTGCACTCCAAGCGCGCCAACATCTACTACCTGGAAAAATGCCGGGTGATGCAAAAAGACGGCCGTGTACTCTACCTGACCGAAGCCAAGGACGAAAACCTGTATTGGAACATCCCGATTGCCAATACCACCGTGATCCTGCTCGGCACCGGCACCTCGATCACCCAGGCGGCGATGCGCATGCTGGCCGGCGCCGGCGTGTTGGTCGGCTTTTGCGGCGGCGGAGGCACGCCCTTGTTCAGCGGCTGCGAAATCGAATGGCTGACCCCGCAAAGCGAATACCGCCCCACAGAATACGTGCAAGGCTGGCTGCAATTCTGGTTTGACGACGCGCCACGCTTGGCCGTTGCCAAAGCCTTTCAACAAGCCCGTGTCGATTATATCCGCAAGGTCTGGGGTAAAGACCGCGAACTGCAAGCCGAAAACATTTTCGCCGACGACAGCGCCATCGCCGCCGCGCTGGACGGCTACGCCGGGCAAGTCGAACAAGCCGGCAAAACCGGAGACCTGCTGCAACGCGAAGCCTTGCTGACCAAGCAACTCTACCGCTATGCCGCCAAAGCCACCCAACATGTCGACTTCAGCCGCGACCACGCCGCCAGCGATCTCGCCAACGGCTTTTTGAACCACGGCAACTACCTGGCTTATGGCCTGGCGGCCACGACGCTGTGGGTGCTGGGTATCCCGCACGGCTTCGCGGTGATGCACGGCAAAACCCGGCGCGGCGCGCTGGTGTTCGACGTCGCCGACCTGGTCAAAGACGCCATCGTCCTGCCCTGGGCCTTCGTCTGCGCCAAGGAAAAAATGAGCGAGCAGGAGTTCCGCCAACAAATCCTGCAAAAATTCACCGAGCACAAAGCGCTGGATTTCATGTTCGAGCAGGTCAAGCGGCAGGCGTTACGGGAAAACGAATAACCGGCATGAATGAAAATTACAGCGCCGTTCGTATCTCAGGGCGTAAATGCCGAGCTCAAAGGCCGTTCGCGATGAGCTCGTCGAATCGCAACCGCAAATTGGACGATTGCCTATGATGGTCACCTTTGTCAGCCAATGCCAGAAGAAAGCCCTGGCCCGCACCCGCCGCGTCCTCGACGCCTTCGCCAACCGCATCGGCGACAACACCTGGCAAACCGTGATCACCGAGGAAGGCTTGCAAGCGGTGAAAAAATTACTACGGAAGACGGCGACGAAAAGTACAGCAGTGTCCTGTCACTGGATCAGATCAAGGAGCCGGAGCGAATTGGTCTGGATAGTCGGCAATCGCCGCCGCTTTAACTCGGCAGGTATCGTGCCGGTCAACAGCACGCAAAAATCGGTCGTAAACAATCAATGGGAAAGCGATTGGCACTATTTACCTTTGATCAAAGCGCTGGCTACTATTGCTGCGCTGTTTCACGATTGGGGCAAGGCCTCGCTGTGTTTCCAAAACAAATTGTTGTCCAAGCAACCGCCCGATCCGTTGCGGCACGAGTGGCTATCGTTATTACTGCTAAAAGCTTTGATCAACGGCGTGACCGAAGATGACCAATGGCTGAGGGTTCTGACGGACGGTGCCATTGATGAAAGCGCACTCCTGCAAGCCATCCGCCAAACTGGTAATAAACCGATGGCCAACCTGCCTGATGCAGCGGGTTTGATAGCTTGGCTGGTAGTCACGCACCACAAACTGCCTGATTTCAGAACTAAGGATGAAGTCAAAGAATGGCAGGACGAGTCGGCGCCGAATCTACGCAAAACCCTCGCCTACATCACAGCCGACTGGGGCTATCAAAACGAAGCCGACACCGACCGCCTGAAGCAATGTTTCGAATTTCCCCACGGTCTGCTCAGCCAGTCCGCGCCCTGGCTGACACAATTGCAAATCGCGGCGACCAAATTGCAGGCTTGCCTGCCGATGTTGGCACAAGCGATGGCCGACGGCAGCTACCGGTTGGTGCTGCATTATTGCCGTTTGAGCCTGATGCTGGGCGACCACAACTATTCTTCGCAAGACGCCGACCAAAACTGGCAAAAAGTCGTGCCGCTTTACGCCAATACCGACAAACACGGAGAGCCCAAGCAACTGTTGGACGAACACTTGGTGCGAGTGGCGAAACAGGCCGCGACCGTCGCTCGCCGCTTGCCTTTGTTCGAATCCGAGCCGCCGCCGGTTTACGACGTAAAACGACTGAAACAAAAAAGCGCCGATGCCCGTTTTCGTTGGCAGGACCAAGCCGTGATGGCCATCAAGGCCTGGAAAACCACCCGGAATTTGGCGGAAACCCGTTTCGGTTTCTTCGCGGTCAACATGGCTAGCACCGGTTGCGGCAAAACCCTGGCCAACGCCAAAATCATGCAAGTCTTGTCCAAGGACGGCGAAAGTTTGCGTTACGCTTTAGCCCTGGGTTTGCGGACTTTGACGCTGCAAACCGGCGACGAATACCGCAAGCGTATCGGCCTGGATAACAGCGAATTGGCGGTACTGATCGGTTCGCGCGCGGTGCTGGAACTGCATAATCATGCCCGGCAACAGACAGAAGCCAGCGGGGTTGACGAGGCAAGCGGCTCGGAATCGGCCGAAGAATGGTGGGACGACAACGAGGTCGATTTCGACATTCCCGACCAAGCTCTCAGCGCCTTAAGCACCCTATGGACGGATAGGGCCGGCCAGATCGATCAGCGCAAGCAAAAATTCCTCTATGCCCCGGTGCTGGCCTGCACCATCGATCATTTGATGGCGGCTACCGAGACCCGGCGCGGCGGGCGTTACATCTTGCCGAGCTTACGGCTGATGTCGTCGGATTTGGTCATCGACGAAATCGACGACTTTGACGGCGACGATTTGATTGCCATCGGTCGCTTGATTCATCTGGCCGGCATGTCCGGCTGCAAGGTGATGATTTCCTCGGCGACGATACCGCCGGCCTTGGCCGAAGGTTATTTCAACGCCTACCGCGAAGGTTGGCGTTTGTTTGCCCAGGCTCGCGGCTTGAACAGCCAAATCGGCTGTGCCTGGCTTGACGAATCGGACTGCGAAATTGCTACACTGCAAAATGCCGACATTCAAGCATATCGGCAAACGCATTGGGGTTTCGTCGAAAAACGTAGCGCCAGGCTGCAAAACGTCCGGCAAAACCCCGCCAAACGCATCGCCGAGATCGTCGATTTTTCTCCGTCGGAGGATAACGACCAAACACTCGAACAGGCTTATTTTAAGACGATGCAACAAGCCGTCGTCGATCAGCATCGCCGCCATGCCGAACCGGACCCGTACAGAGGAAAACGGATTTCGTTCGGCGTGGTGCGGCTGGCGAACATTCCGCCCTGCATCGCATTGACCCGTTATCTGGCGCAAGCGCAGGATTGGCCGCACGACGTCGAGATCCGCATCATGGCCTACCATAGTCAGCAGGTCTTGTTACTGCGACACGAACAGGAACGGCATCTGGATGCGGTGTTAAAACGCGACCAGCCCACCGCCGTGTTCGACGACTCTGTAATCCGCCGGCATATCGACTGCTGCCAAGCCGACAACTTGATTTTCATCCTGGTAGCGACGCCAGTCGAGGAAGTCGGCCGCGACCACGATTTCGATTGGGCGGTGGTCGAGCCGTCGTCTTATCGCTCCATCATCCAGTTGGCCGGGCGGGTGTTGCGGCATCGACCACACACGCCGAAAGCGCCGAATATCGGTTTGCTGCAATACAATTTGAAAGCGCTGTTGCAAGGCGACGATCTGCCGGCCTTTTGCCGACCGGGCTTCGAAAGCCCGCGCCAGCGGCTGGCAACGCATGACCTGAAACGGTTGATCCCCTCTGAACAATTGCAGGCTATCACCGCCGCGCCGCGTATTCGAAGCAACGCCGAACTCCGTCCGGCCGAGAATCTGGCCGATCTGGAACACCACTGCATTCAGAATTTGCTGACCCGCTACGGTAAACAAGGCCCGGAAAGCTTGCAAGGCTGGCTTAGCGGATGCTGGTGGTTGACGGCCTTGCCGCAACATCTGACGCCATTTCGCCAATCCGATAAGCAGCGGATTTTATTCGACCTGCCGGACGAACAAGCCGATTGGCAGTTCGTCGAAAAACTACCGCAAGGCGGCACCAATACCGTTGAAAATACTTACAAAATCCAGCGAGCGGAATTAACCGACTTAGAAAAGGAGAGATGGTGGCTGTATCGGGATTATGCCGAGCTGCTCGAAAAACAGGCCGAGGAAAAGGGTTGGTCGTCAACCGAGGCGGCGTTGCGTTACGGCGAAATCAATGTGCGGATCGACGACAATGACCTGCTGACTGGCGAGCGTTTTGTGTTTGCTTATTGCGAGCAATTGGGCTTTTGGAAGCTTGGTAAAGATTAGCGCCGGGAATGCCTGTCTACGATCCTTCTGGCCGCAAGCTGGTCGCTACCGGCAAGGCCCCCAATTTCTTATTGTTTTCGAAGGTATATAACGTGGTCGCACCGGCTTTTTGCGCGGTTCTGGCAATCAAGCAATCCGACAAATCAACCGCTGGAAACTCCAGATAATCCAGCAATGCGCAGTGCAACACCGACCAATCTTCGAATTGGAATTTTGTGTTGCAGGCCAACTCGCGGATGACGGTGTGAATTTCCTTGCGGCTACATTGGAATACGCTTTCCAGCACCCATTCCATTTCGGCAAGCACAATGGCCGAGACGAACACCTTGTCGGCCTGCTCGATCACCGCCACAGCTTGTTTGACCTGCCATTGCGGATTTCTGGCGTCGACCGGTTGGAACAAATACCGCAGTAGGACGTTGGTATCAACCGCGATCATCGGCTAGAAATTTTTCCGTGGCACGTTTTTTCAACGCATCTTCGATTTCTTCCGCGGAAGGGAAGGTTTTGTCTTTGAGCAAATCGCGAAACTTACCGGCCAAACTATCGGAATTCATTTTGACGATGTGCGCAATGCCGTCGCGAGCAAACACTTCCACATAATCGCCGGGCTGCAAGGCAATGGCATTGCAAACGCTCTGCGGCAAGGTCACCTGTCTTTTGCTGGTTAATTTGTGCATAAAAAATCTCCGGTATTACTATCCATAAATAGTAATACCGCCAGATTCGCCAGTCAATCAGAACTCAGGCACTAAACTAAACTTGAATCGCTTTTTTGATGGCCGAAAACGGCAGTACCAAACGGTTTTTGCTGGCGTTCAGGCGTTTAAAGCCAAAGTGTTCGTAAAAACCGGCGGCGCGTTCGTCCTTGGCATCGACGATCATGCCGAAGATACCGATTTTTTCGGCGGCTTCCACGGTGGTTTTGAAGGCGTGAATAATCAACGCGTCGCCCAAGCCTTGGCCTTGAAACGCTTGATCGACGGCCAGACGGCCCAACAACAAAAATGGCAATTCGCGATAAGCGCCGGTTCGGGTTTGGTCCGCTAACGCGTCGGTCGCCACCGAATACGCGCTGAGCGAGTAATACCCGACGATTCGCCGCTGTTCGGCCAGCACGTACACGCGGGACAAGCCGCGATTTTGGTCCTGATTGGCAAATTGCCGCAGATACAGATTGAGCGACGCATTGCCGCAATCGAAAGCTTTTCGGTCATGCAGCTCGGGTTGTAACCGCTCAAACTTCATCGGCAACGATGTTGTTGTAGGTCTGCAAAGCTTTTTTCATGCGTTCGGTCGGCTCCGGCGGGTTATCCAGCAACTCAAAAAACAGCCGCCAGTCCTCCGCGCTGAACCGGGTTTGTTCATGCTCGGCGATGACGGCTTGGGCTTTTTCCCGAATGCTTTGGCGGATGAACTTGCTTTTGTCCAAGCCGACATAGCTTCGGGCCTGCTCGAGCAGCTGTAATGTGCTGGCATCCATGCGGATTTTCAGCATGTCTTGCTTATTAATTTCGGTTTTCATACGTCACCACCGCGCAATATAATGGGAATATTGTACCCACATTGCGCGGTAAATTCGCTTACTTTGTAGGCCTTAAAGCATACAAAGCGAGGTGAAAACCTATAAGCCGCCTGTTCGGCGTCAAAAGCAAATTAAAAAGTTTCAACAATACATTTCTAAGCTGCTTGTTCAGCAGTGGGGCTATTTTAATCATGACTTTGCGAATCGAGCAAGAAATTTTTAATTAAAAAGTTTTCAACTATACAGGTTGTTTATAAATTAGGTTCGGCTACAATTGCATCGTCACGTATTCTGAAAGGAGAGGTTATATGTTGGACCCCGCTATACAAGCCTACTTGTCTGAACGCAAAGTCACTTGGCTTAAGGAAAAGCTCAAAATATCCAAAACCGAAGCCGAGCAACAAGACATCGAACGCACCGCTGCCGATAAATTCGACTTGGCGAATTGGTTGCCGGACGCCGCCAAGCGGGCAGGACAATTGGCGATGGTCACACATCCCGGAAAATTCAGCCATCCCGGAGCCAAAACCAGTTCGGTCATAGCCGACGCCGAGCGTAAAGCGGACGGCTATCTGCGCACCGGTAACGTTGCCGCCGAATTCGACGTGTTCGGCAACGCCGCGGCGCTGGACGTCCACAAATTTCTATCCTTGCCGCTGAGCGACGGACAAACGGTGTTGGGGCATCTCGAACAGGATACCCCACTGATCAGACAACAATTCAATATACCGACAGCCTTCCAGGACCTGCGGCAAGGCTTGCTGAGCATCAAATCCGGCGCTGCGGAAACGGTCAAAACCTCGGAAAAAATCAAACAAGTCTATTTCCCGGTCGACGACGGCTACCATTTGCTATCCGTGCTGACGCCGTCCGGGCTGATGTTCAAGCTCAAGGAACGCATCAACGTATTGCGTTTTTCCGAGGCCGCCAAACAAGCCCGCAGCGACCGCCGCAATCAAATCCATCACGAACAAGGCTTCGATGAACTCTACAACCTGACCGTGATCGGCTTCGGCGGCACCAAACCGCAAAACATCAGCGTGTTGAACAATCAAAACGGCGGCACCGCCTATCTACTGGCGTCGCTGCCGCCGACTTTGGAACTGCGTGCCACGCAGGCGCTGAAGACTAATTTCTTCCTGCAAAGTCTGTATCTCAAGGATTATCAGGACAAATTCAAAGCCCTACATAAATTGTTTCTCGACACTGTGCCTAACAACATCGACGTGCGTGAGGGTCGGGATTACTGGATTTTGCAGATCGTCGAACAAGTCATGGAGAAAGTCTGGGCGATTCGGGAACTGCCCGGCGGCTGGTCGGAAACCAGTGCATTACCGCCGGTGCAAAAAATCTGGCTGGACGCGGCAAACGCTCAGCGGCGCGACAGCGAAGACGATTGGCTGGACGAAATCATCGTTGCCGTGGTGTCGTGGCTGGGAATCGCCTATAAAAAAGCTGTCGGCGAGCAAAAAGCCATCCCCATCGGCGATCCGGAATCCAGGGCGTTTCGACAGTTGCTTGCCGAACACCGGGAGGTGCTGCGATGAACCGCTTTTTAATCGTCCCGCGCCTGAAAGTCCACAATGCCAATGCGCTATCCAGCCCTTACACCATCGGCTTTCCGGCGATGACGGCCTGGCTGGGCGGCGTGCATGCTTTGCAGCGCAAGCTTAATGCCGCGTCGTTCACCGAACTGCGCTTTAGCGCTTGCGCCGTGTCTTGCCATCAAATCGATCTGCAAACCTACCAAGGCCGCGGCGATTACGTGCAGTCTATCGTCGGCACCGGCAATCCGTTGGACAAAACCGGCGAACGGCCGTCTTTCATCGAAGAAGCCCGCTGCCATCTCAATGTCACCTTGGCGATCGAATACCAAGGCGTCGGTATGGGCGATACCGATGCCTTTTTAGCCGCCGTGCGGCATCACTTAACCACGATGAAACTGGCCGGCGGCGACATCCTGTCTTTCGGCAACCCCGAATTGCTGAAAATCGACGGCGACATCGAATTCGGCAAACTGACTCGCAAACTGATGCCCGGCTACGTGTTGCTGGAACGCCGCGAATTAATGGCCGAGGCCATGCGAGAAGGTCAGGACGCCATCGATGCCATGCTGGACTATTTAACCGTCCACCACCGCAGTCAAATCGATGCAGACGGGCAAGTGATGTGGAGCGCCGAGCGTAAAACCAAAGGTTGGCTGGTACCGATTGCCACCGGCTTTCACGGTGTCGGCGAACTGGGTCTTGCCGAGCAGCAGCGCGATCCGCATACCCCGCACCGTTTCGCAGAAAGTCTGGTCACCTTGGGCGAATTCGTCATGCCTTACCGGCTTAAACGGTTGGATGACCTGCTTTGGCGCGGCCGCTACGACGCCGACAACAATTTCTATCTAATCGAACAACACCCCCGCAACGCTTAACGGCAAGGACAACATCATGGCAAAAACAGACAAAATCGCCGCTGCAACCGTACTGGCTTTCGAAAAAAAACTGGTGCCGTCCGATGGCCGGCTTTACGGCACCCGCTGGGAAGAGGGGCGTACCACCGATGCTCTTCGTAGAAACCCCGAGTTGTTAAAAAAGTATTTTGATGAACAAGCGAGAAAGCCTGAAGAAGAAAAGGTGCCGCTATTTCAATCCTTGCCGTTGAAACTGCAAGAAAAATCGGTGCGCGGCACCATCTCCAACCGCCTGAAAAAAGCCCTGCAAGACGACCCGGCTAAATTGGACGCCGAAGTCGAAAAGCCCAACCTGCAAACCGTGGACAGTTGCGCGTTGGGTAGCGAGCACGACACCTTGAAACTCAGCTTCACCCTAAAAGTGCTGAGCGGCGTCGAAAAACCATCAGCCTGCAACAGCGCCGAATTTGCCGCCAGTTATCAACAGGCCGCCGACGCCTATATCCAGGCCGAAGGCTTTAAGGAACTGGCCAAACGCTACGCCACCAACCTGGCCAACGCCCGTTTCCTGTGGCGCAATCGCGTGGGTGCCGAGCGCATCGAAGTGGTGGTCAGCGTCCGTAACGAAGGACAACAAACTGCGTGGACCTTCGACTCTAAAGCCTTTAATTTGAAAGACTTCGACCACAACCACTCCGATGTCGCCGCGTTGGCCGACAAAATCGCCGCCGCCCTCAGCGGCCAGACCGAATTTTTGCTATTGACCGTCGATGCCTATGCCCAAGTCGGTCAAGCGCAGGATGTCTACCCCAGCGAAGAATTGGTGCTGGACAAAGGCAACAGCAAATCCAAAAAAAGCAAAATCCTCTATCACATCGACGGCGTGGCCGGCATGCACTCGCAAAAAATCGGCAACGCGCTACGCAGCATCGACACCTGGTATCCGGTGGATGAAGACAGCCCGTACATCGGCCCGATTGCCGTCGAACCCTATGGCGCGGTGACTAATTTGGGTAAAGCCTTCCGCACGCCTAAAGCCAAGGCCGATTTTTATACGCTGTTCGACCGCTTCGCGCGCGGCGGCGAACTAAGCCAAACCGAGCAGCATTACGTGATGGCGGTTCTGGTGCGCGGCGGCGTGTTCGGCGAAAGCGGCAAGGATTGAGCCATGCGCTTTTATTTGGAAATCACCTTGCTGCCCGATCCCGAAGTCGGGCTGAATTTTTTGTGGTCCAAAGTATTCCAGCAGTTGCACTTGGGTTTTGTCGAAATGTTGGATGCGGATAAACGCGGCGCCATTGGTGTCGGATTTCCCAAATACCGCGCGGATGGCAAGCGACTTGGCCTGGGCGACAAATGCCGCCTGTTTGCCGAGGATGAAGCTACTCTGGAACGCTTCTCCGCGCAGCAGCGCTTGGCGCGTCTTAGCGACTATGTGCATTGCACCGGCATCCGGGCGGTGCCGGACAAGCTGCTCGGGTATGCGGTTTACCGGCGGGTGCAGCCCAAGACCAATCCCGAGCGGCTGGCACGGCGCTACGCCAAGCGCCACGGCCTGGATTTGGCGACCGCGCTGAACATGACGGTGGAACTGCGAGAGGCGGGCGAGAACCCCGCGTACCCGCTGTCATTTCGCTATTGCGACATGCTCAAGCCCTCCGTGCCGTGGCCGTTCATTCGCTTGCAAAGCTTGAGCGGCGGCCAGACGTTTTGTTTGTGGATCGCCAAAACCGAGGTCGTCGCGCCGGTGGCCGGCGGTTTCAGCGCCTACGGCCTGAGCAGTGTTGCGACCGTACCGGAATTTTGACCAAATTTTTTGCGCTCTTTAACAATGTGAACTAAATCAGCCGGTTACGGCTAAGGGTTTTGCGGATGGTGAAAATAGGTCAAATCGCCCGCAACCCTTGTCGCAACCGGCTTCCCGTTTATTTATAATCAGTCCGCCGCCGCACAGGCGGCTTAGAAACGTGAAAATGCGCCAAAAACGCTCGCAACCAATGTCCGCCGCCGCACAGGCGGCTTAGAAAACAAGCCGGACACGATATCGTCCTGAACGAATGTCCGCCGCCGCACAGGCGGCTTAGAAAATGCCGCGGGCGCTGGTTCTAAAGTGTTCGCCGTCCGCCGCCGCACAGGCGGCTTAGAAAGTTGATATCGCCTTGCAAGCTAGCGTCCACGTGTCCGCCGCCGCACAGGCGGCTTAGAAAAATGCCTTGTACGACGCGCTGAATGCCGCGGCGTCCGCCGCCGCACAGGCGGCTTAGAAAGTCGGCGTAGGCTTGGGCTTTTTTACCGACACCGTCCGCCGCCGCACAGGCGGCTTAGAAAGCATGACGCCGCTATGGGAACAATCATTCCCAGTCCGCCGCCGCACAGGCGGCTTAGAAAGATTATGCCAATGCCGCAAGTCGGCGATTCTAGTCCGCCGCCGCACAGGCGGCTTAGAAAGTGCCACGCCTTCGGCGTCGCAATGGTTCTTTGTCCGCCGCCGCACAGGCGGCTTAGAAACAAGATGGTTCTAAAGATGTTCGCACAGTTGTCGTCCGCCGCCGCACAGGCGGCTTAGAAAACAATAGCGATGTGCGGTTTAGCTCGCATTTAGTCCGCCGCCGCACAGGCGGCTTAGAAAATTTCGAGCGACAGCGCGCTTAACAGCCGAATGTCCGCCGCCGCACAGGCGGCTTAGAAAATGTCCGCGGCAATATAGTTTGGAATATGTCCGTCCGCCGCCGCACAGGCGGCTTAGAAATATACGAGATCAATTACAGATGGCTATCTCCGGTCCGCCGCCGCACAGGCGGCTTAGAAAAAACCGCCGCCTATAATTACAGGGTTATTTAAGTCCGCCGCCGCACAGGCGGCTTAGAAAAAGAAGCCGATTTTATCAGCGGTATAGTCGGAGTCCGCCGCCGCACAGGCGGCTTAGAAAGACAAACTCCACAGAGTTACCAAAATCCGTGGTGTCCGCCGCCGCACAGGCGGCTTAGAAAACAACGATATTGCCGTTTGATAATTAGCGATTGTCCGCCGCCGCACAGGCGGCTTAGAAATACAGAGCAGCACAACACGCCGGGCGGATTCGGTCCGCCGCCGCACAGGCGGCTTAGAAAGACGGCAAAGCCACCATAAAAGACGCGTTATCGTCCGCCGCCGCACAGGCGGCTTAGAAATTACCAACAGAAACGGCTTCGTTCAATCATGTGTCCGCCGCCGCACAGGCGGCTTAGAAATATGTGGTGCCGGAAAGCGATAATCCAGGGCCGTCCGCCGCCGCACAGGCGGCTTAGAAACACATATTGCTGAAGTTACTAATGACTTCATTGTCCGCCGCCGCACAGGCGGCTTAGAAATGCAAAATTGAATAGGAAAAATTGATTAAATTGTCCGCCGCCGCACAGGCGGCTTAGAAAGACCGGTAATATTATTGTCAACAACGCTGCGAGTCCGCCGCCGCACAGGCGGCTTAGAAAACATGTTGTTTTCAATGTCGCTGCCGGCAATGGTCCGCCGCCGCACAGGCGGCTTAGAAAGCCAGCCCGAATTGCGCCCACGAATCAACATGGTCCGCCGCCGCACAGGCGGCTTAGAAAGTCCATGGTTTTTTCCTGTTTTTTATTTAGTCGTCCGCCGCCGCACAGGCGGCTTAGAAAAAATTGTTAGCCGGTTTGGCGCCAATGTCGAAGTCCGCCGCCGCACAGGCGGCTTAGAAAGGCACACGCGGCCGCAAAGGTTTGATGACACCGTCCGCCGCCGCACAGGCGGCTTAGAAAGATTGACTCAAGCAACTAATTCGTCGAATCAAGTCCGCCGCCGCACAGGCGGCTTAGAAAGTCCGAAATTAAAATAGTACCGGCTTTTACCAGTCCGCCGCCGCACAGGCGGCTTAGAAAAGTTATCTAACGCGTCGGGTGAACTCAAGTCTGTCCGCCGCCGCACAGGCGGCTTAGAAAGGCTAATATAACCGGATATTGCATAGCGTGCGGTCCGCCGCCGCACAGGCGGCTTAGAAAAAACCGATAAGCGCGATGCCCATAATCCCGCTGTCCGCCGCCGCACAGGCGGCTTAGAAATTTGCCGTCGACTATGCCACACCGGTCGGCGAGTCCGCCGCCGCACAGGCGGCTTAGAAAGGTACCTCGACCGGCTACAGCAGCATCGCTCGGTCCGCCGCCGCACAGGCGGCTTAGAAATAGCCGGCGCGCAAAATATGGTATACACGCTTGTCCGCCGCCGCACAGGCGGCTTAGAAAGTTGCGAGTTATCAGCCACGGCCGTGGTGGCCGTCCGCCGCCGCACAGGCGGCTTAGAAAGCCATCGGCCAGAACACCGGCATGGAGCAGGCGTCCGCCGCCGCACAGGCGGCTTAGAAACAGCCGCCATTTGTGCTTCAGCCATAATTACCCCGTCCGCCGCCGCACAGGCGGCTTAGAAAGATAACTGCCTGCTCAACAGTATTTCTCATAGGTCCGCCGCCGCACAGGCGGCTTAGAAATTAAAATGCAATTTTAATGGATTAGCTAAACCGTCCGCCGCCGCACAGGCGGCTTAGAAATATCATGAAATAAGCTATTAGACAATTGATTCGTCCGCCGCCGCACAGGCGGCTTAGAAAGCATAGAATCACATATAAAGATATAGATTATCTGTCCGCCGCCGCACAGGCGGCTTAGAAAACCGCCGGCGGCGCCGGCTCGATTGGATCCGCCGTCCGCCGCCGCACAGGCGGCTTAGAAACGTATTGATCGTAATACCGGCAACGCCGGCTAGTCCGCCGCCGCACAGGCGGCTTAGAAATATAATTAGGAGCCGCTAATAATTCAGCCATAGTCCGCCGCCGCACAGGCGGCTTAGAAATAACAAGTGCTGATCTAGCAGGTGCTGATCTAGTCCGCCGCCGCACAGGCGGCTTAGAAAGACGTGTCCGCTAACTGTCGGCACGCACGATGGTCCGCCGCCGCACAGGCGGCTTAGAAAAACCACGTGCGCAAAATATCATTGCGATAAGCGTCCGCCGCCGCACAGGCGGCTTAGAAAATTTTACAAACCAACTCATAAAAATCATCCAAGTCCGCCGCCGCACAGGCGGCTTAGAAAAACCCCACAGATTAGATTACTTAGCCAAAAATGTCCGCCGCCGCACAGGCGGCTTAGAAAAGTTGATCGGACCAAGACCGGCAGAAGGGAGTGTCCGCCGCCGCACAGGCGGCTTAGAAAATTTTTTGGCTACAGAGAAGAGAAAACAGGCGGTCCGCCGCCGCACAGGCGGCTTAGAAATTCCGGCCACAGCCATGCGTATGTCGTCCTTTGTCCGCCGCCGCACAGGCGGCTTAGAAAATTGTCAAATCCAGCCAAGGCAAACCAAATTGGTCCGCCGCCGCACAGGCGGCTTAGAAATGTGACCAATCTAGCTATTTTTTCAGATAACAGTCCGCCGCCGCACAGGCGGCTTAGAAAGTCGCGCGCAACTTTTTGAAGCATTAAAATTGGTCCGCCGCCGCACAGGCGGCTTAGAAAAGCAGGTCGGCACACCGTCATTATTGAATCGTGTCCGCCGCCGCACAGGCGGCTTAGAAATTTAACAGCCGGCATCGGAATATTGTCCTCAAGTCCGCCGCCGCACAGGCGGCTTAGAAAAAAAGTTTGACTTAGGGCTTTCTCAAGTGAAGGTCCGCCGCCGCACAGGCGGCTTAGAAAAAAGAGAGCGTGCCGCGCAGTAAGGCGCATCCGTCCGCCGCCGCACAGGCGGCTTAGAAAGATGCAATCGACCGAGTTACTGATCGGCGATGGTCCGCCGCCGCACAGGCGGCTTAGAAAATTACCAAGGCGAATCCAGGCGTCATCAGTTCGTCCGCCGCCGCACAGGCGGCTTAGAAAAAATAATTGAGCGAATCACCGGCGCTCAGATAGTCCGCCGCCGCACAGGCGGCTTAGAAAATTGGTGGCGACGGTAGCGCGTATAGTAATTTGTCCGCCGCCGCACAGGCGGCTTAGAAATTAACCGTGTGCTCAACCACGTCGGACAGCTCGTCCGCCGCCGCACAGGCGGCTTAGAAAGATAAACGCATTCGGCAGCGATAGGCGATTTCGTCCGCCGCCGCACAGGCGGCTTAGAAAACTTACTGGAAAGTTTTTACGGCCGGCTCAATGTCCGCCGCCGCACAGGCGGCTTAGAAAATTACCCGATGAGCTTGTGGAATCCGGCGTTGGTCCGCCGCCGCACAGGCGGCTTAGAAAGTGAGCGAACACACTACCCGCAATGTCATAACGTCCGCCGCCGCACAGGCGGCTTAGAAATTGGTGATCTATTGGAACGACGGCACGGCTCGGTCCGCCGCCGCACAGGCGGCTTAGAAATTAAGCCGGTGTGTGGTGCCAGAGCTGCAACCGTCCGCCGCCGCACAGGCGGCTTAGAAATGGATGTCGTCGTACACGTCGCAGGCCAGATAGTCCGCCGCCGCACAGGCGGCTTAGAAAAAGCGGCTCATTCAAAAAAGTCATGATTAATTGTCCGCCGCCGCACAGGCGGCTTAGAAATTTTTCTTCCGCCGCTAGAATTTCTAGCGCTAGTCCGCCGCCGCACAGGCGGCTTAGAAAAGGCTAACGCTAGTCGATTGGCTCATAGATTAGTCCGCCGCCGCACAGGCGGCTTAGAAAAAGCGGCTCATTCAAAAAAGTCATGATTAATTGTCCGCCGCCGCACAGGCGGCTTAGAAATTTTTCTTCCGCCGCTAGAATTTCTAGCGCTAGTCCGCCGCCGCACAGGCGGCTTAGAAAAGGCTAACGCTAGTCGATTGGCTCATAGATTAGTCCGCCGCCGCACAGGCGGCTTAGAAAAAATGAACCCATGGCGTTTGTGGCCGTACCGGGTCCGCCGCCGCACAGGCGGCTTAGAAATCCTGCCGCACCTCTACCGTGCGGGCGTTATAGTCCGCCGCCGCACAGGCGGCTTAGAAATATAGAGCAGCACAACACGCCGGGCGGATTCGGTCCGCCGCCGCACAGGCGGCTTAGAAAAGTAGTGTACGAATGTCGGCAGCCAAAGCATTGTCCGCCGCCGCACAGGCGGCTTAGAAAAAGGCCGACGTGCATCCGGACGAAGTGTCGAAGTCCGCCGCCGCACAGGCGGCTTAGAAATGGTTTCCACAATACTACAACGGTCCAAGATGGTCCGCCGCCGCACAGGCGGCTTAGAAAACCTGCGCCCGGTAAGATACCGAGCCGTCTGCGTCCGCCGCCGCACAGGCGGCTTAGAAAAATCTCGGCACGACAAATGGGGCAAAATACTCGTCCGCCGCCGCACAGGCGGCTTAGAAAAGCGAGTTGCAGAAGCGTTTATCGACGCTTGTCTGTGGCACACACCAAGCTATGTGCCAGCCGAGCGTTTTTGTTGGTCGGCCTATCCGCACCAAAGCTATGCCTGGCGCTGTTTGCGCGTTACGGGAAATAGTCCGCGGCTAGGAAGCTTGAGGCTGCTTGATCCTTGCCGGATAAGGCCGGTGCATAATCGATCGGCCATTCGATGCCGATGACGGGATCGTTCCAGGCTATGGCCCGTTCATTTTCCGGGCTGTAATAATCGGTGGTCTTGTACAAAAACTCCGCGCTGTCGGATAGAGTGACGAATCCGTGGGCGAAACCGGGTGGAATCCACAGTTGATTTTTGTTGTCCGCCGATAGCAGTGCACCCACCCATTGGCCGAATGTGGGCGAACTTTTGCGTATGTCGACCGCCACGTCGAATACTTGGCCGGCTACCACCCTGACCAGTTTGCCTTGGGCCTTGGGCGGCAGTTGATAATGCAGGCCGCGCAATACGCCGCGTTGCGATTTGGAATGGTTGTCTTGCACGAATTCGCATGCGACGCCGGTCAGCTCGGCGAAGCGTTGGCGGTTAAAGCTTTCGAAAAAAAAGCCGCGGTCGTCTCCGAACACCGCTGGGGTCAGCAATACGACTTCAGGGATATTCAATGGCTGGGCTTGCATTAAAACACCTGTTGTTTGAGTAGATTCAACAAATATTGGCCGTAGCCGTTTTTCGCCAGGGGCAGGGCTAGTTGTTCGATTTTGGCGTCGTCTATCCAGCCGTTGCGCCAGGCGATTTCTTCCGGACAGGCGATCTTCAAGCCTTGCCTGGTCTCTATGGTTTCGATGAAGTTGCCGGCTTCGATCAGGCTGCCGTGGGTGCCGGTATCCAGCCAGGCGTAGCCGCGGCCCATGATCTCAACAGCAAGCTGCTGCCGTTGCAGATAGGTTTTGTTGACGTCGGTGATTTCCAGTTCGCCGCGGGCCGAGGGCTTTAATTCGGCGGCGATGTCGACGACTTGCCGGTCGTAAAAATACAGGCCGGTGACCGCGTAATTGCTTTTGGGTTGGGCCGGCTTCTCTTCCAGGGATACGGCTTTGCCTTCGGCATCGAAACTGACCACGCCGTAGCGTTCGGGGTCTTGTACGTGATAGGCGAATACCGTGGCGCCCTCGCTGCGCAGATTGGCATTTTGCAGTAGCCGGTGCAGATCCTGTCCGTAAAAAATATTGTCGCCCAATACCAAGGCGCTGGGAGAGTTGCCGATAAAATCGCGGCCTATGACGAACGCTTGGGCCAATCCGTCCGGACTGGGCTGTACCGCGTATTGCAAGGCGATTCCCCAGTCGCTGCCGTCTCCGAGCAACTGTTGGAACAGCGGGGTGTCTTGCGGCGTCGAGATAATCAAAATCTCCCGGATTCCGGCCAACATCAAGGTGCTGAGCGGGTAGTAAATCATCGGTTTATCGTAAATCGGCAATAATTGTTTGGAAACCGCTTTGGTGACCGGATAAAGCCGGGTGCCGGAGCCGCCGGCCAAGATGATGCCTTTGCGTGTGTTCATGGTTAACGCCCGTAGAGTTCCGTCAGCATGCGATCGACGCCGGATTGCCAATCCGGTAATGCCAAGCCGAACGCGGTACGGAGTTTGTTGGTATCCAGCCGGGAATTGAGCGGTCTTCGGGCTGGGGTAGGGTATTGCTCGGTCGAAATCGGACGCAACCCGGTTTCCGTAAGCTTTAGCGGTATGCCGCACTGCCGGGCGTAGGCAAAGACGTGCGCTGCATAGTCAAACCAGCTGGTCGCGCCGCCGGCGGTCAGGTGATAGACGCCACTGACGTCGTTGTGGCAGACGGCATGTCGCAGCGCATGCGCGCTGACATCGGCCAGCAGCTCCGCGCCGGTGGGCGCACCGAATTGGTCGGCGATGACGCTCAGTTCCTCGCGTTCCGCCGCCAGACGCAACATGGTTTTGGCGAAGTTTTGTCCGCGTGCCGCATAAACCCAGCTGGTACGAAAAATCAGATGTCGGCAGCCGGAGGCCCGGATGGCTTGCTCGCCGGCTAATTTGCTGCGGCCGTAAACGTTTAACGGTGCGACGGGATCTTGTTCGCGCCAAGGTACGCTGCCGCTGCCGTCGAACACGTAATCGGTGGAGTAGTGCAGCAACCAAGCGCCGCAAAGTTTGGCGGCGCGGGCCAGTTCCGCCGGTGCGTCGGCATTCACGGTCCGGGCCGAATCGGCTTCGGATTCCGCTTTGTCGACCGCGGTATAAGCCGCGGCGTTGACGACGACGTCGGGTTTTATCTCGAGTACCGATTGGGCAACGGCGGCCGGTCGGCTCAAGTCGCCGCAGTAGGGATTGGAAGCGCGGTCCAGCGCGATCAATTCGCCCAGTGGCGCCAAGCTGCGTTGTAACTCCCAGCCGACTTGGCCGTTTTTTCCCAGCAATAGGATTTTCATCGGCTTATCCGCGGCCGGCATAATTTTTTTCCAGCCAGGATTGGTAATCGCCGGACAGTACGTTTTGCACCCAGTCTTGATGTTCGAGGTACCAGCCGACCGTTTTTCGAATGCCGGTTTCGAAGGTTTCAGCCGGCTGCCAGCCCAATTCCCGCTGCAATTTGCCGGCATCGATGGCGTAACGGCGGTCGTGGCCGGGCCTATCGGTGACGAAGGTGATTTGCTCGGCGTAGGATAGTCCGTCCGGACGCGGTTGCAGTTCGTCCAGGATGCGGCACAGGGTATGCACCACATCCAGGTTGGCTTTTTCGTTCCAGCCGCCGATGTTGTAGATCTCGCCGACTTTGCCTTTTGCCAGTACGGTGCGAATGGCGCTGCAATGGTCTTTCACGTACAACCAGTCGCGGATTTGCCGGCCGTCGCCGTATATCGGCAAGGGCTTGCCCGCTAGCGCGTTTTGGATACATAGCGGAATCAATTTTTCCGGAAAATGGTAAGGGCCGTAGTTATTGGAGCAATTGGTGGTCAGCACCGGTAGACCGTAGGTATGGTGGTAGGCCCGTACCAGGTGGTCGCTGGCGGCTTTGCTGGCGGAATAAGGGCTGTTGGGTTGGTATTGATTGCGCTCCGTGAACGGCGGATCGGTTTTTTCCAGCGATCCGTATACCTCGTCGGTGGAAACGTGCAAAAAACGGAAGGCCAGTTTGGCGTCTTGCGGCAGTTCGTGCCAATAGCCGCGCACCGCTTCCAGCAATCGAAAACTGCCGACGATATTGGTTTGAATAAAGTCTTCCGGGCCGTGGATGGAGCGGTCTACGTGCGATTCGGCGGCGAAATTGACGACTGCACGAATGGCGTGATCGCGCAATAAGGCCGACAACCGCGCAAAATCGCCGATGTCGGCTTGCACGAATAAATGCCGCGGATCGCCTTGCAGCGAGGTCAGGTTTTCCGGATTGCCGGCATAAGTCAGTTTGTCGACGTTGACTAGCGCTTCGTCGTTGGCGGCCAGCCAATCCAAGACGAAGTTGCTACCGATGAAGCCGGCTCCGCCGGTGACTAAGATGGTCATAAGTGCTGTGTTTGGGTCGGGCCGTTTAGGTCACGGCAAAAATAAACAAAATCGCGCCCCGCCGAAGCGGCTTGCGTTATCGATACTGGCATAGCCGCGCAGGCTGCGGTTCTGGTGAAACGCGGCAATCTCGGCGGCGAAATACATTCCCAAACCGGTATTGCCGTGCAACCAATCGTTGCCGCCCGGGTTACGCAAATCGGCTTTCAGCCAGTGTTCCGGGTAGCCGTTACCGTCGTCTTCGATACAAAACCGGCAAAATCCGGCGTGTTCGCCGGCCGATAACAGGATGCGCCGCCGGGAATAGCGTTGCGCGTTGTTCAATACGGCTCCCAGCGCGCTGCCGACATGCTGAAAATCGCAATAGCATAGCAAATTCCGGTCGCAGTCGATTTCGATACGCTGTCCGTTAAGTTGCTCCAGTGTACCTTGTTGGGCCGCGGCTTCTTTTAAAATGTCGATGGCGGGGTATTCATCGATCTGCAGTCCGAAGGCCTGACAGTCGATTTTGTACATGACCAACAGCTGCATCAAGCTATGGTTGATACGGCTGGTTTCGAACTGCAATTGTTTGAAGTCGCCGGTTTGTGCCAGCGCCGAACGTTCGGCCAAGTGCTGCAGCAAACGGGTTACGTTGCTCAGCGAGTTTTTAATGTCGTGTACCGTGGAGCCTAGGATGAGCGGAAACAGTTCCGCCGGTCGGGTCGGGTTGCTCATGGCTTACGCGTTTGCGACTGTTGTCTCAGCAAACCGGCGAATTCGTTGCGCATTACTTTCAATTTGCCCTCATCGATGCGAATTTGTTTGGCTTTACGCAGCAAGCTCTTGGCGCGGACCAGCTTGTCGTGATCGGGGCCGTTGGCTTTCAAATCGTGTATCACGATTTTCAGCATGTTCAGGACGATGGTTTTATTGTCCGGCATGCTGGTCATCGCCTGTTCGAATAAGGCCAAAGCATCGTCGAATTTGCCTTGCCGGTACAAGGACACGCCTTTGTTGTTGGCTCTGACCAGCGCCCGTTTGGTTTTTTGAATTAAATCTTCCGAATTGCCGCCGACACCGACTTGGTTTTGCAGGGTACGAATGTCGTCGATAAACGCGTCGTCGTCGATATGGGTTTTGATCAGCTCGCCGACCAAGCAATCCGCTTGTTGCGCTTCGCCGAATTGGTAGCAGCTGCGCACCACTTCCAGTTGCAGTTCTTGAGGTAGCTTGTTGCCCAATTGCCGGCTCAGCTGCAATACCTGTTGCAAACTGGCGGCTGCGGCTTCGTCGTTGCCGCTGCTTTTGTTGAGTTCAACTTCCAGCACCGCCGCCCGTAGTTCGGCTTCGCTATCGTTGGGGAATTCGTGCCGCATCTGCGACAGTATGTGCTGAGCTTGATCGGTAGCCTGGGTTTTGCAGTACAACTTGGCTAAGTTGCTGAAATCGGCGCTGGATTTATGTACCGAGTATTTGCTTAAGCTCAATGCCGCTTTGTAGGCCGATTCCGCTATGGAAAAATCGCCGTTTTTGTCGGCGGTACCGGCCAGTTTTTTTTGCCTGAGAATGGATTGGGGCGACAATTCGACGGCTTTGCTCAACACCGATTGCACGGCGCTTAAATCGCGTTCCGCTTCCAGTGCCTTGGATAGCCAGTCGTAACCTTCCATAAACAGCGGATTGTCTTGCAGCAGGTGTTGAAAGATTTCGGCGGCATCGGCCACGTGGCCGCGCTGGTAGGCGACGATGCCCATGCCCAGGCGGGCCCAAGGCAGGTCGCGTTGTAATAGCTGATGCTGATAGATTTCGGCGGCTTTGTCGTAGTCCTCTACTTGTAGCGCCAGTTCCGCGCGGAGTTTATAGAGATGACTGCGCACGCGCGGGTTGTCTTCCGTGAGTAGCTGATCGCAATTCAGTATGGCTTGCGACAGGTCGCCGCGTTCGATTTCCTTTTCCACGTTGCGCAACGCGGCTTTACGCAGCAAATTGCGCTCCAGTCGAACGAAAAGTTGCTGTGCGTTGAAAGGTTTGGCGATGTATTCGTCCGGTTTGGCGTCCATCGCCCCCAGGACCATCGCGGCGCTTTGCTCCGCCGCGATAATGAAAAACAAGCAGTGATAAGCTATCAGTTTGCGGTGGCGGGCTTCTTCCAGCACTTGCTGACCATTGCGGCCCGGCCCCAAATTATAGTCGCACAATATGACGTCGAACTGAGTTTTGCTCATGGCGGCCAGCGCGTTGGCGCCATTGTCGGCTTCCGATACTTGTTCGGCGTCCAACGTATACAGCATGTCTCGTATCGCTTTGCGCATCGTCGAATAATCTTCGACGATCAAGACCGACTTGTCTGCCAGTATCGAGCTCATTCTTTTGGGGATGTATTGGTACCGATAGGGCAATTTTAGTCGGCCTGCGCGGAACTGTCTTTCAGCCGCTGCCTATCATCTCTAATGCCAGATTAGCCATGTTTTTCGAGCCGCCGCCGGAACCCAGGCGTTGTTTTACTTGTTGTAGGCCTTCGACGCAACGGCTACGGTAAGCCGGGTCGCTCAAGAAACGCTCGATTTCGGTCGCCATATTGCTTGCGCTGGCTTCGGTTTGAATCAATTCCTTGACGATAGCTCGGCCGGCGATGATATTGGGCAAGCCGATGAACGGGATTCTTATCAACAGCCTGCCCAAATAATAGGTGAGAGGCGACAGCCGATACGCGATCAACATCGGCACGCCCAATAAAGCAATCTCCAGCGAGGCGGTGCCCGAGGTGGTCATGATGGCGTCGCAGCATTGGATGGCATCGTAGGTTTGCTGTTTCACCACGCGAATCGGCAGCGCACAGTTTTGCAAATAGGCCTGCAGATCGGCGTCCGATACGGTATCGGCTTGCGGCAACACAAATTGCAGCTGTGGCCGGCGCTCAGCCAATTGCCCGGCGGCTTGCAGCATGACGGGGAGCATGCGTTTCAGTTCGTTGCTGCGGCTGCCGGGTAAAATGCCGATTACCGGCCTTGTCGGATCTAAGTCGAACAGCGCGAAATCCTGCTGCTTGTCGCGTTGCGGATGGACTTTGTCCACAGACGGGTGGCCGACATAGCGCACCGGCACGTTTTCCGCTTCATAATAGGCGGTTTCGAACGGAAAGATCACCGCCATCATGTCTATGGCCCGGCCGTAAGTTTTTACCCGTCCGGGGCGGGAAGCCCAGACTTGCGGGCTGACGTAAAACAAGACTTTTATCCCTAGCGACTTGGCGTATTGGGCCAGTTTGAGGTTGAATTCCTTGTAATCCACGCAAACCAGAAGGTCCGGTCTTTCGTCGGCGAGAAGCGCTTTCATGGCTTGCAAGGCTTTGCGAATTTCGCCGTAGTGATTGAGAATTTCCACCAAACCGATCACGCCTATCCCGGATGAATCGACGCGAATGTCTATGCCGGCCTGACGCATTTTGTTGGCGCCCATGCCTATGCCGCGGATATCCGGACGCTGCGTCTGTATTTCCTGAAACATGTGCGCGGCGTGCTGATCGCCGGAGGACTCTCCGGCGCTGAACATAACGACGGGCGCACGATTGGCTTCAGGCATGATTCAAATCCTCGGAATGTAGCCTCAGTCGGCTGTGGAATCGTTATCGACGATGTTGACCTGGATGCGGTCTTCGCTGCCTATGTTGTATCTTCGACTTGGTTTCAGCTGTAAATCGATGGTTTCGTCGCCTTCGGTTTTAGTATCGCTTTTGGGGATGATTGCAAAGCTGGCGCTGGTGTCGCCGGCAGGAATCACGATTTTGTTGGATAATTTTTTATAGTCCTTACGGTTTTTCGCGGTACCGCTAATTCGATAATGGAGTTTGGTCTTTTTGCCGACCGGTTGTTCCAGGCTGACGGTAACCGTGGCCGGCGAGCCAGGGTCTTCCGATATCGAGGTTTGGTCGACGCTGATGTTGGCGGTCGGTTTGGCGTCGCGGGCGTTGACAATGACGTATTCGCCGCCGTCTATGCTGTAGCTTGCTTCGCTACGCGGAAAACAGCTGACGTTTTGCGTGGCATAGGCCTTGTAGATGTTCAGCAGAATGACGTATTTTCCGGTTATCGCTTGCACTTCGGCCTGAGTAGGTCCGGCTTGGTCCGAATAAAGTATTTCGTTTTCGGCGCTGGCGATGAAACCGTCCTTGCAATACAGTACGCCGAGGGTTTGTTTGTAAGATAAGCCGTCTCCCAGGTCCTGGTAACGGTAAACCACGGAAATTTCTTTGTGCTTGTATTTCGCAAATGCCTCTAGCGGTAAACCGAGCGCAACGCTCAACATCGCTAGCCCAATAAAAAATCGCTGAGTTCTCATCGCGTTTATACCTGGAAGTTTCATTCGGTTAAGTTTACCCGTCGCGCCCGGCAGTGACGAGGCTTAGGCCAACGCCTGGCGTATGGTCGAGGCGATGTGTCGGACCGTCGAATCGTCGATATTGGCGCAAATCGGCAACGACAGGCAGCGAGCGGCAACGGCTTCGGTTTCCGGTAGCGAGAGGCCGGCGCATTCCTGCAAAAATACGTTTTGCTTGTGCAAGGGTACCGGGTAGTAGATCGCGCAGGCGATTTGCCGGTCGTTCAGCGCTTGCATGATGGCGTCGCGCCTGTCGCTCAACAAAGTGTATTGATGATAAACGTGTACGCCAACCCCGCTTTCGTAGGGGGTGGTTAGCGGCAATTCCGCCAACAATTCGGAATATAAATGAGCGGCGTGGCGGCGGGCGGCGTTGTAGCGGTCTATGCGTTTCAGTTTGGTTCGCAGCACCACGGCTTGCAATTCGTCCAAGCGGCTGTTGTAGCCAATCGCATCGTGGTAATAACGCACGTCGGAACCGTGATTGCGAAAGCGCTTGATTTTGGCTGCCGCGTCGTCCGAATCGGTTACCACCAGACCGCCGTCGCCGAAGCAGCCCAGGTTTTTGCTGGGGAAGAAGCTGAAGCCGGCTGCATCGCCGAAACTGCCGGTTTGTTTGTTATCAACCGTGGCGCCGAACGATTGCGCGCAATCTTCGATCAGTTTCAGGCCGTGCTTGTCGCAAATAGCCCGTATGGCCTGCAAGTCCGCCGGTTGGCCGAACAAATGTACCGGCATGACGGCCTTGGTTTTCGGCCCTATGGCTTTGACGATGTTTTCCGGCGTGATGTTGAAGCTGGCGGGATCTATATCGACGAAGACCGGGGTAGCGCCCACGTATTTTATGGCTTCGGCGGTAGCGATAAAGGTGAATGCGCTGGTGATGACTTCGTCGCCCGGGCCTATGTCTAACGCCAACAAGGCTAAATGCAGCGCGTCGGTGCCGGACGCGCAACCTATCGCGTGTTTGACGCCTAAATAATCGGCGGCTTCGCGTTCGAAGGCTTGCACGTTGGGGCCTAAAATAAAGGCGCAATTATCTAAAGTTTCGGTAAATCCTTTAACGATTTCGTCTTGGATTTCGGCGTATTGCGCCTTCAGGTTAACCATGGGAATCATAACTACTGTCTCTAGCCGTGTTTCAAAAATCGGGTAATCGCAATTGCGGTCTCTAGCGCTTTGCGCCCGGCTTCGCCGGGTACCAGCGGATTGGCGCCGGTTTTGATGCAATGGATAAAATGTTTTATTTCTTCCAACAAGGCGTCGCCGCTTTCATATACCGATTCTTCGGTTACGATTTCCGGTATGCCGGGAAACATTTCTTTTTCTCCGGTCTTGTGCTTGACCAGAACCCGGTTCTGAAAATCGACCGAGATGTACGAAGACGGGCGGAACATCCGCATTTTGCGTTCCATCTTCATGCTGATGCGGCTGGCTGTGACATTGGCGACGCAGCCGTTTTTGAAGGTGATGCGGGCATTGGCGATGTCCGTGCCCTGAGTGAGTACCGCGGTGCCGCTGGCGTCGATTTTTTCCACTTCGGAATCCACCAAAGCCAGAATGATGTCGATGTCGTGGATCATCAAGTCCAATACTACGCTGACGTCATTGGCGCGCGGGTTGAAAGGGGATAGCCGGTGCGATTCTATGAATAACGGTTTTTCCTCCAACCCCTCCAATCCGCGTACCGCCGGATTGAAGCGTTCCAAATGACCGACTTGCAAGATGACGTTGCGTTCTTTAGCTAAGGCGATTAGTTCGTCCGCTTCTTCGACCGTCACGGTAATCGGTTTTTCCACTAGTACGTGACAGCCGGCGTTCAAAAAGTCGCGAGCTACTTTGTGGTGGGAACTGGTAGGAACTACCACGCTGACTGCATCGATGTTCCCTAACAAGGCATGATAATCGTCCATGGCTTGAGTACCGTGTTTTTCCGCTACGGTGCGGGCGGCTTCAATATTGATGTCTACTACCGCCACCAATTCGCAATCCCTTAAAGAGGCGTATTTTTCCGCGTGAAACTTACCCAAATACCCGGCGCCAATTACAGCGCATTTAAGTTTACTCATAGACACTCTAATGTAGATCCGCTACACATCCCATTTCGACTCGTAGCGAGACAGGCATAAAGCGCGTGATTATATCATTACTGTCTGTGACAAATTAAAACGCCGCGCCGCGCCGCGCCCTTGCCGCCGAAATATTGAGGCTTTTTTAGTATTCGAGTTGAAACGCTTAAGAGCCCGGGCCGGCTTATTTAAGCTTATGATTTTTTTTGATTTAGTGAGTGGCAAGAGTTCACGGACACCCCATCGTTTTTCGTTCGGCATGAAACAAGGAGGACTGCATTCGCCGGTCTGGCGCTATGAACTGTGTGCAAAACGATTGGCGTCTTCCGTGCGCCAATCGAGAATGACAGCCGTTCCGTTCACTGTGTTAATCGGATAGTATCGAACGGATACGTTGGTAGGATTGTTTGATTTCTTCGCCAATCAATTTGGCTTTGGCGAGCACTTCGTCCGAGGATTGCAATGTATCGTCGCTAAGTTCGGCGCAATTTTGCAAGATGGCATCCCATTTGGGCTCCAAAGCCTCGAATTCGTCTTTGACTTCCATGGAAGCCAAATGCAGTTTTACTAAGATTTCGTCCCGCTCCGTTTTCAAGTTTTCGACCAGCGCGGCAAAGTCAGCATTGAATTCCATGAGTTTCTCCTGGTGAGATTGAGTGTGATAGAGCGAAGCGAGCGTTTGTAATTCGCGGATCGGAATAGGTCTTAGTGTCCGAAGGTTCCGGTCGGATTCGGCCATGCTTTTGCCGATCGAAAACTTGCCGCTCGCGGCAGTGTCCGCCATGTTCATTCTAGTCTAAAGTTCCGAGTCGGCCCACGCCTTTACAATCTGCTTTTGCGTCTTTAAATAGCGGCTGAAAATCGGCTCGGATTTCGAAATTTGCGGCGAACAAGATCCGAGCACATCGATTTCCATTCAGCCGTGCCTGTCGGCCTTCAGCGAGTATTGCCCTTGGTTGGGGCACTGCGGGCATCGAAACGAAACACGTCGCCGGCGTGGTTGGTATCGTTGGCCACCAGCGTGCTCACTTCCGATTCGAATGCTACGAAGCGGCCGTTGCCGTTGACGGCCGGCTTGGTGAATTTATCGGCTACTCGCTCGCTGAGCGAGCCGTCGAAGAGGCGGGTAACCGCGCCGGATTTGAGATTTTTGACGAAAATATCCGCTGAACTGTTGCTATCGCCGGCGGCCAGATTGCTGGCGTAGGAATAAAACGCGACGTAGCGGCCGTTCGCGCTGATGGCCGGATTGAAACTAAACGCGTCGGCGAGTTCGCCTTGGGCGTTGGTCGATAAATTGGCTAAGGCGCCGGTTTTTAAGTCTTTGATGTATATATCGCTTCTGAAGTTGCCGCCGTTTGCGATCAGGTTGTTGGCCGTCGAATAAAACACCAGATAACGGCCGTTGCCGCTAATTACAGGAGCTAGACTGTAACCGCCGGCTTCTTCGCCTAATGCGTTGGTCGTTACTCGGAATAAAGCACCGGTGGCGACGTTTTTTACGAAGATGTCGCTCGCGGAGTTACTATCGCCCGTCACTAAATTATCGGCCAACGAAGCGAAAGCGACTAAGCGGCCGCTCGAGTTAATGGACGGGCTTAAGCTGTGGCGATTACCCAACAGTCCGTCGGCGTTGCAGGAAACGCAGGCCAGCTTGTCGGTTTTAAGGTCTTTGACAAAAACGTCGCGAGCGGCGTTAGTGTCGTCGGCGACCAAATGGCCGGCGTCCGAGGCGAAGGCAACGAACCGTCCGTTGGCGCTGATTGTGGCCGAATCGCTGGCGCCGTCGGCTTGGATGCCGCGCGAGTCGGTGGAAACGCGGATTGTCGCTCCGGTTTGGAGATCTTTTCGAAACACGTCGACGGCGTCGTTGTTGTCGCCTATGACCAGATTGGTGGCTGCGGAGCTGAAAACTACATAGCGACCGTTGGCGCTCAGTGCCGGGCCGAAACTTGCGCCGTTGGCTTGTGTTCCGCTGGAGTCGGTGGAAATCCTGACGACCTTATCGGTATTCAGGTTTTTGACGAAAATATCCGTCACGCCGTTGGTGTCTGCCGCTACCCAATTGTCGGCGTTCGATTCGAATGCCACCAGGCTGCCCGTAGCATTGATGGACGGATTGGAACTGCCGGCATTGCCTTGTACGATTTGGTTGCTGCGGGCGATGCGGACGAGATCGGCGTAACAAGTTTCGCCGGTCGCTAGTGCCAGCAGCAGTATAAGCCGAGCCAAGGAACAGGCCGTTGACAGGCTCAGGCCCGGTAAGAGTCGAAAAGTTGTATTCGCCATAAACTGATGTGCCGCGTATATGCCTATTCATCTCGCTCCATGCTTACGTACTCATAAGCCCTGGAATTGTGAGGGCTTGAATAGACGTACCGGAATGTTGGAGCACCGATGCGGACTGTAATGGCGTAGCGTTGCGGCGAACAAGCGGCTAACGACGACTTCGTTAGCGGTTCAGCATTTTTATTTATAAGGCAACAGGCGACCCGTTAGCGTGTTGGTGAAAAGCGCCTACAGAATCGGTTGCGACCTTGCAGGGCAAACGACGCAACCGACTATGCGGATCAGGCTAGACCGAGCCTTCCGGCGTTTTGAAGTTGGCGAAAGCCCCGATCAAACCGATGACGAAAAACGCCGTGCCGACCAGAGTGAACCGCAGGTTGGACACTTCCAGGCTCAAATCGTCGGTGGCGTACAGCATGATGACGACGGCGACTGAGCCCCAAGCGAGAAAGCGCAATGTGCCGAAAGTCACGAGGTGCAGCGGCGTCTGCTTGTCTTTAATCGGTGTGTCCATGCGGTAGGCGACCGAGCCGCACACGATAGCCGGTAAGATGCCCCAACGCATGTGCTGCAGAAAGCTTTCGAAAAACTCTATGTTCTCGCGGTGGTAAAAGGTGATTTCCAACACCAGTACGGCTACCGAGGTGCTGACCAAAAAGCCCAGCAGCATCATGGCCATGTAAAAGCCGTAATTGCGTTCCGAATGTTCTTGTTCCAAGGTCAAGGCCCTGGCAACGAATACCAGGGTAATCGGCAATACGTACATGGGTATTGCATAAGCAATCCAGCGCAATGTGGTGTAACTGAAATGTTTTAACGGTTTGTCGGGAAACAGCCATTCGTTGTGCAAGGAAACCGCGACTTCCCGGCCCAGCATGACGCCGACCGTGGTGAGGGCAGTGAAGATCAACACGTATTTAAAGGTATTTTGCAAGCGCACTTCGTTGACCTTGCCGCCCAGTTGCTTGACCGTTTCCCACATTTCCGTTTCGTTGGCACTGCCGAACACCACCAGACAGGCTAACAAGCGGCACAACAAGCCGGTCAGCTCGTCCAATTCTTTAATCAGCTTGACCGTTTTGGTGTAATGCGGCTCGGCGTCTTTCCACACCGCCACTTTTTCCGACATCGTGTTGTAAGAAATGCAAATTTCCCCCCATTTCAAAGAAGGTTCGTTGAAGAACCGGCGGTAAGAGGATTGGTCGGCATAATGCTGAATCTGATCGAATAACAAGCAGTTATGCGCCCATTTGTACTCGACCGTCGCGTTGGATTTGTCGAAGTCGCCGGGGTCTATGCTTTGCACCAACAACCGGTCGGAGATTTGGGTTTTGATGTAGTCGTCTATTGCCGACAGCCGCGAGGTCATCAGCGCGTTGTACACTTTTGCGGCCTTGGTCGGAATCGCAAAGGCGTCGTGCACGCTGTCCCTGAGTATCAGCAAAGGATTAAAGCGGTTTTCCCAAACGACCAGAAACAAAAACAATCCGGCCAGAATTAACGGTATCAACGTACTGCCGTCCAGGCCGTTGAGTAAATTCAGCCACTCTCCGGCCCGGAGCGTGCGGACGATGACGGTGAACAAGGGTTGTAAAGACAGCCATTGCCAGGTCAGCAACCAATACAAACAGGCGATTAATGCGCAATACAGCAGCAGACCCGACCAGTAAGTGGCGCTGCGGCTGAAATATTGCGGAAGTGTCGGCGCATCGCCTAATTGTATGCGGCGTTTCTGAAACGATTGATAGGCAAAATACAGGGCAATGCCTGTGCCTAAACCTTGGGCGGTGAGATAGGTGAGTAGTTCTGGCGTCATCGTGAGTCGGTATGGAAGTGAGACCTCAGTGGTTACGGATAGCTCGGCATTGTTGGGTTGGATGGAGACGCATCGTGTTGTCCAGGCACAAGCCCTTCATGTCGCATCGGGCGACACCGAACCTGTTCGTCGAACGGGCTGGGCGCATACGATTCGCATGGCTGGAGTCGATGCTGTCGCGGTAGTTTGGCCGAAAAAAGCATGCGTTGCCGAATTATATGATTGCCGTCGCAGTCTGTTGCGATTTATTTCTCGCGTCCTAACGTGTTCCGTCGAAATTTTACCTGTCTTAACCCGGTGGTCCCACCAATGAACGGTTTTGCGAATCATGCAAAGATCGCATGGTGCAGGCACCTAGTTATGTTTCGGTTTCTACCGGCGTTGTTGAATAAATCAAAAGATACGCGAGTTTAGCCGTTAGCCACTCTCATTCAGATTTTTACAGACGCAGGCATCCCTAGGCCGGTCATTCGATTAAGCGCAACGGCACTCGCCCAAGTTTCTGCTTTTTGTTGCGGCAGTTGACGCGCTTTCATGGCGGCGCCGAAAATTCGCTTGTAGCGTTGCATGGCCAGCTCCACATGATTGCGTAAACCGTACCCGGTTTTCTTCTGCCAAGCCATGCGGCCGTGCTGTTCAATATCGCGAATGTGCGGGTCGCGTTGCGTGTTGCCAGCCAGTGAGCAAACGCCGGTTTTGTGCGGCGGAACCACCACGTTTGCCGTGGGTTGTTTGTTGAAAACCGCTTGTGCCACCGGTTCGCCATCATAGGCACCATCGGCCATGAAGGTGTCAAAGGGCGTATCGATTTGCGCTAGCAAATCCGCTACCGCGGTGGGATCGCCGGTTTGCGGCGTGGTCAGCTCAAGGGCGATGACCTGATGGTTTTCATCGATGGCTAAATGCAGTTTGCGCCAAGTGCGCCGGGCGGCGACTTCGTGTTTTTCCTGGTGCCATTTGTCTTTGCCGTAAACCTTTAGTCCGGTCGAATCGACGATGACGACACTACCCGGTTCCCTGGCTTTGACTAAGGCTTGCCGAGGCAAAGCGATACTTCGCTTGGAAAGGCTGCTGAAATTAGGAATGGCGATATCTGCTTTCATGACGCGAGCTAGCGATTTCATGAAACCTTCGGCTTGGCGCAATGGCTGATGGAAGACTTGGCGGATCAATAACGCCGTCTCAATCGCCAGATCGGAATACACCTGAGGCCGACCTCTGGCGCCCGTTTTGGCAGGATGCCAAGCCGCGATAGCCTCTTCCGTAAACCAGATCGAAAATCACCCCTTTGCCGTAGCGCATGGTTATAGTCATGCCAGTTCGTCACTTGATAACGCGCCTTTTTGATCTTGTGCCGACGGCTTTCGTGATGCTTATAGGGCATGGGGTCGTGATGAAATGGCAGTCGTAAACCCTAGATAATGCCGGAAAGTAGACTTGAGCGCTGAAAAACCGATTTATTCAACAACGCCGACGATGCGGGCATGCAAATCGGCCGGAATGCGCAGGTTGATTTTACCGGAAAACGATTCGACCGGTTTTTTACCGGCGTCGCGACAAGCATCTCATAAACATCCCCGGCGAAATTCCGGCCTGACGGCTAGCGTGAGCACGCTTCAGTGTCGATACAGGATAAAATCGGTCATTTCGAGCGGAACGGGTATCAGTTCCGTCCTGAACGTAGCATCAATTTAACTATTGATTCGGCCCTGTAAAGGTTTAATAACCGCGCCGTGAGCCTGACGAACGGTCCGAACATGTAAGGGCCGGGTGCAGCAGCAAGTGATTGCGGGAGCGGCGCAACTGCCGCTCCCGGTGGCTGCCTTCATGTGCTGGGCGGTTGCCGTAGTGTCGTTACCGCTGGATAAGCGTCAATCCATCAACAAGCAAAGAGTCAATGAATAGAATCAAAGCAAAATCCCCGCGTGCCGAACGTGCCCATACTATGGTTTGCGGTTTGCAACAGCGTTTCGTGAGGCGTTTGGATGAAATCGCCATTCGTTTTGGCGCCGGCCAGCCCTTTGTACCCACCGAATGGTTGCGGGATGGGGGTATGCACGGCGGCGGCGTGCGCTATATGGCAACGGACGAGGCGGTATTCAACCGGGCTTCGGTCAATACCTCTCAGGTGCAATACGACGACGATGCCGGTAAAAAATTGGCGTCCGCTTCGGCGATTTCCAGCATCATCCATCCGCGCAATCCGCTGGCGCCGTCGGTGCATATTCATGTCAGCTGGACGGAAATGAAGGACGGCGGCGGTTACTGGCGGGTGATGGCCGACCTGAATCCGTCGCACGAGGACGTAGCGGACAAAGAACGGTTTGCCGCTTGTCTCAGACTGGCTGCGCCGGCACAGTATCAGGCCGCGGCAACCCAGGGCGATCGCTACTTCTACATACCGGTGTTGGGGCGGCATAGGGGCGTCACGCATTTTTATCTGGAAAACTACGCCAGCGGCGATTTCGATAGCGATTTGCAGATGGCCGAGAGGGTAGGGGCAGCCGCGATAGATACCTACTGCGAGATACTGGCCGCGGCGCTCGAAACGCGCATCGCGCCGAGCGAGGAAAACCGCAGGCGGCAGCTCGAATATCACACCCTGTATTTTTTCCAGGTGTTGACGCTGGATCGGGGCACCACGTCGGGTTTGCTGGTACACAATCAAAACGACGTGGGCATTTTGGCGTCGCTACCGTCCCATATCGACCGCCGTTTGCTGGCATCCTGGCTGGACAAAATGCCGCCGCCCCAAGACCGGTTGCTGCATAACCTGCTGGCTTGCCTGCCCGAATCGGTTGTCTGTCCGATTGAAGACGACAGCAAACAGGCGTTGGCGAATTGTCTAAGAGCGCATTATTCGTCCCATCCGGAGGCAATCGACATGCAAGCCAGCGGCAATGTCATCCCGCCGACGGTGAGCAATCATCGTTGAGCAAAAACAAGGCAGTGTTTTGTTCGAGCCGGCGCGGCGGGTTGTCTAAGCCCGCCGGGTTTTATTCGCCAGGTTGGCGTTGAGAATTGGCCGGTTTTGGCTATGCTGTTAGCACTGCAATTATTCAGCGAGAGCGTTGATGGAAGCGACAACGACAGGCGGGAGCCAAGCGAATCGTAGAGACGCCAGGCGCATTTATGAAAGGATCAATCTGTTTTATCGCAGGCTCCCCGTAGCGCCCGCTGCCGATGCTTACCGCCCGCGTACGGCCGCGGACGAAATGAGCTTGTCGTTGTCGGAATCGACCGAAAACGATACCTTACAAGCCAACATCAGCGCCGGCGGCATTGCCTTTACTTGCCGGGAAGAGCTATTGCCCGGCGACTATTTGCAGTTGCGCATTCTGTTGCTGGCCAGCCTGACCACGATTTCCACCCACGCCAAAGTGGTTTATTGCAAACCCAGCAATCCTTACGAAAACGATCGCTTTCCGTTTACCGTGGGCGCCCGATTCGTCAATCTCACGGACGCGGATAGGGCGTTGATAAGCCGGTACATCGACAGCCGAAATCGCCAGCGTTGGCTGTTAACGGCGCTTGCAGGCGGTTTGTTGCTTTGGATGTTGTTAGCGCCCGAGTTGGCCTGGCATCTATTGGTCGGTTTAATTCACCATTTGTTTGAAATTATCCTGCACGTGCTGCATCTGGCCTTCGAATATGCGGAAGTCGGCTTGGATCATCTGGTCGAACACGCTTTTCACACCGATACCCACCAGACACAGGTGATCGTTTTCTACATTTTGGTAGTTATCATCGGCGGTCTGGTGTTTCTAATCCTGCGGCGAGTTCCCGCTTGGTTTCGGACCTGTCTATCCTGGCTGATGCTGTTCGCCTCGCGTAAAAAATCCAGTATCCTGTATTTTTGGCAGCAACAAAGCGTTGCCGGCAAATATAAATTGATCGGCATTACCGGCGCGACGCTACTGGCTTACTTCTATTTGGCGTTTTAGCGCTGCCGGTTTTTTATCAATTTCCCTGGGCGGGTTTGAACCTTTATGCCGCAAGGCGGAAATAAGTAAGCGAGTTGGCTCGTCAGGCCAACGCTAAAACCCGGATTGGCGCGGCGTTAACGAATGGACCGGCAATATCCCGGCCCAAACTTGCGGGTGGGTCGGCTTACTTCTATGATGGGTAGCCGGCCGATTGCCGGCGGGTTTCAAACACACCGGTTTGTGTTTTGCGGGCCGGCTGTCGGGCTGAAGAAAACGTCCGGCTATCCGGTAGGGAGGGTATAAAACTTGAGTCCGCTCGAAGAACAACGCGGCCTAACATTGATAGCAGCGGTGGCGGCCAAAGACCGCAAGGCGTTCGAAGAGTTTTATTTTCTGTTTGCCAATCCGGTAGGCGGATATTTGCTGAAAATGCTCGGTCGCCACGATTGGGTGGACGAAGCGGTGAACGACGTCATGCTGACGGTTTGGCAATCGGCGGAGCGCTTCGACGCCGAACGGGCAAAAATCACCACTTGGCTGTTCGGCATTGCGCACAATAAAGGCTTGAAGATTTTGGAGCGTAACGGTCGGCATTTCCAACGCGAGGTGGCCGAGCTCGACGTGGAAGCGTTTGCCGACGAGGAAACTAACGAGGGTTTGCCGGCCGCCGCCAGCCATGCCACCCCGGAGCGGGAGTTGGCCGGCCGGCAAATGGGCGAGGCCTTGGCCTGGGCGCTGTCGGTCTTATCCGCGGAACACCGCTGCGCGATAGAACTCTGTTTTAAAAGCGGTTTGTCGTATCAGGATATCGCCGCTGTGATGAATTGCCCCGAAAACACCGTGAAAACCCGGATGTTTCATGCCCGCAAGCGGTTGGCGGAATTGCTCGAAAGTCGGGGCTACAACCTTTCCGAGCTCACAGGAGGTTAACATGGTCGATCGTCTCGGAACCGATAACAATGAACATGGCGAAATCGCCGAGCTGTTGCCCTGGTTGGTGAGCGGGGGATTGCAGCGGGCCGAAATCGCCAGGGCCGAACGCCATCTGCAACACTGCCCGGCCTGCCAAGTGCAATTGCAATTTTTGCGTAGCCTGGAGGAGACGGTCAATCGGGAAGCCGGTCAGGGGTGGCAGGCGTCGGCCGGCCACTTTGCCGGCATCCTGGCCGAAGTCGAACGGCTGGAAGCGGCCGCCCAAACCGTCCCGCTACGGGCTACGGTAAAACCCGGCCTGTTGCGCAACCTGAAACGTTGGCTGCAGCAAACGCCAAGCCCTGTATGCTGGGCCATGGCCGCGCAAAGCGTTGCGTTGCTGGCCCTGTTGGCGCTGTGGCTGGGGCCGCAGCCGGCTGTCGATCCAAGCGCTTACCAAACCTTGTCCGATCCTAAACCGAGTGCAGCGGCCGGGACCAAGACCATCCGGGTCTTGTTCGCCGCCGACGGCATAGATACGGTCGAGCTGATCGGCTTGTTGCGTTCGGCGCAAGCTCAAATTATCGAAGGTCCCAGCGACTTGGGTTTTTTCACCTTGAGTGTACCGGCCGGGCAAGCGGACGCGGTATTGGCGAGCTTTCAAGGCAATCCGCATATCCGCATCGCGCAAACGGCCGATTGAGTCGGTAGATGAACACACTGCGGATTTTGACAATCGCTTGGCGTATCGGTTTAATCGCCAGCCTGAGCGCTTGCTCGTTTCGTTTGCCGGTTGCGCTGCAAACGCCTAAACAGCTGTCGCAACATCAAATTCTGGTGACCTTGCCGGAGCGGGACCAGCGTTATTGGCCGCAAATAGCCAAGGCGATTGCCGAGGACTATCAGCTGGAAATGGCCGGCGAGTTTCCGCTGGCGTCCATAGGTTTGGATTGTTTGGTGTTTAAGGTGCCCAACTACTGGTCCATGCCCGCTTTGCTGAAATCCCTGCAGGAGGATGAACGGGTGGTTTTGGCCCAGCAAAACCAAGTGTTCGACAGTCAGCAAAGCGATTTTGCGCAGGCGTTTGCCGACTTGAGTTACGCACCGGCGTTGATGCACGCGGATCGCGCCCATAAGCTGGCCACCGGTAAGGGCGTTAAAATCGCCGTGATCGATACCGGTGCCGATTACCGGCATCCGGAGCTCAGCACGACCATCGCCGAAAAGCTGAATTTTGTCGACGGCGGCGACAAAAGTTTCGGCCGCGACAAACACGGTACCGCGGTGTCCGGCGTGATAGGGGCCAGCGCCGGCAACGGCATCGGTATAGACGGTATCGCTCCCGATGCGGAAATTATCGTACTGAAAAGCTGTTGGTATGACGAATCGGGCAGCGCAGGCGCCAAGTGCAGTAGTTGGTCCTTAGCCAAAGCATTGGACGCCGCCATCGCTCAAGGTGTGCAGATTGCCAATCTCAGCTTGGCCGGACCTTACGATCCGCTGTTGGAGAAGCTGTTGCAGGAAGCGAACCGGCGCTCTATCAACCTGGTCGCCGCCACGCTGGAAAAGTCGCCGCAGCCCGGTTTTCCAGCGCAATTGGATTTCGTCGTTCCGGTGATTTCCGCCAAACGGGACGGCACAGTCAGCCGCCCCGGCTGGTTGCCGCAAGTGCCGGCGGCGGTTGCCGCCCCCGGAGTGGAAATCGTCACCACCGCGCCGGGTTCCGGTTACGACGTAGTTTCCGGGTCGTCGCTGGCCGCCGCCCACGTGACCGGAGTCATCGCCTTGCTGTTGGAGAGAGACCGGGCCTTGCTGCCGGCAACCATACAGCGGATTTTGGCGGCAGCATCCCACCAAGCGGGCCAACCGCAATCTATCGACGCCTGCCGAGTGTTGGAAGCGCTGGACGCTAACGGCGGCTGCTGAATCAATCTATTAGTGCGCCACCTCGGTTGCGCGGTACGGCCGGCCGGATGGCCGATAGCTAAACTAATCGGAATAATTTTTAAAAAAAATCTGAACCTTTCTCGCCGTCGTTGGAAATAAAGGGCAGGATGCGATACGGCATCCTGATTGAAACCAACTTTTCGTTTCACGTCGGAGAATTATTATGAAAGCTAGTAAAACTTATCTGTTGCCCGCCACTATTTTGGGATTGCTAGGCTTAACAGCCTGGATGCCGGCGCAAGCCGGCGGTTACGACGAACAGCAAATCCGCTTTCCGTTAACCCGGCAGCCTTTATTGAACGAAGGCTGTTTGCCGAAAGCCAGCGGTACGGTCAAGGTTCGTTCCATCGGTAACGCGGAAATCATGGATGTCAGAGTCGCAGGCTTAAGCCCCAACACCGAATACGATTTGTTTATCATCCAAGTACCGAATCCGCCGTTCGGCATGTCTTGGTATCAAGGCGATTTGCAGACCAAACGCAACGGCGTCGGCCACGCGCGCTTCATCGGCCGCTTCAATAAGGAAACGTTTATCGTAGCCCCGGGTTCTACGGTTGCGCCGCAAGTACACGATAGCGACGCCGACGAAAACCCGCAAACCGGGCCCATCCATACCTATCATGTCGGCATTTGGTTCAATTCGCCGGAAGATGCGGTCAAAGCCGGCTGTCAGGGCATTACCACGCCGTTCAACGGCGAGCATAACGCTGGCATTCAAGTGTTGAATACGGCGACTTTTCCGGACGAGGAAGGTCCTTTGCTGGAATTGGAACCTTAGCCGGTTATCCTTTCGAGCGCGGGCGGCGGCGCTGGTGCGCTGCCGCCCTCATCAGCCGGCGTTCTAATACAAAGTGGGGCTCAGCCGCCGCTCAAGGCTTGAAATAAATAGACGGTTGCGCCGTCGGCTACCCGGTCGGATAGCGTGGTTCTATCGATGACGATCCGGTTGTCTATGCTGAGATAAACGTGGCGGCGTAGCGCGCCGCGTTCGTCTAAAACGTAGTCGGTAAAGCCCGGCGCGATGGCGTCGACCGCACGCAACACCTCGGCAACCGAACCGGCGGCTACCTCGATAGGACGGTCTTTCAGCGCCGGAAAAAACCGGTAGAGATGCGAAGTCAGTCTGACCGTCGTCATGCCGCTCAGCCGAAGCGAACCGAATAGACCGGCGGAAAATGGTTGCCTAGGCATTGCCAGGATTCGCCGCGGTCCTCCGACAAATAAACGTTACCGGTGGTACTGCCGAAACACAGGCAATCGCCGTTGATATCCAGGCCGTGCCGCAATACGATGTCGTAAGCATGTTGTTGCGGTAAGCCTTTGCGCAGGGTTTGCCAGCTTTGTCCGCCGTCCGAGGTGCGTGCCAGGTATAGTCCGCCGTCTATGGCCATACGTTCGGAGTCCGCCCGAGCCGGCACCACCCAGGCGGTTTGGCCGTCGCGCGCGTCCACGGCGATCGGAAAGCCGAAATGTACCCCGCTATCGCTTGCGCTGACTTTTCTCCAGCTGCGGGCACCGTCGTTGCTGTAAAACACCCCGCAGTGATTTTGTTGCCAAAGATGATCGGGTTGGGCCGGGCAATGCGTCACGAAATGCGGGTCGTGGCCCCATTCCGCTTCCGGATCGGGTAGGTAGTCCATGCGCATGCCGCGGTTGCGGCCGCCCCAGGTGAGTCCGCCATCCGTGCTTTCCAGCACGCCGGCCGAGGATACCGCAACGTAGAGATGCTTAGAATCGTTCGGGTCGACCACGATGGAATGAATGCCGGGCTCGAATACCCCGTAATCGATGCTGGCCGGGGTACCGCCCCAGCAGTTCGGGCTGGTGGCCCCGCCCGAAAACAGGTCGCCGCCGCGGGTTTCGTGATTCCACAGCGGCCGGTTGAGTTCCCAGCTATCGCCGCCGTCATCGCTGACAAACAAGCCGCCAGGGATGGTGCCGGCATACAGACGGCCGGGCTGATCGCGATTGCCGAAGGCCAGACTCCAAATTTTGTAGACGGTGGCGTCTTGGTATTCGGGATCGCCCTGCGGTGCGGCGGGATCGAAATCCGGCGTAGGCAGATAGTTGACGATGTAACGCGCGCCTTGCGGATATTTTAAGCTCAGCACGTCTTCCCAGCTCGCACCGCCGTCGCGCGAGCGCGATAACTTGGGCCCCCAATGGCCGTGATCCAACGAGGCCCATAAGGTGCCGTCGCGCGGGTCGCGGGCCGCGTAGCATACCGGAATGCCGGCATGTTGTATCGGGCGGACGCGCCAGGCCGAATCGGCGCGGTCGATCAGTACCGTACCCTTGCGGGTACCGAGAATGATAAGGTCGGACATGGGGGATGCCTCTTGTGGCTGGATGAGCCAAACGGGTTAGAAATTGAAACTAGCGTGCAAGCAAAGTTGCCTGGATGCGTTCGGCCATTCTAATCAGATACTTGGGGAAAGATCAATCAGCTTTGAATCGGCTGTGCCTTTAGAAAAGCGGCCGGCCGATTTGTTTGCTCGATGGTAAGGTCAAATTCACAAGGGAATGAGGACTAAAACGTGCCCGCTCGCTTGCGGCACCTGAGTTGGCACGGCCCTGCCCAGCAATGAGGGCCGCGCCCGGCGGGTTATAGAATATGCTCTCGGATTGCCGCTTCGTCGGCGGCAACCAAATTTTTATCCAGCGAATGGCTGACCATTTCCAGCAAATGGCTGCCGAGTACTTGGCGTAGGGTGCCTAGAAATGCCGGCGAGGCTACCAGGATCAATTGATTGAACTCGTGGTTGACGCGGCCCTGCTCCAAACGGGCTGCGATTTGTCTGGCGAAGACTTCGCCTTCGTGGTGTTTGAAGTCGGTCGGCGCTTCGAAGGTGTGGTCTCCTTCGCCGTGGCCGCCGGCGATGCCGCCTTGTCGGTCGCTGGTTTCGTCTTGCGCCCGCATCCGTCCCTCCTCGTGGATCATGCCATCCAGTTCGGTCATGGGCTGGTTCCGGCCGGTCAATGTGAAGAAGCGCGCTCTGCTGCTGTCCGCAACAATCACTTGGGTATTCATAAAACCTCCTCGATAAATCATCGGTATTTTCTAAAAACAGATACCGTCGTACGGTGTCGCAATCTATCTTGTTACCGATTGTATGCTGTACCGGCAACCCTGTCTAAGCATCAATTTGCATGCATCATGATCCGGGTCAATGATGGCTAAGAAATTTTATTATCGGTTATCTGACGCCTGTCCGATCGAGCCGGCTAGGTTGCCTTAGTCACTGCCGGGCCGGGTGCGGTTAGCGGCAGCGCTACAGATCATTGCTCGGCTGCGCTGCCGGTTTCCAGCAATTCTCCCCAGTCGCTGCGTTGCGCCATCTGCTCCAGGAGTTCTCCGGGCAATACTGGGCGGCCTTCGCGGATTTCCCAACCTCCGCCCAAGGCTTTGTACAAGGCGATCAGATAGCCGGCGACATCGCCCTGGGCATGGGTCAGTTTGTCTTGCTGCTGGACCAGAAATTGTTGGGCGTTAAGCACTTTGATGTAGTCTTCGATACCTTCCTGATATTGGCTGAGAGCGATTGTCACCGCGCGTTGCGACGCGTCCACGCTGGCAGACAGATCGCCGATCTGTTCGCTGGATTTCAGGTAACCGACCATGGCGTCTTCGGCTTCTTGCAAGGCGGTCAACACGGTTTGCCGGTATTTGGCCAATTGTTCCTGAAATTTGGCATCCTGTACCCGTACATTGTTTTTCAGCCTGCCGTATTGCAGTATTGGCCAGGTGATGGTCGGGCCGATTTTGGCGGCCATGGCTTGCGAGCCCAACACGTCGAAAGCGTCTACGCCCTGGGTGGAGCCGGCCAGCGCGCCTATGCTGCCTTGCAGCGACAGACGTGGGAACAGGTCGGCTTTGGTCACCCCTATCATCGCGCTTTGCGCGGCCGCCCGCATTTCCTCGCGGCGAATGTCCGGACGGCGCCGTACCATGTCGGCCGGAATGCCAACCACGACTTCGGCCGGCGCGCGCGGAATCTCGCCGGGGGCGTTGAGTCGCTCGGACAGTCGATCCGGCGGCAAGCCCAACAATACCGCCAGCGCGTTTTGCGCTTGCCGCAAGCCGCTGTGCAAGGAGGTCAATAACGACTTGGTGGCATGCAGCAGCGATTTGGCCTGCTGCACGTCCAGCTCGGTAGCGATGCCGTTACGGTATTGGGCTTCGGCAATGCGCAGACTGCCTTGTTGCAAGTCCACGTTGTTTTGCGCCAACCGCAAGCGTTGTTCGAAGGTGCGAATTTGCGTGTACCGAGCCGCGACCTCGGCTGTCAAGCTGACCAGGATGTCGTCGTAGTCCAGTTCGGATACCGCCAGCATGGCCTCGGACGATTCGATGCCGCGGCGGAATTTGCCCCACAGATCCACTTCCCATAGTGCGTCCAGGCCGAAGCCGAACGAGGTGTAATAGCGGTCGAAAGTGGTGAAATTGGGTTCGTTGCCGCTGTGTTGGTTATGGAACAAACCCAGGTTGAGTTCTTGTTTTTGCGGAAACAGTTGGCCTTTGGCGATGCCCAGTTTGGCGCGCGACTCCAAAATTCTAATGGCCGCGGCCCGTAAGTCCAGGTTTTGGCCGTAGGCGGTTTCGATCAAGCCGTCCAGCACCGGATCTTGAAACAGCTGCCACCAGTTGCGAAATTCGCCGCGCTTCAGGGCCGGATGGTTGCCGTCCAGCCAGTTTTGCGAAACCTCGGCAATAGGCGGCTCGAAATCCGGGCCCAATTTCGCGCAAGCCGGGAGCAGGGCGGCGATGGGCCCCGCCAGCGCAACGACCGCAAGCAGAGCCGGCCAGCAAATCCTTCCGGGATGGTTAAGCGTGTTTGGCTTCATGTTCGTCTCCCGAGCCGGAAGCAATTTTGATCGGCACGATTGCCGGCGCCTTGGCGGTGGCCGCGCTGCCGAAGGCGGCCGGATTGGCGCGGTTGTTACCGCTGTGGCCGACCCGGACCGGTTCCAGTTTCAGCCAGGGCAAAATCAGGTAACTGACGAACAACGCGATTAATAGATTCAGCGGCCAACAGACCAGCCAGAACGGCACGCTGGCGGTTAGGTATTCGATGGCGCGCATGATGCGGATGTGTTCGCCGGTTTGTCGCAAGTAAAGTTGATATTCGTCGTGATCGAAAGCGCGCAGAAAATTCAGCAGCTGAAAGAATTCGCCGCTGCGGTGCTGTTCGTAAGCCTGTTGTAAATAGCCGTTGAGCGCTTTCAATTGCCGTTTGTGGAATTGGCTATGGCCTTGCCCTTGGGTTTGTGCCAGGTAGGAGACGACGTCCTCGACGTTTTCCGCCGCTTGCGGCAAGCTCAGATGCGGCGCCAGATAGCGCCAGATGCTCGGTCGGCTGTCGTGGGCTTGGTAGACGTGCATCAGATAGTGCAACAATACGTCCAGGGCTTCCGGGGATTCCAAGGCCAGCAAGGTGTTGAGCGCCTGGGTTTTGACCAGTAGTTCTTCCGGGGTGTGTTTCAAGGTGTCGACCAACCCGGCCAAGGCTTGTTTGTCTTCTGCGTGCCAGGTCGGTGCCGAGTCGCCGACCACGGATTGGCTGGCGGTGCCGTCGTTCAAAATCAAATCGATGACGTACAAGGCTTTTTGTTTGTCGCCGATATTGGCCAGCGCCGTGACGGCCCAAGCACGGCCGAATGCATCGGAATTGCTGCGGTAGTTTTGCAGCATGCGGATAATTTCGGTGAATTTGGGATCGCTGGAACCCTGGGTGTCGCGTATGGCGAAATTGCCGGCGGCAATGGCGGCCAGGCGGCGGACTTCCGGGTTTTGGTCGCGCATTAGCTCCAGCACCAACGGCATATGGTAAGGGTTTTTCAAATAGGCCAATTGCCAGGCCAGATTGGCTCGCACGGCGGGATCGGGCGCTATCAGCAGCTTATCCAATTGCTCGGAATAGCGGCCGGTCAGAGCGGTGCGCAGATTTTGCCATTGCACTGGATCCAGTCCCAACAACACCTCGCCGGCTTCGGGCGGGCGGTTTTCGGCTTGCAACTGGCGTAAGGTTCGGCGTATGTAGTCTTGTTCGAAGGACGGCCCGGAAAACAGGTCGATGTCCGGATACTTTTTCCGGTTCAAAAAATCCGCCACTGCTTGCGCCGGCGCCGTTTGGTACAGCGTGCGTACTTTGACGCCGAATTGCCGTTCGATGAAATCGTCCAGTCGGGCTTGGGAATAGCCGATGGTCGGCAAGGTTTTGTTGCGGTAATCCAGCAAAGGTTGCAATGCCGGCTTGCCCATCGCCCTTATGCCGCGCAAGACCGCTTCCCGCTTGGCCAGATATAAATCCAGGAAAGCTTGGTTCAAGCGCTTATGGCGCGGATATTCTTCATCCAGACGGTCGTAAACGCTGATCAACGGTTTGAAAAGGCGAATGTCGCCGGCGAAATGTTTGACCATGTAGTCGATGAATTCCACTTTGTGCGATTCGTCAACTTCGGTATCGGTGACCAGTTGCAACAGGACGTGAAAGCGTTCTTCGTCCTGGCGTTCGCTAAACGCCTGTTCGTCGCGGTCCAAAAGGCTCCAGGTTTCCAGCAGGGTTTTGTAACGGGCCTTGGAGATGGCGTTTTCCTTCAACAAATCGTCCACGTTTTCCTTGTCCAGCGCGTGGCGGCGCATCGCGGTGCTGGCGACAGAGGTGGCGTTCAATTGATTGTCGAACGCGGTCAAATCCTGTTGTTGTTTTTCCCTAAGGTTTTGCAGCACTTCGCGAATTCGGGCGTCTTTTTCCATCAACGGCCACAAGGCTTGCCAGCTCAGGGCACTGCGCTCCGGCTTGCCGGGTGTCGGCAGTGCGGCGGTTTGGGCAGTGGCCGGAACAACGGCTTCGGATTGCAGCGGCAAACCCAGCAGCCATTGTTGTTTGAGTTTGTCGATTTCGAGAGGTTTGGGCCGGTTGACTGCGAGGGTCGCGAACGGTAGCTCGCCGTACGGTAGTTGCGTGACGGTATAAAGGTATCCGCACCAAAACAGTAGCAAGATCAGCAGTGATTGAAAGAACACCTTGCCCCAGAACGAGGCCAGCAGGGTTCTGAAAACCAGGAATGCTGCGACGAAAGCTGCTGCGCCGACCTGAACGCCGGCGGGAATGATGCTTTCAGCCAGCAAACACAATGTGGATAAAAACAGTACGCTGAATAAAATCAGCCGGACAACCAGTTTTTCCCGATGATTTTTCGGTCTTTGTTCGGCATTCAGCAATAAAACAGCCAGAATCACGGCGATAGTCACGACGATAGGCAACACGATGCTGTTCTCCCTACGGTTAAGTCAGTGTGCGGGCGCCGGCTTGCTGCGCCCGGGTCTTATGCCACGTTGGCCCAGGCATCGTTGTGGTGGGTCAAGTGATCGTGCAAAAACCGGCGTTGCGCGCCGTCCAGCAGGGCGGTGGGTATGGCCAGGCGGCAAGCCGTTTGCTGATTGCGGATCAGCAAATGTTCCTCGCCGGCCACATGGCCCAACACTGCCACGAATTTGCCGCCTTTGCGGAATTTGGGCAGGTCGACTAGCGTGCCCTTGTCGCGGCCCGCGCCGGGGTGTAAATGCAATTTAGCCGGCAAGTCGTGCACGCCGCCGGACAAGGGGCTGAGGGCGATGGTCAAAGTATCGTTGCCGCCCAGCGTGACCACGCCGAGCGCTTGGTGGGCCCGGCATGGCATTTCCTGGTTGAACGACAGCAAGGCCTGGCGCGGCGCCATGGTTTGCACGTGAAAATCCATGGGCGATACCGGGTGTTTGGTCGATTGGATTTGTGCCTGATTGGCGGTATCGGCTTCGCCGGTCAGATTCATCAAGTCGATGCCCATGCCCAGCAAGGCTTGATACAGCAGCATGGCGCCGGGTATCCAGCGAATGACGTCCCAAATGGCGCGGTTTACCAAGGCCTTGCGCCGTTCGCCCAACACGAATTCCACGATCAGGCCGTCGCACAAATCGATCAGACGCCGGTTGACCAGTCGCAGTACTTCCGGCGACAACCGCCCGTCGTATTGGCGGCGCAAGGACTCTAAATTGTCCGACAGCACCAGTTGGTAAGGCCGGGCTTCCCAATCGCGGGCGTCCTTGTTCATGTAATACGAGCCGGAACGCACTTTATCGCGCGATTGCGGTTGGCCGCCGTTGAAGCGGATGCCGCCGATCTGGGCGAATACCATATTTTCTTCCGAGGCGTTGTTGGCTTCTTCCACGCCCATGCGTTCGTCCGGAGTGCGGTGTATCGTCACCACGCCGCGATGAGCGCGGATGCCGAAACGATGCAGCGCGTCCTGTACCGTATCCGCCCAATAAAAAAACGGCGTGATGAAGGCCGGGGCGTTGGCAAACAAGGTGGCGTTGTAGCGTTCTATCATCCGGGCGATGTAACGTCGGTCGATATACAGCTCGGCGCGGGCGCCGATGCGTTCCCACAGCGGCCGGCCTTGCCAATAGCGGATGCCGCAATGGATCAACCACAACGCGAACAAGAACAGCACGGCGTCCAGGACGTGGGCGACGGTGGCGATGCCGGGTACGGTTTGCAACGGCGCGCTGAGCAGCGCGAACACCGGAATACCGAATACCGTGGCGATAGCGATATAGGCGGCGAACAGGGCATAGGCGCGCACGAACTCGATGGTGTTTTCGGCGCGGGCCTTGGCTTCGTGCTCCAGTGCTGCGCGGTCCGGCGAGTCTATCGGCTGTCCGGCGGCATTGCGGCCCACCCGGTTGGCGATTTCCACCTCATAGACCACGATTTGAAAATTGCGGAAGGCTTCCAAATCGGCCAGTTGCAAGTCGTGGCGTATTTCCGGTTTTTTCAGTCCTACCCTATCGCCTTGTTGCTGCAGCGCCTGCCGGGTTTCCAGTACCCTTTGCGCCAAATGCAGCAAGATTTCGGTCAGGACCGCGTGAGTGGCGACCGGAATCAAGGTGGCCGCTTCCGAACGACGTCGGCCGCAACTGCCGTCCGGCGCCCAATGGCTCAAATTGACGAAGGTGTTGGGCAATAAGGGGTCTTCGGGGTGGAAGCCTTGGCCCAGCGCTTGGGTCATGGAGTTTAAAAAACATTGACTCAGCACGAAGCAGCGTTCCGCGCCGGCCCATTCGCGTGCCTTACGAATAGCGGCCAAGGTCGATTGGGTTTGCGCCGAATTGCTGACCCCCAAAAACAGGGTTTGCGGGCTGTAGCGGCCGATACCTTCGCGGCGGGTGCGTTTCATTTCCTTCAACACATTGCCGGAGTTTTCCGCCCGAATGCGTAGACCCGGCAATATGGAATGGAGGGCCAGACTGAATTCCTGCACCAAATCCTGATTGAAGTCGACGCCGAACAACACCAGATCGTGCTTGTCCGGTTCGCGCGTTTCGTCTTGCAGGCGTTCGAGCAGCAAGTCGGCAAAATGTTGCATGGTGTCCCAGTTTTCCCCTTGCGGGGTGAAGGATTCCCTGATTCGCCGCAACACGTAGGGGATGTCTTTGATGTCTTTGCCGACGTCTTCGGTCGGGTTGACCTCGTGCCGGGTGTGACGGTCGATTTTCGGGTTGCCGTTGACGGCGAACCAATGGCAGAACTCGGCGTGAGCCGGTGCATTCAGGACGGTGCCGGCCGCAATGACCGGGGACAGCTCCAAATCGGCGTCGGCTTGGGCCCGGTCGTAAATGCGGATCGGATCTTGGCCGGGTTGCGGCCGGTATTCCACAGTGGCGAACTGACCGTCTTGCAAATAAATTTGCAGCGCATCGTCGTCGGCGTGGCCGTGCTGGAGCGCGCTGGTGACGCCCTGCGGTTCAGCGCTGCCGAAGATTTCGTTGCGGCTGCGGTTGTAACCGATCGAAAACGCTTGCGTCAGCGAGAACACGCCCAAGCGCGGTTCCAAGGTGCTGCACACCATCAAGGCGAATTCGCCGACCAGGTCGCGCGACGCCAGACGCATCACATAGGTCAGGTCGTGATGATAAAACGCGGTTTCGAAGCGGGCGATGAACTGGTCGAGCAGGTCGGCGGCAACCACGCCGTGGGCGCGTGTCCGCAATATCTCGCGTAGGCGTTGCTTGTGGCAATCTTTCAGGTCGGCAAGCGATTGGGCGGCGGGTTTCAGACAGCGCTCAGGGTTTTGGCTGCCCAGTTTGTTCAATTCGATGTCGATCTCTTCGGCCCAGTGCAGTAACGGGTTTAGGTTGAATTTACCGGCGACGATGTCGCGGTTGTAATCCAGGCCGGCCGTGAAATAGGCATAGCGCAGGGCTTTGTACGCCAGGCCTTGAGTGAAATGAAAGTCTAGCCATTCAGCTACGCTGCGCGAGTCGGAGTTGCCTTGGGAGGTGGTGACCGGCATCGCCGCCATAAATATCGCGCGCGCTTCCATCTGGCTGAAATAGTGCCGGAACGGTTTGGCGTTCAGGGTCAAATCCAAATGCACGCCGTCCATGTCGCCGTTGTGGGCAATCATGTTGAACACCTCGCCGTTGACGTTGTGCAAGCAGCCATTCACAACCTTGTGCTGAGTCATTTGCGCGAAATGTTCGTACCAATGCGGTTGGGCGTTGTGCCAATGGGTTGCGCCGCCGGTGGCATAGCGCAAATGCAGCAGGATTGCTTCGAAATCGCCGGCTTTGCCGTAGCCTTCGCGGCGGGCTTTGGTCAGCAGCGCCGACATTTTTCGGCAAACCACTTTGACGATGTCTTCGCGTTTGCCCTTGACCGCTTTGTCGAAAATGACGGACAAGGCATCCAAACGCTTGACGATGATGGAAAAGCCGCCGGATTGGCCGCCGCGGGTCGAGGCTTCCCGGGCCAGAATTCCCACCAGTTCCCGTAGCCGGTCGGAAACCAGCTGCGGTGACGATTTATCTTCGGGATCCAATCCGTAACGCACGGCGAAGGCCGGACCACAAGCCAGTGCGGCGGCCCGGCCGTAGAGCATGGCCCGGATGTCCGGCCACGAACACATCGCCAACAGTGCGGTAGCGTAAAAACAGGTCAGCACATACAGGTCGGCAACGAGTGGCAACGGCGAGACGTCCAATATCTCCGGCTGTCGCAGAACCGCAGCCGTCAACCCGCTCAAGTTCGCGGCGATGCCGCCGGCAGCGCCCAGTCTGCATTGCCATGCCGTCAGCTTGTCCAGTTCGATGTGCGGCGTTTGCGATACGCCCTGCGTAAGGTTGCCGCCGGGCAGTAGGCCGAGAATAAGTTTGTCGGCGGGAATGTTTTCCAGGATGACCGTGCGGCTCAAGTAGCGCGACGAACGGGTGGCGAGCGACAGTGCAAACGCATGGCCCAGCCCGTGTACCAGCAAATTCAGCAGCTTGAATAGTCGCCAAGGCCAAAGCAATAGCTCCAAGGCAATCATGGGTGCGCTTAGGGCAGCATTTACTACCCGGGCGCGGCGGTTGCAACGGCGGATGCCGATCGGCGGGATTTTGGCTTTCATTTGCGACCCCACATGCGAGATAACGGTTTTGCCGATGAGTGCGTTCCTTGGCGGCACTTGCAGTGCTTACATCAGGAACACAGCTCCTCGGCGCGTTTGTTGGCCGGAAACACTTGGCCGTCGGCGGTGACGCGCCACCGATAGCGAATTTCCATGGCTTTACTGACCATGTATGCGCGTTCGACTTCCAGCCCGTCGTCGGACGAATACACATGCCAGCCCAAGTCCCGTTGGCTGTGGCGGGCTTTTTGTTTCAACAAGTCGTCGATGTTTTCCCCGTTGACACAAGGCTGCGCCCTAACCAGATTGCCGGCGGCGTCGTCATCGGCGGCGGCCGTATGGCCTAGCGCTAGGCTGAGGGCGGCGGATAACAATACTTTCAAGCGGTATTTCATGAGTCGTCTCCGAATTCGGCGTTCACTGTAACTTAATAGTAATATCGAATCAATATCAATGTGCTTGCCGAATGCCTGGCTAAATGGCGTCTTCGCCGGTTTCGCCGGTGCGAATGCGCACGCTTTGCTCGATGGTGGTCACGAAAATTTTGCCGTCGCCGATTTTGCCGGTTCGGGCCGATTTGAGGATGGCTTCGACCGCGCGTTCCACCATATCGTCGGGTACGGCCAGTTCAAGCTTGGTTTTGGGGACGAAATCCACGCGGTACTCGGCGCCGCGGTATAGTTCGGTGTGGCCTTTTTGCCGTCCGAATCCGCGCACGTCGCTCAAGGTCAGGCCTAATACGCCGATTTGCGACAAGGCATCCCGGACTTCCTCGGTTTTAAACGGTTTAATAATGGCGGTGATTAATTTCATGCGGACTCCATTAGCTATGGCGAAAAGCGTTGACAGTCGGCCATCCCCGCGCGGAAGCGAGCAGGCTGGCGCCATTCGGTCGATAGTGCGATTTCGGCGGGTCGGAACGGAGACTAAAAGTTGTAGCCTTGTTCGTTGTGCTGGGAAATGTCCAAACCTTCAGTCTCCTCGTTGGCGGATACCCGCAGCCCCAGAGTCATGTCCAGCCCTTTCAAAATCAAAAAACTGATGCCGGCGCTCCAGATCAGCACGCTAGCGACCGCAATCGCTTGCACGGTCAGTTGGCCGGCGATGCCGTTTTCGCTGAGTATGCCGATGCCGCCTAAGGCCTCGTGGGTCAGCACGGCGGTCAATAAAGAACCGACGATGCCGCCGACGCCGTGAATCGCGAATACGTCCAGGGTGTCGTCTATCGCGAAGCGGCGTTTGATCATATGAAGCGTCAGAAAACACAAACCGCCGGCCAAGGCGCCGACCAGCAAGCCGCCCAAAGGCGAGATGAAGCCGGCGGAGGGAGCGATCATGCCCAGCCCGGCGACCATGCCGGTAATCAAGCCCAGGCCGCTGGGTTTGCCGAACCGCAGCCATTCGCTGGCCATCCAGGCCAGCGAGCCGGCCGCCGCGCTCATATGGGTGGACAGCATCGCTACACCGGCGGCGCCGTTGGCCATCAAGGCGCTGCCGGCGCTGAAGCCGTGCCAGCCTACCCAAAGGATGCCGGCACCGGTAGCGGTCATGGTCAGGTTGTGCGGCGGCATCGGCACACGCGGAAAGCCGCGGCGAGCGCCCAGCATCATCGCGCCAATCAACGCGCCGGTACCGCCGGCCACGTGCACCACGATGCCGCCGGCAAAGTCCATCACGCCCAATTTGGCCAGCCAGCCGCCGCCCCAAATCCAATGACAGACCGGCACGTAGATCAACAGCTCCCACAGGCCGACGAACCATAACAGGCTGGAAAACCTCATCCTTTCGGCAATGCCGCCGACGATCAGTGCCGGCGCGAAAATCGCGAAGGTCAGGTGATACATGCAAAATACGGTTTCCGGCAGATTATCTTTTAGCGTGTCGGCGTTCATGTTCAACAGGGTCAGGCGCGATAAGCCGCCTATCAGCGAATTCCAGCTACCGCCGTCGCTGAGCGCCAAGCTGTAACCGGCGAACAGCCAGATTACCGAGACCAATGCGGTCACGGCAAAACAGTGCATCAACACCGAAAGCACGTTTTTGGTGCGAACTAGGCCGCCGTAAAACAGGGCCAGTCCCGGCACCGTCATAAACAACACCAAGCCGGAGGCCGTTAAAATCCACGCGGTATCAGCACCGTTCAATTCATCTGCGGCGGCGGACAGCGGCCAGCCGGCGGCAGTGGCAAGCGCGATTGCGACATAAGCGGTGCGAGTAGTCATACGGTCTCCAAGCGGCGTAAGCGCACAGTAATGGTGCGAATGCCCGGTATGATGATCTACTTTGGGGCAAATGGCAAACTAATTTCGATTCGATCTCGTGCTGTTCGGTTCCATTCTTACCATCGGCGTCGGCAATGTATTACGTTTTACACAACGTTAATCCACTTGTAACTGAAAGCTCTCATTTGCTCTGGAAAAATATGCGCAAACACCAAGCGCTGTTGCAGCGCTGGATGTAAGGCATTTGCCGAGTGCAGGGAGAGTCGGCAAGGGAATAGGGATGGCACGTCCGGGGTAGGGCGAGGGAAGAGGTAGGGAGTAGGTTGGATGCGGTTCGTTTTATGGTAGCGGGGAAAGGCCGCGTTGTTTATCTGTTAGATAATTCGGCCCGCGATTTAAGGAGTGTGTAAAAGCCAAACCCGCCGCGAGGCGGGGACGGAAAGTTACAGGTCTTGCCCGGCAAGACGGCTGAACTGTCACCTCGTGTCTACGACTTTTTCAAACATGAGGAAATAGCAATGTTCAAATTTACAAAATTGGCGGTAGCGATGGCGATGCTGGCAGGTGCCGGCGCAGCGAACGCTAGCGTCATGTACTACGACGGCGGTAACAACGAAGCGTATTTGTCAGCTTACGACTGGACCACCGGTAAAACCTTCACGTTGGATACCGGTATTACTTACGACGAATTGGTGGCTAACCAGTTCAATACGTCTTACGCGTTGAATTACGATCTTAGCAACGATCCGAATTGGCAAAATTTCATTACCGGCGCCAACACCAGTGTAATCAAATACGTGGTTGCGGTCGGTAACTCGGTAGGTTTGGGCGCAGCCATCACCATGGACGGACCGCTGTACCCGACCGCCGGCGAAGACTACGGCATTTTCTGGGGTTCTAGTGTTGCATCCGCCATCGAAGGGCACGCGATCGATGTGAATGCCGGTTTAGTACAAGACCGCAACTTGAACGATACCAAATTGTCGTTGGACACCGATTCGCCGATGACCGGTCAGCACGGCTATGCCGACTCCATTTGGGGTAGCTGGATCCAAGATCCGCAAGTGGCTTATGGCGAATCTGTGGCCTTTCAATTGGGTGTGATGGACATCGTAGTCAATCCGGGCGACAACCTCACCAGCACCTTTGTGCAAAGATGGACTTTGGCCGGCAACAGCCTGACCTTCGAAGCACCTGCCGCCGTGCCGGTCCCAGGCGCGGTCTGGTTGTTCGGTACCGGCCTGCTGGGCCTGCTGGGCGCTCGCCGCAAAGCCAACGCGTAATTGCCTGAAGCCATTCCCCAAACAGCGGGGAATGGCCGCTTTCCTACCTTCAAAACTTTCATAGTGAGAAAAGTCATGAAAAACGTAGTATTGGGCGCTGCGGTTGCAGCTGCCTTGTTTGGCGGTGCGGCGCAAGCCGACGTTACTCTGGATGGCAACGGCAAAGTGGTTGTCACTCCGGCCAACACCTACGAAATTTATTTGTCCGGCGCCTCCGCGGCCTTGGAGTACATCGAGCATTTGTCTACCAGCACCACGGTAACCGCTGCCGAGCGCTTGTGCGACAGCACCAAACCGGTGTTTAAATTCAAAGACAACGGTTCGGGTAAAGACCAGGACGCTTACCTGTGTAGTTTGAACCCGCTGAACCCGCAATTGGTCGGTCTGGCCGGCGGCAAAACCAATTTGATGATTTACAAACGCAGCAAAGGCGGTTCTGCGTTCGGCGTATCGCCCATCATCGCCGAAGCCAAAGGCGCCAGTGCGAGCATCCAATTTTTGAACGTAGACCCCAGCATTTGTAGCGTACCGTCTCCGGCGCCGGCTGCCGGCGTGTTGAGTACCTCTACCTGTACTTATTCCGAAACTACCGTCGGCCAGTATCAATCCAAGGTGCCGGATTTCGGTATCTCCGACGTCGACCCGGAACAATTCCGCGGTGTTAACACCCCCAGCGGATTCGAGGCAATCAGCGCAAGCGACGTGAACTTCCTGAACGTCGAATCCGCCGGCGGCCAAGTATTCGGCATAGGCGCTACCTTGAAATTCCGCAACGCGCTGCAAGAAGCCCAGTTCGGCGTCGGCAACGCCTGCGTGGGTTCGGAAACAGAGGCCTGTATGCCCAGCCTGACCCGCGATCAAATCGCCAGCATCCTGACCGGCAAAATCGATAGCTGGCAAGACCTGAAAATCGGCACCTCCAACGTCTTCGCCAATGCCAGCGCCGCGTATAAACCGACCGGTTTCACCGGCCATCGCGTGCACGTTTGCACCCGTACCGACGGTTCCGGTACCAAAGCGCAAATGGGCATCAATTTCTTGAATTATCCTTGCGCCTCCGCCGCGACCGCGCCTAAAGCCGGTAACACGAGCGTTCCGGAAGTGGTAGCCGAAACTAAAGTTCACCAAATGTCATCCTCGGGTACCGTGTCCGAATGCATGGGCGAACTGGACTCAGGGTCCAACACCATCGGCAGCGCATTCAACAACACCTACGGTACCCGTTGGGCTATCGGCATTCAAGGCTTGGAGAAAAATGCCAGCCGCTCCGAAGACTGGCGTTTCGTAAAAATCGACGGTATCACCCCTACCCTGGAAAACGTAGCCAAAGGCAAATACCACGATTGGGCGGAATTGACCTTCCAATACAGCAAAACCCACGTCTTCGACGCCGGCGAAAAAGCCATCGTCGACGAGTTCATCAAAGCGGCCAGCAACCCGGCCGTGATCGTCACCTTGAACGCTACCAACAACCACTCGTTCGGTCAAAGCGGTTACTTGGCGTCGCCGAAAAACTACACCCCGGAAACCAACGGCGTGTTCGCAGCCAGTTATCCGGTAAACCCTTACAGCCACGCAACCACTTCGCAAAGCGTCAACAACTGCCGTATCCCTGCCGTTTACGACTTGGGTACTTCACGCGGTATTCAATTGCAGTAAGCCCCCCGCTTACTGGCAGCCAGGGATGGCTGCAACCCGCTTCTCGAATGCCGTAGAAACAACTAGGCGCTGCGGCTGATTCGAGAAGTCAACCAAGTCAATCGCTTTCCATAAGTGATTGGCTTTTACGATTTTTACCGAGCAAGGATTTTGGGCGCGGGGGATTGGCTCGTCATCGGCCAATGCCGGTCGTCAAATTAGGGCGTCGAGCAAAATCGACGTACCGCCTTGAATTTAGCGAAAGCAACATCGTGATAGATAGATTTATTCTTCAACGCCGAATCGGGCGAGTATCCATCGGCTCAATTTCCACCAGCAACCCATGGCATAGGGGGGCTGGATCGTTACCGCATTGGAAGGCGGTATCCGGGCAATGCGTCAGTCTGCTCTTACTTGCGGCCTTATGGTTGCCGAGTGCTCCTACCTGGGCACAGGCGGAAGAGGCGAACGGCGAAAATGCTAATGATGCCGAAACCGGAACGGGCCCAGCGCAAAACGATCCTCAGCCGGCGGCAGCCCCGCGTTTCGATCTGCTGGAACTGCGGGTCAAAGGCAACAGCACTCTGGACAAAAACCAGCTGGAACGCACCCTGTATCCGTTCCTAGGTCCGCAAAAATCCATAGACGACGTGGAATCGGCCCGAGCCGCATTGGAAAAACTCTATCAGACCAACGGTTACCAGACTGTAGGCGTGGACATTCCGGAGCAAAACGTCAAAAACGGCGTGGTCTATCTGCAAGTGGTGGAAGGCAAGGTGGCGCGCTTACGGGTTAAAGACGCCCGCTATTTTTCCTTGGGCAACATCAAGGCCGCGCTACCGGAACTGGCCGAAGGCACGGTGCCCAACTTCCCGAAAATGCAGCAACAGCTGGCCCACTTGGCTACCGAAAGCCCGGACCGGCAAATCGTGCCGATTTTACGGGCCGGGGAAACCCCCGGTACCTTGGAAGTCGATTTGAAAGTCAAAGACGACATGCCCTTGCACGGCAAACTGGAAATGAACGGTCGCAACACCGCCAACACCTCGCGGACCCGCTTGGTGGCGTCGTTGCGTTACGACAATTTGTGGCAACGCATGCATAGCGCATCGTTGATGTATCAGGTTTCGCCGGAACAAAGCCAGGAAGTGGACGTTTGGGCCGGCACTTACGCCATGCCGTTGTTCGACGGCGACTCGCGGCTGGTGTTGTACGCGGTCAACTCGTCTTCCAGCGCGCAGGTGGCCAGCGCCGGGGATTTGTCGGTGATCGGTAACGGGCAAATCTACGGTATGCGTTGGATCAAGCCGTTTAAAGCGCTGGGCCGCTACCTTCATAACGGCGGCTTCGGGGGCGATTACAAGCACTTCAGCCAGAATCTGAAATTGCTCGGTGCCGACGATCAGGCCACGCCCATCAGCTATGTGCCCTTTGTCGCTCAATACGGCGGTCACTATCGCGGCGAGTCCGCCACGTTCGGCATGGACTTGGGCCTGCATTGGGCGTTTCGCGGCTTGGGTAGCGACGAAGCCGAATTCAATAAAAAACGCATCGGTTCCAACTCCAATTTTATGTACGTCACCGGTAATTTCGACTGGAGTTACGACCTGCCTTACGGTATGCAATGGGTAGGCCGCTTTGCCGGCCAGGCGGCCAGCGAACCCCTAATCAGCAACGAACAATTTTCGCTGGGCGGTATGCAAAGCGTGCGCGGCTATAACGAGACCCAAGCCCTGACCGATAGCGCGGCCGTCGGTTCGCTGGAGCTGCGCAGCCCGCATTTGGGGGCCGAGGAATGGGATTATCTAAACGAACTCAAGTTACTGGCTTTTTTCGATTTCGGCAAAGGTTGGGTGGAAAAACCGTCGTCCGGCCAGTTCAAGGACTACGTGCTAACCAGTGCAGGCTTGGGCATGCAGTTTCAAATGCTCAAGCATTTCAACGGTGTGCTGGCGCTGGGGATACCCTTAACCACGTTCAAGGAATCGCCGGATGCGGACTTAACCGGCGGTACCGTGGTGCACAGCGGCGATCCGCGGGTGGATTTTAGAGTGGCAACCGAATTCTGACGGGCTTAACCGCAATCGGTCCGGACGAGTAATACGCAACCTTCGAACAGTAGGCAATATCATGGCTAATCGCAAATCCATCGGGCTGACGGCCGTTACGCAACCGACCGTCGATCTGAAACCGTTGGCCGCCGGGATTAAATGGGTGCTGGCCGGCAGCATGATGCTGGGCGCCCCGCTGAGCAGAGCCGAATTGCCGGTGCCCGATCCGGCCCGAGGCTGGGTTGCGTCCGGCCGGGCGGACCAGACCTTGGTCGACCAGGGGCAGACGCTGCAAATCGACCAGCACACCGATAAGTTGATTCTGAACTGGAAAAGCTTCGACGTCGGCAAGGACAATACCGTCAAATTCGTGCAGCCCGGCAGCAGCTCGATTGCCTTGAACCGCATTTACGATCAAAACCCCAGCAGCATCCTGGGCAAAGTCGTCGCTAACGGCCAAGTCTATTTGTTCAATCAAAACGGTTTTCTATTCGGCAAGGACGCGGTGGTCAACACCAATAGCTTGGTTGCAACCGCCTTGAATATCAGCGATGACGTGTTTCAACGCGGGATCACCCGCGTGTTCGACGAAGACGGGCGGGCCGCGCTGGCGATAGAACCGGGCAGCGGCTTCAACGCCGCAACCAGCAAGATATTGATCGATGCCGGTGCCAAGATCCATGTGGATGCCGGCGGCCGTATCATCTTGGCGGCGCCGACTATCGAGAACAACGGTTCGTTGGCGGCGGACGCCAACGGCCAGATCATCATGGCGGCCAGCGAAGACAAGGTGTATTTGCAGGCGGCGGATAGCGCTAGTCCGTTTTCCGGGTTGTTGGTAGAGGTCGATACCGGCGGCAAGGTGGAAAACGTCGGCTCGGTATTGGCCAAAGAAGGCAACATCACCCTGGCCGGCTATGCGGTCAACCAATCCGGTAGGCTGACCGCCACCACGTCGGTGGACGTGAACGGCTCGATACGCCTGCTGGCGCGCGAACAGCATACCGCTATCGGCGATAAATTATCGGCCGCTTCCACCGTGCGCGGCGAAAAAGACGTTTCCACAGTCACTTTTAAAAAAGACAGCGTCACCGAAGTGCAAGCCGATCAGGACGGCGGCAGCGCGGTGGACGAGCAGGAACAGCGCAAGTCCTACATCGAGGTTAACGGCCACGACGTGGCCATGATGTCCGGCTCCACCATACAAGGGCCTTCCGCGCAGGTAGAGATCGAGGCCAGCGATTCGGTAGTGGCGCCGGCCGCCGGCAACAGCGGCCGGTTTTGGATGGAAAACGGCGCCACGATAGACGTATCCGGCAGCACGCAAGCGACCGTGGCGATGGAGCGCAACATCGGGGAAATCTCGGTGCAAAGCTACGACCTGCGCGACGCGCCGTTGCAAAAAGATGGCCCGCTGAAAGGCGAAACCGTCAAGGTCGATTTACGCAAACAGACCGAAATCGTCGACACCAGCGGCGCCCGGGACAGGATAAAGCGAGGAATAGAGGAGCGTTTGGCCGAGGGCGGTGAGGTCAACATCACCGCGGCCGGCGACGCCGTCATCAACAAAGGCGCCAAAATCGATATTGCCGGCGGTTCGGTACGTTATTTGGCCGGCACCCTCTCGACCACCAAGTTGATGGACCAAGCCGGGCGTATCGTCGACATTAGCGACGCCGACCCGAACGAAACCTACGTCAAAGTGTTCGATACGGTCAAGAGCGTGAACGGCGACAAGGTCGAAAAAAACCCCTTGCCGGGTAATGCGATTTATCAGGCCGGCTACAAGGAAGGCAAAGATGCCGGCAGCGTCAACATTACCTCCCGGCATTTGGCCTGGAACGGTACGTTGGCGGCCGGGGCGCAAGCCGGGGTATTCCAGCGCGCGGCCGGCGCTCAACCGGACGGCGGCCGGTTTAGCTTCGATTCGAGCATAGACGCCAATGTCGCGCAAAACGTCAGTTTTCGCGCCGGCAACAGCAACGAAGACATAGCACTCGGACAGGATTTTCCGTTAGACGACCTCGGCCGGTCGCAGACGACGGTCCTATCCAGCCGGATGCTGAGTCAGTCGGGCGTCGAACACGTCGAGGTCAAAACCTACGGTAACGTCGATGTCGCCGAAAGCGCCAATATCAAGTTGGCCGCCGGCGGCGATTTTAAGGTAGAGGCGCCGAGCATAGACGTGCAGGGACAAGTGCAAGTGGCCGGCGGCACTATCGCCTTAAGCAATATAGGCAGCGGCGGCGTGCTGATAGGCCCGCGAGGCCGTTTGAATGTGTCCGGCCGTTGGGTCAACGACTATTCGGCCGGTCTCGGCGCCGATCCGCTCGGCGTGTTGGCCGTCAACGGCGGCAGCGTGATCATAAGCTCGCTAGGCGATTTAACCGTGCAGGCCGGCGCGCAAATCCGCGCCGACGGCGGCGCCTGGCTCAGTCAAACCGGCACGGTGACGGCAGGCGACGGCGGCAGTATCGCCTTGATCGCCGGCAATTCGAGCCGTCCCGGCCGCTTGAGTCTGGACGGAAGCGTATCCGCCGCGGCGATGGGCAAGGCCGGCAGCCTGACTTTAAGTAGCGACGCCATCGTGGTCGGCAATGGCGACGGCACGGGCGACGAAGCGATGCGCTTAAAGGTGACCGGCGCGGGGCGTTTCGCATTCGATCCCAAGGGCGGCTTCGGCAGCGTTGAATTAATCGGTAACGTCGGCGGAGTCTCGATAGAAGAGGGTACGGTGTTGAATTTGAAAACCGCCAACCTGGTATTGCGCGACGGCTTTTTGCAAAAACCCAGCGATAGCGACATTCGCGGTTTCAGCGATTTGGTGATGCTGCCGGAGCATTTGCGCGCCGCCACGCATTTGTCGCTGAGCGGTTTGCTGGATGTCGTACTAGGTACCGGCAGCTCGATCAGCGTCGATAAGCGCGGCAGCGTGGAGCTGGTGACCAATCGGGGCGGCATTTACATAGACGGCACGATCAACGCACCGGGCGGCTCGATTCGGGCAGCGATAGAAAGCATCGCGCTGGACCCCTACGTCGCCAGCCAGTCGGTGTGGCTGGGCGAGCATGCGCAGATATTGGCCCAAGGCACGGTGATACGCGACCCGGTCGATGCCTTCGGCAAGCAAAACGGCGAGGTGCTCGACGGTGGCGAGGTCAGCTTCGACGTGCAGCGCGGCGGCTTGGTGTTCGAGCAGGGCTCTTTGATTGACGTATCGGGTACCCATTCGGTGTTGGATGTGCCGGTGCAAGGCAAGCCGGCGACGGTCACCAAACCGACCGAGGTGTTCGGCGATGCCGGCAGCGTGGATATTAGCGTGGCCGAAGCGGCGATATTCGACGGCAAAATCGTCGGACTGGTCAGCTCCGACGGTGCGCGCGGCGGCCGTTTCAGTTTCACCTTCGACCGGGATAGACGGTTGCCGGACCCGTTTGCGCAGATTCCGTTTCCGGACGGCCCCTTGTTGTTATTGGTCCGCGACGAACAACAAGGCGACTACCGGGACGAATTCGGTTTCGGCGACGACATTCCGGAGTCGCGCATCGGCCAAGCGCTGCTATCGGCGCAAATGCTGGAACAAGGCGGTTTCAGCGACATTCGGTTGCAGTCGCCGGATAGCATCGTGTTCCAAGGGAGGGTGGATTTAACGGCCGCCGCGCGCATCGATTTGAACGCACCGGTCATTGCCGGCGAAGCGCTGAACGGCGTCGACGCCGATATTTCCCTAGCAGCGGCCTTGGTGCGCTTGGGTTCCTCGTTGACCGACCATGCGGCGACGGCGCCGCAATGGGGGAGCGGCGCGTTTTCGGCGCAAGCGCAATGGCTGGAATTGCAGGGTGCGGCCGTGTTCGACGGATTCGGTAGCGTTAAATTGAGCAGCGCTTACGACATGCGGACGGTGGGCAATTTGAACATCACGGACCGCGGCTATTTCGGGGAACTGCGCACCGCCGCCGATTTGACCCTGACCGCCAGTCAGATCTATCCGACGACCTTAAGCCAGTACCTGATCCGTATCGAAAACAACCCCCAGGGTAAGTTGACTATCGTCGGCAGCGGCAACAGCTCGGTGACGCCGTTGTCGGCGGCCGGCAAATTGACCTTGCAGGCGGCCAACATCGTCCAGGGCGGTACCCTAAGGGCGCCGCTGGGCAGTTTGCAACTGCAAGCCGGCGAATCGCTGGTTCTAGCCGACGGCAGTTTGACTTCGGTGTCGGCGGCCGGCACGGTGATTCCTTTTGGGGTGACCCAGGCCGAGCTGGATTGGTTGTATGTCCTGGATAGCGTGCGCAATCTGGTATTCGATACGCCGCCGGAAAAATCCTTGCTGTTGCAAGCGCCGGACGTGGAATTGGCGGCGGGCAGCACGGTGGATTTGAGCGGCGGCGGCGACCTATACGCTTACGAATTTTTGACCGGGGCCGGCGGAACTTACGATTATCTGGATCCTAACAGTGCCGGCTACAGCGGCGGTTTTGCCATCCTGCCGAGTTTGGGTTCGGAGTTGGCACCGTTCGATCACTACGAAAATACCACGGTCGGCTGGGATTACGCGATAGGCAGCAAAGTGTATTTAAGCGGTTCCAACGGCCTGCCGGCCGGTGAATACGTGATTCTGCCCGCGCATTACGCCTTGTTGCCCGGCGCGTTTTTGGTGACGCCGCAAGCCGGCAGCCTGGACCAAACGCAAAACATAGCTACCGTGTCGGGTTTGTCGGTAGTCACGGGTTATTTTACCGATGCGGGTACCAATGCGCGCGACGCACGGTGGAGCGGTTTCTTGCTGGAAACCGGCGAGCAGCTGCGCTTGCATTCGGAGTACGCCGAATCCGGCGCGAACGATTTTTACGCCGACAAAGCCGCGAAGAACGAAACCGCCGTGCCGTTGCTGCCGCAGGATAGCGGACAAATCGCATTGCTGGCCGGTACCCGGCTGGTATTGCAAAGCGAGTTTCTGGCGGAGGCGTTTAACGGCGGGCGCGGTGCCCGGATGGACATAGCCTCCGGCGCCATCCGCGTCGTCAATGCCTTGAGCGAAACGCCGGAGCAAGGCGTGCTGGAGGTGTCCGCCGAGCAATTGAATGCGCTCAAAGTCGATAGCTTGTTGCTGGGCGGTGCCCGACAACGCGATAAAGCCAGCGGCGCCACCAACGTCGAGGTCTTTGCCCGGCAAGTGGTGTTTGCCGCCGGCGCGCAGTTGGCGGTCAAGGATTTGAGCGCGGCGGCCAGCGATACGCTGGCGGTGGAAAGCGGAGCCGTGCTCAGCGCGCAGGGTGAAGTCAATACCGGCGACAGCGTGTTGAACGTGGTCGGCGACGGCGCATTGCTGCGGGTTTCCGGCGACGAGCAAGTCGTGCTGCAACGCCAAGACGCGCCCGGAGCCGGCGGCCGATTGAGCATACAGGAAGGGGCGAGCCTGACGGCGTCCGGCTCCATGCTGTTGGACGCCAGCCAATCCACCTTGCTGCAGGGCGATATTGCCATGCAGCACGGCTCGTTGAATTTGAGCGCCAACAGCATGAATCTGGGCGAAGTGGACGATTTGGACGCTAACGCACTGAATTTGTCCAACCGCAAATTGTTGGACCTGCAAGTCGACGAATTGGTGTTGTCGGTACGTAACGGCCTCAACCTGTACGGCAACGTGCAATGGGTCGATAGCGCCGGTCAAGCGGTATTGGATGAGAACGGTCAGGCGCAGCCGATCAGTTTCGGCCGCTTGGTGATAGATAGTCCCATCATCAACGGCTACGGCGCCGACGGCGATCTGGCAGGCATACAAGCCGACAGCTTGCGCTTGCAAAACAGTTTTACCACCACCTCGGCCGGCGCCGGCGGCAGCGGCAATTTGCGCTTAAGTGCCGATACGGTGGAGATAGGCGACGGCAAAGTCGGTTTGCAAGGTTTTGCCGAGGTGGCTATCGCTGCGCATAAACAGCTGCGCGCCGACGGCGACGGCGGCCTAAACGTCGCCGCCGACTTGACGCTAACCACGCCGGCCATCACCGCCGCCAACGGCGCGCAGTTAGACGTCGATGCCAGCGGTCATGCCTTGAACATACAGACTGCCGCCGCGGAGACAGTGGCCGATGCCAGCGGCTTCGGTGCCCGCATTGGCTTGACGGCGGACAGTATCGCGTTCAATACCCGGTTATCGCTGCCGACCGGGGAGCTTCGTCTCGATGCCTTGCAAGGCGACATTAGCTTGGGCGATAACGCGCAAATCGATTTGGCCGGCCGCAGTTATGCGATAGCCGATAGCAAAGGCTATACCGGCGGCGGCAATTTATACGCCACAGCGCAACACGGCGGGATCGGCATCGCGGAGCAAGCCACGCTGAATCTGAACGGCGGTGGCGGCAGCGCCAAAGGCGGACAATTGCATCTGAGCGCGGTGGAAAGCAGCGTGCGGATAGACGGGCAAATTCAAAACCAACAAGGCCGGGCGTTTGTCGATGTCGGCCAATTCGCCGCCGGCGGTTTCGACGGTTTGGTCAATACGCTGGCGGAAGCCGGGGTAACCGACACGGTTTACCTGCGCAGCCGGAATGACGACCTAGTGCAAGGGGCCGGTTCCACGCTAAAGGCCGCCAACATTACCTTGATCTCGGACAACGGTAGCATCGATTCGGCCGGTACGCTGAACGCCGACGGCACCGAGACGGGCGGGGCTATCCGGCTGTATGCCGGCGACCTCATTCGCTTGAACGGCGCAACCCTCAGCGCGACCGGTATCAAAGGCGGCAGCGTGTTGTTGTCGGCCACCGACAGCGACGGCGACGGCAATAGCGGCATCGTGTTGGCGGCCGGGGCCACGATAGACGTCGGAAACGGCACGGCTACGGCTACCGGCACCACTAAATTGCAAGGCGGCGAAGTCACCTTGCGCACCTTGCGCGACGGCAACGGCGTGCTGTTGACCGATAACGGCGCCACGGTCAAAGGCTACGCGGAAAAAGCCGCGGTTTACGATGCCGACGGCCAATTGACCGAGTACGGTTACCGGCAATTTTTCATCGAAGCGGTCAAGCGCTATCAGGACGACAACGGCTTTTTAACCGCGGACGATTACGCGGCGATTCAAGCCGATACCGCCGCTTATATGAGCGTCGCCAACATGCAAGCGGTGACCGATACCTTCGGCGCCCGCTTGCTGGCCGGGGTGGAAGTGGTTTACGCCGGCGACTTGATGGTGGTCGACAAATGGGATTTGGCGGACTGGCGTTACAGCGAGCGCGACGACTGGGTGGCGATGCCGGGTAGTTTAACGCTACGCGCTGCCGGCGATGTAAGCGTTTACGCCTCGCTTTCCGATGGTTTCAAAGACGGGGTTCTGCCTTCGCCGTTCGGCGACATTCCGTTTACCGATATGTTGCAAGGCGGCGAGTCCTGGAACCTGCGGGTGGTGGCCGGCGCCGATTTGGCCAGTGCTGATTGGCAGGCTAGCGGGAACGCCGGCGATCTATTGATAGGTCCCAACGTTGCCATACGTACCGGCAGCGGCGACATCGCCTTGAGCGCCGGCGGCGACGTGGTATTCAGCGATCAGACCTCGGTAGTTTATAACGCCGGGCGCATCAGCGAAACCAATCCCTACGGCAGTATGGATCTGCTGATGGCAATTGGCGCGTTGCCTTATTTGTATTACCCGGTAGACGGCGGCGACTTGACGATTAGCGCCGGCGGCAATATTCAAGGCGCGCAGAGCAGCCAGTTCATTGATGCCTGGATGGGACGGCAAGGCAGCAGCGATAGACTGGAAGATGCTTATTTGGCTTCAGTTGCGGCGGATCTGGCATCGCTAAAAGACGATGCCGCCGGTCTGCAAGCCTATATCGATAGCTTGCCGGATAATTTGCAGAAGCATATCTACGACGGATACAAGCTGGATAGTCTGGCCTATAGCGCTGCAACGACTTGGGGTTTGAGTCTCGGCAACGGAGTATTTCAACAAAACGTAGGCTCGTTCGGCGGCGGCTCGGTCCAAATTTCAGCCGGGGGCGACATCAACGACTTATCGGTAATGATGCCGACTACCGGTAAACAAACCGGCGATCCGGCCTACGACCCCAACAACCCGAGCACCTTGGGTTTTATTACCAACCAGGTCGAGGTCAACGGCGGTGGTACGCTGCAGGTGACCGCCGGAAACGACATTGCCGGCGGCTTGTATTATCTGGGCGCTGGTAGCGGCAATTTGCAAGCCGGCGGATCGATTGTTGGCGGGGGGCAATATTCCAACGGAGCACAACTATTGTTGGGTGATACCCAAATGACCCTGCAAGCTAACCGCGAGGTGGTGTTGGCTGGTGTTTCCGATCCGATGATCATGCAGCCAGAAGCGCAGGGGTCAACCAACTTCTTTAGTTACAGTGACGGTAGTTCGCTTTCAGTGTTCTCGTTGGGAGGTGACGTACACTTAGGCGGGAATATCCAAGCTATTGAAGCTGACCTAAATACTACTCAAAAGAATTTGGCGGTAGTGTATCCAGCCAGTCTGGATGTAAGGGCGCTATCGGGTAGCGTGGTGCTGGACGACGCTATTGCTTTATTCCCTTCGCCCGATGCGCAATTGGTTGTTTTTGCCGATCAAGATATTAAATCGGATGGATTAATTCAACTGGGTATGTCCGATGCCGATCGTGCATTGTTGCCGGACGCGCTGACGCCGATTGCTGCCGGATCCGAGTTACAAAGCGTAGAGGCGCGATTGCAGCCGTTCGGTTTAAATACTTTGGTTCATGCTGCTGTTCCCGTGCATAGCGGTGACGAAACGCCGGTTTACTTGGTTGCACAAAATGGCAGCATCGAAAACGTGCAATTCAGTTTGGCCAAGAAGGCTGTGATACGTACCGGCAGGGATTTCAAGGACGTGATTTTGCAAATTCAGCACGCCAATGCCGACGACGTATCGATCTTGGCGGTCGGACGGGATTTGAAATTTACCAGCAGCCGCGACCTGAACGGGGCCCTGAACGGCAACAACTCCAAAATCAATGTCTCCGGGCCGGGCGATTTATTTATCCAAACCGGTCGGCATTTCGATTTAGGCGCAGCCAAAGGCCTGTACAGCGACGGCGATTTGATCAACACCGGCTTGGCTGACTCCGGCGCCTCGATCACCGTGATGGTGGGGCTGAACGGCGGCCAACCGGATTACGCGAAGATTGTGAGCCGCACGGTCGGCTTGGCGTCCTACGGCGACGAGCTGGCGCCGGCCAAAACCCGCATAGTCGAATACATGAACGCGCTGGTGGCTAACAATCCCGAGGCCAAACAGGCGGTAGTCGCCTATTTGCGCGACAAGTTAGCCGGCGAATTGCATGCCGACACTTACGCATTGAGCGACGAGCAAGTGCTTAAATTGTTCGACGAGCGCGGCGATTTGAAAGTGGCGGCTTTTCAGGCTTTGCCGTCCGTTTACACGTTGGAATTGCAATTGGCGCTCAACGCTTTGCCGGACTATGCGGCGGCGGTGGCGGCGCATACCAAGGCGGGCGAGCAGACACTGGTGGACGATGCCGGCCTGCAAACGGCGCGGAATTTGATCGTCAACTTCGTGCGCAACAGCAGCGGCGATGCCGACATGAGCGAAGGCGAAGCATTGCAGCAATTCGCCGCGCTGCCGGCAGACGAATACGCCGGTTTGCAGCCCTTGCTGAACGACCTGTTGCTGCCGGGCGTGTTGGCGGTGATCAAAGAAGCCGGTACCCAAGGGGCGATTTCCCGCCAGTTGGCCGATTACCAGCCGGGTTACCAAGCGATTCAGTCCTTATTCCCGGCGGCCGACTGGAACGGCGATTTGAGCATGGTGTTCAGCACCATCCAGACCTTGGACGACGGCAACATCAACTTGTTCGTGCCGGGCGGCAGCGTTAACGTCGGCCTGGCCGCCGCCGTAGAGGCTAAAAAGGATTCCGAGCTCGGCATCATCGCCCAGGGCAAAGGCGACGTGAATCTGGTCATCGCCGGTTTCCGCCCCGAGCTGCGCGGCCTCAGCTATCAGTCCGACGGTAAAAAGCCGGATGCCGCCAAAGGCAGTTTGTTCGTTAACCAGTCGCGCATCTTTACCTTGGGTGACGGCAATATTCTGGCCTGGAGTTCGGACGGCGACATCGACGCCGGTCGCGGCGCCAAGTCGGCCTTGGATGTGCCCAGCGCCATTATCACCTATGACGAAAACGGCGACGTGCAGATCCAGTTTCCGCCTTCCGTGTCCGGCAGCGGCATTCGGCCCAGCGGCCGCGGTAAACCGTTCTTGTTCGCCCCGGTCGGCAAGATCGATGCCGGCGAAGCCGGTATCGGCTGTGCGGCGGGTTGCGTGCTCGGTTCCGCGACCTTGGCCAATGCCAGCAACATCGACGTGGGCAAGGGCGGCGGCATTGGCGTGCCCAACCAGAATGCCGCAGCGCCGGCGTTGCCGGCCGGGGTAAGCAATTTGAACGCCGCGGTCGGGCAGATGGCGGAAAGTTCCGCGACCAAGGCCGGCGGCGGCTCGGCCGACAGCAGCAATCAAGCGGCCTTAGGCCTGTTGAGCGTCGAGGTGCTGGGTTTCGGCGAACCGGGCGTAGAGTCCGCCGGCGGCGCTGCGGGAAATTCGGGTTCCAACAAACCGAAAGGGGCGCTTTAATTGAATTATTAGTATTTACTAATGTTTATTAAAATCAGTTAAAACGTCATAAAAATGTCAAATTGTGCTGACATAATTCACAAAGTTGAAATTTTTAGAGTGACGGCATGAAAACATTGGTAACCCTGGTTTTTATTCTGGCGACGCTGCCGAGTTTGGCGCAAGCTTGGTGGAACGAGGATTGGGCATATAGGAAGAAAATCAGCTTGGATGCACAGCAATTGCAGCAAACCGGCATCAAGATAGCCAATGAGGGCTTGGTGCTGGTCAGATTGCATACCGGCAACTTCGCCTATTTCGCCGATGTGGCGGAAGCGGGTAAAGACTTGCGGTTTATCGCTAACGACGACAAAACCCCGTTGAAATACGCAATCGAAAAATTCGATGCACTCAACGAAATGGCCTTGATTTGGGTGCGTCTGCCTAAAGACTTGGCGAGCAGCGCCGAGCCGGCGTTTTGGATGTATTACAAAAATCCCAAGGCGGTGGACGCTCAGGATGCTCCCGGCATTTTCGACGTGGCTCAGTTGGTCGCTTATCACTTCGACGGCAGCGCGGTTAAGGATGCTACCGCTTACGGCAATCAACCGTCGTCGGCAACTAATAGTACGGTCGATAACGGCGTGGCCGGCAGCGCCGCCGGGTTCGACGGCAATCAAGACATACGCATCGCCGCCAGTCCCTCGATCCAAATGATGCTGGATTTCGGTTGGACGGTATCGGCATGGGTCAAAATCGAGCAAGCGCAAACCGACGGGGTGATGTTCGAGCGCGACGGGCTGGTGTTGTCCGTCAGAGGGCAAACCCCGGTGTTGAATTTGAACCGCAAGGAAATCGTCAGTCCGTTCGACTTGAATCTGGCGACCTGGCATTTTTTGGCGATTACCGGCACTAACGACGGTTTTACCTTGTTTGTAGACGGCAAGCCGGCCGGCACGCTGCCGGATACGGTTTCGGCCTTGCAGGGCGACATTGCCATCGGTAGCGCCTTGGACGGCAGCCGCGGCTGGGTGGGCGCCATCGACGAATTCGGCATAGCCAAAGCCGCCCGCGAGCAAAACGCCTTGCAATTTGCCGCCGCGTTGCAGGGGCAATCCGCAGAGCTGTTGATCTATGGCGAAGACAGTTCGCCGGACGCGGAGCAGGGCGGCAGCGAGTCGCGCATTATGGCGACCTTGGGCGACGTGACGCTGGACGGTTGGGTCATTATCGGCATGTTGGCCGTCATGCTGTTGGTCAGCTGGCTAGTGATGATTACCAAAGCCTTGGTGCTGAACAAAAATTCCAGGGAAAACAAACGGTTCGAGGATGCGTTCCTGCAGTTGCAAGCCACGGACATCGGCGATTTGAACCGTAGCGCCACGGAAGACGATGCCGACATCGAAGCCTCCCCGTTGTTGTCGCTGATGGGCAGTCACGGCCGGTTTGCCGGCTCGTCCATCTACAACCTGTACCACGTCGGGGTGGAAGAGTTGAACAAGCGCTTGTTGAAAGCGTCCGGCGCCGACGTAGCCGAACAGTCGCTGTCCGATAAGGCCATCACCTCTATCCGCGCCGCCATGGAATCGGTGTTGGTGCGGGAAATTCAAAAACTCAACAGTCAAATGGTGTTGTTGACCATTGCGATTAGCGGTGGCCCGTTTCTGGGCTTGCTGGGTACGGTGTTGGGGGTGATGATCACTTTCGGCGACATTGCCGCCAGCGGCGAAGTCAACGTCAACGCGATAGCCCCGGGGATTGCCGCCGCGCTGGCGACCACGGTCGCGGGGTTGCTGGTCGCGATTCCGGCCTTGTTCGGCTACAACTGGCTGGCTAGCCAAATCAAGTTGATTACCGCCGACATGTACATTTTCGTCGACGAGTTTTCCGCCAAGTTGTCCGAACGATACAGCTAAGGGGAATGCCGGCGATGCGTTACCAAGAAGAATTGGATAACTACGACGAGATCAACGTCACTTCGATGTTGGATTTGGCCTATGTGCTGCTGATTGTGTTCATCATCATGACCACGGCGGCGGTACAGGGTATCCAGGTCAATTTACCCAAGGCCAGCGACGCGCCCAGTCTGTCCAAGCCGCAAACCAAGGCGATCACGGTGACGGCGGACGGCACGATTTATCTGGATACCTTTCCGGTCACCATGGAGCAACTGGAAGCGACATTGATGCAATACAAGGCCGCCAATCCGGAGTTTCCGGTGGTCGTGAAGGGCGAAGCCAGCGTCGAATATCAATACGTGGTCGATATCTTGGCCTTGTTGGGGCGCTTGGAAATCACCCAAGTCGGCTTGGTCACGCAAAAACTGGTCAAGTAAGGCGATGAGTTCCGGCACACATTTTCGGGTGTATCTGCCCAGGATCATTATTGCCGGTTTGGTGTTGGCGTTTATCCTGGCCGTCGTTTTAGTCGTTAGACATTTTCTCGAGCAGCAGCCGGAAAAGGCCGAGCGCAAGATTCAGCCGATTACCTTGTTGAAACCGCCGCCGCCTCCACCGCCGCCGCCTAAAGTGGAAAAGCCGCCCGAGCCGGAGGTCAAAGAAAAAATCGAGGAGCCGGAACCCGAGCAGGAACCGGAGCCGGAGACGCCGCCGGACGAAGCACCTGCCCGCGATTTGGGCCTGGATGCCGATGCCAGCGCCGGCTCGGACGGCTTCGGGCTGGTGGCGCGCAAAGGCGGAACCGGGCTGTTCGGCGGCGGCAATCCTTATGCCTGGTACGGCAACATGCTCAAAACCCAAATCGTCAACTTGTTAAGCGGTAAAGACGAACTGCGCCGCAAAGGCTATAGCGCGGTCGTGAAACTGTGGCTGAGACAGGACGGCTCGGTGGAGCGGGTGGAATTAAGTCGGGGCAGCAATGACGCGGACATCGACGATCTGTTGCAACGCCAGTTGGCCAAACTGGACAAGGTCGCCGAGTCGCCGCCGCCGGGCATGCCGCAGCCGGTCAGGCTAAAAATTTCTTCACGTATTTAACTTTCATCGAGTAACACAATGGCGAATCAATCACGGCTGCTGGCACTGGCGGTCTGGGGGCTAATCGGCACCGCGCAAGCAGGCGAAAAAGAAGAACTTTTGAAATTGCGCAATACCACCGCTAATTTGATCCAGCAATTGGTCAAACAAGGCGTGCTGACCGAACAAATGGCGCAACAGATGATCAAGCAGGCCGAGTCCGACGCCGAACAGCAAGTCGCCGCCGCCGGCAGCAAGGCCGCCGCTAAGGAAGTGGTGCCGGAGGATGAAGTGAGGGTGGCTTACGTGCCCGATTTCGTGAAAGATCAAATTCGCCAGCAGGTGCGCGCCGAACTGCGCGAGGATGTGGTCGGCGACGTGATGGCCAAAGCCAAGAACGAACAATGGGGCATCCCCAATGCGCTACCGGAATGGGTGCGGCGTTTCAAACTTTCCGGCGACTTGCGCTTGCGCTCTCAGCACGAATATTTAGCGCAGGACAATATCGATAATGCCTTGAATCCGACTTATCTGGATCCGATGGCGGTCAACGACGCCGGCGGCGTGAGTGCGGCAGGACTGGATGCCTATTTGAACACGCGGGAAGACAGGCAACGCTTTCGCGAGCGTCTGCGCTTGGCGATCGATGCCGACATCACCGAGGGTTTAAAGGCAGGCGTGCGGCTGGCGACCGGCAATCAACGCGATGCGATTTCGACCAATCAGAGTTTGGGCAACACCGGGCAGCGTTACGCATTCGATCTGGATCGCGCCTATTTGCAATACGACAGGACGGACGAGCATAAATTTAAATGGTTAACCCTGAGCGGCGGCCGGATCAAAAACCCTTGGTATACCGGTGGCGGCGAATTTACCGGCGCCAGCGAGCTGGTTTGGGACGTGGACTTGTCGTTCGAAGGCTTTGCCGGTACTTATCGCTACAACTTGCAGGAGGACGGTCTGGTTTCGGCCAGCGATCCTTCTCGCTCGCTGTATTTAACCGCCGGGGCCTTTCCGTTGCAAGAGAGCGCCCGCAGCAGCGACAAATGGTTGTTCGGCGGTCAGGCCGGGGTGGATTGGGGATTCGAAAATCAAGACCAATTAAAAGTCGGGCTGGCCTATTACGATTATGTCAATGTACAAGCCAAACCCAATACGACTTCCGTCGGCACGTGCGATTTGAATAACGTGGCCAACAATGCGTCGCGTCCGGAATATATGCAAAGCGGCAACAGCTTGGCCACCATCTGCCGGGAAGGCAGCAAAACCAGCCCGCAAGCCACGCCGGGCATGGTGGGCTTGGCCTCCGATTTCAATATCGTCAACATCAATGCCTCTTATGAGCTGGCGCTGTTTTCCCCCTACCATCTGCGCTTTAGCGGCGATTACGCTAAAAACGTGGGCTATAAGGCCGGCGAGGTGGCTAGCCTTTTCGGCGCGCCGCGCGACGAGCAAACCTCCGCCTGGCAAGCCAGGGTCGATTTCGGCTGGAGTCGCCACACGGTGCCCGGAAACTGGAACGTGTTTGCCGCATACAAATACGTGCAGCGCGACGCGGTGCTGGACGCCTTCACCGATTCCGATTTCCATTTGGGCGGCACCAACGTCAAAGGCTGGTTTATCGGCGGCAACTATGCCTTGTTGAAAAACGTCTGGTTGACCGGCCGCTGGTTGAGTGCCGATGTGATCAGCGGTCCGCAGTACGGATTGGACGTGCTGCAGCTGGATCTGAATACCCAGTTTTGAGTATGAGCATGAAAGCGATCATTGCGTGTATGTTATTAGGCGGTGCGGGCTTAGCGCCCGGTTTGGCTCAGGCTGTGCCGCGCGAGGCCGGTCATCAGGATGCGGTCGTGTCGAAATTGCAAAGCATGGTGAAAAAACTGACTGCCGAGCGCGACGCGGCGCTTGCCGCAGCGGATAGCTTGGACGCCCGGCTCCAGCAAACCGATAGGGAGTTGGCCGAGCTTAAAAAGTCGAAAACCGGGTTAGGCGTGGAATTGGATGCGCAACGCGGTGCGGCAAGCGAGTATCGTAATCGCTGGCAATCCAGCGAAGGTCGCTACAAATCTTTAGCGGACGATTACGAAAAGCTTTCCAAAACCAAATCCGCAAGGGAACAGGAGTTGGCGGAATTCATGGCGAAACAGCAAGAAACCGCGCATCGTTTGGACGAATGCGGCCAGCATAACGTCAAGCTTTACCAAGCGGCTGAAGAGTTGTTGCAGCGCTATCAAAACAAAGGCACTTTCAGCGGTTTGTTGCAGGACGAACCGTTGCTGCAATTTCAGCAAGTCGACATGGAGAATATCCGGCAGGAATACGAGGACCGCTTGCGTGAAGGGCGCTTGTCGCAGCAATCCCAGGCTGAGCCTTGATTGCGGCGGGCTACGGCGGACAAGCCGCCTGTTAACTATTCGGCCATGTTCGTTCTGAAAAACTATCAGCATAAGCAACGGCACGGCGCATTGAAGCCGTTTTACTCAAACCAATAACAAAGCCCCTGCCACCTTGAGGCGGCAGGGGCTGTTGTGCCTTAGCATTAGCTGGGTTGAGCTTATGCGTAAGTCGGCTGGAACGCTTGCTCCGGATCGGCGACCGGGGCGTTGTTGATGCTGTCCCAGTAAGGCGACAGTTTACGCAAGGCGGCGACGATGTCAGGCATGACTTTCAACACTTCGTCGACTTCGCGCATGCTGTTGTAACGCGAAAACGAGAAGCGGATAGTGCCGTGCGCGGCGGTGTACGGAATGTCCATGGCCCGCATCACGTGCGACGGTTCCAAGGAACCCGAAGTACAGGCGGAGCCGCTGGAAGCCGCGATGCCGGCTTTATTCAGCAGCATCAAAATCGCTTCGCCTTCGATGTATTCGAAGGCAATGTCGGTGGTGTTAGGCAAGCGGTTGTGGATGTCGCCGGTAATGAAACAATTGGGGATTTGTTCGACGATGCCGCGCTCCAGGCGGTCGCGCATGGCTTTCACCTGGTTGTTCTCGAATTCCATATGCTGCATGGCTAGTTCGCAGGCCTTGCCCAAGCCGACGATGGACGCGGTGTTTTCGGTACCGGCCCGGCGGCCGCGCTCTTGGTGGCCGCCGCGCAACAACGGCCGATAACGGGTACCGCGGCGCAAATACAACACGCCTATGCCTTTAGGGGCGTGCAATTTGTGGCCCGACAAGCTGAGCATGTCGATTTTGGTGTCTTGCAGCATCATTGGAATCTTGCCGACCGCTTGTACCGCGTCGGTATGAAACATCACGCCGGCTGCGTGCGCCATTTCCGCCATTTGTTCGACCGGGAAAATGGTGCCGGTTTCGTTGTTGGCCCACATCACCGAGACGATAGCCACTTGATCGGACAGCAGATTTTGGTAGGTTTCCAGGTTCAAGCGGCCTTGTTTGTCCACCGGCATGCGGTGAATGATGTAGCCTTCTTTTTCCAAATGCTCGACCAAATTCAAAATCGCCGGATGCTCGACCGCAGTGGTAATGATTTCTTTGCGGTTGGGTTGGGCTTTGATGGCGGACAGAATGGCGGTCGAGTCGGACTCGGTGCCGCATGAGGTAAAAATGATTTCCGAATCGTGCTCGGCGCCTAGCAATTCCTGTACTTGCGAACGGGCTTTCTTGATCGCCTTGGCCACGCCGTCGGCAAACCGGTGGATGGAGGACGGGTTGCCGAACTGCTCGGTGAAAAACGGTATCATCGTGTCGACGACCGCCATGTCCACCTTGGTCGTGGCGTTGTTGTCCAGATATATATCAGCCATGGCTAGCCCCCTCGATATTCACCAACTGCGGCATTTGCGAAGCCGGCACGACTTTGATGAATTCGCCCAGGATTTCCATCAAGCGTTGTTGGATGCCGCCTATGGTCATGGACGACATGCCGCAACCGTTGCAAGCGCCTTTCATGTTGACGTAAGCGGTATTGCCGACGACTTCCACCAGTTCGACGTCGCCGCCGTCCGCACGAAGCGACGGACGCATTTCGTCCAACACTTCTTCGATTTTCTTGATGCGTTGCACGCTGGTTAACGGACCGGTCACCGCAGTCAATTTAGGTTTAGGGGCGGGCGCTGCGGTTGGATCGAATGATTCGCCTTGTTCTTTCAACACTTTTTCCAAAATGGCTTCGATGTCTTCGTGGCAGGAAGCGCAGCCGCCGCCGGCTTTGGTGAAGTTGGTCACGTCTTCGACGGTCCGCAGTTTGTTGGCCCAGACCATTTCTTCGATCATCACCGCGTCGATGGCGAAGCATTTGCAGACCAGCGCACCTTCTTCGTGATCGTCTTTCCATTCTTCGCCGCGGTAGTTGGCGACGGCGGCTTGTAGGGCTTCGCGGCCCATGACCGAGCAGTGCATTTTTTCCGGCGGCAGGCCGTCCAGTTCGGCGGCGATGTCTTGGTTGGTGACTTTCAGCGCTTCGTCCAGGGTCAGGCCTTTGATGATTTCGGTCAATACCGAAGAAGACGCAATGGCGGAACCGCAACCGAAGGTTTGGAAGCCGGCGTCTTCGATGACTTCGGTGTCTTCGTTAACGCGTAAAGTCAAGCGCAGGGCGTCGCCGCAGCTGATGGAACCGACTTCGCCGATCGCGTTGGCATCCGCGACCGCACCGGCGTTTTTGGGGTTGAAAAAATGGTCTTTAACTTTGTCCGAATAATCCCACATGATAATTTCCTCCGCGTCTTAGGAACAGGTTTTAGGGGTGCCGCCGTTTTCGCCGGTAGAGAACGACGAGCCGCAGGCGCAGCTTTTTACTGCATTAGGATTGACGAATTTAAAACCCGATCCTTCCAGGCTATCGACGAAATCGATCGACATGCCGTCCAGTTTGGGCATGCTCAACGGATCTACGAATACTTTGACGTCGCCGCAATCGATTATGGTGTCGTCTTGGCTATGCGTTTCCTCTAATTTCAAGCCGTACGACAATCCGGAGCATCCGCCGTCGGTAACTTCTATACGTAAGCCGCCGGTAGGCTTGTCTGAATTTGAAATAAAACGGCCCACGGCTTTTACGGCGCTTTCGGTTAATGTAATCATCTTTCTCATCTCCTGAAACGGGTTGGCATTGATCTTGTAACGTTAGAAGCAACCAGCATGCCATACGCTGCCTAAAGGCTTAACTGTCTGAAATCGCTGGCGGCGGCGGGGCTGGTCCGGCAATGGGGGTGGGTCCGACACGCACAAACGAATTGTTTTTGTCGGATTTGCTACAAACTAACTGACAGGAGAATTGAATGAATATAGAAGACCTGGATTTAGGCGACGTGGTTTACGCGGCGCACAGCATTATCAACGACGGCAGCATGCCGGGTAGCGAGGAAGGTGAAGTGCTGGCCGAGCAAGGATGCCGGGGCGTGATTGTGATGAAAGGCTACGTGGAGGAAGACCCCAGTCGTAGCGTATTCTTGGTGCGCTTCGAAGACGGGGAAATGAATCTTGGTAATCCGATAGGTTGCTGGAGCGACGATTTGATGGTGATGGACGCCTGAAACGATTCGCAGCGGCTTGTAGGTCGGTTTGGTGGATTTGTGCTGCATTTCATACATATTGTAGGGTTATTGGGCAAGGCATGAATTGATTATATTTTAGGAATCAATGACATGAGATTTATTTGAATAGGCATCTTAATTGCTTGTCGTTTGCTGCCGGTTTCCCGGTTTTGATTATTTGCCGAGGTGTGAGATGTTCGAAGTTCTGATGTTTACCTTATTAATGTTGCTGTTGGCTGTTTGCGCGTTTTCGCCGTTGGGTTTTTCTTTGCTGTCGGTCTGTAAAGCGGCCGGTAAAGAATCTATAGTCGGCAAAACCGCGTTGTGTGCCGAAACGAAATCGGTTTCGATACCCGAGGATTCAATTTTGCGGCGGCATTTTTTGAGCCAATTGCAATCCGAAGTGGAGTCGGCGCTGTTTCCCCGCCCGACTGATTCGGTATTGCAGCGGCATTACGATACCTTGGTTGCCAACGAGCTGAAAAGCAGGCTGGTCACGGTTGCGGAATAATTAACCTGTCCTTTGTCATCCGGTTTGACTAGTATTCAGCTAGCGAGCCGGATCTCTTAAAATTCGACTCGGCCAAGTCGAGTAAACTTTCGCGGTCATCAGCCTGTACGTGCGTATCCGATTTAGCGTTCGGGCTTGCCGAACCGGGAAATTTTGCAGCCGTTTGCTTGTGCTGTTTGCGACAATGGCGCCGTATTACCCTTACTTCTCGTCGATGCAGTGAATTGAAGTGCGAATTTCCAGACCCGCTATTATTGATTTTGAAGCTTCCGGTTTAGGTTTCGATAGTTTTCCGATCGAAGTGGGGGTGGTACTAAGTACCGGGGATCGTTACTGTGCGCTGATCAGGCCGGAGCCGGTCTGGCAGTATTGGGACGATGCGGCTGAAAGCTTGCACGGGTTGACGCGGGCCGATTTGATTGAACACGGCAAGCCCGTAAGGCAAGTGGCTCAGGAATTGAACGCCTTTTTGGCGAATAGAGTGGTGTATTGCGACGGCTGGGTGGTCGATAAAGCTTGGTTGTCCAAGCTGTATTTTTACGCCGGCATGGAGCCGGATTTCAGCTTGAGTGCCTTGGAAATGATTTTGCGGGAAGCGCAAATGGATATTTGGAACGATGTTAACCGGCAAGTTTTGGCGGAATTGTCGTTGCCGCGGCATCGGGCCAGTACCGATGCCCTGATTATTCAAGAAACTTTTTTCCGCACTTTCGAGTTGACCAAGGAAGAAAGGACGCCCGTAGGTTGACGGTCTTCCGATCTAAAACATTGGCCTATCGTTCGAATCGCTTCGCCGATCTCGGTGCCATGCTATGCTGTGGGGCTGCTTCCTAGCTTTTATTTCGGAATTACCCCCCGCCGATGAGCAAATATTTTTATCCGCTATTAATCGCCCAATTTTTGTCGGCATTTGCCGATAACGCCATTTTGTTTACCGTCATCGCGATGGTGATACAAAGCGATACGCCCCCGGCTTGGTACGTGCCGGCGCTGCAAAGCGTGTTTCTGGTCGCGTTCGTGTTGCTAGGGCCTTGGGTCGGTGCATGTGCCGATAGTCATCCGAAGGACAAGGTGTTGATTGTCGCTAATTTGATCAAGGCTGCCGGCGCAGGTTTGTTGTTGTTAGGTGTTGAACCCTTGCTGGCTTATTGCGTAGTCGGTGTAGGGGCCGCTTTGTATAGCCCGGCCAAATACGGGATTCTCCCGGAGCTCGCCGGTCATCGCGATTTGGTCAAAGCCAACAGTTGGATCGAAGGCTCGACTATCTTAGCTATCCTGACCGGTATGGTGGTAGGTGCCAAAGCCGCGGATCAATCGATTGGCATGGCTTTGACCGGCACGATGGTCTTGTTTTTAGTATCGGCGGCGACAACCTGCTTGTTACCTGCAACCGTCAGGAAAACGCTGCCGGTTGGTTCCAAGATCGTATTGTTTTACCGGGAAATTTGTCAGTTTTTGGCGTCTCCGCGTTCGCGTTTTGCGGTTTTGGGGGCGTCACTATTTTGGGCGACCGCGGCGTGCGTCAGGGTCATTATCGTTGCCTGGGCACCCTTGGTGTTGATGACCCATAACGCCAGCGATATAGCCGATCTGACATTGTTTTTAGCCTTGGGCATAATCGTCGGCTCCGCTTTGGTGCCAAGGTTGATCCCGCTGGAACATTTACGCCGGGTCAGAATACCGGCTTATTTGATGGCGTTGTTGATAGTCGGCTTGAGTTTTACCGGCTCCATATGGCCGGCTCGCATAGTATTGTTATTGATGGGTACCGCGGGCGGTATGTTTGTGGTGCCTATCAATGCTGCGTTGCAGGAAATCGGTTACCAAAGCATAGGCAGCGGAGGTGCAGTGGCGATGCAGAATTTTTTTCAAAATGTCGCGATGTTGTTGTCGGTTGGCGGTTATACGTTAGCCGCTACGTTCAACGTTGGGCCTACGGCTGCCTTATTCGGATTAGGCGCGTTGTTGTTTTTGATGACGTTTGGGGTGGTTATGCGTTTGCCGGCAGAGAGGGTAAACGCCAACCGCGAATGAAGTTTTGGACTAATAGGGTCACGGTAGCTGCGGTGTCTTCCGCGCCTACTCGTCCCAGGCTACCGTTTAGTGCCAGAATACAGGCGCCGTGCACGCCGCTCCATAGCGCTCTGGCGGTGAGGCGAATATGTTTGGTCGAGCCGTTGGGCTCGAGTTGCTTAAGCAAATCTTCCACTAGCGTAAACATTGCGGTTATTTTTGCTTGATACCAATCCGGACTGGTTTGATCGTCGATTTTGTCGAAAATCATCTGCCAACGGTTGAAATGTTGATGGGCGAAATCAACGTAAGCCGTAGCCAGCGTCAAAATGCGTTGCTCGGCGTTGTCGCCGGCATAGCCCGCTTGCTGCAAGGTTGTCGCCAATTCGTCCAGCGTGCGGCCTTTGACATGCATGGTCAGATCGTGCATGTTTTCGAATACCATATAAATGCTGCCGACCGTGTAGCCGATTTCCAATGCAATCTTGCGTACCGTCAGCGCGTGATAACCTTCCTCAACGATGATGGTTTCGGCGGCTTGGAGCACCATTTCCTTGATTTGTTCTTGGGTGTGTTCGCTTCTTCTAGCCATAACCGCACTGCGCTAAGTGAGAAATGCCATTACCATACACGACCTTTGGATTAGAAGCGATAGCTATCATGCACAATGAAATGCTTGCGGTAGTGGATGAGTTTGATAGAGAGATAGGGCGGCGTAGCAGAGCGGACGTCCATCGTTTGGGGTTAAAACACCGGGCTGTGCATGTTTTGGTGTTTAACGATAAAGACCAGTTGTTGTTGCAAAAGAGGTCGTATAGCAAGGATTTGAATAAAGGACTGTGGGATAGCTCGGCTGCCGGTCACGTCGATGCCGGCGAGGATTACGACAGCAGTGCGCCTAGGGAGTTATGGGAAGAGCTGGGTATATCGGCACCGTTAACAACCCTGTTTAAGCTTGAGGCGCTACCGAGTTTAGGCATGGAGTTTATTCGTGTCTATCGTTGCGTGCACCCCGGACCGTTTACTGTCTCCGGCGACGAGATCGACGAAATCCGCTGGTATGGTTTAGCTGAAATCGATTGCCGAGTAGATAAAGACGATCCGCTAATGACCGTGACGTTTAAGACAATTTGGCGGCATTATCGTGTCGTCACGGCTAAACCGGACGGGCCCTGACAGCCCGTCCGTATCCGGAATTACTCTATGGTCATGCGCTGGCCGACTTGTTTTTGTTTTTTTAATAAATTCAAGGTCAATACCCCGTTTTCATAACGCGCTTTACTGGCGGCTTGGTCGATATCCGCGGGTAATTGGAAGCTGCGGGATATTTCGCCGAAGTAGCGTTCGCTACGCAATACTTTATCGTCCTTTGTTTGACTGTCTACTTGGCTGACTTGGGCGCGTATATTGACTACGTTGTTTTCGATGTTTACGTGGATATTATCTTTGCCGGCGCCGGGAATCTCGGCCTCGACGATGTATTCGCCCGGGTTTTCCTTAATGTCTACCTTGATTTGGGCCGGTAATGGGTCGCCATGTAAGGGCTTTATAAAGTATCCGGGATTCACATCGCGAAATAATTCGTCGAATAAGCCGCGACTGGCAAATGGACTTAAGCTATTCATATCGATTCTCCTATGCGTTGTGTAAAACAATTACCGAATGCAAGGAAATTATGGGGGCTAACGCTACAAATTCAAGGGCGTACTTGTAGCGATATTGGCAGGGACTAATGGCGGAGCGGACGGGGCTCGAACCCGCGACCCCCGGCGTGACAGGCCGGTATTCTGACCAACTGAACTACCGCTCCGCTGTTTAGCTGGGTCATTATACAGGAGTACTCAGTTGCGTCAATTTATACAGAGTGTTCGGGAGATGAAATTCGGCGTTGCATAGACTCAATCGTCGTCTTGACGAGACGGTTGTTCGGGGATCGGAAGAATTGGAATACCGTATGACGCTACGATTTTTTGAATTTCCGTTAAATTCTGCTCGATCAAGGTATTGAGCTGTTGTTTTCTATCGTTGTCCCCCTGTCTTACCCCCATGGCGATAGAAAACTCGAATTTGATGCCGGGTGCGGATGTCATCGGTAACGCAATATAGCTGTCTTTAGGGCTTTGCGCCTGTACATAGCCGGCCATAGGGCCCCAGAGAATGACCATGTCGATAATTCCCTTGCGCAAATCTTGCTCGATTTGCATGGCGACGTTGTGTTCACTATCGCCTGTCATGCTTTGATAGGGCACGCCTTGATCGAGTAAGCCGTTTTGTTGCAACCACTCTGTACCGGGGCCGCGATCGAACATGGCGATTTTTAAAGATTCCTGGCGTTGCAAGGGTAAATTGGCCAATTGCGAGGGAGCGGAAATGTCGTCCCAGCCACGGCCTTTAGCGATTAGCAATACATAGGTGGAATGGAAATACGGTTTGGTCGTTTCGGTTAAATCGTAACCGGCGGGAACCCCCATGACCACGTCGCATTTATAACCGCCGTCGTCGGTTTCCGCTTTCAGCGTATTTCGAATGAAGCCGATTCTTTCCGGCAGCCAGGTATATTCGATTTCCTGGCCCAGTTGCCTGGCAAACAACGCGGCTATTTTGTTTTCGTAGCCGGTGAGTTCTTTGGTCGAATAAGGCGGGTGCAACGGATCGGCGCAGACCCGAAATTTTTCACCGGCTTGCACCTTCGGAATTAACGCCGTTGTGCAAAGTAAACAAGCTATTGCAGCTCTTGAGTATTGAGTCATCGCGATTTCCTTAAACTATACGAGTAGTGCCGATCACCAATTTCGCCGCTCGAGTGCGGTGCGATAATTTAGCTGAAAACGATGTGGCTAAATCAGCCCGCAGACAGTAACACATAAAAAAGCCTTGGTCGATTACTCGACCAAGGCTGGTTCGAACGGATCTATCGGGTTAGATCTTAGTTCGGCAGTGCGAATACGGTCAAAGTACCGCCCAACTTGGTGTAAGAGTTCAAGCTTCTGTATGCGCCTACAGCGCCCAAACCTTCGGTGTTGGATGAAGAATCGCCGTTATCCAAGCCTGCTGCGATACCGATACCTGCCCAACCGCCGATACCCGACAGAACGCCAACGTATTGTTTGCCGTTGAATTCCCAGGTGTTGACGTTACCGATGATGCCTGATGGGGTTTTGAATTTATACAATTCTTTACCGGTTTTGGCATCGACTGCTTTCAGGTAGCCTTCCAGGGTGCCGTAGAACACGACGCCGCCGGCGGTGGCTACAGAACCGGACCAAACAGAGAATTGCTCTTTATTGGACCAAACGATTTTGCCGGTTTTAGCATCCCATGCGGTGAATTGGCCCAGGTTGGTGGTGCCGTCTTTTTTACCGGTGATGGCGTCGGCGCCGGCCGGCATCATGTTCAGAGTAGCACCTACGTAGGGTTGACCCGCGGTGTAGCTAACTTCGAACGGTTCGTACTCCATGCACAAATGGTTGCCTGAAATGTAGAACAGGCCGGTTTGCGGAGAATAGGAAACCGGTTGTTGGTTTTTCGCACCCAACGCGGCAGGGCAAGTACCCACGGTGTTGACGTCTTCGCCGTTGTGTTCGGTGGAGAACTCAGGCACGACTTGCGGACGGCCGGTTTTCATGTCGACGTGGGTCAGCCAGTTGACGGATTTGTCGAAGGTTTCTGCGACCAACAATTCGCCGGTTTCGCGGTCCAGGGTATAACCTACGCCGTTACGGTCGAAGTGCACAATGGTTTTGTGCATTTTGCCTTTGACTTCTTGGTCTACCAGAACGGTTTCGTTGATACCGTCGTAGTCCCATTCGTCGTGCGGCGTCATTTGGTAAACCCATTTGACTTCGCCGGTGTCGGCGTCGCGAGCCCACAAGGACATGGACCACTTGTTGTCGCCCGGACGTTGTACAGGGTTCCAGGTGGATGGGTTGCCTGAACCGTAATAGACCAGGTTCAGTTTAGGATCGTAAGAGTACCAGCCCCAGGTGGTGCCGCCGCCGATTTTCCATTGGTCGCCTTTCCAGGTGCTGGTGGAAGAGTCAGGGCCCAGCGGGGTGACTTTGCCGTCTTGCCAAGTGGTGGATTTGCCCGGTTTGATCAGGGTGTCTTTGTCAGGACCCATGCTGTAGCCTTTCCACGCCAATTGGCCGGTTTTGATGTCGTAGGCAGCGAGGAAACCGCGCACACCGAATTCACCGCCGGAAATACCGGTCAGAACTTTATCTTTAACAACCAATGGTGCGTTGGTGTTGGTCATACCCAGTTTCGGGTCGCCGTTTTGCACGCTCCATACGCGTTTACCGGTTTTGGCATCCAGAGCAGTCAGCACGGTGTCCGATTGTTGCAGGAAGATTTTACCGTCGCCGTAGGCCAAGCCGCGGTTAACGGTATCGCAGCACATGACCGGAATGGTAACGTCGGCGTCCATGGTCGGGGTATATTCCCAGATAACGGACTGAGTTTTTTGGTCGATTGCGTAAACGGTGTTGGGGAAAGGAGTGTGAACGTACAACACGCCGTTGACCACTAAAGGACCGCCTTCGTGACCGCGCAGAACGCCGGTAGAGAAGGACCAAGCCGGTTGCAGATTTTTAACGTTTTGGGTGTTGATTTGAGAGAGTTTGCTATAGCGAGTGCCGGCGTAGTCACCGCCCCACGTTGCCCAGTTGGCAGGGTTTTCGGTTAATTTTTCTACATCGCTGTTAGCATTAGAAACTGCAGGTGTTGCAATTATTGTTGCTATAGTCGAAGCAAGCAGCCAGTTTTTTACAGGCTTCATATGTTTCCTCCCGGTAATCTGCTCAAGTAGACAGAGTACGTTTTTGTTTGTTAAGACTAATATTAGTTTTAAAGCTCTGAGTTGGATGACTGCCGCCTGACCTTTCGGTTGTTTCCGAGCGTAATGGGATAGCCAAACCAGATGCGTAAATTGAAGGATTTTTTCCCAAAAGTCAACCCGAAAAACTCTGGGCTTATGCGGACTGTAGGCTAGGGTAGTCGCTATCTATCGGCCATTGTTTAAGAAGCGGTCGTTTACTTGCAATCTTCTGCCTGCGTTTGCCGACGCCAAAATGCGGCAAATTTGCGGGATCTTTAAATGCCTTAGTCGTAACATACCCCCAAACCGCCCAAGCCGCAGTATCCCAACGGATTTTTTGCCAGGTATTGCTGGTGCTCTTCTTCCGCGTAGTAAAACGGTACTGTGCGGCGGATTTCGGTGGTGATTTTGCCGAACCCGGCTTCGGTGAGCTTACTCTGGTACGCGGCGAGGCTGTGCGAGGCTAGTTGGAATTGGTTTTCGTCAGACACGTCTATGCTGGAGCGATATTGGGTGCCGATGTCGTTGCCTTGGCGCATGCCTTGGGTAGGGTCGTGTGCTTCCCAAAACACCTGCAGCAATCGGTCGTAGCTGATTTTGTCGGGAGCGAACACGACTTTGACGACCTCGTTGTGTCCGGTAAGGCCGCTGCACAATTCCTGATAAGTGGGATTGGGAGTGTATCCTCCTGCATAGCCCACGGCCGTTGAGAAAACGCCCTCTTGTTGCCAGAAGCGGCGTTCCGCGCCCCAAAAACAGCCCAGGCCGAATTGGGCTACGGCCAGACCGTCAGGGAACGGTTCTTTGAGGGGATTCCCGGTGACGAAGTGGCGTTCGGCGGTGGGTATCGGAGCAACTCTGCCCGGCAGTGCTTGTGCAGCCGTCGGCAGCGTGGTCTTGGCGAGAATTGAGCGCATAGCGATCACCGTATTCGAAGCTAAGGGAAGATCGGGATTATAATCAGCAAATCGACGAAAATATGCCATAACAACATGAAACAACAAGACTGCTTACTGCGTTTTTTATTCGAAAATCTGGGCGTGCGCGGCGAATGGGTGCGCTTGCAGCAAAGTTGGCAGCAAGCCAAACAGCATCAGTGTCTGGCCGGCCCGCTGGTCGAGTCGCAACTCGGCCAGGCGCTGGCCGCCGTAACCCTGCTGTCCGCGACCATCAAATACAAGGGCACGATGATTTTGCAAGTGCAAGGCTCAGGCGAGGTAAGAGCGATCGTAGCGCAAGCGACTCACGACAGAACCGTGCGCGGTTTGGTCCGTAGCGCCGAGACGGTGCAGGGTACAAGCTTGGCCGGAATGATGGGGGAGAATGCGCGCCTGGTGTTGACGATAGAGTCGGAGCAGGGCGAGCCTTATCAGGGAATAGTCGGGGTGCAGGAGGAATCGTTAGCGGCGGTGTTGCGCAGCTATTTCACCCAGTCGGAGCAGTTGCGCACGCGATTGTGGCTGTTCGCGGACCAACACTCTGCGGTGGGTTTGTTACTGCAGGAGTTGCCGGACGAAAAGTCGACTGACGAAGATTGGCAACGTATCGAGATTCTGGCGGACACCGTGACTGCCGAGGAAATGTTCAACCTGGATTGCGAGCCGTTGTTGCATCGCTTGTTTCACCAAGAGCAAGTGCGGATTTATGCGCCGGAACCGGTTATGTTTCGCTGCGGATGTTCCCGCGTGAAAATCGGCAGCACCTTGTACGCGCTAGGGCGGCCGGAATTGGAGGCTATTTTGCACGATCACGGCAACATCGAAGTCGATTGCCAATTTTGCGGTTCCCAGTATCGCTTCGATAACATCGACATCGAAAATTTGTTGGCTAATTCGGGGAACGATAATGAATCGCCTACCCGGCACTGAGGAGCGGATGAACAAAAGACTATTGCTTAGAATCGGTCTGGCAACCGTTTTGTCGTTGACGTTGACGGGTTGTCTGGAATGGCTGCACGCCTATCAAACCTATTTGCAAATGGAGGAGTTCGACCGTTATTTCGCGGTGACTTCGGCAGACGACTTTACCGTGCATTTCAAGGATCCCAAATTATACAGCGACGATTTTGTCGCACTGGCGAAACTACAGGCAAGCAGCGAACAGAAAACCGTCGAGGGTAAGCGTTGGCGCTATTTGTTTAGAAAAATCGATCAGAACGACAGACTGGTTAAGCCGGAAATCAGTTTTTACTGCGAATTGGTGTTTAACCGCGAAGATAAGGTGGTCGAGTGGTCGTTTTCCAAGTTGTTTTTACAAATTGCACCGCCGGAGTTTTTAGAGGCTTCCTTCCGCTCCTTGGGCGGTGCGGAAATCAACGAAGGTAAAAAACAGTTGAAAGCCAAGGCCGAGCTGATCGATAAAGTGGCGGCGGATTTGCCGAAAAAATCGGCCGTGTTGGCGCAATTGGGTCAACCCTTGGAAATAGAGCAACAAGACGAACGGCAAATCTATGCCTACAAATTTCGGTTGGACGCGCGCGATGTGGAAGAAGGCTACGAGGACAGAACGCTAAGCGAAGTGAGGCTGGCTTTTGATAACAAGAGCGACGAGCTGGTCAAGATGTCCGGTCGGTTTGCCGGTCTGAAAATATCCATCAACTATCGGGATTTACAAGAGGATGAGGATAAACAAGTCGCCTTGGCTGCTCACTGAGGAACTCCCCATGCTTTCGAAATTGAAAGACTGCCTTTTAGAGGTTGTCGGTTCGGGTCGCTATCGCGACGGCTTCATCTTCGCTACCAAAACCATCCTTGGTTTGTCGCCCCGGCTGCGGGCTTGTTAGGCTCTGCGGCCGAACATGGATAAAAAATGCGCGAATCGGCCGGCTTTTTCTTCCGTTAATTGCTGCCAGTTGAATCGCCAATGCCAGTTGCCTTCGGTAGTGCCGGGGGTGTTCATTCTGTCTGAGGAGCCCAGCAGCAATATGTCCTGCAAGGGGATGACCGCCAAATTAGCCACGGATGCCAGTACCGCATGCATCAAGGCCCACGGCATGGGCAGGCTGGACCAGCCCAAATAGTCGTAAATACGCTGCTTGTCCCCGTCGTTTAGGTTTTCGAACCAGCCAAGTGTGGTGTCGTTGTCGTGGGTGCCGGTGTAGGCCACGCAGTTATGGCTAAAATTCATGGGTAAATAGGGATTGTGCGGGTTGCCGTCGAATGCGAACTGCAAAATTTTCATCCCCGGTAACCCGAACTGATCTCTTAGCGCTTCCACCTCTTCGGTAATGATGCCTAAGTCTTCCGCCACCAAGGCCAAGGCTGGAAACTCCCGGGCGATGGCTGTCAGCAACTCGTCGCCGGGCGCTTTAACCCAATGTCCGTTAATGGCGGTTTCTTCGCCGGCCGGTATTTCCCAGGCCGCCTCCAAGCCGCGGAAATGGTCTATGCGCAAGATGTCGAATAATTCGTTTTGGCTTTCGATGCGTTGCAACCACCAGCGGTAGCCGGTTTGGCGCAAATAATCCCAGTTGTAGTGCGGGTTGCCCCAGCGCTGTCCTAGCTCGGAAAAATAATCCGGCGGTACCCCGGCTACCGTTTCCATTTCCCCGGATTTGTTTAACTTGAAAACCTCTCGGTTCGCCCAAACGTCGGCGCTGTCGTAAGACACGAAAATGGGAATGTCGCCGAACAGTAAAATGCCTTTGTCCCGGGCATAGTCTTTCAATTCGTGCCACTGCTTGAAAAACAGATATTGTTCGAACTTGATGCCCTCGATTACCGCGCTCAACAATTTGCGTGACTCCTTCAAGGCTTGCGGATGCCGGTTTTTCAGGGCATCCGGCCATTCGAACCAGCATTTGTGACCGAATACGTTGCGTAAGGCGATGAACAACGCAAAATCGTCCAGCCAATACGCCTTATCCCGGCAAAATTGCTCGAAGTCTAACTTGTCGGTTTTGCCGGCCGCTTTGCCGAATTGCTGAAAAGCTTTGCCGATTACGCAGCTTTTCCAATAGAGTTGCCCGCTGTGGCAGTCGGCGGATTTTTCCGCCGGCGGCATCCAGCCTTTGCGATCCAGCCAGTCCAGATTGATCAAGGCCGGGTTGCCGGCATGGGCCGACAAACATTGATAGGGCGAGCCGTCGCCGTGCGGCATGCCTAACGGCAATGTTTGCCAAACGCTGGCGCCGACGTCGTGCAGGAAATTGACAAAGTTAAATGCCTCTTGCCCTAATTCACCGTTTTCATTCGGCCCGGGTAACGAGCTGATATGCAATAAAACTCCGGCACGGCGTTGTTGTAAGAGAGCACTCATAGAATCCTATAAAGTCAATATTGATTACTGCGCCGCATGGCTCCGCCCAGCGCGGGTTCGCCGGAACCTCGGGTGAAGGACAGCGCAAGGTAGGGTGGCGGCTCTTCGCCGAGCAGGCGGTACAAGTTGGTTAAATTCAAGCGGTATTGGCGTTCGAAATCGCTGACGGCTTCGCCCGGGTTATAGTCGCCGAACCACCAAAACCAATCGGAGCCTTCGCAGACGGCCAGTTGTTTTTCCGCCAGCATTAAACGATGCTGATCCAAACGGTTTTCGGCAACGGCTTGGTCGAACGCGTGTTTGACGTCGCCCAGCATGTCCCAGCCGCAATTTTTATCCGCATCGCCTATCCAGGTGGAAAACGTACCGTAGACCCAGCTGCCGGCGATCAATCGGGATAAGGGTAAAACGCAAACGTTCTGATTCAAGCATTCCGAAAACGTGGTAAGCATGATGCGCGGGTGTTCGCTAAGACGCCGATACAGCGCGCTAAGAAAATGATACCCGTTTTCCGGAAAATATTCCCAGGCATTCTCGCCGTCCATTACGATGGAGACTACCGCTTCCCGTTCGGCATAGTCGGCAATGTTTTCCAGATGCTGAATCAAGTCGGTTACCGCGTCGTCGGCGTGCCATTTCGAATATTCGAAGCCGATTAAATCGGACAAGCCGTCGTCGCGGAAAAAACAGGCGACATTGGTATCGGCAAGCCGGAACGGATGATGGATGCCGGGCGAAAGGTTGCCCGTGGCATTCAGGCTGTTGCGGAGTACGTTGCCGCCGCTGGCGGTCCATTTAAATCCGCATTCGTCCAACAATTTCAAGGTTGCTTGGCTGAGGCCGCCTTCCGAGGGCCAGCAGCCCGTCGGTTCGATACCGAAAAAATGCCGGAAGGTTTCAATGCCTTTGCGCAAGTGCCATTTCACCCGCTCGTCTCCTCCGGGGTAATGGTGCAGTTTGGGCATGGCAATAGGCGCCATCGCTTCGTGCGCACTGTTCAAGTCCAGCAGCAAGGGCATGATGGGGTGGGCGTAGGGGCTTACCGATAGCTCGATGCGGCCTTTACGGGCCAGCGCTTTGTAGCGGTATAGGATGCCGGAAAGCAAGTCGCGGATGATTTCCAATACTTCGATGCGATCGTGCATCGAGAATCCGCCGCCTTTCGCAAGCAAACGCTGCACGCGAGCATCGGTCAGTTTTACGCTTTCACCCATCCAGACCAAGTGGTACCAAACCAACAAGTCGGAGAAAAATTGGGCGTTGAGGTAGTTGACCGCGTCCTGGTGGCTTTGGATCCATTCCGATATTTCGGTGAGTTTGCGAAAGGCCGGATAGCGGTTGATTTGCCGGTCGCGATTGGCTTTTAAGCAATCGTGCAGCAAGCCCAGCCGGCGCTCCGCATCGGCCGAAACGCTGGGCTCCACCAAGGCCGCCAGCAAGGGGTCGTTGATTTTGATCCCGTCGTACAAATAGGCGTTGACCTGATTGGAATAGTCTTCGATTTGTTCCAATAAGATGGGCGCGAAATTGACGACCGCTTTGGCTCCGGGTACGGCTTCCAGGTGAAAAGCCATGTCGGCATAGTCTTTAATGACGTGCAAATACGTCCAAGGCAGTTTGAATTCGCCGCTGTGGCAGTCCCGGTATTCGGGCTGGTGCATGTGCCAGCACAGCACCAGCTTGATGGGCTTATCTGACATAGTGCCGTCTTTGGCCCAGCATTTCGCTGGTTACCAAGACGACTCCGCCCTCGCTGACGTAAAAGCGTTTTTCGTCTTCGGCCCTGTCTTCCCCGATGACGGTGCCTTCCGGTATTTGGCATGCCTTCTCGATAATGGCCTTCTTGATCCGGCAATGGCGGCCGATGTTGACCTCCGGCAGTACCACCGAATCTTCGACCGTACAGTAAGAATTGACCCTGACGGAGGAGAACAACAAGGAATGGCGCACGGTCGAGCCGGAGATGACGCAGCCGCCGGATACCATGGAGTCGATGGCTTGGCCGCGGCGGTCGTCGTCGTCGAATACGAATTTGGCCGGCGGGGTTTGGGCTTGGTAAGTCCAAATCGGCCAGGTATTGTCGTAAAGGTTCAAATCCGGTTTTACCCCGATCAGCTCCATGTTGGCCGCCCAATAAGCGTCTATGGTGCCCACGTCGCGCCAGTAGGCCTGCTGGCCGCTTTGCAGATCCAGGAAGGGGTAGGCGTTGACCCGGTATTTGTGGATCACCGACGGAATGATGTCTTTGCCGAAATCGCGGCTGGAGCTTTTGGTGTCCGCGTCTTTGATCAATTGCTCGAATAGAAAGGCGGCGTTGAATACGTAGATACCCATGGAGGCCAGCGCGGTGTCCTCGCGGCCGGGCATGATGGGCGGATTTTCCGGCTTTTCCACGAAAGCCCGTACCCGGCGGTTGTCGTCGACGTCCATTACCCCGAAAGCTTTGGCGTCTTCCAGCGGGACTTCGATACAACCTATGGTCAAATCGGCTTGGTTGGCGACGTGGTCGGCCAACATCGCCGAATAATCCATTTTATAAATGTGATCGCCGGCCAGCACCAGGACGAATTCCGGATTGCGGGCGCGGAGGATGTCTATGTTTTGATAGACCGCATCGGCGGTGCCCTGGTACCAAGAGTGTTCGTCGTGGCGCTGTTGGGCCGGCATCAAGTCCACGTATTCGTCGAATTCGCCGCGTAAAAACCCCCAACCCAACTGAATGTGGCGGATTAAAGAGTCCGCTTTATATTGGGTCAATATGCCGATTTTGCGGATGTCGGAATTGATGCAATTGGACAACGGAAAATCGATAATCCGGAATTTGCCGCCAAACGGAACGGCCGGTTTAGCCCGCCAATCGGTCATATCTTTTAGGCGGGAACCGCGGCCACCCGCCAAAATTAACGCTATGGTGTTGCGGGTCAGTTCGTTGATGCGTCTCGTAGAGGCATTGTTGATGACGACAGACATAGTATCCTTCTCCAATTATGAACGGCTGCTCCGAATGTCCTAAAGCCGCGCAGCTTCGGAGGCCGGGTTTTCTACTTCTACTTGCCGCGCCGCGCCATTATCGTTACTCTTCGCACAAAAGTAAAAAATCCATCGATGCAAATGTCGCAATTCCTCCAGACATTACCGCTTCCTGTTTCTTAACAATTAAAAAATCACACCCGAGGCCCTGCAGAATGAACAAGGCAAGCACTAAACCCACGCTTGATGCCAACATCATTAGACTTATCGAAGCGAGGCACCACGATCCCTTTTCCATTCTCGGCAGACACAGCGTCGGCGATAAATCCATCATCAGAGCTTATTTACCATACGCCGAAACCGTGTGTATAGGCTCGTTCAAAGGCCCCGCCATGCGCCGCATCAGCGGTACGGATGTGTTCGAATACTATCCGAGTGCGAGCGATCAGATTCCGGATCACTATAGTTTATGCTGGAGCGACAAAGACGGTTTCGAACGGTCGCACGTCGACCCTTACAGCTTTTTGCCGGTATTGTCGGAATTCGACCGGCATTTGTTCGGACAAGGCAAACACTGGCACATCTACCAAAAGCTAGGTGCGCACCTGATGACGGTGGACGGCGTGGCGGGGGTGTATTTCGGGGTATGGGCGCCGAATGCCGAGCGGGTCAGTGTAATCGGCGATTTCAATCGCTGGGACGGCCGTTGTCATCCGATGCGCAATCTGGGCGGATGCGGGATTTGGGAATTGTTCGTGCCCGGCCTGGACGTCGGTTGCTTGTATAAATTCGAAATCCGCAACAACCATAGCGGGCAAATTTTGGTTAAAACCGATCCTTACGGTCAGCAATTCGAATTTCGGCCGCAAACCGCCGCACTCGTGGTGGCGGAAAACGCGTATCAATGGCAGGACGACGACTGGATGGAGCAGCGGCCTAAACACGACTGGCTGCACAAGCCGATGTCGGTTTACGAAGTGCACTTGGGTTCCTGGCAACGCGATTCGCGCGGCAACTTCATGAATTACCGCGAGCTGGCGGAAAAATTGGTCGAATACGTGGTGTACATGGGCTTCACCCATATCGAGCTGTTGCCGATTACCGAGCATCCGTTGGACATTTCCTGGGGGTATCAAACCACCGGCTATTTCGCCCCGACCAGCCGGTTCGGCACGCCGGACGATTTCCGTTACTTTGTCGATTATTGCCACCAAAACGGCATCGGCGTATTGCTGGATTGGGTGCCGGCGCACTTTCCGAAAGACAGTTTCGCCTTGGCCCGTTTCGACGGCACTCCGCTGTACGAACACGAAGATCCGCGTAAAGGCGAGCATCGCGATTGGGGCACGCTGATATACAACTACAGCCGCAACGAGGTGAAAAACTTTTTGCTGTCCAGCGCGTTTTTCTGGTTGGAGGAGTACCACATAGACGGATTGCGGGTGGACGCGGTGGCATCCATGTTGTACCTGGATTATTCTCGGGAAGCCGGCGACTGGATACCGAATATGTACGGCGGCAACGAAAATCTGGAGGCGATCGATTTTCTGCGCCACATGAACGCGGTTACCCATGAGCAACATCCCGGCACCGTGATCATGGCCGAGGAGTCCACCTCCTGGCCGCAAGTGACCCGGCCGACCTGGACCGGCGGCTTGGGCTTCTCCATGAAATGGAACATGGGCTGGATGCACGACATCCTGGAATATATGAAACAGGAGCCCGTCCACCGTTCTTACCACCACGATCAGCTGACCTTCGGTTTGCTCTACGCCTTTAGTGAAAACTTCATCTTGCCGTTTTCGCACGACGAGGTGGTGCACGGCAAGCAATCGATGCTGAACAAAATGCCGGGGGACGAATGGCAGCGCTTTGCCAATTTGCGCTTGTTGTACACGTTTATGTATGCCTATCCCGGCAAAAAATTGCTGTTCATGGGGTGCGAATTCGGTCAAGGTACCGAGTGGAGCGCCTCGCGGGTGCTCGATTGGTACGTGCTGGATTACGCCCACCACCGCGGTTTGCAGGCGCTGGTCAAAGATCTGAATACCCTGTACCGCGAACATACGGCGTTGCATCATTTCGATTTCGATCACCACGGTTTTGAATGGGTGGATTGCCACGATTATCAACAATCCATCATCAGCTTCCGGCGTAAATCCGCCGATGAGGAAATGATCGTCATCTTGAATTTTACCCCCGTACCACGCTATCACTATCGAATAGGCGTGCCGCGGCCGGGCGTGTATCGGGAGATTTTCAATTCGGATTCGGAATATTACGACGGCAGCAACGTCGGTAACGGCAGCGTCCATTCCGAACCGCAGCCCTGGATGAATTTGGACCATTCGATCAACGTCACCTTACCGCCCTTGGCCGCCATCGTTTTACAACATCAAGCATAAGGACATGAAAAAAATTCTATTCGCGAGCAGCGAAACCCATCCTTTGATCAAAACCGGCGGCTTGGCGGACGTGGCCGGTAGTTTGCCGCTGGCCTTAACCGGCCTGGGCCAGGACGTGCGGGTTATCATGCCGCATTACCAGGCGATAAAAAATTGCGAGCCGGGCCGCTACCTGTGCACGGTACGAGTCAATAATTGCGACGTCAATTTGCTGGAAACCCGTTTGCCGGATAGCGACGTGATCGTCTGGTTGGTGGATTATCCGCCGTTTTTCGGTGCGCCCGGCAACCCTTACACCGACGAAAACGGCAATCCGTGGCCTGACATCGGCGATCGCTTCGCGTTGTTTTGCCGCATCGTCGCGGAAGTCGCGATGGATAGGGCTTACCTGAACTGGAAGCCCGACGTGGTGCACTGCAACGACTGGCAAACCGGTCTGGTGCCGGCTTTGCTGTCTTTGGAACACTACCGGCCGGCAACGGTATTTACCATCCACAATATGGCTTATCAGGGCGTGTTTCCGGGCAGCGCCTTTGCCGCGCTGAATTTGCCGGGTCAGCTGTGGCATCCGGACGGTTTGGAATACCACGGCATGCTGTCGTTCATCAAAGGCGGCTTGAGCTATTCCGACAGGATTACCACGGTGAGTCCGACTTATGCCCAGGAAATCCAGACGCCGGAATTCGGGTACGGGCTGGAAGGATTGCTGGCCCATCGCCAGCATCAGTTGTCCGGCATCATTAACGGCATAGACACGGCGGTCTGGAATCCGGAAACCGACACGCAAATCGCGCAAACTTACAGCGTAAAGAACTTGACCGGCAAACTCAAGAATAAAACCGCTTTGCAGGAACGCTTGGGCTTACCGGTTTGGTCCGACTTGCCGCTATTCGGCTTGATAGGCCGCTTGGTCGAACAAAAAGGCATCGATTTGGTGCTGAGTTGTTTGAAAGAAATGACCAGCTTGCCGTTGCAGTTCGTGTTGTTGGGCAGCGGCGACAAAAGCATACAGGTGCGCTTGCAGGATTTTGCCCGTTTGTATCCGAATAAGGTCTCGGTGAACATCGGTTACGACGAAACCTTGGCTCACCAAATCGAAGCCGGCGCCGACGTGTTTTTAATGCCGTCGCGCTTCGAGCCGTGCGGCTTGAACCAGATGTACAGCCAGCGTTACGGCACCTTGCCCATCGTGCGCAAAACCGGCGGTTTGGCGGACACGGTCGTAGATACCTTGCCTACCACCCTGGCGGATAATACCGCCACGGGGTTTGCGTTTGCCGAGGCGACGCCCGGCGCGTTGATGGAAACCATCAAACGCAGTTTATTGCTGCATACCAATAAATCCTTGTGGCACAAGCTGCAACGCAACGCGATGACCCAGGATTTTTCGTGGGAAAACAGCGCCAACCACTACTTGGCGCTCTATCAAGGCATCTAGCCTATGGTTACTGCCATGACGCGCGCGGCTTGTTTTCCTAAATCCCGGATGGTCGGCAACCGGGTTGGCCGGCTGCGGGGTTTACTGCTGGCCGCGTCGCTGATGTGTTTTTGGTCGAGTGCGGATGCCAATCGGATGGAAGTCGTCCAACTGCAGCATCGGCCCGCCGGCGAAATTCAAGCCGGATTAGCCCCGCTGCTCGAACCGGGGGAAGCGGTCAATGCCGCCGGCGGCAAGCAATTGCTGATCAACGCCGGTCCGCAGCGGCTGCAGCAAATTCGCCGCATCGTCAAAAAGCTGGATATTCCGTTGCGTAATTTGCGCATTACCGTGCTGCACAATAGTGTAAGCAGCGCGGATGAGTTGAATGCGGCTGCCGGTAGCCCAGCTCGCGGCATGCGTGGCATGAACGCCGATACCCGCGACTTGGGTGGCCAGCGCAACGAGCAACGCTTGCAAGTGGCGGAAGGTCGGGCGGCGCGTATTCAAAGCGAGCAATGGCGTTCAGGCAACAAGGTATCCGCATATGCCGGCGTTTACGGGGTAGAGAGCGGAACCACGGCGCAGTCGGCCGGTGCGGGTTTTACCATAGTGCCTTACCTGCTGGCGGACGGCGACGTGCGTTTGGATCTGGCGCCTTGGTCGGCGCGCCTGTCGGCGAACGGTAGCGTCGATTTAAACGACATACAAACGTCGATTCGAACTAAACTGGGTCAGTGGATCGAATTAGCCGGCACCGGCGCCGATCGGCAAACTACTGCCACGGGTCCGGACGGATTCAATGACCGCAGCGGCAAGCAGCAGTGGCGCACGCTAGTCAAAGTCGATTTGCTCGATTGATCGCTCCGTTTCGCTCGAAAGGATTAAGCCGATGACCGATTTTGCCGATACCGATTTATTCCAGCCCGTCGCGATAGGCGCTTGGCAACTTAATAACCGCATCGTCATGGCACCGCTGACCCGCTGCCGCATCAGCCACGACGGTATCCCCGGTCCGTTACAAGCCGAGTATTACGCGCAAAGGGCCGGCGCCGGCCTAATTATCAGTGAGGCGACCAATATTTCGCCGCAAGCTAGAGGTTACGCTTACACCCCCGGCATTTATACCGCGGCGCAAATCGAGGGCTGGAAGCTGGTTACCCAAGCGGTGCACGCCGCAGGCGGAACCATCGTCTGTCAATTGTGGCACGTGGGACGTTTTTCGCATGCGTCCTTACAGCCCGGCGGCGCCCTGCCGGTGGCGCCTTCAGCGATAGCCGCCGACGGCGAAACGTTTACCGAACAGGGCATGCAGCGGGTTTCCACGCCGCGTGCGTTGGAAACCGCCGAAATCGCCGGCATAGTCGAACAGTATCAACACGCGGCCTTATGCGCTAGGCAAGCCGGCTTCGACGGCGTGGAAATTCATAGTGCCAATTGCTATTTGCTGGAGCAATTTATTCGCGATTCCACCAACTTGCGCACCGACCGCTATGGCGGCAGTATTGAAAATCGTATCCGGTTGGTGTTGGAAGTGGTGGATGCGGTCGCTGCCGTTTGGGGCAGCAGCCGAGTCGGCATCCGTTTGTCGCCCGTCACCCCGGCGGCCGGCAATACGCCACTGGATAGCAACGTGATGGCCACCTACGGTTATTTGGTCGGCCAGCTCAACGCTTACGGTCTGGCCTATCTGCATTGCGTGGAAGGTTCTACCCGGCTGTCCAGAGAGGTGCCGGCCGGTATCAATCTGGCGCAGATCAGAGCCTTGTTTCAAGGGCCGTATATGGCCAATAATTTATACACCCGTGAACTGGCCTTGGCAGCCCGACGCGAGCAACGTGCCGATTTGATTTGCTTCGGCAGACCATTTATCGCCAATCCGGATTTGGTGGAGCGGCTTAAGGCTGATTGGCCGCTGGCCGAAGCCGATAAAGCGGTTTGGTACGGAGGCTGGTCGGCGGGGTATACCGATTGGCCGGCGTACGCTGCAACCGCCGGCTGATGCGCAGTCGCTAAACGGAATTTCCCTATGTACAAATACGACGGCTTGGTGGTGCACCAAAGCTTCGATGAAGAAGGCGTGATCGAAGTGGTCGAAAAAAGCGGCGAACGCGCGCTGCATTTCGGTTCTTCGGCCCGGCAAAGCAGTATGCTGATCAGCGCGCCGGATCGGTTGCACTCGTTGTATGCCAGAGCGATGATGGCGCTGCTGCTGTTCCAGGAGCAGCCGCGCGACGTTCTAATGATAGGTTTGGGCGGCGGTACCATCGCCAAATTCATGTTGCGTCAGTTTGCCGATTGCCGCCTGTTCGTCGTCGAGTTTCGTAGTAGCGTGTTAAAGGTGGCGCGTAGCCATTTCGGTTTGCCGTTCGATCCGCGCTTGAAAATCAAAATCGGTTGCGGCGCCCAACATGTATCGCAGCAAAGCCGCGAGTACGATTCGTTATACGATTTGGTGATGATCGATGCCTACGACCACGACGGCATGGCACCGGAAGTCAGCAGCGAACTATTCTTCGACAATTGTCGAACGCTATTGAAAAGCCACGGCATGTTGGCTATCAATCTTTGGGGGACTCAACAGGACTTGTTCAAGCAAGTCAGTTGGAATTTGGGCCGGGTGTTCGACTGGCGCCAGGTGTTTCTGCCGGTGCGCAACCGCGGCAATATCATAGCGTTTGCTTTCGGCCGGGATTTCCCCAAACCGACTTATAAAACCTTGGCGGATAGGGCTATGCGCTTGGAACAGCGCTATCAACTGGAGTTTCCGGCCTATTTGCTGGATATCAAGCGCAATAATCCGAGAAGTATCGGCAGAATCGTCAATAAATGAGCGGGAAGTTAGTCGTCGAGCAACAAGCGCATCGCTAACATCTTGGATGGGGCAAAACCGTGTTTACGATAAAAATCTTGTGCCGTTTGGTTGTCGGCGTCGGTTAACAAGGTGATGCGCTTGCAACCCGTTGTCCGGGCCGTGGCGATTGCCGCCTCGATCAGGCGCGAACCTACGCCGCAGCCGCGCAATTCCGGTAACACCACAACGTCTTCCAATAGTGCAACCCGTGCCCCTAAGGCGGTGGACACGGTAAACAATAAATTGACCATGCCGACGATACGGCCTTGTTGTTTTGCCACCAATAAGGTCCCCAGTTCCGGATGCTGTAATATCGTTTGCAAACCCCGCTGTTGGCGGGAAACATCGGCGGCGAATTCCGTTTCCTGTGCGAACAAGAGTCCCAGCAAGCGGCATAACTCCGCTATATCGGCTGCGGCGGCGGTTTCAATGTCAATATCCGCCCGGCTGTGGTCGGCTGCCGTCATGCCGGGGGGTAGGGTTCGGCGGAGGCCAGGCTGATTTCCGCCGCTACACAGTTGCCGCAGCCTAAATAGTCCAAACGGCTGAACGCCAGACTGCGGGCCATGGCGATGCCGCGGCCGTGGTTGTCCATGATGCGTTCCATGCTCATTTCTAGAAACGGCTGCCAATCGAAGCCCTGACCTTGGTCTTGAATGGTAAAGCGCAAACAGCGATCGGCGCGGCTGAAATGGATGCTGGCTACTTTTTCTTTATATTCCGGCAAATCAAGCCGGCGCTCGATTTCGTCCGGCAAGGCCGAGTGGGCGAGAAAATGCGTCTTTTCGTCGTAAGTAAGTCCCAGATTGCCGTGTTCTACCGCATTCAGCATCAGTTCTACCAAACCTAAGTGAGCCAGTTGCCGGGAGGGGCACAAGCGCGACAGCCAATCGGCGATGTAGCGGGCTTCTTGAGGGGTGCGAAAACTGAATTGCGCTTGAGTCAGATGGGTTAAGGTATGCCAGTTTTGTTCCGATTCGCGCATATGCAGACGCTCGGAGCGGTCGCGTACCGCGGTGGCAACGACTGCGCGGATTACTTCCGGCTTGAACGGTTTGGCAAGATAGTAAAACGCCCCTTCGTACAGGCCTTCGGCTATTTGCTCGGCAGACGAGGCGGAGGTTTGCAGAATCACCGGTAATAGCTTCAAACGGTCGTGGCGCTTGATGCGGCGGAGTAAATCCAGGCCGTCCATGCCCTGCATAAATCTGTCCAGCAAAACCGCGTCGAATTTGTCGGGATTATCGACGAGTGTATCCCATGCTTCTTCCGCACTTTGTGCGGATTCCAACAGACAACCGCTGCCTTCCAAAAATTCGGATATGGCAAATTGGTTGAAGGGTTCGTCGTCGACGACCAACAACACCGGATTTCTTTCTGCGATAGGCGAATGCTTCATCGGCCCGGACCAAGCTTAAGTCATACTGATAAAAGCCGTACGCCGGTTAGGCGTACGAAATAAACGCCGAATTCTATCAGGCTAATTTCAACCTGTAAGTTGGCATAGCCGGATGCAGCGCTAAATACCAAATCTTTATCTGTTGCTGGAGAACATACAGGTGTTGCAGCTTAAGAAAACGCTCGGCTCTCGATTAAAGGATAACTTGCTTGCAGAATATAATCAACGTTAGTAATGTTGTTGATTTTTTGGGGATAAAGCGTGTTTTTTACTTATACTTACCGGTTTGGATAAGCCTCTATGCTTAGAGAATAAACTAGCCAGCTCGCTTTCAAGCCACAGCTATTAACAACATGATGAGCGCGGTCAGCGCGTACCATGGACGGATGTCGCGAGCCTGAGACGTGTCAATCGCTAAGTCGGCGGACTCGACGAGTTGCAACAAATCGCTGTCGGACGATAGACGCCGATAGCTTAGCCCGGTTTCGCCGGCCAATTGCTGTAAATACGCTTCTTGCAGCGCGCTGAGATGTTCGCTACCGCTGGCGGCGTGTTTGCCGAACGGTGCGTTTCTAGCGTCGTAACCTTCTATTTGTTCCGGGTTGAGGTCGGAGATACCGAAACTGGAACGGTGCGGTACCTCGTCCGGACCGTAATGGCCTATGCGCCGGCCGGTTTCGTCGAATTTAGGGATGGGTACGGCCTGTAACCCGCCGCTACCTAGAATCAAGCCGGTGACTTTGCCTTTAAGTGGGGAAAAATCGCTGCGATAGCGCGAGTTGACAGGCGGAGCCTCCTGCCCGTCGCTGACGAATACCAGTTTGGCGTTTTTCCCCTGCATCAATTGCAGTGCGCTCGACAAGCCGCCGGCGATACGGCTGTCGGCCGCCCAAGCCATGCGCCAATCCAAGGCCTTGATGCTTTGCTCGAGTTCCGAATAAGCCGAGCAGACTTCGACCGGTTCAAACAACAGGGTGGAACGCCGCTCGGTAAACACGCCCAAACCGATTTCCGAACCGCACGGCAAGCGGAGTATCAATTCGCTCAAACGGTGTTTGACGAAGGCCAGACGGCTGACCGGCTGGCCGGCCAGCGTGTAATCCTCCGCATTCATGCTGCGGGTAATGTCGATCACGAAGGTCAGGCGGTAAATCGGCCCTTCTTGTTGCCGGGTCGGAAAGGCGAACAGCGTCGCCATTGCCAGCAGCGCCAACAGCAGCGTAGTGAAACGATAATCGAATAGCAGCTTGAGCATGCGGATGGCGGGCCTGATAGTGCGAAACAGTGGGCAAAGATAGAGCTTGGATTTTCAGGGCAAGCCGCGCGGAAAGCCCGGCAGACTGGTCCACAATTCGGAAGGGCGGGCAGCATCGTCGTCCGTTGCGGGACTGATTCGATCTAATTCCGGCAATAGCCGCATCGCCGTTTCCAAGTTGAATTTCGCGTCCCAGAAGCCGTCGTCCGCTGTCAATGCTTGCCGGTATGCCTGCTTGGCCAACGTTAATAGCGGTACGGCTTGATTGAGGCGGCCGGTCTCGATTTCGGCCAGTGCCTGCGAAAGGTAGAGATTGCCCAAGTTATAACGGATGCGCGCTTGCAGACGGTTGCCGTTTCCTACCTCCGCGCCGAGGTCGACGATGCGGCTCAACACCGCCAAGGTTTGGTCGTAACGGCGCTTGCCGTACAAATAATTCGCATAAGCCAGTTGCAGTTCGACGGCGGCGTAGCGGTCCGGTTCGGTGTCCGGCGTTTCGGCGCTTTGCCCGGTACCGGCGGCCGTCCAATCGGCAATGGCTTGATTGACGGTTCGGATGCGGTAAAGGTTTGCGGCTTGGACGGCCGCCAGAAACAAGCAAGCCGCTAAAGCCGCCCACAGCAAGGTATGCCGTATGCTTCTCATGCCGTTCTTACCTCCAGTAATTTGATGCCTAACAACAAGCCGATCAACCCTGCCGCCCAGGCGTAACACCGGCCGGTCAAATCGCGTCTGGGGACGGTGTCCCGATAATGCAGCGGTAAGCGTTCCAGCCGGTCGATGTCGGCGATGGCGCGTTGCATGGCGCCGGGATCTTCCGCTTCGTAAGCTTGATAGGGAATGTTCAGACTGCTGAAAAAGCGGTGCAGGTAACGCTCCGGCATGGCTTGGGCGTTGTCGTCGCGCGGGTCTTCCGGTTCCGAGAACAGGCCGGGACTGTTGGCGGTGCGCAAAAACAACCAATACAAACCTACTTGCTGCTGCTGGAATTGCACGCGCAAAGCGGCTTCGGTCTCCGGCGCAATCACCGCCGCTCCGTCCGATACCAACAACACGATGCGGGCGCCGCTGACCGGTTGCTGGCGAAAATAGCCGAGCGCCAAGGCCAAGCCCTTGCCGATGTTGGTATAAGCCAGGGCCGGGCCGGAACTGGCGGCTATCGCCGCGCGTATCGCCGCGCGGTTTTCGGTCAACGGCATGACGAATAAGGGAGAGGTGCTGTATTCGGCCAGTCCGATCAAGTCTTGCTCGCGCCGCGCTACGAATTCGCTCAACAGGCGACGCGCGGCGGCGGCTTTGGATTCCTCGCCGCCGCTCGGAGCGCCGCCGGCGAAGCTGTTGTCCATGCTGTTGCTGCGGTCCAGCAACAACACGATATGCGCACCGTGGCCTATGCGTTCCACCCGTTGCTGTTCGAGGTGCATGCCTGCCAGCCCCAGGATCAATGCCGCCAGCGCCGCAGCTCCCAATAGCCGTATCAGTAGCGTCAAGGCTTGCGACCAGGGATCGGGCGGCAATATATCCAGCCACGGGTAGACGTTCGCTTGCATGCCGCTGCGTAGCAGGGGTATCAGACTGAGCAGCAGTCCGGCTAAAATCCATGGGGTGTCGAATGCCGGCGCGTTCATAGTCGCCCGCATTCGATTTGTCGGCATAGGCGGCCGAGTTCCTGCAATTTGCGCCAGTCCTCCGCGCTGACTTGGCTTTGGCCGCCGAACAATACCCGGTCGGACAATTCGAAGAACCAAACGATGGATGGCGCCGCACGGCGGTACGCCGGTTGTGCCTGGTAAAACCCCTCCAAACCGTGGGCGAATAGCGGCTTGCCGTACAAGCTGTTAAAGGCGCGGTGCAGCAACGCCAGGCCGCGTTGCGGATCGGCGATAGGCACCTTGGCCAATTCACGTTGCAAGCGTTTGAAGATTCGCCGTTTAGGCCAGACCGGAAATATCCCATATCGGTAAGCCAGATAGGCGGCGAGTGCGAATGCGCCGGTTAGGCTGGCGGAGAGCAGCTTTAGCGGGCCGGCCGCGGACAATGGTTCGGCTGCGGCATTCGGGCGGCGATAAGGCAGGCCGTCGGCGTCTTTACGTACCGCCAGTTCCTGTAACGGCGCCAAGCTGAACGGCCAAGCCGGCACGCTGTGTTCCAGCGTTTTACCGGCTTGATTGAATTGCAATTGAAATCCCGGAATATTCAGCATTTTTACTTCGTTGGCGGCGTAGAACACTTGATAAGTCAAATCGATCACGGTATGGCCCGTGTCCTCTTGGTGCGCGATAGTGGCCCGGCTGAGATGCAGCCAACGGTTCAAATCGCCGGGCGCAGGCACGCTGGCCGGGTTCAGCGTGGTGTCTTTGCGGGTTTGAAATTCGATGCGGTGGTGAATGACGTCGCCTATCAGATATCCGTATGGACGTGGCGTTTGAAAAGCGAATTCATCGATTGCCGGTGGCAGGGACGACGAGCAGCCGGCCAGCAAAGCGGCCCCTAGCAAGGCCGCGCCGGTACGAGATTGTAGTAGTCCGGTCCGGTTGGTCATGGCGTTGCACAGTGTCATAACGCGTGTTGCAGGAAATAGCGATTAATGGGGGCGGACCGGTAACGGCCTTCCAGGAACAAGGGTTCGCGGCCGAAGTCTCGCAAGCGTCGGCCCAGCGCCACGCGGCGCCGTTGGTAAGCCTGTTCGATGCGTTGTTTCAATTCGGGACGCAAAAACACGCTGCGGTCGCGGCCGGTTTCCGCGTCTTTCAGACGAGCCAAGCCCCAGTTCGGCAGGGTGGCGTATTCGCTTGGATCCCAACACACTACGGGTACCAGTGCGTGCCCGGCTAGCGGTGGTATCAAAGCGTTTAGTTCGGTCAACGAAAAATGAAAGTCCGACAGCAAAAAAATCAGGCTGCGCCGCTTGGGCAGCAAAGGCGCGACGCTGCGCAAGCTCCGGGCGTCGCCGCCAACCCGATAGCGACGTAACTGTTCCGCTAATTTGCGTAAGGTGTGCGGCAGATTGCAGGCAGGTACCAGCCAATCCGGCGTCGCTGACGGGCCACAACCGATAAAGCCGAAACGGTCGCCGTATTCGTAAGTGGATTGCGCCGCGGCCGCCACGAAATCGCCGACTAACGTCAGCTTGTTGCCCATGGAAGCCGACAAATCGGCAATGACGTAAACCGTCAACTGGCTGGGTTGTTGGTAAACCCGTACCCGGTAGCCGCCGAACGGGTCCAGCAGGCTGGCGCGCAGATCGATGCGGCGCGGGTCTGGGTTGGCTATCAGCGGTTCATGGCGCTTGAATAACTGGCCGGCGCCCAGCATTTGTCCGGGATGGGCGCCCGGAAATACACCAGGTAGCGCATGCGTCAAGCGGTATTGGAAACCGGCGATTTCGTTAGTCACAATCTTATTGATTCAAAATCAAATACAACGCAACGCCGGCGCCGCACAGATAACCCGGGGCCAAGTATTTGATCGGCAAGTCCATAACCAACTTAACCAGACCCGAACAACTGTTGTCCTGCCGGTGGTAGATCGATTCGCCTAACAGCCACAACAGCGAATTGGCGCAGGCGAGGGCCAAGATGGCCGGTACGCCCACGTCGCTGAACAAGAACGACTTTTCCGCCAGCAGCGTCGAGCGTTCGCTGGTGTGCAGGAAATTGGCGAGCAAAATTCCTATCATCAAACCGCCCTCGTCGAAGGCGACCAAAAAAAACGTATAGCACAGGCGGCGTAGCGGATCGGACAGCAAAGTTGCTTGCGGCCAATGGCGGGCGAGATACAGCAGCGGCAGAATGATGCCGAACAGCAATAGGCCGATCACCGCCAGCAAGATCCAGAAGTGGTAACCCACGGCGTCGTTGACCGCGCTGGTGTAATAGGCCGCGTAGGCCACGTCGGCCTGACTGTCCAAGCTTTGTGCGACCAAAGTGCCGATCAGGCCTACGCCGGCCCAGGTAAGGTAGGTTTCGGCGTAGTGGTTTAGGCCGGATTTCGGGATGATTTGTTTGGTTAGTTCTTTGAGGTTCATAGGTTTTTATTATGTGTCGCTATCGCGACGGTTTTTAATGCCGGTTCGCGCACCGGCGGGCGCGATACTTTTCTTTGCTCCGCCGAAGAACAGTATCCAAAAGCAAGGCGGCCCCGATGCCGCTTTCTTTGGGTACTTTCTTTTGGGCAAGCAAAAGAAAGTACCTCGTGTCGGGCCGAGACCCGACTGCAAAACCAAGCCGTCGCGCAGCAACACCAAATCGCAAGCCAACAATCCATAAAAGCCTTCTCCCGGAAACGCCTATCGGTTTATTCCGGGCTACACAATCTAACAATCCGTCAGCGTTATCATGGTGCGGCAATATTCCCCAAAATCCCCTTCACTAACTCCGGCATCAACTCCTCCTTCCTATACCCGTAAACCGGATTTAAAAATATCCTATGCCCCATCGTCACTTGAAAAACCGCCTGCATGTCTTCCGGCAACAGCATATCGCGGCCTTGTAACCAGGCGCGCACTTTGGCGGCGCGCAGGAAATAGCTCATACCGCGCGGGCTGGCGCCTGCTTGGATGAATTGATTCATCTCGACGTCGCTCAAGCGGATGCCGAAATCGCCGGGCCGGCTGCAGGCCTTCCACAAATCCAGCGCATAACGGTGCAGGGTGGGGCTGCTTTTGACGGCTTGTTGAATCGCGGCGCCGATGTCGTTCAATTGGTAATAAGGCACGCCGGTGGATTCGACGCCGGCAACCAAGGCGTCGACGTCGTGGAATTGGGGATCGAAGATCAAGGCGTCCATTACCGCGTCTTCACAAGGCGCGTCTATGCCGATCTCCATCATGAAGCGGTCGCGGGCGGCGGCCGGCAGCTCGAAAGTTTCCTCGCGCTCGACGCGGTTGCGGTCGGCGAATACTTGCACGTGCGGCATGCGGTATTCGCGATTGAAGGCACCGACGCTGCGTTCGGCCATCACCCTTAGCAGCAGGGAATGCACTTGCGGGCGGGCCCGGTTGATTTCGTTGAAGAAAAATATCGCCAGCTGTTCGCCTTGTTTCAACAGTGGGCCGGGATCGACGCAAGGCCGGCCTTCGCCGTTCAGGTAGGTGTAGTAAATCAGGTCGGCCGGCATCAGATCGATGGTGCCTTCGATGCGTTGATAGTATCCGCCCAAGCCTTGGGCGACGGCGCGCAACAACGTGGTTTTACCGACCCCGACCTGACCTTCCAGCATCACGTGGCCGCGGGCGAACACGGCGATGATCAGCTGGCGTACCGGCGCTTGTTGGCCGATCACGGTGCGGTTGAGTTGTTGTTCCAGGCGCAATGCTTGGTCGCGCCATTGTTGTAGTTCGGTGTCCGTGCTCATGGCTGTCGCTGGACTGATGGCTGTTTGCCGGAAAAAGACTCCGGGCGGAGCCCGGAGAGTGAGTTTCAATCTTAAGTTTCGGGGGCGAAACCGCCCCGGCGTCCGCGCCGGGGACTTGCGGCTGCGACTTTTAAATTCAGCCGTAGCCTGGCTCGCATCCTTAGCGGGCCTGATTGGGGAAGGAACTTGGGGGGCGCCGGGTTAACCCTCGACGTCGTAAACGAATTTGCCGGTTTTGTTCAGCACGTCCGTCCGTTTGGCGTTGCGCGCTTCCATTTCCTTGATCGATTGCGATTGCTTGTTCAACTCGTTCGGATCGTGTTTAGGATCGTATTTGCTGCCGGCTACTTGCGCCGGATAACCGGGTTTAGGTTCCCAGCAATTGCCGGCTTCCTTGCATTTGGTGCCGTCGTAGGCGTTGGCGGCGCCGGATAGCCCTAAAGCCAGTAATACTGTGCCTAACATTATTAGTTTGTTCATGCTGATCTCCTGATGAATTGTTGGATATGAGTTTCCTAGCGTCCTAGTTCCCACGCGCCGCGTGGGAATTCAGGGCTTAGCCGCGCTGCGGCAAAATAGTCACCGCAACGCGGTAAAACGGTGTTCCCACGCAGCGCGTGGGAACAAGTCAAACACGCGGCGTCACTTCAACCAATCGGCCTTCTTCGGGTCGCCCTTATAGATGTGGCGGATAAAGGCCATGATGTGCAGCATGTCGTCGGTGCTGAAGTTGACGTATTGCGGACCCATCATGCCGTTGGCGCCGCCGAACAGCAGTTCGAACAAGCCTTGATCGGTGGCGTTGCGCGGATAGGTCCAGTAGTCGTCGGCCAAACCGGGCCCCAGTTTGCCTTCGGCTTCGTGGCCGTGGCAGCCTGAGCAACCGGTCATGTACAGGCTTTCGCCTTTTTTGACGGCTTCGGCGTTACCGTTGTAAGGGTTTTTGCCGGTTTGCATGAACTGCTTGAACTGCTCGGTATTGCCGCCTTTCTTGGCGAAACTCAAATCAAGGGTTTCGCCGGTCAAGGCGTGGCGCAGGGTAATGTCGGCTTGGGCAGTGGATAAAGCGGCCAACGACAAGCCCAGAACAGCGCCGGTCAAAAGGTTTTTCGATTTCATTTAAACAAAGTTCCTAAGGGTTCATGGATAGGGCGACTTCGGGTTGTTCCAGCAGCGGGATGCCTTCTTCCGCCAGCAGCTCCTCGATGTCGTCCTGATGTGTGCGGATCAAATGATTCAATTGCTCCAGTAAAGCGATTTCGCCTTTACGCACGCCGATGGCGGTACTGTATTGAAAGCCCACTTGCTGACCGTCGGCGCGGTGCGCGTCGTCCGGAATCAGGGTCATGGTAAGCGGGGTGGCCGAGGCTTTGACATAGCGCGCGGCGGCCGGGCCCCACAGAATGGCGATTTCGGCTTTGCCCGAGGCTACTTCGTTCACCAGTTTGTCGTTGTCGTACTTGACGTACTGGTTGCGTTTGGACTTGAAGCCGACCAGTTCCTGTTGGTAGTTGAACATGTCGTTGTAACGGCCGATCGCCCGCAACATGGTTTCCGCCGGGGTGCCGGGCGCAAACGCGATGCGTTTGGCGGTCTTTAGCGCCGGACTGTCCCAGTTCTGCAAATCCAAACCGTCTTGTTCGCGGCTGATGAACACGTAACCGGAGCGGTAGTACGGCGCCGTGGTCAGCAAGCGCGGATCGCCGGCGTCGACGCCCATCACCACGTCGCACAGACCTTTATCCAGATAATCTCTTATGTAATAGCGCGGATCGGTCCAGCTTACCGTTTCCAGCTTGCGGCCCAATTGTTCGGCGACATAGTGCGCCAGCTTGTTTTCGAAACCTTCGCCGGCTTGATTGGAGTAGGGCATTTCGTTTTCGGCGGTGCAGACTTTCAACACCGGTTGTTCGGCTTGGGCGGATACCAAACCCAGGCCCAAGGTCAGCGAGGTTAATAGGTGTATTGATGCTTTCATGGGTATGCTTTAGATAACTTAGGGTATGGTTCCCACGCTCTTGCGTGGGAACCCTCACGGGGACGCTCCCGCATCCCGAACCGCAGAGCGGTTCAGCGTGCATTCCCACGCGGAGCGTGAGAACGAGTCCGATCTACAGCGAGAACACCATCACGCCGCCGCCCATTTGGGTGTAATGCGCCAATTCCTTGAACGCACCCACCGCGCCCAGACCCGCGGTCGGGTCGGCCAGGTCGAATACCAGGCCAACGCCGGGCCAGCCGCCGACACCGTAATAAATCGCAACGTATTGTTTGTTGTTGTGTTTATAGGTAATCGGGTGACCGATGACGCCGGAAGGCAGTTTGAATTTCCACAGCTCTTCGCCGGTTTTGGAATGACGGGCCTTGATGTAGCCGTCCAGAGTGCCGTAGAACACCAAATCGCCGGCGGTGGCCATGGTGCCGCCCCAAACCGCGAATTTTTCCTGAACTTCCCATTCCATTTTGCCGGTCACCGCGTTCATGGCCTTGACTTGCCCCAGGGTGCCTTTAGGACCCGGATACATGTTCAAAGTCGCGCCGACGAAGAATTGGCCGGCCCGGTAAGGCAGCATGAACGGTTCCCAATCCATACAGATGTGGTTGACGCCCATGAAGAACAGCTGCTTGTTCGGGTCGTAAGACTCGATGCCCTGGTTGTGGTAACCCATCGCCGACGGGCAGATGCCGGTAGCTTGGTGGTCCATGTGAGTCGAATATTCCGGATCGCGCACCGGCAGACCGGTTTTCAGGTCGACTTTCTTGACCCAGTTGACGGTGTCGTCGATCTTGAAGGCGTTGATCAGATCGCCGTTTTCCCGGTCCAGGGTATAGACCAGACCGTTGCGGTCGGGATGAGTCAGCAGTTTGCGTTTTTTGCCGTCTACCACTTGCTCGGACAAGCCCATGTAGTTGACGCCGGCGTAGTCCCACTCGTCGTGCGGGGTTTTTTGGTAGCCGAATTTGGCTTCGCCGCTGTTGATGTCGCGGCCCCAGATGGTCATGGTCCATTTGTTGTCGCCGGGACGCATGGTTTCGTTCCACGGCGCCGGGTTGCCGGAACCGTAGTACAGCATCTCCAGATCGCTGTCGTAGGCATACCAGCCCCAGTTGGTGCCTCCGCCTATCTTCCAGGCGTCGCCTTCCCAGGTTTTCAGACCCAGACCGAACTGGCCGTAATGCGGGTTGTGGCTGTTAAAGTCTTTCGATAATTTGATGTCTTCGTCGGGACCCGTGGCATAGACCCGCCACTCTTGCTTGCCGTCCTTGATGTTGTAGGCGGTGGCGTAACCGCGCACGCCCAGCTCGGCGCCGGAGGAACCGACGATAACTTTATCCTTGGCCACGAACGGCGCCACGGTCAAGGTGGAGCCCATCGCGATGTCGGAGTTTTCCATTTTCCAGCGCAGCTCGCCGGTCTTGGCGTTTAGCGCCACGACATGGCCGTCCAACTGATTCAAAAAGATCGTGGCCGGATAATCCTTGCCGGCCGGCGCATAGGCCAGACCACGGTTGACCACGTCGCAGCAGGCGACCGCACGGGCCGCCGGATTTTGCTTGGGCTTGAACTGCCATAAAATCTTGTCCGGCTCCTCCAGGCTGATCGCGAACACGTTGTTCGGATACGGGGTATGCACGTACATGATGCCGTCGACTACCAGCGGGCCGCCTTCGTGTCCGTTCAATACGCCGGTCGAGAACGACCACGCCACCTTCAGGTTTTTGACGTTGTTGGCGTTGATGTCGATCATTTCGCTGAAATGGGTGGAGCCGTAGTCCTTGGTTTGCATGACCCAGTTGGTATTCTGCTTGGACAGTTGCTCCAGTTCTTTATTGGCCGAAGCGGGCTGTGCCACGCTCAAAATGCCGCCCGCCACCAGCGCCGCCGTTTTCCCTACGGTGCGCAAATCGAGTTGTTGCATGTTTCCTCCAGGATGTTCTTATCGTTAAGAGGCGCGGCGGCCCGGCCGATCGTTTAAAGAAATCAGCTTTGTTGATCAAACCGCATCACAGAAATAACCGGTCCGCCACGCTGGCGCACATGGTAAAGAAAGGCCGCCGCAGGCCGTTACGGAACTATCCATGGATTCTGTGGGAAAAAAGCGAATTCAGCGGCGGAAAAAATCCCGCTTCGAAAAGGGCGGATAACATTGTAAAAAGGAAAAGCTCCCATGGTTAAACGCGGCGAAACTCGGCACCATTTTTAACAAGCCGGTAACCGCCGGCCTTGTCATAGAGGAGTGTTAAGTTTGACCGGTAAAATCGACGTGTTGCTGGTGGACGACCACGCGGTGGTTCGTGCCGGTTACAAGACTTATTTGTCGCTTTCCGAGCGTATCGGTGCCATTTACGAAGCCGATCGCGGCGAGACCGCGTGCCAACTGTACTCGCGCCACCATCCCAATGTGGTGGTGATGGACTTGTCCATGCCCGGCTTGGGCGGTATGGAGAGCATACGGCGTTTGTTGAGCCGGCATAGCCAATGCAAGATATTGGTGTTCAGCATTCACGATGAATTGGTTTATGTGACCCGGGCGATTAAAGCCGGTGCCAGAGGCTACATCACCAAAAATAATGCGCCCGAGACCTTGGTTACCGCAGTGTGTTTGATTGCGGAAGGCGGTACCTTCGTGGAGCCGGCCATTGCTCAACAATTGGCGGTCAGCATGGCGGTGGACCTGGACGAATCGGCCAGGATCAAATCCTTGTCGCCGCGCGAATTCGATATTTTTTGTTTGTTGGCATCCGGCATGAGCACCCGGGAAGCCGCGGAAAGCTTATGTTTGAGTTATAAAACGGTGGGTAATCACAGTACCGCCGTCAAGGAAAAGTTGGGCGTTAAAACCTTGTCGGAATTGGTCCTGATCGCTTGCCGACACGGCATCGTTAAAAGCGGTCAGGCTTGAAGCTACAAGCGGCGGACTGTAACAAAACTGCTGCAAGCTATGTTTTTTGGGCGGGGATAAGCAAACGCCGCCGGCAATCCGGCGGCGTTTATGCGTGCCTAGCCAGGCGGTACCGTTCAATCGTTGCGATGCCGGGTGATGTATTTGCTGACCCCGGTCGCGGGTTGCGCGGCCGCCAATTTTTCCAAATATTTGCTGACGCCGGTTTGCGGCGCGGCGAGTCGCCGCAGATAGTGTTCCACTCCGGTAACCTGGTCATCGGCGGCCGCTTCCGGCAATCGAGCGGAACCGTTGCGTCGGCGGGCCGTTGCCCATAGCGCCAGACCTATGCCTGCCAAGCCGGCTATCAGCCATTCAAGCGAGAGCGGGCTGCTTGCGGATTGGTTTTGTGGTTGAACTTCGCGACTGTCGGCTTGCGTTTCGGGCGGCAGGCGCTGGGCGGCTTGCGCGGCGGCAGGAAGCGCGGCTCCTGCCTGTGGCTCGGCCGGCGTTTGAGCCGGCAAAGCGGAGACGGTTGAATTCGCGCTTTCAGGTTCGGCAGTGCTTGAATTCTCTGTTTCCGGTGGCGCGGAATATCTGACCTGAGGGTGATAGGGTTCCGGCTCGTAGCCGTCGGCGGCTAGGGCTGTCACGGCGCATAAGGTTGCCGCGCAACCGAGCGTAAAGCGAATTGGTATGATTGAGCGCATGGATTCCTCCCCTGGGGTTAGGTTATTGTTTAGATTCGACCCGGCTTTTCAAGCCGTTTAATCCCTGCTCGAAAAATTCGGTCATGGCTTGTACTGCCGCGGCATCGTTCAGGTTATCCGGCGGGGTGTTGCCGGTGTCGCCGCGATAAAAGCGGCTTTTCAACGTGACTACGCTGGTGTTGGGGGCTTCTCCCGCGGCGACTTTGAGCTCCACGCTGTGGGAGCTGGTCGGAAAAGCGGCCGGATTTTCCGTTTTCAGCCGGTAGCTGTATTCGCGTTCGGCTTCGTTGTAATAATCCAGCTCCTCGACGATACTCCCGCCGTTGGCGAACACCAAGGTGCGCTTGCCGCCGGATTGGTTGTTGCCGTCGCCTTCGCTGCTTTTGACGCCGGGGTGCCAGGAGGCTATCGCGTCGAACTGTTTGACGGTTTGCCAGACCTTGTCGGCAGACGCCGCTATGGTGACCGATTGCTTGGCTTTTTGCGGAGTAGGGCCGTGGGCGTGTGCCGAAAAACCGATGGCGATAAGGCTTAAAAACGCGAACAATGCTTGCATGATGGCTCCGTGTTGATGAGAGCCGATATTATCGGTTGCCGGGATGCGGCAGCCTTGGGAAAAGCTCCCGAGTTGGTCCGGGATATTGTCTTTTTCGCCGGCGGCGCAGACGGCCCGATTAGCCCGGGGCAGGAAATTGGCAGTTGAACCGGCTGTAGTACGGGGTAGATTCCAGGCAGGCGGTCAGGCGGATTTTGGGACCCAAGCTGAATTGAATTTCGTCGCCGACCGCGTATTTGCCGCCGTGCAAAAATACTTGCGGGTTGGGGCCTTGTTCGCCGATTAACAAGGCGTGGCTGTTTCCGGCGATAGGGTAACAGGTGCAGGTGCCCGGAATGGGTTCCAACAGCAGTTGACAGGCGTTTTGATTGTCGACTTGTTGGCGGATGATGGATAGCGTCAACGGGTGCTGTTCGCGGTATAGCAGGCCTAAATCGCCGGTGCGAAAATCCAGGTTGCGGTTTTCGGCAATGAGGTATGCGCCGGAAGTGGTTTTCATCACGTTGACTTGCCGGCCACCCTGCTGTTTTTGCAATAAGTTGGGCGGCATGGCGAAGGTGCTGCGTTGGTGTTCCAACGGTACCAGCGAATATCCGTAGCTTCGGGCGTCGTCGTTTCGCAATTGTGCACTTAAGTCCATGATGCGCAATAGCTTGTTCAATTCTTGCACGAAGTTGCAGATGTCGGCGAAACCGCCTATCAGTCTCGAAGGCAGCGGCGGGCCGGGCACGATGGCGTTAAATACTTTGCGGTGGCCGGTAAAGGCTAGCGCCAACCGGTTCAGGCTGGCCGTACTCAAGCGAGTGTGCATGGTGCCGAGTTGCAACTCCTGTCCCAGGCGTTGTACCTCTAAAAACACCGCACTGAAGGATACCGGTTTGCGCGGGTGCGGGAGCAGCATAGGCGCATAAATTTTGTCCACTTCCCAATAAAAAATCGTGTCGTTTTGCCGTTGCGGGCTGATCTGCAACAGCTCGGCCAACTGGCCGGCTAACCCGAACGCCGCTTCGGTTTCCTCGGCGCAGAGTGCTTGATGAGTAAATAAACTGAACAGCAGGTTGCGTTTCAGAACCGACTCTATCGTGCTTTGCGGTTTAAATTCCGGAATCTTGCTGGTTTGAATCTGCTTGAACACCGGGTCGGCAACGCTGTGACGATAAAGAAAGGCGGTTTTTTTCCACAAGGTCGTGGACGGCGTTTCTCGGCACAACGCATGGCAGCGCAGTGCGTGTCCTATCATTTGCAGTGCGTAATAAACCGCCTGACCGCTAGTGGCAGCGCTTAGCGATTTGCTCTCTATCAGTTGACAGAGCAATAAACTCATTTGTTTGGGCAACTGCAGGATTAACTTGGCCAATTTGAGGGCTTTGCCGTTTTGCAGCGGTTCGGCAAGGGCGGCAGCCGGCAAGTTGTGACAAAAATGCAGGGTGAGCGGACTGAGTTGCTGCAAAGTTTGCAGCAACTGCTCGGGAGCGATAGGCGCCGATTTCAATTCCTTTAAGGCATGGTGCAGTTGATGAGCGGCCTGTACTTGCGGCAGGCCGCCTAATTCGCTGAGCCAAGCGGCTATTGCATTGGCATTCACATCGGCGGGAAACATGTTGTCGGCCATCGGTTTAGCGTTTGCTTTTCAATAAGTTCAAGTCTAATGCATTATGCAGGATTCGATGTCAGCGATTGCTTACATTCGCGAACGCCTTCAATGCTTAATCGCGCCGCCGCTTGGCGGATAAACGCGCTGCGGCCGCGTATGCCGCGAGCGTCAATAGTAGCAACCCCGCAAACAAGCGCTTATCGCCCAAACGGGCATAAGGAGTCAAGCCGCCCATGGGCAAAATTTCCCCGCTGACCACTGTGGGACTGAACATCGGTGCTTGTGCGATCAGTGTGCCGTTCGGTGCTACGATGCCGGTCAAACCGGTATTGGTGGCGCGCAGCAAATAGCGGCCGTATTCCAGCGCCCGCATTTGCGCCATCTGCATGTGTTGGTGCGGTTGCTCGCTATCGCCGAACCAGGCATCGTTGGTGACGTTGAGCAAATAAGCGGCGGCTTCGATTTGGCGGCCGACCAACTCGCCGAACGTGTCTTCGTAGCAGATGGTCGCAACAAACGGAAAGCCGCCGGCCCGGAGCAAGGCTTGGTTTTCGCTGCCGGCGGCGAAATCGCCGAGCGGAATATCCATTTGTAATAGCAACCAGCCGGACAAGGGTTGTAAGGGCAGGTATTCGCCGAACGGCAATAAATGGATCTTGTGGTACAGCGCGGCGGTGTTGCCCAGGGTCAGGATGCTGTTGTAATAGCGTTTGCTGCCGTCCTGAGTCGGCAAGCCCAACACGATGTCCGTGCCGTGTTCGCGGGCGGCATTATGTAGAGGCAGCAGAAAATCGGCTTCCACTTCGTGCAAAAAGGCCGGTACCGCCGTTTCCGGCCAAACGACGACATCCGTCTTACCCCAGAGTTGTTCGGTTGCTTGCCGATATAGATTGAGTGTGCGGGTGCGTTGATCGGCTTGCCATTTTTGATCCTGGGAGACGTTGCCCTGGATTAACGCTACCCGGATCGGGCCGCCTATCGCCTGTGTCCACTCTATACCGCGCAAAGCCCAACCGCCGCTCCAGATTACGCCGAGCAGGACGATTGCGGAAATCGCCGGTAGTTCGCGGCGCGCCGCCTTTTCCAGCGAAATCGCCGAGACGCTTAGCAAAAAACCTAGACCGAACACGCCGGTTAGCGGCGCGTAGCCGGCCAAAGGGCTTTCGAGTTGGCTATAACCGGACAGCAGCCACGGAAAACCGTTGAAAGCCCAAGTTCCGCGTAAATATTCGCTCGCCGCCCAGGTCAGCGCTCCGGCCAAGATTTGAAAATAGGCCCCCGGCAGTTTGAACAGGCGGGCGCAAATGAAGGCGTTAAGCGCCGGAAACAGCGACCAGGTCGCTACGACCAAGGTCGTCAACAACACGCCTACGCCGGCGGGTGCGCCGCCGAAATCGTGGATGCTGATGTAAGACCACCAAAGCCCGCTGCCGAAATAGCCCAAACCGTATACAAATCCCAGCCAGGCGGCGCTGCCGGGCCGGAGTGTGCGGCAGCAACGGTAATACACCGCTAACGACAATAGCGGCAAATAGTAAAAATCATAGGGGGCAAAGCTAAAGGTCATCCAGGTTCCGGCCAACAGTGCCGCCAGTTCCCGTTTCCAGGTGCGTATTTTGAGCATGCGATTCGATCAGTATCGGGCTAATTCCAAGTCTTATCGGCTTCGGGTTTTGTTGCTTTCGCCGGGAACGGGGCTAATCGGGCTGGGGTATTGCGAACGCATCGTCGTCTTAGTCTATCGGACATGTTTGCGAAGTCAGCCGGCCGCTCCAACCGGGCATTATCGCCGGAATTCTCGATAGGCCAAAACTTTGGCGCTTGCGCTTATTCGAAACGCCGGCCGGTCGCGTTGGTCCGCATTCGCCCCGGCATAACGCAGGGAGGATTGTTTGTCAGCGCAATGTAATGCAATTCACGCAACCTTAACGCAGCCTTCACGGAACCGACGTTTACGCTTCCTACAATTCCGAACGCGATTGCCATGGCCATGGATAGACTGGCAAAACCGGGTCATCGAGCGTTTGTCTGGTGCGCTAACGGCAATCGGTCAGGCATGCGCAATGCCGGCCACTGATGTGGTTAGAAAGACCCGGCGGGGAAACAGCGGCTGCTTCGCAAACCCAATCTCATGTCAACGCACCTGGTCGGCGGCGACATTAATCCGCGCCCGCAGGGCTTAGGCCCGGCGGGATGGATACAACCGGCTGTCAGCCTTTCCCGCGGGAAGGGCGGCGAAAATCCACAACTTATTTTGAACTGACGAGCATGAACACACTTTTTGATAGACCGAAAAATGCGGAGTCGAAAACCGGCTCTTGCGTTGCTGTTGTTGAGCGGCGAATTAAAACCGCCGGCGTACCGCTGGGTTTGCTGACGCTGTTGCTGACGGCCCCACTGTCCGGTTATGCCAATGAAGCGCCGGTGGCTTTGGACAGAAGCAAAACCTTGAGGGAAGATAAAACCGCGCGCATCGTATTGAAAGCGAGCGACGCGGATAAAGACAAGCTGACCTACAGCATCAGCCAAAATCCGCAGCACGGCACGGTAAGCTTGAACGGTAAAGTCGCCAAATATACCCCGCAAGCGAACTATAACGGCAGCGACAGCTTTCAATACCTGGCCAACGACGGTACGACGGATTCGGCGGCGGCTACGGTAAGTTTGACCGTAAAGGCGGTCAACGACCGTCCAGTGGCCACAGCCGCCTCGCAAAATGTGCTGATGGGGGCTGCTTATAGTTTCGATTTGCACGGCAGCGACGTCGAGGGCGATCCCTTGACTTTTCGCATAGTCCGCAAGCCCAAAAAAGGCAAAATTGTTTTGGACGGCGATACGGTCACCTATACGCCTAAAAAAGCCGATTACCAAGGCGCGGATTTTTTTACCTTCCGGGTTAGAGACGGTAAAAAAGTCTCTAAAGTGGCCAGAATCGATTTAAACGTGACCGACACAGTGGATGAGGTCGCGCAAGTGAAACTCAACGATACCGGGGTCGTGACATGCGCTAACGCCACCGACAACGGTTTGGACTGCCCGCAAGCCGGTTTCCCCGGCCAGGATGCCGAATACGGCGCCGATGTGTTGAGCAATAGCAATACCGACGGTTACGCCGGTTTCAGCTTCACCAAATTGGGTGGCAACGGCCAAGCGTTGGCCACGCAAAACGCCGCCTGGGATGCAGCCGGCAGCGAAGCGGCAGGCAGCCAATGGGCTTGCGTGCGCGACGAGGTGACCGGGTTGGTTTGGGAAAACAAAACCGAAAGCGGCTTGCACGACAAAGACAACACCTATACCTGGTATCAAACCGATACCGGCAACAACGCCGGTTTTGCCGGTAAGGCCGACGGCGGTGCCTGCGACGGTTCGACTTGCGATACCCAAGCCTATGTACAAGCGGTCAATGCTCAAGCCTTGTGCGGATTCGAAGATTGGCGCATGCCCAATGTCGAAGAATTGGCCGGGTTGGCGGCATTGGACGGCAAAAAACCGGCGATAGACGGCGGTTTTTTTGCCAACAGCGTCGGCGGGATGTACTGGTCGAATAATCCTTATGCGCCAAGCGGCGATTACGCATGGTCGGTGGATTTCGGCCAAGGCTACGTCGCGGCTGGTGCCAAGTTGTTCCCCGGACGGGTGCGTCTGGTGCGCGGTGCTCACTAAATTCGGCCGGAAATTTTCAGTCGCGGCCTTAAGTCAGCTTATTTTTTGACTACCACGAGACCGGCCGGGGTGATTGCCGCTTAAGCTTAGTCGTTATACGATAGCTGCGGCAATGGAATACTTTCATAGTCTGCTGAAGGTTCAGAAGTGGTTTCAAGCGCCCAAGGTCGATTCAATTTCAAATTTGGAGTAAACAAAATTATGTCAAAGCTTAGTAACAGCCTGTTATGCCTGTCCTTGGGATTGGCCTTGAACGTGCAGGCTCAAACGTGCAAAACGGACTCGATTAGCGCCTCTTTCCCCAACGAGCGATTCACCGAACACGGTGACGGAACCCTGACCGACATGAAAACCGGTTTGATGTGGAAACGCTGCAGCGAAGGGCAAAGCGGCGACGCTTGCCAAACCGACAGTGCCGAAACTTTTACCTGGGAAGAAGCATTAACAAAGGTTAAAACCTTGAACGACGCCGGCGGCTTCGTCGGCAAAACCAACTGGCGCTTGCCCAACTTGAAAGAACTCCGCAGTTTAGTGGAAGTGCAATGCTCCAACCCGGCCATCAATCTGGAAGCGTTTCCGGCGTTTGCTTCGCTGTTTTATTGGTCTTCCACCACGGTGGCGAACGACGGCGGACAAGCCTGGGGCGTGCGCTTCAGCGACGGCAGCGACGGGGCCAGCCCGAAAACCGCGGCGGTTGATTCGCCGTTGCGCGGTGCGGTCTTGTTGGTGCGCGACAGAGAGTGATATCCCGCTTTGTGTGCCGGCGCGCGGATGGTTGCGGGCCGGCATAGCCATAAAAAATCCGGACTCGATCCGGATTTTTTATGGCTTGGATTCAGGCCTTTGCCGGGCGGCGGCGAAATTCTCCCGCTAACGGGCGCGCTGCATGTAAAATCCGGTTAATCCCTTCCGCACCTTAAACCCGCAAACGATACACTACCGGAATGCCGTTATTTTCTTATAAAGCCGTTAACAACCAAGGGTTGAGCGAAGAAGGCGTGCGCGACGCCCGGGACGAGCAAGCCTTGCTGTTGGAATTGCAGCGGCAGGGCTTGATACCGATACGGATAGTACCGGCTAAAGACCGAACCTTTCTCGGATTTCGGCTGAAATCCTCGGCGTTGCGGTTGAAACACAAGGAAATAGGCATGCTGACCGGCGAGCTGGCAACCTTGCTGGAGTCCGGCTTGCCGCTGGACCGCTCGCTGACCATCTTGCTGCAATTGACCGAAGAAAACCCCAAACTGAACAAACTGGTGGCCGACGTATTGGAAAAAGTCAAAGCCGGCAAGGCCTTGGCCGACGCTTTGGAAAGCCAGACCGGCGTGTTCTCCAAGTTTTACTTGAATATGATACGGGCCGGGGAAATGGGCGGCAATTTAGGCGGGGTGCTGCAGCGTTTGGGCGACTATCTGGAGCGCAGCCAGGAACTGAAAGATACGGTCAGCACCGCCTTGATTTATCCCGCCATTTTGTTGCTGATGTCCTTGGTGTCCTTGTTCGTGATGCTGACTTTCGTAGTACCGCAATTCAAGGAAATGTTCGACAGCGCCGGCCAGGCTTTGCCGATACCGACCCAGATCGTGGTGGGCTTGGCCGAGTTTTTACAGGGCTATTGGTGGCTGTTGGCCTTGCTGGCAGCGGCCGGCGTGCAATTCGCCAAAGCGCAATTGACCGATCCCGTTAGCCGCAAACAGTGGGACGGGCGCTTTTTACGCATGCCCTTGTTCGGCGATATTGTCATCTGCATGGAAACCGCCAATTTCAGCCGGACCTTCGGTACCTTGCTCGGCAACGGCGTGTCTATCTTGAAATCCCTGGGCATCGTGCGGGAGACCGTGACCAACGGCGTGTTGGCGGATTTGCTGGCAGTAGCCGAAGAGCAGCTGAAACAAGGCCGCACCATGTCCGAAGCCTTGGGTAAACAAGCGCTGTTTCCCAAATTGGCGGTGCAAATGATTAAAATGGGCGAGGAAACCGGCCGGCTCGAAGAAATGTTGATGCGCGTAGCCGTGATTTACGATAAGCAACTGAAGACGACCATTCAGCGCATGCTGGCTCTGTTGGAACCGGCGTTGATCATATCCTTGGGGCTAATGATAGCCGGCATCATCGTATCGATATTGTTGGCTATTTTGAGCGTCAACGATCTTGCCGTATAACCATAATCAGGAGGAATTACATGAAAAACAGGTTTACCCCGCAATACCATCCGCGCCGTTCGTTCGGTTTCACCCTGCTGGAAATGTTAGTGGTGTTGGGCATCCTTGCTGTGCTGGCGGGTATCGTTGGGCCGCAGGTCATGAAACACATGGGCGCGTCCAAAACCAAGGCCGCCAAGGTGCAGATCGAGGATTTGGCGTCGGCACTGGATATGTATAAATTGGACGTGGGCCGCTATCCCACCCAGCAACAAGGTCTGGACGCTTTAATCGAAAAACCGACCGACGCCAAACGCTGGAACGGTCCTTATTTGCGTAAGGAAAAAGTGCCGCAAGACCCTTGGTTGAGCGATTACCACTACGTTTACCCCGGCCAGCACGGCAGTTTCGACTTGTTTAGCTACGGTGCCGACGAAAAAGAGGGCGGCGAAGGCGAAGACCAGGACATCAACAGCTGGGAATAAGCCGCCGTGCCGCTACGTTCGGCCGTTAAATCCGAGCGGGGTTTTACCTTGCTGGAGCTGATTATCGTGTTGTTCGTGATGGTAGTCGGTTTCGGCGTGGTCGCCAGTAATATCAACAACGGTGGGCAAAACACCCGCTTGCAGGCTGCGGCCAGGGATATTGCTTCCGCTTTGCGTTACGCTCACGGTCTGGCTTTGATGACCCGGCGCCCGGTCGCCGTCGCGGTCAACCTGGAAAACAACAGTTACCGCATCGGCAACGCCGGCAAAATCTATTGGTTGGACGAAGGAATAGAAATTTCGCTGACCGTCGCCGAAGACCAGTTCCGTGAAGGCCAAGAAGGCGCGATTTTGTTTTTCGGCGACGGCTCGTCGACCGGCGGGCGTATCGTATTGGAGTCGGGCAAGCTAAGCCGGCAAATCGACGTCAATTGGATTACCGGCGCGGTCAACTTGTCGGTTTGGCCTGTGTGGCATGCGGCGGCATAAAGGCTTTTCCTTGCTGGAAATTCTGGTCGCGTTCGCGGTGATGGCGATTGCCTTGACCATCGTGTTGCGTATTTTCGGCTCCGGGGTCAATGCGGCGGTCGTATCGGAAGAGTACATGCTGGCGACGCAAATCGCCGAATCCCTGATGGCCAGAACCGGCGTGGAAACCCCGTTGCAAGTAGGCGAAACCAACGGCGTCGAAGGCAACCGGTTTTATTGGCGCATTCGGATTACCCGGGTCGCCGGTCCGCCGGTCAATCAGGCCCGGTTCAAATCGCAGCAGCAGGAAACGCCGCCGGGGTTGGAATTGCTGGCGGTCAACGTGCGGGTCAATTGGGGAGAGGACGCGTTGCGGCAACGCTGGCTGGAATTGGATAATCTGAAGTTGTTCAGGGAGCAGGCGCCGCTGTGAGGACACCGGGCAGCCGCGGTTTTACCTTAATTGAAGTGCTGATTGCGATGACCTTGTTGGGCGTCATCGTGGTATTGCTGTTCGGCAGTTTACGCATCGCCGCGCAAAGCTGGTCGGCCGGCGAGCGGCGTATCGAGCAGGTCAATCAAAAAGCCGTGGTCTACCAGTTTTTCAAACGGCATTTAACCGCGGTCAGGCCGGTGCAAGCGCCGGAAAACAATGATGCTTTTGCATCGGAAACCGACCATGCCTTTCTTGGCTTGCCGCAACGCATGCGTTTCGTAGGGGCACTGCCGGCCAGTTCCGCGCGTAAAGGTTTGCAAATCTTCGATATTTTTGCCGATCCGCAGCGGCCGGGGGCGCTGCTGGTCACGCTGACTCCCTACCGGGACAGCGACGAATTACCGCCGCCGGAACCGCCGGAAGTGTTGCTGGACGGGGTCGCGGATTTCAAATTCGCCTATTTCGGCCAAACCGAAGACGTCGCCGAACGCGTCTGGCGGGATAAATGGGATGCGGCCGACCGCTTGCCCAAGCTGATTAAAGTATCGATTTTGTTGCAAGACGGCAGCTATTGGCCGGACATGATTTTTGCCTTGAAAATTACCCAAGCCGCCAATCCGGACGAAGTGGCGGACGACGATACGGATAACGACGAGAATGACGGCGCCGATGCGGACGATGGCGACGAATAAAAGGACAGTGGCGCTACGGGCGCCGAGAGCCGATCTGCTGCCGGGGCGTTATCGGCGGCAATCCGGTTTGGCTTTGGTGATCGTGATTTGGATTTTGACCTTGCTGACCTTGATGGCCGGCAGTTTTGCGATGACCATGCGGCGGGAAAGCAGCGTCAGCAATGCGATTCAAGCTAATGCCAGAGCGTTGGCTCTGGCGGAAAGCGGTATAATCCTGGCCGAGTTTCATCTGCAGCAACCGGACGCCCGCCGGCGTTGGCTGGCGAACGGGACTGTTTATCAAATTCTGCGCGGCGACGAGGCGATCAGGATTAGAATTTTCGCCGAAAGCGGCAAAGTCGATATCAATACCGCCGGCGAGGCTCAATTGTCAGCCTTGTTGCAATGGGCGATAGGTAACGACGGTTTCGAGCAACAACGCTTGCTGAACGCTATATTGGATTGGCGCGACGCGGACGACGAAACGCGGATGCAAGGGGCCGAGCGGCGTCAATATCGCTTGGCCGGCCGGTCCTACGGGCCGAGCAATACCGCGTTTCAAACCCTGGAAGAACTGCAACTGGTACTGGGCATGCATCCGGCTCTATTCGAGCGTATGCGTCCTTACCTCACGGTGTATTCCGGCGCCGCGGAACTCGACGTGCGCAACGCGGCTCCGGAATTGCTGGATATTTTGGCTAGCGGTTTAAAGCAGCAGAATATTCGCGATCAAGCCCTGGAAAATCGGCTCGACGAAGAAGAGGACGGGGACGAAGCCGAGGCCGCGCCTTTAGGCGAGAACCAAACTTATACTATTATTGCCGAAGCGCTGTTGCCCGACCGGGCTTCGGCGGCACTGGAAACGGTTGCGCAAACCCAAGATATAGACGACGGCGAGAGCGCTTTTGCGGTGCTCGATTGGAGGGCGAATCTTCAAGGTCAATCGTTGTTCGACGAGGCAATGGATTACGCGGTAATTAACGTTCAAGATGAATTTAGATACAGCGATTGAAATCGACCTGAAAGGGTTTTTCCGGTGGTGGGCGCGCGAGCTGGCATTCTTGGTGCCCAAGTCTTTGCGCCGCCGCTTGAGCGACCGCTACGGCAGCGTGCTGTTGCGGTCGGCGGCGAACGGATTCGAACTGGATTACGCTGACGAAGACGGCGTTTCGCTGGTCAGACAGCGTTTCGAATTCGCGGCGCCGGAGGCGTTTCAAGCATTCAAAAGCCAATACCCGGCTTTGGACAAGGCCGAATTGGTGTTTCGATTGGCTAGTGGGCAAGCTCTGGCTAAAACGGTTTATTTGCCGCTGGCCGCCCAGGAAAACCTGCAACAAGTGGTCGGTTTCGAACTGGACCGTTACACGCCGTTTAGCGCCGATCAGGTATATTTTTCCGCCATGCCTTTGGGTAAGACCGAATTCGGTCAGATTCAGGTATTGCTGGTGGCGATACCGAAAGCCAACTTGGACGAACCGCTTAGGCAACTGGATTTGTTCGGTTTACGTCCGCACAAAGTGGAATATCAAGCCGCCGTGGAAGAATACGGCGAGGCTTGCGCCGGCTTCAATCTGTTACCCGAGCAGTATCGGCAACACCCCAGCGCGTTGAGTCAATCCGTACATTGGCTGGCGTGGGCCGCGATCTTGTTGTTGTCTCTGGCCGTGTTGATCTGGCCGGTATGGCTGCAAGCGCAAGCGGTCGATACTTTGAAGGAAAAAGTCAAACAATTGGAAAAGCAAAACCGTGCGGTCGATGCGCAACAAACCGAAATCGACGCCTTGCATGCGGAAACCCAAAAATTAATCGACATCAAACGCCGGTCTCCGGCGTTGCTGAGCGTGTTGGACGAGTTGAGCCGCTTACTGAACGACGATACCTGGCTCACCCACCTGAATTTCGCCGACAATCATTTGCAAATTCAGGGGCAATCGCCTGCCGCCTCGACTCTGATCGGCTTGCTGGAAGACTCGACCTATTTCAACAATGTCAGCTTCGTATCGCCGTTGACCCAGGACAAGAACACCGGCCGTGAACGGTTCCAGATCAGCATGGACGTCGCCATGCCGGCGGCGGACGGTGCGAGTCCCGACGCGGAGGATGCGGGCGAGGCTGAGCTCAAGCCGGATTCGGCCGTCGGCCTCGACAATGCGGAGACGGCCGATGAGTAAAGTGCGGTTTCAGCGCTGGTTGGCGGTGGGCTTGTTGCTGACTGTGGTGGCGGTGTTAGTGTTCGCAATCATTGTTCCGGTGTTGTCGGCCGGCATCGCGTACAACGACGAAAAAAACGATTTGATGTTCCGCTTGCACCGGCAGCAGACCATCGCCGGCCGCGAGGCCGGCGTGGCGGAAAATTTAAAGGCCATCAAACAGGCCTTTACCGCTCAAGGCTATTTCAGCACCAGCAACACCGAGGCTTTGGCCTCCGCCGAGCTGCAAAACATCGTCAAGACCGCGGTGTCGGAAGCCGGCGGCCAGCTGACCAGCACTCAGGGCTTGCCGGGCAAATTGTCCGACGGTTTTTTCCGGGTCGCGGTCAAGGTGCGGATGACCGCGACCATGGAGGCCTTGGTCAACGTGTTGTTGCGAATCGAATCCGAAATTCCGGTGTTGGTGGTCGATCAGTTGGACATCAACCCGGTACGCGGCACCCGTAACCGCAAAACCAATAAAGTCGAAGCCAGCGAGCAGCTGAATGTCAGTTTTCAGGTGGTCAGTTTCATGCGGAGCCCGGGATCGTGAACAGCAGATTACTGAAATGGCAGTTGTCGGCTTGCGGCTTGCTGAGCGTGGTATTGGCGGTAGAATGGCGCTTGGGAGTGATGGCTCAAGAAGACCTGGCGGCCATGCTCAACCGTAAACTGGCTAGCGAATACGATACCAGCGAATTGCCGGCATTGAAGTTACCTCAACGTAGCGCGGAAAATTACTTGGCAGTCATCGAGCGTCCGCTGTTTTTAGAGGGCCGCAAACCGTTGCCGCCGGAACCCGATCCGCAGGACGCGCCGCAGGCGGCCGAAACCGGCGAAATCGACGACTGGCAGTTGATCGGCATTTATCAAACCAAAATACGTAAATACGCCTTGTTTCGTAAGCAGAACGAGGCCAAAAAATTTGTCAAATTGTACGAAAACCAAGCGATTTCCGGTTGGCAGTTGCAAAACATCCAATCCGACCGGGTGATATTGCAGCAGAACGAGCAGCAAAAATCGCTGATGCTCAGAAAACCGCGTCCGCAATTGCCCGCCGCACAACCGCCCAAGAAAAATGCGCCGGCCCCTGCGCCAGGGAAACCGCCGGTTCCGGCACGAACCCCACCCCCCGAGAACAAAGACGATGAAACGTAACACAAGTCGAATAACGCCGTTGTTGGCGTTAGCGCTGACGATGACGGGCTGTGAATTTCTCGGCCCGCAGTTGCACCAAAAAATGCCGTTGCCCGTGGTAACGCCGTTGCCGGACGATCCCGCGCCGGAGCAGCCGAAAGTCGAGCAAAAAGTGACCAAGGTCGAAGTGTTTCCGAACGAGGAAGCCAGCATAGGCTCGGGGTCTTCGGCATTCGCCCCTAAACTTAGCGGCGGAAAAGGCGAGTACAGCCTGAATTTCGACGATGCCGATCTTGGCGAAGTCGCGAAAGTGATTTTGAGCGATATTTTGGGCAAAAATTATACGCTCAGCCCGCAAGTGACCGGCAAGGTCACGCTGCAAACCACGCAAATGCTCAGCAAGCAGGACTTGATCCCGACGCTGGAGATGATACTCAGCTTGAACAACGCGGCGTTGGTAGACCAAAACGGCATTTATTTGATTAAGCCCACCAACGAAGCGGTGTTCAGCAGTTCTTTCAAAACCCTGGGCAGTTCGCGTTTGCCGTCCGGTTACCAGACGCGGGTCATTCCGGTCCGCAACGTATCGGCCAATGAAATTGCCGATATATTGAAACCGTTGTTGCCGGAAAAATCGCTGGTGGTTGCCGATCCGAACCGTAACATCCTGGTGGTGTCCGGTTCCGCCAACGAATTGGACAGAATTTTGGACGTGGTGCAAACCTTCGATATCGACATGCTGAAAGGCCGCTCGTTTGCGCTGTTTACTCCGGCCCACGTCGACGCGACCAAAATCATCGAAGAACTGGATCAAATCTTCGGGCGGCAGGGCATCGCGGCGGAAGGCGACAAACCCGCGGCAAATAATGCCGGCGGCAACGGTTTTTTCCGGTTTTTCGAAATCGAAAGGCTGAACGCGATTTTGGCGATTACCCACAACCCCAAATACTTGCGCGACATCGAAACCTGGGTGTACCGCCTGGACCGCACCAATAACGACGCCAATAACGGCGTTAACGTCTATCGCGCGCAGCACGTCAACGCGGTGGATTTGGCCAATACCTTGGGCAACATCTTCGGTACCGGCGGTGTTCGCGGTTCCAACTCGGCATCCATCGCCTCCGGGCGGCGTTCCACATCGGCCAGCAATCGTAGCGGCAGTTCCGGATTCAGCAGCTCCGGCTCCGGTTCAAGCGCAAGTTCCGGTTCCACTATCGGCAGTTCCGGTAGCGGCACCGGCAGTTCCTCGGCTCGCACGACGTCGGGCACGGACAACCGGGCCTTGGCGGACCGCAACAACGAGCGCAACAACAGCGGGTTCGGCGGCAGCACAATCGCCGGTTCCAACGTGAATACCCTGGGCGGTACCGGTTTCAACAACCTCAATCCGGAAATGGCCAACGTGCGGATTATTCCGGACGAAACCAACAATGCTTTAATTATTGTGGCCGGTTCGCAAGAGTACGCCAAAATCGAAAAAGTCATCAAACAGTTGGACGTACTGCCGTTGCAAGTGTTGATCGACGCGACCATCGTCGAAGTCACGCTGAACAACGACTTGCAATACGGTATCGAGTGGTTTTTCAGTCACCAGAACGGCGGCATCAACGAAGTTTCCGGCGGTTCGCCCGGTAAAGACAGCGGCGGCATCAGTTTGAGCGACATCGGTACCGCTGCAGCGACTAGCGGGTTTTCCTACGCTTTCGCCAGCAATACCGGCGACATCAAGGCGGTGTTGAACGCCGCCGCCAGTAAAAACAACGTCAACGTGATTTCGTCGCCGTCGCTGATGGTATTGAATAACCAGGAAGCGTCGATACGGGTCGGCGACTCGGTGCCGATTCGTTCTTCCGTGACCAGTAATACCAGCAGCACCACGACCACAAACGGCATCGTGCAGACCAGCTCGATACAAATGATAGATACCGGGGTCAATTTGCAAGTGCGGCCAAGGGTTAACGCCGGCGGCTTGGTGCTGATGGATGTGTTGCAAAGCGTCGATCAGGCGGTAAAAACCGATACCAGCGAAAGCATCGATTCTCCCACCATCCAAAAACGCGAAATTCAAACCCAGGTGGCAGTACAAAGCGGGGAAACTTTGGTATTGGGGGGCTTGATTAAAGAAGACAACACCTATAACAAGTCCGGCGTGCCGTTGTTGCACGAGATTCCGCTGCTGGGACCGCTGTTCGGCGCTACCACGCGCAACAAAGACAAAAAAGAACTGGTGGTGATGATCACCCCGCGGGTGGTCAACAGCCGGGTGGATGCGCAATTGATTACCGACGAATTCCGCCGTAAATTGTCGGCAATATACGACGTGCCTAGGGAATCGGCACAGCCGGTGGTGCAGTAAGTGAAAAGGCATCCGGCCCGGCGCGGGTTTCGTCGGCGATAATTGCAATAGGCCGGATTTTCTGACAAGCGAATAACGGCTATTTGCATTCTGAGGTTGGAATGAAAGCCACTGGGATGTAATGTTGAGTCCGGTTATTTGGTTGGATTTCAGTGCTCGGAAAATTCACCGTTTGGCAGGGCAAGGCATGATCGTCTTGTCCAGACCCCTATGTATAGTGCCCAACTATGTGTAGAGACAATTTACTATGCCTTTTTATGACGGATAAACGGCGTTAATATCCGAGGCCGGTTGGCATCGCTTCCGCGATGAATTTTGCAAACACGATTGGGTTAGAAATACGCGGGATTGATGAACGCGCAAGGAGCGATTTTATCGCTACCCTCCTATTCCGACGAGATTGGCTAGCGTCGCAGGGGGGTATGAAACAAGGGGATTGGATGGAAGATCGGGTTTGAGCGATGGGCAAATATCGCCTCGAACCCGCGTCGTAGGGAATGCCGTTCACCATCCCCATCGGCCATGATCCCATTTGTTCTCTACAAACAAGCTGAAAACTTCCTCGCAACCGCGTATAATCCCCTCTCTTGCTTAAGCAGGGATCAGGTTCGCAAGCAACGATGAGGCAATCAACCGTGCCTATACTTTATCGATGCAATTTGCGGCCTACATATTCCGTTCCATATTGCGCCCTTAGCTCAGCTGGATAGAGCGCGGCCCTCCGGAGGCCGAGGCCAGAGGTTCGAATCCTCTAGGGCGCGCCATTTTGACATCTACCCCCCAAGCCGCATTTTGGCTCTGTGCCCTGGATGTGCCTCTTTGCCTAACTGCCAAAAATTCGGTTAACGCCGCCGGTAAACAGCAGCACATCCTCGGGAAAATACTGCTGTCCCAGCGTCACAGCCTGCGTATTGATGGGTAAGCGGTAACAACGCACATCGTCCTCGTTGGCTTTGATTTTTTGTTCAATCCGTTCCAACAAGCGACGCAGTTTTGGGCGCTTCATTACCACGGTAAACACCGAATACTGCACCGGCAAGCCTTGTTTCTTCAAAATCCGATGGACTTTGCCCAATCGTCGTGGATCGGCAATATCATAGGCAATCAAATACAAACCCAGCTGGCTATCGGCCATCAGCTCACCGACAACAAAAACTGCTGCAATTTGTTGATGGTACTGCGGAACAATAAATAACCACGATCGGCACGCTGCTGAAACAGTTCCGCCATGGCCCGCATCGACGAGGCATCCGGCTCGGTACTAGAAGCCAACAACAGCGGATAAAAATCCCACAACAGCAAACGGCTTATAAACCCGGATAAATCCGGATCGTTGACCATTAATGCTTCATCGTCTGCGCAAAATCCGGCTTCCGGCAGCCAAACCAGCAACTCGGCGTGCAAGATATTTTCCAGCAGATTGGCACGGTACCGCCCCTCGCTGCCCAAACTAACCAACAGTTGCCGACGTAATGTCGGCACCGGCACTTCCCGCCAATCCAACAAACCGACGCGCCGGGCAAAACTGCGGGCAGCCATTTTTTCCATGGCCAAGGTCCAGTTTTCAAACAGCCCCGGACCATCGGCGCGGGCCAGTAAATCGACTAAACGCTGCGTCAAGGATTGGCGTTCGCTGGCACGTCCCAACCAGCGGGCACGCATTTCGCCGTTTTTCTCCAAAAACAACACCGTAATTCCGGCATCGGCGCAAGCCAATAATGCCGACATCGACCAATCCACCAAACCCTTGCACACCACGCGCGACACTCTGGATAGCGGGAACAACTGATCGGCCTTATCCGCCAAGGACACCCGTAGCGCAGGCTCATCCAGCACCACGCGGCAACCCGTCGAGCCGTCAATGTATAGCGGCCGCATCAGCGTGACTCATAGGCCAGTTGATAACGCTTGCTCAATGCATGCCCATAACGACGCAGCAAACGCCGGGCTGCCGCCGCATGCGATTCATAAAACGCATAAAAATGTGATCGGCCGGTTTTGTTCAGCAAACAGCGACCATTGTCGTCGCTGAAATGCTCCAAGCGCAGGGTTCGCTCCCGAAACATCTGCCATACCCAGCCGTCCAGCAGCGGCCGCAACGGTTCCATCAAATCGCAAGCCAGCGACTCGCGGCCGAAACTGACGTCGTGGTAAAACCCCAACATACTGTCCAAGCCGACGATATGACAGGCTCTCACCGCATCGTAATGCAACAGCGTATAGCCTAGCGACAAACAGGCATTAACCGGATCGGGCGGCGGACGCTTATGACGGCCGTTAACATTGAGCGACGGTGCAAACAATTGGGTAAAACCGCCAAAATACGCAGCTGCGGCAGCACCTTCGTAACCGCGCAAACTGTCCAGCGTAAAAGCCGACTGTTCATCGCGTAACCGACCAAGGATACCGGCCAGGGTTTGGCTAGCGCTGGTCAACGGGTGGCGCAAATCAGGCCGCTCCGCCAGTGCCCGTTTAATCAGGCGCAGTTGCGCACGCACTTTGACCAACACCAGCCAGCGCGCCAGCGGCATCCGACAATCCTCATCCATACTGGTGCGATATTGCCCCAAACGCCGGCTACTGTCGCTGTGGCCCCGCCCGGCCAGCATCGCCGTGGCTTCGGTATTGCGCCCGGACAGCACCAGCAAACCGATATTTCGCTCGCTCAAAGCACCCAACACCCGGCTTTCCAGTTGCACGTTGCCACGCAGCACCACCCGGTCCAGTAAATGCAACGGCACCGAGCCCTTGCGCGCACCATCCTCATACAAAGCCAACGCCTGACCATCCAACTTGATGCCCAGATTCTTGCGATCCAGATACAAACTGCTCATCCATTACCCCACGTAATAAAACGATCCATCCTGAGGCGGAACCGCCTTGCCCAAGGTGCGCACGTGTTTGGCGCCCGCCAGGCGCAACACGATAAAGCGGTCTTCTTCAGGGTTTATGACGAAGGCTATCTCTTCCAGCAGTTGGCGCTTTTCCGCATCGGTCAAAAAGCACTCGAACACCGACTTTTGTCCGCCCGACGCATAAGCGCGCAAGACATACAGCGCCTTGCGCAGGCGCCGGTTGCAGGAAATGTCGTAAGCCGCCAGATAGAGATGCCGTTGAGTCATGGCCGCAATATACCCGGAACCGAGCCGTCGGCCGGCATTGGCAAGCTTGCGAGGATTGAGGTAGGGGCGACGCCAGTCGCGATTTGCAGGGTTTCAATCGCGACGACGCGTCGCTCCTACGACAGCTTTTTCCATCTTAATCCCTTCTTTATAGGGTCTGTTATTTAAATGGCGCTGTGAACCAACAATTAACGAAATGCCTTGTCTTAATCCCTTCTTTATAAGGTCTGTTATTTAAATATGCTCGGCCTTAACGGTAAGTCTGCGGTGTCGAGTCTTAATCCCTTCTTTATAAGGTCTGTTATTTAAATAATACGTTAAGTCGATGTCTTTTGAGTTAACGCGTCTTAATCCCTTCTTTATAAGGTCTGTTATTTAAATCGTCAAGCCGCTGAAATTGCTGCCAAAAATGCGTCTTAATCCCTTCTTTATAAGGTCTGTTATTTAAATTACGACCTAGCCGGATTTTTAATTCAATCAAAAGTCTTAATCCCTTCTTTATAAGGTCTGTTATTTAAATAAACAACACCATGGACTGCGTAGCACCGTTGTGTCTTAATCCCTTCTTTATAAGGTCTGTTATTTAAATGTGCCAAACTCCAGGTCTGCAGCTGACCTGTCTTAATCCCTTCTTTATAAGGTCTGTTATTTAAATGTTTGGGGCACGAGCGTCAAGTCGTCGGACTACGTCTTAATCCCTTCTTTATAAGGTCTGTTATTTAAATCCGCGGTTAATTGCCCTGATGATTTATTCGATGTCTTAATCCCTTCTTTATAAGGTCTGTTATTTAAATTGAGATTTTAGAAACTGCACGAAAGATGAGAGACGTCTTAATCCCTTCTTTATAAGGTCTGTTATTTAAATGTCACATAACGCGACACGGTAGCCACTCCCGACGGTCTTAATCCCTTCTTTATAAGGTCTGTTATTTAAATTTTGTTCCGGGTGACACATTGATTAACAACCACGGTCTTAATCCCTTCTTTATAAGGTCTGTTATTTAAATGTTACACAGACACTCGGATTAACGCTCGCGTTGGTCTTAATCCCTTCTTTATAAGGTCTGTTATTTAAATGATACGTACAAAAATCGACGAGGCGAGTGCCTGTCTTAATCCCTTCTTTATAAGGTCTGTTATTTAAATTCCACCGTATTTAGACTACGACCAGCAACCAGGGGTCTTAATCCCTTCTTTATAAGGTCTGTTATTTAAATATACATTAACAGCAATAGCTCTTCCAGAACACGTCTTAATCCCTTCTTTATAAGGTCTGTTATTTAAATCCCAAAAACACGGTATAAATTCCCAAACTAGTCTTAATCCCTTCTTTATAAGGTCTGTTATTTAAATACCACCATCGCAAAAATCCACGGCCACGGCGTGTCTTAATTCCTTCTTTATAAGGTCTGTTATTTAAATTCATATGAGTGCAGCTAACTACACTTTTGCTCAGTCTTAATCCCTTCTTTATAAGGTCTGTTATTTAAATCTGCAATCGGATTCAAACCGCCGGGCAATAATGTCTTAATCCCTTCTTTATAAGGTCTGTTATTTAAATATCTATCAAAAAAGAAATGAGTTCTTCAGGGGCAGTCTTAATCCCTTCTTTATAAGGTCTGTTATTTAAATTCTAGAGAACGGCCATTATGAGTACGTCGCTAACGTCTTAATCCCTTCTTTATAAGGTCTGTTATTTAAATGCTACAAAGTTCAAGCATTCAAGGTCAAAACCTTGAGTCTTAATCCTTTCTTTATAAGGTCTGTTATTTAAATAAAATTATGGACGCCATTCTGGGTATTATTGCGTCTTAATCCCTTCTTTATAAGGTCTGTTATTTAAATGATTCGACATGCGGGCGCTAGTGCTGCACAGTCTTAATCCCTTCTTTATAAGGTCTGTTATTTAAATCTTTTCTCGCTTTGCCGGACCTAGTAGACAGTCTTAATCCCTTCTTTATAAGGTCTGTTATTTAAATAGTTCGAGTTGACTGATACGGTTATCGCAAAATTGTCTTAATCCCTTCTTTATAAGGTCTGTTATTTAAATCGGTGTTTTCGCGCACTATGCAGTCGATATTACGTCTTAATCCCTTCTTTATAAGGTCTGTTATTTAAATCCGCATTAGTGCCTATGAGTGGCATCTATTTAAAAGTCTTAATCCCTTCTTTATAAGGTCTGTTATTTAAATCGCAGAGTTTGCGGCTGATATTACACCCAGCGCGGGTCTTAATCCCTTCTTTATAAGGTCTGTTATTTAAATACAATGTTCGGCGGAAATAATGCAGAACAATACGTGTCTTAATCCCTTCTTTATAAGGTCTGTTATTTAAATGAATACTTTTAACCGTGACTCTTTAGAGTCAATTAGTCTTAATCCCTTCTTTATAAGGTCTGTTATTTAAATCCATCCACCAACACAGTAAAAGCATCATTCGCGCAAGTCTTAATCCCTTCTTTATAAGGTCTGTTATTTAAATAACTAACAGAGTGGATAATTAAGGCCCTGAATAGCGGTCTTAATCCCTTCTTTATAAGGTCTGTTATTTAAATTTGCCAGTCTCGCAAGAGATGCAAGAACAACTAGGTCTTAATCCCTTCTTTATAAGGTCTGTTATTTAAATTGGGATACTGAGGAGAACGACATGAAAAAAATGTCTTAATCCCTTCTTTATAAGGTCTGTTATTTAAATAATGGGTGTTTACGACTTATATGCTAATAACTCGTCTTAATCCCTTCTTTATAAGGTCTGTTATTTAAATCGCTTGATGGTATTCTCCTTTTGGTTTCAATGGGTTGGAAATGGGGTTGCCAAGATTTTTCATTTTTCTACTGTTATCTATGGGCTGTCAGCCAGTCATGCAGGTGATGTTGTAAATTTCTCAGGTCGGTTTTGCAGCAGAGTGCGATTTTCAGGTCCCTGGCGCGGGCGCGCGTGGCTTTGCCGGGGTCGTTAAAACTAACCAACATGGCTTTGGCTTGCAGGCCACCGATCAAGTCGCGCAGGCTGTCGAGTTTATACAAGACGTCGGCGTTCTTTTCAAATTGCTTGGTTTTGCATTCGATCAAGTGCAGGCGGTTGGCCCTGATCAAACCCACGTCGATCTCATTTTTAACCGGGGTTTTTCCGGCGGGTTGGCGTTGAATAGTGACGTTGCAGGCGATATCCTGAATATTCAACGTTTTTTTCAGATTCAAACAAATCCCGTAGGTATGTAGCTCCAGCCAACCGCCGTTGGTCATGAAACGGGCGTCGGCATCGGTAAAGCGCAGGCGATGGCCGCTGATACGACACGTACCTGCTCGTTCGAATAATTCCAATAATTCCCACAGCATGGGTTTCGATTGCGGTCCGTGCTCCACTTCGACCGTCAGCGTGGGATTGTCAGCCTTATAGGCCAGGTAATTGAGCGCACCCAGGTCGTCGGCGTAGCGCTCTATGTCGGTTAGCAGAGTTTCGGTTAGGGTTCTGATTTCGGGCCTGACGCCGTGCGGTTCCGGAATGTCGACCTGGCAGGCGCCGTAAGCCATTAGATATTCTTTAAGCTTTAGCCTGTCCGCCAGCTCGTGCGACGCCTGTTTGGGCGATAACCACAGCAGACTGTCTCGCTCGGGGTGAACGTAATAAATGGGCGCATTCATACTCCGAAAGGCTTCATACGCGGCGATGCTCATCAGTTTGGTGCCGCCGGTGGCATTGAGGGCTAGTTCGCCGTCGGCGGTTGCTCCGAGGATGTCCAATACCGCATCGCTGATTTGGCTGGCGTCCCAGGCATCGTCGATTGGGTATTGTTCGACGTTAATGCCGCGCGGTTTAAAGATCGCTTCCAGGGCGTTGGCGCGTTCGCGCATGTCCGGGCTGACCAACATCAACACTTTTTTTGGTTTGATGGCTTCATCCAGCATGGGGGTGAGGTTGGGGATCGGCTGGGCGGAGACGAGAATCAGGTGGGCTGTGGGTTTCATGGGCGGTTTGTTCGGTTTGGTTGCGATGTTTGTCTGTAGGAGCGACGCATAGTCGCGATTTGTATGGTGAATATCGCGACTATGCGTCGCTCCTACGAATTCGGGTTTTAGAACCATATCGCATCCCAATGAGGATAGTCGCCGATGCGTTCCACTAATCCGGCGCGCAAGGGATTGGCGATGATGTAGCGCGCCAGGTTTTTCAATTCCTCCTCTTGGCGCACGGCATGGTCGTGAAAACCGGCTTGCCAGACGGGGTTGCCTATTTGTTTGGCTGATGCGGCTTTGACGGCCTGTACCAGTTGCGATAGCGATTTACTTTGTCCCAGCGTCAACAGCCAATGCAAGTGATCGGGCATGACCACGTAAGCCAGGGTATCCGCGGTCATGCGGCGTTGTTCGAAGATCAAGGCCCGCACCACAAGCCGCGCCGCGTGGAAATCGGCGAAAACCGGGCGCCGATACTGGGTAACGGTTGTAATCAGATAGGTTTGCCCGGCAATGGCAACCCGGCCTTTGCGTAAATTACCGCCCTCGGGTTTTTGTAGGAGCGACGCATAGTCGCGATTTGTATGGTGAATATCGCGACTATGCGTCGCTCCTACAGGCGCTCTCGCAGGCATGGGCCAATCAGCCTCGATAGACATCAGGCAATTGCGGCGGCATTTGTTTGATGCCGGCTTTGGTGGCCTCTTCAAGCAGCATGGGGATGAAATGCTCGTTAAGCCATTGTTCGATGAGTTGCCAGTTGGCGCGACTGATCGGCTCAAAGCCGTGCGCCAGAATAGAGTTGTTGCGGATTTTCAAATGGTTCAGCAACTCTTTTTCCTGTTGCCGGATGAACTGCGCGGCGGGGCCTTGGGTGTGGTGTTTGACCAACTGCCAGGCATCGAATAAGCCGACTTGATATTTGCCGTCGCGGTTGGGTTTTAAATTCATTGCCGTGGGGATTTGTTCGGCCTGTATATCCCCGGTTTTGAGGTTGCATTGGGTTTGCAGTAGCCATTGCGCCGTCCATTCGATCAGCCGATAGATACGGGCGATGGCGTCATCGTAACGACCTTGGGCGGCGCGGCGCTGGGCGTTGCGATACAGATCGAATAGGCGGGCGGCATCGCGTTTCTCGGGTTTTATATCATTTAGGGCCCGCGCGACATTCAGGTAGCGGTTGAGCGATTCTGAAGCATAGTGCTGCAAAATCTGGAATGCGGTTTGATGGTTAAAGTTATCCCATTCGGCAAAGGCCCGGCTCAATTCTCGCAAGCGGGTGTATTCGTTTCTCATGCCTTTGGGCGGTTTGAATTGCTCCAAACCGGCAACGGCTTCGCTGTAGGCATAACGGCTCCAGGTTTGCCGATACGGCGCACTCAGTCGTTGGTAGCGAATTTGCTGACAATCCGCACTGTCGGAGAATTGCGAGCCGTCCTGGACTTTGATCAAATCGCTGCGGGTACCAGTGACCAGTTTCAGTTCGACATCCGGGTGTTCCAGCGCAGCCATCACCAAACCGGCGCTCATGGATTTGGTGCCGCCGGTGTAATCGGCGGCAATTTTGGCAGCGGGGTAGCGGGCAGTTAAGTCATCTATAACTTGGCTACAATCAAGATAAATACGATCCAAATCGTCGGCCAGAGTGATCTTGATCTCGAACTGATTGGGATTGAGGCCAGTTTGGGCGGGAATGTTGGGCAGACTGGGTTTTTCATCCGCAAACTTGTCTTTGATGCAACTGCCTGTTCCCTCTATTTGTAAATTGGAGCCCGCTTTACCGGTGGCGGGATCTTTGTCGGTGCAGATAAACACCACGTAATCCGGGTGCATATCGTTAATGGCGCTGACGATGGGTTGGTGGCTGCCGCCAACGGTGCAGATGAGGACTTGGGTCATGGTGTAAACATTGGTTGAGTTGTTGTAGGAGCGACGCCAGTCGCGAGCTTGTTTGACATCGCGACTGGCGTCGCTCCTACAGTTGGTCCTGCATTCAGTAATGGTATCGGCATTGCACGATAGTCACGGTGGCAGTATCGGCCTTGTAAACCAGCCGATGTTCGCGGTCTATGCGCCGGGACCAGTAGCCGGACCAATGGTGTTTAAGCGGTTCGGGATCGCCAATCCCGGTGAAGGGGTGGCGTTTGATGTCTTCGATCAGGGTGTTGATCCGTTTGAGCAGCTTTTTATCGGTGGCCTGCCCATACAAGTAATCGTCCCAAGCGGTGGTGGCCCAAGCCAGGATCATGGCTCAATCAAGTCACGGGTGACGGCTTTGCCTGCCTCCACTTCCGCGATGGCTTGGTTCAAACGCTGGGCATTGACCGGGCTGGCCATTAGGTATGCGGTTTCCTCGAACGACTTGTAATCTTCCAGCGACAATATCACCGCCGGTTTGCCATTTTGGCGAGTGACCAGCACCGGGTTATGGTCGTCGTTGACTTTATCGAGGATGCTGGCGAGATTGCTGCGCAAGGTTGAGTAATTGATGGTATCCATGGGTGGCTCCGTGTTTATATGCTTGTCGGCATTGTAAGAGTACTTATTTTTGTACGCAATCGACGATTTTTGACCAAGTGTGGTAACGGTGCGCGTAGGAGCGACGTCAGTCGCGAGCTTGATTTGAAATCGCGACTGGCGTCGCTCCTACAAAATAGCCTTTAATCATTCCAGGCCTGGCGGCGTCGTTAGCTCGTCGTTCCAGCCGAGCGCCGCATTCGGCCATTTGCGCGGCGCTTAATTCCTGCCCCCGCCATTGTTCCGGCGCGTTCAGCGATAGATGCAAATAAACCGCGCTTTTGTTACAGACTTTCGCCGCCAAATTGACCGGCAAACTGCCGATGATGGTGTCGCCCGGCTGAACGAGATCGATGTCCAGATGAGCGATTTGCCGATCCACGCTGATGCCTTGTTGCTCGGCCCAGGCAATAGCGCCGGGGTGGCGGGGGATGAAGTAGGTGGGCATGGTTAACCTTGTTCGTAAATGGCTTTGGCTTGTCGAGCGGATTTGCCATTGGGTTCGTCCCACCAACCTTCGGCCAGCCAGCGGTTTTTGATGTCGGTTAATGCCGCTTGTTTTTCGGGCCCATCGGGCAAGGCTCCCCAAGCTTCTGCAAGTGCTTTTCCGCGCAGCGCATCTTTTTCTGAGCTGCGATTTTGCTGGGCAATTTGTACCAGCTTTTGATTGACCCAAGCCGATTGTGCTGCGCTGGTTTGTTGCTGAGTTTGTTGTTTTTCCAGCTTGTCTGCTACCAATTCGTATGGGGTTAGCCGCACCCAACCCATAGGAAGCTTGGGCTCGCCGGAAACCGCCAAGCGGCGGGTTTTTGGAAACGGTTTACCCATGCGACCAAGGTTAAACAGTTCTCTGAAGATTTTTACCTGTTCATCAGAGGCCCAGTCGCCAGTCATGCCCCGCCAACCGCTGCCCCAGGACATTTGCAAGTAAGCTGATTGTTGATCTTGTTTCATCATGCTCAAAATGCGTTGGCATTCTTGCTCCGGTGCCGATTTGCCTTGGTCTTTATAAAACTGGATTTCTCGTTGTAAGCGGTATTTGGCGTGTTGGTTGAGGCGTTGCCGTAAGTCGTCGAAGTCTTTTGGCGCAATGGTTGAAATTGTTCCTGCCTGCTGCCATTTGCTGACGTCACTGAGTAAAAAGCCGTCCCATTGCAAGGTCAGCAATCCAAGCGCGGATGGCTGTAATACTTCGGCATAAATGCCATCACCATCATGCCAATTATCAAAACTTTTCTTTTTGGTCATGCTGCGCCAACGAGTTTCGTTTAACCAGCGAATGTCGGCCAAACGCAAGTCTGAGTTGGCGAATAGGGTGTCTTTGACTTTGAAAGAGCGGAAAATGTCTTGTTTGGCATCTTTTCCCAACAAAGCCCACATCAGATTATTTGCAGCCGATTTAGGATTTGGCTTTTTACCGGGAATCGACTTCGGCAACAATCCAGCAATCATTTTTGAGAGGACTTCATTCTTATCGGCGACTCTCAACCACTCCGCAATCAACGCCGTGCGAATAGCGCCCTTGATCGCCGATCCCTGCAAATAAGGCCGGTTCATGGCATCTTTCAATTGTTCCCGAAATTTCTCCGGTACTTTAGCTGTGGTACCCAGCCAGGGTAACCGATAGCCGAAATCCTGACCTGCCGCTGTCACCCAATCGCTTAAGCGATTGCCCGCTAACAATTGCGCATCCAATGCCAGATTGCCGGAAGCCACGGCATTAAAGCTGGCTTGTTGGTCGACGATAAAGGCCATCTGGTTGCGCTCGATATAATCCAGTTCTTTGAACAGCTCAGCGCCGGAACCGGATTGCGTGGGGGTAATGATTTCCAGACCCAATTTGACTGTTTGATTGATACCTTTCATGCTCATAAACCTATGTTGGCTTGGTAGGAGCGACGCATAGTCGCGATTCTAAAATGTTGATTGCGACTGTGCGCCGCTCCTACGGTTAACCGGCTTTAACGAAAAAGCCACGCCCGTCCCGATAAACTTTTTGCGGCAGTTGATCGACCGATACATTAACCATTCGCCCTTGCAGGGGCCTGGCAAATACGCTGCCCTCGGCAAACATCCGCAGACGATTTTTGCGAATGCCACTACCACCAATCCAGCCACCGCGTGACACCAGTTTGTAAGCCGCGCCATCCAGCCAACCGGTTTGGCAATCGCCAGGGTCGGGGTTGACCAACGATAGCGCGACGGCTTGGCCCTGTTCGGCCAGTTGCAACCCCGGCATCTGGCCTTTGCTCCAGGAAAAGCAGCCGTTGCCGCTGGTTCGATCCGCGCCGATGCCGCTGTCACCGAGTACCGAAAGCGCGGTTTCAAATTGTTGCCGACTCGTCTCATCGTTAAACACAGCCAGAAAGTACAAACCACCGTTTTTGTCGAACCAGATACGGCTGAAATTAAAGATTTGGCTATCTGCGGCTTGATTGCTGTTGCGGTCTATCGCCAAACGCGGGCGATCTTCTTCCAGCCAGAGTTTTTCCGGTAATGTGGTTGTCTGACTGGCTAAGACACCTTGGCACACACCGTTTTTCAGGTCTATGGCGTCCGCCCAATTCGGATTGGTCAAGGATGTATGCCAGAGCTTGCTGTCCAGCCACTGGATTTTTTTTAGCTTCTTGGCTTGTTTCAATTTTTCTGATGGTAGGCGGATTGCTTGACTACTCGCAGCGCGCGGCAGAAAGTAACAATCCCGGTAAAACGGAAACGCCGAACTAATGCGAAAGGTTGGATTTTGTGCGTGTAGGGCAATTTGCTCCGGCCAAATCAACGCCCAGGTCGCCAACATCGCCGCGCTCAGGGTATCGGAATGAATGAAGCTGCTGCTTTCCTCGTAAAAGGCGTTGCCGCGACTATCGACGTGGAACGGCGCGGTAAAGGTGAGCCGATAGCAGTGCATATCAGGCTCCGACAGCGACGTTTTGAGCTTGCAAGTTGCTGAACAGCGCCATCAGTTTTTCGTTAACGTCAGCCGCCGGTTCGCCTTTTTGATATTGCGGCATGGTGCGTTCCTGCAAGGTTTGCACGGAAAACTCAACCGCTCCATACCCGCGCGAACCGTGTCCGCCCAAGCTGTCGTGTTGCACCAGTTCCAAGCCTTCGCGGATCAGGTTTAAAAATTGGCTTTCGTCATCGCCCTCCAGCAAGGTCAAAACCAGTTCAAAAGCAAATTCGGCACCGGCAGGTACCCGTTCGAATTGGCGAGGGTTGGCGGCTGAGGTAATGCGGTCGATATTGACTTCAGTTTTTACCTCGGTCATCGGCATGTCGGTATTGGGTGCGTTTTCCAGCTGATTTTTACTGGCTGGGGTTAAGTGTGCATCGCGCACCATCAAGCGGGTCGGTTGACCGTTGTTTTTGTCAGCGGAAACACCGAACAGCTTGCCGAGTAGGGTTTCGGGATTGATACCGGCTTGAGCTTCCAGTTTGCCTTCTTTTAAACTGAATCCCCCTTCCATTGGGTTATGTTTTTCGTCGCCCCTTGCCCGCTCCAATAATGACCGCATTTTTCCGCGCAATGAAGAGCCTGGAATATAAGGTTCATTGGTCAACGGATTTCGGACCACAACTTTATCCGCGCCGCCAATCGCCATGCCAATGGAATTACCGCCAATATGCAGTCCAGTCAATGCGGTGATTGTGCCTTTGATGAAAATTTTGCTTTTCAGTTTTGGATTGATTTGTTCGCTCATGTTCGTGTCTCGTAGTTATTTAGTGCTATAGACTTTGTGGTAAGCCAAAATGGCCTCAAAAAAATTACAGAACCTTTTGAAGGTTTCCCGATCCTTGACTTCAACAGCATCTATTGCCTGAGATAGCGCATCTTCTAACAATTTGAACGTGTCTCTTTTTTTAGATTCAGTTCGGCCCCTCGCATAGGCCAATTTCGGTTTTAGGAGCAATAATTCACGATAGGATTTTTCGGTAAAGTCCGTTTGCATTTCCAATTTTTTTACCGTTCCATAAGCATTTCTTATTTGAGAAGTACTGACGTCCTTGATTGCCAACGCTAATTTGTCGGCAAATTCAATCATCTTCTTTGCTGTATCGTCTCTTTGAATAAAAGAGCTAACTTCGTTAGTCATTTGTTTTACTCCTTAATAAGAATTCCGCCCAACGCACCGGTAATTGCAGCCATTCCATGACTGGCTGCTTGTTCGCCAGAGTTTGTGGGGTGATTAGTTGCCGTTGTAAATTTTCAAGTTGTAATGCCACTTCGGGGTAACGCTTCTCCATCCGTTTCAGGTTGTAAACCAGTCGCCAGCGCCATTTATCCCAGTAAATCTGCTCGGTAATATTGCCGGATTTTTGTCTGAGTTTGATTTCATCTACGGCAATTACCACCTGCCGCAAACGGTCGATGATGGCTTGACTGTTGGTTTGCTTGACGATGCTCAACAAGGTGTCGCGCAATTGAATCGCGTCGGCAAAGCTTTCCCAACCGATGGCCGTTTCCATAAAGCTCAAGGCATCCTTTTCCTTCTGGCCGCGTTGTAGGTGCTTGGCCTGTTCTTCGGCTTCGCCCGCCAATTCCGCCGCCCGAGAAATGGGGTAACGACCGCCCACCAGAGCAATGCCGCCGGACAAGGTAAAGCAGGGGTTGTTGGCGCAATAACGACTGAATTCGTCGCGGATTTTTTGCGCTACGGTTGGCAACTCGTCCCAACTGCCAATGATGAATACGTCATCACCGCCAGCGTAAATGATTTGACTGCGCGGAAACGCTTCCAGAATTTGGTGCAAATAACCGGCGAAGAACAAATGCAATTGCCTGGAAACCGTGGCGACTCGCGACAGCGAACCCATGCTGGTTTGTTTGCCTTCGGCATTTTTCTTGCCAAAGTTGAGACCGCGAATAAAGACCTCGCCGAGGTTGTCCACGTCCATGCGCAATATTCCCATGCGGCTAACGCCCTGAGCTTGTTCGGCAAAATCATCGAACTCGTAGTTACCGGAAGTTTTATTTTTTTGCCATTGGCCGACATAGCGCACACCTTGCGAATAGCCTTGGGCATTGGTTGTTAAACCCTTCCAGTCGTTCAGCACTTCCAGATGGGATTCGGACAAGTTTGTGAGTTCGCTGAATTGCGGTTCCTGCTTCAGAAAATACACATCGCAATCGGTGCCCACTATCGGCAAGCTAAACAGCTGGCCCTGAAGTTTGTTTTTGACAGTTTGGCGGTTTTCACCCCACACCCAGAACAAGTAGCGGGTATCGGCCAAGGCTTGGCCCATGCGTTCCAAATCCTCGCATTGCCGACAACTTTGCTTGGTGTTGATGTCCGCCTGAGCATCGTCGCGACCGCAAATTTTGCAGGCACCACGTTCATGCTGCATTTGCTGGGCAAAACAGTTGATGTCTTGACTGACTTGGGTTTTAAAAGGCTGCAAGCGTTGTTTTTGCAAGTCTTCGTTGACCTGTTGCCAGCGCCGGCCCATGTTGCCTTCTTTAAAGTCATCGCCGCATATATCAGCAAAGCCCAAGCCCAAAAATACCTCTCCCTGAAATTCATCAAGCAGGGTTTTGTTGACTGAATCGGCAATACGCTGGGCTTCGACTTTTAAATACGTCGGTATCAATAAGTAAAACTTCCCGCCGGAAGAATAAATCCTGGCCGTGGGGTACAAGCCCAATTCACGGATGATTTGCTCGGCAACGGCATCGCATAGTAATTGGATGAAGAACGAGCGCCCCCGCAAGCCCTTGGCCGCGCCTTTGCTGGTGATTTTGTAAATGAATTTTTGTATGCCCGAAAAATCGCCGCATACCAATTGCCATTTAGGGGTTTGGCGGTCGTCAAAACCACTGGTTTCGTCCAAGTTTTGGTGATGTAGAAAAAGACTTTCCCCAATCGCCGCCGTGACCCTGAGATGATCGAATAAAGAGATGTCAGGGTGCTGCACATTGGTAGCCGCCGGTACTTGACTCAAATATTGTTCCAGCAGGGTCAACAGGCTTCTGGTAACCGACTTTAGAATTTTGTCTTTAGCGACATTAGCCTGGAAGCTTTGTAAATGCTCCAGATCATTTAACAGACTCTGGGCGATTTCTCTGTACTCAGGCACCAAGCTGGTTTTGCTTAGCCAAGCCTTGCCTTTATCGTTGGTTTTTTCTTCCATACCACCGGAAACCGCTGCTTGCGGATAAACATTAGCGGAAGATAGTTGGATTCCCGTTAGCGGCAGAAAACAATCGTTTTGTCTGGCAGTTTCTTCAATCCGCACTCTGCCCAGCAATGATTCCATACGGGTCTTTTTATGGATGCCTTGTTCGTAAAAACCACCTTGTTCGCGCTCGGCACTGGCAAGATGATCGGCGGATTGAACCAGTTTTTCCAGATACGCTTCAGCCCTGCCCGATGGTACATGGTGGTAAGTCGCGAGATTGACCCAGTTTTGATCTGCGGTGGCAATCGTCTGTTGCTCATCAGGTTTAAGTTGCGGGACTTTTTCTGCAAGTAATTCGCAAAAAGCCAAGGTATGCAGAACGTGCAAATGGCTGTAGTAGCCTTTATCAGGGTTTTTCGGGCAATAGCTCTGGCGCTTTTCTATATCGTTTCTGTAATGCTCCAGCATTTCGGCACGCTCAAAAAACTTGCCGATGTCATGCAATAAACAGCCTAAGACGGCATGGTCGTGATTTTTCATACCTTATTTCCGGTTAATGGGGCTATTTGAATTTGTTCGATTTTTAGGGCAATTCGATAACATGTTTTGGGTCGCCGGCCCTCGCTGGTAATCAAGTACGGTCTGGCGGCATGCCCCATTGTTTGTTGTAGTTTTTTGTTCACTCTCGACTTGCGCTGCTCAAAAAAGCTTTTACTCATGCCGTTTTTCAACGGATCGACGGTACGGTCGGTGCCGCCTAAGGCACCGCGGATGCGTTGGTATTGCGCCAGGTATTCGTCGGCATAAGCCAAATCCGGGGCACCGTCGCTGGGGCATTGCGGCGCGGATTGTCCGTCGGCTTGCCGTTGCAGTATCCACAGGTAAAAGGCCAGGTCGGCGGGGATGAGCTTGACCGGGGTTCCTTGCGCGATCAGCATGCGTTTGGCTAAATCTATGATTAGGTTTGCGGGGCCTAGCGCTTGCTGAGCGTTGGTCACGGTTTGGCTGAAGCTGGTTTTGCCTTCCAGCAGGGCTTGATCGAGGCCGTGGCGTAATCTAACAAACGGAATGTCGGCCAGCATGACTTCGGCTTGCTGGGTATCTAACGGTTTGCGACTGGGGTCGTTGCCGTAGATGACTTGGGAGTAGGGTGTCGGGTAATAAAACTGTGGGTGGGATTCGTAATCCGCCGCCACCAGTACGTGGCTGAGTTTGTCCTGACTGCGGCCATACAGCGATAAGGCGTAGCCGGCGTAAAAGCCCATGGTCTTGCGGCCGCCGGCGATGGAGACGTGCAGCGCGGTTTCGGCATCGGCGGTAAAGGTTCTGATCCATTCGGTGATGCCGTCGGCCATGGCTTGGTTGTCGGCTTGGCTGCGAATGTCGTTGAGCGGGTCGCCGTTGGCATGTTGCAGGATATGGATATGCTCTTCGGAAAACCGGACTGCCGGCAAACCATAGTCTTTATAAAATCGGGCCAGCCAGCCGTCGTTGATCAGGGTGAGTTTGGCGCGTTGGCAGCCTTCCGCCGTGGTCAGAATGTGGATGGCGACGGGCATGTCGCCACCCTGGCGATGCAAGGCATACAGGGTTTCGGTGACGACCTGCGGGGTTAAACCGGTGACAGCGAGCAAGATGCTTTGATTCATTGGGCTTTTGTGGCGTTACCGTTGGAATGGTAGGAGAGACGCACAGTCGCGAATCGAAAGTCTGTCATCGCGACTGTGCGTCGCTCCCACGCTGGCCATGTTAAGGGATCGATGCTTCATCATCCCCAACTGGCAAGCTTGCCGGCTTTACGGAATAAGCCCCCAGGCCCATGCTGGTGGCCTTGCCGACATGCGTCCACTGGCCAAGCCAGAGATAGGGCCAGAAGGCGTCCAGCCCTTTAGTGTCCAACTTGATGCTGCCGACCAAGCCGCCCAGATTCATTTCGGTTTGCTGGCGCGACGAATAACGCGTCCAGTCGTACCATTGCAGTTGTTGTTCGACAATTTCGATTTGTCTGGCTTGGACGGTGAGTCCGGCAAAATCCGTTTCCAGCGGGGTGTCGGTATGAAAGTAGCTGATCATCGAGATGCGCCGCAGCAAGGTGCTGAACAGTGCACCGAAATTGAAATCGCTTGGCGTCAGGTTTTTTTGTTCGTGCTTGATCCGCAACGGGCTATGAAAGGTCAGTTCGACGCATGCCGGCATGTCCGGTACCGGCGGCGACAGGGCAGGTTGTTGCGGCAACAAAGCCCCGTTTTGGTAAATGCTCCGGCTATTGCCTTGCGTGTCAAGTTCGTCGATTTGGATTAGATCAAAGACTTGGCGCTTACCGCCTATGCCGTCTTTGCCTGCTGTTTGTAGGGCATGAATCAAGTAAGGAAAGTAGCGCTGACCATGGCCGAACAGGATCAAATCGAGGTTGTAATTCGAGTCGATAGACGAGCTTTCCGGCAAGCGTAAAACAAAAGGGTGTGGCGCCGCAGTGTATTTGCGCATTTTTTCGGCATCGGCCGGCGGCGGCGTTTCAAATACATAGCTGTATGCACAGGAATTTTTTAATAAACACTGGCTGCAGGGCGTATTTCTAACCACGCAGACGGTTCGTTTTAGTGCATGACCTAGTGCGCCGCGCCAGGCTGAGCCGGGGTAATCAGGTAAGCGGACGGGCTCTATGGTCTGGAAAAAGAAGCGGTAACTCTTAAGTGGAACAATAGGGTAAGCCGAAGACATTGTGTAACCTCCTTGTTAACATTGTGCCAAATCTAACAACCATGTTCTTTCTTGGCAAGCTTTTCACTTAGCGTTCGCAAGTCGGTCTTCACCGGTAAAGCTTGTGCTTGTATTAACGCCTCAGGTCCTGTTGTAATTCCGCCAAAGTGGGCGGTGTTGCCCATAACTGGCGGTATAGGCTCATTGCAACGCCCCAGTGTGCCATAACACAATCGGAATCGAGTTCGGCGATGTGAGCAAAGGTTTTCTTGGCTTCGTCCTACCAAAACGAATGTAGCATCGCGACCGCGCGGTTAAATTCTAGCTGCGCTGCCGGTGAACAGGAAACGACAAAGTTCGCCGTACCCAGTTTTTCCTGCCCGATGCCTTGTATCGTGGTGATCGCCTTCGGCCAAAAGCGGCGCAGACGCAAGTAGCGCCAGCCAAGCTATTAGGTTTTTCATTGTTGTCCTCCAGATGCTTGTGGGGGGGCTTCGAGTCGTTCGGACCAAACTCAACCATACCGGCTGTTTATAGCGAATAACTACATGCTATTAATGCCAATATGCATAGATACATTTGGAAAGCGCCCTTGAATTTTATCGCTGTCATATGCGCGGGGCGAAGAAGGAGGATTATTCAAACAGCAATTGAGCGATGTACAGCTTTGTATCCTATTTCCGACCATACCGAAAAGCATCCTTTGTCCGCTTATGGTCGATCCAAGGCATTCAAAATCCGGTTGGGTTCGGAACCGGTGGCGGTTTTGAAATTGGACTCAGTGGTGGTTTTGATCGGAATACGCAAAAAAGGGAGGACCGTCCCCGATCCTCCCTTTTCATGACCGTTCGTTGCCGATCTTATACAAGCATCGATTTACGCCGACTGCGCAGCCCCAGGCCTAACACAGCGCTAGCAAACAACCCGGCAGCGCCGGGCAACGGCACTTGCGACACGGTGATGGTATCGCCGTTCAGCGCGAAATGCAGGGTATCCGAGCTAAAAGTAATTCTATAGTCGCCGTGATCCAGAATCGGATCGACATACCCGTTGGGCGCGGAAAAACTGTCGCCGGCATTGATTTCGGCCGCCGCTTCCGCATCGGTCAAGCGATAATCGGCAATCACGTATTGGTAACTACCGGCCGCCAGGGTAATGTCGAACGCGGGATCGCGGCGAAAGTGAATCGAGCCGTCCGCCGCGCCTTGCGCTTGAGTCAGGCTGGTCAAACTAAGCGTACTATTGCTGACCGCCGTGCAATTGTTGGCAATGTCGTCGCATCGGGCCAAATGATTCGCGGCGCTCAGCGGATTAGCGGAACCGTCGTCCAAATACCAATGCGTATCCGGGTCCAGCCAAGTCAGCTCGCCGTCGCCGTTTAAATCGGCCGTGTAGTAACCGGCGGTCGAAATATTGCTTTGCGAAGCCTCGTAAGCCAGCAAATTCACGCTAAAGCTGCCGGCGACCGGCATGTCGATCTTCCAGACGTCGAAGGTGGTGCCGTCTTCCTGCAAAAACAAGGTAGCGTCGATCGTCAAAGTATTGGCTTGGACCGGCCCGGCAGCCGCTGCCAGCAAAGCGGCCGCAATCGCGGCGCGTAATACAAAATTCATTACCATCTCCTATGTTGAAAATAAAAACGACGTTCCGTCAATCCGGCGCACATTGCCGGCGCAGCCTATCCGAACCACCACGCCACTGTCGTTAATCCCAAACCCAGGCGGTCGCATTGGATGCGGTTGGGGGGCGTCGTGAAAAAGCCTTGTCTTGCTGAAGCCAGCCACCGACCGGCGCCGCCGTAAACCGATACTTAGCCGGACGCGGTAAAGCCCTATCAACAACGCAAAAACCGGACCAATACTCAATTCCTTATTCGGCCAGCCTCGGCCGGCAAACATACAGACTTAAGGCGCTAGTCGCTATGGCAAACGACGCAACTTGGGTGAAATGCCACAGCCGCACTGGGTTTCACGCCGACGGCCAGACATACGCAAACCAGCGAAACCGGAGGGGGGCTTGTCCCGCGCCGAACGCGCAAAAAAAACCGCCACGCTACGTAGGCCCGCTTTCCGATTTATGAAAATACGGCTTGAGCTGCCAAGCCGAGGTCATGCAAGACTCGATATAAAAGCACGCACAATATATGAATAATGCCGGCAACTTAGCCTTATCGCAAATTAATATAAACATCTCTAATAATATCGTTTTGCATCGCCGACCAATTTGAATAAACTCTGTTCCAACTTCAAATTAAACGGGAAAAAAGATGTTAGCGAATATTCTACAAACGCTTACCAGCGAGCTTGAGCAAACCTTATACCTTAATTTAAACGAATTTCGCCTGGAAACCAGCGATGATGAATTACTCAGCCGATATATCGGTCTGAAATTACGTAGCGAATTTCAAGCGATTTTCGAAATCGGTAACCCGGATGGGCTGATAGGCTACGAAGCCTTGCTCAGGCCCTCGACCGGCATCGACGCCGTGTCGCCCGGCTTCGCATTCACGATAGCGGACAACGAAGGCAAATTGGTCAAGCTGGATCGGGTAGCCCGCACCCTGCACATGCTGAATTATCTGACCTTGCCGGATAAACGCGGCTTGTTGTTTTTGAATGTACACCCCAAGCTGATCAGCAGCGTTTCCGCCCACGGCAAGGTCTTCGAAACCTTGTTGCATCGCCACTCCGTGCCGACCCGGGAAGTCGTCATCGAAGTCAACGACGGCGAGTTGCAAACCGCTGCAGGCTTGCGCGACGCCATTGACAGTTATAAAGACTGCGGATACCGCATTGCCATCGATCAGTTTGGCAACGCGCTATCCAAGTTGGACCGCTTATGGCGCCTATCTCCGCATTTCGTCAAGTTCGATCCGTGCGTCGTCAAGCAAGCCGAGCGAGACGGCAAATTCCGTCGCGCCCTGCCTAAGCTGATCGAATGGGTGGAAGCGATGGGCGCCCGTTGCGTAATCACCGGGATAGAAAACGAAATCCAATTGGACATCGCCAGCAATGCCGGCGCGCAATTATTACAGGGCTACCATTTGGCCAGGCCGGCGTCCGCATCAGCCATCGGCCGCGCCGCACCGCCGGCTCGCCAGCATGCGCCGATGAGCGGCGAACCTCACCATTTCGGCAGCTTTAGCGTGGCCGCGCCCAGCCTTAAGTCGGCCGAACGCAAACCTCTAAGGCATTGACAGCCTGCTTATTCGAACCTGAATCCGGAGTTGAACATGCGACATTTAAGCTCATCGATACCGCGAAAATTGGTCTTTCCCGCCTTATTCAGCCTGGGCGCAACGGCATTTCCGCTTGCGGCCGCGAGCGACGATGCCAAGCAAATCGCCCAGCGGCACGCCGACAACTGGACGCAAACACTGGAGGCCGCGCAAGGCGAGGACATCATGGAGTTGTACGCTTCTTCCAAACCCACGGTCATTTTTCCCAGCGGCCGGGTAGTGGATTCCCAACCGGAACTGGAAAACTTTTGGCACGGCTTTTTGGATTCAAAAGGCGCGAAGACTCGGATGACCGTTGCCGACGCGCACTTCAACAGCACGGGCGGCCGTGAACAATCCAACGTGGTCGTCGCCAAATACCTGGTGGTTCGGGAAAATCAGCGCCGGCCCTACCTATTTACCCTGAATAAAACCCAATGGCGGCTGGACACGGTATTGACCCGCCAAACCAACGGCCAGTGGAAAACCCAATTGCAAAATTGGCATTAGCATTAGGCGCCCCCGCCACTTTGTCCCGCCTGTTACGGCGGGATTTTTTTTGCCGCAAAGACGCCGTTGCCGTTCCGTTAAGCAACGGCCTAGCGGCCTTTGCACCTCAATTTACCGCCTGTTATGCCCGAAAACTATATCGATATAATAATTCAGCATATCACCGGTTTCGCATTGATTATCTATATTTATCGTTTTATGCAAAAACACAGATTAATTAAACTATATTTCAAGCGGTAAGCAACTGAAATCAGGCTGAATGATATTGATTAAAAACGCTAGTCAAACTGAATTCAGCTACTCCTAATTCATTCCATGAAACCAGAATAAGACAAGGCACAATAATGAACAAGCAGTTAATTTCACGACACGGCAAATACTTATTGGCCGCTTTACTAATAGCGCAATCGGCGCACGCCGAAGATTACTACCGTAAAACCAAGGCTTACCGGTTGGAGCCGGAACCGGACCCGCCCAGTTACGTGCGCAATCTGAGTAAGACTCAGTTCGAGCAATTCCGGGACGTCGAATGGCTGGACGTCGGCCTGGATTTTCGTACTCGCTACGAATACCGGGAAAACGATTTGCGCCGCCGCAACGATCCGATCACCGGCGCTACCTTGGACAAATACCGCGCCGATCCGGATAACCTGTGGCTGCTGCGCACTCGGGCTTACCTGGGCGTCAAGGACATTCTGGACCCGTTGCGTTTCGCGGTGGAATTCGAAGACGCCAGAAGCTACAACGGCCGCTACGAACGCACCGACGCCGACATCAACGAATTCGAATTGATCCAAGGTTACGGCGAGTTGTATTTCGACAATGCCTTGGGCCCCAACCGGCCGATCAGCATCCGTGCCGGCCGCCAATCGCTGGAACTATTGGACCGGCGCCTGATAGGCAATAACCAGTTTCGCAACACCACCAACAATTTCGAAGGCTACCGAATCCGTTTCGGCAAGAAACAAAACAATTGGGACCTGGATACCTTCGCGCTGCAACCGGTAGAACGTTTGAAATACGACTTCGACCGGCCGGACGAAGACACCTGGATTTACGGCGCCGTGCTCAGCCTGAAACAATGGTCCGAATACGTCACCATCCAGCCGTATTTTCTGGGCCGTAAGGTTAACGGCGACCCTTACAATCCGGTCAAGCTCCATCGCAAAAACGATATGGACATCTACGCGCCCGGCCTGCGGGTTTACGGTTTGTTCGGCGACAGCGGCTTCGATTTCGATGCCGACATCAACAAGCAATTCGGCCGTTTCGGCTACACCCGTAGCGGCGTCAAGGAACAGTTGATGCTGCAACACGACACGATTGGTTATGCCTTGGAACTGGGGTATAGCTTCGACCACGCCTGGAAACCGCGTGCCAGCGTGTTTTACGCCTACGGCAGCGGCGACAAAGACCCGAACCGCTTTGCCAGCAGCGGAAGTAACGAACGCTTCGACGCGTTTTACGGCTTCAATCAACCCTGGTCGCGCAACGATTATTTTTCCTGGGATAACATCCACGCGCCTAAAGCCCGTTTGGAATTTGCCCCTTACGACGGAGTGCGGATAGACACCGGCTATAACGCCTATTTCCTGGCCAGCGAGACCGAAGCCTGGAACCGCGCGAATCTGCGCGACGTGACCGGTAAAAGCGGCAGTTTTCTGGGCCACGAGTTCGACATCCGCCTGCGTCACAAACTTAACGCTTACGTGGACTGGAGTTTGAGCTACGCCCGCTTTACCCCGGGGGATTTCACCCTATCCCAAGACGAAAGCAGTTCCGCCAACGGACCTTTTACCACGGAGCCCAGCAACTTCTTTTATTTCGAAGTGTCGCTCAACGCCTTCGGCGACGGCAAGCCCAAATACCGCTAGTCCGCCTTATTCGGCTTAGGCGCTTGCCGCCTAAGCCGGAACGCAGTCTTGACGCTTTTTATATCTTATTTTGTGATATTTATTTCTAATTAAATCGCTTTTTATCAATAAAAACTCTGGCTACGATACGTACAACCTTACTTAATTCAGGAAATCGACATGACAGCGCATCATCCTCTCAAGCCACTGCTATTGGCATTGGCGCTATTTGCCGGCAGCGGCAGTGCCGGCGCGGACCGGACTTTACTCAACGTCTCCTACGATCCGACCCGGGAACTTTACCAAGCCTTCAACAAGGAATTCATTCAACATTGGAAAAGCAAAACCGGCGAAGACATCGAAGTGCAACAATCGCACGGCGGCGGCGGCAAACAAACCCGCGCCGTGATCGACGGTTTGGAGGCCGACGTGGTAACCCTGGCCTTGTCGTATGACATCGACCAAATCTCCGCCAAGGCCGGCTTGCTGCCCAAAGACTGGCAAAATCGCCTGCCCAACCACAGTGTGCCTTATACCTCGACCATCGTGTTTTTGGTCCGCAAAGGCAATCCCAAACAAATCAAAGATTGGGACGATCTGGCGAAAGACGGGGTATCGGTGATTACCCCCAACCCTAAAACCTCCGGCGGCGCCCGTTACAACTACTTGGCCGCATGGGCCTTTGCGGAAAAACGTTACGGCGGCAAAGAAGCGGCTAAGGACTTTGTCAAAAAGCTGTTTAAAAACGTGCCGGTACTGGATTCCGGCGCGCGCGGCTCGACCACGACCTTTATCCAGCGCGGTATCGGCGACGTGTTGATCACCTGGGAAAACGAAGCCTTTTTGGCGCTGAAGGAATACGGTGCGGCGGAATTCGAACCGGTAGTCCCGCCGCTGAGCATCAAGGCGGAAACTCCGGTCGCCATAGTCGACAAAATCGTCGACAAAAACGGCACCCGCGACTTGGCCGAGGCTTATCTGAATTATCTGTACACGCCGATAGGACAAAAATTGGTAGCCAAGCACTTTTACCGCCCGGCCTTGCCGGAACATGCGGAGGCCGCCGATCTGGCGCGCTTCGCCAAGCTGGAACTGATCACGGTGGACGGCCAATTCGGCGGTTGGGTCAAAGCTCAAGCCGAGCATTTCGACGACGGCGGTAGCTTCGATCAAATTTATACGCCTTAACGATCATGAAGGCCTGGCAATCGCCCCGGCAAATGAAAGGGAGTTGGTAGGAGCGACGTCTAGTCGCGATGATGGCCTTGCGAATCGCGGCTATCTGTCGTTCCCCCCATAACTTTCATAGTAAACCCTTTAAGCGGACAAGTTGTTGCCCCCAACTCGACTCTAGGAACGTTATGCCTCAAAGCTACATCATGCCCGGATTCAAACCGGCACTGGGTTTCACCCTGCTGTATCTGACCCTGATCGTGCTGATACCGCTGAGCGCCTTGCTGCTGAAATCCTTGCAACTCAGCCCGGACCAATATTGGGCGCTACTGACCAATAAGCGGGTACTGGCTTCGTTTCAGGTCAGCTTCGGCGCCTCGCTGCTGGCCGCCGCCGTCGCCGCTGCGCTGGGATTCTGCATTGCCTGGACCCTGGTGCGCTATCCCTTCCCCGGCAAGAAGCTGTTCGACGCGTTGATAGATCTGCCGTTCGCGCTGCCGACCGCGGTCGCCGGCATCGTATTGGCGACGCTGTACGAGCCCAAAGGCTGGATAGGCAGCTGGTTGCTGCAAGCCTTCGGCATACACGTGGCTTATAAACCCTTGGGGATAGTCGTGGCGCTGATTTTCATCGGCCTGCCGTTCGTGGTGCGCACCGTAGAACCGGTGTTGCAGGAGTTCGACAGCGCAATGGAGGAAGCCGCTGCCAGCTTGGGCGCCGGCCGCTTGCAAACCTTTTTGAAAGTGATTTTCCCCAACGTGCTGCCGTCGGCCATCACCGGCTTCGCGTTAGCATTCGCCCGCGGTGTCGGCGAATACGGCTCGGTGATTTTCATTGCCGGCAACATGCCGTACGTGTCGGAAATCGTGCCGCTGTTGATCATTACCAAACTGGAACAGTACGACTATGCCGGCGCCACCGCAATCGGTTTGACGATGTTGTTACTGTCGTTTTTGTTGCTGCTTTTGGTTAACAGCCTGCAGTGGTGGGTACGCCGCCGCGGCGGGCAATTGTAAGGAGAAACCAACGTGAGTACTTCGACTGCCTATTTCAATCGCCGCAGCGCGCAAACCGCCGATCCCGCCTGGCTGCGTTATGTCTTGATCGCCGTTACCTTGGGCGTGATCGGCCTGTTTTTGATCCTGCCATTGGCCGCGGTGCTATTGGAAGCTTTCGCCAAAGGCTGGTCGGCCTACGCGGACAGTCTCGGCCAGCCGGACACGTTGGCCGCAATACGTCTGACCCTGTTAACGGCAGCTATTGCCGTGCCGTTGACCGCCTGGTTCGGCATTTGCGCGGCCTGGGCCATCGCCCGCTTCGAATTTCGCGGCAAAAGCCTGTTGCTGACCCTGATCGATTTGCCGTTTTCGGTTTCGCCGGTCATCGCCGGCCTGATTTACGTGCTGGTATTCGGCGCCCAAGGCTGGCTGGGCCCGTGGCTGTCCGCGCACGACATCAAAATCATTTTCGCGGTGCCCGGCATCGTGCTGGCCACGCTATTCGTGACCTTTCCGTTCGTGGCCCGCGAATTGATTCCGTTGATGCAGGAAATCGGCCACGAAGAAGAGGAAGCCGCCTTGTCGTTGGGCGCCAGCGCTTGGCAAATGTTTTTCAAAGTCACCTTGCCCAACGTCAAATGGGGCTTGCTGTACGGCGTGTTGCTGTGCAATGCCCGAGCGATGGGCGAATTCGGCGCGGTCTCGGTGGTTTCCGGTCACATTCGCGGTTTGACCAACACCCTGCCGCTGCACGTTGAAGTCAGCTACAACGAATACCAATTCGTCGGCGCCTTCGCCGGCGCTTCGGTGCTGGCCAGCCTGGCCGTACTGACGCTGCTGGCCAAAACCGCGCTGGAATGGCGGCAACGCAAAACCTTGAAGGCTTTACGCGCCGGCCGTCTACCCGATTAACGCATCCCACGAGAACTTCGCCATGAGCATACGTTTAAAACACATCAGCAAACAATTCGGCGCTTTCAACGCGTTGCACGACATCAGCCTGGATATCCCGGAAGGGGAACTGGTGGCCTTGTTGGGCCCGTCCGGCTGCGGAAAAACCACGCTGTTGCGCATCATAGCCGGTCTGGAAACCGCCGACCGGGGCGAAATCTACCTGCTCGGCGACAATGTCACCGCACAACCGGTCAAAGAACGCCGAATAGGTTTCGTATTTCAACATTACGCCTTGTTCCGGCACATGACGGTGTTCGACAACATCGCCTTCGGCTTAAGGGTCAAGCCGCGCAAATTGCGCCCCAGCGAAGCGCAAATCAGAGACAAAGTGCACGCCTTATTGCAGTTGGTGCAATTGGATTGGCTGCACGACCGGTTTCCGGAGCAACTGTCCGGCGGCCAGCGGCAAAGGATAGCCCTGGCCCGCGCCTTGGCCGTGGAACCCTCCGTATTGTTGCTGGACGAACCGTTCGGCGCGTTGGACGCCAGCGTGCGCAAAGACTTGCGGCTGTGGTTGCGGCATTTGCATCAGGAACTGAACGTTACCAGCATTTTCGTAACCCACGATCAGGAAGAAGCCATGGAAGTCGCCAGCCAAATCGTGGTGTTGAACCACGGCAAAATCGAGCAAAAAGGCAGCCCCGGCGAAATTTACGACCACCCGCACAGCGATTTCGTCTCGCGCTTCATCGGTCATACCAACGTACTGCACTTCGGCCGGGACGATGCGCCGTGGTTGCAAAACATAGACCTGGCTGTAGGCGACAAACAGGGCAACGTCGCCCATGTGCGTCCGCACCATATCGAAGTCAACAAAGCGGACCATTCGCCGATCCGGGTTAAGGACTGGCAGCATTTGGGCGGCTTCATCCGCCTGGAATTGCAACGGGAAGACCCTAGCGACCCAAATGCCACGCTGTACGCCGAGGTGGCGGACGAGCAATTTAAAACCCTTAACTTGCAAAAAGGCCAGCCGGTCAAACTGCGCATCAAGCAAGCGCGTTGGTTTGCCTAGCACTTTATCCGATCAGCAGCGCACACGGGAACGCGAACCATGAACTTTAGCCAATTGGAATTGCTGCGGGTATTGCAAGCCACCGCTTTCAACTTGTCCAAAGCCGGCGACAAATTGAATATCGTGCAATCGGCCGCCAGCCGACAAATTCAGTTGTTGGAAGACGAACTGGGTAATCCTTTGCTACACCGAACCGGCAAGAAAATCGTCGGCTTCACTCGGCTGGGCGAACGGGTGCTGGCGCAAATCGAGGCGATCGAACTGGCTAAACGCAATATTCTGAGCATCGCCAGGGAATACAAAAATCACAGAGACGGCGAATTGCGCATCGCCACTACTCATACTCAGGCCAAATATTTTCTACCCGGCCCTATCCGCCGTTTTCGCCAGCAATTTCCGCACATCCGAATTTACATGGTACAAGCGTCGCCGCATCAAATCGTCGACTTGCTGCACCAGCACGAGGCGGATATCGCGATATGCACCGAAAAACTGGACGAAGACGAACAGTTGGCGGTAGTGCCTTGTTACGAATGGCACCATATCGCCGTGGTACCGCACGGTCACCCGTTCGCGGAGCAAGCGGTCAGCCTGCAAAACCTGGCATCTCACCCGCTCTTGACTTACTCGCCGGGCTATACGGGTTACAGCAACATCGCCAAAGCCTTTCAACAAGCGGGCTTGCAGTTGAATGCGGTACTGTCGGCGGCCGATTCCGACGTGATCAAAACCTATGTTCGGCAAGGCGCAGGAGTGGGCATCATTGCCGGTACTTCATACGAAAGCGCGCTGGACGGCGATTTACTGCGCGTGGATTTATCGTCGCTCATCCCGCACTCGCAAACCAAAATCGCCTATTTGAAACCGCTGTATTTGCCGGGCTTTCTGCAACATTTTTTACAACTCTTACAAGACGGCAACGCCGGCGCCACCAACGTGAAGCCGCTACGGCAAATGCGTAGCGCTTAGTAAATGCTCATGCTTTGCGGGCGCAAAATGGAAATTACGTCCAAGGATTGGAACATCGCTTCGTCGGCGACGTCGGCGATTTCCTCGACGCTAAGTTCTAAACGTTCCAAAACCCCCGGCAAAAAATCCTGTGCCGCGATGCGGGTACGAATATCGCAGATTTCGTGTCCGACCGAAGGTTGAATCGTGCTGGAAACCGCCAGCGCGACGTGCATCACGCAAGCGTCGGTCTGTCTCTCCGCGCAGTCCATGGGTTTTAGCTGGTAGGCAATCAATTCCCAGATGTCGGCCGGTAATTGCCAGGCTTTCAATAGCTCGGCGCTGACTTCGCAGTAATCGAAACCGAATTCGGCTTGTTCGGCTTTGGCCAGCGCCATTTCGTCCAATTCGCCGCTGCCTATTACCTTGGCCGACTCGGCCGGAAAACGGCTGTACAAAATCAACTTGCCCAGACAGCTCAATAAGCCGGCAATAAAAAACCGTTCCGTATTCCCTAACTTTAAGCGCACCGCCAAATCTTTGGCCAATATCGCCCGCACCACGCTGTGGTTCCAGAAAATATCCATATTCACCAATTCGGAGGCAATATCCTTGAATTGCTGAGTAACCGAAGTGCCGATGACGATGGCTTTCAGATCGTTCAGCCCGATGATGGAAATCGCCCTGGACAAGGTGTCGATTTTGCTCGGAAAACTATATAGCGCGCTATTGACCATTTTCAATATGGCAGCGGTCAGGCCGGGATCGTGTAATATCGTGGCTTCCAGCTCGGCAAAATCCGGCTCCGGCGCCATCAGCAGTTGATTGACCCTGACCACGATATCAGGCAACGAAAACACGTTGTCGACTTGTTTAACTAACGATGCTGCGTTCATTCATTTCCCCAAATCTATGTCGTCGGAACAAACCGCCGGCAACGTCGGCCTAGCCGCTAACACCGGACTTCGATAGTCTACTTGCCACCGAACCGGCCCAAGCTTTCCGGCTAACCGCACCGTTGCGCCTACCTCCCATAAAATTAGATGAAGTTTGCCAAATTGCCGACCGCTAATCGACTTTTAGCAAGTTGGGCCGTACAACGGCGCTAGCATGTGACGTGACACAAAGAGCGAAGAGCAAAGGTTGTCAAACTCCGCTTGAGGGTATTGACGGCTTATTTCCTACAGTCGGGTGTACGAATATTTTATCCTGTCTTGGTGTATGCCGGCTTTCCGCCACGGTTTCAAACGCCAGTTGGATAGATTGCGCTGCGCGGCCAGGCGTGGAAGGGCAAAGATGTGGGCGGGCAGTTACAAGACGGGTTTCTAAGCTGGAGGCGCGAACATTAAGCAATAAATTTTTTGCCAAGTATTTTGACAAAAAATTTATTGCTTAATAGCATGGCAGTAAAAGTTTTGCCGGGAGTCTGTCGTGCCTCAATACCAACCTCTAACCGATGTGTTGCAAGTGCTGACCGAGCGTTTGCTTGCAAGTGAAAACGTCATTCTCAGCGGTCATCGCCGCATCGGCAAAACCCAGTTAATGCAATATCTGGAAGCCAATGCGCCGGAGGCTTTTCTTCCGACTTACGTGATCGTGGAATCGGCGGATACCGTCGACGAGTTCTATCGAAAGTTGCTTTCTCATTTGGTCGATCAAAGTTTTTTGAATCGTTGGGACGCCTTGGGATGGCAAATCAGTAGCCGCTTCAAAACGATCAACGTGCAAGAGGTGGGTAAAAGCGTCAGGTTCGGCGATGCCAAGGCGCTGGATTATCACGCCGAGTTTTGCCGATTACTGGAACATCTTGAACCGGGCCGGCCCATCGTATTGATGCTGGACGAATTTCCGCAGGCCTTGGAAAACATTCGCGAAAACGCAGGCATTCAGCACGTGCGCAAGTTATTGACCACTCAGCGCGAACTACGGCAAGAGCCCCGCTACAAAGGCAAAATCCGGTTCCTATATGCCGGCTCCATCGGCTTGCAAAACGTCGTGGAGGGCATGGGGTTTACCAAACACATCAACGACCTGCGCGAAATCAAAATGCGCCCGTTCCGCCGCGACGAGGCTCGGGATTATTTGCAGTGTTTACTGGATAAAAAATCGCTACAAGCCAACGACACCTGGCTGGAAACGGTGATGGATCGTATCGATTGGCTGGCGCCGTTTTACATCAGTTTGCTGGTCGACGAACTTCACGCATCGCCGCTGGCGGAACAACATATCGACGAGGCTTTTCAAGCCATGATCGGCCATCGCCACAACTTCGAGCACTGGCACAACCGGCTAAAGCCGCAAGCGCTCACCAAACAGGAATACCGTTTCTGCAAAACCCTGCTTAGCTTGGCGGCCGACCCGGAGCGCCTGGGTATCGATTACGGCGAAGCCTGCAATTTGGCGGTGCAACACGAAGTCATCGACAAAGTGTCCCGCTTGTTGAACATCCTGCAACACGACGGCTATCTGGCTCGCGACGAATACAACCGTTTGCGTTTCATCTCCCCGGTGCTGCGCGCCTGGTGGTGGAAAGAAATCGCCAACTGAGCGGAGCCCGAACATGACTGTCGCCGCCATTTATAACCCGCAGGAAATGCAGGAAGACTTATTCGTCGAACGTTTCGTGGTGCGCCGCGACACCTTGGCCGAACTGCTGCAACGCATCCGTCAAACCGAGCCGGAGCAAACCTTCAAACACACCATCATTCAAGGCCTGCGCGGCCAAGGCAAAACCACGCTGCTGCGCAAATTGTCGATTTGCGTGCGCGACGATGCCGAATTGTCGCCTTGGCTGATACCGGTACTGTTCCGCGAAGAAGAATACTCGGTGACCTCGCTGTGCCGGCTGTGGGAATTGGTCGGCGACTATCTGGCCGAACGACCCGAGTTCGAAGCGTTGCCGGAGCGGTTCGAAGAGGCCTATGCGTCGCCGCACTACGAAAAGGATTGTTTTTCGATCTTGGCCGATGCCTTGCAACAAGCCGATAAAAGCGTGTTGCTGTTGATCGACAACCTGGGCGAAATGCTGGAAAAATTCGACATTCGCGATCAGCAGCGCCTGCGGGAAATCCTGCAAACCAATCGCCGCGTCCGCATCGTCGGCGCCTCCGCGGTAATGTTGGAACAGCATTACGACCAAGGCAAACCGTTTTTCCAGTTTTTTACCGTCAAAACCTTGTCCGGCCTCAATCGCGAGGAAACCCACGAATTACTGTTGGGCTTGGGCAACGCCGAGCAGACCGCAAAAATGCGGGAAATTCTGCAAACCAAAGCCGGCAAAGTCGAAGCTCTGCGCCGCCTGACCGCCGGCGTGCCGCGCACGATGATTCTACTGTTCGAAATTTTTCTGGACGACCACGGCAGCGCCTTGGACGATTTGGAAATGCTGCTGGACCGAGTCACGCCACTGTACAAACACCGGCTGGACGACCTGCCGACCCAGCAACAATCCATCGTCCATGCCATTGCCCTGGGTTGGGACGCCATGTCCACCAAGGAAATTGCCGCCAAAACCAAGCTAGCCAGCAAATTGGTTTCCGCGCAATTGAAGCAGTTGGAAAAAAACCGTTTGATCCGCTGTATTCCCACCTCGACCAAGAATCATCTCTACCAATTGGAAGATCGCTTCTTCAATATCTGGTGTTTGATGCGGCTGGGGCGCAAGAACGACAAGCAACGGGCGATTTGGCTGGTCAAGTTTTTGGAGAGTTGGTGCGACGAGCAAGAGTTGGCCGAGCGCGCAGAACGGCATATGGATGCTTTGAAACAAGGCAAATTGGCGCCGCGTCATGCGTTGTTGTGGAGTCAGGCACTGGCGCAGAGTTTGCGGGATTTGGAGTTGCAGCAGCGGCTATTGGATACGACGCGGGAATTCTTGCCGCAAATTTCTGAGAGTTTGCCGGAGTCGGATTATGTGTTGTTCGATAAAGCAGATGAAGCATATAGACAAGGCGATTTAAAAGAGGCGTTGAAGCTTATATTGCCTCTAGCTGAAAAAGGTATCCCAAGGGCAATGGGATTGACGGGTGTTTTTTATCAAGATGAGGGCAAATTGAAGCTGGCCGAGTCTTACTATCAAAAAACTGTGGAGAAAGGTCTCCCGGTTGGCTTTTGGGCATTGGCTCGTTTACATCAAGATCAAGGAAAGTTTAAAAGAGCAGAGCGTTATTATCTTTTAGCCATTGAAAAGGGATTTTCAGATGCGACGATTGATCTTGCCAAAAATTATGCTGAACAAGATAAATTGGAACTTGCCGAACACTATTTTTCGGTAGCAGCGGGTGAGGGCGATGCAGAAGCGATATGCGATTTCTCTACCTTTTATTTGATGCACGGCCTGCAGCCGGGTAAAGCGCTAAAGCTACTCCGTAACGCTTTGGAGATTGAGCCGAAAGCTGTTTCAAATAAGTTGTTGGGATTGGTGACCCTATGGAACGAAGATTATCTTGAGGCTTTCAATTTTATCGATCAAGCCTTGATTGAACTCGAGGGAGACCAAGATGAAATGAGGATATTGCTTCCTTTGCTAGTTTTGATGTTAGTTGCCAAAGGTCAAACCGCATTCGCATTGAAATTGTTCGAAAATGAAAAGTATCGACATCTAAATCTGAAAGAACATCTGAAGCCTTATTACTATGCCGTGTTGCAGGAAATCGGCGAGTCCCGCCGGGATGATGTCTTGCGAATGGGTCCTGAGCTGGAGCAAACCGTTGCCGAAATTCGAGCTAGCTTTGAAGGCTTTCGGCTGCAATACCGTTTATTGCCAGAACAATCAACTGACGCAAACCCCGTATAATCGCCCGCTTTTTACCTGCTACATCCGATGTCCTCAGCCGAAACCCTGAAACAACTTTCCCGAAACCTTGCCAGCTGCATGAGCGCCGACCGCTACGGCCTCAAACGCCAGCTTGACCGCTTGCGCAACGAGGCGGGCAAGGGCAAGGATGTAGGCGGGCAACTCCAGCAACTGGCCGACAAAGTCGAGCGCTCGGTGAGCCGTTGCATGCAGCGGCGGGCCTCGGTGCCGGTGATCGAGTATCCGGATTTGCCGGTCAGCGGCAAGAAGGACGAGATTGCCGAATTAATCAGGAACAACCAGATCACCATCGTCTGCGGCGAGACCGGCTCCGGTAAGACCACGCAGTTGCCGAAGATTTGTCTGGAGATCGGTCGCGGCATAACCGGCATGATAGGCCACACCCAGCCGAGAAGGATCGCGGCGCGCACCGTGGCCGACCGCATCGCCGAGGAACTGGGTCAGGCCATCGGCAATACCGTCGGTTACAAGGTGCGCTTTCACGACCAGACCGCGCCGAATTCGCTGGTCAAACTGATGACCGACGGTATTTTACTGGCCGAGACCCAGAACGACCGCTATCTAAACCAGTACGACACGCTGATCATAGATGAGGCCCACGAGCGTAGCCTGAACATCGACTTTCTGCTGGGCTATCTGCGCTGGCTGTTGCCGAAGCGGCCGGATTTGAAGGTGGTGATTACTTCGGCGACGATCGACCCGGAACGATTCGCCAAGCATTTTAACGGCGCGCCCATCGTCAACGTCTCCGGCCGCACTTATCCGGTGGATATTCGCTACCGACCGATCGAGTTGATCGAGGAAGACGACGAAACTTCGGCCGACTTGCAGCAAGCGATTCTGGATGCGGTGGACGAGCTGTACCGGGATTTGCGCGGCGACATTTTGATTTTCCTGAGCGGCGAGCACGAAATTCGCGAGACTACCGAATCCTTGCGCAAGTCGCATAACAACGGCCGCTACGAAGTGTTGCCGCTGTATTCCAAGCTCAGCGTCGCCGAGCAGGAGCGGGTGTTCAAGCCTTCCGGCAACAAACCGCGCATCGTGTTGGCCACCAACGTCGCCGAGACTTCGCTGACCGTGCCCGGCATTCGTTGCGTGATCGATTCCGGCCACGCCCGCATCAGCCGCTACAGTGCCCGCAGCAAGATCCAACGCTTGCCGATTGAGCGCATCTCGCAAGCCAGCGCCAACCAGCGGGCAGGGCGCTGCGGCCGGGTTGCGGAAGGTATCTGCATCCGCTTGTATTCCAAGGAAGATTATCTGGCGCGGCCGGAATTTACCGATCCGGAGATTTTAAGAACCAATCTGTCGTCGGTGATCTTGCAGATGGCGGCGCTGAAGCTGGGCGACATCGAGGAATTCCCGTTCGTCGAGCCGCCCGACGAAAAAATGGTGCGTGACGGCAAAACCTCGCTGTTCGAAGTCGATGCCTTGGACAAACAAGGCAATCTGACCGACACCGGCCGGCAACTGGCGAAGATTCCGACCGACCCGAAACTGGCGCGGATGCTGTTGGCGGCGGCGCAATTGGGCTCGCTGCACGAAGTGTCTATCATCGTCTCTGCGTTGAGCATCCAAGACCCGCGCGACAAGCCGGCCGACAAACTGCCGCAAGCCGAAGCCAAGCACGCCCAGTTCAAGGCCGAGGATTCGGACTTTTTGACGCTGTTGAATCTGTGGAACGCCTTCGAGGAACAGAAGAAACACCTGACCAACAGCAAACTGCGCAAGTACTGCCAGGACAATTTTCTGTCCTACATTCGCATGCGCGAATGGCACGACATTCACACTCAAATCATGCAGGTGGCGCGCGGCGATTTGGGTCTGAAGACCGCCGGCAATCCGGCCAACTACGAGCAAATCCACATGGCCTTGCTGCCGGGTTTGCTGTCGAATATCGGCTTTCGCCACGAGCAATACGAATATTTGGGCGCGCGCGGCCTGAAGTTTTTCATCTTCCCCGGTTCCGGCCAGCACAAGGCGCGGCCCAAGTGGATCATGGCCGCCGAGCAGGTCGAAACCAGCAAGGTCTACGCCCGCACCGTTGCCAAGATCGAGCCGGAATGGATAGAAGCTTGCGCTCAGCATCTGGTCAAGCGCAATTATTACGACCCGCATTGGGAGAAAAACGCCGGCCGTTGCGGCGTTTACGAGCGGACTTTGCTATACGGCTTGACCTTGACCGCCAAGCGCAAAGTGCCTTACGAAAACGTCGATCCTAAGGCGGCGCGGGAGATGTTCATCCGCCATGCGCTGGTCAATCAGGATTACCACTCCAACGCGCCGTTTTTTAAAGCTAACGAGAAGCTGCTGGAGGAGGTGGGTTATATCCAGCACAAGGGCCGCCGGGTCGATTTGATCGAGGATGAGGAATGGCTGTACCAGTTTTACGACAAGAAACTGCCGGCCGAGATCGTCAGCGGCATTACCTTGGACCAGTGGCGCAAGCAGGTTGAGCGCAACAATCCCAAAATCCTGTTCCTGACCAAAGAAGACCTGACCCGTAACGACGACAACCAAATCAACGACTGGGATTTTCCGGACAGCAAGAAAGTCGGCGATCTGACCATCGAGTTGCATTACCGCTTCGAGCCAGGCCACGACGAGGACGGCGTCACCGCCATCGTGCCGGTGCACCAGCTCAACCAGATTCGCCAGCAGCCGTTCGACTGGCTGGTGCCGGGCATGCTGGAAGAAAAAGTGGTGGCCTTGATCAAGGCCTTGCCCAAGCATCTGCGCAAACACTTTGTGCCAGTGCCGAACACCGCCAAGGCCTGCCTGGAAATCGAGCCGGATTTTAAAGGTTCGCTGTACGAATGGCTGAGTAACCGCTTGCGCAAATTGACCGGCGAGGCGATTCCGCTCAACGAATGGCAGTCGGACGCCTTGCCCGAGCATTTGAAGATGAACTTTCGGGTGGTGGACGATGCCGGCCGGGCCATCGGTTACGGCCGCAATCTCGCCAAATTACAGGCTCAGTTCGCCACCAAGGCCGGCGACAGTTTCGACAAGCTGGCGCAAGAGGAAATGAATTACACCGGCTGTATCGCCTGGGCCTTCGACGACTTGCCGGAGACTTGGCAGTTCATGCAAAAAGGCCAGAGCTTCATCGGTTTTCCGGCGATTGTGGATGAGGGACCAACGGTTGGGGTGAAGATTCTGGAAACCCAGCACAAGGCCGAACTGGCCCATTTCGACGGTCTGACCAAGCTGTATCAATTGGTCTGCAAAAAGGATGCGCAATACATTTTAAAAAACCACGGCGTGGCCCCAGCCTTGCAACTGGCTTATAACCAGCTTCCGCCGCATCCGCTATTAAAGGACCGTGCCGGCGGCGAGTTCAAGGACGATCTGTTGTATGCGATTTTCAGCGCGGTGTTTGTCGAGGATAAAAACATACGAACGCAGCAGCGATTCGAAACGGTACTGGCCGAGCAAAAATCGGCGTTATTGACCACTTGCAACCAAATAGGCAAGCAAGTTGGGGAAATCTTGGCAAACTACCAATCGTTGCGCGCCCGCTTGCAGCAACCCGGTATTGTGCCGGCCTTGCGCGAGGATATAGAACAGCAATTGGCGTTGCTGTTGTTCAGGGGCTGTTTACGTCACACCCCGGCCGCGCAGTTGCCGGCCCTGGTGCGCTATTTGAAGGCCGCGGAGTTCCGGCTGGAAAAACAAAAGCCGGACACAACCGAAACGCAAGGATTGAAACGCCTGTGGCAACGCTATTGGCAGCAGGTGGAAAAGCAGTTGAAAACCGGTCAGCCGACCCCGGAACGTCAGTTGTTTCGTTGGCAAATGGAAGAGCTTAGGGTGTCGCTGTTTGCGCAGCAATTGAAAACCGCTTACCCGGTTTCCGTACAACGTTTGGAGAAGGCGTGGAACGAAATGTTTTGAGCTAACTCTTAACTTGGGTGCTAACTTGACTTAAGGAAACCCCAAATGATACCGATCAGAGATTCTATCCCTTGTTCGATCACGCCTTATGTGACGTGGACCATCATGGGCATATGCGTGTTGGTGTTCCTGTCCATGATTGCGATGCCCGATCCCATGGCTCAGCATTTTTTATACAAATACGGCATGGTGCCGATTCGCTATACCAATCCGGTGTGGGCGCAGCATTTCGGTTTGCCGCCGGATCATTACTTTTCCTTTCTCAGCAGTTTGTTTTTGCACGGCGGCTGGGCCCATTTAGCTATCAATATGATGTTCCTGTGGATATTCGCGGATAACATCGAAGATTTGATGGGACACGGTCGGTTTTTAGTCTTTTACCTGATTTGCGGTTTGCTGGCCACTTTCGCCCAATGGTATTTTTCGCAAAATTTGGTAGTACCGGTGGTCGGGGCGTCGGGTGCGATAGCCGGGGTTTTAGGCGCTTATTTTTTCCGTTTTCCGTATGCGCAAGTGGCCATCGTGGTGCCTATCTTGTTCTTTCCGCTGTTTTTCGAAATTCCGGCCATCGCGTTTTTAGGGGTATGGGTTATCTTGCAATTGCAAGAGCTGACCGCATCCGCCGTATTTCCGGGGGTGGGCGGCAATTCCGCTTGGTGGGCGCATTTGGGCGGCTTCGTAGTAGGCGCGCTGATTCATCCCTGGTTCATCGAAAAATTGCCGGCGCGGGATATGGATCAGGCCGCGTTAGAGTAATCGCAAGTGTATTGGGGGGAGATTCAATGGCAACGGACATTTTAAGGATGTAAGCGGGGCGGGCTATGCTGCTCGCTCCGCTTACCGGGACGAATCGGGTAGCCGATTAGCATCCCGGCGTCTAAGCGCTAGTCACGTTTCGGCGCCGGGATAGATACAAGCAGGGCAGGGTTAATGTCCGCCGGTTCCGTTACCGCCGGATTGGCTGCTCACGGCGGCTTGCTCCGGTGGCTTGTGCAGTTGCGCTTGGCCGGTCGGTACGTCGGTGAAGCTTTTTTGCAGGCTATGGCACAAATCGCATCCTATTACCTGATCTTTGACGATCTTGACGGTTTTGCCTTTAGCGTTGATCAGCTCCCTATTGACTAAGGAGCGCGACAAACGAGTACCTTTGTGGTCCGCGCCGTGGCAGGCCGCGCATTGGTCTTCACCGTCCGGGCCGGGTTTTTTGGCCATGTCGTTATGCCAGCCGCCGTTCAGCTCGTCCTTGTGCTTGCCTTTGCTGGTGTTGGTGCCGGCGCCCTCGGCGTGAGCGTACCAGTAGGGGTCGCCAACAGGATGCATGCCGTGCGGTCCGGCCAAGTAGGCATTGCCGGAGCCGGTCGGCGCGACGACTTCGCCTTCCCGATAGCCTTGCGCTACGCTACGCGGTCCTGCAGTGGCCACCAAACCGGTTTTGAAGTCGTCCTTGATGTGGCAGGTCGAGCATTCGGCTATGTTGCCGTCATAACCTTGTAATTGCTTGGAGGTTAGGTTGTCGTTGGCGTTCGGGTCTTTGTTAGGCCAAAGCGCATGCGAGCCGCCGTGGCAAGTCGAACAATACAAATTACCGTTGGCGCCGCTACCGTGTACGTCGTAACTTTTCCGGTACAGTGCTTGGGAAATGTCCCGGTCGACATAGCTGGTTACGCCGCTGACGGTTTGTTTTTCCTTGATGGTTTCCACGCTTGGCATCACCGCAAAGCGGGCGTTGACCGGAAAGATGGATGCGGCCGACGGGTCGTTGTCCAGCCAGGCTTGTTTTAACGCACCGGCACTAAAGTAATGATTCAAGCCGGCTTCGCCGTCTTTATCCAGATTCGCATCGCCCACGTGGCAGGAGCCGCAATCGGGTTCGTCTATCCATTGCCGGCGCCAATCGCTCGCGCCCAGACTATGCGGATCGTCCTCGCCCAGCATGCCGGCGTAAGTGCGGTTGCCGTCGTACATTTCGTTGGGGTAGCTTTGGCCGACCGCCAGCATGCCGCCGTGGCAGCTGTCGCATTTCATGCCGGCGGCATGGTGGATATCGCGGTAGCTCTTCTCGGTATTGCCAGTATGGCAGGTCAAGCAGTTTTCTTCCATAGCAATATTTTCGCCGACCGGCAGCATTTCCCGGCCCAAGGCATGAGCGGGAAATTGCTCGGGAGCCCAGTTGTTGCGATGGTAGAACGGCAATACGTCTTGTTTGACCGTGTAATTGCCGTCGGTATCTTTTTTGAGATACAGGCCTTGCGCGTCCAGGTTGGCCGGATCCCAGCCGCGGCCTCCGAGCATGATAGGGTGGCCGCGCTCGTTGCGAATCAGCTCGCCTTGTTGATGGGCTTGTCCGTCCGCCGCTTCGCTGGCTGAGACGTCGCGCTTATACACTTGCATCTTGCCGTGAAAGGCATGGGTGGTTCGGGTCCACAGCGATAACACCGTGGTGGTGTTCAAGGCCGCCGCGCCGGTGTCCAGTTTCAGGGTGCTGCCGTGGTGCGAAGCGCACATGGTGACCGTGTTGCGCGTGGTCGTGTACTGATCATCGGCAATTTCGGCGAAGATGTCGTCGCGGGTATTGCGGTAATTGATCGGCGTCATGTAGTCGTGCATCAACATGGTGTTCCAGCGCGCGGCTTTTTCCCGGTTTTGCCAGGTATCCTCGCCGTAGTAAGAGGAGTCCCTGAACGCTAGACGGATTTGCAATTTCCAGCTGGGATCGTTAGTCGGATTGGTCTCAGCGGTGCTGCCGTCCGGCTTCAGCCAGCGCGATTCCGCTACCCGGTCTTTGCGGATGCCGTTGGCGTCGAATTCCAGTTGAATACCGTCGGCTTGCATTTTCAGGCTGGGATCGAGCGGAAACTTGTTGTCGAAGGTGTTATGTACCGCCGGACCGTAACCGTAAGCTTTAAAGTTGGCAATAGGATCGTCGGTCAGCTCGAAAGTCGCCGGATCGGGGTCGGCGCCTTCGAACGGAAACTCGCCCTTACCGGTGGCCGGGCCCAGTGTGCCGTCCGCATTCACCAGCTCGGTGATCCTGACCGGGGTGCGCCAGACTTTGTCGTCCGACCCTTTCTCGCCTTTGTAATGGCAGGCGACGCAGCCGGTTTCGGAGGCGGTGGTATACACGCCGTCGGTAGCGGCCACGGTTTGGTTGCCGGTTTTGGCTTCGACCCGCAACAGCGGATAGGGGTTGATGCGGCCTTGGTCGTCCACGTTGGTTAGCGGGATGTTTTGGGCCACGAATAAATTGCCGGTGTAATCGAAAGGCTTGGCTTCGTTCGCCTGGTAGGGATTGTCTATGCCCGGCATTTCTCGAACTCCGGCCGCAGAGTCCGAATTGCCGCGTATGCCCTGATCGGGTTTTATCAAAGCGGCTCCGGCCACGCTGTTTTGGGTATCGGCTTGCGATAAGCCTTTTTCTACCGTTGGCGTGGTCAATTTGCCGGCATTCGGCTGACGGGCTTTATCCCAAAACTCGGTTTTAGCGATGATGGCGTTGGTAAATTCGTGTCCGTTTTTATAGACAGTCTCGCCGGTCGTGGACGCGGCGGCGACGGTGGCGTCCCAGTCGAAGTTAGCGCCGATGCCGTCGGCAAACAAGTTTTGGCTGGTGGAGTTGATCGAATCGTTGCCGGCCGGGTCGGTTGGATTGATGGCGGCCGAGTAATACACCGAAATGTCGTTGGAGTTAACCAGGACGGGTTTGTGCTCGATTTTTTGGACGACCTGGGCGTTCATCGCGTTATACGGGAATAACGGGTTGAACGGAATGTTGATCTGGCTACCGCCTTCCATGCCCATTTCTTCGAACGGAAACACCACGTAAGCGTTTTCGTCGTTGCTGCCGTCCGCATTCGGCATGCCCGCTGCGGTTTTGGGGCGGGCGGCCGCTTCGGCCACGGTAGCGTAAGGATTGCTGCCCGCGGCCGGGGCGACCGACACTGTGACGGCATCGCTGCAACTGTCGCCGCCGCTATTAGCGCCTTCCACGCTAACTCGGTACAAACCCGGTTGACTGAAACTATGGCTGACCGAGCTGCCGGTCGCGGCGTCGGCTAGCGTACCGTCTTCGGCCAGCGGATTGTTGGCGCCGAAGCTCCAGGCGTAAGTCAGATTTTTATTGGTTTTGCCCTTGCCGGGTGCGACGGTAAAGGTTTGCACGCTACCGGCGCTGACAGAACGGTTTCCGCCGTCGATGGCGCAAGACGGTTGGACTTTGCAGGTCTTGTCGGCGCCACGCACCGCGAGGTTGGTTTTGCTGTCGCCGACTACGATTTGCAGGCCGCAGGGTATGGCGTCTTGGGCGAATTGAAAGTTAAACCGCGATTTTTGATCGCTTTGCCCGGAATACAGTAAGCGATGGTCAGAAACGTCGTAAACATTGACCATCGTTTGGGAGGTAATCCCTTTGATTTTTCCGTTGACGACCAGTTTATTCAGTTTTTTGTCCAATTTGGCTTTCGCGCTGATCTTAGGTGGACTAGCCGCCTCGGCCGCTTGCAGGGGAATTGCAAGATTGGCCGCGATCATCATTGCCAATACCGTATGACTTAGCCGGGGGTGGCCGACTGCAGTGTTCGATAGTTGCATGAAATGACTCCGTTCTTTTAATTGTGAAAGGTGCCGGCTGCATGGTGGTTCTGAGAGGGCTTGTTTGCCTTCGAACTTGGAAGGCCGGCGCTTTTGGCAAGCCGTAGGCTTGCGAAACAGACCGAACGGTGAGTTCGGGCTGGGCTTTTGGAGTCATCTAGTGTGCCAATACAAACTTTTTTATTAATATCAATATTCTATAGATTGATTGTCGACGAACGGGTGACCGCGGAGTAGGTGATTTCCCACAGCATTGCGGTATTTGCCGCGAGCAGGTCGGTCAATACCGCTAAGCGGGAAGGAGAGGGTTACAAAGAAACACGGACGGCGGCGGCTAGGCTGGGGTAAGGCTTGGTAAAGGGATGTGCGGGGGGTACGGAGCCTGCAACCGTGAGTTGTCGGAGACGAAAGCGAAGATAGGGGGTGTGGTTAGGTTTCGCCGGCTTCGCCGTCGTCCTGGGTCATTTCGGAGATTTGTTTCAGGCGCGCCACCGCTTCGAAATTGATGGTACCTTGGGGATAGTTGCCTTCGGCGTCGGCTACCCCGGCTTCTCTATTCATCAACAAACATAGGGTTTCATCAACGCTGGTGACCGTGTAAACCGCAAACAGGCCTTTGCCGACGGCGTCTATAACTTCCTGGTTCAGCATCAAATTCGGTTTGTTCGAGGCGGGGATGATCACGGCTTGCTGCCCGGTCAGGCCGCGGGCCGCGCAGAGCTTGAAAAAGCCTTCGATTTTTTCGTTGACGCCGCCGATGGCTTGAACTTCGCCGTATTGGTTGATCGAGCCGGTCAGTGCAATGCCTTGTTTGATCGGAATCCGGGTCAGCGCCGAAATCAAGCAGCACAGTTCGGCTAGCGAAGCGCTGTCGCCGTCGATGTAACCGTAGGATTGCTCCATCGCGATACTGGCGGAAATGGCCAGCGGAAATTGCTGGGCGTAGCAATGACCTAGATAACCGGTCAATATCATCACGCCTTTGGAGTGTATGGGTTGTCCCAATTCCACTTCGCGCTCGATGTCGACGATGCCGCGCGAACCGGGATGCACGGTGGCGGTGATGCGGGCCGGCGCGCCGAAACTGCTGTCGCCGATATCGATTACGGTCAGGCCGTTGACCTTGCCGACCGCGTCGCCGGCGGTGTCTATCAAAATGGTGCCGTCCAGCATTTCTTCCAGTATGGCTTCGGCGATACGGCCGTTGCGTTGTTCGCGGGCCTTGAGCGCCAACTCGATTTGCGCTTGGTCGATGTTGGGGGCGTGGGTCTGCCGGGCCCATAAATTGGCTTCGACGATGATTTCCAGGCATTGATTGACATGGGCCGACAAGCGCTGCTGGTGTTCCGCCACGCGGCAGCTGTGTTCGATCAAGCGCAGCAATGCGGCGTCGGTTAAGGGTTGGGTGCCTGCGTCGCGGGCGTGGTTCAGCATTAATTGGCTGAATTGGGCCAAGTTGTCCGGATTGCGGTTGAGATAATCGTCGAAATCCGCCAAGACCCGAAACATTTCATTGAATTCGCTATCCAGCTCTTCCAACAGGTAATAGGTGTCGCGCGCGCCGACCAGTACGATTTTGACGTTGAGCGGAATCACCTCGGGTTTCAGGGTAATGGTATTGACGCCTAACTCCGAGTACGGCGATTCGATCTCGATTTTGCCGGCTTTCAAAGCGCGCTTCAAACCTTCCCAGACGAAGGGGTAGGTCAGGATTTTTTCGGCGTCCAATATCAGATAGCCGCCGTTGGCGCGGTGCAGCGAACCGGGGCAGATGCGCCGGTAATGGGTGACCAGAGTGCCTTGATCGTTTTGATATTCGATGCGCCCGAACAGATTCTGGTAAGTGGGATGCGGCTCGTAGACCACCGGGGCACCGCTGTCGTCGTGTTTGTAATCGACCAGGATGTTGGGCAGATATTGTTCTATCAGCTGCAGGCGTTTGGCCGCATGCTCTCTGTTATCGGGGTTGCGGTTGGGCAGCAGGATGTCGCCGACGGTATTGCCCAGGTTTTTCTCGATTTCCGCCAGATAGGTGATGACGTCGTCGACGTTTTGGTATTTGTCGTTCAACGAGGTGAACAAAGGTTCTAAGGCTTGCTTGATCGTGTCGGTGTCCAATTGGCGCAATGCGTCGGCCAGTTCGCGCCGCCACTGGGGCAATTCCAACAATACCTCGCCCAGATATTCTTCCAATTGTTCGGTGTGTTGGTGAAAGGCGTCGCGTTCGCTTTGCGGCAATACCGCGAATTGTTCGTCGTCCAGGGCTTTGTTGTCGCGTATCGGTAAAAAGCTGATGCTGTCGCTATCGCGGTACAACACTACACCGACTTCGCGCGCTTTGTCGTCTACCGAGTCGAGCGCGGCGTTATAGCGCTGGTTGAATCGGCGCTCTATGGCGGTGCGCTTTTGCTGGTAACTCGGGCTTTCGAAAGCGGCCGGGAAGGTGGCCAGCACGTTGTCTATCAGCTTTTCTATGTCTTTGCAAAATTCATGGCCTTCGCCGGACGGTAGCTCCACCAACACCGGCTCGCGCGGGTTTTCGAAGTTGTCGACGTAGGCGTAGCACAAGGGTCTGTCTTGCTGTTCGGCGAAACCGGTCAGGTATTGACTGACCAAGGATAAACGGCCGGTCCCGGATTCGCCCATCACGAATATGTTGTAGCCGGGCGCCTTCATGGCCATGCCGAAGGCTAGCGCCGCTTGCGCGCGCGGTTGGCCGACTATGCCTTGCGGTCGCACGGCGTGCGGCAACACCAAGTCGTTTGTGTCTACGGCCAGCTTGAGCGCTGAGGCCGGCAATTTCAATTGTTCCAACATCGGGCGGCTATTTTTTGTCCGGCACTTTCAGTAAGTGGCGCATGCGTTCCATCTTGGTTTTCAGATAGCCGAGATTGTCGTGATGTACGTGGGTTTGAATGGGAATTCGCTCGCTTACCTGGATCCCGAGTTTGGTCAATTCGTCGATTTTCTGCGGATTGTTGGTAATCAGCCGGATCGAACGGACTTTGAGTGCGTTCAAAATCAACGCGGCGATGTCGTATTGGCGTTCGTCCGCCAAATGGCCCAAGTGGATGTTGGCATCCACGGTATCCAGGCCTTGATCCTGCAAGTTGTAAGCTTGCAGTTTTTTCAACAAGCCTATGCCGCGGCCTTCTTGGCGCAGATAGATCAGTACCCCGTAACCGGTTTGGTTGATGATGTCCAAAGCCATGTCCAGTTGTTCGCCGCAATCGCAACGCCGCGAGCCGAATACGTCGCCGGTGAAGCATTCGGAGTGGATGCGCACCGGTACGTTGTTTTTGTCGGCTACTTCGCCCTTGACTAAAGCGACGTGCTCTTTGTCGTCCAGGGTGTTGCTGTAGTAGTGCAGAATGAATTCGCCGTGTTTGGTGGGAATCCGGGTTCGAACTTTGTCTTCTATGCTTGCTTTCACTGAGTATGCATTCCTTAACGGGGGCGGATCAGAGTGCCGCACCGGTGCTGCGCGTCGCGGCAGAGCCTTTTGCAATCGCCTCGGCTGAAACGATTGCAAAAGGCTCCGCGCCGGGGTGCTTGGCTTTGCGGCGGTATTGGCGCTTGTCGGCGAAAATTTGTGCCTTGTTGAAGCGTCCGGCGAACTTGGCGACCGGGTTATTGACGGGGCTAGCGCCGCCGAGTTTGGCTTTGCGTTGTTTTTTCATGCTTTTTTCTCTGTAAGCTATTAAAATGTGGGCTTATTCCGAACCGTGTATTTGAACATAAATTGCCTGTGAAATTCCAGAAAGACTTTGACGTAATCGTAGTCGGCGGCGGTCACGCCGGCACAGAGGCAGCGCTGGCGGCGGCCCGTTGCGGCGCGCAGACCTTGTTGTTGACGCAAAATATTGAAACCCTGGGGCAAATGAGCTGCAACCCGGCGATAGGCGGCATAGGCAAGGGGCATTTGGTCAAGGAAGTCGACGCTTTGGGCGGCATCATGGCGCAAGCCATCGACAAAGGCGGCATACAATTTCGCATCTTGAACGCCAGCAAAGGGCCGGCGGTGCGGGCGACGCGTGCCCAAGCCGACCGCCAGCTTTATAAGCAAGCGGTGCGGACCGCGCTGGAAAATCAACCCAATCTGGCTTTGTTTCAGCAAACCGTATCCGACTTGCTGGTGCAGGGCGAACGGGTGATAGGGGTCAAGACTCAAATGGGCTTGGAATTCAACGCTCAAGCCGTTGTGCTGACTGCCGGCACGTTTTTAGGCGGGCGCATTCACATCGGCCTGGACAACTACAGCGGCGGACGCGCCGGCGATGCGGCCTCTATCGCCTTGGCGGAACGCTTGCGCGAGTTGCCGTTTCGGGTCGGTAGGCTAAAGACCGGGACGCCGCCGCGCATTGACGGTCGCACCATCGATTATGCCAAGCTGCAAGAACAGCATGGCGATATCCCGCTGCCGGTGTTCTCCTTTCTGGGTAGTCGCGATCAGCACCCGAAGCAAATCTGCTGCCATATCACTCGTACCAATGAGCAAACTCACGACATCATTCGCTCGGGGTTGGATAGGTCGCCGATGTATTCGGGTATCATCGAAGGCGTCGGTCCGCGTTATTGTCCGTCGATAGAGGATAAAGTCGTGCGGTTTGCCGAGCGCGACTCTCATCAGATTTTCGTCGAGCCGGAGGGGCTGACTACCAACGAGGTGTATCCGAACGGGGTGTCGACCAGTTTGCCGTTTGACGTGCAGTACCGTTTTATCCGTACCATGTTGGGGTTCGAGAATGCGGAAATCGTGCGGCCCGGTTACGCCATCGAATACGATTTTTTCGATCCGCGCGATTTGAAAGCCTCGTTGGAAACCAAGTATATGCACGGCTTGTTTTTTGCCGGGCAAATCAACGGTACCACCGGTTACGAGGAGGCCGCGGCGCAAGGTTTGATTGCCGGCTTGAACGCCGCCCGTTTGAGCAAAGGCTTGGAAAGCTGGTGTCCGGGCCGGGAAGAAGCGTATATCGGCGTGATGATTGACGATTTGATTACCCGCGGCACTTCGGAGCCTTACCGAATGTTTACCAGTCGGGCCGAATACCGTTTGCAATTGCGCGAGGACAATGCCGATTTGCGCTTGACCGAAAAAGGCCGCGAACTCGGCTTGGTGGATGATAGTCGCTGGCAGCGCTTCGAGGAAAAACGCGAGGCGATTGCCAATTTGCAAGGCAAGCTGGCGAAAAAATGGATACGCGCCGAATCCGACGAAGCGGGGTTGGCCGAACAATACTGGGGTAAAAAATTACTCAAAGAAGCCAGCTTGATGGATATGTTGCGGCGGCCGGAAGTCGACGTAGAGAATCTGCTGCGTTTCACCGACGAAATAGAGGTTGCCGAGGACGTGGCGGAGCAGGTGGCGATACAAGCTAAATACGCGGGCTACATCGACAGGCAACAGACCGAAATCAACCGCACGCAACGTTACGAGCATTGGCGCTTGCCGGAAAATGTCGATTACAGTTTGGTGTCCGGTCTATCCAACGAAGTCAGTGAAAAGTTGAAAAAACAGCGTCCGGAAACCTTGGGCCAAGCGTCGCGCATTCCCGGGGTGACTCCGGCTGCGATTTCGCTGTTGTTGGTTCATTTGAAAAAGAAAAGCGCTTGATGACGGCTTGCCGGGTAAGATTGGCCGACGGGCTGGCGGCTCTGGGGCTAAGCCTGTCCGAACGGCAGCAGACGCAACTTTATGATTTCGTTAAGTTGATCGAGAAGTGGAACAAGGCTTACAACCTGACTGCGGTGCGCGATCCGCTGCAAATGGTCGATCTGCATATTTTGGATAGTCTGACGGTGCTGCCTCACCTTAAGCCGCCGAAGGTGGCGGATGTCGGTACCGGCGCGGGTTTGCCGGGAATTCCGCTGGCGATATGTTTGCCGGAATTTCAATTTGTACTGATCGATACCAATTCGAAGAAAACCCGTTTCGTCCGGCAAGCGGTATTGGAGTTGAAGTTGCGCAATGTCGAAGTCGTGCACGGGCGGGTCGAGGAATTACGGCTGCAACCCTTATGCTCTACCGTCATCTGCCGGGCGTTCGCGGCCATGAGCGACATACTGAAATTAAGCGGTCATCTGTTGGCGGAAAACGGCGTGCTTTTGGCCATGAAAGGGCAGCTGCCCGAAGACGAGTTAATCATGTTGAATTCGCAATATGCTGTACTACCACTTTCCGTGCCCGGTGTCGAAGCCGAGCGGTGTTTAATTCGATTGGAGAAGGCTGCACATGGCTAAAATTATTGCCGTCACCAATCAAAAAGGCGGGGTGGGTAAAACCACGACCAGCGTCAATTTGGCGGCGGCCTTCGCGGCCACCAAGCGCAAGGTGCTGTTGGTGGACCTCGACCCGCAAGGCAATGCGGCTATGGGGTGCGGGGTCGACAAGGACAATATCGAGCATTCCAGCTGCGAGCTGTTACTGGAGGAAGTGTCGGTCGGGCGGGTGGTGATCCAAAATCCGGAACTGGGTTTCGATCTGATTCCCGGTAATGCCGATCTGACCGCCGCTGAAGTGCAATTGATGAGCGCTCAGCACCGGGAGCGGCGGCTGGCGGATGCTTTGTTGCCGGTTAAGGCGCAATACGATTACGTGTTGATCGATTGCCCGCCGTCGCTGAATATGCTGACGGTAAACGCCATGGTCGCCGCGGATAGCGTGTTGATCCCCATGCAATGCGAATACTATGCCTTGGAGGGTTTGTCGTCGCTAATGGCGACCTTGCGCAATATTCGCGACTCGGTGAATTCGGGTTTGGTTTTGGAGGGCATTTTGCGGACGATGGTCGACAACCGCAGTCGCTTGGGCAAAGATGTATCCGACCAGTTGCTGGAGTATTTCGGCGATAAAGTGTTTCGGACTACGATACCGCGAAATATCCGGTTGGCGGAAGCTCCCAGTCACGGGGTGCCGGTGCTGGCTTATGATAAGTCCTCTCGCGGTGCGGTGGCGTATATCGCATTGGCGGGCGAAATGATCAGACGAGAAAAAGCAGCGAAAAAATGATGCAAAAAAAACGCGGGTTAGGGCGGGGGTTGAGCGAGTTGTTGGGGGAGGCGGTCTCTGCGCCTGCGCCCGAGAAGCCGCAAGACGTACAAAAGTTGCCTATCGAATTTTTGCAGCGCGGACGCTACCAGCCGCGCAGAGATATGGATCCGGAAAAATTGCAGGAATTATCCGATTCCATTGTGGCGCAAGGGATTATTCAGCCTATCGTGGTGCGCAAAATCGAGGCGGAAAAATACGAAATTATTGCCGGCGAGCGGCGTTGGCGGGCTGCTCAATTGGCCGAATTGGCGGAAGTTCCGGTGTTGATTAAAGACATAGACGACCGCTCGATGATGGCTGTGGCCTTGATCGAAAATATCCAGCGCGAAGACTTAAACGCGTTGGAGGAGGCCGAAGCCTTGCATCGTTTATTGGATGAATTTGAATTGACTCACCAGCAAATCGCCGAATCGGTAGGTAAATCGCGGACAACCGTGACCAATTTGTTGCGCTTGTTGGATCTGGCTGTCGAAGTAAAAACCATGCTTAGCCGAGGTCAGTTGGAAATGGGGCATGCTAGGGCCTTGTTGGGCTTGGAAGAGAGCAAGCAAATCGAGATTGCCCAAAAGGCGGTCAAACAAGGTCTGACTGTTAGGGCGGTTGAAAAGCTGGTCAAGCAATTGCACGAAGAGAAGGCGGCGGCAACCGGGAACAAAGCCGATCCGGATATCGTGCGGCTACAGCAAGAATTAAGCGCGCGAGTAGGTGCGAAAGTGGAAATTCAGCATCAAGCCAACGGCAAAGGCAAGTTGGTGGTGGGTTATACCTCCTTGGAGGAGCTCGAAGGGATTATCAATAAAATTCATTAGTAATGAAATTGTTGTCGATTGTAGCGATTACGACGACAAAGCCTGATAAATTGTGTGGTTTATGACAGGTTGGTGATGGATCAGGAGGTATTTTTAATATAAATCAAAAACTTGTATATTGGCATTTATTTTGCTTATTTTATGCAGCCAAGATTTGAAGTGTTAAACTATAACTGTCTTGTCCGTGTGGAGCGCGCCTTGGGTGCATGTTCTGCAGGCGATGCCTCCTTGCTTTGCCTATGAGGGCTAGTTATAATTTCGACGCTTAACGGTCGTAGAGAGTTGAAATGGTAGTTGAAAATCGGTTTTCTACAATCGGCAAAATCATATATGCGCAAATCCTGATGGCTACCATAGTGGCGTCAGGATTTTTAGTGATAGGCGATTGGAAATCGGCATTGTCTCCGTTGATTGGGGGGGCGATTGCTATAGTGCCTAACTCCTATTTCGCACTTAAGGTCTATCTTGCCAGGCAGGGCGAAGCGTCCGGTATTCTTCAGGCTTTTTATGCCGGCGAAACAATCAAATTGATATTGACTGCCGCGCTGTTTGCGGTCGCTGTGCGGTTGCCCTGGGTGGATTTTCCGACTCTGCTGGCAGGCTATATAGCCGTATTATCTGTTTTTGGATTCGCGTTATTTTACTGGCGCGATTGAAATTTATAGCGAGGAAAAATGGCTAGTGAAGGTGGTGCTACCGGTTATATTGTCCATCATTTAACTCCGCTGTCGGTTGGCGAGGGGTTTTGGACTTTACACTTGGATACCCTGTTTTATTCCACTGTACTAGGTGGTTTGTTTATTTGGTTCTTCAAATCGGTTGCTGAAAGAGCTACCGCCGGAGTGCCTGGGATGGCGCAAAATTTTGCCGAGATGATCGTCGAATTCGTCGATACACAAGTCAAAGACACTTTTCACGGACGTAGCGAATTGATCGCACCTTTAGCGCTGACCATCTTTTGCTGGGTATTTCTGTGGAATGCGATGGACATGTTGCCGGTCGATTTATTGCCGATGATAGGCGGCTTAATGGGCATGGAATACATGCGCGTGGTCCCCAGTACCGATTTGAACGGTACGTTTGCATTGTCTATCAGCGTGTTTTTGTTGATTTTCTTTTACAGCATCAAAGTCAAAGGATGGTGGGGGTTTGCCAAGGAGATGACGTGCACCCCATTCGGCCCCAAAATGCTGCCCTTCAATTTGTTGTTAAAAACAGTTGAAGAATTGGCTAAACCGATTTCTTTGGGACTACGGTTATTCGGAAACCTGTATGCCGGCGAATTGGTATTCATCTTGATTGCCTTGTTGCCGCCCATCGTGCAACCGTTGTTGGGTTTCCCCTGGGCCGTTTTCCATATTTTGGTCATTACGCTGCAAGCTTTCATTTTCATGGTGTTGACCATCGTCTATCTCAGCTTGGCCTGCGAAGATCATTAACCGATTTATTTTTTACATTCACTTGATAATTACTTAGGAGACATTATGGAACTCGCTACTTTAATCGCCAACATTCAAGGCTCTACCGTTATTGCTGTCGGCATTATTTTGGGCTTGGGCGCTATCGGTACCGCTATCGGTTTCGGTTTGTTGGGCGGTAAATTCTTGGAAGGCGCTGCTCGCCAACCGGAATTGGTTCCTATGTTACAGGTCAAAATGTTCATCATTGCCGGTTTGCTTGACGCGGTAACCATGATCGGCGTTGGTTTGGCCTTGATGTTGACTTTCGCCAATCCGTTCTTGTCTGCTGTTCAGTCTGTTGCGGGCTAAATCAAGCACTGATTTCGTTGCTCGGGGCTGCCGCCTGGAAGCCTGCAAAGGGCTGCGCACGATTGCGTAAGGCGGAGCGAACGATAACAGCACTAAAGAGGAAACCACGATGAGTATCAATGCTACTCTGATCGGGCAGATGATCACCTTCACGCTTTTGGTGTGGTTCACCATGAAGTATGTTTGGCCGCCGATCATCGCTGCCTTGGAAGAGCGAAAAGTCAAAATCGCCGAAGGCTTGGCCGCGGCGGAACGAGGCCAGGAAGAAATCAAACTGGCTGAGAAAAAAGCCGTTACCGTTCTTAAAGATGCTAAAGATCAGGCGTCTGAAATCATTGCTTCTGCGCAAAAACGCGCCAATGAACTGGTAGAAGAATCTAAATTGCAAGCCGAAAAAGAAGGCGAACGTTTGTTGGAGGCTGCCAGAGCGCAAATCGAACAAGAAGCGTTGCAAGCTAGAGAAAATCTACGCAAAGAAGTCGCTGCGCTGGCTCTGCGTGCTGCAGAACAGATTTTGAAAGAAGAAATCGACAAAGCCAAGCATCAGGATCTTTTGAATAGAACTGCGGAACAATTAGGGTAATCATGACTGAATTAGCGACACTAGCTCGTCCCTACGCAGCGGCCGCATTCGATCGAGCGAAAGAAAGCGGCGCGACTGAGCAATGGGCGCAAGCACTGCAGTTTTTGGCGTTAGTGCTCGAAGATCCTAATATGACGGGTATCGTCAGTAATCCACGGGTCGGAGCCGACAAACTTTTACAACTACTTTTGGATATTTGCCAGGACCAAGTTGCTGAAGAAGTAAAAAATCTTCTGAAGTTACTGGTGCAAAACGGCAAATTGAAATTGCTGCCAACCATATCCAAGTTGTACGAGGAATGCAAAGCCAACGACGAAGGCTACGTTAATGTCGATCTTTTCAGTGCCTATGCCCTAACCAAGACCGAACAAAATAAATATGTCGCCATGCTGGAAAAACAGCTCCGCAAAAAAGTAAACGCTACGGTGCATGTCGATAAAACCTTGATCGGCGGCATTTTAGCCAAAGCGGGCGATAAGGTATTGGACGGTTCGGTCAGCGGCCAGCTTCAACAATTAGCCAAAAGGCTCTAAGAGCTAGATCGGGAAAATAAAATGCAATTAAATCCATCTGAAATAAGTGATCTGATCAAGAAGAAGATCGAGAATTTCGACGCCCAATTGGAGGCGCATTCGGAAGGTACCGTAGTTAGCGTAACCGACGGTATCGTTCGTGTACATGGTTTGTCGGACGCCATGCAGGGCGAGATGCTGGAATTTCCTGGCGGTTCTTACGGCATGGCATTGAACCTGGAAAGAGACTCCGTCGGTGTGGTCATGTTGGGCGCATACCAACATATTTCCGAGGGCGATACGGTCAAATGTACCGGCCGCATTTTGGAAGTGCCGGTTGGCGATGCTCTGCTCGGCCGCGTAGTCGATGCCTTGGGTAATCCTATCGACGGCAAAGGTCCCATCGACACCGATTTGACGTCTCCGATCGAAAAGATTGCACCAGGCGTTATTGCCCGCCAATCGGTAGACCAACCGGTACAAACCGGTTTGAAGCCTATCGATTCCATGATTCCTATCGGCCGCGGCCAACGGGAGTTGATCATTGGCGACCGCCAAACCGGTAAAACCGCGATTGCGATCGATGCGATCATCAACCAAAAAGGCACCGGAATTAAATGCATTTATGTGGCGATCGGTCAAAAACGCTCGTCGATTGCTAACGTAGTCCGCAAATTGGAAGAACACGGCGCGATGGATCACACCATCATCGTCGTTGCATCGGCTTCCGAATCCGCCGCGTTGCAATTTATCGCGCCTTACACCGGTTGCTCTATGGGCGAATATTTTCGCGACAAAGGTGAAGATGCGCTGATTATTTATGACGATTTGACCAAACAAGCCTGGGCTTATCGGCAAATTTCCTTGCTGCTGCGCCGCCCTCCGGGCCGCGAAGCTTACCCCGGCGACGTGTTCTACATTCACTCGCGCTTGCTGGAACGCGCCGCACGTATCAATGCCGATGAAGTCGAGAAATTGACCGGCGGCAAAGTCAAAGGCAAAACCGGTTCGTTGACTGCGCTACCGATTATCGAAACTCAAGGCGGCGACGTGTCCGCGTTCGTACCGACCAATGTGATTTCGATCACCGACGGCCAGATATTCCTGGAAACCGGTTTGTTCAACTCCGGTATTCGTCCTGCAGTTAACGCCGGCTTGTCGGTATCGCGGGTTGGCGGCGCGGCGCAAACCAAGATCATCAAAAAGCTGGGCGGCGGTATTCGTCTGGACTTGGCGCAATTCAGAGAATTGGCGGCCTTCGCTCAGTTTGCTTCGGATTTGGACGAAAGCACTCGAAAACAAATCGAGCGTGGTCAGCGAGTCACTGAATTGATGAAGCAGCACCAATACGCGCCGATGTCAGTCGCGGAAATGGCGGTATCGCTTTACGCTGCAAACGCCGGTTTCCTGGATAGTATCGAAGTCAAAAAAGTGCGCGATTTCGAAGCGGCATTAATGTCATTCATGAAAGCCGAAGAAGCCGAACTGATGGCCAAGATCAACGAGAAAGGCGACTACAACGACGACATTCAAAAAGGCATGCATGCCGCTATTGAACGCTTCGTCAAAACGAGTAGCTGGTAAAAGGATCATCGATGGCTGTTGGCAAAGAAATACGTAGCAAGATTGCGAGTATCAAAAATACTCAAAAGATCACCCGCGCCATGGAAATGGTGGCCGCGAGTAAAATGCGTAAAACTAAGGATCGCATGCAGGCCACTCGCCCATATTCCAAAAAAATTAGTCAGATCATCAACCATCTGGCGCACGCCAATCCGGAATACAAACATCCTTACATGCTGGAACGTGAGGTTAAAAGGGTCGGAGTTATTGTGGTCAGTTCGGATAGGGGGTTGTGCGGCGGTTTGAACGCCAACCTGTTTCGTTCCGTGCTGAATCATATGCAGCAGTGGAATGCGCAAAACCTCGAAATCGACGTTTGTGTGATCGGCAGCAAGGCGGCCCAATTTTTCAGCGGCATCAACGCGCGGATAATAGGCCAAGTCGTCAAATTGGGCGATACGCCGCACCAAATCGACATCGTCGGCGTTATTAAAGTGATGCTGGACGCTTACGAGACTGGTGCTATCGATCAGCTGTACGTGTTCAATAACGAATTCGTGAACACGATGACGCAAAAACCGGTTAGAACTCAGCTGTTGCCGGTAATCGCCGGCGATCTGGAAGACGATTTGAAAGGAATCTGGGACTATCTGTACGAGCCGGGCGCTAAAGAGGTGCTTGATCATTTGCTGCAGCGTTATGTGGAATCCATCGTTTATCAAGGCGTAGTCGAAAACAATGCTTGCGAGCAGGCGGCGCGTATGGTGGCCATGAAAAGTGCATCCGATAACGCCGGAAACATCATTAAAGAGTTGCAGCTGGTCTACAACAAAGCCAGACAGGCGGCCATTACGCAGGAAATCTCGGAAATCGTCGCCGGTGCCGCAGCCGTTTAACGCATTTACAAGTTTCAGAAAGTTTATATAGAGGACGACATAATGAGTTTGGGTAAAATCGTTCAGATTATCGGGGCGGTCGTAGACGTCGAGTTTCCGCGTGAAAGTATGCCTAAGGTATACGACGCACTGAACGTCGCGGGCGGTCTGGTCCTGGAAGTTCAGCAACAATTGGGTGACGGCGTGGTGCGTACCATTGCGATGGGCTCTACCGACGGCTTGAGCCGCGGCGTAGACGTCAGCAACACTGGCGATGCCATTAAAGTACCGGTCGGTAAAGCCACTTTGGGCCGTATCATGAATGTGCTGGGCGACGCCATCGACGAAAAAGGCCCGATAGGCGAAGAAGACAAGTGGACGATACACCGTAGTGCGCCATCCTACGACGAACAAGCTCCGGCCAACGAATTGTTGGAAACCGGCATCAAGGTTATAGACTTGGTTTGCCCGTTCGCCAAAGGCGGCAAAGTCGGCCTGTTCGGCGGTGCCGGCGTAGGTAAAACTGTCAACATGATGGAATTGATCCGCAACATCGCGATCGAGCACAGCGGTTACTCGGTGTTCGCCGGCGTGGGCGAGCGTACTCGCGAAGGTAACGACTTCTACCACGAAATGACCGATTCCAACGTTATCGACAAAGTATCGCTGGTGTACGGACAGATGAACGAGCCGCCCGGCAACCGTCTGCGCGTAGCGTTGACCGGTCTGACCATGGCCGAATACTTCCGCGACGAAGGTCGCGACGTATTGTTTTTCGTCGATAACATTTACCGTTATACCCTGGCCGGTACCGAAGTATCGGCGCTGTTGGGCCGGATGCCGTCCGCGGTAGGTTACCAACCGACATTGGCGGAAGAGATGGGGGTACTGCAAGAGCGGATTACTTCAACCAAAACCGGTTCCATTACTTCTATCCAGGCGGTATACGTACCGGCCGACGACTTGACCGACCCATCGCCTGCTACCACTTTCGCTCACTTGGACGCGACGGTGGTGTTGTCACGGCAAATCGCCGAGTTGGGGATTTATCCGGCGATTGATCCTTTGGATTCCACCAGCCGCCAGCTGGACCCTTTGGTGATCGGACAAGAGCATTACGACACCGCCCGTTCGGTACAAGGTATTTTGCAGCGCTACAAAGAACTGCGCGACATCATCGCCATCCTGGGTATGGACGAATTGTCGGAAGAAGACAAATTGACCGTAGCCCGCGCGCGTAAAATCCAACGTTTCTTGTCGCAACCCTTCTTCGTCGCCGAGGTATTTACCGGTTCTCCCGGCAAGTACGTGTCTTTGAAAGACACCATCGCCGGTTTTAGGGGAATCATCAGCGGCGAATATGACCACTTGCCCGAGCAAGCGTTCTATATGGTCGGCACCATAGACGAAGCGATTGAAAAAGCCAAAAACATGTAGTCCGACTCGGCAGAGGAGTAAGTAGATATGGTAATGACCATTCACGTCGACATCGTCAGCGCCGAGCAGGAAGTGTATTCCGGTTTGGCGGAGATGCTGTTCGCCCCTGCTGAATTGGGCGAAGTGGGTATCGCGCCCCGCCACGCGCCGTTGATCACCCGTTTAAAGCCGGGAGAGGTGCGGGTGAAAATCAGCGATAAGGAGAGCCAAGAGTTTTTCGTATCGGGCGGTTTATTGGAAGTGCAACCGCATGTGGTGACCGTGTTGGCGGATACCGCCATTCGCGCCCGCGACATCGACGAAGCCCAAGCTTTGCAGGCTAAAGCGCGTGCCGAGGAGATGTTAAGCGACAAGTCCGGCAAGATAGACTATGCTATTGCCCAGGCGCAACTGGCGGAAGCCGTGATGCAGTTGAAAACCTTGGAACGCTTGAGAAAACGCGGTTCGTAACCCGCCGGTTTTATCATCAGTATCAAAGCCCGATAACGTTAGCGTCATCGGGCTTTTTTCATTTTGGGAACAGACATGCCTATCAAAACCATTATCCTCGCTGCAGGGCAAGGCACCCGCATGCGCTCGGCATTGCCGAAAGTCTTGCACCGGATTGCCAATAAGCCGTTGTTGGAGCACGTTTACGACACTAGCCTAGCCATTCCGGAAAATTCCGTATACATCGTCTACGGTCATGGCGGCGATATCGTCAAGCAACAGCTTGCGCATCTGGATGCCGTCTGGATCGAACAAAAACAACAATTGGGGACCGGTCATGCGGTTCAACAGGCTATCGGTTACGTGGAAGACGCCGATACCGTTTTGATTTTGTATGGCGATGTGCCGCTGTTAAAAGCCCAAACCGTGCAAAATCTGCTGAAAAATGTCAGTGTCACGTCGCTGGCGTTGCTAACGGTCACGTTGCAAGATCCAACCGGTTACGGGCGTATCGTGCGCGATAAAGATCACGCCGTGATCAAAATCGTCGAACAAAAAGATGCCAACGAAGTGGAACTGCAGATTGGCGAGGGTAACACCGGCATTCTGGCCTGTAAAGGTAAGCAATTGAAGCAGTGGTTATCCGGCTTGAGCAACAGCAATGCCCAGGGCGAATATTATTTGACCGACGTGATCGAAATGGCGGTTGACGACGGTTTGACCATAGAAACCAGTCAGGCCGGCACGACGGACGAGGTGTTGGGCGTCAATAATCGCCAGCAACTCGCGCATTTGGAACGGGTATATCAACAAGAACAGGCGGATAGGCTAATGTTGTCCGGCGTTACCTTGCGGGATCCTAACCGATTCGATTTGCGTGGAGAGTTGGTCGAAATAGGGCAGGATGTCGACATAGACGTGAACGTCATATTCGAAGGCGTGTGTCGAATTGGTTCTAACGTGAAAATCGGCCCGAATTGTTTGATCAAAAATGCAGAAATCGGCGACGATGTCGAAGTTTTAGCCAATTGCGTCATCGAAGACGCGCACATCGGTAGCGGTTGCCGTATAGGCCCGTTTGCCCGATTGCGGCCGGACAGCCAACTGGCCGATCACGTTCACATCGGTAATTTCGTGGAAGTAAAAAAATCCAGCGTAGGTAGCGGCAGCAAGGTTAATCACCTAAGTTACATAGGCGACAGCGAAATCGGTGCCAAAGTGAACGTAGGCGCTGGTACCATTACCTGCAACTACGACGGCGTCAATAAATTCAAAACCGTTATCGAAGACGGCGCCTTCATCGGTTCAGACACCCAGCTGGTGGCCCCGGTTAAAGTGGGGAAAAACGCGACCATAGGTGCCGGCTCGACGATCACTCGCGATGCGCCGGCAGAGCAACTGACTTTGAGTCGATCCAAGCAATTTACGGTTGCCGGTTGGCAGCGTCCCGTTAAAAAGGAGAAATGATCCATGTGCGGCATCGTCGCAGGCATAGCCCAACGCAATGTAGTTCCTATTCTTATCGAAGGCCTGAAGCGCTTGGAATACCGGGGGTACGATTCCGCCGGCTTGGCGGTCATCAACCATAACGATATTTTTCGCAAGCGCGAACTGGGTAAGGTCAAAGGTTTGGAAGCTTTGATAGACAAAGATCCCATCGAAGGCCGCATCGGCATTGCTCATACCCGTTGGGCGACGCACGGCAAACCCAGCACGCAAAACGCTCATCCGCACGTTAGCCGTGATCAGGTAGCCGTGGTGCATAACGGCATCATCGAAAATCACGAAACCCTGCGCACCGCCTTGCAGCAAAACGGCTATGTGTTTACTTCTGAAACCGATACTGAAGTCATTGCCCATAAAATTGCCGAGGAACTGCAAAATTCGGCCAATTTGCTGGATGCCGTAAAAAACACGGTCGCAACCTTGCAAGGCGCTTATGCGCTCGGCGTGGTCTTCGCCCAGCAGCCGGATATCCTGGTGGCTTGCCGTAAAGGCAGTCCGCTGGTCATCGGCATCGGCATCGGCGAATATTTCATCGCCTCCGATATTGCCGCGTTGCTGCCGGTGACCCAGCGATTCATCTTCCTGGAAGAAGGCGACATTGCCGAGTTGACCATCAACGGCGCGACTATTTTCGATCAAAGCGGCCGCCGCGTGGTGCGTCCGGTCATCGAAAGCCAACTGAAAGCCGATTCGGTGGACAAAGGCAAGTACCGCCATTACATGCTTAAAGAGATCCACGAGCAGTCGTGGGCGATTTCCGAAACCCTGGAAGGCCGCTTTATCGATAACCGCTTGTTGGATACTGCGTTCGGTCACAACGCAGCGCAGGTGTTCGATCACATCAAATCCGTGTTGATATTGGCTTGCGGCACCAGCTATCACGCCGGCTTGGTAGCGCGTTACTGGTTGGAAAAACATGCCCGCGTGCCGTGTGCCATCGAAGTTGCCAGCGAATTTCGCTACCGCAACCCGGTGATTTCCCCGGATACTTTGGTGGTAACCATCTCTCAATCCGGCGAAACCGCCGACACCTTGGCCGCATTGCAGGAAGCCAAACAACTCGGCGTCAAACATTCGCTGGTGATTTGCAACGTGCCGGAAAGTTCGCTGGTACGAGAATCCGATCTGGTGTTGATGACCCGCGCCGGTCCGGAAATCGGCGTCGCCTCGACCAAGGCCTTTACTACGCAATTGGTGGCATTGTTGATGTTGCTGATCGCGGTCGGCCGTCGTTTTCAGCTTAGCAAGGAGTTGGAAAATCAAATCGTTTCCGAACTGTTCGCGCTGCCCGGCAACATCGAAAAAGTATTGAAGCTGGACGAAGCCATAGAAGTGTTGTCGCAGCGTTTCGCCGATAAACACAACGCGCTGTTTCTGGGGCGCGGTACGCATTACCCGATTGCAATGGAGGGAGCGTTAAAGCTCAAGGAAATTTCCTACATCCACGCCGAAGCTTATCCGGCCGGCGAATTGAAGCACGGCCCCTTGGCGTTGATAGATGCGGAGATGCCGGTCGTCACCGTAGCGCCGAACAACACGTTGTTGGAAAAACTGAAATCCAATATCCAGGAAGTTAGCGCGCGCGGCGGACAATTGATCGTGTTCATGGACGAAACTTTGGCCGAAACCGGCGGCGACAACGTGCAAATCATCAAAATGCCCAGCGTCGCCAACATGGTTTCACCTATCATTTATACGATTCCGTTGCAACTTTTGTCCTACCACGTCGCCGTGCTCAAAGGCACGGATGTCGACCAGCCGCGCAACTTGGCGAAATCAGTGACGGTGGAATAGGGAATTAGCAAACCGACTAGGTTTGTGTTGCGAGAATAAAGTCATAAAAATTGGTTCTACCAGCCGTGCTCCTTAAAGGGCTACGGCTGGTGTAAGCGCATGCGCTCTAATGCCTATCGCTGTATTGGCAGTATTTGATATCTATAATTGGTTTCACGTAAGCTCAGGATATTGGGCGGATACTTAACAGCGCCTAGAGCTAACCTTCCTATCGCCGGAACTCTTCCTCCCAGAACGAAATGTGACAAAGTAGAATTAATAACCTTACAAAACTCGTTAGGTATTCAAAGGCCACACGCTTCTATCTGAAATCAATGCGCCGACGGCAGTTCAGGACTCCGCCAAGCCTCCAATACAAAGGCAGCCAATTCGGTAACGCATAAGCGAATGAGCTGAAAAACGGCGATCAGCAGAATGGCAGCAGAAAAAAGCACGGTTATAGCTACTAATAAAACTTTCATAAAGCCCTCCATCAAACCAGTCATGTTGGCGATGGCGCGCATTCTTTCAGTTTTTATTCAAATTTCAAGTCGATACGGCGCAACAAGCTGTTGCGTGACTAAGGCGATTCCGCTCACTTCAATGGGTTGGCTGACAAACTTGAGGTGAAATATTTTTTGGAAATGACCTTGTACAAGACGCAACCTTACAGGCACCGACTGGCCGGTGATTAATTGCAGTCCAATCGACAAACCCGCGCGGGTTCAACGCCCTTACAGAACGTTGGCGACCACCCAGTAAATCGCGGCTATTTCCAGAACCAGTGGTAGAAGATAAAAAAAGGGATGCCGCACTCTGGTCGACAATAGCGTTCCCCTTATCCGACCGGGCTTTGGCGGAAAGGAAGGATTGGCGACGTAGGCCGAATCACAGTCCTCTGATGGCGCCGTATAAACGCTACTGATAAAGCAATCGTCATTGTCGAAGATTGAATTAAAGACATCATCCAACTTTTTTTGGTTGTCGAATAAGCTATTTAAAACCAAGGGATCGATAGCGGTAGCTGACATGACACAAATCTCTGATTGTTTCGTTCAAGGTCAGGCTAACGAACTCGCGAAAATTATTCCGGGAACATTGTCATGTTCTGATGAAAAGATCAGGCTTCCTCCTATTGCCGGCGGAGAGCTTCAAGCTGGTGATCCAAAATTGATAAACCGCTGCGGCGCTTGCTTCAGCAACGTCGAAAGGGTAAAACCGTCCCCCATCACACACAAAACAGCTCCTCGATTGTGGGTTTGGCGATTGGGAAAAAAGCACAATCGCGTCGTTTGCCAATGCAAGCTTCATTTCGCGCAGCAACGCCTCAAGCGTTCTGATTTCTTGATTCGAGCTTACTGCCGTGGGCAACCAGCAAACAATGAAGGCATAGCGGCTTATTCAATGTCGACATGAATTTCGTTGCGGCGCAGCATGGGTAATGTCCACGGCGGATCGTAGGCTGCTGAGCGTGCTGAAGAAATCGGCTTGAATGATTGTTGGTTTAGCCATTCCAGCAATTTTTGACTGTTGCGGGTAATGGCTCCTTCGCTCAGCGATCCGCTGTATTGCAGAACGGCCACTTTTTTTGCCGGTAGCTGATGCAACTCGACGTGGGTGTCGAGCGGAATCGGCAAGGTCTCCAGGCTATAGCCCGCGGGCATGACGAATGACATGCGCCACAGTCGCCCGTCGGTTTGTTGCAGCACCGGCGCGGTCATTGCAATTTCTTCGCCTTCTGCTTCGCGAAGCACCGGCGTGGTCATCACCACTTTTTCTCGACGGGTATTGCCGCCGAAAATATAGCCGGCCAGCCGCTTGAAACCGATACTACCCGCTTCCGGGTAGTCGGCGGCGGCGAGGGTTTCGGCCACCAATAGGGAGGGGTAAGCGCGTATTTCGAACTCGCCATCCCGCAACAGGACTTGGTATTCGGGCTCCGGCGCATTTCTAATGCCCATCACGCTACATCCGGCCAGCCAAAGTCCCGACAACAGGGAAACTATTTTTTTCATTGCTTGGGTCATCCTTCATTCATTATCACATGTGACATTGGCCGTGTTGCCAAGGTTTCCCGACTCATAGGCTACCCAGTGATTTTCAAACTCGAGCAAACCATGAAATCTGAAAGGTGTCGGGAGATAACTGCTCGGCAAACATCAGAAGTTGTTATTTGCCGCCCCACCGGTTAAACAAAATCCGCATGATTGCCGCGTTAGCCAATCGCCGATCAAATCGCTCCGGGTCAAATTCGCCATCAGCCCATGCACGTAAATATGCGGCTTCTTCAGAATCCGGTCCTTCCTGCAATACTTCCAGAAAATCGGCATAACCCTCAGGGCCGCCGACATCTTCCGGTGGGCAGGCGCGTGCCCCATCCAACACCCAGGCGCCACCTTTGGGATCGTTATCTAAATTTTTTCGAATGTCTTCCACGGTGACCAGATGTTCCCAGTTATCGCCCAGATCATAGCGATAGAGCATGGTGTCGTTGGTGGCCAGCAAGCGATTCAGATAGGCTTTGCGCTCGTCCAACAGTCCCAGGTCATCTTCGGGATCGGGTAGCGCGTAGATTTGGTCCCGAATTTTAAATTGGTGTAAGTGATAGTCACTCCAGCCAAAGGCAGCCTGAATAAAGTGGTGGAGTTTCGCCAAGCTGACACGGCCATCGACTTCCAGCCTTCGCCATACCGGCGGACGTATTTCACTGGGCCGTAGCTCGATATGCAAGGTGTATAAGCACGGTTGGCTTGTGCTGCTGGCGTGTTTTTTACCGACGGGCTTTTGTTCGGCCATAGCAAATCTCAATAAAAGTCATGCGCTGTAGTTTAACCTCAAGGCAGCCAAATGCGATTTCGCATGTTGTCGCGCGTTTTGATAAAGCGGCTTACACTACGCGCTTGAATGATTCACCCGCTCAGGAGCCTTCAGATGTCTTTGTCGATGTACGTTATTACAGTTTCCCCGATCATTCGCAGTCTGACGCAATTACGACAGATTTTGGAAAAAGCGTCCGATTATGCGGAGGTTAAGAAGATTGATCCATCGGTGTTGATCAACGCACGTCTATATCCCGATATGTACCCATTGAAGCGCCAAGTGCAGATTGCCAGCGATGTCGCCAAGGGTGCCGTTTCCCGATTAGCCGGACAAGAACCGCCCAAATTTGACGATGTTGAAAACTCTCTTCTTGAGTTGATCGAGCGCGTTGATAAAACGCTGGCACATATCCATTCGTTTACGGCTGAGCAAATTGATGGTGCTGAAGCCAATACCATCTTGCTACCCAGGCATGACCGGACATCGACCTTTACCGGCTTAACCTACCTGACAGACTTCGTGCTGCCAAATATTTATTTCCACGTCACAATCACCTATGCCATTCTGCGACATAACGGGTTAGAAATCGGCAAGAACGATTATTTGAGCGATGTGGGGTGATTCGATACGGTTATTCGTTTGGCATGGCTAGCGATGCTATTTTTCGGCCATAAGTGACCGGATCATTTGCCAAATAGCGGCTATCCGCATGTCGAAATTGGCTAGTTTCAGAAAACCACTGTCATTAGATGTAGATAAAAACACGCAGTAGAATACCTAATAACTTTGTGGTAGAAATCACAAAACACGAGCGGCTAAACCTCTCGTGAGGTAGGGGCGGAAAGTCGCGGGTTCCTAAATTCGGAAAGCCGGAATGCCGAATTCGACGTCGTTAACGTCATTTTTGGTAGTCCGGCTTTTTACTGCCGAATTGAAAGCCTGGCGATTCACACGCTAGCTATTGAACCGTTTTAGATTCATGTTATTTATCCGGCTGGCTTTTGTGCTAGCCACTGACTCCAAAGGTAACCGTATGAAATATGCCTTCGCACTGGTATTGACAGCCTCATTGATCAGCTTTACCGGTTGTGTAAGTCGAGACATCCATGAAGCCGTCGAAGACCGCGGCCCGCAAGTGGCCTTTGCACCGTTGCCGCAAGCCAGCCGCCTGACGGTGGCGGTGTCCCGGTTTACCAACGAATCGGTCTATGGCAGCGGCTTGTTTACCGATCAATCCGGCGATCGGATTGGCAAGCAGGCGGCCGATTTGTTGTCGCGCCATCTGATGGCGACCCAGCATTTCAATGTCGTGGAGCGGCAGGACATCAGCAAACTCAAATCCGAAGCCGAATTGATGGGCAAGAGCGAACCGGAATTCAAACAAAATCTGCTCGGCGTCGATGCCTTGATCATGGGCTCGGTGGTGGAGTTGGGTCGCGATACCACCGGCGGTGTCTGGCTGATCGGTAAGGAAAAAACCCAACGGGCGCGGGCGCGGGTGGTGTTGCGCTTGGTCGATCCGAAAACCGGCCAAGTGTTCTATAGCCAGGAAGGCAGCGGCGAAGCGTCGATCTCCTCGACCGCGACGCTGGGATTTGGCGGCACGGCAGGCTTTGATTCGACGCTGGAAGGCAAGGCCATCGATGCGGCCATTGTGAATATGATCAACAACGTGGTCAGTACCTTGGAAGCACGCGGCAAAGCCCAGCCGTAAACCTTTCAAAGTAGGGAAGCGGATGATGCTTAACCGTCGAGGGACAAGGTATGTTGGTGAGTGCGCTAAAAGAATCGTCATGCTGTTGGTGCTTTCCGGTTGCGCGCCGCAAGGCTTGTTTTATTGGGGGGACTACGAAAGCAGTCTCTACGAACGCTATGTCGACAATAACAGTCAGCATACCGATGCCTATTTGCGCGATACGATTACTGCAGCCGAGCAGCATCAGCGCCGCGTGCCGCCGGGTGTGTATGCCGACTACGGTTTTTTATTGTACACCCGCGGCGATAAAGCCAGCGCCATCGCCTACTTTCAGAAAGAACGCACGCTGTATCCGGAATCCACGGCGTTGATGAACAAATTGATCGAGAAAATTCAGCAGCAGGGAAAAACGCCGGAGCCGAACAGCGAAACCGCCGTACTTCCCACGCAACAGCGGGCCGCGCCATGAGAATTGGGTTTAGTCTGTTAATCGTCTGCCTGTTGCAAGCGTGCGTCGCGCCGCAGCATCTTAATTTGGACGCGTTTTATGCACATCCGCCCCGTTCGATCGTGGTGGTGCCGGTGGTCAACGAGTCGCCGGAAGTAACCGCCAATTCGGTTTTCATTACCACTATCACTCAACCGCTGGCCGAACGCGGCTATTACGTGTTTCCGGTGTATTTGACCGACATGATTCTGCGCGATTTCGGGCTGGTAGAAGCGGGACATATTCACTTATTACCGGCCGAACGCTTCTACGACCTGTTCGGCGCCGACGCGGTGCTGTTGGTGACGATCAGGGATTGGAGTACCAAGTATTTGGTACTGGCGTCGTCGGTCGTAGTGGAAATGGAATATGTCCTGAAAGACACCAGGACCGGCACCGTGCTTTGGCATAACCAGCAAACTTATGCACAGAGTTCCGGTGGCAGCGATCCTATCGCGATGGCGATTTCAGCGGCAATCAATGCCCTGATCACCGATTATTTGCCATTGGCCAGGCAAGCCAATTTCATGGCGTTCCAACCGCCAAAGGGTCTTCCCGCCGGGCCTTACCATCCGGAGTATCAACAAGACAAAGGCAAGTTTTGAGGGTTTGCAAGGAAGTACTTTTCAAAAACCTTACCCTGGATGCCGGATAGGGCGATGGCTTGGCCAATCCGAGTTGCAGTCTTGCCTGAGCGCCGGCATCTGTAGTTCCTAACGCGTCCGGGTTTCCAAGCGATTGGTTGCCTGAATCGGCGGCATTCAGACCTGTTCGGCTCGGCGGTCCAAGGCGCTAATGCTCAATTCCCTAGTTTTGTCGAAGATGCCTAACAGGGCGCAGTTATTATTCCGACACTGCAACCTAACCCGGCAGACCGGCTTACCCCGGCCAAATTCATCGCAACGTTCTGTTGGAATGTTTTGCGGAGTTAAAATCAAGGCGTTATCTGCTTGAACCTGCCGCTCCTGGTGTGTGTGATAGTGATAAGGATGTCGGGTATTTCGGACACCGCTCGATTGCACGCGCAGCAGCCTTTGATCGCATTCACGTCGGTAATTTCACACCCCTTAATTATTGACTGGACAATTCGTTAATCAACCTTTGCCCCCAATACCTTGGGTTTGCGGCATTTTTTACCATGGGCGCTGCGTCGGTTCAGCAGCTGGGGCGCTGAAACTTTTATCTGTTCTTTACAACCGTCGTTCATTTTTTTACGACATTTTTATCGGCTAATCCTTATATTGACCATCCGTTAAAGCTTTCAATCTTGTGATTAGGAGAATCCGATGGATGTCCTCTATTTATTGTTAACGGCGGTCTTCTTCATCGCTAGTGTATTTTTAGTAACGGGATGCGGCGCACTCGGGGAGCAAGCATGAGCTGGATTTATCTGTTAAGCGGCGGGCTGGCCTTGGCCGTGTTTGTCTATCTGCTGGTCGCGCTGTTTTACCCGGAGAAATTCTGATGAACGGACCGGGTTTTTTGCAAATCGCTAGTTATCTGATCGCGTTGATTGCACTAGCCAAACCGCTGGGCAGTTATATGGCGCGAGTTTACCAGGACGAGTCGGTCGGATTGAACCGCTGGTTCGCCGGTGTCGAGCGGCTGTGTTACCGTCTGAGCGGGGTCGATCCCGAGCAAGACATGCGCTGGCAGCAGTATGCCTGGGCGGCCTTGGCCTTCAACCTATTCGGCTTGCTGGCTGTCTATCTGTTGCAACGCTTTCAAGACGTGCTGCCGTTGAATCCGCAAGCCTTGCCGGCGGTGCCCCCGGATTCGGCCTTCAATACCGCGGTCAGCTTTGCCAGCAATACCAACTGGCAAGGCTACGGCGGGGAAAGCACGATGAGCTATCTGACGCAAATGTTGGGGTTGGGTGTGCAAAATTTTTTGTCGGCAGCCAGCGGCATGGCGGTATTGGTCGCGTTGATTCGCGGCTTCACTCGCCGCAACGCCCGGGGCATAGGCAATTTCTGGGTCGATTTGACCCGCAGTACCTTGTATATCCTGCTGCCGTTGTCGTTCGTGTTGGCCCTAGTGCTGGTCGGCCAGGGCGTGGTGCAAACCTTCAACCCGTATCAGACTGTAAGCTTGTTGGAAACCTCGAACAATACGGTTGATGCGAAGTCTATGGGTTTAGCTCCCTCTCCTGCTGGAGAGGGTAGGGGTGAGGAGAATCAAACTGGCAAACCGACTAAACAAACCCTGGCCTTGGGTCCTGCCGCCTCGCAAATCGCCATTAAGCAATTGGGCACTAACGGTGGCGGTTTTTTTAGCGTCAACTCCGCCCATCCGTATGAAAACCCGACACCGCTGTCCAATTTCCTGGAAATGCTGGCGATCCTGCTGATCCCGGCGGCGCTGTGTTACAGCTTCGGGCTCATGGTCGGCGACACCCGCCAGGGCTGGGCCATTTTAGGCGCGATGACCTTGGTGTTCGTCGCGTTGATCTTTGTCACGGTGCCGGCCGAACAACGCGGCAATCCGGCCCTGACGGCGTTGGGCATCGATCAAAGTATCGGCGCGCAACAAGCTGGCGGCAATATGGAAGGCAAGGAAACCCGCTTCGGCATCGTCAATTCCGGATTGTGGGCGGTAGCGACGACGGCTGCTTCGAACGGCTCGGTCAACTCGATGCACGATTCCTACACGCCGCTCGGCGGTTTGGCGCCGATGTGGCTGATGCAACTCGGCGAGGTGATTTTCGGCGGCGTCGGCTCCGGCCTATACGGCATGATCGTGTTTGCCATCGTCGCCGTGTTCATCGCCGGCCTGATGATAGGCCGCACCCCGGAGTACCTGGGCAAAAAGATCGAAGCCTTCGAGATGAAAATGGCCGCCATCGTCATCTTGATCCCGCCCTTGCTGGTGCTGGGCGGCACGGCATTAAGTCTGATGCTGGACGCCGGCAAGGCCTCGATCTTCAATCCCGGTGCCCACGGCTTCAGCGAAGTGCTGTACGCCTGGTCATCGGCCGGCAACAACAACGGCAGCGCCTTTGGAGGCTTGTCGGCCAACGTGCCGTTTTATAACGTCTGGCTGGGTCTGGCGATGTTGTTCTCCCGCTATTGGCTGATGATTCCGGTGCTGGCGATTGCCGGTTCCTTGGCGGCCAAAAAGACGGTACCGGTCGGTCCCGGCACGCTGCCCACGCATACGCCCTTGTTTGCGGTACTGCTGATAATCACCGTGCTGATGGTTGGCGCCTTGACCTTCGTGCCGGCACTGGCCCTGGGTCCGATCGTCGAACATTTACAAATGCTCAGCCAACACTAACAAGCGATGGGACATTCCATGACCAGCAAACCCGTTTCAACGTCCTTGATGGACCCGCAAATCCTGCAACAAGCGATTATCGGTGCTTTTGCCAAACTGACGCCACGCCGGCAATGGCAAAATCCGGTGATGTTCGTGGTTTATCTCGGCAGCATCCTGACCAGCGTATTGTGGCTGCAAGCCTGGAACGGCGGCGGCGAGGAACCGGCCGGCTTCAGTCTGGCGATTACGCTATGGCTGTGGTTCACCGTGCTGTTCGCCAATTTCGCCGAAGCGGTCGCCGAAGGCCGCAGCAAAGCCCAAGCCGCCTTTCTGCGCAGCGCCAAGCGCGACATTGCCGCCAAAAAGCTGGATGAAGCGAAATACGGCAGCAACTACAGCAAAGTCGCCGGCTCCAGCTTGCGCAGGGGCGATGTGGTGCTGATCGAAGCCGGCGACTTCGTACCGGGCGATGGCGACGTCATCGAAGGTGTGGCCTCGGTCGACGAAAGTGCGATTACCGGCGAATCGGCGCCGGTGATCCGCGAGTCCGGCGGCGACTTCAGCTCGGTGACCGGCGGCACCCGCGTGCTGTCCGACTGGCTGGTGGTGCGCATTTCCACCAACCCCGGCGAAAGCTTTCTGGACCGGATGATCGGCATGGTGGAAAGCGCCAAGCGCCAAAAAACCCCGAACGAAATCGCCCTGACCATTTTGTTGGTGGCCTTGACGCTGGTGTTTTTAATGGCGGTCGTCAGCTTGCTGCCGTTTTCCATTTACAGCGTAGAAACCGCCGGCAGCGGCCGCCCGATCAGCGTCACGGTATTGGTGGCATTGCTGGTCTGCCTGATCCCGACCACCATCGGCGGCCTGTTGTCGGCCATCGGCGTGGCCGGTATCGGCCGGATGATGCAAAAAAACGTCATCGCTACTTCCGGCCGCGCGGTCGAAGCCGCCGGCGACGTCGATGTATTGCTGCTCGATAAAACCGGCACCATCACGCTGGGCAACCGCCAAGCTTCCGGCTTCTTTCCGGTCAAGGGCGTCAAGGAGGCGGTTTTGGCCGATGCCGCGCAACTGGCCTCGCTGGCCGACGAAACCCCGGAGGGCCGCAGCGTGGTGATACTGGCCAAGCAAAAGTACGGTTTGCGCGAACGCGACATCCATTCTCTGGGCGCCACCTTCGTCCATTTCAGCGCCCAAACCCGGATGAGCGGCGTGAATTTGCCGGGCGACCCCAACAAACCGGGCGAGCCGTGCCGACATATCCGCAAGGGCGCGGCCGATTCCATCCGCCAGCACATCGAAACCCAAGGCGGCAAATGGCCGGCCGAACTGAAAACCCTGGTCGACGACGTGGCTCGGCGCGGCAGCACGCCGTTGGTGGTGGCGGAAGGCGACAAGGCTCTGGGCGTGATCGAGCTGAAAGACATCGTCAAGGGCGGCATCAAGGAGCGCTTCATCGAATTGCGGCAAATGGGCATCAAGACCATCATGATAACCGGCGACAACCGGCTGACCGCCGCGGCGATTGCCGCAGAAGCCGGCGTCGACGATTTTCTGGCTGAAGCCACCCCCGAGGCCAAGTTGGCGCTGATCCGCCAGCACCAGGCCGACGGTCGCCTGGTGGCGATGACCGGCGACGGCACCAACGACGCCCCGGCGCTGGCGCAAGCCGACGTGGCGGTGGCGATGAACAGCGGCACCCAGGCCGCCAAGGAGGCCGGCAACATGGTCGATCTGGATTCCAATCCGACCAAGCTGATCGAAATCGTCGAAACCGGCAAGCAGATGCTGATGACCCGCGGCGCGCTGACCACCTTCAGCATCGCCAACGACGTCGCCAAATATTTCGCCATCATTCCGGCCGCGTTCGCGACCACCTATCCGGTCTTAAACGTGCTGAACGTGATGCACCTGGCCACGCCGGCCAGTGCCATATTGTCGGCGGTGATATTCAATGCCTTGATCATCATCGCCCTGATTCCGTTGGCCTTGAAAGGCATCAAATACCGCCCGGTCGGCGCCGAGCAACTGCTGCACAACAACTTGCTGGTCTACGGCGTCGGCGGCTTGATCGTGCCGTTCATCGGCATCAAGGCAATCGATTTATTTTTGGTTGCTATGAATTGGGTGTAAGGAGCGAACATGTCCAATTATTTACGACCCGCGGCGCTGATGCTGCTGTTATTGACCCTGGCCACCGGCGTTGTTTATCCGGCCTTGGTGACCCTGGTCGCCCAAACCGTGTTTGCCGAGCAAGCCAACGGCAGTCTGATCAAAAATTCCCAAGGCGATGCGGTCGGCTCAAAACTGATCGGGCAAGCCTTCAGCGATCCGCAATACTTTTGGAGCCGGCCGTCGGCCACCGCAAACTATCCTTACAACGCCGCTGCCTCCGGCGGTTCCAACCTGGGGCCGACCAATCCGGCCTTGAGCGAAGCCGTTGCCGCCAGGATTCGGGCATTGAAGGACGTCGATCCCGGTAATCACTTACCGATCCCGGTCGATCTGGTCACCGCTTCCGCCAGCGGCCTGGATCCGCATATCAGTCCGGCGGCGGCGCAATACCAAGTCCAACGCATTGCCAAGCGGCGAAAAATCGATGAGAGCAAAATTCGGGAGTTGATCGCAGCCCATAGCGAAGGCCGGCAATGGGGCGTATTCGGCGAACCCAGGGTCAACGTGTTGCAATTGAATCTGGCGCTGGATCGGGTCGGCAAATCGTGAGCACGGGAACAAGTTCGTGAATATGCGTTTCAAGCGGGCTCCAATCGGTATGACCACCTTGCTGATGCTGGCAGCCACTGTCCCAACCGCCGTTGCCGGGGACTGGCAAATGGGTGCCGCCATCGATTTGAGTTACGCCAACGCGTTTCAGAGCGGCGACCGGTTGGCCTTTCGCAGCAAGGCGACGACGATGCGCTTGAACGCATTCAGCCCGAATATGGGTATGTTTTACCTAAGGAAATTGGCTTCGGAAAACTCGCGCTGGGGCGTGGATATTGGCGCTCATGCCGGTTACGACACCGACGGCCAGGTGCCGGGCAGCGACCGTTTGCCCGGCTACAGTATTCTGCGTTACCTGTCGCGCGCCAATGTCAGTTATCTGGCGCCGATCGGCAACGGTTTGAGCTTGACTGCGGGCTTGATGAACAGCTTTATCGGTTTCGAGTCGCTCTATGCCAAGGATAATTTCAACTACACCCGTTCCTGGATAGCCGATTATTCGCCTTATTTGCTGATCGGCATGGGCGGTCAATACGCCGTTGACCGGGATTTGAGCGTCAGTTTGTACCTGGTCAGCGACTACGACTATCTGGCCTACCGCAGCGATCAGCCCAAATATGCCGGGCAACTGGCCTGGCAATTTGCGCCCGGCTGGAAACTGACCCAAAACCTGTTTGCCGGCCCGGAACAGAAACAAACCGATACCGCCAACTGGCGCTATTTTTCCGATTCGATCGTACAGTGGTCCGGCGAGGACGTGACGGTGGCCTTGGCCTACGACGTGGGTACCGAGCGGGTGGTAGAGCAAGCCGGCAAACAAGTGTTGTGGATGGGGTCGGCCTTGTTCAGCCGCTGGCATGTCGATGGCCCCTGGAGTGTGGCGCTACGTCCGGAAATTTACTGGGACGGCGACGGCCGCCTGACCGGCAATCGCCAGTTGATCAAATCCGTCACCGCAACCCTGGAATACAAAATCCCGTTGGATTCGGCCGCGATAGCCTTGCGTAGCGAATATCGCTATGACGACTCCTCCGGCAGCCAAGGCGGCTTTTTCAGATACGGCGGGCGGGACGAGCTGATCGCCGGCCAGCATAGCGTGTTTCTATCCTGTCTTTTTAGTTTTGACCGTTCGTTCTGATCGGCCGCCTGGCAACGTTTATCTAACGATCATGAAGGCATGGCAATCGCCCCGGCAAATGAAAGTCGACGCTGTTCTGTCGCTAGTGTTTTGGGCGGCCGCCTAGTGACTTTCAGAGTAAAGGCAGCAGGCCGAGCCGGCCGGAAATGAACACCCTCCAGGCATCATCAAATGGCTTGTCCGTAAATTCGCCTGACCGTCCGGTAAAACCAGCGCGGCCGGCTCAGGATGATCGCAAAGGCGACCACCGGTGTGACCGGTACCGGCGCGATGTCGATCACGAACAGCGTCGCCAGACTGGCGAAGGTTTTGATTCGCGCTCCGCGGGTTTCGGCGGCAGTTACGAAATCTATATCGTGCGGATAGTCGTAGATGCCCCGCACTAGCCGGCGAAACCAGTCTGGACGCTTGGCCACGATAAACATGCCGATTAAACAACCGGGAGAAATCGGACCGAAACCGACGATCGCGAATATCGCGAACACCGACAGGGATTTTAGTTGGGCGGCATTAAGCATGTTGCGGAACAGATCTGAACGAAGAGCGGACATGATAACGGGAATTGGTCGGGCGACCGGCATTGTATCGTCATAAAGCTGCAATATCGGCAGCCAAGGGTACGCGTCGCGTACCATAACATTACAGTAAGGAAGCTCTGGTTAATTCAGGCCCATGGTGGGCAATTTGCCCACCATGGGCCGTGAGTGCCGGGTGGGCCTAAATCGTGCCCACCTTACCGGACTGGATAACGACTTGGGATCGCAATCCGGTTCCAAGCATTGATCACGACACCGAGCCACTCGACTGCCGCAATTTCTTCAGTTGACAGAACGGCTGCAGCTTCATTGTATACGGACTCGGGAACCTGCCCCTCAGCAACTAGCGTCACCGCCTCGGTAAGCGCGAGGGTCGCGCGTTCTTTCTCAGTAAAATATTGCGTTTCGCGCCATGCTGGTAAGACGCTGATGCGGTCGTTGGACTCGCCGCAAGCCAGTGCATCTCGAGTGTGAAGCCTGATACAGAACGCACACTGATTGAGTTGAGATGCACGAAGCCTCAACAAGTGCGCGAGCCCTTCAGTAATTCCAGCAGATGCGGCGTATTCATTTGCTAGACGATCAATAGCGACAACAGCTTGATATAAATCCGGGGCCGCCTTGCCTAGGTTGACTCGATTTTCCATTGCAGACAACTCCGCTGGTGTTGGATTCCGCCTAACGCCAAGCTAACCGGAGCGAGCGTCACGGTATGCGTGATGTTTGATGTTACTTCCATACACTTTTTTGATGGGAATCGAGTCCAAATCTATACCTTCCAAGCACCGGACATTGACCGCCCATCCATCGAAAGGCTTGGAGCCTTCGAGAATTTCTTCAGGCGTTGGATCGCTTGGGCGTCTGAAAGGCAGGATGCCGCATGTGGGACAAAAGAAATCTTTCGCCGTTTTGCTTCCCCATTGATACAAAGCAAGGTCTTCCCATGGAGTAAGCAAATTTAGTTTCTCTTTCGGAATCCGATGATTCAAGGCCCCACGTTTTTTACAAATAGAGCAATCGCAAACGCGCACGTGATCTATTTCAGCTTCAATCTCGAAGCGAACCCTTCCGCAATGGCAGGAACCTTTGTATTTAGTCATTACACATAATTCTCCGTGAGGCATAACGCCAGCGTAACGGGCCGGTTTGGAGCGCCAGCGGAAAACCGGTCGTGTTGACGCAATCGTTAAAGCCCATTAGTTCACACTCTGAACTATCTGTTGCCCAAGAAAAAAGTAGATACTTGGCAAATTAAAACGAGGGTCAGACGCAGGGAACACTAGATCGCTATTCGTATCACCTACCCCCCGAAAGTCAGTTCCGTTACGCTTTGTCCTGAATTCGGTAAGTTCGCTGGTGCCAATTTTGTAACGCCCTCCTGGGTGAATGTCTGAGTAGCCCTCCTTCTTTAATTTATCAAAGAAGCGCTCCTCTTCTCCAGAAGATTCAAACTTGTTTTGAACGGAACCATCTTGGAGCGCGGGGAAGAGCCAAGCCCAACCGCAATAAGCCTGAAAAAGATCATCGTCAGAAATTGCGTTTAAGTCACTACCAAGAAAAGACCAGGTTAGTCCCCCATTAACGAAACCTCTACCAACAGTTCCATCCGGCATGGTATATGAGACGAGATGGATTTGAACATTTCCGTACGATATTAGTTTCGCGTTGTAAGTTTTAATAAAACTCACACTCTTCGGTGCGACACCAAACTCTGCTGGGTGAGATAGCCACTCGGCCATCTTTTCCTCGATGGGTTTCTTGGTACTAGAACCAAACATTTCATACTCTTGCACACATGCCGAGACCAAAAAGCTCAACATCGACACAACAATTGCTCTGTTCCACATACCAATGTCCTTTACGATATAACGCCAAGCTCAGCCGAGGAAGGCCGCACATCGCGGCCTGACGTCGGCTGGAGCGCCGTGTTATGCGTATTTGCCATGTAGCGAGGGTGCTGCAGGGCTTTTTCATACTCCTCACTTGAATAGAACGGCCAAACTTCAAGATTTCCGTAACCATTAAAATGTTCATCAAGACGCTTGGTTGCCTTTCCAAGCGAAAGAAGCCAGATAATCGGGCGGAGAGTTTTATAGTAAAGTGGCCATTTAGGCCACCTGTACTCAAAGTCACTTTTGAGAAAAACAATGGCGCGTTTAATGACCACCAACTGATTTTCATTTAACGCCCACTTGCCTTTTAATTTGTGCCTTTGCAAATCATCATAGGTAAGCCACATTTCGTCATAAATGGCATTCACGCCACGGTCTTCAGTTTCTAATTCGAATATTGCATCATCAAACTCGAAATTATCCATAAAACACTCAACAAAGTGCCTAATTTCTTCCGCCAACTTATTTCGTGCTTTACGGTCAATCATGTTTTTACGCATAACGTTCGACGTAAGGGGCCTGCCGAAGGCAGGTCCCCTTGACGGAGGGGTTAAGCCTCGCTGGCTGGGTTAATTGCACCATTGCTCTTGGCAGGGAATGCCATCATTGTTGCCATCCATCTTCGTGCCCGGGCAGTTGTTTATGAACCACTTCGCCTCCGCGCACGATGTCATCTGCGAGCAGTAGGTTCGTCCGTCACAGCTGAAACTCGCAGGGGATATCGAAATCGATGGCGCGCGCGTCAAGGGGATGGCCGGTTGCGCGGCAAGTTCCCTGCGGTGCTGCCAGCCAGTGAACTGCTTGTAGCCCCAGGTGCCGCCCACGGCAAGCAAGGCGACCATGACGACAACTCCAATCCAACTTGTCCGTGACTTTGAGGTGGCGCTCCCGCTTACCCTTTGCGACCTAGCCGCTCCCACTGCCAGACGCACGATCTTTACAGCCTGAGGCTTGCCGTCACGGCCTCGATCCAGTTCGTAGGAGAGCTTCTCGCCTACAGTTGGTCTTGTTCCGTCTCGCGGAAATGCACTCACATGAACGAATATTTCAGCTCCGCCATGCGTGGGGGCGATGAAGCCGAAGCCTCGATCTTCGTTCCAATTGCGGAGAGTGCCAGTAAGGGGCATTGCGAGGCCTAACAAGAAATTAGATAGTTAACCGTATATCCACCCGAAAATGCTCTTCGATACGATAATTTATTGATCTGCATATAAATTTCCTTTCCGTTTATCATCGAGGACGGGCGGCCGCGTGACGCGGTCATCGAATCGGTCTGCATTGAATCAGAATGCGCGGTAGAAGGCAACGGGGCGGCGGATGTGCGCGCAAACAAATCCAGCACCCCATTTCGGCGGTTGTGCCGGCCGCTTGGGCAAATTCATGCCTGTTTACCCCGCAATCTTTACGATATTTTTACCGGCTTGTTCGTAAACTTATGTTGTTCCATTTTTTCCGCGCCGGCAAAGACAGTCATGAACAACGAACGTCCAGACCCCGATCAATTACTCGCCCGAGTCGAGCGCGATCAAGCCAGAGCCCGGCGTGGCCGCTTGAAAATTTTTTTCGGCGCGGCGGCAGGCGTCGGCAAAACCTTTGCGATGCTGTTGGCCGCCAGGGAACGGCGGGCCGAAAATCTGGACGTGGTGGTCGGCGTGGTGGAAACCCACGGCCGCAAGGAAACCAAAGCCCTACTGGAGGGCCTGGAAGTATTGCCTTTGCGTAAAATCGAATACAAAGGCACGGTGCTGCAGGAGTTCGATCTGGATGCGGCGCTGAAGCGGCGCCCGGCCATCATTTTGGTCGATGAGCTGGCGCATTCCAATGCGCCGGGTTCCCGCCATCCCAAACGCTGGCAGGATATTCACGAATTGCTGGATGCCGGTATCGACGTGTATAGCGCCTTGAACGTGCAGCATCTGGAAAGCCTGAACGACGATATTGGTCAGATTTCCGGTATTCGGGTTTGGGAAACCGTGCCGGACACGTTTTTCGAAGATGCCGACGAAGTGGAACTGGTGGATTTGCCGCCGGACGAATTGCTGCTGCGCCTTAAGGAAGGCAAGGTGTACCTGCCGCAGCAGGCCCAGGAGGCCATCCATCATTTCTTCCGCAAAGGCAATTTGATTGCCTTGCGGGAATTGTCGTTGCGGCAAACGGCCAATCGCGTGGACGCGCAAATGCTGGATTACCGCGAAGACAACGCCATCCGCGAGGTTTGGCAGGTCGGCGACCGTATCCTGGTGTGTATAGGTCCTAACGAATTAGCCGAGCGCCTGGTACGGGCCGGCAAGCGTTTGGCCAACAGCCTGCGCGCCGAATGGATAGTCGCTTATGTGGAAACCCCGCAATTGCAACGGATGCCGGCCGAAAAGCGCGACGGCGTGCTGCGCATCCTGCGCCTGGCCGAGCAACTCGGCGCGGAAACCGTGACCCTTAGTGCGCCGGAGATGAGCACGGCCTTGATTCGCTTTTCCCGCGAACGCAATATCAGCAAGATCGTGATCGGTAAACCCAGTCGGCGCGGTTGGCGGCGTTGGATATTGGGATCGGTGGTGGATGCCTTGATCAGCCGTGCCCACAATATCAATATTTACTTGCTGGGCAGCCCGCAAACACGGGAGCGCGGTGACAGCCAGCCGGAACTGTCGCTATTTAGAAAAAGCTCTTTGCCGGGTTTGAAACAACGTATCCCTTCCAAGACCAAGCGGCGCTATGCGGGTTATTTTTGGGCCGTTGCGGTTACGGTGTTGAGCACGATACTCGGCCGTTTGATGATAGGCCGCCTGGAGTTGGCCAATTTGGTCATGGTTTACTTGTTGGGCGTGGTGTTCATCGCCACCCGGTTCGGACGCGGGCCGTCCATTTTGGCTTCCGTGCTGAGCGTCGCTTGTTTCGATTTTTTATTCGTGCAGCCTTTTTACAGTTTGTCCGTTTCGGATAGCCAATATCTCATTACCTTGCTGGCCTTATTGGTGGTCGGAATCGTGATTAGCAGCTTGACCGCCAACGTGCGTTCGCAGGCTAAAGTGGCCGCGCATCGAGAACGCCGGGCCGCGGCGCTGTACTCCATGAGCAAGGAGCTCAGCAGCAGTCAATCGGAAGAGGAGGTGATGCGGGTTGCCGTCAAGCATCTCTATTCGGAATTCAGCAGCCGCAACGTGATATTGTTTCCCAATAGCCAGGGGCGCATGGTGTTTCCGAACAAGCAAGCCCTTGCCGAATCGTTGCTGGGCGCCGATTTGAGCGTGGCGCAATGGGTTTTCGACCACAATGAAATCGCCGGTCAAGGTACCAATACGTTGCCGGGTGCTTCGGCCGTCTATTTCCCTATCCATAATGAAGATAAGGTGTTGGGTGTGTTAGCGTTATTGCCGGTCAATCTGCGTCGGGTATTTTTGCCGGAACAACAAAAACTGTTGGAAACCTTTTTACGTCAGATCGGCCAGGCTGTTGCCAGAATCCGCTTTTCCGAACAGGCCCGCTCGACCTTAATGCAAATGGAAGCCGAGCGCTTGCGCAATTCGCTGCTGAGCGCGATTTCTCACGATTTGCGCACGCCACTGGCCACCATTATCGGCTCGGCCAGCGCCATCGTCCAAAATGAGGAGAAATTACGGCCCGCAGACCGAATCGAACTGGGACAGGGCATTGTCGACGAGGCCGAACGGATGTCCAATCTGGTCAATAGCATTCTGGACATGGCCAAATTGGAGACCGGGTTACTGGAATTGAATAAACAATGGTATCCGCTGGAAGAAATCATTGGCACCGCGCTGACCCAATTGCATGGTCAATTGGCCGGCCGGCCGGTCAGGGTCAAACTGCCGGAAGGCATTCCGATGGTGTTGGCCGATGCGGTGATGATAGAGCAGGTGTTGATCAATCTGTTGGAAAACGCGGTGCGCTATACGCCCGTCGGGAGCGCTTTGGAGATTGTCGCCGAGATTGGCGAAACTTCGGCCGAGATTGCCGTGCTGGATCATGGTCCCGGTATTCCCAAAGGCCAGGAAGAACGGTTGTTCGAGAAATTTTATCAGGCACGCCATGAAAGCGCGCAAAGCGGGGTCGGGTTGGGACTGGCCATTTGCCGAGCCATCGTCGAAATTCACGGTGGCCGAATTGTTGCCCGCAACCGGGCGGAAGGCGGGGCGGCCTTTAGTTTCACCCTGCCGTTGGATCAAGCGCCTCCCAGCGTGGAAGCCGAGGAATAATGCCTTTATCGACGCGTCGCTCACTATGTCAAAATCCGATCCCGTCATCGTCGTCATTGAAGACGATCCGTCCATTCGACGTTTTCTGCGTACCAGTCTTGGCGCGCACGGCTTTAAGGTCTTCGACGCCGAGACCGGTAAACAAGGTCTGGTCGAAGTGGGCGTGCGCAAGCCCGATTTGGTGATTCTGGATCTGGGATTACCCGACATGGATGGCGTCGATGTGATCAAAACCATGCGATCCTGGTCGTCCGTGCCTATCATCATTTTGTCGGCGCGCAGCGGCGAGCAGCAGAAAATCGAGGCCTTGGATGTCGGTGCCGACGATTATTTGACCAAGCCCTTCGGCTTCGGCGAATTGTTGGCGCGAATCCGGGTTGCTTTACGCCATGCTGCCAGGCTACAGGAACCTACCCAGGACAATGTCTTTATTACGGGTAACCTCAAAGTGGACCTGGCTAACCGCTTGGTCAGCGTGGAGGCGCGGGAGGTCCACCTCACGCCGATTCAATATCGTCTTTTGATGGTACTGGTCAAAAACGCCGGAAAAGTCTTAACGCATCAACAAATTCTGAACGAAGTCTGGGGGCCGGCCTACCGGGAAAACGCCCATTACCTGCGGATTTACATGAGCCAATTGCGGCAAAAACTGGAAGCCGATCCGACCCGGCCGACATTTTTGCTGACCGAGTCCGGTGTGGGTTACCGGTTGAAATTAGGTGAACGCAGCGAATCCGGCTAATACATCGTGCCTATGTTGACGGATTTCATCGGCGCATAGGCCCGGCCGCCGATGTATTCGCGAAATGATCGTCTAATATTGGCCTGGAAGCGTCTAGCGGCAATCTTAAGCGCAACTTCGTAGTGATCGCCGGAGCGTCCGCTATTGAATGCTTTGTGATTCATGCCGGTTTTGACGTCGGCGGCAGGTGGAGAAAGAGGTCTGCCGTTAAAACAACGGCAGACCATGCGGAGCAAACTTTTTCTCAACAACGGTATCGAAACACCCGGGATTTTTTTTGCGACGTAGTAAGCATGGAACTCGACGAATACATCAAACTACTGGCCGGACTATTGTCGGTCGTTGACCCGGTTGGGGCTATTCCTCTGTTCATCAGCCTGACCGAGCAGCGTAGTTCCTCCGAGCGGCGGCGGATCGCATGGGTTTGCTCAATGTCGGTCGGGGCCGTGCTTATGCTGGCCCACACAGGCGGTAGCGCGTGGTTGGCATTCTTCGGTATCGGTATCCCGTCGTTTCAAATCGCCGGCGGCATTATCATCCTGTTGATGGGAATTTCCATGGTCAAAGCGTCCCATGACCGTTCCAGAAATACTCCGGAAGAACGGGCCGAATCGGTCGAGAAAGATTCGATTGCCGTGGTACCTATGGCTATTCCCCTGTTAAGCGGGCCGGGCGCGATGAGTACCGTCATCGTCAACCATAATTTGAATCCATCCTGGGATTACGATCTTTTGGCAACTTGTGTGATTGCCACGGTGGCGCTGATCGTACTGGTTTGTTTGTTGATGGCGGAAACGATTGCCAATTTACTGGGCAGAACCGGGATCAACGTGATTACCCGCGTATTCGGTTTGATTATTTTATCGCTAGCCGTGGAGTTTATTACCCGGGGCTTGGCGGAGGTTTTTCCCATATTGGCGAAAACGTCGATTTAGGCAGTCTGAATAATTCGGGCCGACAATCATTTTGACTTAGGGGGTATTGATGAAACGGTTAGCTTCCATGTTGAGCGCCGCCGTTTTGCTCGCGACGGCCGCGTACTGTCATGCGGATGTTTATAAATGCCGGCGTGCCGGGCAAGTCTTCTATCAACAACGCCCGTGTAAAGACAATTCGGAAACGGGCAAGCTGGACATAGCGCCGCAAACGCAGGCTGAAAAGGCAATCGCCCGGGAAAAACTGCAAGCGATTCGGAGGCAATTCGATGCCGGAAAAGCCGCGGCGGAGCAAGCACGAGCTGCGCAGGGGGCGCCGGCCCAGCAGGCTGAGCCGGAAAGTCCGCCGGTGCGGCGCATGTACATGTTCGGCAATCCTTTAAACGAGCCGGTTGACCCCGATGTTCCCGTAGATCCGAACCAGCCGGTACAAATTATTTATCCGTGGGGCAATCCGCGCCATCAGCCTGAAGAATGAGACGGTTTCAGGCCGGTTCCGCCGTGACGCGTCGGTTTTTTTCGAGCAAGGCGTAATAAGGCAACAAAGCGCCCATCAGTGCTTGATAAATGGCGAAAGCATCGGTGGGATCTTTCTGTTTGAGTTCGGCAACTTCGTTTAGAAAGCGATGCAGCATTTTGAACAAATTCTCTATCGTCATTGCCAGCCAGGCATCGTTGGTAATCCATTTGTCGATGAATTCGTCCAGCCGGGCGAAAGTCAGTTTCAGTAGCGGATAAGAGGTTTGCGTTTCCTTGAATTCCCGTAGCGTCATATATTCTATATAAGCCCGGTCGGATGCCAGCCGCGGCTGATTGGTGATACTAAGGTAAGTAGCTTTGTAGTCTGCGTGGGCGGCATCGAATTTTTCGCAAAATTCGGTTTCGTTAGTAATTTCGAGCCAAGGTAAAACATTCACAAGGGTTACGACATAGCACTCGCCTATCGCCGCCAGCATTTTGTCGAATTGCTCGACGAAAGCCGGTTTGGTCAGTTCGCCTTTAATCAGAGTTTCAAGCGCGGCTAATTCGTGCGCAGTAACGCCAACCGTGGCCAATTCCCGCGTGAGTTTGAGTTCGACTGCCATATTGCCGATACCTATTGTTGCTGGTCTGGAGAAAAGTTAAACATCGCTCGCCGTGTTTTACCTCATTCGGTCAGATCGACCACTTCGGCAACGCAGGCATTGTCTTTGACGGTATGCAACGCATTGTCGAATACCATAGGCGAGTTGTATAAAATGCTTTTAACCAGAATGCTCCCGCCGGCATCCTTGATCACGAAAAACGTGTCGCCCTCAGGCACTTTGCCGGCGGCGATTTGGTTGCTCATTAACGAGCCGGTCCTCACTTCCTTGATTGCCTGCATGGCTTCCTCCTTGTTGTCGTAATCGCCGCTCATCAATATCAGTTCGCCGCTACTGTTGAGGAAGTTGAAAAAATACTGCTTTTCGTCGTTGGTTTTCAGTTCGAAAGTGGCTGGCATGTTTTTTTCCGCTAGTGTTCGGTTGGAATGGATTGTTCGCCGATCGACTATTTGTCTACCGATTCCTCACGAATTACCGGAAAGCCCTGCGGAGAAGGAATCACAATGTACGAGCGGCGCCTGCAATATCCCCGACGCAAGCATTATGCCAAGAAAAAGTCCTTTGTAATCAATGCAAAGAGTGCGCTAGCGTGTTTCTTTGTTGGTTTTGCTACACGACATTGACCGGATTTCGTTAGTTTTGGAGCTGTATCATGGCTGTGTAGCGTTTGAATGTCTGAGAAGCGACAAAGGCCTTGTAACGGCAACCCAGCCATGCTGGATAGTCACAGCTGGGTTTTAGTAGTCATTCTCATAATCCAGGCGGTAACAATGTCGATGGTTGTCGGTATAGAATGCCGCTTTAGTGTCTTTTAAGCAGTTTGCCCCGCTAGTTCCATGTCGCGATTTATGTTGAGATTATCCTTTCTGTGCTTGGCGCTATTGTTGCCGGCCGTTTCCATAGCGGCAGCCAATGCCGAGCCGCCCGCATCCGCCGCGCCGCGGCAATTATCCTTGGCCAACGAGGCTTGGTCGGGCGATTTCGAACAAATGCTGGATAGGCGTTTGATCCGGGTGTTGGCACCTTATAGCCGCACTTTGTATTTTCACGACAAAGGCCGGGAGCGCGGTTTGACCGCCGAGCTGGCGCGCAATTTCGAGCGTTACATCAATCGCAAATACGCCAAGCGCCTGCAAAAACGCCCGGTTACCGTAGTGATCGTGCCGGCTACCCGCGAAAGGTTGCTGGAAGACTTGAACAACGGTTTGGGTGACATCGTGGCCGGCAATTTGACCGAAACCCCGGAACGTCTGGAAGTCGCGGATTTTTTGGCGCCGGACGACTTTTCGATATCCGAACTCGTTTTGACCGGCCCGGCTGCCATGCCGGTGGATAGCGTCGAAGAGCTAGCCGGCAGAACCGTGCATGTGCGGCCGTCGTCCAGTTATTACCAAAGTCTCGCGGCGTTGAATCAACGGCTCGGCTCTGCCGGCCGGCCGCCCGTCAATATCGTTTCGGTACCGGATGCCATCGAAGACGAGGATTTGATGGAAATGCTGAATGCCGGCGTGATCGGCATTAGCGTGGTCGACGATTGGAAAGCCGACATTTGGGCCAAGGTGTTGCCTAACATTACCGTCACCGACGTAACCGTTCGTTCGGCCGGCCGCATCGGTTGGGCGTTTCGCAAACAAAGCCCCCAGTTAAGGGCCGCATTGCAGGATTTCTATGTCAGCGACGTCAAAAAACACCGGCTGATAGAGCAAAGCGTGATTGCCTTTAACAAAGGTATCAAGCAAATCGGCAACAACACGGCGGACAGCGATTGGCGGCGCTTTGCCGACATGTTGAAGCTGTTCGAAAAATACGGCGGTCAATACCGTTTCGATCCTTTAATGCTGGCAGCCCAGGGATATCAAGAATCGCAGCTCAAGCAAGAGGTGCGCGGCCCTAGCGGCGCCGTCGGCGTGATGCAGATATTGCCGTCTACCGGCAAAACCCTGAAGGTGGGCGATATTCGCTTGTTGGAGCCCAATATCCATGCCGGCGCGAAATACTTGGACGACTTAATGGCGCGCTACTTCGCCGGGGTCGATTTCAACGAGGACGACAGAACCCTGTTTGCCTTTGCCAGCTATAACGCCGGACCCGGCACCATCAACCGGCTGCGTAAGGAAGCCGAAAAACGCGGTTTGGACCCGGACCGCTGGTTCAATAATCTGGAGTTGGTGGTGGCCGATCAGGTCGGTTGGGAGACGACTACCTACGTGCGCAACATTTACAAATACTATGCCGCCTATAAATTGCAGTTGGCAGTCCAACAATATCAGCGTCAGGCTAGAGAGCAATTCGTGCCCTAAGCCGGGCGCGGTCTTACATCAAGCAGGCGCTAAAGATGATACCGAGATTAGCCTCACCGCTGTTTTTCGCGCTTGTTATAATGCGGCCCTTTTCAATGCCAAGGCGGGCTAGGCACCGCAATGAAAAAAGCCATTCAAAACATTTATACCGGACTATCCCAGTCGGCCTTGGCGCAAAAAGCGCAAGCGCATTACGCCGCCGGGCGCTATAAGGAAGCCGCCGATGCATTCAAGGAACTTCTGAAGCAAGCGGATAACCCCGAATATAGGTGGTGTTTGGCGGATTGCTACTTGCAACGCGCGCGGACCATGGCGGAAAAAGGCATGTTCAAGGAAGCTTGCGTGCTGTGGGAAAATTACGCGGCATGCGGTCCGGAGCCGCTGCAAGGGCGCGACGGCTACGTCATTTGGCTGCTGGCCGGCAAAAGCCATGCTAAGGCTTATGCCGAGCTGGCGAGTTTCGACGCCCGCCGGTTGGAGGAGGATTACCCGGAGTTTGCCGCTTATCTGGGCGCTTTGTTGCTGGCCGGCATGAGCGAATTGTTGTCGCACTTGCCTGAAGATGCACCGTTGTGTCGGCATTGGCAATCGGTTGAACAGGCCTTGGCCGCCTTGCGCAGCGGCGACCGGGAGGCCTGCGAGCGGGCCTTGAAAAATCTGCCGTTCCGCTCGGCATTTCGCGATTTGCGTACCGTGCTAAAAGCGCAAATGCAGGCGGGGGATGCGCTCGATGCGGCGGCGATGCTGGCCAAAATCCCCCAGGCTTCGCCTTATCGTCCGCTGGCCGACGCCTGTCTGGCCTACCGGCGGCAGGGCGCGGAGTTCGTTGCCGCCCTGGCCGCTCTGGAATACCAGCAGCGCCGCACGCTTGCGCATGCCGGACGGCTGACTGCCAAGCAACTGAATTTGCTGGATAGCCTGATCAAACATAGCGCGCAGTTGAACGACAAAATGCGCTTCAATTTGGTATTGCAGTATCGGGAATTGTTCGGTAGCGCGGCCGCCCAAGCCTATTGTCTGGGGGCTTTGCAGGATTATCCGGCCGGTCAAAAAGACTACCTCAAGCACTTTGCGGTCACGGATCCGTTCGAACAAAACCGCTTGCAGGCTTTACTGTACGAGCGAGACAAAAAATTTTTCGATGCGGCCTTTCATTGGGAACGGTGCCTCGAAATCCTGAAACGGCAGCGTCCCACGCACGATAAAAAAGTCGCGCTGATCTTAAGACACATGGCCGAGTACGCGCCTTGCCGCGATGCCGCGACGTTTTTGGCCGATAGCCTGGAATACGATCCCGACGACCGGGACACTTATTTGGCCTTGCTGGCGCTCTATCAGGGGCGGTTGGCGGATACGGCCAAATACCAGCATTGGCTGGAAATCGGCTTGGCGCGTTTTCCCGGCGATACCGACTTGCTGGTGCGGGCCGCCAAATCGGCGGCCGAGCGGAAAGCTTTCAAAAAAGCGGCCGGCTATGCCAAAGCCTTGTTGAAGATCGATCCCGTCAATACCTTGGCCAAACAATTGCTTTTCGCCAATCACATGGCGCATGCCCGCCGTTTGCTGAAAGGCGAAAAATTTCATTTGGTGGAAAAAGAACTTCAAGCGGCCGAGGGTTTGAGCGTCGACAAAGGTTTACGCCGCCAAGCCGAATTGTTGCGCGGTTTTTACCGTTGGCAGGCGCAAGACAAGAAACAAGGCTTGCAGTTGATCGTCGATACTTTGGCAACGCTCAACGGCGATCCGCTCAATATGCAATTTCAGGCGCACATGGAAGCCGGCTTGTTGGACTTGCCGACCGTGGCCTTGACCCGTGCCTTGCCGCCGGTCAAGGCCTATTTGCTGTCGGCGCCGGAACTGCAGTGCTTGATCGACTCGCTGGAATATTACGACGAGCAATTGGAAGATAGAACCTGCTTGTTCAAAGCCTTGGATAAAATCAAGGCGCCGTTGAAGAATTCGCTGCCGTGGTTGCTCGGGCACGACGAATTGTTGTTGTCGTGGTGCCAAGTATTGGCCCAGATCGGCTATTACGAGTTATTGAAGCACTGCACAAAATTGCTCAACGACAAACGGCGAAAACCGCTGTGGACTTATTACCAGATCCTGGCGGAATGCCAAGGCGATGCCGGGCGCATGGATATCATGGCGCCGTATCACTTACATATAGCATTGGAGCAGGCGCGGACGGAGAACGACCGTAAGACCGCCATTTTGATAGAGCGTTTGCTCGATCAAGCCACTGGGCTAAGAAATCCGTTTTTGTTCGAGGACGATGCCGACGATTTTGAGCAAGCATTCGACGACGATCCGGTAGACGATTTGTTCGGGCACTTGCCTGCACCCTTGATGCAGCGGATCGACAAGGGGCTGGAAAGCTTGATGAAAAAATATTCCTCGGAGCAGTTTGCCGACAAAATGCTGAGTGATTACGGCGCTCGTATAGGGCGGCAACGTATGGCGGTGCTCTTGATGAACGAAGACTTTTTCTGGACGATGGCGTACTACGCCGCCGCCGAAGCCTTGAAGCTAGACACCGGCGTCACTATCGAAGACATCGTAAAACACTTCGAAGACGATACGCCGCAATTTCAGTTGCCTTTCAATTGAGTCACGATGATTTCACCGTATCGCGCCCTGGGCGTCAGCGAACAAGCCTCCGACGCCGAGATTAAACAAGCTTATTTGCAACAGGTTAAAGAGCACCCGCCCGAGCGCGATCCTTTGCGGTTTCGGCAAATTCAACAGGCCTACGACGTCGTCAAAGACCAAAATAGCCGCCTGCGCTATGCCTTGTTTCATCTGCCCGAGCTCGATTTCGACGCATTGCTGGCGCTGGCTTTCAACCATGACGGCGCCGACAGGCCTATGGCTACCGACGATTTCCTCAAGCTTTTGAGCACGATGTCGATCGAAAAAACCCTCGCGAAATACAACAAAACGCCTTCATGACCGCAGAAAATCCGCACGATCCCTTACTGGAAGCCTTACAGCAGTATTTGCAGGAAACCGATTTCGCCCATCTGACCGCCTTCGATCAGCCGGATTTGACGGCCTTGTTCAGCGATCTGGCCGGACTTAAAACCGAAGTCAAAGCCGAATCGCGGCAATTCAAGGCCACGCTTGACGCCCTGAGCGTAGCGGTCGAAGCCCTCAAAACCGACAATCAGGCTTTGGCCGGCGAATTAACCAAGTCCGCCGAGCGCCTGCAACAACAATGCAAACAACTGGAACGAGCGATGCTGCTGGAATGGATCGATTGTTACGACCGTCTCAGCGCCGGCTATGAAGCGCTGCAAAACTACCGGCCGGCCGCCGGCTGGTTCAAGCGCTCCCGGCAAGCCGACGTCCGCTTTATCGACAGCCTCAGACAAGGGCAGGAAATTACCCTGAGGCGTCTGGAACAAGCGCTGCAGCGTCGGCAAGTGTATGCCATGGCTTGCGTCGGCAAGCCGTTCGATGCGCACAGTATGACCACCATCGCGGTCGGCAGCGACCCCAGCCGGGAAAACGCCGTCGTATTGGCAGAACTGCGCAGAGGTTTTCTGCTGGAAGACCAAGTGCTGCGGCTGGCCGAAGTCAAAGTCAATAAACTTTAATTTAATAGCATCATTATGAACGACATCATTATCGGCATAGACCTGGGTACTACCAATTCGGAAGTTGCGGTGATCGAAAACGGCAACGTCACCGTGATTGCCGATCACGGCAATAAAATCCTGCCGTCTTTCGTCGGCATCGACGACCAGGGTGAAGTTCTGGTCGGCGAAACCGCGCGCAACCAATATCTGATTTATCCGGAGCGCACGGTCAAATCGATCAAGCGGTTGATGGGGCAAGATACCCGCGTCACGATGGCCGGGCAGCAATACACGCCGCAGGAAATTTCAGCGATTATTCTCAAACGCCTGAAAGCGATTGCCGAAAGTTACGCCGGCCGGCCTATCAGCAAAGCGGTGATTACCGTGCCGGCCTATTTTTCCGATGCACAACGCCAGGCCACCCGCGAAGCCGGTGAAATCGCCGGGCTGGACGTGGTGCGGATGATCAACGAGCCGACCGCGGCCGCGCTGGTCTACGGCGCCGGCCGGGAGGATGCGAAACGCATGCTGGTTTACGACTTGGGTGGCGGCACCTTCGACGTCTCGGTGGTCAACGTGCAAAGCGGCGTTGTCGAAGTGCTGTCCAGCCACGGTGACAATCACTTGGGCGGCGACGATTTCGACCAATTGATCGTCGATCACATGGTCGAGCACCTTCGCCAGCAACACGGCGTCGAGCTCGAAGAACACGGCAAGGCGATGGCGCGCATCAGCCGCGCCGCAGAACAGGCCAAGCGGCGCTTGTCCGACGAGCCTTTTGTACAAATCGAGGAGGAATACCTGCTGGAACATCGGGGTACGCCTATTCATTTGAATTTGGAGCTGGCGCGTTCCCGCTATGAAGACATGATAGCCGACCACATCAACGCCACGATGGACGCCACCCATATCGCATTGAAAGGCGCCAGGCTGACCGCCTCCGACATCGACGAAATCATCCTGGTCGGCGGCTCCACCCGTACCCCGTGCATCCGCGAACGCTTGTTCGACGAATTCGGCTTCGAGCCGCACGGCGAGGTCGATCCGGATTTGTGCGTGGCGATGGGCGCGGCGATGCAGGCGGCGATGATTAACGGCCAACAGATCGATACGGTATTGGTCGACGTCACTCCGTATACCTTCGGTACCAGCGCACTCGGCTACCTGGACGGCATGCCCTATCCTTACCAGTTCGTGCCTATCATTCACAAGAACAGCGTGTTGCCGGCGCGCAAGTCCGAAGCCTTCATGACCTATCAGGACAATCAACGCGAAGTCATGGTGCGGATTTTCCAGGGCGAAGACCCGGATGCGTTGAATAACGTCGAAATCGGCGAGTTTCTGGTCGAAGACTTATTGGATGTGCCGGCCGGCAACATCATCACCTTGACGCTGGATTTGGACTTGAACGGTATTTTGCACGTCTCGGCTCGGGAAAAAGCCTCCGGCAAAGAAAAAACCATCACCATCAACAACGCGATTTCCCGTTTCGAATCGACGGAATTGAGCGCCGCCAAACAACGCATCGACGGCCTGTTCGGCGCGGCGGACGGCGAGTCGGAAAGCCCGGCGGCAGCGGAAGCGCGCAAGCTGATCCAAAAAGCCGAAGCGCTGTTCGATAGCGTGTCCGCAGAAGACAAGGACGATATGGTCGACTTGATCGAAGCCATTACCGATTGTCTGGCCAGCGGTGACGATAACGGATTAAAAGAGCCGGTCGAGCGCTTGAGCGACATCCTCTACTACTTGGAATCCTGATGCAGCGCTGCCCGGCCTGCAATGCTAGGCTAGGCTCGGCGCCGGTTTGCCCGCGCTGCGGTGCCGAGCTAAGCCGTATCCTGCGTAGCGAACGCTTGGGCGAACAATGGCTGAGCGTCACCTTGCAAAGTCTCGGTGCCGGCAGGGTAGCGCTTGCGGCGCCGGCCGTCATGCGTTCGTTGAGTTTCAAGCAAACGCCGGCGGGCCATTTGTTAAAAGGCTTTTTGATAAAAACCTTGTATCGGATGTTGTACGATAGCTTGGGCAGTCAACATTGGCAGGAAGCAGCTAAGCTGTTAGGGCTTTTGCGCTGCTTGCAAGGCGAAAACCCGGCCTTAACCCGCTTTGCCGAGATGATAGGCCATCTGTCGACGCCGCCTAAGCACGAGTGAGCGGCGAGTAAGCCGGCGCCGAATTGATTCAATAACCGGCAAAGTCCGGACACCGGTTCATCCCGGGGATACAGCGGCGCTTCGCCGAACTGCACTATGCTGAGAACGGGCATGGCTAAAAACATCGAAATAAAAGCTAGATTGGACAGCATTGCAGCTGTATTGCCACTTGCGGCGCAACTGGCGGATCAGGGGCCCTTCGAGATTATCCAAGACGATACGTTTTTCGTCTGCGCCAACGGCCGATTGAAATTGCGCGAATTTGCCGGCGGCGACGGCGAGCTGATTTTTTACCGGCGTCCGGACGCTTTAGGCCCCAAAGCTTCGCACTATCTGCTTGTCCCGACCCGCGAGCCGGAAACCCTTAGGCAGGTTTTAACGCAGGCTTACGGCCAAATCGGCCGGGTACGCAAGCATCGCACTTTAGCTGAAGACTTGCTGGCGCGTTTGGCCATTAAGCGGAATCAGCGGATAGAGGTGGCTTATCCGGATTTGCTAAGGCAAACCGGCGATGCCTGTTGAATGCTGAGCACAGCGTCCGAAGTCGATGCCGGAATCGCCGCACATGTGTCGCCGAATGAGGACGCTTGCCGGGCTTGGGTAGGGGCGGTAGAGAGTTCCGATTAAGCAAAGTTGCTGCCTGGGGGAACTGCCGCGTTGCAGTCTGCGCCGGTAAATTATCAGCTTTTGTTTCAGGGAGAGCACGGTTTATGAATGCAACGATCGCACTGTTGGGCGAATACTCGCCGTCCGGCCGCACGGGTAATAAGCGTTACAGGCTATGCGAGGAAACCGTAGCGGCTATTCTGTTCCGGCACTAAGCGGCCGTCAGTCATTTTTGAGACCTGTTATGTACATACCTAAACATTTCGAAGAACCGCGCCTGGACGCGATGTTGGCGTTGATACGGCGTTATCCGTTGTCTACCTTGGTTGCGAATGCGCCGGGCGGCTTGAATGCCGATCATATTCCGCTACATTGGATAGGCGACTCGGCCGCGCCGTACGGCACCTTGCGCGGTCATTTGGCGCGGGCCAACCCGCTGGCGAGTGAGCGGCTGCCCGAGGGTGAGGTGCTGGCCATCTTTCAGGCCGAGAATGCCTATATTTCGCCAAGTTGGTATGCCGGCAAGCAGGAAAGCGGCAAAGTGGTGCCGACCTGGAACTACGCAACCGTGCATGCCTACGGCTTCATGCGATTGATCGACGATGCGGAGTGGATACGCGCCGAACTGGCCGCGTTGACCGACGCGCAGGAAGCGGGCTTGCCTCATCCTTGGACTTTGTCGGACGCGCCGGCCGATTTTGTCGAGCAGTTGCTCGGTCAGGTGGTCGGCGTTGAAATCGTTGTGAGCCGTTTATTGGGTAAATGGAAGGTCAGTCAAAACCAGCCGCCCGCTAACCGCGACGGAGTAGTACGCGGTTTGGCCGAGGCCGGCCACGCCAAATTGGCGGCCTTGGTAGCCGCCGGTGCGGGATAACACACTTGAAAACCGGGAAAGGAAATGAGCACATTATTCGTAAGGCAAGCGTTGTTGTCCGATCTGCCGCAACTGGTACCGCTGTTCGACGCTTATCGGCAGTTTTACGGCAAAGCCGCAGACCCGACCGCTGCCCATAGTTTTCTGTTGGAGCGGATAGAGCGCGCCGAATCGGTGTTGTTCTTGGCCGAGGACGGCGGACAGGGTTTGGGCTTTGCCCAGTTGTATCCCTGCTTTTCCTCGGTGGTGCTGGCCAGAACTTATATTCTCAACGATTTGTACGTCGACGCCGGTTGTCGGCGGCAGGGTGTAGCCAAACGTCTGTTGGAAACGGCGGCCGATTACGCCGCCTCGGCCGGCGCGGTACGGTTGACGCTGGCGACCGCCATCGGCAACGCCGAAGCCCGGGCTTTATATCAGGCGGTCGGTTGGCAGCGCGACGAGCAATTTTTCGTCTATCACTTGCCGATCACCAATTGAGATGGGCAGGCGCGGACATCGCCGGTCTGCTGCATGCCATGCTTTCATGCGCCTTAGGTTACGAGTCGGTAACGCGCGGGTGTTGAACAACTTCTTGATATACGGGTGCCGCTGTTCGGTGATAATCGCCTTTCTTCCGCACGTCTCGGCAGCGTTTGCGTTTTTCGAATTCTGAAAAAAGCTATGAATTTATTTGGCAAGTGGAGTTGGTACGGTTTAGGCAACGCGATATTCGCCCCCAAAGCCGACGGATTGGAAGCTAAGCTGGACGAGGTCAAGCAAAAGCTGCCGATTCCGGTGTTTTGGTTGTTAGGCAAAGCGCAATCAGGCAAGACTTCCATCATCCGTGCCTTGACCGGCAGTGCGGATGCGGTTATCGGCAACGGTTTTCAGGCTTGCACGCGGCGGTCGCGGTTTTACGATTTTCCGTCGTCGTCGCATCCTTTGATCCGTTTTCTGGATACTCGCGGTTTAGGCGAGAGCGCTTACGATCCGGCCGAAGATTTAGCCTGGTGCGCCGAACAAGCGCATTTATTACTGGTGGTATTGCGGGCAAGCGACATGAATCAGGCCGACGTGGTCGCCGGCGTCGCCGAGATTCACGCCAAACACCCGAAATGGCCTATCGTCGTGGCGCAGACCGTGCTACACGAGGTTTATCCCGCAGCAGACGACGAACATATTCAACCTTATCCTTATGCACAGTCGCCGTTGCCGCCGCAGGTTCCGCATCGATTGGTGCAATCGTTACTGCACCAGCGCGCCTGGTTTAAAGATTTGCCGGCGCAGTTCGTGGCTTTGGATTTCACCTTGCCGGAAGATGGTTTTACTCCGGCGAATTACGGTTTGGAGGCCTTGTGGGATACGGTGGAAGCGGTGTTTCCGGACGGCGTGCTGAGCTTATTGCGCGGCAGCGAGCAGCATAGGGAATTGATGGATTTTCATGCCCAACTGGCGCAACCGCATTTAATCGGTTATGCCTTGCTCAACCTTGGAGTGGGGGCGATTCCGTTGGCCGGGTTGCCGCTGGTGTTGGGCGTGCAAGCCAAGTTGTTTCACAGTATCGCCTCGCTGTACGGCTTGCCATTGACCCGCAGCTTGTATCTCGAATTCACTACCTTAATCGGCACCGGCGTCGGTGTGGGAATGTTAGGCCGCGAGGTCTTGAAATGGCTGCCGGTATATGGTTGGGCGGTGGCCGGCCTTTATTCCGGCGCGATGACTTATGCCTTGGGCAAGGCGTTTTGTCTGTATTTGCAAGGCGTCAAACGCGGCGCTTTGCCGGATGAGGCGGCGATACGCCTGACCTATAGCGATGCGTTCAAGCAAGCCAAGCAATTGTTGAAACAGCGACGGGACACTTAAGCATGCCGTTTCGATTGACCGGTTTCAGTATTTTTTTACTGGTGTTGTTTCTGTTGCCGTGGCTGGTGTTGATCGGCTTGGGCGGGTATTGGCTATGGTTGCACGATTGCTTGTATCAAGCGATCGGCCTGTTGACGGCTAATTCGCTGCTGGGGTATGCGCTGCTCAAATGGCGGCAAAGTCGAGCCAAGCCTTTGTTGACCGAACCGTTCAGCATACCAGCCGACGCTAACTGGCCGGATCAAGGCAGGCTGGCGTTCGACGGTTTACAGCCCATCATCGACGCTTGGCAAGACGAAGCCGATTTGTTCGTGAGCGCCGATAAGTTGCTACGTCTGAGCAACCAGGTGTTAACGACAGTAGCCCGGCAGTTTCATGCCGAATCCAAATACCCTATTCTGGAGTTTCCGCTGCCTTATCTACTGCGGTTGGTGGTATTGGTGTGCGAAGATTTGCAGCGCGAGGTGCTGGACAAAATTCCCGGTAGTCACGCGGTCAGTATCGGAGATTTTTACCGCGCCAAAGATGCGCTGTCGACTTTGAAAACCGGTTTCTCGTTTTTGAACGTCGGCGGCTGGTTGTTGAATCCGGCCGGCGCGGCACTGAACAAAGCGCGCAGTGTGTTGCTCGGCCGCGGCTTTGTCAAACTCGGCGAAGAGATTTCCCGCCGTTTGGTCGGCGTGTACGTCAAAAAACTCGGCTATTACGCCATTCAGCTATATAGCGGGCAAATTACCTTGGAGACCATCGTACCCACCGAGGTATTAACCGGCTATTCCAATGCCGATTTTGCCGCCGCCCAGCAGCCGGCCGACAGTCCGGAGCCTTTGCGTATTTTGCTGTTGGGTCAGGTGAGCAGCGGTAAATCGACCTTGCTCAACGCTTTGTTCGGCGAAATCAAAGCCGCCGAAAACTGGCTGCCAACTACCGCTAACGTCACGCCTTATGTGTTGGAACGCGAAGGCTTGCAGCGGGCCATCATCCTGGATAGCGCCGGTTACGGCGGTTTGCGTCACGCCGAAGCCGTAACCGCCTTGCAACGCGAATGGGCCCAAGTGGACTTAATTTTGTTGGTGTGCCACGCCGTGCAAGCCGCCAGACAGGCGGATCGGCAGCAGCTTGACGCGATTCGGACTTACTTTCGGCAAAATCCGCAACGGGCGATGCCGGTAGTGATCGCAGTCGCCAGCCACATCGACCAATTGCGCCCGTTGCGCGAATGGCTGCCGCCCTACAACATCCGGCAACCGGACAATGCCAAAGCCGGCAACATACGTGCGGTCTGCCGGGCAATTGCCGCCGAGTTGCAGCTGCCGTTGGAATGTATCGTGCCGGTGTGTATGAATCCGGTTTACCAGTATTACAACATCGACGACGGTTTGTTGCCCTTGATTTACGAACAGTTGGACGACATTCGGCGGGTGCGTTACTTGCGCTGTTTGGGTTCGCAACGGAGCAACCGTTCCTGGGCGCAATGGCGTAAGCAGCTGGCGGCTTTGGGAAAATTGTTTTAACCAATAATGATAATTCCCCAGGTTCCTCCGGGGGGGCGCCATAGTTCGATAGCAATTAGTGCTTGAAAGAAAACGCATTTTCCTAAAAATTCTGTCGGCTTACCCAACCTAGCGTCAGCTGTTTTTCGGCGCGGGCCGGCATTTTTCTGATTGCGCGTCAAGCGGTCATTCCGGACGAATGTTGTCCGCCATCTGCCGTTTTTAAGCGGTTTTTTTACGATCCTCATTGTCGCTGCGCTGCGTGCCGTTCTATGGGTTGAGCTTGAGATGAAAACTGTCTGACCAACCCGCGCTTTATCGCCGGGATAAAACAGGATTGACAAACGCCAATCAATAAATGAGAATCTTTATCAATTGTGTTTTATTCGTCTTCGGCCAGCGCGGATTTACCGGTTTGCATCAGTAAAAGCCCCACGTAAATCACAGGCTTGACGTAGGCTTGCGTCCGACCGCATAAGCTTTTCCAACTGTCCGGGGCAAACTGCTTTGTCGTCCGTGCCATTTTCAAACTGCCATGAATAGTGCAAAAGCAAACTGTCGATTTCCGATTCGCGTGACAAAGTCTTAATACGCGGATCGCGGCTAACCGGGGGGGGTGAGGCGAATTCACTTTGTTAGTAATAATAATGATTATCATTTAAATGTCAACAGTGGATTTTTCCCTTTAACCGCGATCACCGCAATAGGGCTTGCTTTCAACGGAGTCGGTCAGCGGCAACAGGAAAGTGCGAAACCGATTCGGCAGCGCGCTCGACGACGGAACTCCGCGTGCCAGTCTTTTCGGTTTCGGAGCCGCTTGCTTGGCGCATGGGGAAACAGCCGGCGTCGGTGCGGCGGAAAAGGCGGCGGCGATGTGCGGTGCGCCGCAACCGTGCCGGTGTTCGCATGGCGGGTGGGTGAAAGGGAAAGGCCGGTGGCGTTGTTACGAGTGGCTGTTGCAAAGCGCGCCCGGCATCGGTGTAGCGCCGCGGTTCGAACCGCGCTGAATGCTCTAGGAGCGTCAGGACGCGATCTGTAAATCCCGCAGAATCTTGTCGGCCGCCAATTGGCCGGACAATGTGACCATCGGCATGCCGCCCCCCGGATTGACGCTGCCACCGACGAAGTACAGGTTCGCCAGTTCCGCGCTACGTTGCGGGGCTTTGAAACCCAGGTTGAGGTTGCGGTCGGCCACCACGCCGTAGATGGAGCCCTGGTTGGAATAATAGCGGGCTTCTATATCCTTGGGTATCCAGTATTCCTCGCAAACGATATGCCGGCGCAGATCGGTAAGCCCCATGCGTTCCAACTTGGTTAACACGCGTTCGCGCATGGCTAAATAATCCGCGTCGCTGAGAGCTTGCTGCGGATTTAAGTGCGGGATGTGCGGCAGGACTTTGATCACCTCGCAGCCGGCCGGCGCTTGGGCTGGGTCGGTTTTGCACGGCGCCACCAAATAAATGGTCGGATCGTCGGATAAGCGGCCGCTTTTAAACACCGCGTCGAAATGCTCGCGCGGATGGTCGGAATAAAAGAAATTGTGGTGCGCCAGCTGCGGGTATAAACGGTCGACTCCCAGATGCAGCACCAGCCCGGAGCAGCTGGGTTGAAAGCGGCGCATTTTTTTCAGCGCGGACGGCGAGCTATGCAACAAGCGCTGCATGGCCGGGATGACTTCCATGTTGGAGACTACGATGTCGGCCGGGAAGAATTCGCCGCCGTGTAAACTGACGCCGCTGGCTTTGTCGCCGTTGCGGCGGATCTCGGCCACTTCCGCCGACAGCCTGATACGCACGCCCAGTTCCTCGGCACATTTCTGCATGGCCGTCGCCAGGCCGTACATGCCGCCGTTGACGTACCACAAGCCGTAGCGGTACTGAATGTCGGGCAACAGGTTCATCAAGGCCGGCGCGGCGTAGGGCGAGGAGCCGACGTATTTGATGAAGTAATTCAGGATGTCGACCAGTTTCGGCTCGGAGATAAAGCGGCGCACGCCTTGGTCCATGGTGCGGAACACGTCGAATTTCAAGCTGCGCAGCGGGCCGTAAAATTTCAGCAAGTCCCAAAATCCGTCCAGGCCGGCGGCGAAATAACCGGCTTCGGTTTGTTCGGCCAATTGGCGGGCGTAGGCCATAAAGCGCAAAAAGTCGGCGTAAACCTCAGGGCCGAGCGCATCCAGTTGTTGCTTTTGCCGCGCCGGGTCCGGACACAAATCCACCACGCTGCCGTCTTCGAAGAAATTGCGCCAATGCGGGTCTACCGCCTCTATCGCCACGTAATCGCTCATGCGCCGGCCGGCCCGCTGAAACAAGGTTTCGAACACCTGCGGCATGGTCAGAATGGATGGACCGAGATCGAAGGTGAATCCGTCGCGGCTCAAAATGTTCAGCTTGCCGCCGACCTTGTCGTTTTTCTCCAGAACCTCCACCTGAAAACCGGCAGCGGCCAAGGAAATCGCCGCCGATAAGCCTCCTAGTCCGGCACCGATGACCACGGCTGTTTGCTGAGTAGGCAGTTGCGCCATTAATATCCTCGCTTGAATGTCAGTTTTAATTTGAGATTGTGCCAACGCTGGGTGAAATCCACAGCCGAATAGGCTTTTAGTGCTTGTAAGGCCGGCCAGTTGCGTTTGCCGCGTTGTACCCAATTACCGTCGCCGTGGACGAAATCCATATAGCCCAGCAAATCGCGGTAGCCTTGCAAGCGATGCGGAAACCAATTGGGCTCCCCGGGCAAGCGACTGCGGTTGGTCAAACCGGCGACCGGATAGCTGAAGGCCAGCAAGCCTTCGGCGCCGTGGTAGCGACCGAACCCGCTGCGTTTGACGCCGCCGAACGGCAAGCCGGCGTGACCGATGTTTTTGATCACGTCGTTCACCGCCCAATTGCCGACCTGCAAGACACGGGCGACGCGTTCGGCTTTATCGATGTCGCGGCTCCAGACGCTGGCGTTCAGCCCGCAATCGCAGGCGTTGGCCAGTGCTATTGCGTCCGCTTCGTCGTCGAAAGCCATCACCGGCAACAATGGCCCGAAGGTTTCTTCGCGCATCACCCGCATCTCGGGAGTGACCTTCCATAACAGTACCGGCTTGACGAAACGGCCGGCCCGTTCGAACGGGCCGGAGGCTGCGGCGCCTTGCGCAATCGCGTCATCGTAATGCGCTTTGACCCGTTCGATTTGTCGCTCGGATACCATGGCCCCCAAGTCCGCGTCGTCGTCCGGACCGGTACGCAGCGCTTGCAGGCCGGCGCGCAATTGCGCTAAAAACGGCTCGACTATCGACCGCTGCACCAATAAACGTTCAACCGACACGCAGACTTGGCCGCTGTTGGCGAAGGCGCCGTACAACGCGCCGCTGGCCGCCCGGGTCAGATCGGCGTCGGCGAATACCAGCATCGGGTCTTTGCCGCCTAACTCCAGTATCACTGGAATCGGGTGTTCTGCGGCCCGCCGCATCACGGCTTTGCCGCCCTCCAGGCCGCCGGTGAAAAATACCAGATCCGGGCCGGCATCGACCAAAGCCGTGCCGACCTCAGGGCCGCCTGCTACCCATTGCAGCAGGCCTTCGGGCAAATCCAGCCCGGCAAACAGCTGCACGATCAGCTCGCCGGTCGGCAGTGCCAGTTCGGACGGTTTGAGGATGACGGCGTTGCCGGCGATCAGCGCGGTTAAAAGCGGTGCCAAGGCCAGCTGAAACGGATAGTTCCAAGGCGCGAATACCGCGACCAGGCCGAAGGCTTTGCGCTCGACTTGCGCGGTCGAGCCGGGAAACAGCAACGGCGAAGTCGCAACCCCGTAGCCGGCTAATACGCGCTCGGCGTGTCGCCGATAGAAGGCCAACAGCTCCAGTACCGGGTAGAGCTCGCCGGTCAGGGCTTCGCTCCGGGTTTTGCCGCTGCATAGCCTTATGCAATCGACGATGCGCTCGGCATCGCCGATCAAGCGTTGCCGTAAAGGTTGCAAGCGTCGCAAGCGTTCCGGCACGGAGACAGCGCTCCACAGCGAGGCCGCGCGCCGGCCGGCGGCGATTTGACGCTGCAACCCGGCTGGGTCGGTTTCCGGAAAATCACCCAGATGGCGACCGTCCAACGGCGAAAACGCTGAAAGCTGAACCACGGGAAACTGGCTTTAGCGCAGCCAACGGCTGGCGGCATTGTCCTCGAAGGCCGCGCCGTGCCGCCGGCTGATCAGGTTGGCGGAAATGCGCGCCGATTCGTAAATGGTCGGCAAGCCGCTGCCCGGATGGGTGCCGCCGCCGACCAAATAGCAATTGGCCAATTCCTCGAAACGGTTATGCGGGCGCCAATACAGCATTTGCTTGAAGTGGTGCGCCAGACTGAAAGTGGCGCCCTTATACACGTACTCCTCGCTTTCCCAGTCGCTGGGCGTGATGATTTTTTCGCAGGCGATTTGAGCGCGCAAGTCGTGCAGACCCAGGCGATCAGTCAGCGTGTCCAACACTTGTTCCCTCACAGCCGCCCTGTGCAGGTCCCAATCCAGACCGCTGTCGTTATTCGGCATCGGTACCAGCACGTACAACGCCGACTTGCCGGCCGGCGCCAAGCCGGGGTCGCTGGCGCAGGCGTTTTGCACGTAGAAGGAAAAATCTCGGCTCAAGCTTTTGTCGGCAAAGATATTGCCGATGTTGGTCCGGTAATCCCGTGCAAAGGCGATGGTGTGATGCGGCAGATCGTAGGTTTTGTTCAAACCCAAATACAGCATGAACGTGGAGCAGGAGTAATCCAGCTTTTTTAACCGCTCCGGCGCGTATTTTTGCAAGCGGCCGGGTTCCACCAGCCGGCTCATCGCGTGGGCGAAGTCGGCGTTGATGACGACCTCGTCGGCCGGAACGGATTCGCCGCTATCCAACTTGACCCCGGTGACCGCGCCGTTTTCCACCCGCAACGAGGCGACGCCGGTGCCGGTATGAATTTCCCCGCCGTTTTCGCGGATGACTTGCGCCATGGCTAGCGCGATCTTGTTCAAGCCGCCTTTGACGTGGTAAATGCCGTATTCGTGCTCCAAATAGGGCAGCATGGTAAACAAGGCCGGACATTGCCAGGGCGACATGCCCAAGTATTTGGATTGAAAGCAGAACGCCAGGCGCAGATGTTCGCCTTTGAAATACTGGCCGAGATTGGCGAACACGCTTTTCGGAAACGCCAACCAGGGTAAGGCTTTCAACAAATCCCAGGATAAAAACGAGCGCAGGCTGGAATAGTCGCGGGTGATGCAAGGATATAGGGCTTGGAAGCGCCGGCGTTCATTGGCCATAAACCGGTGGTAGCCTTCGCAGCCTTCGTCGAAAACCCGCTGCAGCTCGCCGCGCATAGTGTCGCGGTCGGAATAAACCGAAATCGCTTTGTCGGCAAACTGCAAGCGGTACATCGGCGACAACGGCATGAATTCCAGATAGTCGGCGCTATTGCGTCCGCACAGTTCGAACATTTCGTCCAGCACGCCTTTCATCAGCAAGAAGGTCGGGCCGGTATCGAAAGTGAATCCGTCCATCCGGATCGGCCGGTTGCGGCCGCCGACCTCGGCATGCTTATCGAATAGGGAAACTTTAAAGCCGCGTTGGCTCAGTAACATACCGGCGCACAGCCCACCCGGGCCGGCTCCGACGATGACGATGTGTTTGCGTGTGGTCATTAGCGCGCAGGGTTGGAAAACGTCGTTCAACCTGCTTGGCGGGCAGGCGGTTAAACTGACAAGCTTACCAGTCAAGCCCGGATTCGACGATTTTTTTAATGACCGATTCAGCTTGTGCTCGCTGTGCGGGTAGAAATAGAGCGGTGGGAGTGTCGAGGATTGTTACAACCCGATGAGATGCACATAGGCTGCCGACGTTAGGAGGGGCGCATCGATTGAGTTGCCACAACTAGCGCATTGGCAAGCCGGTCTTGGTGTTTTATTGTTAGGTTTAGGGGGGAGTTGTCGAGAAATTTTACAGTGTGCGGGAGGCCGCCTTGCCGGGCAAAAACAGGGGTAAAGCGGCTGGCTGCCATGTTTTGCGGCCTTGGGAATGAGATGTCGGTTAAATGACCGAGTAGAAAATAGCACTAACGTACCAAGTGATTGTAAAAACGGGTTTACATAACGTAAAGATTAATAAATGATGAAAATTTTGTAAATAATTCAATATTATGACGAATTTTTTATTGGTTTTAATTTTGCTTTAGCATAGAAGCCGCGTAGATGGTAAGTTGTTAGATCGACTTAGGCTTCATGCGGTTGTAATCAAATCCTCATTTCACCTCTCATCCTTAAGATTCAAGACATCAGGAGTGTCACTATGACTTTAACCAGCTTGAAATTACCTTTAGCTGCATCCTTGTTAATGCTTTTCGGAACCAGCCAATCCGCTTACGCGTCATCGTCGGCCTATGCCTATATCGACTGGGGCAGTTTGAACATCGAGTATTTCGATTTGTCCGACGGCGAGAATGCACCCACGCTATCTTGGTACGGTGGCTCCGGCCAAGCGAGCTCCAATGCGTATACCGCTTATTTGAATCACAGTAATAGCGACTCCATGTCGGCCAACGACTTGACCAGCGAGTTGTATACCGACGCCGATACCGCGTCGGCGCAAAGTTCTTCGGTGCGCGACGAATACGAGCTCAGCGCCTATGCCGATTCGCAAACCAGCGACGATATGCCGTTCGATTGGTGGACTATGTATAGCAACAACGCCGGCTCCAGTGCTTCGAATTACGTCAATTTCGAATTAACCGGCCATGGCATCGCTTTGATCACCCTGGATTGGGAGTTAGGCGGCGAATCGGATTCCATTTATTACTCCGGCAACGACTACGCTAACGCTTCCGTCAACATATCCGGGCAATTTAGCGACGGTAACAACAATACCGGCACGGCGAATACCTCGTTGAACGAATACACCTGGGACGGCGCTTTTTACCAAGAAGGTACGTTTGTAATGGCCATTTTCAGCGACGGCATCCATACCGTCACGGGTAGCTTGTCGGCAGCACTCTCCGCTTACGCCACTAGCCCGGCTACCGGTTCGGAAATCGCCCCGGTCCCGGTGCCTGCCGCCGCTTGGTTGTTTGCTAGCGCCTTAGGCGTATGGGGCGCCGGCCGCCGCCGCGCGCAAATCTGCTGATTTTCGCTGAGCTTGTTTTAAACCTACGGGAGTCTCGCCATGGAGGGCATTAAAAACTATAAGGGCTTGAGGGGGATTGGCTGTTTACATTAGGTACAATCCGCCCTAAAACCATGCGGCGCAACTTGGTTTGACGAAACAACCGTTTGCTTGAAAGGAGGCGGCTCAAGTAATACGGTAAGCCGTTGTTTTAGCGATTGCCGTACAACCGGGATGAACGCTTTTATTTGTATTGATGCCTGCGGATCAGCGAATTTGCTCGGCATGAAGGCTGCAACCATCATCAGTCCGATGCATGGCCTTTGATTAAATATTGTCATTTAACACGGGTTTCGCGATCTCGTATGTTATGGCTCACCCATTAACTTACGGAGACGCCGATGAACCGGGTCACCCTGTCCTGTACAGCCCTGCTGTTTGCGGTCTTTACGGCCTCGGCCGAGACCAAGTCCGATTTCGACGTATTCGCCAATCTCGACACCGGGCCCGGCAATGTCACGGCGACTGCAAGCGGGCGTATCATCATGAGTCAACATCAGTTCTACCAACCGCAATACACGGTGGTCGAGTATAAGGACCGGACCCTGCTGCCATTTCCGAATTGGGAAATGTCTGCGGCCGATTCGACGGCGCCGCTCAAGCTCGACTCGGTGCTGGGCATACGTTCCGATAGCAATGGCGTGGTCTGGATGCTGGACAACGGTATGCGTAGTGGCGTCACGCCCAAGCTGGTCGGCTGGAATACTAAAACCAACAAGTTACAACGCTTGATTTATCTGCCGGCACCGATTGCTCCCAAGGATGCGTTCGTCAACGATTTTGCCTTGGATACCATCCACAATCATGCCTTCATCAGCGATCCGGCCGGCGGCATCAATGCGGCCTTGATTGTGGTCAACTTGTCGACCGGAGCGGCCCGGCGGGTGCTGCAAGGCCACTATAGCGTGGTGCCGGAAAACGTCGATTTGCTCATCGATAATGTGCCGATTCAGGTAAAAACTCCGGCGGGCGAATTAGTCAGGCCGCACATCGGGGTGAATCCCATCACCGAGGACTTGGCTAACGAATGGGTGTATTTCGGGCCCATGCACGGCCTTAGTTTGTACCGGATTAGAGCCGCCGACTTGATCAACGCGTCGTTATCGGCCGAAGAACTTGCCGGCCGGGTTGAGCGCTACAGCGACAAGCCGATTTCGGACGGCATCAGCATCGACCGGAACAACAATATTTATTTGGGCGATTTGGCCAACAACGCGATTGGCGTCATCGATCCCACTCGCAAGTATCGGCAGTTGGCACAATGTCCGCGCCTTTCCTGGGTGGATTCGTTCAGTTTCGGTGCCGGCGGCCAATTGTATGCGGTGGTCAATCGCCTGCATCGCTCGGCCACCCTAAACGGCGGCGATAACCAAGCGAAACCGCCTTATTTTCTGTTAAAGGTTAAAGCCTTGGCAGCCGGTCTGCCAGGGCGTTAAAGTTCGAGCGGGGATGCGCCAATTGTTCGGGCGACACGGCTGATTTGCTCGCGCAGCCAGCCGTGGGCCGGGTCTTTTTCCCATAACGGATGCCAGATCATCGCCAAATCGTAGTCGGGCAATTCGACCGGTACCGGCCAAATGCTCAGCGGCACCAGTTTCCGAAAGGCTATTGCCAAGCGATACGGCAAGGACAAGATCATATCGGTTTGCGCCACAATCAAAGGGGCCGACAAAAAATGCGGCACAATGCAATGAATATGGCGCTCGGCGCCGGTTTCGGCTAGTTTATCGTCTATCACCCCCAATTTATCGCCGGTTCTGGAAATCAGCATATGCGCCGCCGCCAGATAATCCGCCAGCGACGGCGGCGCTTTGATCCGCGGATGATCCTGCCTGACCACGCAAGCCATGCGATCTTTGAACAGGATTTCGCAGTGCAAATGCGCAGGCGGATTCAGTACCGAGACGAAACCCAGCACCACATCCAGGCTGCCGTTTTCCAGTTGTGGCAAAGGAAAGGCGGATTCCGTGCGTTTGACGTGAATATCCACGCCAGGCGCTACCCGCTCTATCATTTGCGTTAGCGTCGGCAACATCAGAAATTCCATGTAATCGGTCGCTGCAATCGTAAACCGGCGTTGGCTGGCAGTCGGGTCGAAGGCTTGCGGCGTTTCGAGCAGACGCTCCATTTCCTTCAACAGACTGCGCACCGGCTCGACCAATGTCAGCGCCAGTGCGGTCGGCTGCATCCCGCCGGGCGATTTGACCAGTACCGGGTCGTTGAGATGCTGACGCAAGCGATGCAGAGTGTGGCTCATGGCCGACTGGGTAACGAACATGGATTCCGCCGCGCGGGTGACATTGCGTTCCCGCATCAATACGTCGAAAGCCAGCAACAGGTTCAGGTCGAAGGTGCGTAGATTGGCCATCGGCAAATGTCCTCAATGATTTGCCCCCGCATCCTAAACAAATTCGCGGCCGGGCGGTATGAACAGTCTTCATCGATCCGAATGAAATTTCACCATTTCACAGCGCGTCGAAACATCCCTACCTTATACCGCGAGCGCGGCTATCGACCAATCCGGTTTAACTCCCCAAGGGTGGCTTTTAGGCCGGTGGCGCGCTCAAACCATCACATCGACAGTCGTTTGCGACGGCACCATTCGGGGGTATCACTTTATGTCCGCACACATTCCTATTTCCACATTCAAACCTTACCGGGGCGAGAAAGCCCGGCTGGTCAGAGCTTACGATTATCTGATCCTGGTCCTGGCCCTATTCTTGTTCATCGGCTCGTTTCATCTACATTTTGCCCTGACCGTCGGCGACTGGGACTTCTGGGTCGATTGGAAAGATCGGCAATGGTGGCCATTGGTGACGCCGCTAATCGGCATTACTTTTCCTGCCGCCGTACAGGCGGTGTTGTGGGATAAATTCCGTCTACCGTTGGGCGCCACCCTCTGCGTCGCGGCCTTATTGCTAGGTACCTGGGTCACCCGGGTATTTGCCTACCACTACTGGAATTATTTCCCCATCAACATGGTGTTGCCGGCCACCATGGTGCCCGGTGCATTGGTATTGGATACCTTGTTGATGCTCACCAACAGCCTGACCATCACCTCTATTTTTGGCGGGGCTGCGTTTGCCTTGTTGTTCTACCCCACCAATTGGCCGATCTTCGGCATGTTCCACCAAGCGGTCGAATACCACAACAGCCAGTTGACTGTCGCCGATTTATTCGGCTTCCAATATATCCGCACCGGCATGCCGGAATACCTGCGCATCATCGAGCGCGGCACCCTGCGAACCTACGGCCAGTACGCTACACCGTTGGCGGCCTTTTGTTCGGCGCTGTTATGTTCGTTGATGTATCCGCTCTGGTGGTATATCGGTAAATGGTTCGCCGATACCCGTTATCTGAAAAGCATTTAAGGAGACCAGCCATGAAAGTACTTTTTAAACCTTGGCTGTTGGCATTGCTTTGCTTGAATGTGTTGTCGGTGTTGACAGTACCCACCGCTCAGGCCCATGGCGAAAAAGCCTTGGAGCCGTTCATTCGGATGCGCACCATCCAGTGGTACGACGTGCAGTGGTCCACGCAAAAATTCAACGTCAACGATGAAGTCAGTGTCAGCGGCAAGTTTCATGTTGCCGAAGACTGGCCGATCAGTGTGCCAAAGCCGGAAGCCAGCTTCTTGAATATCTCCACGCCGGGACCCGTGCTGATTCGTACCGAGCGCTACCTAAACGGTAAACCTTGGACCAATTCAGTGTCCCTGGAGCCTGGTGGTGACTACGAGTTCAAAGTGGTCTTGAAAGGCCGTTTGCCTGGGCGTTATCACATTCACCCGTTTTTTAATTTAAAAGACGCGGGACAGGTGATGGGCCCAGGGGTGTGGTTGGACATTGGCGGCGATCCCGGCGACTTCCGCAATACGCTTAAAACCATTAACGGCGAAGTGATCGACATGGAGAACTTCGGCTTTGCCAATGGCGTGTTTTGGCATCTGTTCTGGGGTGTGTTGGCGGCTGCCTGGTTATTGTGGTGGGTGCGTCGTCCCTTGTTCATCAGCCGTTACCGCATGCTGGATGCCGGTTTGGAACAGGAGTTGATCACCGCTCAGGACAAACTCATCGCTAAAGTCGTGTTAGTGGGTGTGCCGGTGTTGGTATTGGCGCTGAATGCCATCACCGCCAACCGTTACCCGGACGCTATCCCATTACAAGCAGGACTGGATCGGATTTTGCCTTTACCGGCTCAAGTCAATGCCGGAACGGTCAATGTGGACGCCATCAAAGCGGAATACAGCGTGGCGCAACGTGCCATGCTGTTGCAGGTGAGTGTCGACAATCGCAGCCAAGGGGCGGTCAGAATCGGCGAGTTTTCGAGCTCCAACGTGCATTTCATGAACGCCGAATTGGCCGATGTGGGCCACATGCCCGGCAAGGATGACGTCAGCAATAACGGCCTGAGCCTGGATAACAACACGCCTATAGCACCCGGCGAACAACGCACCGTCACGATTGAAGTGCGCGATGCGGCCTGGGAGTCGGAAAAGCTGGATGGACTGATCAAAGACGCGGATAGCCGTGTCGGCGGTTTGCTGTTCCTTTACGACGACGTGATGGGAAAACGCTATATCTCCAGTATTTCCGCGGCCGTCATTCCCAAATTCAATTAATTCAGGAGCAAACATCATGGCTACCACGACAGAACACGTTAGCTTACGCAGCGAAAACCCTAAATCATTGCCTTGGTATTTGATCGACTTACCCAAATATTTAAAGGGCTTTGGCATATTGACCGTGATCTATGTCGGTTTACGACTGTATCAGGGTGCTTTTGCCATAGAACACGGTTTGGATTCCACGGAACCTGCGTTCGAGCAATACTGGATGCGGCTGTTTTATATCGAACTAGCGATTATCGCTGCCGTCGCCAGCGGTTTTTGGGGGTATTTATGGACAACGCGCGACCGGAATCTGGAGCAACTGGCACCCAAGGAAGAAATTCGCCGCTATTTCACCTTGACGATGTGGATCAGCATTTACACCTTTGCGGTGTATTGGGCCGGCAGTTATTTTGCCGAACAGGACAACTCCTGGCACCAGGTGGCAATTCGCGATACGCCGTTTACTGCCAATCACATCATCGAGTTTTATTTCAACTTCCCGCTGTACGTGATCTTGGGCGGCTGCGCCTGGCTATACGCCAGAACCCGCTTGCCCTTGTATGCCAAAGGCATCTCGCTGCCCTTGACCTTGGCGGTGTTCGGGCCGTTCATGATTTTGGTCAGCGTCGGTTTCAACGAGTGGGGACATACCTTCTGGTTTAGAGAAGAATTCTTCGCCGCGCCGATTCATTGGGGGTTTGTGATCGGGGTGTGGTTTGCCTTGGGGGTCGGCGGCATCCTGCTGCAAGGGGTGACCCGGCTGATCGAACTGCTGGACAAAATCGAAGAGGCTGAATAAGTCTGTTTTCAAATAAACCCTCACGAAAATGGTTAAGTCCTTAGCAACAATGCCAAAGAGTCGCGCCTATTCAGTTCATTATGCCTGGATAGTCCTCGCGGTCACGTTTCTGTGCTTGTTTGTGGCATCGGCACTGCGCTCAGTGCCGGGGATCATCATGCTGTCCCTGGAACAGGAGTTTGCTTGGAATAGGGAAACCATTAGCGGGGCGATTTCGCTCAACCTGCTGTTATTCGGCCTTGCAGGTCCATTTCTAGGTAGGTTGATGGATGTCTACGGCGCCAAACGCATCAGCGTTATCACGTTGATTTTGTCGGTGGCTGGCGCCGGCGGCAGCGTTTTTATGCAGGAATCCTGGCAACTGTATTTGTTTTGGGGATTACTGATCGGCGCGGGTTCCGGCGGCACTTCAATGATTATGGGATCGGCGTTGATCAATCGCTGGTTCCATCAACATCGGGGGCTCGCGTTAGGCATATTGGGCGCCGCCTTCTCTTCCGGCCAGTTAGTGTTCACTCCGGTTTTAATGCAGATCAACGTTCATGAAGGCTGGCGTGCGGCGACGCTGTTGATCGCCGTCGCGTTAGGCTTGCTGGTTTTGCCGTTGATTCTGAAATTTTTAAGAGACGATCCCGAATCAAAAGGACTGCTGCCCTATGGCGGCAATGGCGTACATGGAACAGTTCTTAAGCCCGATAGCAATCCCATGCGATCAGCCATGAGCAGCCTTCAATTCTGGCTGTTGGCTTCGAGTTTTGGAATTTGCGGCTTAACCACCTCCGGGCTTTTTCAGACCCATTTGATTCCGCACGGCATCGAACACGGCTTCAGCGAAATGACCATGGCGATGTCGCTAGGGGTAATGGGGGCGGCCGATGTATTCGGCACCATTTTATCCGGCTGGCTGTGCGACCGCTGCGGCAAGCGCTGGCCGCTGGCGTTTTATTACGTGGTCAGAGGTGCCACGCTGATACTGCTGCCCGGCATCGATAGCACCGGACAATTAATGATGTTCTCGATTATTTACGGCATGAATTGGTTGTCGACCATTCCGGCCACCTCGGCATTGACCGCGGACTTATTCGGCAAACAAAACGTCGGCGTGGTGTTCGGCTGGATTTGCTTTGCACATCAAATCGGGGCGGCCATCGCCGCCTACACCGCCGGTTACGCCCATAGCCTGATCGGCGACTACCGCTTGGTTTTCATCGCGTCGGGCCTGTTTGCCTTTCTCGCAACCGGGATCGTTGTGTTCATCAGGGACCCTGAAGCTGTTCGGTTTTAAATTGATGGGGAAAATGCCGTGGCTGTAGCCCGGATTGCGGTAATAGTAAGAACAATGGGCGCGGAAGAAAAAGTCGAAAATCGCTGATTGATTTTTTGGGAGCGTTAACGAGGTTCTACCAAGACCGCGCGGTTTTATATTTGCGTTAACCAATAAAACTGAAAACCTTGCAACACAATGTGTCTATCGTATTGCGCCGGTTGCCGCCCGCTATATAAATCGACGAATCGGGTAAACGGATCGATACCCTTGCTTCTGAGCAGAGCCAGGTCGAGATATTGCGGACTGGCGGCGAAATTGGCTACCACCAACACCCGTTCAGAGGGCCGTTGATGATCGAAGCGGAGGTAACACAATAGATGCTGGTTATCGATGTCTACCAGTTCGCGATTGTTAAAATCGGCAAACGCCGAGGTTTCTTTGCGGATTGCGATCATTTTCTTCATCGCGTTGAATAAGACGTACTCCGTCGTTCCCTGTTTTTTGCGCAACTCGGCACGTTCCCAATTGATTTTGGGGCGGTGTATCCAACGGTTGTCGTTACTTTTATGGGGATCGTCGCGATAGCTGTAGTCGTTGATTACCCCTAATGCATCGCCGTTGTACAGCAAAGGGATGCCGCCGAACGATAAAATCAGGCTGTGCAGCAACACTATTTTTTTGACCGCGTTATCGATCAACGCTTGGTCGTTTGTTTCCTGACCGGCTTCCAAGCCGACCAGCGAGGCCATTGAACCGCTGATGCGGGCGTCGCCGGTGGTTTCGTTGTGCATGAACACCATGCCTCTGGCCGGTGAGCCTTCGAATTGGCCGCTGAAATAATTGACCAAAAATTGCCGGTGCGCGTACGGGTCGTAACCGGCGGCGCGGATGTCGTTGTCGTCGAAGCCGAAACCGATGTCGTCGTGACAACGCACGTAATTGAGCCAAGTGGCTCGTTCCAGTTTTGCCGGCAGATTTTTAACGCCTTGATAGAGTAATCTGGCGTTTTGTGTGGCGATACCGTCCCACAGCAAAGCCATTAGCGTGGCGTTGTAGGCAATTTCGCATTCCTTGGCGATGATGGCGTCTTCGCCGAAATATTTGATCATTTCCACCGGCGTGACGATGGCTTCGGCGATGAACAGTACGCCGGGCGCGGTGACTTGGCAACAATCCTTCATCAGTTGCAGAATCAAGTGCGCGTTGCGCTCGTTTTGGCAGGTGGAGCCGATCTTCTTCCACAGAAAAGCCACGGCGTCGAGCCGCAGTATGTCCACGCCTTGATTGGCCCAAAACAAGATGATGTCGAGCATGGCTACGAACACTTCGGGATTGCTGTAATTCAAATCCCACTGGTAGTTGTGAAACACCGTCATCACCCATTTTTGCATCGCCTCGTTCCAGGTGAAATTGCCGGGATTGCTTTCGGGGAAAATCTCCGGCATGGATTGCTCGAACATGTCCGGCACTTCGCGGTTGCCGAACACAAAATAATAATCCTGGTAACGTTGCTCGCCGTTGATGGCTTTTTGCGCCCATTCGTGTTCGTCGGAGGTATGGTTTAACACGATGTCCAGCACCAACAAGATGTCGCGCTTTCTGAACTCCTCGGCGAGGCGCCGCAAATCGTTTAAAGTTCCCAGCCTGTCGTCGATTTGTCTGAAATCGCTGACCGCGTAGCCGCCGTCGCTTTTGCCGGTGGGGCACATCAGAATCGGCATGATGTGCACCATGTTGATACCTAGTTCTTGAAAGTATTGGGTTTTGTCAGCTAGGTCGGCAAGATTGTCGGCAAATCCGTTGGTGTAAAGTGCCATGCCCACCCATTGCTGCGATAAAAACCAGTTGTGGTCCTGTTCCCGGGCGATGTCGCTTTGTTCCAATTCCGCGCTGCGGGCGATATAGCCTTTGGCCATGGTTTCCACCAATCGCAACATTTGCGTTTTGAAATCGTCGCGCTGTCCGTATAGCGTGAAAAATAAAGAATAGATGGCGTAAAAATTGGCTCCCAAGCGCGTATAGAAGTGCCTGATGTCTTGGCGGCGAATTTCCGGTTTCAGATCGTCGAGGATATTGTTCAATAGCGAGTGGGAAACTTGTTCGTACATAAGTAGTTCCTGGGGGTTTACTCGGGCCGATAGTGGCCGAGTTTGTATCGACTTTGCTTAGCTTTTTTTTCACCTGCTCTCGGTGTATGCCTGATGCCGGCCGGCATCAGCGCTACCTTGCTTCTGGCCGGAGGTTAAAGATTAAAAAAGTCGTAATGTTCGATCGCTTCTAAAATACCCCAAGCGTGGGCTCGCATCGCGAAATAAACGTGCTCCATTTCGGCCAGGGTCGATAGCTCCCCGCTGTGGCGGTTGGCGACGACGACGCCCAGGGTGTTGCCGCGCAGCATGTCTTCATCTCCACCGGAACCGCCGGTGGCTAATACGCGTTGTAACGGAATGTCCCGTTGTCTGACAATGTAGCGCAAGGCTTGCCCCTTGGAGGCCCGGGCCGGAACGATGTCCAAAAATTGGCCGAAGGACAAGGTGACGTTGACTGAAAAATCCTGCTTATGTAATAGGCTGTTGATCTCTTCGATGCTAGGTGCGGTGGCGGCGTCGTAGAAATAGGACAGTTTGAAACGGCTTTGCTCGCTTTTTGGCTGCGGCTTGAGTCCCGGTAGATCTTCAAATAGCCGTCGTAACACGTGCGGCGTCCAGCCGTGGTCGATGTGATAACTCCACGAAATGTCGGAAATCAGCTGTTGGGCGTAATGAATTTCCGTACCCAAACTGGTGATTAAAATATCGGGTTTAGGTACCTTGTGCGCTTTTAAAATGGCCAATGCCGAATCCAGGCGTCTGCCCGAGCCGATGCAAAACAAGAATTTTTTGCGTTGCTCGCGGATCAGCTTGACAAGTTGTTCCAAACCTTCTGCGTCGCCTAGCAGCGTATTGTCGATCTCGGTGCAAATCGCCAGCTTGCGGTAGCGGCTGGCTTGGGTACGCGACACGGTCTTCGGCAATAATTCGAAGCCTTTGGGCAGCCCGCGAATTTTGCTCAAGTAAGCGCGGGCGTGCGCTTGCCACAAATAATGTTTTGCGACGTTTTCAATGCCGGACGCGGAATATTGTTGCCACAGCGCCGGATTCTCCAGCACGGTTAATAGTGCGTCGGCGAACCCCTTCACGTCGAACGGGTCGATCAGCAAGCCGTTTTGGCAATTGCCGATAATATCTACCGGGCCGCCGTTTTCGGTAGCGATTAACGGTAAGCCGCTGGCTGCCGCTTCCAATAGCGTCAAACCGAATGGTTCGGTGAGGGCCGGATTGACGAACACGCCGTGCGAGGTCGAAGCCAGGCGGAAAATTTCACCAACCTGTTCGGTACTATGGTGCTTGGGTATCGCCACCAGACCATATAAATCGTAAAAATCGATCACCATTAATAATTCGGTCAGCACCCGTTGCGGACCGTCGGCCATTTCGCGGATGTCGTCGCGATTGCCGGCTACGATGACCAAATTGGCCAGTGCTTGCAAACGCGGCGACTCGCCGTAGGCCTCCAGCAACGCAATAATGTTTTTGCGCTCGTCGGGACGGGATAAAGCCAAAATGATAGGTTTATCCGGGTGACTGAGAAATTTACGCAAGTGCGGTAAGTAGCTAGTGCCGTCGCCGATCGCCGACGGTGGATGGAACTGGGTTAAATTGATGCCGGGGGGTATGATCGCCATTTTCTCCGGTGCGTAGCAGTCGTAAAGCTCGTATTGATCCTCGATTTCGTTTCGGGTGCTGGCAATCACCAACGCGGAGGCGGCTAGCGTATCTTCTTCGGCGTCGATGCGGCGAAGTATGTGGTAACGTTGTTCAATGTCGTTGAGAATCATCCCGGTGGCAAGCAGGCGCCGGCATTTGTCCCGGCCCAACGAATGACCGGTATGGACCAGCGGTATGCCGGTTAGCTGGGAAATATGTAATCCGACGTAACCTGCATCGGCGTAGTGGCTGTGCAAGATGTCGGGTAGGCGGGGTTGCTGGTGTAGCCAGACCAATAAATTGTCGGTGAAACCGTCCAAATAGTCCCATAGTTGTTCCTTCGGAATGTAGTCGTCCGGCCCGCACTCGATGCGCACGATTTGCGCGTTGCCGGCCAAAGTTTCCAGCGGCTCGGCATAATCGGTACTCACGCTATCCGCCCGAATCAAGCGGGTCACCAAATCGACCCGTTCGATATCGGTCTGTCCGGACAGTGCTTTTGCGAGTTCGATCACGTATTTGGTTTGTCCGCCGGTATCAGGATCTCTGCCGAGTTCCAAGTCGTTGCCGCGAATCAGCCCATGTATGCTAATCAATACGATATAAAGCGCTTCCGGCGAATCTTGCTCTGACATGAGGCTATCGTCTCCCGCTGATAGGGACTTGAAGTCCGTGTATTTCGCGTTGCGAGCAACAGTGTTTGCTTGAACAGCTTTGGCGAATCTTACTACGTTTCCGGGCACAACCCTAAATCCAACTGCCGGTGACAAAGCACAAGCTGTTGATTTATAAATAATTCATCCAAATCCAATGCGGGTTGGCCGTTTTGAGCCGCTCAAATCCGCGGCACAAGCGCAACATCAGTACCACCACGACAAGCCATATCGCATAAACGCTAGCCAAGCCGTAACCGTAATCGGCAGGCAAATTCGGCGACCAAATGCCGCCGCCGGCGATTTCTCGCACCGGACCGCCTGTTATCGCCGCCAAGCCGACTGCCAGGCCGTGAATGACATATAGGTGAATTAAATAAAAAAATAGCGGCGTACGGCCGAATAACAGCAAGGGATGTTGTAGGTGTAACGACTTTTGATGCAGCAAGCCTAACAGTATTAGAGCCGGACCTAACGTCATCGATAAATACAGCAAGGAAGGCGGGTATTTGTGGCAATTCAAAAACGACAGTAGCGTAAACGCGGGCGTGGTTTGTACTTGCCAAGGATCGGGGTCACCGTAAACGTTGGCGTAGCGCAGGGCGATGAATAAAAGGGTCAACCCGGTCCCGGCGGCAATCAATTTGAATGGGGTACCCGGTTCGTTGCGCTGCAGCCAGCTGCCGAAACCGAAACCCAGCGCAATCACCCCTATCCACGGCAGCAGCGGGTAGTAGGGATTAATAGACCAACCGTTGCCTAAAGCCACATCCTCGCCGGTATGCAAGATCGCCCACCACGGCGCGAAGCCGCCCAAGTCTTGCGCTCGAATGCCGTCCAGAGCATTGTGTCCGGCCACGATGGTCAGTCCGATCAAGCCCACTATCACCACCGGCAGTTTGGCTAAACCGGCCAATACGATCATGGACCAGCCTATAGCCCATAGCACGCCGCCGTCGACTTGCCGGAAATCGTTCAGAAAATTCCACGACCACGCCTCCACGGTACAAGTCAGCAGTAACAGCAGCAGCCCGCGTTTCAGCAAAAAACCGCTGATCGGTGCATTCCGGCCTTTGCGGGCGAACCATAAAAACGCGCTGGCGCCTGCCAAAAACACGAACACCGGTGCGCAAAAATGCGTGATCCAGCGGGTCAGAAACAAGGCGACGTTGGTTTGCTGCAAATCGGTCGGCTTGAAGTGAGCGTCGCTGAAGAAATCGCGGGTGTGATCCAAGGTCATGATGACCATGACCAGACCGCGCAGGGCATCTATAGACGTTAACCGGGCGGAAGCGGGTTGGACATTCAATGGCTTACCTCGACAATATTGCTTTAGTGTGCACTGCTTGCGCGGCAGGTTAAGATGGTTGGCGGAACTATTCAATCTTACGACTATTTGCAAAATTGGTTTGGAAAGTAACTTAACGATCTATAACATTAAGTCGAATCAATTGGCTGGAATTCGGTTATCGGGAAATAATCGGCTCGGTTGGGTAAGGCATGGTCGTCTTGTCTCGATCCGTTGCAGTCTATCGTCTAATCTGATTCAATGACCGCAGTTTGATGTTTACCAGTCATGCCTACTAGGTTCCGATGATATGCAGAAGGGAAAATCGCATGTTAATCAATAAATTATCGGTTCTAGGAATGATTTTCGGTAGATATACAGAACTATCTAATTACTAGTTATGTGTAGCCATGGAAAAAATCGAAGCTGAAATAGTAATGTTGAGTACGGAAGATGGTGGACGAATATCTCCATTATCGGGAGCAGCTTTCGGTGGAATTTATCGGTCCCATATTGTCATAGGTGACCGAAATCAACGAGAAGCAATTGTGGAGGTTACTCCTGAGCATCCTAGAACTTTGACTGAAAAGTATCAGGGAGTCGCTTTCATAGAAGGGCCAGAAGTTGAATTTGTACCAGTAAATGAAAGAATACATGTAGTGATGGCACTAATGTATTTTCCCGACAACGTATATGAAGATGTTATTCCTGGTGCAACATTCACCCTTCGCGAAGGAGGCAAAATTGTTGGGCATGGTGAAATACTAAAGCGGTGGAGCGATGAGAAAAACACATAACAAGCGCATAAACTCGGACCATAAAAAGCTACGCTCCGCTCCGCTTTTTTTGGCCGGTTATGCTTGTCGTTAGGTATCTCTGCAACGGAGAGGGCATGGAAGAAAAACATTGGCTTGATTACTTAACTGCTTTCGGGGCTGTCGCGACTCCATTCCTTGTATTGCTGTTAACTGGAGTTGGCTGGAAATTTCGTAAGTCAATTGATCGCCGCCTTGATCTTGAAGACAAGTTACGAGAAGACAGAATCAATACATACAATATAATCCTTGAGCCATTTACCCTTTTACTAATGACTCAAGCCGCATGGGAGCACGACAAGCAAAACAGGAACAAAAGCAAAGACGATATTGCGGTTGGAAAATTACTTTCCCTTGATTATCGCAGAGCAGCTTTTAAGCTCTCGTTGGTAGCAAATGATGATGTCGTATTGGCATACAACGAACTGATGCAATTTTTCTACTCCCAAGGCGATCAGCCAGTTGCATCAGATGAAACGCTTAAAGCCATGCTTAGTTTGCTTGGAAAACTCCTTTTAGAAATACGAAAAAGCATGGGGAATGAGGCAACCAAACTTAATCATTGGCAAATGCTTGAATGGTTTATGACCGATGTCCGTAAAATCAAAAATACCTAACACAACGCTTCACCCGACCAAAAACCGCTACGCGGTTTTCGTCGGGTGAGCTCGGCGTTATGCATGAAAAGAGAAAACACAGGCATGGAAGAAATCACACTACATTCGATTGAAAAAGCATCAGAAGAAGCCGTAAAGTTGTGGGCGCTTTCTAGCTCTCAGTACCCTTTCCAGAATAAGCTTATTCAGGAAAATGCAAATGCAACAATAATTGAAGTAATCAGCTCTTTCGCACTGAATGCGCGCAGAGCAATGGAAGTACTGCCTTCCAATGTAAAGTATCCACTCAATGCTGCTCGCTGGAAGTGGGAGCCAACAAGAAAAGGCGAAAAAGTAGCCGGGCTATGGGATGCCTTGAACAGAATAATTCATGCGCAAAAACTATACGTTGGTTTTGAGCGTTTACCCGATAGCATCTCTGTAATTGATGGCGGGGCAATAATTGTTCCGTATATCCAAGCAGAAACTGATAGAAAAGAGCTAGCTTTTATAGATCCTTTCGCTTTGTCTCATGCATATCTATATGGTGTATTGCCTGCCCTTATCGAGCTTCGTGGTAATCAGTTTCAGCTAAAGTCATCAAATGCATAACCAGCGGGTCAACTTGACCGCCAAAAGCTTCGCTCCTATCGTCGCAAAGCTTTTGCCGTCAAGTTACCCTTATCGTTAGGCATTATTCTTCGGCACTTAAATGAATATAAAATTTGTCTTCTGGCTGGTTATTGGGTTGCAGTGCGGTAATTCGTGGGCACAACAACTTCCTATTCCTACTGAACTTACTTCTAAAGTAAAGCAAGCCGAAAAAACAGGTGCTGAATTATTCCAAGTGTTTTCCGACGCAAAAACTTTAACTTCGCCAATTCTTCTAAAAGCTCAAAGTACCGCCGACTCAACCAGCTTAAACCGTTGTAATGCGCCTTACCAAACTTTGGTTCTTCCATCAAAAAATGCACAAGACCCTATAGCAGTTTATGTTATTGGAGTTCCTTCACTAATGGCTGGAATAATGGGGGGGCGGCATTTTCGGGTAGTGGTTTCGCAAGATGGTAGTACAGTTTTATCGGTTACTCCTTCCACCCAAACATGCCTCTTTATCGCACCAAACACCGTACCAAATGGTGCAAAGCCAGTTGCCGCATTCATGTCCCATGTTTTGTCAGCTGCCCCAACAGAATTTCATGTATTTCTTAGCCTTTACAATAAACAACCCATTTATGTGGGAACAAAAGCAGGTGTATGGGCAATTGAAAACGGCAAGGTTTCGTATGTTGCTAATCAAAAATAATCGGCTACACAACCAGGCAAGCCCAAACCTTTTCGTTGGTGGGTGTTTCGCTTTGGTTGGCATTGCTTGGCCCAACAAGTCGGTCAAAGGGACGCGCCGCCCTTAGGCGCATTGAAAGTAGGTTTTTTTAATTAAGGTTTGGGGCTTCGTTTGGCTTTCGTTAGCGGCGCGCCCCTTACCGTAACGTTAGCTACCTCATGAGTTTTTCGCTACTTGGTTGGCTGTTCGCGCTTGGCGTTGTAATACACAACACCGAGGAGGCGCTGTTTCTCCCAGCTTGGTCAACACGTGCTGGTCGTTGGCATGTTCAGGTTGGCACATTCCCTTTCCGCTTTGCCGTTGTCGTTTTATCCATTGCTGTCATTTTTGCCGCATGGCTCTCTTCGGTTAGTGGTGCACACAGCTATGGGGCTTACTTCCTTACAGGCTATGCTCTTGCAATGGTGCTTAACGTCTTATTCCCCCACGTTTTAGCAACCGTAGCGCTACATTCATATGCACCAGGCACCGCCACTGCGGTGCTTCTCAACCTGCCTCTTGGTAGCTACCTCATTTATCGCTCGCTTACCGAAGGGTATGTTGACCAACAGGTATTTGCGGTTTCTGGCCCAGCCACTGTTGTTGGTATCATTGCCTCAATTCCAATTTTGTTCACGGTGGGTAAAAAGCTAACTCATCCATCAAGCGGGACGCTGCGCTAACGCGCATCGCCCCTTATGTCAAACGTGTGTGCCGGGCATGGCACGGCGGCTTAGTAAGTTTGGGTGGTAACACGGAGTTCGGCGTGTACGCGGTTAGCGGAAAAAATCAGTTTGTTAGGCTGGGGATTTACCGGATACAATGCGACAGGCGCCTAAAACTGTGAGCAGGTTCTAGAATTTTATTCAAATCTCATCAGGTTTGCCGTTTTATCGGCGCTGCTACGGAAAGTGCTGATACACATTCGATTGGCCGTGACAATACCTGTCAACACGCACTAGGCTGTCGCTTACCGCTTGTAATGTGGATAAAAGCTAACAACGACATTGGATGTTTAACTGCTGCATCAACATAATAAAGTCAAGAGGTGTGTCGTGAATGTAATCAAAACCAAGCCCAATCCTATTCTTCACGCAAAAGCAGGCGTGAAAACGCTGGCCGGCTGCTCGGCATTAATGTTAGCGCTATGTGCTGCGGGTTCGGCCTATGCGGCTCCGGTACTGTACAAGGATAAAGCGGCGTTCGATGCCGCCGTGGCCGGCATCGCCAATACCGATGTGTCGGTGCAAAATTTCGACGGCATAGCCGGGGGGACTACCTTCGCTTCCGGTGCTGCCATCGGCGGTCTTAACTTGACGTATACCCTGGGCGACTCAGTGGTCGGCGACGCCATCGACCCTGCCGCAGGCATACGCAGCATAGGCGGTACTTCCGGTGCCAACACCTTGGCTTACGAATACGCTGGCGCCTTTGGCGGATTTACCTTAGGGGATACGCTGAATTTCGGTTTTACCGTACCGACTTATGCCTTCGGCTTTTATTTGGTGCTGGGAGACATCAATTTCGACTTTTTCGCCGATGATGCAATCCTGTCGTTCGGCGGAGCCACGCTCTCGGTGGCCGATGCGGACGTCGCGACTTCGGTTAACGGCACGCCGGCCTTGTTTCTCGGGATAGTCGATACGGCGCAAAAATACAGCAGCGCCAGCGTGGTGTTTAATACGCCGTTGGAACTCGACGACTTAATTACCGTAACGGACAAAGTCACCAATCCGCCTAACCCACTGCCGGCGCCGGGAACGCTGTTGTTGTTACTGCTGGGAGGAACCCTGCTGTCCGCCGGAAAGCGTTATGGTAGAGAATTGAGCGGTCAAGCTTGAGATTTTACCTTTGCGGTTGGATAACGGCCGTCAGCGTGTCTGTGATGGTCTTTGTGGGAGCGACGCTCCGTCGCGATTAAGTGTCGTTTCCACAGTCAATATTTTTGCTCGTTCGGGATGCCGAGACCGCTTTAAGTTTGTTAGACGGTTAAGGCTGCCGGTTTTCCCGTTACTGGCTTTGATAGAGCGGCAACGCGTTGATGCGCGCATGGATTTTTTCCAGCATTTGCCGATAGTTCTCCCCCTGTAAGCCGCCAAAGCGCTGTTGGAATTCGGCTTCCGGCATAAATTCCGGTAAATCGGCGGTTGCGGGCATGAATTCGCTTTCCTGCGCGTTTGCCATGCGGGTTTGCAGGCGTTTGGCTTGATCCGGATCGGCTACCGCCATTTCTCCCAGGCGCCGGCCGGCCAAGTCGGCGGCAAGATCGTTGAAGGAAAAGCCGCTGCCGCCGCGCGAATCTTCGACTTCCTTGTAAAGGCCTACCGCGTCCGCTAGCGGGGTACCGGCGTATGCGGCCAACAAGGCCGATACCGAAAAATGTTTGCCGAAATCGTCCCGGCCGTTCAAGAGTACCGGTCGCCAGTTGGGAAATTGGCCGATCTTGGCGGCGGTGATGTAGCGGCCGAGTTCGCGGCGGGTGCTGTACAAAGCCATCAGCAAAACGACTGTCCGATTTTCGGCAATCGGATCGCCTTGTACGCTGCGTTCCGCCGCCAGGCGAAACAGCGGTCCGGCAATGACGGTCAAGGAAATCGGTTGGCGAGCCGTGCGTATGACCTCGACTATCTTGGCTTGGTAAATGCCGATGCGTTGCCGCTCGACTGGGTTGTCCCAAAGGATGGCGGATAATTTAGTCGGCAAGTCGTGTTGCCAGCGGTAGGCGGCCGTCATCACCCCGGGTTTGAATTCGATTTGTTTGAGACTGGATAACAAGGTTTTACGCTCGTTGTCCGGAATAAGCGCGGCAATTAAACGGTCGGCAAGCGCGTGGGCCAACCAGCCGGGTATCGGCAAGCTGCCGAGTTTTGCGCCGGCGATTTTCGGCAATTTGCCGTTTTGCGCCAAGACCAGGGTTAAGTTGGCGTAGCGGCCGACGGCCGGTAACGGGGCAGTGGCCCGGATGCGGGCGCGGCGCTCGCTGATCTTCAGCTCCGCTGCCCCGTTCACCAATTGATTGGCGGCATAATTGAGGGCGAGATCCAACTGCTTTTGATTGAGCCGCGCTAGCGCGGTGCTGCCGGAACGCAAGCGGCGCGGGTCGTTGATTGCCAATTGACGTTTAACGTCGGCTATTTTTTCCGGACTTAAATCCGCATGCCGTTGCAGCGCCGGACGGCTGTCCAGCGCTAACCAGACCAGTAGTATCGGAACTAAGATAACGCCGGCCGAAAATAGTGCAATGGATCGAGACAAGGAGATGGGCACGGATGGTCAGTATGATGGGTTTGCTACTCTAGGTTCAGGGCGTGTAAGCAGCATGCGTCAGCGGGGCGCTCCGGGTACGTTGGGCGACAGTTTAGCCGAGCTACTATAGCGATGGGTGGCAACGAATGCGGTAAAATGCCAGGTTGTCGCCGCTTATCGTCTCGCCGGGTACGCAACCCGAATTCATTTATCGTCTTAATTCATGAAGTTACTCGCTGTAGAAACCTCCACGGATGCCTGTTCGGCGGCTTTGTTCATCGACGGTCAAATATGCGAACGGTTTCAAATCGCGCCTAGACAACACACCAAACTGATCCTGCCGATGCTGGATGAACTGATGGCCGACGCCGGCTTGCGCCCCGGGCAATTAGATGCCGTGGCCTTAAGCCGGGGGCCCGGTTCGTTTACCGGCGTGCGGATTGCGACCGGCGTGGTGCACGGCATTGCCTTAGGTGCCGATTTGCCGGTGGCCATGGTGTCTACCTTGGCCGCTATCGCCCAGGATTTTTTCAATAACGGGGAACAGCGGCTGGCGTTTACCGCGCTGGATGCGCGTATGGACGAAGTGTTCTGGGGCGTTTATCAACGCGACGAGCTGGGATTGGCGCGCTTGCTGGGGGAAGAGGCGGTTGTCCCGGCCGCCGACGTGCGGTTTCCGGATCTGGCCGGACATGGAATAGGTTCCGGATGGGCGGCGCACGCGGATATTCTGGCACGGCGCTTGGCCGATCGGGTGTTGGGGATAGACGCTGGTGTTTGGCCCAGGGCAGGCTGTGTGGCGCAATTGGGGGCTTATCAAGTCGCAAACGGTTTGACGGTGCCGGTAGAATTGGCGCAGCCGGTTTATCTGCGCGATAAGGTCGCTAAAAAACAGGGTGAGAGATAAGGTAAACTAGCCGGCTTTTGCATTGAGATAAAAGCGCCCCGATGGCCGAATACCTGGAAATCCATCCGCAAAATCCGCAGCCGCGTTTGATTCAACAAGTAGTCGGTGTGATACGCACCGGCGGGGTAATCGTCTATCCTACCGATACTTCCTACGCCTTGGGCGCGCAAATCGGCGATAAACACGCGATGGACAGGATACGGCGCATCCGTCGCCTGGACGACAATCACAACTTTACCTTGTTGTGTACCGATTTGTCGCAAGTTTCCACCTTTACCAAAATGGGCAACGACGCGCACCGTTTGATCAAACATTTAACGCCCGGGCCGTTCACCTTTTTGTTGGATGCCACCCGGGAAGTGCCGCGCCGTCTGCAGCATCCTAAAAAGAAAACCATAGGGGTGCGCATCAGCGACAACCGCATCGCGCGGGCGATTTTGCAGGAATTGGGCGAACCGATTTTATCCACGACCATGATCTTGCCGGGTGAAGAAGAAGCGCTGGCCGATCCTTACGACATTCGGGAAAAACTGGAGAAAGAATTGGATTTGATCGTGGACGGTGGCATTATTCCGTTCCAGCCGACCACTATCGTGGCCTGTATGGACAGCGGAATCGAAATTGTCAGGCAGGGCGTGGGTATCGCCCGCATGCTGGAGAAATAAACATGATGGACGAATTGACGCTGGTGCAGCGGATTGTGGTTTGGATTTTGCCGGTGATGTTCGCGATTACCGTACATGAGGTCGCCCACGGCTGGATGGCTAAACAATTTGGCGATAAAACCGCCTATCAGCAGGGCCGGTTAACCTTGAACCCGATGCGTCACATCGATCCGGTCGGTACGTTGATTTTGCCGGCTATATTATTGCTTACCTTTACCGGATTTATTTTCGGATGGGCCAAGCCGGTGCCGGTAGACGCCCGTAATTTTAAACAGCCGCGCAAAGCGATGATGTTGGTGGCCTTGGCCGGGCCGGTTTCCAATTTGTTGATGGCCGCCGCCTGGGCGCTGCTGGCGCGGATAGGCGTGATGTTGCAGGTCGAATTCGTCTCCATGCCGTTGATTTACAGCGGAGTTGCCGGCATTTCCATCAATCTGGCCCTGGCCTTGATTAATTTATTGCCTATTCCGCCTTTGGACGGCAGCCGGGTCGTGTCCGGCTTGCTGCCGGATTATTGGGCGTGGCGTTACAATCGATTGGAGCGCTTCGGATTTATAATTTTGCTGGTGTTGTTGGCGACTAACGGCTTGGGCCTGATTCTGGCTTATCCGATGTATTATGCGCATCAGCTTTTTTTTGATTTGGCGGGACTATGAGCGTCTTGGCTAGTCTGGTGCCGGGCCGGTTTAGGCCGGGTTCACCGTTAACCCGATGAGCGATTCCGAACTCCAAGCCCAAGCCGAAGTGTTGTCGCCGCTGGCGCTGGTGCAAGGCCAACCGTTCGACGATTTGCCGGAGGATTTGTACATCCCGCCGGATGCGCTACGGATATTTCTGGAAACGTTCGAAGGCCCTTTGGATTTGTTGCTGTATTTAATCAGGCGGCAGAATCTGGATATTTTGGATATTCCGATTGCGCCAATCACCCGGCAATACATAGGCTACATCGAAATGATGGATAAGCTGCGCTTGGAGCTGGCCGCGGAATATTTGGTCATGGCGGCGTTGTTGGCCGAAATCAAATCCCGGATGTTGTTGCCCCGGCAACCGGAATGCGAGGAAGAGGAAGACGATCCGCGGGCGTTTTTGATACGTAAGCTACAAGAGTACGAAGCGATCAAGAAGGTCGCCGAGGCGCTGGATGAATTGCCCAGGGACGAACGCGATACTTTTCCGGCCACGGTCGACGTGTCTACCGTCAGCGTGCAGCAAGCGTTGCCGGACGTGCCGCTCGAAGAGTTGTTGTTGGCGTTTCAACAGGTATTAAAGCGCGCGGAGCGACTCAGTCATCACCATATCAGTAAAGAGCCCTTATCAGTCCGTGAACGAATGGCAACCATTTTGGAAAAACTTAACCGGCAAGATCAGCTCCCTTTCGCAGCGTGTTTTACCCGAAGTGAAGGAAAAGGCGGGGTGGTTGTCGCGTTTCTTGCCGTCCTCGAACTCTCCAAGGAGCGAGTCGTCGACATCGTCCAGCCTGAACCCTACGCCGGAATTTTCGTCAGACTCCGGGTCGATAGCAGCAGCGGCGACTGAAGTCGAGTTTGAACAGCGTTCGGAATTGTATGAGCCTGTCGAAACCAAGCCTGCAACGCGAAAACCTCGCGCCAGATCCAGGACAGCAAAGCCGACGCTCAAACAGCGCCACCCGGTTGTCAGATTTCCGCGTCAGTGGCCTAAAGCGCTGCATCGCCAGCCGCCGGCGCGGCTGGTCACTACCGCGCGGGTTCGGCGACAGACGGTGCGCATACCGCGTGCATGCGCACCGGCAATCCGCAACAGCGCGGTTATTGCCGCAAAACCGGAGATCAAGCGGCGCAACAGGGTGGTCAGATTGCCTCGCCAATGGCAAAAGAGCTTGCATCGCGCGCCTCCTGCACGTGTTGAGGCGGCGATTCGAACTAGCGCGGTTGAAATGGATGTTAGCGGAAATCGAGGCGTGCCGGGTTTTGTCTCCGTGTCAGCGCGGAAGTGCGACGTGAACACCAAGCGCATCGTGGAGGCGATATTGTTTGCCGCCAACAAACCCTTGACTATTCGGCAAATTCAGGACGCGTTTCCGGAGCTGGAACGGCCGGATACCTTGGAAATACAGACCGCTCTGGAAACGATAGCGCAGGATTATCAAACCCGGCCGATAGGCTTGAAACAGCTGGCTAGCGGTTATCGCTTCCAGATCCGCGAAGGTTTGGCGCCCTGGGTGACGCGCTTGTTCGAAGAAAAGCCGGCCCGATATTCCCGAGCCTTGTTGGAAACCTTATCCATCATTGCTTATCGGCAACCCGTCACCCGCGGCGAAATTGAAGACATTCGCGGAGTCAGTGTCAGCAGCTCCATTGTGCAAACCTTGCTGGAACGGGAATGGATACGCGTGATCGCCCATAAGGAAGTACCGGGCCGGCCGGCCTTATACGGTACGACTAAACAGTTTTTGGACTATTTTAATTTGACGTCGCTAAGCGAACTGCCGCCTTTGGAAGAAGTCGGCAGTTTGGATTTCGGCGACTCAGCAGCCACTCAGGAAGCCAGTGAAAGACCGCAAACCGAATTCGCCCAAGTCTCCGTCTTATCCTCCGACCAACCGGAAGCCGAACCCGAATCGCAAGCCCAAATCGGCGCCGAACGTCGGACACTCCACTAACACGATAGCCGGCGGCGAACGCATTCAAAAATTGCTGTCGCGGGCCGGGATCGGCTCGCGGCGGGAAATCGAACGCTGGATAGAAGAAGGCAAGTTGCTAGTGAACGGCGTTCAGATTAAACCGGGCTACCGGTTGCAGGCCGGAGATAGATTGCAGATCAATGGCCGCATCGTCAAATGGGAAAAATACGCCGAGCAGCCGACCCGGGTGTTGGTGTACCACAAACCGTTGGGGGAATTGGTTACCCGGCGGGACCCGGAGGGCCGGCCGGTGATTTTTACCCAATTGCCGCGCTTGCCGGTGGGGCGCTGGATTGCGGTGGGACGTTTGGATATCAATACCTCCGGTTTGATTTTAGTCACCAATAACGGCGAATTGGCTAACCGGCTGATGCACCCGGCCCGGCAAGTGGAACGCGAATACGCCGTGCGCATTTTAGGCGAAGTCGACCAGGCCATGATGGAGCGGTTGAAATCCGGCGTGGAACTGGACGACGGCCCGGGCCGTTTCGACGAGGTGCGGTTTTATGCCGGAGAAGGGGCCAACAAATGGTTTTACGTGACGGTCAAACAAGGGCGTAACCGTTTGGTGCGGCGCTTGTGGGAATCGCAAGGCGTCAAAGTCAGCCGCTTGATTCGGGTGCGCTATGGCGACATTACCTTGCCGGAACGGATTAGGGCGCACTCGTTTTACGAGCTGGAGGAACCGGAATTGAGCATGCTGATGCAATCGGTGGATCTCTAGTTGCCAGTGGCCTCTTTCTATTGGGCGGGCGGATGCGACAGCGGTTTTTTCCGTAACGCTTTAATCTCGAACAGATAAGCCAGCCCTACATAAGCCGTTAGACCCATTGCACCGCTTAACCAAGGGGCGATAGCCGTATGGTCGATCAGCTGCAGGTGGGCAAAATAAAGGCCTATGCCTAAACCGCTGTAGGCGCCGATTGCAGCTAGCGGGTAAGGTATCGGGTAATACAGCCGGCCCAGCAGCCAAGACAGGCACACCATAAAGGCATAGCAGGCCAAGGTCGCCCAAGCCGAGCCGACATAGCCCCACAGCGGAATCCAATACCAGTTGAGCAACGCGGTCAGCGCGGCGCCGGCCATGGCGACCCAGGCACCCAGGCCGGTGCGGTCGCTGAGTTTGTACCAAACGGAGAGATTGACGTACACGCCCAATAACAAATTTGCCAACAGCAATATGGGCACTACCGCTAATCCGCTCCGAAATTCGGGACCGATGAAATACTTGAAAAAGTCGAGGAACAGCGTCACCGCTAAAAAGATCAACAGGCCGGCGATGACGAAATAGCGCAATACCAAGGCATAGCTGCGTTGTGCGTCTTCCCGGCCGGCGTAAGCGAAAAAAAACGGTTCGCCGGCATAGCGAAAAGCCTGCACGAATAAACTCATCAAGATCGACAATTTGTAGCAGGCGCCGTAAATGCCGAGCATTTTCAAATTGGTGTTCAGGTCATAAGGCAACAACAGTTTCAAAATGGCGCGGTCCAGCATTTCGTTGACCATGCCGGCCAAACCTATCGCCACCATGGGTAAGGAGTATCGGGTGAGCGGTAATGCGATCCCGGCCTGTACATTCACGGGCACTCGGCGAAACTGGGGTAGCAATAACAAAAACTTAAAGGTACTGGCGGCCAGATTGGCCAGAAAGATATAGCCGACGCCCAACTTCGGGTTGTAGTAAGCCGAAAACCCGTTGTCCGGCCACAGCGTTATCAACTTAGGACAAAGCAGCAGAAAAAACAGGTTCAAGCCTATGGTAACGGCAATTTCCGCCAAGCGTATTCCCGCGAAGCGCCAGGCCCGGTTCTCGGCCCGCAAACGGGCGAACGGTAGCGCGGTAACCGCGTCTACCGCCAAGATCACGCTAAACCACAGCAAATATTCCGGGTGATCGGAGTAGCCTAAAGTTTGGGCAATGCTTGGAAGGTAGCAATATACGCCGAGTACGAACAGTAAGTTGGCGACGACGATTAAACTCAAGGCATTGGCGTATACAGCCTCGCCGGCGAATTCCGGTTTTTGCCGAAAGCGGAAATAACCGGTTTCCAGGCCGAATACCAGTAATACGGCGAAAAAGCCGGCATAGGCGTAAAGCTCCGATACCACGCCGTATTCGCTCGCGCTAAAGGTATAGGTGTAAAGCGGGACCAGCAGATAATTGAGAAAGCGGCCGACGATGCTGCTCAGCCCGTATATCGCGGTTTGCGATGCTAATTTTTTTAAGACGCTCAAGGCCGCTTACTTTTTGATAAAAATCAAATCCCACACGCCGTGCCCCAACTTCAAGCCGCGGTTTTCGAATTTGGTCAAGGGCCGGTAATCCGGGCGCGGGCAATAGTCGCCGCCGGGGCTGGCGTTTTTCAAGCCGGTATCGGCGCTAAGCTGGCTCAGCATGTCTTTGGCGTAATCCTGCCAGTCGGTCGCCGCATGAAAATAGCCGCCCGGGAGCAGCTTTTGGTTGAGTAAATGTATAAAACTCGGGCGGACGATGCGGCGTTTGTGGTGGCGACGTTTGTGCCAGGGGTCGGGAAAAAACAAATGTACGCCGGCCAGGCTGGCGTCGGCGATCTTTGTCTCCAAAATTTCGATTGCGTCGTGGTGGTAAATGCGAACGTTGCCGATACCGCGTTCTGCCAACAACATCATCAGGTGACCGACGCCGGGCCGGTGTACTTCTATGCCCAAATAATTCAAATGCGGGTTGGCGGCGGCCATATCGGCCAGACTGTCGCCGTTGCCGAAGCCGATTTCGACAATTAATGGCGCTTGCCGGCCGAAGCTTCGGTTTGGCTCGAATGCGCTTGTAGTGGCAAGACAGTATTTAGTCCAATGCTGTTCCAAAGCGATGCGTTGGCCGGTGGTGGCGCGGCCTTGCCGGCGGATGAAGCTGCGGATGCGTTCGGGGTCGATAATGCGTGATTCGCTCATGCTGGGTAGGTACCGCTTGCCAGCACAAGCGGTTGTATTTTGAGTTGAAAAAACTTGGATTATTGACAATCGAATTGTTTGGGCCAGTCCCGGTAATTGAATACCTGGCCTTGTTCGCGCACCGTGGCGACGGCGGATAGATCCAAGTCGGCGTATACCCATTGCACTTGGTTGTAACTCCCTATCGCCAGGATGCCGTTGTTAGGGAAGCCGCGGTCGACCGGGGTATAGACGGCGGCGGCACCGCAATTGACGTCTACCGCTTCCGACCAATCGGCATTGCCGACCAGCGAGGCTTGCGCCACGTAACATTGGTTTTCCAGCGCCCGGGCTTGGCAACCGATCCTAACCCGGTAGTAGCCGGCTTCGGTGTCGGTGCAACTGGGGACCAGGATCAACGTGGCACCGCGTTCGGCTTGCCGGCGGGCGTAATGCGGAAATTCGCTGTCGTAACATATGTTGATCGCGACCTTGCCGAACACGGTGTCGAACAGTTTGATGTCCAGACCGCGTGAGATATGCCATTGTTCGTTTTCGAACCGGGTCATGGTCAGCTTTTCCTGATAATCCACGTCGCCCTGCGGAGTAAAAAAGTAAGCGTGGTTACGGAATTCGCCGGTGGGGTGTTTGACAGGATAGGTGCCGGCTTGAATGTACACCCGGTGCTGTTCTGCCAGATCTTGGAACAGCTGCAGGAAAGCCGGCAGCAGGGTTTGCAGCGCATCCAGTTGGCCGGACAAGGAAGAGTAGACAGGTTTGGGGAACAAGGACGCCAGTTCCATGCAGGCGTATTCCGGGAATAGCAAAATATCGGCTTTATTGGCGGCGGCGTCCTCGACCCAACGGCGGGTTTTGGCTTCGAAATTGTCCCAGGTCTCTAAAAAGCTGATGTCGTATTGAGCGGTAGCGAGTTTAGGCATGGTCTTCCTTCAGCCAGAATGTCATGGGTTTGGGAGTTTCGGCGCTGTCGTCGAGATCTTTCCAGGAATAAGTGGTTTTCAGTTCCGGATGTTTGAAGTAACCGCGTTTGTTCCAGAATGCGTCCAGCGGTACATAATCCGCCGGGCGGCGAGGATGGTCGGCCGGCCGTTCCACGCAGCAGAAGGTTATGTGCTTGAAGCCGCCTAAATCTTCGGCGTGCGCTTCGCGTTGTTCGAAAAATTTCACCCCTATGCCTAGCCCTCGATAGGCTTTATTCAATACCGATTCGCCGCAATAAAACACCTCGTCCGGATGGTAGCCGTGTTCGACGAACGGCTTTTTGACTTCTTCGGTTTCGTATTTCAGCGGAATCGCGGTGGAGGCACCGACGATGGCGTCTCCGTCGAAGGCTAACACGATCACGCTCTCCGGGCAGTCGATATAGGTTTTGAGATATTTTTTTTCGTATTCGTAATCACCGTCGTACAGATAAGGAAAGTCTCGGAACACTTCGATACGCAGCCGGGCCAGTTCCGGAATGTATTGAAGTAAGGCTTTGCCGCTGAGGCGGGTGATGCGGATGTCTTTACTCATGAGTGATTGAAGTCATTGGCTATAAAACGACAGTCCGCTACGAATTGTGGGACTGTAGTAGCATATTGTATTGCACGCGGGCGGCGCTTGCCTATGTGCAGAAAGGGAAGATTGCCTATCGGGGCGTGGGGTGTTTTACCCTAAACTTAGGGGGCGGCCGAATTTGGCGCGCGTGGTCTAATTGAACGATGGATTTGGATAGAGATGGTTAAATCAGTGGTTTTTGCAATGTTGATTGCCGGTTTTTTGATGCCGGAGCGGATTGCGGCAGCTGCCAAGCAAACGATTAAAATTGCGTATCTTTCCGAAGAAAAGGACGCGCCGCCGGCCTTGTCCAATTTGGACCCGTTCATTCAAAACAAAGGGCTGCACGGCGCGGAATTGGCGATAGCGGATAACAATACCACCGGCCAGTTTACCGGTCAGCACTATGAGTTGCAGAAGCTGATCGTGCCGGTGGGCGGTGACGTGATCAAGAGTTTCGATAGTCTGGCCGACGACGTGGCCTTCGTGGTGCTCAACCTGGATGCCCGGCATATCAACGCGTTGGCGGACGCTCCCAAAGCCCGCGAGCGCTTGTTGTTCGACGCAAGTACCAGCGATGATGCTTTACGCGGCGGCGAATGTCGTCACAACGTATTGCATTTATTGCCCAGCCGGGCCATGCGCGCCGACGCCTTGGCCCAGTACATGCTGAAAAAGCGCTGGCAGAAATGGTTTCTGGTCGTAGGCCCGGCGCCGGAAGACAATTTATATGCGGAAGCCATCAAGCGGGCCGCTAAACGATTCGGCATGAAATTGGTAGCCGAGAAAGTTTGGAGTCACGATTACGACGCGCGCCGTTCCGCCCAGTCGGACGTGCCGGTGTTTACCCAGGGCGAAGAATATGATGTGTTAGTCGTCGCCGATGAGCAAGGCTTGTTCGGCGAATATTTGGATTACCGTACCTGGTTGCCGCGGCCGGTGATAGGCACTCAAGGCTTGGTCGCGACTGCCTGGCACCGCACCCACGAGCAGTGGGGGGCAGTGCAATTGCAAAATCGATTTCTCGAAGCGGCGGGACGGCGCATGGAAGAACAGGATTACGCGGCTTATTTAGCAGTGCGGGCCATAGGTGAAGCCAGTGTGCGCAGCAAATCCAATCAGATGCCGGCGGTCAAAGATTATATGCTGTCGGATGCTTTCGCTTTACAAGGCTATAAAGGCAAGCCACTGTCTTTCCGGCGTTGGGACGGACAGTTGCGTCAACCAATTCTATTGGCTGCGCCGCGTTCTTTGGTCAGCGTAGCGCCTATCGAAGGTTTTTTACACCCCGTTACCGAACTGGATACCCTGGGTTACGATCAACCCGAAACCAACTGCCACTAGGAAGACCTATGTTGAAATTAAGCTGTATCGTTTGGCCGCTGGCGCTGTGTTGCGCCGGTATCGCTCATGCCGAAACCGTGTTTGTTACCTTGGAAAAAGATAATGCTATTGCCATTGTCGATCCCGCCGAGGGCAAATTGCTGAAGACTGTGGATGTCGGGCAACGTCCGCGCGGAATAGCGCTTGGCCAGGACGGCAAGTCGTTGTTTGTGGCGACTAGCGACGACGATACCATCAAGATCATAGATGCCGATACGTTGAAAGAGACCGGCCGTTTGCCTTCCGGCGAAGACCCGGAAACTTTTGCCTTGAGTGCTGACGGCAAAACCATGTACGTATCCAACGAAGATGACAGTGCGGTTACCGTGATCGATTTGGCGACGAAAAAAGCCGTTCGGCAAATCAAGGTTGGGGTGGAACCGGAAGGGATAACGGTCAGCCCGGACAACCAATGGGCTGTGAGCGCTTCCGAAACTACCAATATGCTGCACTGGATAGACACCAAAAGCGGCAATATCGTCGAAAATAGCTTGGTCGATCCGCGCCCGCGCGCTGTGACTTTTACCGCCGATAGTCAGCAGCTGTGGGCGACTTCGGAAATGGCCGGTACCGTCACCGTCATAGACGTCGCCGACAAGCAAAATCTGCGGACGTTGCTATTGGACGTGCAAGGGGTGAGTTCCGATTTGATCCAGCCGGTCGGTGTCGTAGTAGATAAACAACGCCGTTACGCGTATATCGCGTTGGGGCCGGCCAACCGGGTAGCGGTGGTCAATGCACAAACCTTGAAGGTGGAAAAATATTTGCTGGTAGGCCAGCGGGTATGGAATCTGGCATTTTCGCCCGACGAAAAGCGCCTTTACACCACTAACGGAGTTAGCAACGATATTTCCATCATCGATCTGGAAGAACACAAGGTGACCAAATCGATAGCCGTGGGCCGTTATCCTTGGGGCGTTGCGGTAAAGCCATGACCGAATTCGCATTGAAAGTAGAGGGCTTGAGTTTTGCCTACGGCGCAAAAAAAGCCCTGGATGAGGTCTATTTTTCCGTGCAAGCGGGCGAATGCGCCATTCTATTGGGGCCGAACGGCGCCGGTAAAAGCACCTTGTTTTCCCTGATTACCCGCTTGTACGACAGTCGGGAAGGCCGTATCGCGATATGCGGTTTCGATGTCAAAAAGCAAAGCCGCTTGGCCTTGGCCCAATTGGGAGTGGTGTTTCAACAGACCACCTTGGATCCTGATTTGTCGGTGATGCAAAATTTGCGCTATCACGCCGCATTGCACGGCATCGGCCGGAGAGTGGCCGACAAGCGGATACAGGAAGAATTGGAGCGGTTGCAGATGTTCGAAAGGCGTAAGGAAAAAGTGCGTCAGTTAAACGGTGGGCATAAACGCCGGGTCGAAATTGCCCGGGCTTTACTGCATCAACCCAGCGTATTACTTTTGGACGAACCGACAGTGGGCCTGGATGTGCCCAGTCGCCAGGCTATCGTCGAGCATGTGCATCAGTTGGTCAAACGGCAGCGTTTGGCCGTATTGTGGGCCACTCATCTGATAGACGAGATCGCGGAGGAGGACAGTTTGATCGTATTGCATCGAGGCCGGATCAAAGCCGGCGGCCCCCTGAAATCGGTCTTGGAAACGGCCGGATGTAGTAACGTCGGCGAGGCGTTTCGAAAACTGACCCAAGGAGCGGCAGCATGAGGCTGATGCATTATTGGCGGGCGATGCTTGGCATTATCGGCCGGGAATTATTGCGGTTTTTGCATCAACGGGAGCGTTTCGTTTCCGCTTTGGTACGGCCATTGGTTTGGTTATTCGTATTTGCGGCCGGTTTTCGTGCCGCTTTGGGGATAGCCATTACCCCGCCATACGAAACGTATATTTTGTACGAAGTCTATATCACGCCGGGGCTAATCGGCATGATCCAGCTATTTAACGGCATGCAAAGCTCTTTATCGATGGTTTACGACCGCGAGATGGGCAGTATGCGCATGTTGATGGTGTGTCCGTTGCCGCGCTGGTTTTTGCTGCTCAGCAAACTGATTGCCGGTACTGCAGTATCGGTGTTGCAAGTGTATGCGTTTTTGGGGATAGCGTGGCTGTACGAAATACAGGCACCCCTCATGGGCTATTTGTGGATTGTGCCGGCGTTGATGTTGTCTGGCATGATGTTGGGTGCGCTGGGTTTGTTGTTGTCGTCGTTTATTAAGCAACTGGAAAACTTTGCCGGGGTCATGAACTTCGTCATTTTTCCGATGTTCTTTATGTCCACCGCATTGTATCCGCTATGGAAAATCAAGGAATCCAGCGAGTTGCTGTATCAATTGGCGCAGTACAACCCGTTTTCGCAAGCCGTGGAGCTAATCCGTTTCGCCTTATATGAGCAATACAACCAGGAGGCTTTGCTTTACACGGCAGCCGCGTTTTTGCTATTCATCAGTGCGGCTATCGTGGGATATAACCCGTCCAAGGGCATGATGGTCAAAAAAGGCGGCGGCGGAGATTGACGGCGCGCAGTACTTATTCCCCGTCTTGCGGTTTAACCGCGTCCTGAATACCGTGTTTACCCAAAAGACTGTACAAAGTTGGCCGGGTGATGCCCAACAAGCGGGAGGCTTCGGCGATATTATTGTCGCTGTAGTGCAAAGCCCGTTTGATAGCTATCGCTTCGGCAGTTTCCCGAACCGTCTTAAGATTCAGCGGCATGGAATTGTCGGTTTGCGCTTGGATTTCCAAGTCTTCCAGCGATACCACGTTGGAATCGGACATGATCACGGCGCGCTTCAGTTTGTTTTCCATTTCCCGTATGTTGCCGGGCCAACCATAGCTTTCCAGAGCTTTGGCTGCTTCGTGAGAAAAGCGTTTTTCTTTGCAGTTGTATTGTTTGCAATAGCGTTGCAGCAAGGCGTTACCGATGGCCAATATATCGCCTTCGCGCTGACGTAGCGGAGGAATTTCTACGGTAATTTCGCTGACCCGGTAATACAAATCGCTCCTAAAGGCTTGCTGATCGATCAATTCCTGCAGGTTTCTATGGGTGGCGCAGATGATGCGGACGTCGACGGGAATCTCTTTGCGGCCTCCTAAGCGTTCCAGTACCCGTTCCTGGATAAACCGTAATAATTTAGCTTGCAGCGAAAAGGGTAAATCGCCGATTTCGTCCAGAAAAAAAGTCCCTCCTTGCGCATATTCGATTTTACCTTTCGTTTGAGCCACGGCGCCGGTAAACGCACCTTTTTCGTATCCGAATAATTCGCTTTCCAGTAAGGATTCCGGGATCGCCGCGCAATTGACCGCGACGAAGGGTTGGCCAGCTCGATTACTGTAGTTGTGTATCGCTTTGGCCAATACTTCCTTGCCGGTGCCGCTTTCACCGTGCAACAACACGGTTGCTTGTGTCGGGGCAACCCGTTCTATCATACGCATGACGCTGAGCATCTGCGGGCTGGTGGCGATGACACCGGAAGACGAGAACTGTTGCTGCTGCAGGTTTTTATAGTCCTTTTCCAATTCGGCCAAGTGAAAAGCGCGGCTGATAATCAGATTCAATTCGTCCGGCTCCACCGGTTTTTGATAAAAATCGTATGCGCCCAGTGCGATGGCTTCTATCGCATGGGTTCGGTCGTCATTGCCGGTTACCACGATTATTTTAGTTTCGGGCGCTAGCGACAATATTTCCTTTAACGTGGCCAGACCTTCGCTAGCGTTGGTTGGATCGGGCGGCAAGCCTAAATCCAGGGTTACAACCAACGGGGTATGGCGCCTGAGCGCAGCGATTGCTTCCGTGCGATTGTTGGCGATGATGATTTCGTATTGGTCCAAGCTCCATTTCAATTGTTTTTGTAAACCCGGATCGTCTTCGACGACAAGTAGTAGATTGGATTGACTCATTAGGTTCCCGAATGTGCCAGTGGTAAAAGCAAAGTAATGGTCGTCCCTTGTCGAGGTTGGCTTTCGACTTCGAATTTGCCCTGCATGCTGCGTTGTACATAATCGCGGGCTTCGTATACGCCTATCCCCATGCCGGCGTTGCCTTTTGTGGTATCGAAAGGTTTAAACAGACGCTCGGCGATAAAAGTAGCGTCCATGCCAATTCCATTGTCGATGATCTTTATTACAGCATATTCATGCTGCCGAGTTAACAGGAGTTTGACATATCCATTTTCGGTCTGGCTGGTGGCGTCCTGAGCGTTTTGAATCAAATTGGTCAAAATGCTGGTTAATTTGGTGGGATCGGTTTTGATAGCGCAGTGATTGGTCAATATTTCGACCTGCAAAGGCGGACTGCCTTTGTGATGGCGCTGAATATTTTGGATGACGTCGGTTAAATTAATCACGGATGCTTTTGTGGGGCCTGACTTGCCTTGCCGCAGTTGGTCGACGATGTGCTGCATTTTCGAAACGACGTGCGTCAGCGTTTCCAGGGTATCATCGAAGAACTCGGGATTGTGCTTATGTTTGCCGGCGTTTTTTACGATCAACGCAATCTGCGCAGTCACGTTTTTTAGATCGTGCACCAGAAAGGCGGATAAGCGATGGTAAGCCTCGAATTGGCGGCTACTGGCCAAGGATTCGCTGGCGCGGTGCAAGGCGACAGCGTTAGCCAGTTGCATGCCTACGGTTCTCAACAAATCGTGATCTTCCCAATTTAATTTGCGGGCTACTCGTGGCTGGGTCAATATCACAAACGCTTCCAGGTGATTAAGGTAAAACAAGGGTACGATTAACCAAACTTGACTGTCTTCGTAGCACCAAGGCGAGAGATCGATGTCGTCATATACTTCCGGTGCGTGCGCTAATTCGATGAAGTCAATGACCCATTGTTTTTTGGCCAGGTAGTTCGGTAAATCGTGGCCGTGCTTTAAATATTCGACTTCTTGTGGCGTTAAATGCAGGTTCTGCTGCGCCGCTAAAAAAAAATTGCCTTGTTCGTCGCGTAGCCATAAGCCGCCGCCGCTGCTTTCCACCAAATCCATTAGGGTGGACACGATAAAATGTTTCAACTCGTCGACAGAGGTGTGTCTAGCAAGCGCTTTACTGATCTTAAGCCATTCTTCACGATAATCGTAGCTGTAGTGAAAAAAATGCTTGCCAAAATAGACCTTGGCTAATGCCCGTACTTTGCCCGACGAAAAGGTGATCACCAACAGCATTAGTGCCAAAAAAACGAAGATAGATTGGGCGGTTTCTCCCCATTCTTCGTTAAATTCTCTGAGGTAATAGCCGGTGATGGACATCAACAACAGATAAATGCCGCATCCGAACAAGATTGTGGTGTAAAAAACAGTCTTTCTAGGAGTGTGTTGGCTTGCGTCGATCTGTAATGATTCCAGGCGTGATAGCGAAACCGCTAAAAACGGTACTAATAATGCGTGTATTAAGCCGCGCGATTGCCACAGGGAGATATCCAGGCGCTTATACAGTAACGATTTGCTGTAGATGACCAAATCGACAGCAAACATTGCTCCCATGCATAAGCACAGAAATTTTACATGCCAGCGCTGATTTAGCGGTGTATTTCGATAGAGTTGTTCGCTTAGAATAAGACCTAGCACTGCGAAAACGACGTGAGCTACGAAGCGGGGATCGGTGTCGGTCAAACCAATGACAAAACCCAAGAGTCTGGGAAAAGTCTCTATACTAATCACGGAAGCTGTGTATAGGCCGAAAATTAGACTAGGTTTGGAGAACAACACGAGTGCCGTGCGGTTTTGCTTATGTCTAACCAGTAGCAAGGTCAATACGTAAAGCCACGCGACACTCCGCAACGTTTCGAAAACCAGGGTGTCTGCGAGAAAGGAGGGATTGCTTTTTGCCGTCAACGCCACGTCGATGCTCCAGCAAAGCGAAATCAATGCGGCAAGGGCGATTGCGAGAAGGCGATTTCTTCTAAAGCTGGCAAGTAGGAATAGAAAAAAGTAAGCAATAGAGCTAATTATGTAGCTTGTAAAAAGTAAGTGATCCATTAACAGAATTTGAGTTGTCGACAGTTCCTACAAAACTTTAATATGTAAATAGTATAGCTGTAAGTTTTCCGTGGTAAGGTTTGTCTAATTTATTAGGTGATGTTCGGCTATGAAGGAAATCCTAGACGAAATATTGAATACCCCGCAATTTTCGGAGGGCTCCGCTTGGAAGCGGCGTCTCTATAAAGCGGGTGAAAAAATTATAGACAAAGGAGAGGTTGGAAACTCTTTTTTTATGATCGAGAGTGGTCAGGTGCGCGTGCTAGGCGGTGCTGAAATTGATGGAAACATTAGAGTTACTCCCGGGCTTTGCGATCTAGGCAAAGGAGCAATTTTTGGAGACATCTGCCTATACGGTTCACACAAAAGGATCGCTTCCGTTGCGGCATTGACGGATGCTTGTATTCTGGATATTCGTAGTGACATGTTGAGTATCTATTTAGACGATCACCCCGTCCAAGGTTATTTGTTTTTGAAAGCTTTGTTCGAAATTATGGCTAGTCGGCTTGAATTGGCAAATGAAAGAATTGAAAGGCTTTTAGCATGGGGTATCAAAGCGCATGATATCGATAAATACCTTTGAATTATCTAAAACTGGAAGAGTTGCCTGATGAGTGAAGAAGCCAATCAAAAATTGGTTGAAAATTTCGAGCACTATTTTCGAATAGTTTTAGCCAGCAGCCAAGCCGAAAAAGATCAGGTATATGGAATTAGATATAGAGTGTATTGTGAAGAGTTTAAATACGAAGCGCTAGACTTGTTTCCTGATAGGCTGGAAGTTGACGAATACGATCCGTATTCAAAGCATTGCCTTATTATCCATAGAAATTCCAATTTACCCGCCGGCTGTGTGCGGTTAGTGCCGGCGATGGGAGAGACTGAATTGGCACCGCTGCCCCTGGAAAAGTATTGCAATAACAGTATCGATCATGAGCAAGTAGCCAGATTGAATCTAAAACGTGACACAGTTTGCGAAATTTCACGATTGGCTGTCGATACCGCATTCAGAAGAAGAACCGGTGAGTCGCTAACCAGATTTGGCGAGCTAAACGGATTACATTTTTCTCCTCAAGAACAGCGCACGTTTTCACTGATTGCGGTCGCGTGTTTCCTGGCGGCTACAGCGTTAACGGAATTAGACGGGAGAACGAATGTGTTCGCGATGATGGAGCCATTCCTACCGCGACTGATGCATAGATCGGGTATAGATTTCCATAGAGTGGGAAGAGATGTAGATTATCATGGTATCCGGGCCCCGTATTTTATCACGACTCAATCTGCGCTTGAAAATATGGACGAAAATTTACGAGAGTTATATAAATGGATAAAAGTTAGTTTGGAGAATACTTGATTTTAATAATCATGGTTAATGAATTTATTGCAATTTAATCGGAATAATTGTTTAGGAATTTGGTGCTAAACGTGATTGATAGGTATAACAATAAAAAACTGCTCCAAGCATTAATCTTAAGTGCGATGATGGGATGCGAATCAGCTGACGAGCAAGCTGCTCGCCATCTCGAAAAAGGTAAGGATTTGCTTGCAAAAGGAAACTACGATCAGGCGATTCTTGAGCTAAAGTCGTCTAATCAGGCAAATGATAAGAGAGGCGAGACATATTATTATATGGCATTATTGGACGAGAAAAATAAAAATTTCAAGTCTATGAAGGAGAATTTGATCAAGGTTGTCGAATTAGAGCCTGATAATTTAGAGGCTATAAAAAAACTAAGCAAGCTGCATTTGTTATTCGGTGAGTTTGATAAAGCACTTAAGCAAGCGGAATATCTGTTGGAAAAGAACGCAGCAGACGAAGAAGCGAATTTATTGAAGGCATCTGCGTACGTTAAGACCGGAAAAAAAGTTGAGGCATTGACTTTAATTGATAAGGTACTTCAGGGAAATCAAAAAAGCATAGATGCCCTATCTTTAAAATCTGCACTCAAATATGAGGAAGGAAATGTCGATCAAGCGTTATCGTTAGTGGATAACGCATTGAGTATAGAAGAAAAAAACATCCCATTAAGAATTTTTAAAATAAAAATAAATGCAAAAAATAATAATATATCAGGTGTTATTGATGATTATAAGAAGTTAATAGAGTTATATCCGGATGTTGATAATTTTAAATTGAGTTTGGCATCCATATATGCAATGCAAGATAAGGTGGATATGGCAGAGGGTTTGCTACGTAGTATGTTGGCAAATCAGCCGCAAAAAGTGGAGCCGAAACTGATATTATTAGAATTTATCAATGCGAAAAATAAATCCAGGCTGGAAAGCGAGTTTTATTCGTTATTGGATAGCTCTAAAGAAAATCCTCAAACAATATTGGAACTATCTAAATGGATGTTGGCAAATGGTAATTTGGAACAAGCAAAAAAAGGTTTACAGATAGTCATAGATGGTAAAAATAATGGTAAAGCCGCCTTAAGCGCTATGGCGATACTTGCTGATTTGGAATTGAGTAAACAGGATTATGTTTCGGCAGAAAAGAATATCGAAAATATTCTTTTGGCAGATCCGGATTTTTTAGAAGCAAATTTGTTAAAAGCGAAATTTTTTCTGCTGAAAAAAGAGCCTGATAAAGCAATAGAGTTATTAAATAAGTTAACCTGGTCGAAAAACGATTCCGATGCGGCATTTGCTTTGATGGGGCAGGCTTATCAATTTAAAAAAGATAGAAAACAGGCTGATCAAAATTTCAAACGAGCTTTGGAGTTAAATCCGGCGAATATGCAAGCATTTGCTCCGGTATATAACGGATATTTGCAAGCGAATCAGTTTGAAAACGCACGCTTGTATTTAGATAAAGCTTTAAAGTCGAAGCCGAATCAATCGGTATTTTTAACTAATAAAGCGGAACTGGATATTCAAGAAAAAAAATGGGACGATGCACAAGATACGGTGCAAAAGCTGGGCTTATTTTCTAAAAATAAGGCTATACCATTATATTTGCAAGCTAACATATTACAAGGAAAAAGTAATTATAAAGCTGCGATAGAGTTGTATCAGAAATTGTTGTCCGATTATCCTGGACATGTTAACTCAATGGTTAACTTAGTAAAGTGTTATGAAGCGTTAAAGCAAACAGATCAGGCTATTGTATTTTTAGAATCGCATTACAATAAAAATAGGTCGAATTTAGCTACGGTTGGGGTGTTGGCTGACTTGTATGCGGCAAATAATAATTTAAATAAAGCCAAGCAGCTTTTATTGCTGCAGCTGAAAGAAACTCCGGATAAATCAGCTTCGGTCTATTTGGCACTAGCTAAAGTGGAAGCCGCGCTGCAAAAAGACGTAGAAAGTGCAAAACAAGTGTATATTAAAGGATTAGAGGAAAATCCCGGAGATTTACAATTATCTATGGCTTTAGCCGGTCTTTATGAGCAAACCGGTAAAATTAACGAAGCAATACAACTTTACCGAAATATAGTAGATAAAAATCCTGATACCTTACTAGCGATAAATAATCTTGCAGCATTATTGCTGGAATCAAGTAATGATAGCGATTTGGCCATGGGTCTACAGTTAGGCGAGAAGCTAAAAGATTTCGATAATGTGTATTTCCAAGATACTTATGCTTGGTCTCTCATTAAAAATGGCAGGAATAAAGAGGGTCTTACGATTTTGGAGTCATTGATCGTGAGGGCTCCTAAAATTCCCGATATGCACTATCATTTGGCGATTGCTCAATTGAATGCCGGAAATAAAGCAACAGCGATAATTGAGCTTAAACAAGCTATTAGTTTGGCTGATAAGTATAAGACTGGTTTTGCGATAAAAAATCAAGCGTTAAAGTTATTGAGCGAATTAAAAAACTAGTTACGATTAAGTAAGGATAGGGTTTTGGTGCAACATTATGATGTATAAGAATATTTTTTTTATAGTAATTTTGGTTTGTTTTTCTTTTGGATGCTCGCCCCCGTTATTAGAAGATTTAAAACAATCTTCAGATTATACCTATCAAATTGGGCCCGGAGACGGCCTGAATATTTTTGTCTGGGGTAATCCGGAGCTGACTACTATAGCCAGCGTTCGGCCTGATGGAAAAATTACCGTTCCCTTAGTGGAAGAGCTTTTGGCGAGTGGTAAAACTCCATATCAGTTAGCGAGAGACATCGAAAAGGTTTTAGCGACATATGTGAAAAGTCCGCAAGTTGTCGTAATGGTTTCGGAGTTTAAAGGGGTAAGGGATCAACAAATACGCGTAATAGGCAGAATTGGTGGCGGTGTTGGCGGAGGTGGTTCCGGCAATAATTCAACGGGTGGTGGGTCTCTTGGCGGCAGCGGATCTACAGGAGGAGGAAGTGTAGGTGGGTCCAGATCCGGTGGAATAGGTAGATATCAAGGTAAAGCAATACCTTACGAACGAGGTATGACATTGTTGGACGTTATTATCCAGATTGGGCTAAACCAGTATGCTGACGGTAATAGGTCTACGGTAATTAGGAATGTAGATGGTGAATTAAGAGCCTATCGAGTCCGGATAGATGATCTGATAGACGACGCGGATTTAACAGCGAATGTATTGATGATGCCCGGTGATATCTTAATTATCCCTGATACCTATTTTTGATTTTATTTTTTACAACTCGCGATGCAACAAGAGTTAACTGAAGTTTATTTTTACGTCAAAGGTACTTTAAAGTATAAAAGGATCGCAATTGTGCTTGCGCTTTTGGTTTGTGTGGCGGGTTGGGCATTTGTATTTCTTATGCCTGACAAGTTTGAATCAAAGGCGAAGGTGCATATAGATTCATCTACTGTTATTCGTCCTTTGATGCGAGGTATGGTAATAGATCCGGATATTTCTTCGTTGATACGTATTATTCAGCAGTTAATGTTCACTAGACCGAATTTGGAGAAAATTATCCAACTTTCCGAGCTAAAACCGGAAGCAATAAATGGTTTAATATCTAATGATTATTTGGAAGAGTTTAAAAAAGACATAACTATTTCGGCGGCTCGAGATAGAGATATATTCGATATCGGTTATGCATCTACCAATCCGGAAGTTGCACAAAGTGTCGTTCAGGCTGTATTGACAGTGTTTTCGGAACAGGCACAGGGTAAAGCGTTGGCTGATGCTAGTGATGCTCAACGGTTTATAGAGCAGCAAATTCGTGATTATGAAATACGCTTACAAGAAGCCGAAAAAGCAAAAGAAGACTTTAAACGTGCAAATATAGATTATTTGTCTGGTGAAGCCGATCAGTTTCAAATGTTAAATCAATTAAAAGAGCAATTGAATGTAGCGTTGCAAAATCTACAGCAAGCCGAAGCCAGAAGAAACGTGATTGCCGAGCAGTTAAAAACAATTCAAGAGTCTGATGAAGATTGGGGCGTAACCAATTTGTCGGAATCCGCATCTGTGGAAGATTCCCGTATTGCGGAACTAAAAAATAAAAAAACAGATCTATTAATTAAGTATACCGACAATCATCCGGATATTGTGGCTATTGATAGATTAATTGAATCACTGGAGCAAGAAAAGCTACAATCGAGTAAAAGTGAAAACGGCGAATTTGATTTAATTGGTCCTCAGAAAATGTCGAATCCATATGTGCAAACTCTGAAAATTTCGCACGATAATGCATCGGCTGATGTGGCATCAAGCCAAGCCCTTGTCGATTCTATAAAAAATAGAATTGGGCGTCTACAACAGGGGTTGAATGAGCGTCTCGCAATAGAAACGGAAATGAAGAATCTCAATAGGGATTACGAGACAATTAACTCTCAATATTCTGAACTCTTGGAACGCAGAGAGCGAGCACATATAACGGAACAAGTTGATGATCAAGCTTCTCGGTTAAAATTCAAAATTGCTGATCCACCAACAAAACCAACTAAGCCGTCAGCACCTAACCGCAAATTATTTTATTCGGTTGTACTTGCCGGCGGGATTGTAGCCGGTTTTGGTATAGCCTTCTTAATGTATTTTATTCGTCCAGTGTTTATGTCTGCTCGCCAAGTAAGAGTGGTTACAGGTTTGCCTACTTTAGGCAGTATATCTTTGACGAATGAGGCTGAGTCTAGGGCAAGAAAAATTGATTGGATATTATGGTCAACAATGACATTCATAACAGTTGGATATGCTGGAATAATGATATACGAATTTTTTAAGTAACTATGAGTATAATTGAAGACGCTTTAAAAAAAGCCAACAAGTTGGAGCTGCAAAATAGAGAGCCTATCAATAAGGTTACGGAAGATTTATCAAATAATTCCAACATTACCAAGCATACTGAAAATGCTAATCTCGAGAATAACTTTGTTAAAGTCAACTGGGATGGGTTGACTGCGGACGGATTTTTGAACGGGGTGGATACCAAATCTCAATTAGCTGAAGAATTTAGAGTAATTAAAAGACCATTAGTCAATAACATTCAAGCATCGACTGCAAATGGAATATCCAGGCCAAATTTGATTTTGGTATGTAGTAGTCTACCGGGCGAAGGGAAAACTTTTGTATCCATTAATTTGGCGCTTAGTATTGCAAATGAATTGGATAAAAGTGTACTCCTAATCGATGCGGACGTGGAAAAACCAAGTATATCTAAACATTTGGGAATAAAGCAATCACTGGGACTAATAGAATATTTAGAGAATGATAAAGTAACTTTTTCAGATATTTTTCTTAAGACAGACCTTCCTAATCTAAGCGTGATTCCAGCCGGTAAAAGGCATAAATATTCTACGGAATTATTATCTAGTCAAAGAATGTACTTGTTTGCTGAAGAAGTGAGCCGTCGTTATAACGATAGAATAGTTATTTTTGATTCGCCACCACTATTGGTAGCTACTCAGGCACAAATTTTAGCTGAATTGGTTGGACAGGTGGTGTTGGTAATTGCGGCCGAAGAAACACCGCAAAATGTAGTAAACGATTCGATTGCGAAGTTAGCGAATTGTGATGTTGTAATGACTCTTTTAAATAAAACTAAAAGAGATTTAGGATTGTATGGCTATAACTATGGTTATGGAAAATATGGACACCCATAAATTTTTTCGTATGCAAGAAATTGCAAAGTTTTTTTACTCCATACTAAGTATTACGCCCTTATCCTTTACTTTATCCAACAATGCATTGGCAGTTGATTGGTATATCCGTCCGTATCTGTCTATGTCTGAAATATTTTCCGATAACTTGAAATTGACCGACGTAAATAAGGAAGCCGGATTTGTCACTGATATTTCTCCGGGTATATCGATTAATGGTATTTCCCCTTGGAGTAATTCAAATATTAATTATAGGTTACAAGAATTATATAATGCAGGAGGAAATGACTCTTTTAGCACTAAGCATCAGTTGCAAATGGATAGCTTGTTTCAGCCTGTCAGAAATACATTTTTCATTAAGACTTCCAGTGCAATTACTCAGCAAAATTTGAATAGCTCTCTTATTTCCACCGATAATATTTCCGGAGGTGGTAATAGAAGTGATGTCAAGAATTTTACTATTGCTCCCTACTTGACTCCACATTTTGGCCAATATGCAACCGGATTATTCAAAATAGAGTACAGTAAAACTACGTTTGATAATAACAATACTTTAAATATACCGAATATTGTTTCGGATACCGAAAGTTTTTCAAAACAATTCGGCCTCTCTAGTGGAAGTAAGTTTTCTCATTTGCGTTGGAATTTAAATTATTCTTCAAATGATCAGTATAGGGCTTCTGGGAATGATGTTCTATTCGAAAAGTATAATGCTAATTTGCGGTATTTTTTAAGCCGTAAGTTTAATTTATTTGCTCTAGGCGGTTATGAAAATAATCAGTTTCAGTCTTTGTCAGATATAAGTAATGGAGCGTTTTATACTATTGGAGGGCAATGGAGTCCTAGTCTTTGGTATTCTGTAGAGGCTGGTTATGGTAATAATAAACATATTACTTTAAGATTTAACCCAACTGATAATTTGACGTCTAGCGTCACTTATCAGCATAGAGAGATTGGATTAAATACGGGAAGTTCTTGGGATATATTTCTAAATTATCGAATGCAAAATGCGAATTTGATGTTGAAATATTTTCAAGATACGCTATCTATCCAACAATTAGTAATTAATCAGATTTCGTCATCCTTTTCGGAGTCCGGTAGCGTTGATAATGACACTACGGGTGATGTATTTACTATTTTTAACAACTCTGCCGTTTTGGTAGATGATGTGGTCGTTAGAAAACGAGCCGATATTTCTTGGTTATATCAGTCCGGTAAAAGTTCTTATTCAGCTACACTTTATAACGAGCGACGTCAGTATGAATCGTTAGGACAGCAGGACGATGTATACGGGGTTTCCGGTTTTTGGCGTTGGCAGTTTTTGCCTAGAATTAACCTGTATTTTAGGCCAAACTGGCAAATTGTGGACAATACGCTAACTAGCAACAACCGATATGATCTCTCTTTCGGCTTGAATCGCTCTTTCCCAATTAATTTAGGTAGGCCGTTATTGATGAATACTAAAATAGAGTTTCGCCACATTAATCAAAACTCGAGTTCAACATTGACTAATGATTATATTGAGAACCGGGCGACCGCAAATTTTGCTGTTCGCTTTTGATTTGTTATGTACGACGGTTTTTATAATCTTTCGCAAAAGCCATTCCAGCTTACTGCAGATCCGGATTTTTTCTTTCAAAGTACAGTTCATAAACGTGCCTTAGCCTACATGCAATACGGCCTTACTCAGGGAGAAGGTTTTGTGCTTGTGACGGGAGCTCCTGGTACTGGCAAAACAATTTTAGTTAAAAGTTTAACGAAAAATCTAAATAAAGATAAGTTACTTATCGGAGTAATGGTTACTTCGCAAGTCGGACCGGAAGATACGCTTAGGCTTGTAGCGTCGACATTCGGGTTTCAGTATCTGTATAACGATAAGGCTAGTTTATTGTCGAGTTTTGAGAAATTTATCGTAGAAAAAGCTCGAGAAGGTAAACGCTTACTTTTGATCGTTGACGAAGCGCAAAATTTACCGAAACAGTCGTTAGAAGAACTACGCATGTTAACCAACATTGATGTTAATGGTAGTCCGGTGTTTCAGGTATTTCTTGTCGGACAACCGGAGCTGAAGCGTACTATTTATGCAGCTGATATGGAGCAGTTAAAACAACGTATTGTTTCTACTTATCATTTAGAGCCGCTCGATCTCGAAGAAACTAAGGAATATATTTTCTTCAGGCTTCAAACTGCAGGTTGGCAAGGTAAGCCGGAGTTTCACGCAAGTGTTTTTTCCGATATTCATTCATTTTCAGAAGGTATCCCCCGCCGTATAAACACCTTATGCGATAGATTGCTGTTATTCGGCTATTTGGAAGAGTTAAGCGTTTTAGATGGGCATGCTGTTGATAAAGTCACCAGTGAAGTCAGTGAAGAAATGTTGCTGGAATCAGGGGAGTTATCCGGGGGGGCCACTGAAGAGTCCAAAGACTTATATCAAGAACTTCAGTCCGGCAGTTTGGATGAACGCCTATCTCGGTTAGAAAAACAATTACAGAAGTTGAATGATAGTATGAATAAAGAAAAAGCTCTTCTGAGAAAGGCGATATTAATTCAGCTCGATATGGATTCGGTATATGACGATAACTCACGGTGATGAGTTTATGCCCAAACCCTTGGTATGTGTGGTTGGAGCTAGGCCCAATTTTATGAAAATTGCGCCGATATTTCGGCAATTCAATTCGGTTAAACATCTTATTTCCCCCTATCTGGTTCATACGGGTCAGCATTACGACCAGAGTATGAAAGATACTTTTTTTCAGCAATTAGGTATACCGGAGCCGGATCGAGACTTAGGTGTCGGCTCCGGTACGCATGCGGTTCAAACGGCTAATGTCATGCTTGGGTTTGAGCCGGTACTGGACGATATTAAGCCTTTTGCGGTACTCGTGGTGGGTGATGTAAATTCCACGATTGCCTGTGGACTCGTTGCGGTTAAAAAGCAGATTCCATTGATTCATGTAGAAGCGGGGTTGCGCAGCTATGATAAAACAATGCCTGAAGAAATTAACAGAATATTAACGGATCAAATTTCCGACCTGTTGTTTACTACCGAACGATCTGCCGTTCATAATTTAAAACAAGAAGGCATTCAGGAGGAGCGTATATGTTTCGCCGGCAACGTTATGATCGACAGCTTGCTGGCAAATTGTCAGAAAGCCGAATCGTTAGCCGCAATTTCGGAGAAATACCAACTCCGGTTCAGGCTTGAAGAGCGAACGTTCGCGTTATTGACTTTGCATAGACCGTCGAACGTCGACGATATTGATACACTACAACGGCTTATTTATACAGTTATTCGTATAAGTGAAGATTTGCCGGTTATTTTTCCTGTCCATCCGCGTACTCAACAAAAAATAGTCCAAGCGGGGTTGAACAATTTACTTGAAAATGCCAAGGTTTTATTATTACCGCCAGTAGGGTATTTAGAAATGCTTGGATTATTGCGGGGGGCAAAAGTCGTTCTCACCGATTCCGGAGGGCTGCAGGAAGAATCTACTGCCCTAGGTGTTCCTTGCATTACCCTGCGGGAAAATACCGAGCGGCCTGTTACGGTAGATGAAGGCACTAATACGGTGGTAGGTACGGATCCTGAAAAAATTTTAACCAGCTTTATGGATGTAATGGTAACGGGTGGAAAATCCGGTCGCATTCCGGAGTATTGGGATGGACAGGCCGCTCAACGAATTGTAGACGAAATAGTTCGACGGTATTTTTAAAGAGGTATCTGATGGGCAGTCAACCCCTACGCAATGCTATGACGGTCGACGTTGAAGACTATTTCCAAGTTTCTGCATTTGAGAGGCATATTTCCAGACAAGATTGGGATGGCATTAAGCCTAGGGTTTACGAAAATACTGCCAAGATTTTGGATTTGTTCGGTCAATATCAGATTCGTGCGACATTTTTTACTTTGGGTTGGGTTGCGGAACGGTATCCTGATTTGATTAAACGCATGGTTGCCGAAGGGCACGAAGTCGCCTCTCACGGATTTGAGCATGTTCGAGTAACGGAGCAGACGCCGGAGCAATTCAAATCGGATGTGACTAAAACCAAGATGCTCCTGGAAGATATAGCCGGCTGTCCGGTGTCCGGGTACAGAGCGGCCAGCTACTCTATCGGTGCCAAAAATTTGTGGGCTTTGCCTATACTGGAGGAAGCGGGTTATCGCTACAGTTCGAGCATTTATCCGGTAAAACACGATTTATACGGCATGCCGGATGCGCCTCGCGTGGCTTTTAAACCGGAAAATACTGTCGATTTATTGGAGATACCGATCACGACCATTCACTGCTTCGGACGAAATATGCCCTGCGGTGGCGGGGGGTTTTTTCGCTTATACCCTTACGTATTATCTAAATGGGCTTATCGTTATATTAATTCGGTAGAAAAACAGCCCGGAATATTTTATTTTCATCCGTGGGAAATTGATCCGGACCAGCCAGTTCAAGCAAATTTACCCGCTAAAACTCGATTTCGCCATTATCTGAATTTAAACAAAATGGAGAATCGGTTAAGAAGTTTGCTGAACGATTTTTCCTGGGACACCATGCAACACGTCTTTTTAAAATCTTAATTTTTAAGCCTTCATGATTAAGCTCCTCGAACCTGCCGAGCGTCAACGGTGGGATGACTACGTCAATGCTTCGGAAAACGCTACTTTTTTTCATTTGTCGGCTTGGCAGGCCGTTATCCGGCAAGCTTTCGGGCACCCAACTTACTACCTCTACAACGAAGTAGAAGGGGAAATTACCGGAATATTACCTTTGGTGCATATTAAAAGCCTGTTGTTTGGAAATGCCTTAATTTCCAATGCATTTTGCGTGTACGGAGGCATCTTGGCGCAAAATCAAGAAAGTTTCCAAGCGTTGGCCAATAAAGCTAGCGAATTAGCTAAAGAACTCGGAGTCGACTATTTGGAAATGCGTAATCGGGTTCAGCAACATTCGAATTGGCCGCATAAAGAATTGTATGTGACATTTCGTAAAAGCTTGGATTCCGACCATGAAAAAAATATGTCGGCGATACCTCGTAAGCAGCGGGCAATGGTTAGAGCCGGAATTAAGGCCGGTTTGGTCAGCGTTGTCGACGACTCGATTGAGCGCTTTTACCGCGCTTATTCGGAAAGTGTCAGGAATTTAGGTACGCCGGTTTTTCCAAAACGTTACTTCCATATTTTGAAAGAAGTATTTGGCGATGCCTGCGACATTATTTCTATCGAACACGAAGGTCAAGCAGTGGCCAGCGTGATGAACTTTTACTTCAAGGGTGAAGTGTTACCGTATTACGGTGGCGGTACCGAGCAGGCCCGAGACATAAAAGCCAACGATTTCATGTACTGGGAAGTGATGCGGCGAGCGGTGGAGCGCGGTTGCACAGTTTTCGACTACGGCCGCAGTAAAGTTGGTACAGGTTCTTATCGGTTTAAAAAGCATTGGGGCTTCGAACCTGAGCCTTTGTATTACGAAGTTAATTTAGTAAAGGCGCTGACAATTCCTGAGATTAATCCGCTAAATCCGAAATATCAATTATTCATTGCTGCCTGGAAGAGATTGCCGTTGCCGATAAGTCAAATTATCGGGCCGCTGTTGGCTAAAGATTTAGGATAGACGCAATGGAAAGTTTGCTCTATTTAGTGCACCGAATTCCATATCCGCCAAACAAAGGCGATAAAATTCGTTCTTATCATTTTCTGCGAGCAATATGCCAGCGTTATAAAGTGTATTTGGGGACTTTCGTTGACGATCCGGAAGATAAAAAATACATTGGAGACTTGCAAAATTATTGCGAGGAGATTTTTTGTCCGGATTTAAACCCTAAACTCGGCAAGCTAAAAAGCTTATCCGGTTTACTATCCGGCGAGGCCTTGAGTTTACCTTATTATCGTAATACTGCCATGCAAGTCTGGGTGGATAAGACGATTGCCGCTCAATCAATCAATAAGGCTTTAATATTTTCTTCCCCAATGGCGCAATACTTGGAAGGCCATCCTGATGTAAAGTTGATAGCCGATTTTGTCGACGTCGACTCCGATAAATGGCGCCAATATGCAAGCAGCAAGGCTTGGCCGGCGAGTTGGATTTATGGTCGCGAATCCGTAAAGTTATTGCAATTCGAGGCCGGTATCGCACAGCGAGCCGACGCTACCTTGTTTGTATCGGAACAAGAAGCCGAATTGTTCAAACAATTGTTACCTGACGTGGCTAGCAAGATTGGCTATGTTTGTAATGGGGTCGATACCGAAGCATTCGATCCAAGCGCTTGCTACCCCAATCCATTTGCCGAAACGGAACAGGCAATAGTATTTACCGGTGCCATGGATTATTGGGCCAACGTAGACGCGGTAGTATGGTTTGCGCAGGAAGTGTTTCCGAAAGTCAAGGCTGGATTCCCCGGTGCGCGTTTTTATATCGTCGGCTCGAAACCCGATAAACGCGTACTCGAACTGTCGCAAACGGATTCGGACGTCGTTGTCACCGGACGCGTGGACGACGTGAAAACGTATCTGGCCCATGCCCGAGTAGTCGTAGCCCCTTTACGGATTGCACGAGGTATACAAAACAAAGTTCTGGAAGCCATGGCGATGGCCAAGCCGTTGGTCGTCACATCGGCGGCCATGGAAGGGATATCCGGCAACGGAGACATCGAAGTGTCTGTTACCGATGATGCCGACCGTTTTGCCGCAGCCGTCGGCACTAGCTTGCGCGCTGAAATGGCGCCGTTATGGCTGAATCGCCGCTTTGTACAAGAAAATTATGCTTGGGCTTATAACGGCTCGAGATTATGCGAATTTCTGGCCGCAACGGGGACAGGCCATGAGCGCTGAGCCGATCTTGATCGTGCATATAATTTACCAACTGGGCGTAGGCGGGCTGGAAAACGGTGTGGTGAATTTGATTAACCGCTTACCGAAGGATCGCTATCGGCACGCCATCATCAGCTTAACCGACAGTACCGATTTTAGCGCCCGAATCGAGCGCCCCGACGTGGCCGTATTTGAGATGCACAAACAGCCGGGTCAAGATTGGGCTTCGTTCGTCAACGTTTACAGAATTCTGAAGCGCTTAAAGCCGCAGATAGTACATACCCGCAACCTGGCGCCTTTGGAATATCAACTCTGTGCGCTTGCTGCCGGCGTCCGCTACCGGATTCACGGAGAGCACGGTTGGGATGTGTTCGATCCTGACGGCAGCAACCGCAAATACCAGTGGCTAAGGCGGATTTTAAGTGTGCTGGTGCACCGCTTCATCCCTTTATCCCTCCAATTGCAAGACTATTTGCTGCATAAAGTGGGTATTCCCGCCGACAAAATAACCCGGATTTGTAACGGCGTCGATACCGACAAGTTCTACCCGGCTGAGCACGCTAAAGTCCCGGTCAAGGATTGCCCTTTTTCTGCGCAACATAAAGTCGTGATAGGCACTGTAGGACGCATGCACGGTGTAAAAGACCAATTGACCCTGGTCCGGGCTTTCATTCAGGCATGTCAACAGTCTCAGGCGTTCGCAGACCAGTGCTGCATAGCGCTAATCGGCGAGGGGCCGTTGCGTGCGCCGGCCCGACAACTGTTGAACGAGGCCGGCCTGGCAGATAGCGCCTGGTTGCCTGGGGAGCGTAATGACATAGCCGATTTACTGCGTAGTCTGGATATATTTGTGTTGCCGTCCAAGGCGGAAGGCATTTCCAATACCATTTTGGAAGCCATGGCCAGCGGCTTGCCAGTGATTGCGACCGAGGTCGGCGGTAACGCGGAACTGGTTGTGCACGCGGAAACCGGATTCCTGGTACCGCCGGAGCACGTAGACGAGATGGCTCGGGCGCTGATCGACTTGGCATCGGATCGCGCTAAGCGCCAACAATTCGCCCAAGCCGGGTTGGAACGCATCCGTCAGCATTTTTCTATTGCAAACATGTTGGCCCAATACCAAGCGGTTTACGACCGCGCTTTCTAAAATCTGTCTGAGGGAAACACTATGTGCGGAATCGTCGGAATTTTCGACATTCAAGGCAACTGCGAAATCGATCGTGACTTATTGTCGCGCATGAACGAGTCGCAATTCCACCGCGGCCCGGACGAAGGCGGTTTACATACCGAGCCGGGATTGGGGTTCGGTCACCGGCGTTTATCCATCATCGATTTGTCCAGTGGCCAGCAGCCCATGCACAGTCCGGACGGCAACGTGGTGTTGACCTACAACGGGGAGGTTTACAACTTCCTGGAATTGCGAACGGAGCTCGAAGCGCTCGGCTTTGTTTTTCGTACCCATTGCGATACCGAAGTCATCTTGTATGCCTGGCAGGCTTGGGGAGAGGCTTGCGTTGAACGGTTGCGCGGCATGTTCGCATTCGCGATTTGGGATCGAGCTAAACAAACGTTGTTTTTGGCCAGAGACCGGTTGGGCGTTAAGCCTCTGTTTTATTCCCTGCTGGCAAACGGGCAGTTTATTTTCGGTTCGGAATTGAAAGCGTTAGGCCAACATCCGTTGCTGCCCCGAGAAATCGACCATAGCGCAATCGAAGACTATTTCGGCTTCGGTTATATACCGGATCCGAAAACCATTTACCGCGGGGTGATGAAATTGGAGCCCGGTTATTGCTTGACGATACGGCACGGGCAAACCGCGTGGCAACCTCGGCAATATTGGGATGTTAGGTTCGAAGCCGGCCCTAGTCGAGGTGTTGAAGAAACCGGCCACGAATTGATTGAGCGTTTGCGCGAAGCGGTCAAGATTCGAATGGTGGCGGACGTGCCGCTAGGGGCTTTCCTGTCCGGGGGGGTGGATTCCAGTGCCGTGGTGGCGATGATGGCGGGGTTGTCGGCCGATCCGGTCAATACCTGCTCAATATCGTTCGGTGATCCCAAATTCAACGAATCCGAATTTGCCGCACAAGTCGCTACGCGCTACCACACGGCGCATCGGGTCGAGCAAGTCGATCCGGACGATTTCAGTTTGATCGATCGGTTATCAGATTTATACGACGAACCTTACGCCGACAGCTCGGCGCTACCGACCTACCGCGTTTGCGAACTGGCGAAGAAACAGGTTACCGTGGTGTTGTCCGGCGACGGTGGGGACGAAAATCTAGCCGGTTATCGCCGTCACCGCTGGCATACCTACGAAGACCGGATGCGCGCCTTGTTGCCCGATGCCGTTCGGGTGCCGATCTTTTCAAGCTTGGGACGGATTTATCCGAAACTGGATTGGGCACCTAAAGTATTGCGCGCCAAATCCACGCTGGAATCGATAGGCCGCGATTCCATGGCCGGGTATTTCCACAGTGTGTCGGTCATGTCTAACGACATGCGGGCCAAATTGTTCAGCGCCCGGTTAAAGTCCGAGTTGCAAGGCTATCAAGCGATCGAAGTGTTTCGTCGCTACCGGCAAAGCGCGCCGGAGCATCCTTTGTCCATGGTGCAATACCTGGATTTGAAAACCTATCTGGCCGGCGACATTTTGACCAAAGTCGATAGAGCCAGCATGGCCCATGCCTTGGAAGTACGGGTACCGATATTGGACTACCAATTGGTGGAGTGGATGGCGACCATCCCGCCGGAATTGAAATTGAACGGACGCGAAGGCAAGTATGTATTCAAGAAAGCATTGGAAAGTTATTTGCCCAATGATATTTTGTATCGGCCTAAGATGGGTTTTTCCGTTCCGTTGGCCGGTTGGTTTCGCGGCCCGTTAAAACAGCGGGTGCAGGATGCCTTGCTGGGCGATACCTTGCGGCAAACCGGCTGGTTTGATCCGTCCTTTCTGCAACACATCGTCTCGCAACATCAAGCCGGTTTGCGCGACTACAGCTCGCCGATTTGGTCGCTATTGATGTTCGAGGCATTTCTTCGCAAGAATCTCGCCTGATAACGGTTTCATCGTGTTTGCAACTTCAAGCGGCGCGGGTTAGCCTCACGGCTTGACCGCACCGCCGGCGAACAAGCGATAAGCCGGATTGGCGGTTGCTTGTTCGTATGCCAATCCTAAGATTTGCAGACATTGCTCGAACGCGGCGCGTTCGCGATCGTCGATCTGCAAGCCTATCAATACCTTGCCGAACGCCGCGCCGTGGTTGCGATAATGAAACAGGCTGATGTTCCACTGACTGCCTAAAGACTGCAAAAACTTCAACAAGGCGCCGGGCCTCTCGGGAAATTGCAAGCTATACACGCATTCCAGCAGATGGCTGGGCGCGTGGCCGCCTACCATGTGGCGGATATGATCTTTAGCCAAGTCGTTTTCGGTCATATCGGTTACCGAAAAACCTTCGGTTTGCAAGTGGGCTACGAGCTGCTGGCGGTCGCCTTCCGCGCCGCTGCTGGAAATGCCGACAAACACCTGCGCCATATGATGGTCGAAATACCGGTAATTGAACTCGGTGATGCTGCGCTTGCCCAGCTGTTTACAGAATTTAAGAAAACTGCCCGGTTCTTCCGGAATCGCAACCGCCAATAGAATTTCTCGGTGTTCGCCGACTTGGGTTCTTTCCGCGACGTAACGTAGCCGGTCGAAATTCATATTGGCGCCGCTGTCGATGGCGATCAGGGTTCGATGGCTGAGTCCGCGTTGTTCGGCATATTTCTTCAAACCGGCCACCGACAAGGCGCCGGCCGGCTCCGCTACCGAACGGGTGTCGTCGAATATGTCTTTGATGGCGGCACAAATTTCGTCGGTGCTGACCGTTACCACCTCGTCGACGTACTGGCAGGCAATCCGAAACGGTTCCTTGCCGATTTGTTTTACCGCCACGCCGTCGGCGAATAAGCCGACCTGCGTCAGTTCGACCCGGCTGCCGGCTTTCAGGGCCTGATTCAAGCAATCGGCATCGTCCGGTTCTACTGCAATGACTTTCACTTCCGGCCGGACGAATTTCACGTAAGCCGCAACGCCGGCCACCAAGCCGCCGCCGCCGACCGGTACGAAAATGGCGTGGATGTCGCCGGGGTGCTGGCGCAATATTTCCATGGCGACCGTGCCTTGCCCGGCTATGACCTCGGGATCGTCGTAAGGCGGTATAAAGGTCATGTTTTTTTCCGCAACCAGTTCCATGGCGTGGGCAAAAGCGTCGTCGTAAGAATCGCCGTGCAACACGATTTTAGCGCCGCGGGCTTTGACCGATCTGACTTTGATTTCCGGCGTGGTTTTAGGCATGACGATCAAGGCTTTGATGCCCAAGCGTTTCGCCGCCAGCGCAACCCCTTGGGCGTGATTGCCGGCCGAGGCGGCAATCACGCCGTTTGCGGCTTGATCCTGTGACAAAGAGGCGATTTTGTTGTAAGCGCCGCGCAGCTTAAAAGAAAACACCGGCTGTAAATCTTCGCGTTTCAGAAACACCTGGTTGTTTAACCGCTCGGACAAAGTCGACGCATAATCCAGCGGAGTTTCCTCCGCCACGTCGTAGACGCGGGCGCGTAAAATCTTCTCGATATAACTATGCATGCAGCTCCTCGGCGAGGCGGTGGCGCCTTGTCGCATCGGTCGGTAAATAGGAAAATTCTCAGCGGATGAAATCGGCAAAAACTGCTGAGAGTTTGACGTCAATCGGTTATTATCCCATAGATTCACGGCTGCCACGCCGTGTCGCCAGTACCAGATAATCATCACAATCAGGAAGAAAAACAATGACTCAAGACGAATTAAAAAAACAAGTAGCGGCGGCTGCATTACAGTACTTAAAAAACGTACCGATTATCGGCATGGGCACCGGTTCGACCGTGACCCATTTGATCAACCAATTAGCCGATTGCGACTTCAAATACGAAATCGAAGCGGCGGTATCCAGCTCCATCAAAACTACCGAGCATCTGCAATCGATCGGAATTAAAGTGCTGGAGCTTAACCAAACCGGCGATTTGGAAGTTTACGTCGACGGTGCCGACGAGGTCACGCCGCACAAAAAAATGCTGAAAGGCGGCGGCGGCGCTTTAACCCGGGAAAAAATCATTGCAGGTGCCAGTCGAAAATTTGTTTGTATCGTCGACGAAAGCAAATGCGTCGACGTGATGGGCAAATTTCCTTTGCCGGTGGAAGTATTGCCGTTGTCGCGCAGCTTTGTTGCCCGGCAATTGGTCAAATTGGGCGGCCAACCGGAATTGCGCATGAATAAAGACAGCGGCGCGCCTTACATTACCGACAACGGTTGCGAGATTTTGGACGTGTACAATTTGAGCATCGTCGATCCGGTCGGCTTGGAACAAGCGATCAACAATATCCCCGGCGTGATCACCAACGGCTTGTTTGCGATGCGCGACGCCGATGTGGTGTTGGTCGGCAAAGGCTCGGAAGTCATCAGCTATTAACGGCAAACGTTTATGCCGGAGTCCTTAGTCTTTGCGTCTAATAGTCCGGATAAACTCATGGCCCGCTTGTGCGGGCTATTTTTTGTCGGGATTTCGCCGGGCCATTCAGCGGGTGATCCATGTCGGAATCCCTAGGGCAGCCGTTGATCGACAGCGCCGAACTCAAGGTACTGAAGGCCATTTTGGAGGGAACCGCCCAGTCGACAGGCGAAGAGTTTTTCCGCGCACTAGTCAGTCAATTGTGCATCGCTACCGGTGTGGCGAATGCGTTCATCGCCGAGTTGCTGCCCTGCAAACAGCGTATCCGCACCCTGGCGTTTTGGCAGAGCGGGGGATTTTTGCCGGCCAGCGAATGGGCTATCGCCGGTACGCCGTGCGAACAGGTGATAGCCGGCAAGTTGTGCCATTATCCGTCCGATGTCTGGAAGTTGTTTCCGGACGAAGCCGGGGTGGAAAGTTACCTCGGGGTGCCGCTGGTCAGTAGCGAAGGCGTGGTGATGGGACATTTGGCCATGTTCGACGCTGTTGACATGCCGGCGGAGCCGCGTCTGCTATATACCTTCAAAATTTTTGCCGCGCGCGCGGTTGCCGAGTTGACGCGCTTGCGCACCGCCGAGCAACTTAAACTCAGCGAGCAACGGTTTCGGGATTTGTTCGACGAAGCGCCTATTGCCTACGTGCACGAAGACGTGGAGTCACGTTTCATCAGCGCCAATCGGGCGGCGTTAAGGATATTGGGGGTCAAGCCGGAAGAGGTGAGCAGTACCGTCGGCATGTCCCTGGTTCCGGATACGCCGGAAGCGCAGCGCCGGGTCAAAGAGGCATTCGCCTCGGTCGGCCGCGGCACAGATACCGGCGGCGTGGTGTTGGAGCTGCGCCGCAAAGACAATGGTAAGCCGATCTGGATTCAGTGGTGGTCCAAGCCGGACCCCAGCGGCAGCTATACCCGCACCATGTTTATCGACATTACCGACAAAGTGTTGATGGAGCGGGAACAAGAGCGCTTGCTGGCCGAGAACTCGTATCTGAAGCAAGAAATTCAGTGGGCGCATCAGTTCGACGAAATCGTCGGCAACAGCGAGCCGTTGCAACACGTAGTGGAAAAGATTCGCCGGGTTGCCGTGACCGACGCTTCGGTGCTGATTCAAGGCGAATCGGGTACCGGCAAGGAATTGATCGCCAGGGCCATCCATAGCGCCAGTAAACGGAGCGGCAAGCCGTTAATCAAAGTGAATTGCGCGGCCTTGCCGGCGGCATTGGTGGAAAGCGAGCTGTTCGGCCACGAAAAAGGCGCGTTCACCGGGGCTATCGCCAAACATATCGGTCGCTTCGAACTGGCCGACGGCGGTACTCTTTTTTTGGACGAAATCGGTGAAATTCCGCTGGAGACTCAAGCCAAATTGCTGAGGGCGTTGCAAGAACGCGAATTCGACCGGGTCGGCGGAAAAATCCCGGTGAAAATCGACGTGCGGGTGATTGCCGCAACCAACCGCAATTTATTGCAAGCCGTTGCCGAAAAAACATTCCGCGACGATTTGTATTACCGCCTGAACGTGTTTCCGATCAGCATGCCGCCGTTACGCCAGCGCAAGGAGGATATACCCGCGTTGGTGGCGCACATGATCGCAAAATTCTCCGCCCGGATGGATAAAGCCTCGCAACATATCGGCGTACAGTCGTTGCGGCTCCTGCAAGCTTACGCTTGGCCCGGCAACATCCGCGAACTGGAGAACGTGATCGAACGGGCCATGATTCTGAGCGACGGGCCTAACGTGGAAATTGATCCGGCCTGGTTGCCGGGTGCGGAGGCGGCAAGCCACCATTGCGCGAGCTCTGAAACTTCGGCCGGCCCCGCCGCTACTCAGCTAGAACAGGTCGAGCGTCAGCACATCATTACGGTCTTGGCGCAATGCGGTTGGGTGATAGAAGGCGAGCGCGGCGCGGCGCGGGCTTTGGGTTTGCACCCCAGTACCTTGCGGTACCGGATGAATAAATTGGCGATAGCCAAACCGCGTTAACTGATTTGTTTGCCGCGCGCTCAACTTTTTCGCTGTCAGGCCGATAACCAAGCATCAGTTGATCGACGGCGAGGTGGCGTCATGATTATCGACAATGCTGCGATTCGGCTGCAAAGCCGGCACGAACAATTCACTCAATCCGTTCAGCGCGAATCGTTGGATATTCGCTTCGAGCGGCCGGCCCGGCAAGACCGCAAACCTGAAGCGCGCGAAGACGCCGTTCGCCTCAGCTCCGAAGCCAAAGCCTTGCCGCAGCAGGCCGCCCAAGCGTCGACAGACGAAGAGCTGGATGCCACTCACAGTTTGACGTTACAAATCCTCAAGCAGTTGATCAAGCATTTGACCGGGCACGACTTCAAACTGTTTTCCCCCAAGGATCTGCAAAGCAGCGCCGATCAAATCAGTTATCAGGCGCCACCGGCCGCGCCGGAGCAAGCCGCAAGCGCTGCCGGCGACGGTTTCGGCCTGACCTATCAAAAATTCTCCAGTTACCGGGAGGTTGAGCAGACGCAGTTTTCGGCGCAAGGCGTCATCAATACCAAAGACGGCAAACGCATAGAATTTTCCCTGTCCCTGAATATGAGCCGCGAGTTTTACCAGGAACATAGCGAAACCTTACGTCTCGGCGATGCCGCTAAGATTGATCCCTTAGTGGTCAATTTCGACGGGAACGCGGCCGAACTGAGCGACAGCCGCTTCGAGTTCGATTTGGATGCCGACGGCAGTTTGGACCAAATCGCCTTGTTGAAATCCGGCAGCGCGTTGTTGGCGCTGGATAAAAATGCCGACGGCAAGATCAACGACGGCAGCGAATTGTTCGGCACCCGTAGCGGCGACGGTTTCGCCGACTTGGCCGCATACGATGTCGACAACAACCAATTCATAGACGAAGCCGATCCGATATACAGCAAGCTGCGGTTGTGGCAACGTCATGCAGACGGCTCGCAACAGCTTCTGGCTTTAGGCGATAAAAATATTGGCGCGATCTATCTGGGACACACCGCCACTCCGTTCCAGTTGAAAACCGCCGACAATCAATCGCTGGGCGAGGTGGTCAGCAGCGGCGTGTATCTGAACGAGCAAGGCGGCACGGGTAGCGTGCAACAAATCAATTTGACCGCATGAACGGCTAGCGGTTTAAAGCCGATCCTGCTTGGTTTTTTCGTCCGGGTTCAGGGCCATCGCCACGGCGGCGGCCCGGGTCGAAACGCCCAGCTTTTCGAACACGTGTTCCAAGTGTTTGTTGACGGTGCGCGGACTGCTGTTCAAGATGATGCCTATTTCCTTATTGGTTTTTCCGCGCGCTACCCACATCAAAATCTCCGCTTCGCGGCAGGTCAATTTCAATTTATGCCGTAGGGTTTGCGGCTCCCAAGCGTCTTCCTCCGCTACCCGTTGCAATAATAATAAGTATTCGTCCGGTTGTTCGCAGGGATTGCACTCTACGCAAAAGCCCGGCGCTAGGTCTGGCAACGAAGCGGCCTGTCTGTCCTTAGCCAGCCATTGCTGAAATGCCGCCAATAGCGGAGAAGGTAGCGGCGCATTCAAGCCGCTGTGTTCCGGCAAGCCGCAGGCTGCGGCAAATTCCTGTAACCATTGACTGGCGGCCGGAGTCAGCCAGACCGGACGGCCCGATGCGTCGACCGCCGCAACGGCGATTTCGGTTTCCGCCAACAAGCGTTCCGCTCGACGCAGGTTACGGGTTTGACTTAAATGCACCTCGATACGGGCCAACACTTCGGCCGGGCGTATCGGTTTCACAATGTAATCCAACGCGCCTTCGCCGAAACCGCGCAACAAATGGTCGAGTTCGCTCAAGCCGGTCATAAACAACACCGGTATACCGGCCGTGGCAGGGTTGGCTTTCAAGCGGTTGCACGTTTCGAAACCGTCCAGACCGGGCATCAACACGTCCAGCAAAATAATGTCCGGTTTAACGTATTGAATTTGTTCGAGGGCGGATAGACCGTCGGTGGCGACTAATACCCGGTAATGCGCTTCGAACAAGGTATCGGATAGTAAGGCCAGGTTGCCGGGTGTGTCGTCCACGATTAATACAATGCCGTTGCCGGCGGCTTCCAGCGTCATGGTTGCTCCTGTTTTCCGTTCATATTCAACAGTGCCCTGATTTCGCCCAGGCGAAATTGATCGGCCAGCGAGGTGAGTTTGGCAAAAAAATGGCGGTACTCGACGTGTTGCGCAGCCAAATCGGCCAGATGCCGTTTCAGCCCGATCAAATCGCCGATACGGGTGTAAGCGACGCACCCCTCCAGCAGCGGCAGCGGCGGTACCCGCAACGGCGGCGGTTCGGCTGTGGTCGGCTGGGGGGTACCATCCTTATAAACCCAGGCTAAGGCCAGATACAGTTTGAGTTTTTGCATCAACTCCGCCACTTTCAGCGGTTTGGCCAGAAAATCGTTGCAGCCGGCGTTTAAAGCGGCCTTACGGTCGTCCGGATAGGCGTTGGCGCTCAACACGATAATCGGCATCTGCAAGCCGCGTTCGCGCAGGCGAATGGCGGTCTCGATGCCGTCGATGCCGGTCATCGAAATATCCAATAAGATCAGGTCCGGGTTTTCGTCGCCCACTTTGATGCAGCAGTCTTCGCCGGAATCGGCCTCGCTCAAGTAAAAACCCAAGGGTTCCAGAATCGATAATAGCACTTCGCGGTGGTCGGTTTGGTCGTCGACCACCATGATGCGCCGGCGCCGACCTTGATAACCGATGACGGCTTCCGCGGGTTCGTTGAGGCCGGCGCCGGCGTGGCTGACGCTGGGCAGCAGCAAGCGCACGGTAAAAGTCGAGCCTTTGCCGACCTCGCTTTGTACGGTCAGCTCGCCGCCCATCACTTCGGTTAAGGTTTTGCTGATGGTCAAACCCAAACCGCTGCCGGTTGTCGCATTGCCGGTCCGGTTGTCCAAGCGTACGAACGGCTGGAAAATATTTTGCAATTGTTCGGGAGCTATGCCGCTGCCGCTGTCGCTGATTTGAAAATTGGCGACCCCGCCGCTATAGCCGATGCGGAACGCAATGCCGCCGCGTCCGGTGAATTTGATCGCGTTACCGAGTAAATTCATCAACACTTGCCCGACCCGTTTTTCGTCGCAGCGCACTCGCTGCGGAATCGCGCTAGTCAATTGGCAGGTAAAACTTAAGCCCTTATCTTCTGCCTGCGCTTTGTACAGATGTACCAAATGTTCGATGAACGCTTGAAAATCGATGGCTTGGCTTTTGAATTCGAACTTTCTGGCTTCGATGCGGGCAATGTCCAGAATGTCTTCGATTAAAGAGGCCAAATGTTCGCCGCTGCGTTTCAAGGTTTCCACCGCCTGACGTCTATGCGCCGGTATCGCTTGATCCTGATGCAAAATGTGGGCGTAACCGATGATGCTGTTTAGCGGCGAGCGGATTTCGTGGCTCATGTTGCTGAGAAAGCGACTTTTGGCTTGGTTGGCGGTATCCGCTACCTTGCGTGCTTGCTGCAATTTCAAGTCGGTTTTTTTATGTTCCTCGATTTCCTGCACCAACAACTGGGTTTGTTTGGCGGTTTCTTCGTGGGCCATGCGCCGGCTTTCCGCGTTCAAGATCAGCCACCAGGTACACAAACCGATGAATACCAGCAGCGAGGCGTATATTTTCAGAAAATTATTGATCAACAGGCCGAATGCCGGCGGATTGTGCTGTACGCTCAACAAATCTTGGTAATAAATGATGCTGACGAATATCCCGGTCAAAATACTTAAAAACGCGAACAACAAGCCGAAGCGCAACAAGCGCAAACGCGCGCTGATGTCGAACAGGGAAGGTAAAAAACGGCCGGCGGTGCGTTCCAAATAATCGTCGAAACGAAAGCCGACTTTGCAGGAGTCCAAACAGCGTGCGTCCAAGGTGCAGCACAAGGAACAAATACTGCCGCCGTAGGCCGGACAATAGGCCAGGTCTTCATGTTCGAACCCATTCTCGCAAATCGAACAGGTTTCTTCCCCGCCGTGTCCGTGATAGTGGTTGGGACGTGCTAAATAGTGTTTGCCGCGGCTGATCCAAGCCACCAACGGTACCAACACGAAAGCCAGTCCCAAGGCGATGAAAGCGGAAAACGCTTGCGGATAGGCGCCGAACAAGCCGACGTAGGCCAAAATAGACACAACGGAGGCGACGAAGGTTGCGACGATGCCGACCGGATTCAAATCCGACAAATACGCGCGTTTGAATTCCACTTGCCGGGGACTGAGGCGTAGCGGTTTGTTGATGATGAATTCCGCCGCCACCGTGCTGATCCAGGCTATCGACATGTTGGAAAACAATCCCAGCACTTTTTCCAGCGCGCCGAACACGCCGAACTCCATCAGCAGCAAGGCGATCAACACGTTGAAAAACAGCCAAACCACCCGGCCGGGGTGACAATGGGTCAGGCGCGAAAAGAAATTCGACCAGGCCAAAGAGCCGGCGTAGGCGTTGGTTACGTTGATTTTGATTTGGCTAAGCACCACGAATAACGTGGTGGCGGCCAAGGCCCAGCGTGGGTCGCTGAACAGCTCGCCGTAAGCGACTAAGTACATTTGCGTGGGTTCGTGCGCGTGGTGAGGGTCTATACCGTGACGTATCGCCAAATGAGCCAGCAGCGCACCGGCGATTTGCCGCAACATGCCGAAGAAAATCCAGCCGGGGCCGGCCGTCAGCATCGCTCCCCACCAGCGCCAACGGTTTTTCCGGGTTTTATCCGGCAAAAAACGCAAAAAATCCACCTGTTCGCCGATTTGCGCCACCATAGAAAAGGCCACGGTGGCGGCGCTGCCGAACGCCAGCCAATCGAAACCCTGACCGCTGCCGGCAATCCAAAAATAACTGCTCAAGGTCAGGGCCGCTTCTGATTCGGTCTGCAGCACCGCGACGTAAGGCGCTATCAGCAAAGCCAGCCACAACGGTTGGGTCCACAGCTGCATACGGCTGATGGTGGTAATGCCGAAGGTTACCAGCGGAATCACGATCAGCGCGCTGACCACGTGTGCGTAAGCCAAGGGCATGCCGAAATACAGTTCCAAGGCCAGAGACATGATGGAGGCTTCCAGCGCGAACAAGGTAAACGTGAAGGACGCATAAATCAGCGAGGTAATCGTGGAGCCGATGTAACCGAAACCGGCCGCGCGGGTGAGCAAATCGATGTCGATGTGGTGGCGGGCCGCGTAGTAGCTGATCGGCAAGCTGGTCGCGAAAATGATCAGCCCGACGATAACAATGGCCCAGCAGGCATTGGTGAAGCCGTAATTGATGGATAAAAATCCGCCTATGGCTTCCAACACCAAAAACGAGGTGGAACCGAACGCGGTGTTGGCAATCTGAAATTCGCTGAAAGTCCGGAAGCTGCGCGGCGCATAGCGTAGCGCATAGTCTTCCAGGGTTTCGTTGGCGACCAAAGCGTTGTAGTCGCGGCGAATTTTAGTAATGTTTTGATAGATGGTATTCACGTTACCGACAGCAGGTCATAAGGTTCAACGGTACGGGTTGGCGGGTTACCCTCAGGTTTGATGGCCGCGTATGCCCAGAGTATTCCGGTTTACCGCTCCCTGTAAAATCTTTGCGGTGCTTGCGACCATTTTCTATGTTTGGGGTTATACATAGGGGGTAAGCGGCTTGCTAGCGCAATATTGTCCCGGCTGGCTTTGCTCGTGCCAAGGCAATGCCGGTCATCATCGGGGGGGGCAATCATGCCGCGCCTACCTCTTAAGTTTTTCTTTAACTAAGCTTTTTATACTGAAATCCGGATCGCTTCTTGACCGGCAAACGCCTAAGCGGCGTTTGTCGAACGGAAAATCGCAGCGGAAGCGCCTTCATCCACTACACACTAGGTACCGAATATGAATACGAAAACTCTGTTATTGACCATCGGCATCTGCAGCCTGTTGTTCGCTTGCGACTCGGGCGACAAACCCGCCGCCACCGAAACCTCGGCAGTGACCGCACCGCCGCCGGCCAGCACGCCGGAAACCGCCATGGGTGAGGCGTTGCAATCCGCTCAGTCCGTGCAACAGCAAGTGGAAGGCGCCGCCGCGGCCATGGACAACGCCTTGCAACAAGCGGCCGACGGCGCGGCGGGCGCGGTCGATAGTGCGCAAAGCGTCGCAGCCGAAGCGGTCGACGCCGGTCAAGCGGCTGCCGCCAATCTTGAGGGTGCTGCCGAAACCGCTCTGGACCAAGCGAAACAGACCGGCGAACAAACCGCGCAACAGGCGCAAGCCGTAGCCGAACAGACGAAAGCCAAAACCGCCGAAGCCCTGGATGCGCTTACTCCCCCAACAGAAAGCGTTACGCCAGTCGGCGAAAAAATTCCGGCGGTGAAATAGCTGCAAACGCTGTGACGGGGCGGGCAAATATCTTGGTGTTGATGTTCAATCCTCGTGGTGCGGCGCTCCGTCGCAATTCGCAAGGCTATTTGCAACGAGGGTGCGGCTCCTTCGATGACTTTCACAGTAACGATCATGAAGGCCTGGTAATTGCCCCGGCAAATGAAAGCTCGTTTGGTAGGAGCGACGCATAGTCGCGATGACGGCCTTGCGAATCGCGGCTATGTGTCATTCCCACCATGACTTCCAGCGTAACACCCTCATTTCCTTTCATGTCCGAAGGTAAAGATCACCGGGTTACCCTGGTTATGGATGATGATCTCTTTCTTCAATTCGACGTTGCTGCTCGAGTCGTCGCCGTTTGCCGGTGCTAGCGGTTTCAGTTCGCCGCCGGCCGGCGCCGCGACCGGCACTTCTTTGACTTCCACCCGCACGTCCGGCATCCAGCTGGGTTTAAAACTGCCGGTTTGCGCGCGGCGTTGCGCCATGTCGGCGGAGCGCGGCAAGTCTTCCAGTAGATTCAAACAGGCGGTGCCGATTTGATCGATCAGCTTTTCGCTGACCAAGGCCTTGCCTTTGCTACGTGCCAACGGCCGGGCGCTGAAAGTCGATTTGGCTTGTGCCAGCATAGCCTCGTTGTCGCTGCGGCGTAATTCGCAACTGACCGGAAGTACGTCGGCTTTTTGAAAATCCAATGCCCGTGGGTCGGAATTACCGCTGGAAAAGGAAAAGCCGACCGGCGTGTCGCCGTGTTCAACCTTGCCGATTTTTGCGTCCAGTTTATGGCTGTAAGGGCCGTTATCCGGAAACGGATATTGCCATTGGGACAAATTGCGTTTGATTTGTCCACCTAGTTCGTCGGCATCCAAATCTAAGCCGAACTGCTCGAGATGGGTGGGGTCCAGCTGAAATTGAATGGCGTCGATACGGTCGCCGTCGGCGGCCGGGGCGCCGCGCAGCAAGCCGGCCAGCAAGACCGCTAGCGCCACACGGCGCAGGTTGCGAATGCTCATAGTTAGTCTCCTCGTTAGGCATGCACTGTACGAGAGCCGGAATGCTCCGGCCATACGTCAAATAACTGATCAGTCATTCGCCTGATTGTGACGCATGCACGCAAAAATCAACAATGTCCTCGAAGTTTTTTTGCCGCGGCTCACAGGCTGAGGCGAGTTTCAATCCGGACAGGGGATACTAAATGAGCGGTTCAGAACAACAGTTGGCGATCGGGCGGCAGGTGCGCCTGATTTGCAGCACCACCATGGCGTTTTTGACTTTGGGTTATGTAGCCGATACGCAAGCCGGCGCGACGTTCAAAATCGACGACACCAAATGGGTCAGCGTCGGCGCAGGTTTGCGTACCAGTTTTAGGGCTCAGGAAAGCGCGGCCGGTGGCGACGGCGACAAATGGAGCAACGACTTCAATTTGGACAACATCCGTTTATACATCAACGGTCAGGTCCACAAATATTTGAAAGTCGAATTCAATACCGATTGCCAAACCTGCAGTAACGGCGGCGAGGTGCGGGTATTGGACGCGATCGGCAAATTCGAGGTGAACCCTTACGCCAATTTGTGGGTGGGCCGGATGCTGGTACCGGCCGAGCGTCGCGAGATGAACGGTCCCTTCTATAGCGCGGTGTATAACATCTTTTCCGCCGGCACCCCGTTCGAACCGTCTGATTACAACCTGGTGATCAAGTCCGACGGCACTTCGGCCGGATCGTTCGGCCGCGACGATGGTGCCACGTTCTGGGGCGCGGCTTTAGATGGCCGTTTTCAATATGCGGTGGGTTTCTTCCGCGGTTTGCGCGGCGGCGCCAATGCCGACGACAACATCTTGTATGCCCAGCGTTTCGCCTACAACTTTTGGGAAGTGGAGAAAAACCCCGGTTATTACACCTCCGGCACGTATTACGGCAAGGGCGGCGACATCCTGACCGTCGGCGTGTCCAACCAATATCAGGAAGACGGTGCCGGCACGGCGCTCGACGCCGGCAACTTTCGCGGCACTACCGCCGACATCCTGTTGGAAAAGGTCTTGCCGGGCGGCGGGGTGATTACCTTGAACGGCGAATACAAGAATTACGGTATTTCGCAAGGCTATAGCCAAGCTTCTCGCGACGCCGGCGGCGGCTTCGACATGTTCGAAGGCAATGCCTTCGACGTCAGCGGCATGTATCTGTTTCCGCAAAAAATCGGCATCGGCCAATTTCAACCCTTTCTGCGCTATGTCAATGTCGCGCCCAGCACCAGCGCGACCCGTGAAGTCTACGAAGCGGGCCTCAACTACATTATCGACGGTCACAACGCCAAAGTTTTCGCCAGCTACCAATACGGCGACCTGTTGAGCAAAGGCCTGAATTACAGAACCACCGCCACCGGCGAGGACGTCAGCCAGATGATGGTCGGCTTTCAATGGCAAATTTAACGGCGTAGGGGGCGAAATCATTCGCCCTGCATGTTGAAAGACGGGCGAATGAATTCGCCTCTACGATTTCTCCTCACTTAGGACTATAACGATGAAAATACTGAGCAATCCCTTTCGTAAACTGGCGATAGGCGCCGCCCTGTCGTCGCTACTGTTGGTCGCTGCGACGCCGGTACGCGCCGAAGGCGAAGACACCATCAAGGTCGGCGTGTTGCATTCCCTGTCCGGCACCATGGCTATTTCGGAAACTACGCTGAAAGACACCATGTTGATGTTGATCGACGAGCAAAATAAAAAAGGCGGTTTATTGGGCAAAAAACTGGAAGCGGTGGTGGTCGACCCGGCTTCCAACTGGCCGTTATTCGCCGAAAAAGCCCGCGAATTGCTGACCAAGGACAAAGTCGCCGCAATCTTCGGCTGCTGGACTTCCGTGTCGCGTAAATCGGTATTGCCGGTGATCGAGGAACTGAACGGCATTCTGTTCTACCCGGTGCAATACGAAGGCGAAGAATCCTCCAAAAACGTGTTCTACACCGGCGCTGCCCCCAATCAGCAAGCCATTCCTGCGGTCGATTATTTGATGAACGACTTGAAGGTCGAACGCTGGGTGTTGGCCGGTACCGACTACGTCTATCCGCGCACCACCAACAAAATTCTGGAAGCCTATTTGAAAGACAAGGGCGTCAAGGATAAGGACATTATGATCAACTACACGCCGTTCGGTCATTCCGACTGGCAAAGCATCGTCGCCGACATCAAAAAGTTCGGTTCGGCCGGCAAGAAAACCGCGGTGGTTTCCACCATCAACGGCGACGCCAACATTCCGTTCTATAAGGAACTGGGTAACCAGGGCGTATCGGCACAGGACATTCCGGTGGTGGCGTTCTCGGTCGGCGAGGAAGAATTGTCCGGCATGGATACTAAACCGCTGGTCGGCCATCTGGCGGCCTGGAACTACTTCATGAGCGTGGATACCACCAAAAACGCCGCCTTCATCCAGCAATGGAAAGACTACATCAAAGATCCGAAACGGGTGACCAACGACCCGATGGAAGCGCATTACATCGGCTTCAATATGTGGGTAAAAGCGGTCGAGAAAGCCGGCAGCATCGATTCGGACGCGGTACAAAAAGCCCTGATCGGCGTCGAATTTCCCAACCTGACCGGCGGTACCGCCAAAATGCTGCCTAACCACCACATCAGCAAACCGGTGTTGATCGGCGAGATTCAAGACGACGGGCAATTCGTCACGGTCTGGCAAACCAACAAAGTGGTTGACGGCGACGCCTGGTCCGACTTCCTGCCGGACAGCAAACCCATCATCGCCGACTGGACCGCCCCTATCAACTGCGGCAACTACAACACCAAAACCAAAAAGTGCTCCGGCCAAAATTACTAAGGCGTGCAGGGCGGGTACCTCAGTACCCGCCCGTAACGGTTATCACCCCGGTGGGCGCACTGCGCCCACCCAACCTGCGGATACGGAACATGCTAAAACCTTTATCGGAAAACCTTTGGAAAACACCGTCATTTCGCAGTCCCGGGATGCGTCAGCTTGCCTTTCTCGTCGGCACAGTGGCGCTGAGCGCCGGCGGTGTTTTCCAAACGCTTTCGTCGGCAAACGCTATCGGCCGGGCGCGCGGACTTGGCGCTTTACAGCTCGCCATGACACTGCTGACCGGCATTTTGCTGTCGCTACCGGTTGCCGGCACCGCGCTGGCGCAAGAGATCGATCCCTATGCCGCTGCTTTGCAGCAATTGCGGGTCGGCAGCATGAATGAACGCGAGCAAGCCATCGAGCAATTAGCGGAAGATCCGCGTAGCCTGAGGTTGTTGCAAGCCTTGCAAGACGGGCAACTTTACGACTGGAAAGCGCAAGAAAAACTGGTGATTGCCGGCGAGAGTGCCAAAGGCTACAACCTGCGCGATCCTTTCGACGGCAAGCTGGCGTTGCCGGAAGTCGAGCGCGACGCCGTCGCCAAAATCAGTCTGACCAATAAATTACGGACTAGCTTGCGTAAAGCCATCGGCTTGTTACAACTGAACGCCGGCAATGCCGATGTGCGCTTGGCGGCGGTCAAAGCCATCGGCAAAGACCCCGACGCCAAGATCGTCGAGTTGTTGCGCAAGCGTTTGCAGAAGGAAGACGACTATAAAGTTTTGACGGCCTTGCAGGAAGCATTATGGTTACAGGATCTGGCCGGCGACGACAAAGCCGGCAAACTGGCGGCCATCGCCGAATTGAAAGATCACGACAGTCAGGAAGCCTATAACCGTTTGCGCCAGTTGGCCGAAGCGGACAGTCAAGCCGATGCCGAAATCGTGGAACAGGCCAAGGCTGCGGTCAAGAAAATCGACAGCCGCCTGCAAACCTACGCGGCGATCGAAACCGTGTTCTTCGGCCTGAGCCTGGGTGCGGTGCTGGTGCTGGCCGCCATCGGTTTGGCGATTACCTTCGGGGTGATGGGTATCATCAACATGGCCCACGGCGAGCTGATGATGCTCGGCGCTTACACCACGTACGTGATGCAGCAACTGCTGCCCAACAACCTGGGTACGGCGTTGATTCTGTCGATTCCGATGGCTTTCCTGGTCGCGGCCTTGGTCGGCATCGCCATCGAGCGCGGCATCATCCGCTTCCTGTACGGCCGGCCGTTGGAAACCTTGCTGGCGACTTTCGGCGTCAGCCTGTTCCTGCAACAAGCGGTGCGCTCGATCTTCTCGCCGCTGAACCGCAGCGTCTCCACCCCGGAATGGATGAGCGGCTCCTGGCAGATCAACGACTTTCTCTCACTGACCTGGAACCGCTTTTACATCCTGATCTTCTGCCTGCTGGTGTTCACCGCGCTGCTGCAAATCCTGAAGCGCACCAAACTGGGTCTGGAAGTCCGCGCCGTTGCGCAAAATCGCGGCATGGCCAGAGCAATGGGCATACCCACCGCCAGAGTCGATGCGATGACGTTTGGTTTGGGCTCCGGCATCGCCGGCGTGGCCGGGGTGGCCTTGAGCCAGATTACCAACGTCGGGCCGAATTTGGGTCAGGCTTACATCGTCGATTCCTTCATGGTGGTGGTGTTTGGCGGGGTAGGGAATTTGTTCGGAACGTTGGTGGCCGGGTTTTCGTTGGGCATCGCCAACAAGGTATTGGAGCCTTATGCAGGGGCGGTGTTGGCGAAGATTTTAGTGTTGGTGTTTATTATTTTGTTTATACAGAAGAAACCTAGGGGGTTGTTTCCGCAGAAAGGGAGAGCAGCGGAGTCTTAAGGTTTTGGGGGGTTGCGTTTGCTGGTTCCCATGCGCTGCGTGGGAACCCAGACCTGCCGCGCTACGGCGACTGGGGGCTGGGATTTGGTTTTGTGTCGCTACCGCGACGGCTTGTTTTGAAGTCGGGTCTCGGCCCGACAGCCGAGATACTTTTCTTTGCTTGTCCAAAGAAAAGTATCCAAAAGAAACGACACCCCATGCCGCTTAAATCACTCGGCACATCCATGTGCCTCGCCCTGCGGGTGCTATCGCATGCAAATCGGCTATCCTGCCGATTTGTCCTGCGCTCCTACGGGTTTGAGCGGGGTTTTTGGAAGGGCTATCCATAGCCCTCCAAAAACGCGATGCATCCCTGCATCGCCCCTGCGGGCAACTCCGCCCAAACCCTCCGGTGCTCGGCGCGGCATCAGGGGATTAAACCGCCGCAAAGTCAAAAACGTCTGAGGATTTTATAAGACTGAAAATAGCGTTTAATGTAGGATGCTATCCGCTTTTGGCGATATAGCACTAGCAACACTCCCGTCTCTTTGATCTGCAAATCCTACAGCTTAGTATATGAAAATAAGTACAGAAATCACTGAAGTTAAAGCAACATTTGGTACTTCATTTGGAGTATGTTCCGCTGTTTTATCGGTAATAGATATATATGGAAAAGATCTGTTTATTTATTCGACATCCATTTCTATATTAACAACATTAGTTTTCTGTCTTTTTTTAATCAGAAAAAAACGAAAAATTAAAAAATTTTTTGGGATATTGGATAATCAATCAATAAACATATCAATTGCATCTTACCGAGACATAAGAAAATTCCAAAGAGAGCTCGGGGAAGATAAAAATATGCGATATTATAAGACAAAGCCTTGCAAGACAAATGGTGGCGAGAAAATATTGACTTACTTAACAGGCGCCACTAAATATCCTCTAACCGATGTTGGAGTTACTGAATGGACTGTAAATTTTTCTCTGCTACTATCTCAATACATTAGCTTAGAAAATAAGATAAAAGTATTCGGAGATGAAGACTTTGATGACGATATGATTGGAACAGTTATCTGCATAGGCAGTCCTACGTCAAATTCAACTTCTGGAGACATAATAGACAACCTAAAGAGCCAAGGATGCAGTATAGAATTCACAACCAATTCCTTAACTTGCTGGCGAAAAATAACTTATCAGTCAGACGAAAATAAAGATTATGCTTTACTAATTAAATACACAGATGACCAAAGAGTTTTTTTTGTTATAGCCGGAATCGATGAGCATGGCTCCTTTGCAGTAGCAAAAGTCTTGTTAAAAAATTGGAAAAAACTGCCTAACGCTGACTTTATACAGTTATATGAAGTTAATAAAGGAAACACAACTATAAAAGAACACGTAAAAACACTGCTAGCAGAAAAAACAAGAAATAAAAATAAAAAGATCGAGTGGATAGAAACATTATATAAAGATCATTGATAACTTCAGCAAAGTCACAGAGTGGGAGCAAATTATTGTCCGCACAGAATAATAACCATCGGCAACCAAATTTGCCCGCTCTAGGTAATCTTCGCCGGCTGGTGGTTTTCTCCCCTGATGCCGCGCCGAGCACTGGAGGGTTTGGCGAGAAGTTGCCCGCAGGGGCGCGGCAGGGATGCCGCGCGTTTTCGGAGGGCTAGGACAGCCCTTCCGAAAACCCTCGACAAACCCGGAGGAGCGCAGGGTTCAAGCGGCGTGGGGCCACCTTTTCTTTGGATACTTTCTTTTGGCGGAGCAAAAGAAAGTATCTCGGCTGTCGGGCCGAGACCCGACATACAAAAAACCGTCGCGATAGCGACACCAAACCCAGGCAGTCAAATGAACCTACAAAATCTGACTCAAGACAAAACCTACGCCACCACCCTAACCACGCTGGCGGCGATAACCCTCTTGATCCCCCTGTGCAACCTCATCTTCCCCGAAGATTCCGCCTTGCATTTCTCAGCCTATTCAGTCTCCCTAATCGGCAAATACCTCACCTTCGCCCTGCTTGGCCTGTCGCTAGACATGGTCTGGGGCTACGCCGGGATTCTGGTGTTGGGGCAGGGGGCGTTCTTTGCCTTGGGCGGCTATGCCATGGGCATGTATTTAATGCGGCAGATCGGCACCCGCGGCGTGTACGGCAACGCGGAGTTGCCGGATTTCATGGTGTTTTTGAACTGGACCGAACTGCCCTGGTACTGGTACGGCTTCGGCAACTTCGGCTTTGCCATGCTGATGGTGTTGCTGGCGCCGGGCATCTTGGCCTTTGTATTCGGCTGGCTGGCGTTCCGCTCGCGGGTCACCGGCGTGTATTTGTCCATCATTACTCAGGCTTTGACTTACGCTCTATTGCTGGCCTTTTTCCGCAACGAAATGGGCTTCGGCGGCAACAATGGCCTGACCGATTTTAAAGACATCCTCGGCTTCAACATCCAATCCGAAGGCGTGCGTTCGGCCTTGTTGTTTTGCACCGGCCTGAGCCTGATCGGCGCCTTGCTGCTGTGCCGTTGGATCGTCAATAGCAAGTTGGGCCGGGTAGTCACTGCGATTCGCGACCAGGAATCGCGGGTGCGCTTTTTGGGCTACCGGGTGGAATTGTTCAAACTCTGGGTGTTCGTGTTCGCGGCAATGCTGGCCGGGTTGGCCGGGGCGTTGTACGTGCCGCAGGTCGGCATCATCAATCCCAGCGAATTCTCGCCGCTCAACTCGCTGGAAATCGTCATCTGGGTGGCGGTCGGCGGGCGCGGCAGCTTGTACGGCGCTATCATCGGCGCGGTGCTGGTCAATTACGCCAAAACCGTGTTGACCGGTCTGATGCCGGATGCCTGGCTGTTTTGCCTAGGCGGCGCCTTTATTTTGGTCACCCTGTTAATGCCCGACGGTATCGTCGGCCTGCTGCGCCGCCGCGGCAAACCCAAACCCCTAGTCGCCAGCCCGGCAGGAGAACCGGCATGAATTCGCACATCGTCAATTTTCCGGGCAATGCGGGTCCGCAATATCAAAACGTTATCGATACCAGCCACCGCACCATTTTGTATATGGAAGACGTTAGCGTCAGCTTCGACGGCTTTCGCGCGCTGAACCATCTGTCGTTGTATATCGACGACGGCGAACTGCGCTGCCTGATCGGCCCCAACGGCGCCGGCAAGACCACCTTGATGGACGTGATCACCGGCAAAACCAAGCCCGACAGCGGCTCGGTGTTCTTCGGCCAGACCATCGATTTGCTGGAGCTGGACGAACCGGCCATCGCCCAGGCCGGCATCTGCCGCAAGTTTCAAAAGCCCAGCGTGTTTGACGCCCTGACCGTGTTCGAAAATCTGGAACTGGCCTTGAAAACCGACAAACGCACCTGGCCGACCTTGTTTCATAAACTCAACAGCGAGCAACGCGACCGCATTCAGCAAGTGTTACTGATTATCGGTTTGGCGGGGCAACAAAAAAATCTAGCCGGCGCGCTGTCGCACGGCCAGAAGCAATGGCTGGAGATCGGCATGCTGCTGATGCAAGACCCGAAAGTGATGCTGGTCGACGAACCCATTGCCGGTATGACCCATCAGGAAGTCGAGCGCACCGCCGAGTTATTGCTGTCCCTGCAAGGCCAGCATTCCATCGTGGTGGTCGAACACGACATGGAATTCGTCCGCAGTATCGCCCGCAAAGTCACGGTGCTGCATGAAGGCTCGGTGCTGACCGAAGGCAGCATGGACGAAGTCCAAAACGATACTCGCGTGATCCAAGTTTACCTGGGGGGATGATGTTAAATATCAGCGCATTGCAACAATACTACGGCGCCAGCCATACCCTGTGGGATCTGGATTTGCGCGTACCCGCCGGCGCCTGCGTCTGTCTGATGGGCCGCAACGGCGTCGGTAAAACCACGCTTTTAAAAGCCATCATGGGCCTGCTGCCGGTGGCCGACGGCAGCATTCAATTCGACGGGGTGGAACTGGCCAAAGCCAAAGCCGAATCCCGTGCCGAACTGGGCATCGGTTACGTGCCGCAAGGCCGGGAAATCTTTCCGCTGTTGACCGTGGAAGAAAACCTGAAAACCGGCCTGCGCGCCGCCAACAAACACGGCATTAAAAAAGTCCCGGACAGCATTTTCGAGATTTTTCCGGTTTTGAAACAAATGTTGAAACGCCGCGGCGGTGACCTGTCCGGCGGCCAGCAACAGCAATTGGCTATTGGCCGGGCGCTGGTGCTGAACCCACGCCTGCTAATCCTGGACGAACCCACCGAAGGCATCCAGCCCAACATCGTCAGCGAAATCGGCGACGTGATTATTCGGCTGAATAAAGCGCGCGGTGTGGCCACGCCAAGCCCCAAACCGGAGACCGGCGAAATCCATCAAGCCATAGACCGCATCCACAAAGAACTGGGCGTGACGGTGTTGCTGGTCGAACAAAAACTGCCGTTCGCCCGCAAGGTGGCCAATCAATTCTGCATCATGGACCGCGGCCGCCATGTGGCGGTGGGCGCGATGGGCGAATTGGCGGACGATATGGTGAAGCGCTATTTGACGGTGTAGTATCGTGTAGGAGCGACGCATCGTCGCGATTTGAAGCGCAACGATCGCGACGATGCGTCGCTCCTACCAAGATCCTTTAACGCTTAACCGGTTGTTTCATGCGCCCCACCTTTGTTACAGACAACTCTGACTTTTTTCCAACTTCCCACTGGGAAGCGGAACTCACTTTAGACTTTGCCCCGCGCGGAGCCAAAACCGCGCTGGTCAACCGTGCTCATCGTGGCCCGCTGACCGTACAAAGGCCGTTTTATCCGGAAGGCGAAGTCTGCCACGTCTACCTGCTGCATCCGCCCGGCGGCGTAGTGGCCGGCGACCGCTTGACCATCAACGCCAGCGCTGGATCCGGAGCCCAGGCCCTGATCACCACACCCGCCGCCGGCAAGTTCTACCGCAGCGGTGGCGGCGAGGCACGGCAAACGGTGATTTTAAATGTCGCCGACGGCGCCAGCCTGGAATGGCTGCCGCAGGAAACCATCGTCTACGATGGTGCTCGCTTGAATGCCAACATGCACATCGACCTAGCCGAACAAGCCCGCTTCGTCGGCTGGGAAATCACCGCCCTTGGTCGACCTGCTGCCAGCGAAGGCTTCACAAACGGCCACGCCGAACTCAACTGGCGCATCCGGCGCGGCGGGCGCTTGTTTTATCTGGAACGCCAGCATCTGAATGCCCAAGCGTTTCAAGCGCGCTGGGGTTTGTTCGGGCATTCGGCGTGCGGGACGCTGTTTGTTTATCCGGCTACGCCAGTGCAGTTGGCGGCGGTGCAGGCATTGATTGGCGATGAGCCGAATCGCGGCGTGACCATGATTGAGGGCTTGTTGATTTGTCGGGGCTTGGATGCTCGGGCGGATTTGTTGAAGGTTTTTTTTGAGCGGGTTTGGGGATTGGTGCGCGGGGATGTTATCGGCAAGGCGGTTTGTTTGCCGAGGATTTGGGCGACGTGAGGTTTTGAATTTTCTTGGGGTTTTTCGGGGTTGGGTGATAATGATGTCGTAGTGTGACAGCTGTTTTAGAAGTCGGTTCGCGGACCGACAAACCGCGATACTTTCTTTTGTTTGGCCGAAAGAAATTGGGACTAGTTTCCGGTATGGGGGTATTGCTATAACTGGGTTACCAAAGTAGCGCGCAGCCTGGGTTCAAATTTGACCAAACCGCATTCGTGTGCGATTCGATAACTCATACTTGTAGGTGCGACATAGGAGGCGATGACCGTTTTAAATTAGGGGAGTCGCGGTTGTGCAAAGACGCACATTTAAGAAAGACGAGAAATTTCTTCAGAATTCCACATGTGAGTTAAATTTTAGCCGTTCCTATGGCGCACGGGGTTCAGCCGCCGTGCGTCATTCCTTTTGAGGTGTTGGAGGCCACCCGACCAACAAGCTTGGCTTGTGATGTCCGGAGTAACGCAGCCTAGCTAAGGCAGCAGAGGCAAGGGTTAATTTCTAATTGTTCGGTACCGGTAGTTTGCGCACGGCTTCGGCCACTATATCCATCAAATCGCCGCCGCCTTGGTTAAGGTATTGAATGATTTGCTTACGCATCCTAGGCTCCCAAAAATTCTTGATATGCTGTTCCACGCCTTGAATAGCAAGGTCTCTATCGGGTTCGGATTTGAAAAACGCGCCAATATCGTTGGCCATTTTGACTATGTTGCTGTGATCCATATTACGCGACTGATGCTTGTAGATGTTGTAAACGGTGGGGGTGAGTGTAAACCACGTGGTTGTCGTTGCGGGCAAAACCGATCAGGGTCAATCCGGATTCTTGCGCCAGTTGAATCGCCAGCCCGGTAGGTGCGGAGATGGCCGCTAACAAAGTGATGCCGACGCTGGCGGCTTTCTGTACCATCTCGTAACTTGCCCGGCTGGTGACGATCAGCCAGCCGGCATTGAAATCGCAATCTTGCTTGGCTAATGCGCCGATCAGCTTATCCAATGCATTATGTCGGCCTACGTCTTCGCGAACTGCGGTGATGCCGCGATCCACGCTGAGCCAAGCGGCCGCGTGCACCGCGCCGGTCAATTGGTTGAGAGATTGTTTGTTCGGCATGTCCTTAAGCGCTGAGCTAAGTATGCGGGCGTCCAAGACTAGACCGGGGCCTACCGGTTTGACCTGCCGGATGGCTTGTTCCAAGGTGCTGGCACCGCACAGTCCGCAACCGGTACGTCCGGTCATATTCCGCCCTTTGCCGGGCATGGCCTCGAAGCGTGCGTCCGGTATGGTCATGCGAACTTCGACCCCTTTAGAGCGCTGCACTACTCTGACGGCATGCAATTCGCGGGAGTGCCGGATGATGCCTTCCGTCAAACTGAAGCCCAAGGCGAAATCCTCCAGGTTTAACGGCGTCGCCAACATCACCACATGCGGGATGGTGTTGTAAACCAGCACGACGGGAACTTCTTCCGCGACCGAATCTTCCGCCGCTTGGTGGGTAGGGCCGCGCCAGACGTCGAAGGTCCCCCTTCGATAGCTGGCCCAGCCTAGCTCGCTGATTGCGTCCATTAGCAAAGTCGAACGCTCAGTTGGTACTGGCAACTATCCGGTTTTCCAACAAAGACAACTGATCGTCCGAAAAACTACGGTATTGTTTTTGCCATTCCGAAGGTTGCGCAACTTTGGCGACGTGCACCGCGGTGACTTTGTATTCGGGACAGTTGGTGGCCCAGTCCGAATTGTCGGTCGTGATGACGTTGGCGCCTGAATGCGGGAAGTGGAAAGTGGTATAAACCACGCCGGGTTGCATGCGGTCGGTGATTTTCGCGTGCATGACGGTTTCGCCGGAGCGGCTTTTCACGCCCACCCAATCGCCGTCCGCGATGCCCAATACTTCGGCATCGTGCGGATGGATCTCCAAGCGGTCTTCGTCGTGCCAGGCCACGTTGTCGGTACGGCGGGTTTGAGCGCCGACGTTATATTGCGACAGGATGCGGCCGGTAGTCAGAATCAGCGGATACTGGCTGTTGGTGCGCTCTTTGGTAGGCACGTATTCGGTCAGCATGAACCGGCCTTTGCCGCGCACGAAATGATCGGCGTGCATGATAGGCGTTCCCTCAGGGGCTTCGTCGTTGCATGGCCACTGGATACTGCCCATTGCGTCGATTTTTTCGTAGCTTACCCCGGCGAACTGCGGCGTCAGGCTGGCGATTTCCGCCATGATTTCCGACGGATGGCGGTAGTTCATCGGGTAGCCAAGTGCGTTGGCCAGGTCTTGAGTTACTTGCCAATCCTCTTTGCCGGCCAGTGGCGTCATGACCCGACGTACCGGAGAAATGCGCCGTTCGGCATTGGTGAATGTGCCGTCCTTTTCCAGGAATGACGAGCCGGGCAGGAACACGTGGGCGAATTTGGCGGTTTCGTTCAGGAACAGATCCTGTACGATCAGGCATTCCAAGGAACGTAATGCATGGTGCACGTGTTGGGTATCAGGATCCGATTGGGCGATGTCTTCGCCTTGCACGTACAGGCCCTTGAAAGTGCCGTCGATAGCGGCCGCGAACATGTTGGGTATTCGCAAGCCGGGTTCCGATTCTAAGGCGACGCCCCAAGCGGCTTCGAATTGGTTACGCGTCGAGATGTCGGAAACGTGGCGGTAGCCGACGAATTCATGCGGGAACGAGCCCATGTCGCAAGAACCTTGCACGTTGTTTTGCCCGCGTAGCGGATTCACGCCCACACCTTCGCGGCCGATATTGCCGGTCGCCATGGCCAGATTAGCGATGCCGATTACAGTGGTTGAACCTTGGCTGTGCTCGGTAACGCCAAGTCCGTAATAAATGGCACCGTTTTCGGCCGTAGCATACAAGCGGGCTGCCGCTCGCAAGGTTTCAGCATCGATGCCGGTGATTTCCGAAACCGCCTCGGGCGAATTTTGCGGCAGGGCAACGAAAGCTTTCCATTTGCTGAAGGATTCGACATCGCAACGTTCCATTGCGAATTGTTCGTCTGCTAGGCCCTCAGTGACGATGACGTGGGCCATGGCTGTGACAACCGCGACGTTGGTGCCGGGACGTAGTTTCAGATGATAATCGGCTCGTACGTGCGGGCTATTGCTGACCAAGTCGATGCTGCGCGGGTCGACTACGATCAACTTGGCACCTTGGCGCAAGCGGCGCTTCATCAAGGAGCCGAATACCGGATGGCCGTCGGTCGGATTGGCGCCGATTACCATGATGACATCTGATTTCAGCACTGAGTCGAAGGTTTGGGTGCCGGAAGATTCACCGAAGGTGCTTTTCAAGCCGTAACCGGTCGGCGAATGGCACACGCGGGCGCAGGTGTCGACGTTGTTGTTGCCGAAACCGGCACGGATCAGTTTTTGTACTAAATAGGTTTCTTCGTTGGTACAGCGTGAGGAAGTGATGCCGCCGACCGAATATTTTCCATAGGTGGACTGAATGTTTTTTAGCTTGTCGGCCGCAAATTGAATGGCTTCTTCCCAGCCTACTTCGCGCCAAGGATCGGTTATGTTTTCGCGTATCATAGGTGCGGTAATCCGATCTTTGTGAGTGGCGTAACCGAATGCGAAACGGCCTTTGACGCAAGAATGACCGTGGTTGGCCTGGCCGTTTTTATCCGGCACCATGCGTACCAACTGTTCCCCTTTCATTTCCGCTTTGAACGAGCAACCGACGCCGCAATAGGCGCACGTGGTGATTGTGCTGTGTTCGGGTTGACCGTAATCGATGACTGATTTTTCCATCAAGGTTGCGGTAGGGCAGGCTTGAACACAGGCACCGCAGGATACGCATTCGGAATCCATGAAGGCTTGGTTTTGCCCCGGAGAAACTTTGGATTCGAAGCCGCGGCCGTCTATCGTTAAGGCATACGTGCCTTGCACTTCTTCGCACGCACGCACGCACCGCGAACAGACGATGCATTTGGACGGGTCGAAGCTGAAATATGGATTGCTGCCGTCTTTTTCGGCACTCAAATGGTTATCGCCGTCAAAACCGTAACGGACTTCGCGTAAACCGACCGCACCGACCGTATCCTGCAGCTCGCAATTGCCGTTTGCCGAGCAGGTCAAGCAATCCAGCGGATGGTCTGATATATACAACTCGGCAATGCCGCGCCGAACATTAGCTAGCTTGTCGTTCTGGGTGCAGACCTTCATGCCTTGGCCGACCGGCGTGGTGCACGAAGCGGGATAGCCGCGCGCGCCCTCGATTTGCACCAAGCACATGCGGCAGGAGCCGAAAGGCTCCAGATGGTCGGTCGCGCACAATTTGGGAATGCTGATGCCGGCTTCGGCCGCAGCACGCATCACCGAGGTACCAGCGGCGACCGTGACTTTATGACCGTCGATTTCCAGTGTGACTTGATCGGTAGACGCGCTGGCTGGCGTGCCGTAATCGATTTCTTGATTGATAGACATAATGCTCTCCTGTAATCGATCAGGCTTTGGCTGTAGGTAGACCAAAGTCTTCAGGGAAATGATTCAACGCGCTCAACACCGGGTAAGGTGTCATGCCGCCCATCGCACACAATGAACCGCAAAGCATCGTGTCGCACAAATCACGCAGCAATTCGGTGTTTTTTTGTTTTTGCTCGTTGCCGACGATGCGATCTATGACCTCTACACCGCGGGTGGAGCCGATGCGGCAGGGTGTGCATTTGCCGCAGGATTCTTCGACGCAAAATTCCATTGCGTAACGGGCCATCTCGGACATATTGACGGTATCGTCATGCACCACAATGCCGCCGTGGCCGAGTACGCAAGCGATAGCGGCGAAGGCTTCGTAGTCTAACGGTGTGTCGAATTGTCCTTCATGTAAATACGCGCCTAACGGCCCGCCGACCTGCACGGCACGAATGGGGCGTCCGCTGGCCGAGCCGCCGCCGTAATCGTATAAGATTTCGCGTAACGTCATGCCGAAGGCGGCTTCGAACAAGCCGCTATGCTTGATGTTGCCGGCTAACTGCAGCGGCAAGGTGCCGCGCGAGCGGCCCATGCCGTAATCCCGGTAGTACTCGCCGCCCTTATCCAGAATGACCGGGATCGAGGCCAACGAAATGACGTTGTTTACGATGGTGGGTTTGCCGAAAAGGCCGACGATGGCGGGTAACGGCGGTTTGAAGCGTACCAAGCCGCGTTTGCCTTCCAGGCTTTCCAATAAAGAAGTTTCTTCGCCGCAGATATAGGCGCCTGCGCCGCTACGTACTTCCAGATGGAAAGTCTTGCCGCTGCCTTGTATGTTTTCGCCCAAGTAGCCGTGTTGATAAGCGGCTTCTATGGCTTGGTTCAAGGCGATTTTGGCGTGGGGGTATTCGATACGCAGATAGATGTAGCCTTGGGTCGCACCTACCGCCAAGCCGGCAATAGTCATGCCTTCGATCAATACGAAGGGATCGCCTTCCATAATCATACGGTCGGAGAAAGTACCCGAGTCGCCTTCGTCCGCATTGCAGACGATATATTTTTGCTCGGCCGGTGCATTCATCACGGTATTCCATTTAATACCGGTCGGGAAAGCTGCGCCGCCGCGGCCCCGCAGCCCGGAATCGGTCACGTGCTTAACGATATCGACAGGTTGCAAGGCCAAGGCATTTTTTAAACCGCGATAACCGTCGTGGGCAAGGTAATCCTCAAGGTTGACCGGGTCGGTCAAACCGACGCGAGCAAACGTCAGGCGGTTTTGATACTTGAAGAATGGGTGTTCCTCGATATTGCCCAGCGACAGAACATGTTGTTTGCCGTCCAGGAATCCGGCCTCGACAAGCGTGGCAAGGTCTTCGGGCTGTACCGGGCCGTAAGCCACTCGACCGGTGGAGGTTTCGACTTCGACCAAAGGTTCCAGCCAAAACATGCCGCGCGAGCCGTTACGCACGATTTCGATGTCCAGTCCTTTGGTATCGGCTAGTTGCTGCAATGACTGAGCGACTTGTTCCGCGCCTAAGGAAAGCGCGGTTGAATCACGGGATACGAATACACGAGTCATGATTTATTACCTTTGCAGGAGGCCACGAGGCGATCGAATTTTTCCGGAGTGACACGGCCGTGTACTTGATCGTCTATGGTAATGGAGGGTGAGCAGCCGCAATTGCCGAGGCAATAGACCGCCTCCAGCGAGAATTGTTCATCGGTCGTGGTTTGGTGAAAATCAATGCCCAGGGTTTGTTTAGCATGTTGTTCCAGAGCTTTACTGTTCATGGCCTGGCATGATTCGGCCCGGCAGATGCGAATAGTGTGTTTGCCCGGCGGGGTGGTGCGAAAGTAGTGGTAGAAGCTGATGACTCCGTGAACTTCGGCTTTGGATAAGCTCAGATCTTTGGCAATGTCTTCTACGGCCGCCGGCGGAATATAGCCCAAGGTATCCTGAATGCCGTGCAGAATTGGCAGCAGGTTGCCAGGCATGGTCCGATGGCTAGCCAATATATCAAGCACAATGGGTTTTTGGCTTTGGTAATCTTGCATCATGGGCTCTTCTAAAAGATGGAACATTTAGCAGACTATTTAAACACGAACAATTAACGCAACGCAACGCAGTCTATCAGCGCCAAGCTGCGGAAAATCTAGGCTGGACGCGGATTTGCGCGATTGTCAAAGCTGCTGCATTGATACTTAGTCAACAAACAGTAAACAAAGAGGCCGACGATTGATGCCGTTGGGTAGACAAATTTGCATGCATGATCTCTACGAAATTGTTCCTTGGATAAGTAGCGTTTATTGTGATTGATGGAGGGGATGGTACCCCTAACTTGGATAATTTCAAGCGTTTGAACTTTATGGTTATTGCGGGTTGTAGCCAATTGAATCGGGTGTGGCAGGAATTTGAACTTGTACCGTAGAACCGATGGGGTTATAGTCCGCTATGAGGCCTATGGTCTTAATTTAACAACAAAAACTAAAAAAAATGAGGAGGTTGCTATGGGTGGTGTGTTTGAGCTAGGCATTGTGATGCTGATCATCGCCTTTTTTGCATTTGCACCGTTGGGCTATTTCATTTACATGTACACGATGAAAAATGGCGAGCCTTTTGGCGATATCGAACCACATGGCGATAGCGAGTCGCCAGTGTTGAATATGGCCGAGAAATTAATAACCACGGTTAAAGGCTTACTCGCTAAAAAATGACTTAATTGTTAGCGCCGAGTTGGAAAAAAGCCGGGTATTTCCCGGCTTTTTATTAGACAGAATGGCCGCAGCAAGGACAATGAGGGTTTTTTTTCAAGCGTAAATTTTGCCATTCCATGCTTAATCCATCCAGCAGCAATAGACGGCCAACCAAGGGTTCTCCACAGGAAACGATTAGCTTGATGGTTTCCAGTGCTTGAACGCATCCGATAATACCGGTGATAGGCGCGATAACGCCATTAGTCGCGCAGTTTTGCAGTTCTTCGCCCTCGCTCTGATATAAGCAGTTATAGCAAGGGCTTTCCCCTTTACCCGGCGTAAATACGCTAATTTGTCCTTCAAAGCGTATGGCGGCTCCTGAAACCAAAGGTTTTCGGTAGGCTACGCATGCCTTGTTCACGGCAAAGCGGGTGGTGAAATTGTCGCTGCAATCTAAAACCACATCGGTATTTTTTACCTCGTTTAACAGGTTTTCCCCTTCTAATCGTGCCTTGCGAGCGACTACCGCAATTTCCGGATTGATGTTTTTTAAGCTGTCGCGGGTTGAAATGACTTTGTCCAACCCTATATCGGCGGTGCCGTGGGCGATTTGGCGTTGTAGATTGCTTAGGTCCACTTGGTCGTTATCGTAGAGCGTCAGGTGGCCTACGCCGGCAGCCGCCAAATACATGGCTGCCGGGGAGCCTAGTCCGCCGGCCCCGACGATTAATACCTTGGCATCCAATAGTTTTTGCTGACCCTCGATATCCACTGGGGGCAGCATGATTTGTCGGCTATAGCGCAACAGTTGTTGGTCGTTCATGTTTAAAGCTTCCGAGAAAGGCGGTTGATAATGCCAAAGAGCTTGACAGAGTGCAAAACCTCGCTATTATTAGCACTCGTTACAAGAGAGTGCTAATAAATTTAGTTTGATCTTTAACCTGTATCTACATAAAGGAGACATTGATGAAAATTCGTCCGTTACATGACCGCGTTGTCGTTAAGCGTGTGGAAGAAGAAACCAAAACCGCAGGTGGCATCGTACTGCCCGGTTCCGCTGCAGAAAAACCGAGCGAAGGTGAAGTTTTGGCAGTTGGCGAAGGCAAACCTCTTGATAACGGCCAGGTGCGTCCAATGGCAGTTAAGGTTGGCGACAAAGTATTGTTCGGTAAATATTCCGGTTCCGAAGTAAAAGTCGGCGGCGAGCAGTACATTGTGATGCGCGAAGACGACATTATGGGTATTTTGGAATAATCCAAATCGATATTTATCAATTACATAAAAACGATTAAGGAATAAAAAATGGCAGCAAAAGACGTAAAATTCGGCGGTGATGCGCGCGCTTTGATGGTTGCGGGCGTCAACATTCTAGCAAACGCGGTAAAAGTGACCTTGGGTCCTAAAGGCCGCAATGCCGTATTGGACAAAAGCTTCGGTGCTCCCACCATTACCAAAGACGGCGTGTCGGTTGCTAAAGAAATCGAATTAAAGGACAAATTCGAAAACATGGGCGCACAAATGGTTAAAGAAGTTGCGTCCAAAACTTCTGATGTCGCCGGCGACGGCACTACCACTGCAACCGTGTTGGCTCAAGCAATAGTCAACGAAGGTTTGAAAGCGGTTGCGGCCGGCATGAATCCCATGGATTTGAAACGCGGTATCGACAGCGCCGTGACGGCAGCGGTAGCGGCTATCGAGAAAGCGGCGATTCCATGCAGCGACAGCAAAGCGATTGCTCAAGTCGGTACCATTTCCGCCAACTCCGACGAATCGGTCGGCGCAATTATCGCCGAAGCGATGGAGAAGGTCGGTAAAGAAGGCGTTATCACGGTAGAAGAAGGTACCGGTTTAAACAACGAATTGGACGTGGTCGAAGGCATGCAATTCGATCGCGGTTATTTGTCTCCGTACTTCATCAACAAACAAGACAGCATGAGCGTCGAGTTGGATGATCCGTTTGTCCTGCTGTATGACAAAAAAATCTCCAATATTCGTGAAATGCTGCCGGTATTGGAAGGCGTAGCCAAATCCGGCCGTTCGCTGTTGATCATTGCGGAAGATGTTGAAGGCGAAGCCTTGGCTACCTTGGTTGTCAACAACATGCGCGGTATCGTAAAAGTGTGCGCAGTAAAAGCGCCCGGTTTCGGTGATCGCCGTAAAGCCATGCTGGAAGACATTGCGATTTTGACCGGCGGTACCGTTATTTCCGAAGAAGTCGGCTTGTCATTGGAAAAAGCCGACGTAGACATGCTGGGTACTGCCAAGCGTGTACAAATCAATAAGGAAAACACCACCATCATCGACGGTGCCGGCGACGAAGAGCAAATCAAAGGTCGTGTCGCACAAATCCGCGCCCAAGCCGACGATGCTACTTCCGATTACGATCGGGAAAAACTGCAAGAGCGTCTGGCAAAACTGGCCGGCGGCGTGGCGGTGATCAAAGTGGGTGCTGCGACCGAAGTCGAAATGAAAGAGAAGAAAGCCCGTGTCGAAGACGCACTGCATTCAACTCGCGCAGCCGTCGAAGAAGGCGTGGTTGCCGGCGGTGGTACTGCTCTGGTCCGTGCTCTGGCTGCTTTGGAAGGCCTGAAAGGTATTAATCACGATCAAGACGTCGGTATCAGCATCCTGCGCCGAGCGATGGAAGAGCCTTTGCGTCAAATCGTCAGCAATGCCGGCGATGAAGCGTCCGTGGTATTGAACGAAGTCAAAAAAGGCAGCGGTAACTTTGGTTATAACGCGGCCACCGGCGAATACGGCGACATGATCGCTATGGGTATTTTGGATCCTGCCAAGGTTACCCGTTCCGCTCTGCAAAACGCCGCATCGGTTGCCGGTTTGATGATCACCACGGAAGTCATGGTCGCCGAAGCGCCGGCTGACAGCAAAGCTCCTGCGATGCCTGACATGGGCGGCATGGGCGGCATGGGCGGCATGATGTAAGTTTCGCTCAGTTCATACTGTCATATCGAAGCCCCGGTATCTAACATGCCGGGGCTTTTTGTTTTTATAAACCGAATTTTCTGTGTAAAGGACGCAGGCGGGGGAGCTTTTGATATGGGATGGGTTATTGATGCACGACTAGGTTCTCGATATTTCGCGGCAAATCGCGCAATCGCTCGCTTATTTAACATAGATTTATTTTAGCTTTGCTGACACCAAGGCTGTTTGTCTTACATTGCCATCAAAAATCGAATCTAAGCGCGCAATTATCGATTTAAGTTTGGTGCTTTCCGCGTTTATTAGAAGGGGGGAGTGCGTTGTCTCGATTATCGGTTAGGTATCTTCTGAATAGTTGGCCTTGAAAGGATTTACAAAGCGACTTTGTTTTCCGTTTTGTGGTGCGAATATTGCTTCATACGGCTTGATTTATTCCAAAAGCATCATCAGGAGAAAAATGTGGCAATGAACAAAGTCGATAGAAGGCAGTTTCTATTCATGGGCGCATCAGTGGGTGCGTTAACGGTGGCAGAGGCGATGGTAGGGGGAGGGCAAGCATTAGCGGCAGTCACTCTACCGGATTCCGGTATTTTTACCTTGCCTGAATTGCCTTATGCACAAAGTGCGTTAGAGCCTTATATTTCGGCAAATACCGTGAGTTTTCACTACGGAAAGCATCATGCCGGTTATGTCAAAAACTTAAACGGTTTGATTGTCGGTACCGCCTACGAAAATATGAGCTTGGAACGAATCATTAAGGCCACGAATGGTAAGCGTTTGATTCCGGGGCTGATATTTAATAATGCTGCGCAAACGTGGAATCACACATTTTATTGGAATAGTTTGCGTCCGGGGGCGGGGGATGCGGAACCGCCAAGCGGTAAATTAGCGAATTTGATTAATAGTCAATTCGGGCATTTTTCCGATCCTGGTACCGATGCGAAGGGAAATTGGACAAACCCGGGGTTCAAGCAGAAATTGTTCGACGCGGCGAAAGGGGTATTTGGTAGCGGCTGGGCTTGGGTGGTTGTCGACGGCGGACGCTTGGAAATCGTAACGACCGGGAATGCCGGCAATCCGTTGGTAATGGGAAAAAAGCCCTTGCTGGTGATTGATGTTTGGGAGCACGCCTATTATTTGGATTATCAAAACTTACGCACCGCCTATCTAAACACTATTTTGGATAAGTTGATCGATTGGCAATTTGCCGGCGAAAACCTGCCGTCCAGGCTGGCTTAGCGTTTAGTTGTCGATAGTATTAATAACCTAGGTGCGGATATGAAATTTTTAATTTATTCAAGCGTTACTTTTGTGGTTTTGGCAGGTTCAAATGGTGCCTTCGCCGGATTTTCCGGTTCTTATCAGCCGCAAAATTGGTCGATTTATACCGATGGCGGCAGTATCGATACTGCCGTTGCCCCCGATTGGATTTCGATTACCAGCAGCGATGATCAGTCCGGGGAGTTAAACAAATACCAGCAAATTATCATTACAGCAGTTTATTCCGGTCAAGTGAGTTTTAACTGGCGTTATGACACTTTGGATATCGATGGTCCGAGTAATGACGATTTCGGTTGGCTGTTGAATGGCGAATTCAGCTTGTTATCCGATCCGGACGGAGATATTAGTCAAGCCGGGAGTTTCGTGGCGGATATCGTTGCCGGGGATATATTCGGTTTTCGGATTTATTCGCTGGATTCGCTAGGGGGTGCCTCGACCGCATTAATCAGTCAATTTTCCGCTCCGGGTACATCGCCCGCGCCGGAACCAATTCCCATACCCACCGTTGCTTGGATGCTGCTGTTGCCGATGGTGGCGACGCTAAGACTTAAGCCTGCGAGAGCTTGATAGGGGGGAGTAGTAGGAGGAAGAGGGGCTTCAGGCATAAAAAAGCCCACATTACGTGGGCTCCGTCCGGTTACTATTGTTATTGTGTGGACGCCTGCTACCGGGTAGCAGGTTGAATTGCTGCGCTTATTGTTATTGTTGTACCGTCGAAACGGTCGCTTCCTCCTCCCTCATTCTTACGCACTTAGCGGCGCATTGACCTCTATCAAGGTGTGCGCATTATACTGTCCGAATGTTGGGATGTCTACAAAAAACGCGACAATTTGCCGCATATTTTTTATTGAACTTTATAAATCAGAGGTTTAGTTACGTCGGTTTTGCGATTATTGGTAGAGGCCTGCTGGATAGACGGTTGGCAGGTATTGATTCTCTATCAAAAAATTCAAAATTATGCCCTTAACAGTAATGAGATAGGTAAAGCGGGCTGAATTCACGTTATCTGCAGATGGCATAACGTGCGGATTGATACGCTATTCAACGGATGGATTGAGTGCAACGGTTTCTTGCAATATTCTGCTGAAACTCGGCGAATGCGGTAGAATCCACCTCCCTTTACGGATACAGTGGGCATGCAGATAACGGCAATCTATCCCGGGACATTTGATCCCATTACAAACGGTCATTTAGATTTGATTTGCCGCGCCTCGAATCTATACAAGACCGTTATCGTCGCGGTCGCGGAAAATTTGGCGAAACAGCCTTTGTTTTCGTTGGTGGAACGGGTGGACATGATAGAGCGGGTTGTAGGCGGCTTTAGCAACGTTCGAGTGCTAGGGTTCAATAATCTGTTGGTCGAGTGCGCTCAGTTACACCAAGCCAGCGTCATCATCAGAGGCCTGAGAGCGGTTTCGGACTTTGAATACGAATTTCAAATGGCAAGTATGAACCGCCGTTTGGCGCCTAATGTCGAAACCGTATTTTTAACCCCATCAGAACAATACGAATTCATTTCTTCCAGTATGATTCGGGAGATAGCCCGTTTGAACGGCGATGTTTCCAGTTTTGTACCGGAGTTAGTCAACAAGCGTTTAATTGAAAAGTTTAAATCGGAGTGAACCATGGCTCTTTTAATCGGCGACGAATGCATTAATTGCGACGTATGCGAGCCGGAATGTCCCAACGGCGCGATTTCCCAAGGTGAAGAAATTTACGTGATCAATCCGTCATTGTGTACCGAGTGCGTCGGACACCATGATAAGCCGCAGTGTATGGAGGTGTGTCCGGTCGATTGCATAGGGAAAGATCCGGACAACGTCGAAGATCGCGACAACTTATACGCAAAATACATGCGCTTAACCGCCTAGGGTTTATCGCCCGGAATTAAGCAAAGACAGCAGTGGCCGGCTGGGCCTTTAATGCTGATTTTTTCGTTACGCTCTTTTTACCCGCCTGTTTTTTCCCTCAACTTGTGAGATTTTTATGGCCGAAAACATTTCAAATAACGCGTTGATTTTGGCGTTGCTATCGTTAAATGGCGAAATTGCCATCCAAAAAGATTATTTGGATTCAGGCGAAATTCCTGAAGAAGAACTGGCGGACGAGCAGGAAGTGCTGGACGATTTGGAACAAGCCTTCATGGAATTTGTGGATTTATATAAAAACAGGGCGCGTGCCGATCGTTCGTTGCCGGAATTGGAAGAGTTATTGGCTGGCGAAAGCCAAGCCTAGTGCCGGGATATGACGTTATTCGCCGATTGGCTTTTGCGGTCGGCGATTAAGGCCTCAATAACCATGTCGGAAGCCCCATGAAATATCGAGATTTGCGCGATTTTATTCAGCAGTTGGAAAAGCTGGGTGAATTAAAACGCGTTAAGGTGGAGATCGATCCCTATCTGGAAATGACGGTTGTCTGCGATCGGGTATTGAAACAGGGCGGGCCGGCTTTATTGTTCGAGAAGCCCAAGGGTGCCAATATCAGTGTGTTGGGCAATCTGTTCGGCACGCCGAAACGCGTTGCGTTGGGTATGGGGGCGGAAGACGTGTCGCAGCTGCGCGGAATAGGGGAGTTGTTGGCATTTTTGAAAGAGCCGGAGCCGCCGAAAGGCGTTAAAGATGCGCTGGATAAATTGCCGGCGTTTAAGCAGGTGCTGAATATGGCGCCAAAATTGATAACCGCGCCCGTATGTCAGGAAGTCGTGCGCATCGGTAGCGAAGTGGACTTGGCGGATTTTCCGATTCAAACGTGTTGGCCGGAAGATGCCGCGCCGCTGATTACTTGGCCTCTGGTGATAACCAAGGGTCCAAACAAAGAGCGGCAGAATCTGGGGATATACCGGCAGCAAGTCATCGCTAAAAACAAAGTCATTATGCGCTGGCTGGCACATAGGGGCGGCGCTTTGGATTTTAAGGAATGGCAGGAAAAATATCCGGATAAGCCGTTTCCGGTCGCGGTGGCGCTGGGCGCCGATCCGGCGACGATACTGGCAGCTGTCACGCCCGTGCCGGACCCGCTATCGGAATATGCTTTCGCCGGGTTGCTACGCGGTAGTAAAACGGAAGTTGCGCATTGCTTGACTCCGGGGCTCGACGGTTTGCAGGTGCCGGCGAGTGCGGAAATTGTGTTGGAAGGTTTCATTTATCCGGGGGAAACCGCGCCGGAAGGGCCGTTCGGCGATCACACCGGCTACTATAACGAAGTGGACGAGTTTCCGGTTTTTACCATCGAACGAATTACTCAGCGTCAGGTGCCGATTTACCATTCCACCTATACCGGTAGACCGCCGGACGAACCGGCCATTTTAGGCGTTGCCTTGAACGAGGTATTCGTGCCGATATTGCAAAAGCAATTTCCGGAAATCATCGATTTTTATTTGCCGCCGGAAGGCTGTTCGTACCGGATGGCCGTCATCAGTATGAAAAAGCAATACGCCGGCCATGCCAAGCGGGTGATGTTCGGAACCTGGTCGTTCTTGCGGCAATTCATGTATACCAAATTCGTCATTGTGGTGGACGACGACGTGGATGCAAGGAACTGGCAGGACGTCATTTGGGCGATTACTACCCGAATGGATCCGGCGAGAGACCTGACGATTCTGGAGAATACGCCCATCGACTATTTGGATTTTGCCTCGCCGGTGTCGGGCTTAGGCTCGAAAGTCGGATTTGACGCCACCAACAAATGGCCGGGTGAGACTCAGAGGGAATGGGGCAAGCCGATCGTGACGCAGCCACAGGTGGTGGCCAAAATCGACGCTATCTGGGCAAGTTTATTTGATTAGTCGGCGACAGTTCGGCTGATGTATGCAAGCGAGGGATAGTGTGCAATGGTATGGGTTCGATTTCGATCATTAGCCCGGGCGGTAGGGTTGTAGTGTCTACTAGGCTTAGTGCCTCGAAGTCTGCGGTTTCCATAGTTGCGACTGCGGAAAAATTAATCGGTAAAAGCTAAGCCATGAGAATTTTGATCGTCGACGATATTTTGGAAAACAGGCTGTTGTTGGAGCGCTTGTTAACTCGAATGCGCCACCAAGTCTTGCAGGCGGAAAATGGTCAACACGCTGTGGATGTTTATACCAACCAGGCTTTGGATCTGATTTTGATGGACGTGATGATGCCGGTTATGAACGGCTTTGAAGCGATACAGATCATCAGAGCTTTGCCCAGCCAAAAATGGGTGCCGATTTTTCTGGTTAGTGCGTTAACGGACGTCAAAGATATTATCGAAGGGTTGAAAGTCGGGGCGGACGACTATCTTCCCAAACCCATCGATTACGCCATCTTGAGCGCAAAAATCGATTCGGTAGAGCGCACGTTGGAAATGCAACGCCGGATTATCGCCGATACCGAGCAGCTGAGGCGCTACCGCGAACAAAACGAACGCGAACACGACTTTTTGCAAGCCATTTTTGAACGCTTGTTAAAGTTAAACGAAATCAACGAAGAGCAGGTGCAATATTGGTTGACGCCCGCTCAACGTTTTAGCGGCGATTTGGTATGTGCGCACAAGACCGATCAGGGCTTGATCTACTTTATGCTGGCCGACTCGACAGGGCACGGTTTGGCAGCCGCACTGCCTACGGTGATTGTTAATCAAGTTTTTCGCGGCATGGCCAAGAAGTCTTTATCGGTTAAACTCATCGCCAGGGAGATAAACGGTCAGCTATATAGTCAATTGCCACCCGGCCGTTTCGTTGCGCTTACGTTAGGAGTAGTCAACGAAGCCGATTGCAGTATCGAGATATGGAATGGCGGTTTGCCCGAAGGTTTGCTGATTGCCGACGACGGCAGCGTCAAACATGCGTTTCGTTCGCTACATACTTTTGCCGGGGTGCTGGATGACGAGTCGTTCGATGACAGTACCGAATATTATCGAACGAACGAGTCTTGCGAATTGTTTTTGTATTCAGACGGGGTGATAGATGCGACAAATCGGCAGTTCAGTCGTTTCGGCACCGAAAAATTAAGGGCGGAGCTGTCTACTTCCGCGCCGGGGCAAAGGGTTGACGCCGTCAGACAAGCGTTGGAAGCGCATATGGTGCGCGATGAAGCCCAAGACGACGTGTCGTGTTTGGCAATCCGCTTAAAATTGGCTTCCTCCTTGAGCCCGATGGGATAGTATTGATGGCTTCTTTACAGCCGAGTATCTACCCCAAGCTGCGCGGCATATTATCTTTCCGAATTGAAGACCTAAGCCTTGTTCGATTCCACCTGCTCTAAAATCACGTCGGACGCTAACAACAAGCCGCGTTTGTAAGAGTCGCAAGCCCGGTCTTTATCGCCTTTGTCGAATAATACGTCGCCGAGTAAATGGCAGGCCCCTACCGTAGCCTCTTTGTTAAGGGTTTTCAGTAGATATTGTTCGGCTTTTTCCAGTTGGCCGGCTTGATGGGCGAGTTTTCCCAGCACCTTTAATAGAACGGGATCGTTGGGATAGACGCTCAACCATTGCTCCGCGGTTTGTAAGCGTTTTTCCTTGCCTTCGCTTTGGATGGATGAGAATAGTTCGAGTAGCGTAGCGTCCCAATGGCGGCCCAGTTGAGCAATCGCTTGGTCTTCGATTTCCGACCCGGCACCGGCGGCTATCATCGCGGCGAAATAAATATTGGCTATGCCCGGTAAGCGGCGAATGTGTTCCGGAACGTCGTTCCAGCAACGCCGGATGGCATCCGGGTTTCCTTCGCGTTGTGCCTGTTTGAGCAAACTGCTGTAGGTTTGAGTCTCCAGCAACTTGACTTCGGCTTCCATCAAAATTTTGTGTTGTTGCAGCGACGGGAGAAGTTTGCTTAACGATTCCCAATCGCCTAGGTGTTGGTAGGCCTGATGCATCATGCGCAACACTCGGGCATGCCCCGGATTGATTTCGTTCAGGGTTTCCAGCGTCTTTAACGCTTGCTCGAACTGTTGTTCGGACAGGTGCAGTTCGGCTTGGGTAAGTCCTACCGTCAAATTGCCTTCATGGGATTGTTCCAAGGCCTTTTGCAGGTATTCGTCGCGTTTATCCAGGGCGCCGCGGGACTGGGCGGCCCGCGCGGCGGTCAGGTAATGTAGAAGAGGAGCGCCGCTGTTGGCGGCATGTTTGATCAGGGTTTTTTCGGCGCTTTCGAAATTTCCGTCAGCGGCGTCGAATAAGCCGGCGATTAAAGCTTCTTGCGATCGGTTGAATTTAATGTTTTGCCGGCGTTTGGACAATCGGCCGGGCAGGCGTAACAGCACGCCCAGCAAACGGAATACGCTGTACAGTATGAAGAAAGTAATCACCAGACCGACCGTGAATACGGTCAACGACGTTTCCAAAGACCAATGCCCGAAGCCGATTAAAACGTAGCCTGGATCGTTATGTTGCGCAAGCCAGCTATGCAAAGCGAACGCCACGGCCGCCGCTGTAACTAGAGAAGCCAGAAAATACGCTATGTTTTTCTTCATGTGCCGGCCTGCGTTATGGCTGAGGTGTTACAGCTTGATCGGGTTTTTCTGGATCAGCCGGGGTGGAGTTTGCGGTATCCGAAGATAGGGCCTTGTCGGTTTCGATCCGGAGTTTGCTGATATCGCGCATCATTTTTAGAGAACCGCTGACATCCGGGAATTGGCTTTTCAAGCGGGCTCCGGCTAATTTATCCAGCTCTTCGACAAATTGTGCGGTTTGCAGATTCTCGGCGAAGTTTTTCTTCAGCCAGTTTTTGGCATCGGCGATACTGCTGGTGAACAGGGTATCGTCTTGCCGGACCAGGGCGATTTCTATCATTTCCAAGCGCACTTTCAATTGTTGTTTAATGAAATGAGCTTCTTCGGGCGTCAAAATTGCGTTGACCGGTTGTTCGGTATGGCGTAATACCACGTAACCTTCCAATTGTTTCGCCACTTGACCCAAGATTTCGTGGCCTTCTTTGGACAAATCCTGCGATGCCGCGGATTTTTCCGGCGCTTTACCGGCATGCGGCAAGAATACCGACAAGCCTTCGACCGCTTCTTGCAGGTGTTGCAATTGCGAGTAAATTCCAACGATGTCGGGTACGTCGACATGAGTCAATAGTGCAATTTCTTTGGCGATTTGTTCGCGGACTTTGAACACCGAGGCATCGCCGCTTTCCCGTAAGCGTTGGTCGGCCGCTTCCAGGGCTTGGCGGGTGGTTTCCACGTCCCCGACCAGATGTAGGCGCTGGTTGGCGACGCTCAACAAATACTCGGCATCGGCTAACAGCCAATCGCCGCGGGTTTTTCCGAGTTGGCGTTGTAAGCCTAAAATGGAAGCTTCCAACTCTTTACGGGCGGTGGCGAGGTGTTCTTCGTGTAATTTGGAAAACTCCGCCAGCGTTTGCGTGAAGTGGTTGTCTTTGCCGGTCAGTTCGGTATTGACGTTAGCAATTTGCGCTTGCAAGGTCGAAAGCTGTTGCTGCAAGTCGTTCAGTTCCTTGTCGATTTCCAGCATGCGCTGGGTGTCCTGATTGTTGTCCGTATCCTGATTGGTTCTGATTTGCTGGACGACGAATACCCCGGCGACCGCAAGAGCCAAGACCAGCAAAATAGCGATCATTCCTATCCATAGGCCGGCTTTGGATTTTTTAATGACGACTTGCGGCGTTGGGTTTTCCTGTTGTTCAATGTCTTCGGCCACTGTTTTCCCCGGTAAATAACATGGTCAATGTTTCTAAAATCGCTGAATCCGACGCTTGAGCCGTAACGGCTATGCATTGAAAGCCGGCACGGCGCGCCTGTTCGGCAATACGCGAACTGACGACCAATAGCGGCAATCGCTGCATTTTAGCGAGGGTTTCAGGCGTTAACATCGTTAATAAGTTTTGCAACGCTTCACCGCTGGTGATGGTGGTTGCGTCCAGATTTCCAGCCAATATGGTCTTTTGTATGGCCCGGTTGTCGTTTGCCGGCGCGTAGCGGCGATAAAGCTCTAAACAAGTCACCTGAGCGCCGCGGGCCGTCAATTCTTGAGCCATCACTTCTCTTCCGCCCAGCCCGCGGACGATGGTAATCCGCTGACCGGCAACGTCGCTTAGCGACGATTGTGCCAATAACCCCTCGCTGCTGAAATCGGTATCAGGACAGCTGGTTAAATTCAGAGCCGCCTGTTCGAGTGCGGCGGCGGTTGCTTTGCCTACGGCCGCAATGCGTTTGGATTTCAGCTCGGTTATTTTTCCGGCTAGCGCTTGTAGAGCGAATTTCACTGCATTGGTACTGGTAAATAGTAGCCAATCCGAGGCCAGAGCGTTTTCCAGCGATTTCGGATCGACCGGCATTGGGGCAATTGCCAAGGTCGGAAAGCGTAGCGGTTTGCCGCCGTGTTGTTCGATCAGGCGGCACAAGGGTTCGGCTTGCGCCGTAGGCCGGGTAACCAAAATTTGCGCGCCGCCTAAATCGCCGGTCACTGGTAGAGCTCCTTTAGGATTTGCTCGGCGCCTTGCGCCAGCAAATCGTCGGCTACAGCGAAACCGAGCGCTTGCGCTTGTTCCAGTGGATATTCGGCTTGCGCGCGAAACAGCTTGCTACCGTCCGGACTACCGACTAGTCCGCGTAGAAACAGCCGGTCGTCGCGAATTTCCGCAAAGCCGGCGATGGGTACTTGGCAGCCGCCGTTTAGGCGGCTATTCATCGCCCGTTCGGCGCTGACCCGCAGGCTGGTACTTTCGTCGTGCAATACTTGCAAATAACGGTGAATGTCGGCGTCGTCTATGCGGCATTCGATGCCAATTGCGCCTTGTCCCATGGCAGGCAAACTTTCTTCGCCGGATAGTCTCGCGGTAATGCGCTCGGCCATGCCTAAACGTTTCAAGCCGGCGGAGGCCAAGATAATGGCGTCGTAGTCGCCGGCGTCGAGTTTTGCCAAGCGGGTGTTGACGTTGCCGCGCAAGCTGAGGATCTGTGCATGCGGAAAACGGGCCTTGATTTGGCATTGGCGGCGTAAGCTGGAGGTGCCGATGCGGGCGTCGACGGGCAATTCGGACAAGCTGCGGTAACGGTTGGATACGAATGCGTCGCTGGGGTCTTCGCGTTCCAGAATGACGGCTAGATGTAAACCGGCCGGAAACTCCACCGGCACGTCTTTCATCGAATGCACCGCGATGTCGGCCGTGCCTTCGAGCATGCCTTGTTCCAACTCTTTGACGAACAAGCCTTTGCCGCCGACTTTCGCCAAAGGCGCATCCAAAATCTTATCGCCGCGGGTAACCATTTTGACCAGTTCGGTGCGCAGGCCGGGGAAGGCTGCAGTCAATCGAGCTGCAACGTGTTCGGCTTGCCATAAGGCGAGAGGGCTTTGTCGGGTCGCGATTCTAATTATTCTGTCTGTCACCTTTGCTCCTGCTTGTTAACGACGCGAGTCGATCGGGAATTTCGTCTGTCCGTGTGCAAAATTTCATTATTGTAATCGGTTTTATGCCGAATTTAACGGATTAGTTTCGGAGTTCGGCTGTGGCGCGGCAGGAAAGCGCCGGCCTAGCCGGCGCGATTCGATTCGGTGCTTTGTGCAGTCGGATCTACCGGGTCGAGCGGACTGCGGACGGATGAAGTCCGCCTGATTAACCCATAACCGACGTCGCTTGCAAGTTTCGACTTTAGAATGTCCCAGCCGGGCGGCGGGCATGCCGCGGAAAAATCCCGTTCGAATTCCAGATAGACTATGCCGTTGGCCGATAAGGCATCGGCCTGGGCTATCGCTTGGCAGATTTTGGGTATCCAGCTCTGATTAAACGGTGGATCGAGGAATACCAGGTCGAATTTTTTCTGACAGTGCTTTAAAAAGGTTTCCGCATCGGCTTGAACGATTTCGATGTTGTCGCTATGGAATCGGGCGAGATTTTCCCGCAACTTACGGCAGGTTTGGCTATTGCTGTCGACCAGAGTGACGTGGCGTGCACCGCGCGAAGCCGCTTCGAACCCCAAGGCGCCGCTGCCGGCAAATAAGTCCAGGCAGCGGCTGCCTTCGACCTGCATGCGCAACCAATTGAACAGCGTTTCCCGCACTCGGGCCGGGGTGGGCCGCAAGCCGGGGGCATCGTCGAATTTGACCACCCGGCTGCGCCATTCGCCGCCGATAATGCGCAATTGATTGCTCACGGATTAATGCGTTTTCGTTGCGCCGGCGCTGTTGCCTACCGTGACGGTTTGCAACCACTCCGGGCGAATCCGGCGCTGAAACGCGTCTTTGATTTGCTCCAACGTCACCGCCTCCACTTTGGCTGGGAAGGTATCCAGGTAATCCAGAGGTTGTTGGTAAAATCCTATCATTGTCACGTATTCGGTCAGTTTGCTGTTGTTGTCGGTACGCAAGGCAAAACCGCCGGTGATGTTTTTCTTGGCGGCTTCAAGTTCGGCGGCGCTAGGACCGTTCTCGATAAAGTCTTTCAAGGTTTGGTCCATCACGGCTATCGCTTGCGCAGTTTGGTCGTTGCGGGTTTGCAAACTCATCACAAACGGGCCTTTGCGAAACAGCGGTACGAATTGGCTGGAAGCGCTGTACGCCAGACCGCGTTTTTCCCGAACTTCGTCGAACAAGCGCGAGACCAAGCTGCCGCCGCCTAATATGTAATTGCCGACATAAAGCGTGAAATAATCCGGATCTTTACGCTCCACCCCCGGCAGGCCGGACAATACATGGGTTTGGCTGGACGGAAATTCGATGTGTTGCATGCCGGCTTTAGCAGGCATTTCCACCGGCGGCAGTTCCGTGGGTTTTTCGCCGACCGGTAGACCGGACATCAGCTGTTCGGCAATCCGTTGGGCTTGGTCTTTTTGCATGTCGCCGACGATGACCACGATAGCATTGGCTGCCACGTAATAGCGGCGGTGAAACTGTTTCAAGTCGTCGGTAGTGAAACCGGCCACAGTTTCCACCATGCCTTCTTCCGGATGCGCATAGGGGTGGTCATGGTACAGTGCCTTGCCGAAAGCGATTTGCGCCAGTGCGCCGGGCGATTCCTCGCGGTGTTTCAATGCGGCCAGCATGCGGCTTTGCTCGCGTTGAAAATCGGCCTCGCTGAAACGCGGTTGGGTCAACAGCGTTTGGAAAGTGGAAAGGGCTTTTTCCAGCAAAGGTTTTTCGGTCAAGCTGCGCAAAGACAGCCACCCCGTGTCTTCGGATACGCCGGCGTCGAAGGCCGCTCCCACCGATTCCAGCCGGCCGGCGATTTGATCGGCGTCCCATTCGCCGGCGCCGGTATCCAGCATGGCCGAAGTCATCGCCGCCAAGCCGAATTGGTCGCCGTCGCGCGCGCTACCGGCATCGAAGGTTACGCGGATGTCTACCATCGGTAGACTGGGGGTGGGCACGAAATAAACCCGGCTGCCTTGCGAGGTTTGCCAGTGTTGAATGTCGACGCCGGCGTGCGTGATCGGGCCGATCAACATCAAACACAGGGCATATAAGTTAAAACGCATGGCGACCTCCTGCTGTCTTGTTCGGTTTTGCCGTTTCGTTGATGGGTTGCGGATCGAGATAGGCGACCGTCAGGCTGTCTTCGATCAGGTATTTTCGGGCAACCGCTCTCACTTGTTCCGCCGTCACTTGGTTGATTTTTTGCACGTATTCGTCGGCTTTTTGCCAACCCAGGCCGACGGTTTCCAATAGACCCAGTTGCATGGCTTGATAGAAATTGGAGTCTTTTTGGAACACGTCGTTGGCCGCGACTTGGGCTTTAACGCGCTGCAACTCGTCGGGGGTGACCAGATCGTTCTGCAATTGCGCCACTTCGTCCTTCAAGGCGTATTCCAGGTCGAACACACTTTTGCCGTCCGCCGGGGTGCCTTCCAGCAAGAACAAATCCTGCAACCGGGAGGTCATGTCGTAATCGGCATTGGCCGAAACGGCCAGTTGCTTGCCGCGAATCAAGCGGGAGGACAGACGGGCGCTATTGCCGCCGTCCAGGATGCCGGCCAACACTTCCAATGCGTAAGCTTCCCATTCCGGCCTAGCGGTTTTCAATACCGGAACTTTGTATCCCATCATCACGTAAGGCAACTGGGCCGGGGCTTTGACGGTGAGCTTGCGCGGACCGACTTGCGGGATTTCGTCCTGCGGTTTTGCAGGTTGAATTTCGCTCGGTTTCAAGCCGCCGAAATGCCGGGTCGCCAACCCGATTACGTCGTCGGCTTGCACGTCGCCGACCACCACCAAGGTGGCGTTATTGGGGGCATACCACTTTTGGTACCAGGCTTGCAGGTCTTCGATCTTGTACCGGGCGATGTCCGACGGCCAGCCGATCACCGGATTCTGGTAGGGGCTGTTGGTGAAGGCGACCGCCGCGAATTGTTCATGGGTTTTGGCGCGCGGTTTGTCGTCGGTCCGCATCCGGCGTTCTTCGGTGACGACTTGCAGTTCCTTTTCCAGTTCCTCGGCTTTCAAATCCAGGTTGCGCATGCGGTCGGCTTCCAGCTTGAAACTGATTTCCAAGCGGGATTTTTCCAAGGTTTGGAAATAAGCGGTGTAATCGGCGCCGGTAAATGCGTTTTCCTGGCCGCCATTTTCGGCGACGATGCGGGAAAACTCTCCGGCCGGGTAGTCTTTGGTACCTTTGAACATCATGTGTTCCAGCATGTGCGAGATACCGGTTATCCCGCCGGGTTCGTAACTGCTGCCGACTTTGTACCAGACTTGGGAGACTACCACCGGTGCGCGATGGTCTTCTCTAACCAGTATTTTCAGTCCGTTTTCCAGCGTATGTTCGTAGACTGTGCCGCTTTGCGCCTCAGCCGTCGACAGGGGGCTTAGCAGCATCAATGCTGTCATCCCCGGGGTTAGCCATTCCAGTTTCATAACTCCCTCGTTTCCAAAAAATTGAGCGCCTGTGACGATTTTAATTATCAAAGGTTCACTGTTATTCTATAGCTTTAAAGCTTCGTAAACTATTCGTAACCGAATGACAGACAAAAGCGTGACCTTATCTTGGCGAAATTATTACGAACTCTGTAAACCCAGGGTGGTGGCGTTGATCGTGTTTACCGCAATCGTCGGCATGTTGCTGGCCGTGCCCGGTTTTCCGCCTCTGGGCAATTTCGTATACGGCACCCTGGGCATCGCCTTGGCGGCGGCTTCGGCGGCGGCGATCAATCATTTCATCGATCGGAAAGCCGATGCGCAAATGGCCCGTACCAAGCACAGGCCTTTGCCGTCCGGTGAGTTGAGCTCAAAACATGTGTTGATTTTCGCCGGCGTCATCGGTACGTTGGCCATGGCGCTGTTGATCGTCAAAATCAATGCGTTGACTGCGTTTTTGACGTTTTTGTCGTTGATCGGTTACGCAGTGATTTACACGGTTTATCTGAAAAAAATGACCCCGCAAAACATCGTGATCGGCGGCATCGCCGGTGCTGCGCCGCCACTTTTGGGCTGGACGGCGATTACCGGGCAGATCCATCCGCACGCGTTGTTGCTGGTCTTGATTATCTTCGTCTGGACGCCGCCGCATTTTTGGGCTCTGGCTATCGCCCGCCGCGACGAATACGCCAAAGTGGCGATTCCGATGTTGCCGGTGACTCACGGCGTGGAATTCACCCGGTTGCAAATCCTGCTGTACACCATTTTGCTGTTGATCAGTACCTTGTTGCCGTATTTGACCGGCATGAGCGGATTGTTGTACTTGCTGGCCGCCATATCGTTGAGCATCGGTTTTTTGTACTTTGCGGTACAGTTGATTCGTAAGAAGGACGATAAAACCGCGATGCGCACCTTCGGTTATTCCATCATTTATCTGATGCTGATTTTTGCGGCGTTGTTAATCGATCACTATTTCCCTTTATCCATCCGTCATGACGCTAACCCAAGCTGAACACCCGTTTGCCGAATTCATCAAAATCTTGGGCAAGGGTAAAAAAGGCGCCCGCCCGTTAACCCAAGACGAAGCCTATCGGGCCATGACGATGATTTTGGCCGACGAAGTGTTGCCGATACAGCTGGGCGCTTTTTTGATGTTGATGCGGGTCAAAGAGGAAACCTGCGAGGAATTGGCCGGCTTTGTGACGGCGGTGCGTGAATGCTTGCAATTCACCCCAAGCATTCAGGTAGACCTGGATTGGTCGTCCTATGCCGGTAAACGCCGCCACTTGCCCTGGTTTTTGCTATCTACGTTGCTGTTGGCCGAAAACGGGATCAAGGTATTCATGCACGGTGCCGGCGGCCATACCCAAGGTCGGGTCTATACCGAAAAGGCGTTGGAGAGTTTGGGCATTGCCGCCGCCGAATCCTTGCAGCAGGCCGAGCAGCAACTGGTAGCGCGCAATTTCAGTTATTTATCGCTGGAACATATCTGCCGGCCGCTGTTCGACATGATCAACCTGCGGCCGACCATGGGGCTGCGTTCCCCGGTGCATACGTTGGTGCGTTTGTTGAATCCCTTGGCTGCCAGCCACAGCATTCAGGGTATTTTCCACCCCGGTTACCGGCAAGTGCATCAACACGCCGCGTTGCTGCTGGGTGAGAAAGACATGGCGGTGTTGAAAGGCGAGGGTGGTGAAACCGAACGCAACCCGGATGTGGACTGTTTGGTCCAAAGCGTCGCGGCCGGAGAACTGTCGGACGAGACTTGGCCGGCCATGTTCCCCCGCCGGCATATGAAAGAGGACGAACTGGATCCGCAACGCATGCTGGCGCTGTGGCGCGGCGATTGGCAGGACGAATATGCCGAGGCCAGTGTGATCGGCACATTGGCGATAGCGCTGAAGTTGTTGCAAAAAGCTGCATCGCAGGACGAGGCGCACGCGCTGGCGAATACGTACTGGCATTCCCGGTCGCGAGGGTATTTAGGCGTATGAGTGCGGCGGCGAATTTTAATCCGCCCGATCCGTTTGTCGCCGCCTAAGTAAAATCGCCGAAATTTTTTGCCAGGTTTTCAGTCCGAGACAGAGGCTCGCTTTAGCGTTCAGGCCCGCCCATTTCAGGGTGCGCGCTCGGGCCCTGGTTTAGCAGGAGTAACCGTGCTGTGAGGCTATTTCCATTGTACGTTTGCGCGCTGGCCGCGCTTGTTCCGGCATGCGCCACCTTGCCGCCTAAAAACACCAACGACCTCTGCCAGATTTTTCGCGAGAAAGACGACTGGTATCAGGCCAGTCTGGCGGCGTCGCAACGTTGGGGTGTACCTATCGCGGTGCAGATGTCGATCATGCACCAAGAATCCCGCTTCGTATCCGACGCCCAACCGCCGCGACCGACCATTTTGGGTTTTATTCCCTGGTTTCGTTCCAGTAGCGCTTACGGCTATCCGCAAGCCAAAGACGAAACCTGGTCGGATTATCAACGGCAAAGCGGTAACTATTGGGCGGACAGAGAGGATTTTGCCGATAGTTGCGATTTCGTTGCCTGGTATTGTGCGACTACGCATCGGGTCTTGAACATACCGATTTCCGATGCGCGCAATTTATATTTGGCCTATCACGAGGGCCTTACCGGTTACCGGCGCGGTACCTACCAGGCGAAAAACTGGTTGTTGAGCACGGCGCAAAAAGTCGACCAACGCGCTTGGCGCTACGACAAGCAGTTGGCTGCATGCAGACAGGAGCTGGAAACGGAAAATTGATAAACTTAGACAGGAATCGCGCCAAGTTCGGCCGGTTACCGCTATATCCAACCATTCGATAACCATACGTTCAGGGAGGTCACTTTGAACAGCACCAAAAAACGCGTCCTCGCAACCCTTTTTGCTTTTTTTACAGGATTTATCATGTTTTCCATGGCTAACGCCACCCCCGAAGAAAACAAAGCCGCCGGCGAGAAGTTCTTAACAGAAAACGCTCAAAACCCCGAAGTCAAAACCACGGGTAGCGGTTTGCAGTACTTAGTGCTGACTGAAGGCAACGGCGCTTCGCCTAAAGCGACCGATAACGTGACGGTGCATTACAAAGGTACTACCATCGATGGCAAGGAGTTCGACAGTTCCTATAGTCACGGCGGGCCGGCCACTTTTCCGCTGAATCGAGTGATACCCGGCTGGACAGAAGGTTTGCAATTGATGAAAGAAGGCGCCAAATACCGGTTATTCATTCCAGCCAATCTGGCTTACGGCGAACGCGGCGCGGGCCGGGCTATTGGGCCTAATTCCGCTTTGATTTTTGACGTGGAGCTGTTAAAGGTCAATTGATGTCGCTGTAGCTGCGGCCGGCGTAAACCGGCCGCATCGTTTGCTTAACGCACCGTCACTTCGACCCGGCGATTTTTCGGTTCGTCGGTGTTGTCGGGGGTGGCAATCAACAGATTTTTTTCCCCGTGCGATTCTATGCTGATTTTGTCGGTGTCCGGCAGGGTCTCGGTAAACAAAGTCGCAATCGCTTCGGCGCGCTGCAAACTCAGTGCCGCGTTTAGTTTTTCATCGCCCACGGTATCGGTATGACCGACGACCGAGATATCGGGTACCGGGCGCCGTTTGATTTCCGCGATGATTTTTGGGACGTCGGCAGCGGATTCCGGCGTCAATTGCGTGCTGCCGCCTTCGAAATACAAATAATAAGACAAGGGTTTCTGCGGGCTGGAAGCCAAGGCGGAACCGAAATCCTGCTGAATCCGGGCTTGGCTTACCGCGTAAACTTGACCCGCTGAGCCGGATAAATCCGCGCCTTCCAGGTTTTTTTCCAAAACCGTGCTGCCTTGGTTGTTGGTGACGCTGACTTTGCCCAGGCTGCCGTCTTCGTCCGCCAGCAACACTACGTACGACTGTGAACAAGCGTTCAGGATCGGCAGCAGCGAGGCGGCGAACAACGCGCGCCAACGCGTTTGCTTGAACGACGCATTTTTGCTCATCATTCGCCCTCCGTTTTGACTAAAAAGCGGGTACCTCTGACTCCGATCACCCCGGTAGGCGTTTTAACCGACACGGCTTCCGGTTTGAGTTTGGCGATAACGCCGGAAATGTAATGCAAAGTGCCTTTGGCCAAGCGCGCGACTAATTTCAGCTCGCCGTTCGCCGGCGCATACAAATATTCGTCTACGGTGACTTCGGTATCCGGGCCGAAGGACATCACCGTATTGTCTTTGAAGGTGATGCCCAAGCTGCCGTCTTTACCCGTTTTCAATACATTGCCCAAATACAACGAGGCTCCCGGCTTGGCGGCGACGCTAGTGGCGGCGGACGTGATCGTCGCTTCGCCTTCGACGATTTTGACGAAACCGATAATAGTTTGATCCGCTTGTGCGGTTGCGAATAGCGCATTTGCGCACAGAGCAAGCGGTATCGCTAGCTTCCTAATCATTCCTACCCTCCTGTAAAGGGAAAATGTCATTAACTGTACCGGATCGGTTCGGTTCGCCTTTAAAATCAATTACAGTCGACGGTTAAGCGGACTATTGTCTACACTAAGGCCTTCAGCCATGCAAACACGCAACAAAAACACTAGAGTCTTTCAGTGAATTCAGCCGGATTATCAGAAACCGCCGTCACCCTAATCAACGGAAGGCTGTTGGTGTGGGCGGATGCCGACACCGGCCTAGCCTTGTGTCGCGACCTCGCCGCATTGCTTGGCAATTGCGGTCTTGAGCTAGTCACCGACCGGAACCTAATCGAATCCTCGCTAGCCCGATACCCGGCCGATGTGCTGTTGATCGATACCGATGGCTTGGGCGATGGACTCGAGCCGGCCTTGCAGCGCATCCGGGGAATTTATCCCGCCGAAGCCTTGACGATCGTGCTCGTCGGGAATCCGGGCACGGTCGATTGCGACTCGCTATTGAGTCTAGGCGCTATCGATTGTTTATACAAGCCGGTGAGCCGTGCCGAGCTGGGGCTAAGGCTAGCCAACATTCTGAGTTCTCTAAATCGGCTGAAAGCCGAGCGAACGGCACGGCAGGACTTGGAGCGGGAAATTCAAGCGCGTACCGCCAAGCTCAATCTGTTGATCGATAGCGGTTTGATGATGGGTATGGAACGTAGCCGCGCCAAGTTGTTACAGCATATTTTGCGCGAGGGGCAAAAATTGCTGCATTGCGACGGTGCGACCATGTATTGGGTTACGCCGCAAGGCAATTTGAAGTTTGCCGAGCGCACCCGTACCGATTGTTTGCCGGTCAATGAATTGCCCCTATACCGCGCCGATTCCGGCAGTCCTAATGACAATTACGTCGCTATCTATGCGGCGGTGCATAACAAACCGGTCATCATCGACGACGTGTACCGGGAAACCCGCTTCGACTGCAGCGGTACTCGGGATTTCGATACGCAAAGCGGCTACCGGACCGTATCGTTATTGACCGTGCCGATGGCGCCGCGCAACGGTGCGGTGATAGGGGTATTGCAGTTCATCAACGCTTTGGATCCGGGTAGCGGGGCAGTCATACCGTTTCCGGTAGACGTGGTCGAATTGGTGGAAGCCTTGGCCGCTCAGGCTGCGGTTGCCTTAGACAATTTGCAATTGATTCAAAGTCAAAAAGATACCACGGAAAGCATCATACAAGTCCTGGCCGCGGCTTTGGATACCAAGAGTCCGCATACCGGCCATCATTGCGTGCGGGTACCGGATTTGGCGATCATGCTGGCCAAGGCGGCATGCCGGGAAAGCAGCGGTCCTTTGGCGGATTTCGATTTCAGCAACGAAGACCAGTGGCTGGAGTTTCGGGTAGGGGCGTGGCTGCACGACTGCGGCAAAGTAACTACGCCGGAATACGTGATAGAAAAAGCCACCAAATTGGATATGTTGTACAACCGCATTCACGAAGTCAGGATGCGGTTCGAAGTGTTGTTGCGCGATGCGCAGATCGAACGTTTGGAAAATCTGGCGAACGGCATGCCGAGCGGCGACGCGGACGATCGATACCGGATGCGGAAAACTCAGTTGTTCGACGACTTTGCCTTCATTGCCGAATGCAACAAAGGCCAGGAAAGCATGCAAGACGCCGATTGCGACAGAATCCGCGCCATTGCGGCAAACAGCTGGTTGCGTTATTTCGACGACACCTTAGGCTTGTCCGAAGACGAAGACCAGCGCTTGCGCGGTAAACCCAAGCCGCCGTTGCCGGTCAGCGAACGCTTATTGGCCGATAAGGCAGCGCATATCGTGCCGCGCGCCGCCTGGCAAACGCCCGATCCGGCCTTGGAAATCAAAATGCAGGTGCCGGAGAATTTGTTCAACTACGGCGAAATTTATAATCTGACGATACAAAAAGGCACATTGACGGCGGAAGACCGCTATAAAATCAACGAGCACATCATCGAAACCATTAAATTGCTGGAAAAAATTCCGTTTCCCGACTTTTTGAAGCGTGTGCCCGAATACGCGAGCACCCACCACGAAACCTTGGACGGTAAAGGCTATCCGCGCAAGTTGACCGAGCGGCAGCTGTCTATTCCGGCCCGGATCATGGCGATAGCCGATATTTTCGAAGCCATCACGGCGTCGGACAGGCCGTATAAGCGTCCCTACAAATTGTCGCAAGCTTTGAAAATCATGTGCGATATGAAAAACAACCGGCATATTGACGCGACGTTGTTCGAACTGTTCTTAACCTCGGGCGTGTACCTGGAGTTTGCCCGCAAGTATCTCTATCCGGAGCAGATAGACGCCGTGGACATCGGTCAATTTTTGAGTGCCTCGGTCGAATCGGTTTGCGGCGCCGGCTCGTCAGACCGATAACGGCAAACATCCGGCGTTGCGCGCAATCAATCGCATTGGCTCTGCGAACCGATGAAAGCGAGGCGCTATGTTGAATAATCGCTCGCCGAGCGGCTTGTCCGGCTACCTGCCGGTGGCGGCTATTGCCGTCGCCGGGTTGATGCTATGCTTGACCGATCCCATCGCTCTGCAATTGCTGCGTAATGCTACTTTTGACCAGTTTCAGCGCTGGCAACCGCGCGCCGCAACGGAGAGTCCGGTTCGGGTCGTGGATATAGACGACGAAAGCTTGAGCAGGCTGGGCCAATGGCCATGGCCGCGCACGCTGATTGCCGATTTGTTGCTGCGCTTGCAAAACGCGGAACCGGCTTGCATTTCGTTCGACATGATATTTGCTGAACCGGACCGTACCTCGCCGGTTAACATGAAGCGCTTATGGCGTTTGGACGACGCGGTCGGCCCGTGGCTGGATAGCTTGCCGGATCACGATAGCGTGTTGGCGCAGGCGGTCAAACGGGGACGGGTCAGTCTGGGTTTTGCATTGCAAGCGGACGGCGGCGAACACGATCGCTTGCTTTCCAAGGCGCGCTTCGTGTTCCTGGGTGCTCCGCAATTTTTCAAGATGCCAAGCTACGGGCATTCGATAAGTTCTCTGCCGGCATTGCAAAATGCGGCGGACGGCAACGGGACCTTGAGTGTGACGGCGGACGCCGACGGTGTGATCAGGAGGCTGCCGATATTGATGGTCTACCAAAACAAGCCGGTGCCTTCTTTGGCGGCGGAAAGCCTGAGGGTGATGCAGGCCGGGCAAAATTTTACCCTGGATACCCGTAGCGATAACGGCTCCGGTTTGGCCTTGTTAAAAGTCGGACGCATTTCCGTACCGGTTAACGAGCAAGGCGAAGTTTGGCTGCATTTTTCCGCCCATGCCGGTGCCGGACATCTTCCAGCTTGGAAAATTCTGCAAGGGCAGGTTGCGGCCGACGAGTTGGCCGGTAAGTTGATCTTGATCGGTACCTCGGCCCAAGGCCTGATGGATATGCGCTTCAGCCCGCTGGGAAAAGTCATAGCCGGCATAGACATGCATGCGCAAGTCTTGGAGCAAATTTTAGCCGGCCAGCATTTGCTGAGGCCGGCTTGGGCTGCCTCGCTGGAAGCCGTTGTGCTGGTGATCGGTAGCCTGACCGTCGGCGCGCTGGCGTTAAGCCATGCCGCACTGACGTCTTTCCTATTGTTTGTGCTGGCGCTGGCGGCCTTGTGGCTTGCAGCCTGGCGGGCCTACGCCGATTGGCATTATTTAATCGATCCCATGGTGCCTAGTCTAGTTGCGGCGGCGGCCTTCCTGTTGGGCAGCATGTTTCGCCACATCTACAGCGAACGCCGGCAACGCTGGCTGAAGCGAGCCTTCTCCCGTTACATCTCGCCGAATCTAGTAGAGCATTTGGTCAGGCATCCCGAAGCGTTGGAGTTAGGCGGACGCAGACAAATTTGCAGCTTCGTGTTCACCGACCTAGTCGATTTTACCGGCTTGATGGAACATCTGGACCCGTCCGACGCGGTCAGTTTATTGAACGATTACCTGGAAAACATGATCGCGATTGCGTTTCGCCATCAAGGAACTTTGGATCGCATCGTCGGCGATGCAGTGGCTATCATGTTTTCCGCGCCGGTTTCTCAGGCGGATCACAGTTGCCGAGCTATCGCTTGCGCGTTGGACATGCAGCGTTTCGCCAACGAATATTGCGAACAATTGCGCGCGCGCGGTATCGAATTCGGCCGCACGCGCATCGGGGTTCACAGCGGTGAAGTTATCGTCGGAAACTTCGGCGGCAAGACCATATTCGATTACCGGGCGTTGGGCGATGCGGTAAATACCGCGTCGCGCTTGGAAGGCGCGAACAAGTATTTAGGGACTTTGATTTGCGTATCGGAAGTGACTTTGGCTGGCTGTCCCGGCCAGCTCGCGCGGCCAATCGGCCGTATTTTGCTGAAGGGCAAAACCCTTCCTTTGGCAGTATTCGAACTATTGGCGGCAGAGCAGGCCGATGAGTTTCGCCTGGCGGAATATCTGGCCGCCTACGCATTGCTGCAACAGCAGGACCCTGCCGCCGAACAGGCATTTCGCGCCATTTTGCGAAATGCTCCGGAAGACAAATTAGCGACGTTTCACCTGCATCGGCTGCAAGCCGGCCGATTGGGCGATTTGATTGAGTTGGAAAATAAATAGCGCTACCTGGCTCATCCGCTATAGCCGGCAGGATGGATGACCGGGAGTTGCTTAATCCAGTCGTTGCGCGCTTAACTTACTGGCGCCCGAAATCATGATTTGAGTCGGTACCGACACGGCTTGACCTTCAATTTGGGTCAGCAAACCGATATTAACCGCCCCTGTCACAGTTGCACTGATTTTGCTGGGGCAACCGTCGGTAGCGTCCAGTTTAGCGTTGCCGAAGATTGATAATTCGCCGGAGTTTATGCTGTAAGAGCTGCCCTCGCTTGCCGAGAAATTGGCAGTAGTAAAGAATTGCGAGGTTTTGTAAACCCCTTTTTTGGAGGTACGGACTTGGTTGATGAATAGATTGAAGCTATCGGAGACCGTGACGATTTCGGTAGTGTTAGCTGTATCGTACACCACCAATTGTGCGGTTCCGGTATCGCAGTCGTCTATGCGTAATGCCAATATCGTGGTGTTTGCGATGGCCTCGAAGGGGGATTTATCTTGCGCAATATTTACTAAGCTGCTTTGGGATTGCGATACTTTTAGTACTTTGATGTTTTCAGTGTCCGATGGGTTTTCTATTAATGTCTTCAAATTCAATTTGGCCTTGTAGTAAACCGATTCGGCTTGAGCCGCACCGACTTGGGCGATGCCTGCGATTAGGCTTAGTGCGGTAAGAGTGTGTTTGAAGTTATTGCTCATGATAGGCTCCGTTGTCTGTTTGAGTCGGTCGTTTCAGATTCGGTACCCGATGCGTCCCTTGCGGGGCTGAACTTTTCGGGCCGGGGTGGGCGTGAATGATAGTTAGCCGGTTAAGGCTGCGCTATTTCCAAGTGCCAAAAGCCGCGACTGGTTCGCAAACAGGAGCCGATATGCGATAGCTGGACGCCGCAGCCGCTTGGCGCGCATTTTTGCCAAAACGGTTAGCGCCGATTTTCAGGGCTTAGTCAATCGCCGGCAGGCTGGCTAGGCATTTCTTAGCGACTCGATCGAGATTGGCGCGAATTGACATTGAGCGCCCTGAAAGTAAAATGACCGGCTATTTTGTTTAGCTCCGGCGTGAAAATCTTCATGCCGTTCAACCAAGGAAAATCTAAATGAGTCACACCCTGTATGTTGCGAATACGCCGCGGGTTCAACGCTGCGAATTGGCGGTGCCCGGTTCCAGTCCGGAAATGTTCGAAAAAGCCTTGAAAAGCGGTGTGGACTACGTATTTTTGGACTTGGAGGATGCCGTCGCGCCGGACGACAAGTTGCAAGCGCGCAAAAACGTGATTCAAGCCATCAACGATTTGGATTGGGAAGGCCACGGCATTACCTTGTCGGTGCGTATCAACGGTCTGGATACTCAATTCATGGTGCGCGACGTGGTCGATTTAGTCGAACAGGCCGGCGCCAAGATCAAAACCTTGTTGGTTCCCAAAGTCGGGGTATACGGCGATGTTTATATGGTCGAAGCGATGCTGAGCCAGTTGGAAATGCAACAAGGCCTGACCAATAAAATCGGCATCGAATGTTTGATCGAAACCGCGTTGGGCATGGCTAACGTGGAAGACATCGCCAAACAAGGCGCGTTAGGCGGCCGGGTGGAGGCCCTGCATTTCGGGGTGGCCGATTATGCGGCCAGCAACCGGGCTCGCACCGTCAACATCGGCGGACTGAATCCGGATTATCCCGGCGATCAATGGCATTACGCGATCAGCCGCATGACCGTGGCGTGCCGCGCGTACGGTCTGCGCCCCATCGACGGTCCGTTCGGCGACATCAAGGATCCGGAAGGTTACAAAGCCGGCGCCCGCCGTGCCGCCGCGCTGGGTTGCGAAGGCAAATGGGCGATACATCCGTCGCAGATCGCGCTGGCTAACGAGGTGTTCACCCCGCCGCCGGCAGAAGTCGAAAAAGCCCGGCGCATCTTGGCGGCTTTGCAGGAAGCCGCGGCCCAAGGCAAGGGCGCGGCGGCTTTGGACGGACGGCTGATCGACGCCGCTTCTGAACGTATGGCCAATAACGTAGTGCGTATGGCACAAGCGATTGCGGCCAAAGGCCAATAATAAACTTCGGCCGGGATTGTCCGGCCGTCAAGGTTGACCTGTCGGGTTCTAGCTAAGTCGAATCCGACCTGCATTTTTATCTAGTAAGAGAGAGTCCATGGATATTCATGAGTACCAAGCGAAACAATTGCTGGCCGAATACGGCGTGAGAATTGCCGCCGGTGGCTTGGCGTACAGCCCGGAAGACGCGGTGCAGCGCTCGCGGGAAATCGGCGGCCACGTTTGGGCGGTCAAGGCGCAAATTCATTCCGGCGCGCGCGGCAAGGCCGGTGGCATCAAAATTTGCAAAAACCACGACGACGTCAGCGACGCCGCCAATGCCTTGTTGGGTAAACGCTTGGTGACCCATCAAACCGGCCCGGCCGGCAAACAATGTTTGCGCCTGTACGTGGAAGCCGGTACCGAAATTCTGAAAGAGTTGTATTTCAGCTTGTTGATAGACCGCGCCCATGAGCGCATCGTCATGGTCGGTTCGGCGCAGGGCGGTATGGAAATCGAAGAACTGGCGGAAAACAATCCGGACGCGATCAAAAAAATCTATATCGAACCCGCCGTGGGTTTGCAGGACTTTCAAGCGCGGGAAATGGCGTTCGCTTTGGGCTTGAACGCCGATCAAGTGCCGCAAGCGGTCAAGTTGATTCAAGGCTGCTACCGGGCGATGCGCGATCTGGACGCCAATATGGTGGAAATCAACCCGTTGGTAATCAACAACCATGACGAATTGTTAGCCCTGGATGCGAAAATGGGCTTCGACGACAATGCCTTGTTTCGCCGGCAAAAAATTTCCGAGTTGCGCGACAAGACCCAAGAGGATCCGCGGGAAATGGCCGCGGCCGACCGCGGCTTGAGCTACGTCGGTTTGGACGGCGACATCGGCTGCATGATCAACGGGGCCGGTTTGGCGATGGCGACCATGGACATGATCAAACTGGCGGGCGGCGAGCCGGCCAATTTTTTGGATGTAGGCGGTGGCGCTTCGCCGGAACGTACCGAAAAGGCCTTCCGCATGGTGTTACAGGATAAAAACGTCAAAGCCATGCTGGTCAATATTTTCGCCGGTATCAACCGTTGCGACTGGATTGCCGAGGGTGTGGTGCAAGCGGTCAAGAATATCGACATGAAAGTGCCGCTGGTGGTGCGTTTGTCCGGCACCAACGTCGACGAAGGCCGCAAAATCATCACCGACAGCGGTTTGCCCATCATCATGGCGGAAACGCTGGCGGAGGCGGCCGAGAAAGCGGTCGAAGCGCGTAACAAAGTTGTGGCTGCGGCAGGTTAAGGAAACGACATGGCAATTTTTATCGATCAAGACACTCGTATCATCGTACAAGGCTTTACCGGCAAGATCGGCAGCTTCCACGCCCAAGAAATGATAGATTACGGCTCCAACGTGGTTGGCGGCATCACGCCGGGCAAAGGCGGGCAAACGCATTTGGGCCGTCCGGTATTCAACACCGCTAAAGAAGCGGTGGAACAAGTCGGGGCCGAAGCCAGCATCGTGTTCGTGCCGCCGGCTTATGCGGCCGATTCGATCATGGAAGCCGCCGACGCCGGTATCAAATATTGTGTATGCATTACCGACGGCATTCCGACCCAGGACATGATGAAGGTCAAAAGCTTTCTGCGTCGCTTTCCGGCTGCGCAACGCATGGTGCTGACCGGCCCGAACTGCGCCGGCACCATTAGCCCGGGCAAAGCCATGCTGGGCATCATGCCGGGTCACATCTACATTCCCGGCAACGTCGGCATTGTCGGCCGTTCCGGTACCTTGGGCTACGAGGCGGCCGATCAGATGAAACGCATCGGGATCGGCGTATCGACTTCGGTGGGCATAGGCGGCGACCCGATCAACGGCAGTTCGCATCGCGACATCTTCGAGCGTTTCGAACAAGACCCGGAAACCAAGGTGGTGCTGATGATAGGCGAGATCGGCGGCCCGCAAGAAGTGGAGGCCGGCTTGTTCGCCAAGGAACACATGAGCAAACCGGTGGTGGCTTATATTGCCGGTTTGACCGCGCCGAAAGGCCGGCGCATGGGCCATGCCGGCGCGATTATTTCCGCTTCCGGCGAATCGGCGGCGGAAAAAGTCGAAATCCTACAAGAATTGGGCGTGACTATTGCGCCTACCCCGTCCGCAATGGGGGAAACGGTCGCCAAAGTGCTCGCAAGCCTGTAAGCTGACAGGTTGCCGGCAAAGCCCGCTACGCGCGGGCTTTTTTATTTTGCACATTTTTTCCGTATCTATCGTTCATGCATCAACCTTGTAGAGCCAAGTTGCTGGAAGCTTATCGCACCTTACCGGCCGATTTGCAGGCCGTCGTTAATCTATTGGCGGTGTACCACGGCTATTGTTCCTTGACCAACATCGCCAAGATGTTGGCAGGCCTTGGTATCAAAGAAGGTAATCGGATATTGAAGTCCGAGACGGTCAAGGCTCGTTTGCGGCCGCTGATTGCCGAAGGTTTGCTGGAGGAAAACGTTAGACCCGGGGGGACTCGTTGCTCGCGTCTGTTGGTGGAGACGCTGACTCGGCAGTTGATCGCAGACAAAGAATTCGAAATCTACGCGGCCGAAGTGTTGGCTTCCAGTCCGCAGGGCAATAGCTATTACCGCTATAACACCGCCGAGGATTGTATCCGCGAGGCGCGCATTTACTTCCACCGCGGCGATTATCAGGAAATGCAAAATTGTCTGGAAACCGGCCGGCGTTATCCCGGCAATTTGCCGTCCGGTGTCGATTTGTATTTGTCCTGGTTTATGAATCCCCTGGACGTCGCCTGGTTTCAAGAGCGGCACGGCTTGATTTTGGGCAGTTTGGCCGATTATGCAGCTTTGCACCAAAAAATTTATTTGTACGCGCAAGCCGATTTGGACGGTTTTTATGCCGCCTATTTGGCCTCGGACGAAGGTCGAAGCAATACGGCAGCCGTGACTTCATATTTGGAATTGCAGTTGTTGCGCGGCAACTGGCGGCAGGTCGGCGCAAGTCTGATCGGAGTCGACGATCCGGAGCTAGTGGCTTTGGCGGCGGCTGTGAAATTTTTGCACGGCAATTTCGCCGAGGCGCTTGCCGATTATGAGCGGGCTTTGGCGGATTTGCGCAAACTTCTCGGTCAACGCAATGCTTATTTTTTAGGCCTGGCCGGGATTTTTTATCCGTTAGCGATTTTGAAACAAGGCGAGGGTAAAGCGCGGGCTAAATTGGCGACCTTGTTAAACCAAGCGGCCAAGGAAAACGGTTACTGGACCCTTGCCTACCAGTATTTGCAAGCGTTTTTGTGTTACCAGCAAGGCGACTTGCAGGCTAGAGATCGATTGCTGAATACGCCGTTTTCGTACCGGGTATCCAGCGGTTTTCGCGATACCGGTATGCCCGATTCGGTGGTACATACGCCGATTTTTTTAGCGGTGCTGTTTTTGTTGGTTAAATTTTGGTGCAAAGCCGATTTTACCAACCGGGTCGATGCCGTAGAACGCCAGCTGTACAGCCATTTGTTGAACAACGGTTATGCTTGGCCGGCGGCGGAATTGGCCAAACTGTTTGCTGCGTTGCAGCCGAGTAGCCAGCCGCAATGGCCGCAAGATTTTTGGGAACCGGGGCGGCAAGCGTTAGCGGATTTGTTCGTCAGCCGAGCCGATTGGGAAGTAGCACTGGATGCGTTGCTGCATTTGCAGGTAGCCGACAAGAAACCCGGGCCGGCCGAAGCCGGCGACAAGGCGACCCGTTTAGTGTGGTTGTTGACGTATACCGACGGCGGCTCCGTCAAGATAGAACCGCGCGAACAAAAGCAGCAAGCCAAGGGCGGTTGGAGTAAGGGGCGAGCGGTGGCGCTAAAGCGTTTAGCCCATGAGCGCGACAGCTTCGATTACCTGAGCGAAGCGGATTTGAAGCTGTGCGACTATATCAAAGAGTATCGCGAATCCGGTTGGTACGGCGCCGGCACGTTTTTCGAATTCAGTAGCGGCGCGGTATCGGCTTTGATCGGTCATCCGTTGTTGTTTTGGGCCGGCGCGCCTGAGGTGAAAGTCGAGGTGGTCAAAGGCGAGGCCGAGCTGAGAGTCAGCAAAAGAGCCAACGGCAAAATCCACATCAGTTTGGAGCCGAATCCGGGTTACGAACAGAAATATCAGGTCATTAAAGAATCGCCGACCCGCTTGCGCGTCGTCGAATTCAACGCCGATCATCACCGCATTTTCGGGGTATTGGGCCCCAAAGGCTTGGAAGTTCCGGCCTCCGCGATCGAAAAAGTGTTGCAGACTTTGACCAGCATTTCCAGCTTGCTGACCGTGCATTCGGATATCGGTGCCAGTTCGGCTACCGCCGAGCAGGTCGAGGCCGATCCTACGCCGCGGGTGCACTTATTGCCGCACGGCGAAGGTCTGAGAATCGCGGTTCTAGTGCGGCCCTTCGCGGCCGGCGGTGCCTATTTTCAGGCAGGCCAGGGAGGCGCTAGCGTGCTGGCCGAGGTGGACGGTAAGCGATTGCAAGCGCAACGCAACTTCGACCGCGAACACCGGTTGGCTGCCGCGGTCGTCGAGGCCTGTCCTAGTTTACAAGCCGCGGACCGCGATGCTTCCGGTGATTGGTTGTTGGCGGAACCGGAAGCCTGTTTGGAATTTTTGTTGCAGATTCAAGCCTTGCCGGAAGGACAGGCGATATTGGAGTGGCCGGAGGGCATAAAATTTAAAGTATTGGGGCAGACTAGCGGCAGCGGCATGAGCGTTTCGGTCAAGCGCGACAACGATTGGTTTTCGTTGCAAGGCGAATTGAAGATAGACGATCAAACGGTGTTGGACATGCAGCAGTTGTTAGGTTTGTTGGACCAGCGACAGGGTCGATTTATGCAATTGAAAAGCGGCGAGTTTTTAGCGTTGACCGACGAATTTCGCCGACGTTTGGAAGATTTAAAAGCCTATGCAGATTTCAACGGCAAAAAACTGCGCTTGAATCCCTTGGCGGCATTGACCCTGGAAGACTGGCAGCAAGACGACGGTTTTAAAGCCGACAAACATTGGCAGGCCTACATCGGACGTTTGCAAGCGGCACGGGAATTTCAACCGCAGTTGCCGTCAACCTTTCAGGCGGAATTGCGCGACTATCAACTGGAAGGCTACCGTTGGTTGTCGCGTTTGGCGCAATGGGGTGTAGGCGCTTGTTTAGCCGACGACATGGGCTTGGGAAAAACCGTACAAGGTTTGGCCTTGCTGGTGGAACGAGCGCCGCTTGGCCCGGCCTTGATCGTAGCGCCAACCTCGGTATGTGCTAACTGGCAGGCCGAAGCGCATCGTTTCGCGCCGACATTGAATCCTATCGTATTGGGAGCCGGCGACCGTCAACAATTATTGGGCAATCTGAAAGATTTCGACGTTTTGATTTGCAGTTACGGCTTGTTGCAGCAAGAACAAGTGGCCGATATGTTGGCGGATATAGCATTCGCCAGCGTAGTACTGGACGAAGCGCAGTGGATCAAAAACGTCGCTACCCGTCGTTCGCAAGGCGCGATGAACTTAAAGGCCGGTTTCAAATTGATCATGACCGGAACGCCGTTGGAAAACCATCTGGGCGAATTATGGAATCTGTTTCGTTTCATCAACCCCGGCCTGTTGGGTTCGATGGAACAGTACAACAAGCGTTTTGCCGGGCCGATAGAGCGTGACCGCAATCAGGAAGCCCGTTACCGTCTGAAAAAATTGATCCAGCCTTTCATTCTGCGCCGCACTAAAACCCAGGTATTGCAGGAACTGCCGCCGCGCACCGAAATTCCGATTTATGTGGAATTGAGCGCCGAGGAACATGCGTTTTACGAAGCCTTGCGGCGCGACAGCCTGACCGGATTGACGGAAGCGGCGGACAGCAGTCCGGGACAAAAGCATTTGCAAATTTTGGCGGCCATTACCCGTTTGCGGCGCAGTTGCTGCAACACCCGCTTGGTCAACCCCGCCTTGGAATTGCCCAGCAGTAAATTGGAAGCTTTGGGCGAGATCATCGACGAGCTGTTGGATAACAAACATAAGGCTTTGTTGTTCAGTCAATTTGTCGATCATTTGCAGCTGATTCGCCAATTCATCGAACGGCGCGGTATCAGCTACCAATATTTGGACGGCTCCACGCCCGCCAAGGAGCGGCAACAGCGGGTGGATGCGTTTCAGCGCGGCAAAGGCGATTTGTTTTTAATCAGCTTGAAAGCCGGCGGTGTGGGGTTGAACTTAACCGCCGCCGATTTCGTGATTCACATGGATCCTTGGTGGAATCCGGCGGTGGAAGATCAGGCCAGCGATAGGGCGCACCGGATGGGGCAGCAGCGTCCGGTGACGATTTACCGGATGATCGCTAAAAACACCATAGAAGAAAAAATCGTGGCTTTGCACGGCCACAAACGCGATTTGGCGGATAGTTTGCTGGACGGAACCGACGTTAGCGGCAAAGTATCCGCCGACGAATTGTTGAACTTGATTAAAAGCGAAGCTTAAACTGCGCTCGCTGCCGGCCGCGTCCGCGTCTGTTTGAGGCGGACGCGGTCGTAGTTTTGCGTCTATCTGACAATCGGTAGTGCAGTGTCAGGTTGCCGTTAAGCAAACGCCTGTTATTTTGCCGCCACGCCCCGGGCTTCCGGCGTCGCCGCTTGCTTGCCGGCGCCGGCCGCGCCTGACAGATTCAACAGCCAGCCGTCTTGGGCGATACATTCGCCTTCCAACGCTTTAGCTTCGATATGGATACGGGCGTAAGTATCGCGTAATTCCGGCGGCAGCTTGGCACTGACGAAATAAAAGGTCTTTTTATCTACGATTTCCAGTTTCAACGGAATTTGCTTGGCGCTGGCGGAAATATGCAAGGGGTCGGCCAGCCGGTTGACGTGAAAGCTGATTTCGGAACCCGGCGCCGCTTGCGCATGGTTAGGCGGCGAATAGTCGCGGAATTTTGGTTTGATGCATTTCTTATCGACTTCTTCGGCCGGGGTAACCGCGAACGCCGTACCGGTGCAGCTTAAAGTCAATAACAGCAGGGCTTGTCTCCAGGTGGGGAATGGTTTCATAGCGAGCCTCTTGATATTGTTGTTATTATGTTCAGCAGCCGAACTTTAATCAGTTTTAGCCTGTATGGCAATGCCGATATAACCTTGATAACTGTCCGGATACTTTAAACTGCTGGCTTAGCACAGCATAGAACGGGTAAAATGGCGCGTTTTTCCGCAGATCGAGCAGGGCAAATTCATGGAGATCAGAGGTACGACCATATTAGCCGTCCGGCGCGGCGACAAAGTGGTTATCGGCGGCGACGGGCAAGTCACTTTGGGCAACACGGTTATGAAAGGCAATGCCCGCAAAGTCAGGCGTTTGTACCACGATAAAGTCATCGCCGGGTTTGCCGGAGCAACCGCGGATGCTTTTACCTTATTCGAACATTTCGAAGCCAAATTGGAAAAACATCGCGGCAATTTAACCCGGGCCGCGGTGGAAATGGCCAAAGACTGGCGTACCGACCGGGCGCTACGCAAATTGGAAGCCTTGCTGGTTATCGCCGACGCCAACACCTTGTTGACCATTTCCGGAACCGGCGACGTGATAGAGCCCGAACACGATTTTATGGCGATAGGCTCCGGCGGGGCATTTGCGCAAAGCGCGGCGCGGGCCTTGTTGGAAAATACCGAGCTGTCCGCCCGGGAAATCGTGGTGAAAGCCTTGAACATCGCGGCCGATATTTGCATTTACACCAATCACAATCTGCGTATCGAAGAATTGGACGCGCTGCCGCGGGCGTCCGAGCAGGCGCAGTAATCGATTCGCAAACCAGCGAAACACGGAATTATGAGTCAGATGACACCCAGAGAAATCGTCAGCGAATTGGACAAACACATCATCGGTCAAGCCGATGCCAAGCGTTCGGTGGCGATAGCCTTGCGTAACCGTTGGCGCCGCAGTCAGGTGGCAGCGGAATTGCGCGAGGAAATTACCCCGAAAAACATTTTGATGATAGGCCCGACCGGGGTGGGTAAAACCGAGATTGCCCGCCGCTTGGCCAAATTGGCCAATGCGCCGTTTATCAAGATTGAAGCGACCAAATTTACCGAGGTGGGCTACGTCGGCCGCGACGTCGAGTCCATCATCCGCGATTTAGTGGACACTGCAGTCAAAATGACCCGCATGTCGGCGATGGAAAAAGTACAAAACCGGGCGGCGGATGCGGCCGAAGAGAAAGTATTGGATATTTTGCTGCCGCGCGCCGAAGGCGGCATGTTGTCTGACAGCGAGGAATCGACCCGGCAGAAAATGCGCAAAAAGCTGCGCGAAGGCGATTTGGACGATAAGGAAATACAAATCGACGTGGCTTCGCCGCCGGTAGGCGTGGAAATCATGGCGCCGCCGGGCATGGAAGAAATGACCAGCCAATTGCAAGGCATGTTTCAGCACTTGAACACGGGCCGTACCAAAGCGCGTAAAACCAAGATCAAAGACGCTTTGAAGTTGTTGCAGGAAGAAGAGGCCGGCAAGTTGGTCAACGAAGAGGAGATCAAGCAAACGGCCTTACAAGCCGTCGAGCAGCACGGTATCGTGTTTCTGGACGAGATCGACAAAATCTGCAAACGCCAGGAGGTCAGCGGCGGGGAAGTGTCCCGCGAAGGCGTGCAACGCGATTTGTTGCCGATAGTGGAAGGCAGTACGGTCAGCACCAAATACGGTATGATCAAGACCGACCATATTCTGTTTATCGCTTCCGGTGCATTTCACTTGACCAAGCCGTCCGATTTGATCCCCGAACTGCAGGGCCGGTTTCCGATTCGAGTCGAGCTGAGCCCGCTCAGCGCCAACGATTTCGTGCGGATTTTGACGGAACCCGACGCGTCATTAACCGAGCAATACCAAGCCTTGTTGGCGACCGAAGGCGTCAAGCTGGCGTTTTCCGCAGACGGGATACAGCGCATCGCCGAACTCGGATGGCAGGTCAACGAAAGCGTGGAGAATATCGGCGCACGCCGCTTGCACACTATTTTGGAAAAATTGTTGGAAGACATTTCGTTTTCCGCGCCGGATCTGCCGGACAAAACGATCACGATAGATGCCGCTTATGTCGACGCCCATTTGGGCGAACTGGCCGCGGACGAAGATTTAAGCCGATACATTTTGTAACCATGCGCATACATACGACGCCTTGCCATTGCAATCCGACCGAAATCAAATTGCATAAACTGTCGGCAATGTTGGAAATTCATTTCGACGACGGCAGCATTTTCGAAATGCCGGCCGAATACCTAAGGGTTTATACTCAATCGGCCGAAGCGGTCGGCCACGGGCCTGGCCAGGACGTGCTGCAGACCGGTAAGGAAAACGTCAGCATTGTCGACTTGAAACCGGTAGGCAATTACGCCATTGCCTTGACCTTTAGCGACGGACATGACAGCGGCATCTATTCTTGGGACTTACTGTACAAATTGGGTGCGGATTTCCCGTTGTTATGGGGGCAATACCTGGAGGCGCTCAAAGCGGCCGGTATCAGCCGCAAACCCACCATTCACAACTGACAACGGCTTATGAGCAACGACAACACTACTCATTTCGGCTTCAAGCAAGTCCCGGTACACGAGAAAGTCACGCTGGTGCGCGGAGTCTTCGATTCGGTCGCAGGGCAATACGACGTGATGAACGACTTGATGTCGTTGGGTATACACCGAATCTGGAAGAGAGTAGCGGTGCAGTTGGCTAACGTACGCGAAGGCGAACGCGTGCTGGACTTGGCCGGCGGTACCGGCGATCTGACCGTACTGTTCGAAAAGCGCGTCGGCAGCAGCGGACAAGTGGTATTGGCGGATATCAACGCCGCCATGCTGCGTACCGGCCGTGATCGTTTAATCGATCGCGGTTTGGCGGCCAACATCCGTTATGCGCAAGTCAATGCCGAATGTTTGCCGTTTGCCGATAACAGTTTCGATTGCGTCTGTATCGGTTTCGGTTTACGCAACGTCACCGATAAGGAAGCCGCGTTGCGCTCCATGCATCGCGTGTTAAAACCGGGCGGGCGGGTCATCGTGCTGGAATTCTCGCATCCGGTCGATCCGGTCACGGAGAAGGTTTACGACTTCTATTCCTTCAACATTCTGCCGAAAATCGGGGCTTTCGTCGCCAAGGACGAGGATAGTTATCGTTATCTGGCCGAATCTATCCGTATGCATCCCAAACAAGACGAGTTGAAACGCATGATGGAAGCGGTAGGCTTGGAACGTTGCGAATATTTCAACATGAGCCAAGGTATCGTAGCCGTACACCGCGGTTACAAGTTTTAAAGGTTTTATGCCGGCATTGGTTGGCGACCACCCGGATTGCGTGCACGGGCAGGCGGTGGACCCAGTCTATCGCAACTTTTGCCGCCGCATGTTTGCCTTGATACCGCATCGAACAGCCGCTTCGCTTGATCACGCTTATTTCTTCCAATCCTGATGTCCGGCGACTTTTTGCAAATTAAACCTTTATTGCTCAGCGCCTTGGAGCGCGCGCTCAACGGATATTTGGCGTTGGACGCACACTATCCGGACCTGTTGACGCCGCTGCAAGGGAAAGTGATCGCCATCCACGTCACGCCTTTCGACGAAACCTTATACGTTTGTCCGGGTGCGGAACGCATCCAATTGCTGGAGAGCTACGGCGGGACGGCAGACGCCCGTATAAGCGGTTCGTTGTCGGCTTTAGGCTTGATGGGACTGAGCGCGACACCGATGCGCAGTTTGTTCCGCGGCGAAGTGCGCATCGAGGGCGATATGCAAGCGGCGCATAAGCTGCAACGATTGTTCGAAAAATTGGACATCAATTTGCAAGCCAAATTGGCTCGTTACACCGGCGAAAGCTTCGCAGTCAAGACGGCCGAACTGTTTCGCGGCAGCCGCGCCTGGACTCAGCACAGCTTGACCGGTTTTCGATTGAATTTGGAAGAGTTTCTGCAAGAAGAAACCAGGGAATTGCCGGCTAAAGCGGAAGCCGAGCTCTGGTGCGAGGATGTCGATGCTTTACGCTCCGATTACGATAGATTGGAAGCGCGCGTGGCGCGTTTGGAAGCGCGCGCCAACAACAATTTAGAAGCTGAATAAACTGCGAGGACGGTTTGAAGTGATTCGTTTGAAAATCCTGACTCGCTTGATGCGCATCAATTGGGTGATGATGTCTCACGGTTTGGACGAAATCGTGCTGAAAACCCATTTGCTGCGGCCGATTCGGTTTTTAGCATTGTTGTCGCCCAACTATTGGCTCAGCAAATCCAAGTTGCCGCGCGGTTTGCGTATCCGCCGCGCTTTGGAAGATTTGGGACCGATTTACGTCAAATTCGGGCAAACCTTGTCGACCCGCCGCGATTTGTTGCCGGAAGACATCGCCGAAGAGTTGGTCAAATTACAAGACCGAGTGCCGCCTTTCTCCGCGGAAAAAGCCAGAAATATTATCGAAAAACAACTGGGGCAAACCATCCAACAGGCGTTTTTGGAGTTCGATACCGAACCCATGGCCTCGGCCTCGGTGGCGCAAGTGCACGCGGCGACCTTGTTGACCGGCGAAAAAGTCATCGTCAAAGTGTTGCGGCCGGACATCGAGGATAAAATCCATTCCGATGTAGCATTACTTTACGAACTGGCCCGCTTGGCGGAACGCTTTTGGTCGGACGCTCGCCGTTTGCGGGCTACCGAAGTAGTCGCCGAATTCGAAAAAACTATTTTGGACGAGCTGGATTTGCTCAGGGAAGCGGCCAATGCCAGTGCCATCCGCAGCAATTTCAAAAACTCGGAGCTGCTGTACATACCGGAAGTCCATTGGCCGCTTTGCCGGCGCAAGGTATTGGTCATGGAGCGCATACACGGCGTTCCGGTCGGCGACATCGCTGCGTTGCGCGCCGGCAATGCGGACTTCAAAAAACTGGCGGAGCGGGGGGTGGAAATTTTTTTCACCCAAGTGTTTCGCGACAATTTCTTCCACGCCGACATGCATCCGGGCAACATTTTCGTGGAATTGCCGGATAAATATTTGGCGGTGGATTTCGGCATCGTCGGTAGCTTATCGGATTCCGACCAGCGCTATTTGGCCGAAAACTTTTTGGCCTTCTTCAATCACGATTATCGGCGCGTCGCCCAAATGCATATCGAGTCGGGCTGGGTGCCCGGCACTACTCGGGTAGAGGAGTTCGAAGCGGCGATACGTAGCGTGTGCGAGCCTATCTTCGAAAAACCGCTGAAAGACATCTCTTTCGGCCTGTTGCTGCTGCGCCTATTTCAAACCGCCCGACGCTTCGACATGGCGGTACAACCGCAGTTGGTACTGCTGCAAAAAACCTTGCTGAATATCGAAGGCCTGGGGCGGCAATTGTATCCGGATTTGGATCTGTGGCAGACTGCCAAACCTTATTTGGAAAACTGGTTTAAAGAGCGTATGGGGCCCGCCGCTAAGGTGAAGGAACTGTTCGGCCAGTTTCCGCAAATTACCGAGCATTTGCCGGAAATGCCTAATCTGGTGCTGCAAGCCCTTAATAGTCATGCGCAGTTGCAGTCCCACTTAAAACACCAAAATAGAGAACTGGAACAGCTGCGTAAGCAGATGCAGCGCAACAATCAGCGCACGCTGTGGGTCATCGTCGGCAGTACGTTGATGATTACCGCCGCTTTAGTGCTGCATTCACCGTTCATACGCGGCTTGTAGACTCTTTGCCGCATAAGCTCGACCTTCCGCCAAGATAGAGAACTTTGGCAACTCGAATGCGTGGGTCGAACTTGCATGAGTGCGGCTAGCCGGTGTGCAAGCAGAGTGTTATCTCATCCCCAATTTACGGCATCCATTTACATTTCTTTACATCCCGCGTGTAACATAAAAAGCGTCGTTTAATTCATACGGGGAAACAAATGAGTAAAAGTGCAGTTTCATCTATGTTGGCGCTGGGCATGGTCGGATTGTTGACGGTCAGCCAAGTGGAAGCGGCACCGCCGTCGGTAGCCGGCACCAGCTGGGATTTGAGCGGAAAGCTGAAGGGGCGGCTAAGCGTAAAATGTAAACGCACGCCGGGGATCAGCACCCCCATTGCCAGCGGAACGGTATTGGACGGTGCGATACAGTTCGACGACGGGGAAGTGGAAGGCGACGGCGAAGGCACGTTTATCATGACGGATGCGTATTTCACCGTGCAAACCGCCAGCGGAACCTGGAGTCAAAAGGGCGCTAAGCTGAATCTGGCGTTCGATCATTGGTACGATTCGCCGATGGCGGTGTTTGCGTTCGCGTTTGCGCAAGTACCGGACGAGATTCAATTCGACGATAACGGGGTTGTCGGTTCGGCCGGTGGTTTTAAGATCACGCAACCTTTGACCGTCAAGGGTACCATCAATAAAAAAGGTACGCGTTTAACGCTTAACGAGGGCTTGGGATTTAAATTTACCGCCTCTGCCGCCGCGATGGGCGGCTCCAATACCTGTACCTATAAAATGAATGGCTTGGGCCGTAAATATACCGGGGGGCCGCAGGAATAGCCGGAAAACTTCTAAGCAAGGCGGGATTATCCCGCCTTTTTTGTGTTCTCGGTGAAAGGTTTCCGGTTAGGCAAAGATACTCAGTAAGCCGTTACTGGCTACCGCCCGGCCGGCTTCGATTTCGTCAACCAGCGATTGAGCCGGGTTTTGCATGGGCTCTTCCTCTTGTTGTTGCCGGCTGTGACGAGCGTCCGATTCCGCACCCATGTGTAAAAATTCTCTGTTGGTTTGGCGTTGATCACTCTGCTGTTGCGATACGTTGACATCGACCAGATTCAACTGCTGGCCGGAAAACATGTCGCGCAATTTCGGAATGGCGTTCTCTATGGCTTCTTTGACTGCCGCATGCTGTGCGGTAAAACTCACCGTCGCCTGATCTTGGCTGACGTCGACTTTGATGTGAATCGGGCCCAAGTTTTCGGGGTTCAAACGGAGTTCGGCCGACGGTACTCCTTGGGTATTCATCCAAATCACTTTATTTCCTAATTCCTGATTCCACGCGGCATCGCCGAACGGGCGGTTCATGCTCAGGGTTTCGGGCTTGGCGGACACGGGTGCAGAGTTATTCGGTAGTGCTTGATTTAAGCGAAAAATATCCTGAGCGGCGCGGCTCGATGGGTTGGGTTCGGTATTCGAACTGCCGTCCAATTGTGGATTCGAGGTTAAATCCGGTTGGGGATTTTGTCTGTTGCCGTCGAAAGTTTGCTTTGCGAATTCGGTTTGATTATCGGTGTTCCAGGCAAGCGCTAGACTGTGTTCCAATTCGTTTTGGCCGGATTCTGCGGGGGGTTTGCTTCCGTCCGGCAAGCGTTGAGCGGCTTTAAACGGGTTAGCGGCGGCGAATTCCTGCCGCGTGGATTCCACGTTCCCGGCGAGGTGCTGCGGGGTTTTTGGCGGTTGGGTATCGCCGTTGAGTAGGGGGGCGGAAGGTTTTTCCGGGGTGGTGGGTAAATCGGCTTGCTTGAGGCGGTTCGCTGAAGTGCCGGCAATGATGCTTGCGGAAATTTCAGGGCTTTCCGGCTGCGATACCACAGGCGGCGCGGCTGTCGGCAGACTGGGTGTAACAGCAGCGGTGGCCATTTCATCCGAATGCTCTTGGTCGCTTGCTTGCGCCGACATGCGGTGTTGCCGCGCGGCAGGCAACCCCGTGTCGGCGAGCGGGTCGATTTCAGGAGTGTCGGGATTCAAAACCGTATCGGTGGGCATAGTGGCCAGTTCCGGACTCTGCGTTGCTTTGGTTTCGATAACGCCCGGTTTGGCGCGATGAGTAGGGCGCATGAGATTGTCGGTGCCGTTAGCCTGTGGTATCGGCCGGGTTGGCGAATCAGCGCTGATAGGCTCGAAATGGTTCGATGCCTGTACCTTCGAATTCGGATTTTGTTCGACAGCGGCTTTGAGCTCGGGGGGAGGCAAATCAGTTGCAACTGGTTCGGGCAAATTTACTTGATAGTTTACGGGAGCGACATTGCCGTTCGCCGGTGCGGCCGCCGTTTCCGGAGCGGTAATCGTGCCTTGTACTTCAGACAAGCGAATTGACGGATATAACACCGTGTCGTCGCTGCTAGCATTCGTGTCAGTAGTCGGCGTGCTTACATCAGTAGTCAGCGTACTTACATTGGTTTCGCTTGCCGCAGCCGGTTCGTCGCTTTCCAATTGCCGCAATTGTTGCATGACTCCGGCCAAGGCTTTCATGGTGGCTTGCAAATCAATCGCGCCGTTTTCAGGATGGGCGGCCGGCAAGCGTTTGCCGAATAGGGCGGCAAAGTTTTGCAAATCGGTCGGCAATGGTTCGATCTCCGTTTCCGGATCGGCGTTTGCGCTAGATACCCAGGTTTGCAGGGCATTCAAATTGGCCGATGTCAATTCGGCGTTCGGCGTGCCGGCGCTATTCAACAGATTCAGTTGAGACCAGAACTGGGCGGCGAAGTCGTGGGTGCCGGATGCGTTACCTGGAGTAACGGCATTGTTCAAGGGCGGAATCTGCCCGCCGGTCGTTAGGATAGAAAACAAGCTGTTGTCTGGCATATTCATGTTGATTCTCCTGCACTTTCAGCTATTCAAGCATTATTTGCGCCATCCTTGCGGGACGAACGGGCGGCTCTGGCGTCTTGTTCGGATTGTTCGCGCTTGATTTCCAGTTGAGTTTCTTCGGCGACTGCGATTTCTCCCAGGCGCAGCAAGCTTTTGCTGCGTTGATGACTCTCCTGCCATTTGTCGCGCGCCTTTTGGCATTCGCGTTCCTGCTGTCTTACCGTCAACCGTTGACCTTCGATGGCCTTGTCCAATTTGTCCGCGAACGCGCGCAACTCCAATAATTGATTGACATTCATGCCGGTTTTTTGACGTTCCAGCAATTTATTCAAATATTGTTGACGATAATTCAGCAAGTTATCCAGTTGCGCTTGCTGTTCGTTCAGTTGTTGTTGCCGGCGTCCCAGCAATTGCAGCGCTTCGTTCTCCTGGCGTTGTTGCAGGTCTATGATGATTTGCAGGCGTTGCGAACGTTTCATTAGCTGGCCAAGACTTGTCGTAATTCGTCTACGCTACGCGGCAAATCCACGGCTTCGTCCATGTCTTGCTGCAGGAATTCGGCTATGGCCGGTTGTTTGGCGATTGCGCGGTCTATGCGCGGGTCGGAACCGGCCCGGTAGGCGCCGACGCTGATCAAGTCGCGGTTTTGCCGGTAAGTGGAGTAGAGGCGTCTCAGTTCGCGCGCCAACTGTAAATGCTCCGGTGTCGCAATGTCCGGCATTACCCGGCTGATAGAAGCCTCGATGTCTATGGCCGGATAGTGTCCGGATTCCGCCAGGCTGCGGGACAGCACCACGTGGCCGTCCAACACGCCGCGGGCCGCGTCGGCAATCGGATCGTTGGTATCGTCGCCTTCGGCCAGCACGGTGTAAAAGGCGGTGATAGAACCGCCCTCGACGTCGCCGTTGCCGGCGCGCTCCACCAATTGCGGCAATTTGGCGAAAACCGAAGGCGGGTAGCCCTTGGTAGCCGGCGGCTCGTCGATAGCCAGGGCGATTTCTCGGTAAGCTTGGGCGTAGCGGGTTAGGGAATCCATCAGTAACAACACATCCAGCCCTTGGTCGCGGAAATATTCGGCAATGGCTGTGGCCCGCAACGCGCCGTGTACCCGCATCAGCGGCGAGTCGTCGGCGGGGGACGCGACCACGACCGCACGTTTCAAGCCTTCTTCGCCGAGTATTTTCAATACGAATTCGTTCACCTCGCGCCCCCGTTCGCCGATTAGTCCGACTACCACGATGTCGGCGTTGGTGAACTTGGTCATCATGCCCAGCAGCACGCTCTTGCCGACCCCGGTTCCGGCGAACAAGCCCATGCGTTGCCCCCTGCCGACGCTGAGTACGGAGTTGATGGCGCGCACGCCGACGTCCAAGGCATCGCGGATCGGTTTGCGCGATAGGGGATTGATCGGTGTGCCGGCCAGGGAAATACGCGCGTCGGTATCCAATGAGCCTTTTCCATCCAGCGGTCGGCCGGCGCCGTCGAGGACCCTACCCAGCAAGCCGAAGCCGACGTTGGCCAGACTGTTTTTGCCTTGCGGGATCACCCGGCAGCCGGGATCCAAGCCCTGGGTGTCGCCGGTCGGCATCAAGTACAGGCGGCCGCCGGCAAAGCCGACTACTTCCGCGCCTATGCTTTTGCCGTTTTTGGTGACGATTTGGCATAAAGAACCGATGGCGGCCCGGCAGCCTTCGGCTTCCAGGGTAAGGCCGACCATGCGCGATAACTTGCCTTCCACCACTAATTCCGGCGGTTCGTTGAGGCGCTGCCGGTAGGGTTTCAGGCGTTCCAGCCAGGCGGTTGCCCGGTTGACGTCCGGCATCATGGATTGACGTCCTGTTGCCGATCCCCGCCCAATACCGTGGCGATGACCGCGGATAGACGTTTTTCCAGACTGGCGTCGACCGAAGACACTTCAGTCTGCACCGTGCAGCCGCCGCGAGTCAGTAGGGGATTTTCTTGAATGCGCCATGGCGGCATGGTTTCGTCCAAGTGCAAGACCGATTTCACCAATTCCGCGTCTTCCGGGTGCAGCGTCAGGGTGATTTTTTGCGACGATAAGGGCAGCACGTTGACGGCTTCGCGGATCACGGCAACGATTTGTCCGGGATCGTGTTTGAGTTCGCGGCGTATGATCAATCCGGCGATGGCGATGACGAGTTGGACCAACTCTTTTTCCACTTCCTCGTCCAGGTTTCGAAACGGTTCGGCTAACGATTCCAACAGCATGCCGAGCTGTTTGACCTGATTTTGCACCAGATGCTGGCTTTGTTCGTAGCCTTTGGTCATGCCTTGTTCCAAGCCTTGTTGCTGACCTTGTTGGAAACCTTGCTCCAGGCCTTGCTCGTATCCTTGTTGCCGTCCCAGTTCGAAAGCTTCGTCGTAAGCCTGCTTTTGCATGGCTTCGATTTCTTCCACCGTCAAAATTTGGGTGGCTTGCTCTAAAGCAACGTTTTCCGAACGCGGGGTGCTGAAATCCTCCAGATCGGTCCAGGTATCCAATGCCTGCAGTTCGGCAGGCGAAAACTTTTGGTGTTTAGACGAACTCATCGCCACCGCCACCGCCGCCTAACGCGATTTCACCGGCATCCGACAAGCGTTTGGCGATAGACAAGATGTCTTTTTGCGCCGCTTCCACTTCGCTCAAGCGGGCGGGCGGGGCGGCTTCCAGATCGTCGCGCAGCATTTCGGCGGCCCTGCGCGACATATTGGAGAAGATTTTGTCGCGCAGGCCGGTATCCACGCCGCGTAAGGCCAACAGCAATTGATCGGTCGATACCTCGCGCAGCAGGGTTTGAATGCCGCGGTCGTCGACGGCGATCAAATCGCCGAACACAAACATTTTGTCTTGAATGCGTTGCGCCAAGTCGGAATCGGCTTCGTTGATGTCTTGCATCATCGGCTCGCTGACGGCGCTTTCGATGAAGTTCAAAATATTGGCGGCCGCGTCCACGCCACCGATTTGCGAAGATTTGACGCCGTCGCTGCCGGTCAATTGTTTTTCCATGATGTCGTCCAATTCGCGTAGCGCGGCCGGTTGCACGCCTTCCAGTGTGGCGATGCGCATTAAAATATCCGAACGCATGTTTTGCGGTAACAGCGTCAATACTTCGGCGGATTGGTCCGGATCCAGCAAAGACAGGATGATGGAGATGATTTGCGGGTGTTCCAGGCGGATCAAATCGGCGATGGAGCGGGTATCCATCCATTTGAGTTGTTCTATGCCTTTGCTGTTGGCGCCCAGCAAGATGCGGTCTATGATGTTGCCCGCCTTGTCGGCACCCAATGCGCTGGTCAGCATGTTGCGGATGTATTCGTCGGAATCCAAGCCTAGGCCGGTTTCGTTCTTGATCTGGATGATGAATTCTTCCAATACTTCGTCGACCATGCCGGACGAAATCGGCCCCAAAGCAGCCATGGTCGAACCGATGAGCTGGACTTCCTTGGGACCCATGTGGCGCAACACGGTGGCGGCTCGGTCTTGGCCTACGGCCAGCAGCAACAGAGCGGCGCGTTGCGCGTGCGATAAATCTTTACTTGTTTCAGCCATCGTCTTTCAGCCAGGTTTTGATGACTTGGGCGACCAGTTTCGGGTCTTCGTCTATGAGTTTTTGTACGTATTCCAAGCGTTTTTCGTAGCTTTGCGGTGCTTCCAGCAACAGTAAATCTTCTACGCCGGCCGACAATGCCAAAGGTTGGCCGTCTTCGTCTTCCACCCTGACTGCAACCGGTTTGCCTTCTTCGTCGAAGCGTACTACCCCGCCCATGGCTTCTGCGGCCAGACGGGCTTCTTCCAGTTCTTTGAGTCTTTGCTCGGCTTCGTCTTTGCCGATCAGGGTGGCAAAGGCCGGGCGTAATACTTTCAGTATCAGCAAGGTCAGCACCAGGGCGGCGACGGCCAGCTTCATGACGTCCATGAACCAGGGTTTTTCCCAAATCGGTTCCGATACTTCTTGCAAAGCGTCCGGGGTTTTGAAGGCGACGTTGGTGACCGTTACTTGATCGCCGCGGCTGTTGTCGTAGCCGACGGCTTGTTTGACCAAGTCGCGCAGTTGGTTCAATTCTTCCTGCGAATAGGCTTGCTGGGCATTGTTGCCGTCCAGCAGTACGTGTTTATCGTCCACCACCACCGCGACCGATAGCCGCCGCAAGGCGCCGGTGGACTGGCGGGTATGGGTGATGGTTTTGTCCAATTCGTAGTTGCGGGTAGCCCGTTTGCTGCTGGAGCCCGATTCGGCGTCGGCTTGTTTCTCCTGGCCGCTGGCGACTTCCGGGGCAACCCCGGTCGGCGGCGGTTGGTTGGATAGCGCGCCGGGCACGCCTTGGATTTTATTGACGGAGTTTAGATCTTCTTGAGTTTGTTCGCTACGTAGGGCGGGCAAATCCGGATTGAACAGTTCCTGGGTTTTTTCGGTGACGGTGAAATCCACGTCGGCGGAAATCTGCGCCCGCATGCCTTCGCTGCCGACCAGCGGTGCCAGGATGTTTTCTATGCGTTGCCGCAGATGTTCTTCAATATTTTTCTTGTATTCGAATTGCTTGGTGCTTAGCGACAGGTCTTCCGGAGTGTCTTTACTGTTGAGTAAGCGGCCTTTGTGATCGACTACGGTGACTTGCCCCGCTTCCATAAGCGGGACGCTGGAGGCGACCAAATGAACGATGGACTCGACTTGTTCTTTTTCCAGGCTGCGGCCTTGGTAAAGTTCGACGATCACCGACGCGCTGGGTTTTTTGCGTTCGCGGACGAATACCGATTGTACCGGCAATGCCAGCAAGACTTTGGCGGATTTGACGCTTTGTATGGTTTGTATGGTCAGGGCGATTTCACCTTCCAATGCGCGTTGGAAGCGCATCATTTCCACGCTCTTGCTGGTACCGAAACCATTGTCTTTGTCCAGAAGTTCGTAGCCCAAGCTGGTGCTGCGCGGCAGACCTTGCGCCGCCAGTTTCAATTTCAATTCCCTGACGTCGCCGGTCGGCACCATGACGGCGCCGCTGCCGGGCTCGACCTTATATTCCACGCCCATTTTATCCAGCGCTTCCAGAATTTCGGCGGCATCTTTTTCCGCGACGCCGGTAAACAGCAAATCGTAATTGGGCGCTTGCGCCCACAACACCACCGCCATGCCGATGGCGATGCTGGCCGCTAAGGCCAGCATTAAGCCGATTTGCCGGCTGAGCGGCAACTTCAATAAATTGCGGACGGCAGGGTGGAGATTATCGTTTTCTTGTTTGACGGCCTCGTGCGCTAGCGTTTCGACCGGGAAGTTGTTATTGGCTTCGCTCATGGCTTATCGCGCCTTAGATCGACATGCCCATGACGTCTTTATAAGCGTCGACCAATTTGTTGCGCACTTGCAACATGGCTTGGAAGGATACGCTGGCTTTTTGCGAAGCGATCATGACTTCGGCCAGACTGACGTCGGATTGACCGGTTTCGAACGCGGTTGCCATTTGGCTCGAAGTTTGTTGGGTTTGGTTGACTGCATCGATGGACTGTTTCAGCAAGGCGGCAAAGTCGTTGGAGTCGTTGCCTACCTGTTCGCTCAGCGTCGGCTTGCTGCTCGCTTCCACAGACATGGCCCGCATTTGGGCCAATAAGTGATTGACATTAATATCTGACATTTTCGTGACTCTCGCTTAGCGTTTTATTCTAAACAAGCACTTTTCAAGCCATGTTAATTCAGCAAGGCACGGGTAGTCCGGCTTCTTTCATACGGGCGATTTTATATCTTAACGTGCGCGGACTGATACCCAATTTTTCCGCGGTGGCTTTGCGGTTGCCTTGCGCGTCCTGCAGACTTTGCAGGATGATTTTTTCTTCCGCCGAGCGCACACCGTCGCCCAGGCTCACGCTGTCCGCCGCATCGCCGTCATTAACGGGAATGTCTAGGTCCGGCCGGTACGGAGAGGTTTCGGCATACGGGCAGCGCATGCCGGTATCGATTTCGTCTTCGAACAGCAGGCATTCGCTGCTGATTAAACCGTTCGTTTGCAAGATCAAGGCGCGTTGCACGACGTTTTCCAATTCCCGGACGTTGCCGGGCCAGTGGTAGGCCTGCAATTTGTCGATGGCTTCCGAATCGAATCGGTAAGCCGAATGGCTGTGCGGGCTATGTTTGGCCAAAAGCTCGTAAGCCAGCGGCAAAATTTCGCCGATGCGTTCGCGCAACGGCGGAATTCTGAGTGGAAATACGTTCAAGCGAAAATATAAGTCTTCCCGAAACAGGCCTTGTTTGACGTAGTCTTTGAGCTTGCGGTTGGTGGTTGCCAAAATTCTGACGTTCAACTGAATTTTTCGTTGCCCGCCCAAGCGTTCGACTTCTTTTTCCTGTAATACCCGCAATAGTTTGGCTTGCAAACTCAAGTCCATTTCGGAAATTTCGTCCAAAAGCAGGGTGCCGTTTTGCGCTTGTTCGAATTTACCGGGCATGGCTTGCGTGGCGCCGGTGAATGCGCCTTTTTCATAACCGAACAACACGGCTTCCAGCATGTTTTCGGGTATGGCCGCGCAATTGATCGCTTCGAAGGGGCCGGCGTGGTAATGCGAATTGCGGTGAATGTAGCGCGCCATGACTTCTTTACCGCAGCCGCTTTCGCCTTCCAATAATATGCTCACCCCGGTTTTAGCCACCTTACTGGCCAAGCCGTAGAGTTTTTTCATTTGCCCGTCGCAGATGACCCGTTCAGGCTCGCTGCTCGGGGCCGGTACTATCAAGCCGGCTACTCTGTTAACCAAGGTGGCGGCTTCGAACGGCTTGATCAAATTATCCGCCGCGCCGGCTTGCATGGCTTCCACCGCGCGGGGAACGGTACCATAGGCTGTCATTAACAGCACCGGCAAACGATCGAATTTTTGCCGAATGTTTTGCAGCAGCTCCAGGCCGTCCATGACCGGCATTTGCACGTCGCTAATGACTAGGCCGAACTCGAATTTATGTAGCAGGCTCAAGGCTTCCGTGCCGTTTTGTGCGGATTTGACGCTGTAGCCTTTTAGCTCCAAAGTGTCGCATAGGGCTTCGCACAAAGAAAGATCGTCTTCCACGATCAAAATGTCATGCCGTCTCATGTTGATGCTCCTTGAGTTTCGCTTGATGGGGGCGTTGCGTTGCACTGGATAGGTTGATAGGGGGTTGCACGATAGGCAAGCTCAGGTGAAACGTGCAGCCTTGATCGGGCCGGTTATGGCAATCTATCCGGCCGTTGTGGGCGTTGACCACGCTTTTGACCACGGCCAGACCCAAGCCTGTTCCGCTGATTTTGGTGGTGAAAAAAGGTTCGAACAAGTGTTGCAATGCTTCCGGTTGGATGCCAGGGCCGTTGTCGGCAATCAGAATTTCGACGTTAGCGCCGCTTTGTTGGGCAGTCAGTTTGACGGTGGTGGCGCCGGCTTCGATGGCGTTATTGAGAAGATTGAGCAATGCGCCGCGCAGTGCCGCTTCGTTGCCCAGCATGTCGTCGTCTATGACGCGATTGTCCAGCTCGAAGGTACCGTTAAACTGCGCCATGCGTTCGGCGCTTTTCGCCAACAATTCCAGCCAAGAAAAGCCCTGCATCGCTAAACGGCCTTGCTTGGCGAAAATCAACATGTCGTTGACTTCCCGTTCCAGGAAGTGCAGACGTTCCAAAATTTTCTCCGCAAACGGTTGGTATTTTCTGAGCGGCAGTTGGGTAGTGGCGAGTTGCGAGGCGTACAAAATCGCCGTCGCCAACGGCGTTCTGACTTGATGGGCCAGACTTGCGACCATTTCGCCCATGGCGGATAAATGTTTTTGTTGGGCCAAGGCATCTTGTAGTTGTCTCAGTTCGCTGACGTCGGACAAAAGAATGATGCGTTCGTCGGTTTCGCCGAGGCGGTTGACGGTCATGGCGACGACCCGACCGTCGGCCAACAGATGTTCGTGCGGCGAATTGGACGGGTGTAAGCTGCGGGCGGATACGGTTTGCCAGTCCAAGCCTATCAGCGGTTCGCCAAGCAGGCTGACTGCTTGCTGGTTGCAGTCGACGATATGGTCTTGGGCATTCACGACTAGCACGCCGGCCGGCAATGCGGCAAGTATCTGTTGTAAGCGCGCGGCGAGTTTTTCCTTTTCTATCAAGGTCGCCATGCGCTCGCTGCGGGCGGCGGCCAATTGGACGTTCAGCCGGGCAACTTGCTCCTGCAAGCCTTGATAAGACTGCGCTAAATGTTCCGACAGTTCGTTGAAGATGCGAAAGGCGTCCGCCAGACGTTCGGATTTTTGCTGAAACTGGAAGTGCGGATTAGTCATGGCAAAGCGGAAATTGGCTGTTTCCGGAGAAAAAGCAATTTTCAGGCCATATATAATTTAGAATTTATTCAATGGGTTATAATTTGTTGGCGAGTTTTTGACGCGTCGATTATTGGCTGTCGGTTTTACGCAGTTTTTCTACCAGCGTGGTACGGCGCATGTTCAACAGCTTGGCGGCGTGGGCGACGACCCCGTTGCATTCCTCTAAAGCCTGACGAATTAGTTCGTTTTCCAATTCGTTTAGGTATTCCTTTAGATCGATACCTTGTTCCGGCAATTGAATAGTGCCGCCTGGGGCGAAAGCCAACATAGGCTGTTCGGCGTCGGATCTGAATGGCAGCGGCGCTGGAGCGGCGGCGGGCTCGGGATCGCTCCAATCCAGTTTGCTATCGTCCGGAAGCTGATAACCCTGGAATTTTTCCGGCAAATTGGCGGCGTCGACCATGCCGTTAGGATAGATAATCGCTAAGCGTTCGATCAGGTTGGATAACTCCCGTACGTTACCCGGCCATTGATGTTGCATCAGCAAGGCGATTGCTTCCCGGCTCAAACGTACCGAGCCGCGCTTGTCGGCTTCCATGCGGGCAATCAAATCGCTCACCAGATAGGGGATGTCCTCCGGCCGCTCGCGTAACGCCGGAACTTCGATGGGAAATACGTTCAGACGGTAAAACAAGTCTTCCCGAAACCGCTTTTCGGCGATTTCTTGTTCCAGATGCCGGTGGGTGGCGGCGATGATGCGAACGTTGCAATGGATGGTTTTATTGCTGCCGACCCGTTCGAAAGTCCGTTCTTGCAGCACGCGTAGCAGTTTGACTTGCATGGGCATCGGCATGTCGCCGATTTCGTCCAAAAACAAAGTGCCGCCTTCGGCCAGTTCGAAGCGGCCCTGCCGGCTGGTCAATGCTCCGGTAAACGCGCCTTTTTCGTGGCCGAACAGTTCGCTTTCCAGCAGTTCGCCGGGTATGGCGCCGCAGTTGACCGGGACGAAGGGCTGATTTTTGCGTAACGAGGCTCGGTGCAATGCTTGGGCAATCACTTCTTTGCCGGTGCCGGATTCGCCTAAAATCAGCACTGTGGCATCGGACTTGGCGACTTGATCGATCAAGTCGCGGGTTTGTTGTATCGCGGGACTGCGTCCGACTAAGCCTTTGTGTGACGCTTTCGGACTGTCGGCTTCTCGGCGTAGCGGGAGAGTGTCGACGAATTCAATGAATTCGGAATATACCGTAGGCCAGGTCAAACTATGGGTGATCAGTTGCTGGATGGCGCTGCTGATCGGCGGCGTTTCCTTATCTTGCAGTAACACTACCGGTGTGCCGTGGCACTTCTCGTCGACATTGCGCAATAAGGCCGCCTGTTTGTCCGGCGTGCTGCCGACCATGATAGCGTCGAAGTCGTTGGGTTCCTCCAGTGAAGAAGGGAAATCGATGCTGGTGGTGACCGTAAGCGGGTATTCCAAAAATTGAAGAATCGTGCGAACTTGCTCAGTCCTGGAGGCGCTATCGTCGATTAACAAAAAGGATGGAAAATCCATACGGGTATTCACGGTTGAGACCGGTCGGAGTGCTGGGAACTTTTAAAGTTAAGCATCGAATCGTAAGCTTGTCAAAATGCAATCTATTTCAATATTTTGGAGAATAAATCTTAACGCCTGTGTTAGGAATTGTGCAGATAGACGCTCGATTAAGCCAGCCTTATCGACTTGACAAATAGCGGTCTACGTAGAAACATAACCTCATGTTTTGTAATCTTGAGCGCTCTCTTTGAACGACATTCCCTTAAGTGTGCTGTTTGGCATACTCGCTGTTTTATTGCTTCTTTCCGCATTCTTTTCCGGCTCCGAAACCGCTCTGATGACGTTGAACCGTTACCGGTTGCAGCATCTCGTGAAAAAAAAACACCGGGGAGCCATTAAGGCTCACGATTTGCTCAAACGCCCGGACCGTTTAATCGGGCTGATATTGTTGGGGAACAATTTCGTCAACATTGCGGCCTCTTCGATAGGCACGTTGATTGCCATCCGCATAGGCGGAGAAGAGATGATTGCTCCGGCGGCAGTCGTTCTGACGATCGTGGTATTGATCTTCTCCGAGGCGACCCCTAAAACTCTGGCCGCACTCAAGCCCGACTGTTTGGCTTTTGTTTCCGCTTGGATTTACGTGCCGCTGCTCAAGTTGTTTTATCCGGTCGTTTGGGTGGTAAACGTAGTATCCAATTTGCTACTGCGCATGGTCGGCATGAATCCGAACAAGGTCAAGAAAGACTTATTGGATAAAGACGAACTCAAATCCATCGTGTCGGATACCGGTCACTTGTTGCCGGCCCGCTATCAAAATATGGTGCTGAGCATTTTGGATTTGGAGTCCGCCAGCGTCGAAGACATCATGACGCACAGAAAGGATATTGTCGGTATCGATATGGAAGATTCGATCGAAGAGATTATCGAACAGTTGCGCAATAGTCCGCATACCCGCTTACCGGTCTACAAAAAAAATATCGACCGGGTCATAGGTTTTCTGCACATACGTTCGGTGTTGTCGCGTATCAGTTTGGTCGACTTCGACAAACAAATCATTATCGACAGTTTGACTAAACCGTTTTTCATTCCGGCCAGTACGTCCATCCACAAACAAATGCAGATATTCAAGGCCGAAAAACTGCGCATCGGCTTGGTGGTGGACGAATACGGCGATGTGCAAGGCTTGGTCACCTTAGACGACTTGCTGCAAGAAATCGTCGGCGAATTGATTGCCGAGGAGCCGGCCATTCAGGCGCAAAAAGACGGAAGCTATGTTGTGGACGCCGGCATCAGCATACGCGAGTTAAATAGGGTAACTCATTGGGATTTACCCACCGAGGGACCGAAAACGTTGAACGGCTTGATTTTGGAATATATGGAGACCATTCCCGAGCCCGGTACCAGCATCCGTTTGCACGGATATATCTTGGAAATCATTCAACGCGACGACAATACCGTAAAATTCGTCCGCTTCCATCCTATCGACGATTAACTCTTGGACCTTGCTGTTACTCGCGGGATGGGACACCTGTGACGAATAACCGAGTAATATAGTAAGATATAGATCAACCCTTTCGACCGCTAATGCTATGACAGAAAACGTTCATCCCCACGAAATTCATAAATTCGGTTCGCAAGCCGAACGTTGGTGGGACCCGGGTGGCGAGCTTAGGACCTTGCACGAAGTGAATCCTTTGCGGTTGGAGTTTATTCGCCGATTCGCCGATATTTCGGATGCAAAGGTAGTGGACGTCGGCTGCGGAGGCGGCATTTTGACTGAAGGACTCGCACAGGCCGGGGCTAATGCGTTAGGCATCGATCTTAGCGACGAGCTGATCGACATCGCCGATTTGCACGGTTTGGAGACCGGGTGTAATGCCCGTTACGAGAAAATTAGCGCCGAGGCCTTGGCGGAACGCGAGCCGGCCGGTTTCGATCACGTGACTTGCATGGAGATGTTGGAACACGTCCCCGATCCCGCTTCCGTGGTTAGCGCTTGTGCACGTTTGGTCAAGCCCGAGGGGATGGTATTTTTTTCTACCTTGAATCGGGTGCCTAAAGCCTATTTATTGGCAATCGTGGCGGCTGAACATGTGTTGAAGATGGTGCCTAAAGGTACGCATGAATATAAAACCTTTATCAAGCCCTCCGAACTTAGCCATATGGCCCGGAGTAACGGCTTGGAACTGAAAGCGATGATAGGTATTCAATACAATCCGTTTAGTAAGCGGTTTAGTTTGGGCAAAGATGTGGACGTCAATTACATTGCCGCGTTTCAGCGTGTAGGCTGAGACGGATATGCCGGGATTTGATTTACAGTGCGTACTATTCGATTTGGACGGGACCCTGGTCGATACTGCGCCGGATTTGATCGCTTGTTTGCAGCGGACCTTGTTGCAATTCGGTTTGCCTGGTGTGGACAGTGCTACGGTCAAGCCGCAGATTTCCAGCGGTGCCTTGGCGATGATACGGCAAGCGGCGCCTGCCGCCGATGACGACGCGCAGCAAGAAATGCTGGCTTTCATGTTGACTTGTTATCAGGACAATATCGCAACCCACAGCCGTTTGTTTCCCGGTTTTTATGAGGCATTAAGCGCGATAGAGGCTTGGGGATTGAAGTGGGGGGTAGTAACCAATAAGCGTCAGCGTTTTACCCTGCCTTTAATGGAAGCATTGGGTTTAACGCCGCGTGCAGCTTGCATAGTCAGCGGCGACAGTACCGGCCACAGTAAACCGCATCCGGCGCCGATGTTCGCCGCGTGCGCCAGCGCCGGAGTCGGGCCGAAAAACTGCGTCTACATCGGCGACGCTTTGCATGACATTACCGCGGGTAAGAGCGCCAACATGAAAACGCTGGCGGCGACATACGGCTATCTAAGGTTAAACGATGAGCCTCGGCTTTGGGGCGCGGACGGTTTGATCGAGAACGCTGAGCAATTAACCGGTTGGATCAAGGATTCGCTATGCCGTTAACCTCGCAAGTCATTTTAATTACCGGAGCGGGCGGAGGTCTCGGCGGCAGCGCGGCGTTGGCGTTGGCAAAACAGGGCGCCGAGTTGATTCTGCTTGATAAAAGCATTCCGAAACTGGAAAAAGTATACGACGCCATTGTGGAAGCGGGCGGGCCGGAGCCTGTCATGTATCCCTTCGATTTGGCGGGAGCGAACGAGGCGCAATATCAGGACATGGCGGATGCAATACAGCAGCGCTACGGCGCTCTCCAGGGCTTGTTGCATTCTGCTGCCGAATTTAACGCTTACACGCCGATTACGCTGCACGGTACTAAGGAATGGGGACACACTCTCAACGTGAATTTGAACGCAGCCTTCTTATTGACCAGGATGTTGCTGCCTTTACTGCAAAAAAGTGTACAGGCATCTATTGTGTTTACCTCCGATTCGGCGGTCAGGCGAGGGCAAGCCTATAGCGGCGCCTACGGGGTATCCAAAATTGCGCTCGAAGCTTTGGCGCGCATTTTGGCGGCGGAATTCGAGGCCGGACAAAAAATACGGGTCAATACCCTGGTTCCGGGGCCTGTGGATTCGCCGATACGGAAAAAAGCGTATCCCGGCGAAGATAAATCCCGGTTGCGGGAACCTAATTGTATGGATGCACTGTACTGTCATTTGTTTGGCGCGACGAGTATCGGCGTTACCGGTCAAGTTTTTGACGCGCAAACGTTTACCTTTTAATAATCGTTATGGCAGAAAGAGAAGTTGTTTGTTTAACGCGGGATGTCAATATCGTCACCATACCGGACGGTTACCACGGTATCTTGAACAAAGGCCAGGAAGTCACGATACATCAATCCTTGGGTAGTAATTTTACCGTGGTAACCGACTACGGGCACATGGTGCGGATAGCCGGTAGCGATGCGGATGCTTTGGGTAAAGAGGCGCATGCGCTACATACCTTGGTGTCCGAGACCGATGCCGAAGCGGTGGCTAAAAATTGCTGGGAGGTGTTGAAGACCGTCTATGATCCCGAAATTCCGGTCAATATCGTCGATTTGGGGTTGGTCTACGGATGCGACGTCACGGCGGCGGAAGGTGGGAACGACGTGCGTATCCGCATGACGCTCACCGCCCCTGGTTGCGGTATGGGGCCTGTGTTGCAATCCGATGTGGAGAAGTCGATCAGAGCTTTGCCCGGAGTCAATTCTGTCGATGTGGAAATCGTGCTGGATCCGCCGTGGTCCAGAGACATGATGTCCGAGGTGGCTCAGGTGCAACTCGGCTTGTTTTAACCGTAGCGCTTAGCTTGATTGCTTTTTTCGAGCTTGGGATATCTAGGGAAAGCGAGTCTGCATTAGTGGCAAAAAATTGCCACCTTTAGCATTGTCAAACTGTAATGAATTGTTTTATATAAACAATTAACAACTGGCACGCTTGTGGCTTTGTATGGGTAAATACCTGTTCAAGGCCAGAGGATGTGTCATGAAAGAAAAAGCCGTTGAATTAGCCGTTGTCAGTAATAAAAGCTTCGAAGCGTCGGCTGCGGTCAATTTACACCATTACGATATCAGTAGTGCGCTGCAAACGACTTTGGAGTTCAGCGAACTGATTTCTATTTTCGGCAACAAAATTCAAGCCACCATTCCGCATAACAGCGTGGAATATATCAACCGCGAATTCGACTTGGCATTTAAACGGGGAGCGGTCGGCCGCCACTCATGTTGCTATGGCTTGAAAGTCGAAGATCAGCAACTCGGCGAATTGAAACTTACCCGCAGCCAGCGCTTTACAAAAGATGAGCTAAGGATGCTTGAAAGCTTGCTATGTTGTTTGATTTATCCTCTGCGCAATGCAACCTTGTTTCAACAAGCCTTGCAAAAAGCGTATACCGATACATTAACGCAAACGCATAATCGGGCGGCATTCAACGACACCTTGATGCGCGAAATCAAACGTGCAGCTCGCGCCGAGCGGACGTTATCGTTAGTTTTCGTTGATATCGATCATTTTAAGCGTATCAACGACAATTATGGTCATGCTTGCGGCGATCTGGCCCTATCTTCTCTGGCCGGCTGGATCAAAGAAAGTATTCGCGGCAGCGACGCGGTTTTTCGCTACGGCGGCGAAGAGTTCGTGATTTTGTTGCCCGATACCGGTAACGATGAAGCGGTTTTAATTGCGGAACGAATTCGTGCCGGCATCGAAGCCCATACCCTCGCTTACGGTATGACCGTGCTGAATATCACGGCAAGTCTGGGAGTTAGTTCTTTGCGTGAGGGCGATTCTATGGAAAGCTTGGTAAAAAGAGCGGATGCCGCTATGTACAGGGCAAAAATCGGCGGTAGAAATCAAGTGCAGACATGCCCGGTTTGATAGGCATACGTGGTTTGGGGTTTTAGTGGCGGACAGGTTTGGATTATTGTCCGCGCAGGTTTCTAAGCTGTTTTTGAATGGCGCTAAGCAGCGAATCCGGATCGAATTTGGCTAAGAATTCGTTAGCGCCGACTTTCTGTACCATGGCAGTATTGAACACGCCGCTTAGTGAAGTGTGTAAAATTAAATAAACCTCACGCATGGCCGGATTGGATTTGACTCGGGTGGCCAAGGTGTAACCGTCCATGCGCGGCATTTCTACGTCCGAGATGATCATTGAGTATTTATCTTGAATTCTGACGCCTTCTTCCGCTAATTTGGACAAATGCTCCCAGGCTTCTAAACCGTCTTTCAATAAGGTACACTCGATACCGATTTGGTCGCAGACGCGTTTGACTTGATTGCGCGCAACGCTGGAATCGTCCACCACCAGGATGTGGTCGTTTTGGCAAGTCAATTCGTTATCGATGGTTTCCGCCGCAGCTTCCTCGCGGCCTCCCATCACTTCTTTCATTACTTTTTCCACATCGATCACTTCTATTAATTCTCCGTCGACCTCGGTTACCGCAGTCAGGTAGCTTTCCCGGCCGGCGCCCTTAGGCGGAGCTTTAACCTGCTCCCAGCCGATATTGATAATACGGTCGACCGAACCGACCAAGAAACCCTGAATAGAGCGATTGTATTCGGTGACGATCACATAGCAGCCGGTGTCGCGAGGTAAAGAACGCATGCCTATCGCCATCGATAAATCCAACACCGGAATAGTCTTGCCGCGTAAATGGGCAACTCCGCAGATTACGGAATGCGCTTTTGGTATCTGCGTCAACGGCGGGCATTGTATGACTTCTTGCACTTTAAATACGTTGATGCCGAAGCGCTGCCTGCTCACTAATCTGAATAGTAATAATTCGAACCGGTTATGTCCCGCCAATTTAGTACGTTGATCAACCCCGTCTAAGACTCCGGCCATACATTACCTCCCGCAAATTGATAGTCATCAAATTATAGTCAGTTTGAAATTGCTAACTTGAATAAATTTCTTGGTATGGATTCTGCTTCATTTTCAATAAAGTCAATTATCCGTCTGTGTCATGAAAGCATTAAGAAGATACATCCGATGGTTGTGGCCGTTGCTTGCAATTCAGCCGTGTTTTGCGCAAACCGAGCAATCGCTGCAAGCGATAGAAGACACGGTCTATCAATTTGTCACCGGTTCATTGGAGCCGAACGGAAATTACCAAATTTCCAAACCTTCGTTGGATCCCAGGCTGAGTTTGCCTGCCTGTGATTCGGTTTTAGACGCCGCCGTGCAATCGGGCAATCTGCAGGCTGGCCGCAATACGGTTAGCGTCAGCTGTAACGGCACTAACCGCTGGACGATTTATAGCACTGTTTTCATTAAGTCCTATAAACAAGTATTGGTGACGGTTAAGCCACTGGCCAGAAACGATGTTGTATCGGCCGGAGATTTGCGACTGGAAGCCAAAGACGTTGCTCTATTGCAAAAGGGTTATCTAAGCGATGCTAACGAGGCGCTGGGTAAGCAAAGTGTTCGCTTTCTACCGGCCGGAAGCGTGCTCTATCAGGGGCTATTTGCCGAACCCGCGCTCGTCAAGCGGGGGGAAGCGGTTAGCATTCAATCCGGGAAGCCCGGGTTGTTAATTTCTTCTACCGGTATAGCCATGATGGACGGGGTAAAGGGACAACAGATTAGAGTCAAAAACGTCTCGTCTAAACGCGTGATCCAAGCCACGGTGATTCAACCGGGTTTGGTAAATGTTTATTTCTAAAAACCGTTAAAGGATAAGACAATGTGGCCGATACTAGTTGCAAGCAAAAACACCACAGGACTTCAGTCATGGCAATACAATCGATCAATGCAAATGCTCCGATTAATGCGACTGCGACGGCCAAAGCTGCTACCAACAAAGTTAACGTTGAAAGCAAGGAACCGTCGCCGGGAGGCGTGGCGGAAGACGATACGGTTAGTCTTACCAGTACCGCCCAAGATCTTAAAAAGGCCGAAAATGTTATTGCCGCCACTCCCGTCGTAAATGATAAAAAAGTCGCTGATATCAAAGCCGCTTTACAAGCCGGCACTTATCAGCCTGATTTTGAGAGAACGGCCGGCAAAATGCTGGATTTTGAAGCTAAGTTATCGAAGACGACGTGATGATATGATAGATAAAACCTTTCCTATCGCTGAAAAACTGTTAGCGAACGGCGACAAGCTGACGCAGCGTTTAATGGATCTTCTAACCAAAGAGCAAGAACAACTACAGCGAAAATTCGATCCCGCGTCCATAGCTGCCGTCGCGGCCGATAAAAAAGAGGTGGTGGCCCATCTTGAGCAGTTCGCCAAACAGCTTAGCCAAGTTTTAGCCACTGAAAAATTAACTCTGGCTCAGCAAGGGGTGCAGCACTATTTAACTAAAGCCAGGGCAAGCGGTATTGACATCGAAGAGCCGGCGAAATGTTGGGCCAGCATAGGTAATTTGTCTAAGACCTGTCGTCAGTTGAACGAACAAAACGGCGCCGGCATCGATATATTGAGCCGGCATACCCAGCGCTCTTTGGCGATTCTGCGCGGCAAATCCCCCATCGCGACTACCTACGGCCCCGACGGTAGTACCCGTAGCGAGCTATTTTCACACACTTTGATTTCGGTGTAGACTGAACGTATAAACAATCTGTCAGACTGGATTATATGTTCGATAAAATTAAGCGTATGTTTTCTCAAAAAGATGTCGCGGTAGATACGGACGACAATTACGAGATAACTCCGTTTGAAAATCCAAACTTCATTACCGATCCTATCAAAATAGCCGGTTTGTTATCCGAGATCGAAGTCAGCTCTCCACTTTGCTCCGTTCAGATCGAAGGTAGTCAAAACGAATATAATTCATCGATTTTAGGTATTAAATTAGATAAAAATCTGATTGTTTTCGATGAGCTGATCCCCAAAGACGGGAATTTCGAAATTCAAAGAGCGCCATCGGTCAAAATGTCGACTTTTCATAAAGGCGTGCATTTGTCGTTTAATTTGACCGGTGTGGAAACCGGATACTCCAAAGGGATTACTTATTACCGCGCATCCATTCCGGATCGCATTTATTATCCGCAACGCCGGCGGGCTCCCAGAATTGAAATTAGTTCTATCGACATTGGTTTTTCCGGGATTTCCGAACGCACCGGCATTTCGGTGACCGGTTATTTGTTCGATCTCTCCCGTGGTGGGGCGGGTATCGACGTTCCTGTGAACCGCGCGAGGGTTCAGCGTGGCGACAGAATTAAAAACTGTCAATTGGTGTTGGACGAATACACCATGGATTTCGATTTTTCGGTACGCTTTACCAAAGCTGTGCCTATCAGTCCTAATCGGGTACAAATAGGCGGATTTTTCGAAAATCTTTCCAGTAAGAGCGAAGCCAAGCTGTCTTATTTTGTCGCGTCGTTAGAGCGAGTCGAGATACGAAAACAAAAAGCCTAAGGTTTACTACCTCGTCCTTGAGGTAAGGGCAAAGAGCAAGCTTATTAGCGTAAGGAAATCGGTTGTACTTCCCGCATCGGAACGCCTTGGTAAAGCTGTCTTGGGCGGCCTATTTTCAGTTCCGGATCGGATATCATTTCGTCCCATTGCGAAATCCAGCCTACCGAGCGTGCCAACGCGAAAATGGCGGTAAACATTTCCGTAGGAATGCCAAGCGCGCGTAACACGATCCCCGAATAGAAATCGACGTTGGGATACAGCTTCCGGTCGACAAAATATTCGTCTTCCAAGGCGATACGTTCCAATTCCATCGCTAATTTGAACAAAGGATCGTCGTTTAAATCCAGTTCGTCCAAAACCTCATGACAGGTTTGACGCATCAGTTTGGCTCTAGGGTCGTAATTTTTATAGACTCTATGCCCGAAGCCCATTAAGCGGAATGGATCGTTTTTATCTTTGGCTTTTGCGACATATTCGGGAATATTGGAGACGCTGCCGATTTCTTCCAACATATTCAGCACCGCTTCGTTTGCTCCACCATGCGCGGCACCCCACAAGCAGGCGATGCCGGCTGCCACGCAAGCATAAGGATTAGCGCCGCTGGATCCGGCTAATCTGACCGTGGAGGTGGAAGCATTTTGTTCATGATCGGCGTGCAGGATCAGAATGCGATCCAAGGCGCGAATCAATACCGGATTTGGTAGATATTCGTCGCACGGGTCTCCCATCATCATGCGCATAAAGTTTTCGGCGTATCCGAGTTTGCGTTTCGGATAAATGAAGGGCATACCGATGCTGTACTTGTAACACATGGCGACGATGTTAGGCATCTTGGCGATCAAGCGTATCGCCGTGAGGTATCTGTCGTCTCTATTATTGATGTCGATGTGATCGTGGTAGAAAGCGGATAAGGCGCCGACTACGCCGACTAACACTGCCATAGGATGAGCGTCGCGTCTGAACCCGCTGTAGAAGCGGGTTAATTGTTCGTGAACCATGACGTGCTGACTGACCATGGTCACAAATTCTTTCATTTCGGCACCGTTTGGCAATTCACTGTTTAGCAGCAAGTAGCAAACTTCGAGAAAATCACAACGTTCGGCCAATTGTTCGATGGGGTAACCGCGATACAGCAATATGCCGGCGTCGCCGTCGATAAAGGTGATTTTTGAACGGCAACTAGCGGTAGAAGTAAAGCCCGGATCGTAAGTAAAACACCCGGTTTTGGCGTAAAGAGTGCGGATATCGATTACCGATGGCCCTAAAACACCCGGTATGACAGGCATTTCGCAAGCGGGCTTATTCGGATCCGTCGAGAGGGAAACGAGTTTTTCCGTCATAAATTTCTCCCAGAATGTATTTTCGGCTACGCGAAGCGCAGCCATTGTATTCTATGCGATCAGAGATTCGGCAACTAGTTGGCGATTGTTTAGCATCGGTTACTAAGCTATTTCCAGCCGATCATGGGTTTATCGCTACATCATTTTTAAATCGGCGCAATTCGGCTTGTTCCGGCTGATTTTGCGCAGCCATTAAGTTTTTTGATGCCAGGGAGGATGGATTGATAAACAGTGGCGGTAAGCCGCTTCGCTAAAGGCGGGCGAGCATCATTACAAACAAATCGGATTAAAGCGCTGCCGAGCCGGTACCGGTTCGATACAGCGCTTTGTGCGGGGAACCTTAGCCTTGGCCGGGTAGCATGCCTACCGAACCCGGTTTGATGCGTTTACAGGTGACGACGACATCTTCTTGGTGGCATTTTTGTAGATCCGTCTGAGTGCCGCAAGAGGTACAGACGGTAGTACCTGCCGTTTTGATTTCTTCTAAATGCCAACCGTAACCTTGGAATTGGCAAAAACGTTTGCTGTAACGAGTTAAGGTATATTCGCGCGACGCGGCTTCCTTGGCTTTGGTTTCCGAGCTGCACTGTGCGGATGGCAAGGTGTTAGCCATTAAATCCCGGAATATGTATTCAGTCGCTTCGGCTTCGAATTGGAAGCAGGCCATTAATAGCGCCGTTAAGGCAAGTTGTTTGGTCATTGTGAAACCTCGCGCTCGTTGATGATGCGAATATTCATTTGCTGAATCTCTTCGTTTAATTGTTGCTTGATAGGGGCGAATTTTTCGGTTTCGCTCATCTTCACCGCTAAAATCGTGCCGACTAAAGCAATGGCCGCAAGCACCATATAAAGCACAAAATGGTCTTTTTCTAGGGTTTGTGTCGTTTCGTTCATGTCAGTGCCTCAGGATTTCAAATCCGCTAACGCGGCGCCGAAATTGATATGAAAAACATGACCCTCTACCACCAGGGCCGGAACCGATTGCACCCCGGCGGCTTCGGCTTCGGCCAAGCGCTGTGATTGTTCGCCGACGTGCACGACTTCCAGCGAATATTTATTTGGATCGATCACGTTTAGTAACATTTGTTCGGCCGTTACGCAGACCGGGCAGCCCGCGTGGTAATACCTTGCGCTAGTCATAATGTCCCTCCTCGGTTAATTGATAGCGATTCGAAACTTACTACAGAGACTTGTGCTTGTCAAATTATATCGATTCGATATTTTTAGAGTAGTGCAAGGACGCCGCTTGCTTGTCATATTTCCGTCATATTTTTGGCTTAGGATTTCAGGCAGATGAAACAGGATGAGTGAAACCGTAGTTGTTGGTGCCGTTTAGTCTATTGGCCTTAAATGGCGGAGATAGGAAAACCAAAAAATAATCCGGAATTTTTGAGTTTCAGAAGAGGATCGTTAACGTATGACGCAACACACACTGAAAGCGTTTGACGCTGAGTTAAAAGAACTGCATGCGCTAATCGTCGAAATGGTGAGTTTACTGGTTTGCCAGTTGGAGCAGACCTTGGCTGCATTGGATGACGGCGACATGGAAATGGCGTTAAAAATCAACGCTGACGATGCTAAAGTTAACAGCTACGAACACTTGATCGACGCTCAAGTGATTAACGTGTTGGCTAGGCATTGTCCGGTTGCCGACGATCTGCGAACCGTCATTTCTATCGCCAAAATCAGTTACGAATTAGAAAAGATAGGCAATGAAATTGCCGATTTCGCCCGTTTGGTCAGCGTGTTGTTCGACCCTAAAACCAGCGATCCCAACCGTAATTTGTTGGCGGACATCGTCAAAATCGCCATATTGGTTAAAAAGATGTTGTCGAAATTGCTGTTGGCCTTCGATAAGGCGGAATCCGAGCAAGCCTACTTGCTTTTACACTATAACCACGAGTGCGAAGCGGAATTATTGGCCGGCATCAAGCATCAATTGACTTATGTGATGAACGATGTCCGGCTGATCGGTCGGGCAATGGATATCATGCACATTTTGAAATCCTTGGAGCGTTGCGGCGAACATAGCCGAAACATTGCCGAATATTTGATCTACATGCTGGAAGGCGTAGACGTGAGGCATTCCGGCATTTCTTACGACATGGAATGAGACTGCCCGACCGGCGGATCGAAGCAAGACTCGGTTATTCGCTTGGATGTCAATTAGCCGACAAAGTCGGGTATCATGGCGGAGGTTACTCAAACCGGCTGTCCGGAGTCGCTATTGGCTTTACATACTGTCATCGATCTATTGAAAAAGCACCGTCTGGTCGAAGGGATGGTGCAAAACCAACCCTTACCCCGCCGCAAATTAGTCGTTTCCTTAGTTCAAAAACAGCATTTGGCCGAACTGCGCGGTTTGTTGGAGCGGTTAAACGCTGTCGAAATCGGCCACATTCTGTCCGCCTTACCGTTGGATGATGCGGAATTGGTTTGGACGCAAATCGAGGAATCCCGCCAGGACGACATATTGTGGGAAATTTCCGACGGTCTGCGGCAACAGCTGGTGGGCGATCGAGAACCGCATTGCGGCGACGGGCAAATATGCGCGTTCGAATTGATCGAAGGCCGGCTGGCCAAGGTTTCCATTACCTGCCGGCACGATTTGTTGGGAGGCAAGCCAATTTGGATAGATTTGTTGTCGCCTACCAAAGCTCAGCGGCAGTTGATAGGCCAACATTTCTCCGTAGATTTGCCGGACCCGGACGAACAAACCGATTTGGAAGCCAGTGCCCGGTTTTATGTCGAGCAAAACGAAATCCATATTCATTCGGATTTTTTGCTGGATAGAGAAGGTAAGTCGCGCAGCGTTCCGGTCGCATTCGTATTGCGCGACGAGGTGTTGTTCTCGGTTAGAAACGAAGAATTACCGGTATTTCGTCTGCAACGTCTTAGGGCGAGAACCCAGCCCGGCTTCGTAACCGACAGTAGGGATTTGTTGCTGGATCTGTACGGCGCCGAAGCGGAATATTCCGCGGACGCATTGGAAAATATTTATACCGAGTTAGAAGCCGTCAGCAAAAAGGTATTGAGCCAGAACGTCAGCGACGCTGAGGCCGAACGCATCCTGGCCGACATCGCCGAAGAGGAAGATTTGAACGGTCGCATCCGCCGCAACATGCTGGATACTCAACGCGCGGTGTCTTTCCTGATCCGGCGCAAACTGTTGTCGCCGACTCAGCTGGAAGATGCGCAGCAGATTTTGCGCGATATTGAATCCTTGAACAGTCACACGGCGTTTTTGTTCGACAAAATTAACTTCCTGATGGACGCGACGGTTGGTTTCATCAATATCAACCAGAACAAAGTCATCAAAATCTTTTCGGTCGCATCGGTAGCGATGCTGCCGCCCACCTTGATTGCCAGCATTTACGGCATGAACTTTCAACACATGCCGGAATTGGAATGGATGCTAGGTTATCCCTTCGCCTTATTCCTGATGGCGTTTTCCATCGTGTTGCCTTATTTGTACTTTAGACGCAAAGGTTGGCTCAGGTAGAAGCGGGTTGGCAAGCGCTCAAGCCGTTTCCGCACGACTCGTTATCCTCTTTATCGCTATATAGCCAAGGCAATCGCCCGGCACCAACAGGTAGGTAAAATTCAGTTAACCGACGCTAACCCGACTGAGTTGTGCGGCTCATGTCTCAATCGGCCGGGCGTTCTGCGTTATAGTACCAACCGATGTTGTAAGTGGGGCGGATACCATGGCTATGAAAACTTTAACTGCGATATTTTTGTGCGTTTGTCTGTGTTTTGAATACGGCAGCACCACGGTTTTGGCGGCTGAACAGGCCGGCATTGTGATAGATGCGCAACAGTCCGGGCGCGTCATCCCTCGATTATTGTTCGGCTCCAATTTGCAATGGGAGGCCAACGGCGACGGCCTTATTGTTTCGGATAACGGCCAAGATTCGTTGGTGCCGGCGGTGGTAGACACTGTTAAATCCGCCGGGGTGAGCGCTATTCGCTTTCCCGGCGGCGCGTTGAGCAATACCTATCAATGGCAAAACGCAATCGGCCCGCTGGCGGAGCGTAAGGTCGGCGTCACCTATAGCGGCCAGCCGGCCCCGTCTAATTTCGGTACCGACGAGTTCATTCGGCTTTGCCGCTTGACCGGTAGCGACGCCGTGGTGACGGTGAATTTTTCAGCGGATCCGGCCGACGCGGCGCATTGGGTCGAGTATCTGAACGGTTCCCCGCAGAGCGAATGGGGGGCGTTGCGGGCTAAAAACGGTAACCGGCAAGCCTTGGGTGTGCGTTATTTCGAAATCGGTAACGAAATCTATTCGCCGAACGAACCCGGTCATACCAGTGCCTCCAATTACGCGGCGCGCGTTAAAGATTTTGCTAAAGCGATGAAAACGGTCGATCCGTCGATAAAAGTCGGTGTGGCCTTGGAAGCGTCTTTTACCCAAGCTGCATGGATGGTCAATGTTTATCCGCATTTGTTAAGTTGGAACGAACAAGTGATTAAACACTTGGATGCCTCCTTAGATTTTGTCGTCGTGCATTTTTACGCTCCCTTCGACAAGATGTTTTTCAATAACGATTTAAAGCGCTTGGTTTTGGCCGGGCCTATGGTGTTTGCGCAAAATTTGGCTAGCGTAAAAGGCTTGCTGGCCACCCATCAACGCGACCGGATGGAAATTGCCGTTACCGAATACAACACGTTTTTCGGCGAAAAAGTCGTGTTGGATAAACGCATATCCAGTGCCGAAAGCGCATTGTTCAATGCGATGATGCTGTTCGCCATGATGCGCGACGACAAAGTCGTTCTGGCCAATCATTGGTCTTTACTCAACAACAGCAGTTTCGGGATGTTGCAGTATCAAGACGGTGTATTGCTGAAGCGGCCTAATTACGATGTGATGACCTTGCTATCGCAAATGGCGCAAGGCAGCGTGCTGGACACCAAGGTGCAAAGCCCCGCGTATTCGATAGACGCCAAGGGAAATTTGCCGGCATTAGCGCAGGTTCCCTATTTAGATGCCATTGCGGTTATCGGTGCCAATAAGGATTTGTTGTTGGCTGTCGTCAATCGAGGTCTGGAGGATAGCGTACCGACCGCCATCAGCTGGTCCGGGTTTAGTGGCACTAACGGCGAGCTTATTACTTTGATCGACGATCAAGATGGCGGCTGGACCCGTAACGAGAGCGTGCTGGCAGTATCCGCTAATCGGTTCAATGTCAGCTTTCCGGCTCAATCTCTCAGCTTGATACGGTTAAAACCGAGTGTCCGTTAGCGCGCATGTATCGCACCGTTTTTACATTCTTTAACCGGCAATCCTCAGCGTGTCGTCGCGTGCCTTAACGCATTTTGCTAATGTCCTGATCTCGCGGTTAGCGCTACCGCTTGGGGCGCTACTCATATTAATAGTTCTGGGCAGGGTGTCTACCGAGCTGCTGGGACGTTACGCGTTGGTAACGACGTATTTCTTCATCTTACAAACCTTGCCACTGCTGGGGTTGACGCCCTATGTGATGCGTGAAGTCGCCAGAAAACCCGAGTATGCGGCGCGCTATTACGTCAGCGTTGGTTTGTTGGCATTGATATCGGCGTTATTAATCAATTTGGCGATCTTTTTCGGCCTCGGCTTTAGCGTTTACCCCGACGACATCCAAGCGGGCATACGGGTAGTCGGTTATTGCATTGTTCCGGGCATTTTGGCGTTTACCGCCGAAATCGTGTTAACCAGCTTACATAGAACGGCATTCATCTCCCGTTTGGCATTAGCGGAAAATTTTTTGCGCGTTGTAGCCAGTATTGTGTTAGTCCGCCAAGGCTACGACGTCGATGCCTTGATGTGGGTGCTGTTTTTGACTAAGAGTCTGTTGTGGCTCAGTTATTTGGAAATATTAAGCGATATTTGTCCGGGATTTTTAAAAACGCTGCCGCATGGCCGGACATTGCGCGAGATATTTCGAGTCGTTCCGGTGTTTTTACTGAATACCGTGTTGGCGTTGGTGATCAGTCGCCTGGATTTTGTGGTTTTATCGCTCTATCAGTCGGCCGAAGTGATAGCCCATTACGCGATTGCTTACCGTTTGTTCGAAATCGGCATGATGGTGATTACGGCGTTGATGACCAGCCAGTTTCCCAGCTTGTCTCGGCGGCATTTGCAGGGCGTCAGCATCAGCCGGGCAATGTTCAGGATATTTTTAACGGCTTTTTTTATCGTCATGCTGCCGTTCGCGCTCGGCTTATATTTCGCCGCGGACGGGTATGTACAGCTGTTGTTTCCGCATCAATATCCTTTGGCCGTGCCGCTGGCCCAAGTTTTTATGTTGATTTTGCCCTTGGCGGGATTCGATTGTGCCGCCAACTTTATGTTGAATGCCATGGATAGGCAGCGCGACGATACCTTGGCTTTGTTGTTCGGTTCGCTGGTATACGGGCTGGCATTGCTCATTTGGGTCCCCGAATATTCGATCTACGGTGCGTTTTGGGCTCTGTTTGCGGCCTTGCTGGTACAGTTATCGGCGCGTTTTTATTTCATAGGGCGGCGTTATCACGGCGTTTTGAGCGGCTTCGAAATCGTTTTTTACTTAGCGTTGTTGATTGGCATTTGGAGTGTTGTGCTAAGCAGGCAAATCCCGAGTCTAACCGTGCAAGTCTTGCTGGTACTCGGCTTATTCGCGGCTTTGCCGGCGATATTGATGCTTTCCGGCATGATCCAGCCGCTGCGGTTGCTGCGTTTTTTGAGCGGAACCTCGAAACGGCGCAAGCAGGATGGCGACGTGAATTCGCTAGCCGGCTTGCTCAGGTTTATCGGCGAAGACGCCAGACGCAACGTGGTCTGGCGCAGATTCAAATATCCTTTGCCGGAAGATAGAAAGCACATCGTCAACTTCGGCTTTAACGCCGTGTTGCTGTATAGGATTTCCCGCTTTTTGTTGTTACGCGGGCTTGGTCGGCTGTCGTTTTTCGTGTGGACGGCCAATAAATTGACGACGCGCTGCGATATTCAGCCGGATAGAAAGATAGGTCCGGGTTTAGTGTTGGATGCTCCGGCCGTTGTGGGCATATCCGGGCAGGTAGGCAGTCATGCCTGTTTTATGGCAAGCACCGCTATCGGCCGCTCCGGCCCGGCCAATCGGCATACGCTAGATAGCCCGGTCGTAGGCGATAAGGTCTTGTTTTTGCCGGGCGCTTGCATTCTGGGCGGCTTTTTAATTGCAGACCATTCGGTTGTGCCGCCGGGTGCCAAAATACGCAGTCTTAAAGATTTCCAAGCAGCCGGGCTACAAGCTAAAGATAGAAGCGCGGAAGCGGTTTGATAAAACGCGTGGCCGGTTGGACATAGTCCGGTTTTCACCAATATGTCGCACAGGTATTTTTCCTTGCATTGGGCCGGCGAAATAGACCCGGCAAGAGAAACCGATAGGCGGGTTGAACAACGTGAAGCCCATTCTGGAGTGGAGGTGGCTTGTGATGGACTTCCCGCGTCGACACTCCACATCCCTGAGTCTCCCCGATTTTCTTAGACTGCCCCTTATAAGCTTGTCGACGGACCGGTTTCTACAAGCTTCGACAATTAACAGCCAAGTTGCCGATTAAGAACAACGCTAAAGCCGGGCGTATTCGGCCGGCATTTCACCTATTTTCCGGTTTGTTCTGCGGCATATCCCGTGGTTTTTCCAGGCTCCAAACTTGAATTGTATTTAACTAATTGAAATTATTGTGATTAATTGTCGGTGTAGATATTGCATAGCACCTTGCGGTTTAGCTGTTAACCATTCGCACAATAATTATTCAAACATTCAAGAGGGGGGCGGACATGCGCGCTTTATTCAATCCCGGCGGCCTGTTTACGGTGGTAGGACTGGTCATATTAACCGGGTTACTAGCAGGATTGCCTTGCGATGCCGAAGCCGGGCAATTGCGGTTGAGCAAGGCTCAGTGGCTGGCTAAAAAAGCTACGCTGACGATCAGCGGCAAACTCGGTAAGGCCGATGCGGGCGCTGGTGTCGAGCTGTACGATGTCAACGGCCGATTTTTAGGTGCCCCTACGCTAAGCAGCAAGGGCAAATTCAGCTTGTCTCTGAATCAAGACGCTTTGCCCGCTATTCCGTGCGGTATCAGAGCCAAATCGGGCGATCTTGACGCTTTAAAAAGCGTGATAGGCGCGCCTAAATCTTGCCGCAAAGCACCGCAATGCAGTATCGCCACACCGCTGGAAGGCGCACAGCTGAGCGTGAATCAAGCTACCGATTTTAAAGCTACGGTTAGCCTTAAAGATAAGAAGACTACTATCGTTAGTCAGGAGTGGGATTTTGCCGGCGGTGCTTTGCAAACCGAGGCTTTTCGGAAATCCGGCGCCGAAACGTCGGCGACTTTCGTCCGCGACAACAGCAACTATCGGGTTCGCTTTGTCGCCACGGATAGCAACGGCCGCCGTTGCGAGGACGCCGTGAACATCGCCGTGGGCAATCCGCCCGGCGAGCTGCCGGCCAAAGTAAGCGAACAAACCGCCGCCGGCTTGGGTGCGGAACTGGACGGCGTCCTGGACGACTTGGTGGTGCTGCCGGTTGCCGAATGGTCGATGATGCATGCCAGCGACGCCAGGGTGAATCCCAATCTATACGCTTCGTTTCCGCCGTTAAACACCACACTGAATGCTTACGTCTATAAAAAGGCCTTGAAGCCGGTGTTGCAGACCACCAACGATGTCGACATTCAATACTCCGCCGCATCGAATCCCAGCGACCCGGTTGGCGCCGGTTCCATCAATTCCACCAGCCAAAATTGGCCGCTGGATGCCGCTTTTAGCGGCGCGCAAATCCGTAAATCCGATTTTTGGGAAACCTATACCCGTGCCGAATCGGAAAAAGGCGACGGTTACCGTAGCCTGTCCTGGATGGCGATGGCGCCTTGGAGCTGGTCCTGGAGCAACGCCACCGACGACTTTCCCGATCCCGACGAAGGTTATTATCTGGACGGTACGATCAATTTTTCCGCTAATCCGGCGGAGCCCGGCAGTCAAATGCCCGGTAAAACCAACCCTTACGTGACCAATACCCCCAGGGAAATGGCGGCGGCCATGGGTACCACCACCGGCGGCTCCGTGCGTTCGCTGCCGATCACGGACGTTGACGATAAAAACAGGATCAATCCTTATCCGTTGGTGCGCGTGCAAGTCAAGGAGAACGGTAGCGTCAAAGCCAGCACCGACGGCGTGTTGACTAGCGGTAAAGACTTCAAATGCCGAGAGTGTCACGCCAAGGGCGGCATAGCGGCCAACCCCAATGCGCCGCATACCCGGGATGCGTTTTGGTCGTCCGCTTGGGTTAAATGGTATATCGCAAAAAACCCGGATAAGGCGCCTGCCGCGGAAGATATTCTGGATAAACCGCAGTTCTTTGACGCGGCCGGCGACAGTATCGAAGATCAGGAATACGCCGCTGCGCTGAATTACACCAGTCTGCACGATTTTTACGACAACATGGGGCTGTTGAGTTCCATGCTATACGGGATGAGTCACGACGGTAACAACAAAAGTACGGGGGACAGTCCTTTCAGTTGCGAGGCGTGCCACGGTTCCGCGATGGCATTTTTGACCCGCGACGATGCCTGGTGGCAGTGGGAGCAACACAACTACACCACTCCGGATTTCGACCCGGATTATTCGCCCACCATCCACCGCTTCCACGGCATGTTGCAGTACAAAAGCGCGACCGACCACAGCGACATCAAACGCACTGCCACCGGCATGTACGAGCGCTATACCGGTACCGGTTTGAATGCGTTGAGTTTGTTTCCGATTTTCGACGGCAACGGCATGCAGGTACCGATGGAAGAGAATTGCCTGAAATGCCATGCCGGGCATCGCGAGCCGCTGTACCGCGACCGCATGTATACCGCCGGGGTCACCTGTTACGACTGTCACGGCGACATGCTGGCGGTGGGGCAAAACACCAAGAAACCGGTAGAGCGCATTAGCGCCGACGGCAACCAATACCGGGTGCCGTGGTTCGACGAGCCGGATTGCGGCTCCTGCCATACCGGGCATAGCATGGCTACCCCGCAAACCGATAGCGGCTATTTCAGTGCCGGCGTGATGAAGCGGGCGTTCGACGCGGGCGACTATTCCGGCTTGTCGCGTAAGGTCGATTTGACCGATCCGGATGCCGCGCGGTTTGCGGTAAGGCCGTTATACGATCTGGGGGTTAGCGATCCGGCCAAGGCTATCAGTATCGGCGCCACTCAATACAACGCCGACACAGACACGCTGGATAACGTCGACAGAAGCCTGAAAGTCTTGGTGCCGTTGTATCGGGAAGGCAAGGACAGCCACGGCAACGTACCGTGCGCGGCGTGTCACGGGGTGGCGCACGAAGTGTGGCCGAACCGCGACCCGAACGCTAACGACAACGTCGCCGCATTGCAGCTGCAAGGACATACCGGCACCATCTTGGAATGTAACGTTTGCCACGACAAAGACTCGTTCAAGCTGATGGACGATCTGGACGGCGGTACCTACAGCGGCGACGACGTCGAACACATTCTCGGCGGCCCGCACAACATGCATCCGGTCAACGATCCGTACTGGTGGAGCGAAAGCGCCGGCGGCAACGGCGGCTGGCACAACGAATACGCCAAGATCTCGGGCAAGAACGGCGAAGACCAATGCGCGGCCTGCCACGGTGCCGATCATAAGGGCACGCGCTTGTCCAAAACTCCGGTCGAACGGGTATTCGTCAACGACAAGGCCAAAGGCGTCAAACGTAAAGTGGTGGTGCCGGCCGGTACGCCTATAGGCTGCGATCTGTGCCATAGTCTGGAAAAAAGCTTTCCGCAACGCACGCAGTCGGCGGCCATCGCCGGCAGCGGCCAGCAATCCGGAAACTCGAATCAAACCTCCGGTTCAGGTTCTGGCTCCGGTTCCATGAACGGATCAGGAAGCATGGGTTCCGAGCGTTAGTGAGCCGGTACATTGAGAGGGGCACTGTGTGCCCCTTTTTTTGTTTTTCGGTTTTTGTAGTCTCGAATAAGGTGTCCAGGCCCGTCCCGAATCCCTTAACGTCACGGCATTGGGATAGGTTACGCGTGCCGAGCAATACTTTTCTCTGCAAGTCGCTCCGAAACTGCCTTCATTTGCCGGGGCGACTGCGAAACTTTCATGATCATTACTAGCCATTATTCTACACAGCTAACGGCGCTTTAAGACGTACCGACGTTTTGTCTTACAACGACGGAAGACATCACCCCGACCCCGCCGGCTAACGGCAGTCAGGGCTATACGATACGACCCATCCGGCTTCATCACCGGCTACGGCGGTTTTACCGACCGCTACGGCGCCGACCGCACCCTGATCACATTCACCCAAGCCGCTAACAGGGCCGTAGATACCGTCTCTCAAGTCAACGTTAAATTGCAAGGTCACCGTAAAAAATAACAACCGCCCGGCAGCCGATAACGTCGATAATTCGGCATAGATTGTCACGTCTTTCGTAGGGCGGAAAAGCGATAGCGCATTCCGCCAAATTACCCCAGCCAAACCCAAACCAACCGCAACCGGAAAACTTCAACCCAAAATTCACGGCCAAACGCTCCGAAATGTCGGATTTCGCTGTGCTCATCCACGGTTCTGCAATAAGCGGATTGCTCCGCGAATCACCGGCAATATCACAATAATCCGCCGCCCGGTCGTAGGCGATCGGCAATCCAAATGCCACCATACGGCGGAACCGCGATGCGTTCCACCTTACGGCCTTAAAACCCATGGCGACAATCTGCTGCTTTTATGCCGGCGCGGCGGCCTTACTGGCCGGTCCAAAACGCAAAGCCTACGATCCGCAACTGGCGGCGCATTTCATTGACGCTTTGGGGCTGTACCAACCGGGCGACATCGTAGAATTGAATGGCGGCGAACTGGCCGTGGTGAAGACGATTTGGCTACAAACCCCGCGGCGAGCAACGGTGCGGCTACTGACCGATCCGCATAAACGTTTGTTGGAAAATCCGCAGGAATTAAGACTTTATTTGTCGGCCGCCAAAGCGCAAGCCATTGCGCGCATTTTAGCGGCCGACGAGCCCATCTTAGATCTGCTGACACAGCAGGCCAAACGCCAAACTGACAACTAGCCGGGCCACCCCGCCTATCGCTAAATTTGTACCGGTTGCGACGTTTAGAATTCGTATTTAAACCCCGCTTGCACCAAGCGCGGCATACCCGACTGAATACCACGCACCCGGTCGGTAATGTAGGTATTGTCCAGCATGTTTTTCATAGCCACATACAAAGTCAAATCCTTCTGCACTTTATAAGAAGTCGCAAAATTGACCACCACGTAATCGTTGATTTTGCCGTAAGAACCGGTGCGAGCGCTTAGACTGTTCGGTCCGTCAGGATGATCGGCCCCGCTTTCCAGATTCATGAAATCGGCATATTGTTCGCTGACGAATGCCGCTTCCAGATGGGCATCGAAACCGCTGGGATGCGAGTAGCCCAAAGTCGCGGTCAACAGGTTTTCAGGCGCATACGGCGCACGCTTGCCGGCGGCCGAGCCTCTCACGTAACCACCGGGACAACTCGCCGGCGTCGCACCACTGGACAGCGTCACACAGCGGAATGCTTCCGTGGTTTCAGCCGTCGGCAGCCACATGTAGGCTATCTGCGCATAGGGATTATGGGTCCAGTCGAACACATCTCCGAAGTCTGCACGCGCCATCAACTCGATGCCTTCATACAAGGCTTTGCCTTGCGCAACCGGCGTGCTACCGCCGCCTACCGTACCCAACACCGTCAAGGCGTCGAAATCATTGTGAAAATAGGTCAAGTCCGCTTTAACACCGCGCATAGGCCTTGTCCGGATGCCGAATTCCGTATTCCAGCTGATTTCGGCACCGATTTCGGCAGATCCGCCGGTATCGTTGTAAACGGCATCCTCGACCCTAGGCGGCGCAAAACCGCGGTGGATGCCGAAAAACAAGGTGGCTTCGTCGATAGGACTATAGGTCATGGCGAATGACGGCAAGATTTCCGTCAAACTGCTTTGGCCTTGCGCACCGTTTAACAAATTCTTGCGCTGGTAGCTGACGGATTCGACGCGTACACCCGGCGTAAACGTCCAATCGTCCAAAATGAATTGATTTTGGAAAAAGCCCGAATAGGCATCGGCAAAACGCTCGTTATTTTCCAATACCTGGCCGTCGCGAGCGTTTGGCGAATTGCCTCTGATCATCTCCCGATACTGGTTTTCGAAATGCGCCCGGAAGCCGGCATCCAGCCGGCTCTCGATGCCGAACAAGTCGTGCTTGGCGTGCAGTGTCGGCGCAATCCCCCAAGTCTGGTAATTACGCTTGCGACCTACAGTGTAGTTACACAAATCCATATCGATCGGGGTGCCGTTCAGGCGATCTTGCACATAAGTTGGGTAACTGGCCGTGCATTGATTCTCGGTCGGAAATTCATTCTGCTGCCGCCACCAGTTACGCTCGTAGGACGACCAGTAAAAATTGGTTTCCAGCGACACGTCGTTGTTGAAACTGTGCTCGTAGGTGGCCGAGGTGGACCAGCGGTCGTTGATGAAACTGGCGTTCTTGTCCGGATTGTAGCGGGCGCCCAGTTTGCGGTATTCGGCGTCGGTCAAACCGAAGGCTGCGCCTTGTTCGTCCTGGTGGTAAAAGTCGCCGCGCAAGGTCAGGCGGTTACGGGCATCGAAATCGATGATGCTCTTCAGGTTGGCGTCGTCTACGGTAGCAAAGGTGTTGTCTCGGTTTTCCATGCCTTCCTTGTGGATGTAATCCACTACGCCGCCCACGGCGTCCAGGCCTTGAACGTTTTTGACCATTCCGCCGTAGCGGGCATGGCCGTTGCGGTAATCCCGGTTGCCTCCCATAAAGCTGACGAAGCCGCCGGGCTCGACCGGTACTTTCGGCGTCAGGTAATTGACCGCGCCGTTGATGGTCTGCGGGCCGAATTGGGTCAAATCGGCGCCCTTGTAGATTTCTATGCCGTCGTAGCGTTCGATCGGCGGATGGTAATAGATGTCGTTGTCGCCGTAGGGCGCAAAGTTGAACGGAATGCCGTCTTCCAGGAACAACACTTTGGTGGAACGGAACGGGTTTTGGCCGCGAAAGGCGATATTCGGCCGCAAGCCGAAGCCTTCCTCGTCGCGCACGTAAACGCCGGGCGTCTTGCGCAAGGCTTCGTTGACGGTGAACACCTGGTCGCGTTCCAGGGTTTGCTTGTCTATGACCGAGGTCGAGCCGGAAAAAGCCGAGGCTTTTTCCACGCTTTCCACCACTTCGACGGTGGATAATGCGTCGGCGGCGTCATCGGCTTGTTTGGTGTTGGGGGCCGGTTGGTTGGCCGCCACGCCTTGGCTGATCAGACTCAGCAGTAATGCCGGTAAATATCCCTGTTGTTTTTGCATGTGCTTCACTTCGCTTCGAGTTGGAAAAACGCTGTTCCGCTCGGCCGGCGAGCCGATTGGGATGCGTTTTGCCAATGTAACGAATAGGGCTGAATCGAACCTGAAAAGACCGGTGGATAAAACTCAACGGCTAGCGGCGTAGCGGCAAACTGACGGTTGCCAGGAATCCGCCTAATGTCTTACTGCGCCCGAACGCCAACTGACCATGATAGCCTTCGACGATGTCCGCCACGATGCCCAAGCCGAGTCCGTGTCCCTGCATGGCCTCGTCCAAGCGTTGGCCGCGCTGAGTCAGATGGCTCAAGTCTTCGCGCTCGCAACCGGGGCCGTCGTCGGCGACTCGAATCACCAGCCCGTCCTGTAGGCTGAGCTCGACGTCGACCTGTTTGCTCGCCCATTTGCAGGCGTTGTCCAGCAGATTGCCCAGAATTTCCATCATGTCTTCCCGGTCGAAATGTACCTGGTGATTCGGCGCGGTCACTTGAATATCCAGCGGTTTGCCGGCGTAAATGGCGCGCAAGGTCTTTTTTAGCGCAATCATTTCCCGGCGAGGATTGAACGCAGTTGCGGCTGGTTGATCGCCGGCGATGCGGGCGCGTTTCAGTTCGCGTTCGATATAACGATGGATAATTTCGGTTTGGGTGTTGAGCTGCACGCGCAGTTCGGGATGGGCATCCAACAAGGAGGCTTCGCTGGCTCTGAGTAACAGGGTGATGGGCGATTTCAGCGCGTGTGCCAGATTGCCTAGCGCTGTGCGGGATTGTTGCAGGCGCCGAACGATGAGTTCCAGCAAGTGGTTGATCTCTGCGACCAGCGGCACGATTTCCTCCGGCACGTCCGAATCGATTTTTTGCCGGGTACCGCCGGCGACCTGTTCCAGTTCGCGGCCCACCGCGAGCAAAGGTTGTAACGAGCGGCGGATGTCCCGGCGCAATATGCCGATCGCACTGAATAGAATCAGCATGGTAAGACCGAAATAGGCCAGCCGAATCGAGGTAATGTCATGGTCTACTGCCGACAAATCTTCGGCGACGCTGATGTTGATTCTGTGGCCGAACCTGACGGCCCCTAGAGTCAATACCAGCAGGGGGCTGCCGCGCGGACCGGTCAGATGATAGCGCTTGGATTGATCCGGTCCGACCGGTTCGACCGCCAGTGGGAAATCCAGCAAGGAAGGGGACGGATAGGCGTGAGCATCCACTTTCACCAGGTAGTAGTGGCCGGACAAGCGCCGGTTATACACCGAACTGATATGGAAGCTGTCGAAGCTTACCCGGTCGTCGTCGCTATAGGTCAACGTTTCCAACAAGGAATAGCCGTCGTCGGCCAGGCGATTGGCCATTTGTTTCTCGGCGGCGCTGCGTATGACCCAGTCGGCGGCAAACCAATGCAGCACGAAGATCGCGCACAGTACCGCCATTAGGCCGCGGCCCAGGCGTTTTTGTAACGACATCATGCTTTGAATCCGAACAAATAACCTTGACCGCGGCGGGTTTGGATCAATTCGCTGCCGACAATCTTGCGTAAACGTTTGACGTACACTTCCAGAACGTTGCTGTCAGGTTCGGCCGATTCGCTGTAGATATGCTCGCTCAACTGAGCTTTGCTCAATACCTTGCCGGCGTTCAACATGAAATAGCGCAACAGGCGAAATTCGATTGCGGTCAAGGCGTGGGCGGTATTGCCCGCTACTACGGCGGTTTGTTCGTCTTCGTCCAGCTCCACGCCCAGGACTTTCAGCTTGGCTTGGTTCAGATTGTTGACCCGTTTCAAAATCGCCTGTAACCGGGCCAGCAATTCTTGCGGGTGAAACGGCTTGCAAACATAGTCGTCGGCACCGGCTTTAAACCCGTCCACTTTCTCGAACCAGGCGTCGCGCGCGGTTATTACGATCACCGGAACGCGGTTGTCGGTCTGACGCCATTGTCTTAACACCTCGAGTCCGCTCAGCTTCGGCAGACCCACATCCAAGATCACCGCGTCGTAGGGTTCTGTGGCGCCCAAAAACTCGCCTAACTCGCCGTCGGTAGCGGTTTCCACCACATAGCCGGCATTGGCTAAGTCCGCTTGCAGCGAACGGGACAACTCGGCATCGTCTTCTATCAGTAATAAACGCATTGAGATTTGAGTTGAAGCTGCGCAATAGCAAGCCTGAGTGAGGGGAGGTATGAAACAATTCGGTAGTGACAGGCCCAAAACTAGCGAATTATCTGCAAATGCAATGGGCAGTCGGACAAAAGTACAGCCTTAGCGAAAACGCTGCAGCTGTACGGTTTGAAGCTTACATAAATTTTTTCAGGTTTTGAAAGCCTTCTTTAGCGGCTTTCAATTCTTGTTCGGCCGTGGAAAAGTCCGATTTTTTGGCGGCGTTTCGCGCGTTTTTCAATTTGGCCATAACCTTATCGCGTTCGAATTCAAATTTATAATTGGCATTCAAATCCCCGGCGTTTTCGTTGGCGGCTTTGATGAGTTCCGCTAACTCTTGCGCATTCGCGGCCGGAATTGCGTTTAAAGCGGCTTGTATCTTAGCGTCCACCTCCTGAAGTACTTGGGGAACCGGTTTTTTGATTTCTTTAGCGAAGGTAGGCGTAGATAAGCTCAGCAACGCGAATAACAGGCCAAGTAAAATATAAAAATTTTTTAATTTCATAAAACGTGTTTGTTAATTTGTAATTTATATGTTTATGTTGGATTGTTTAATTTAAAAAAATAAAAATTATTAAAATACCCCCGGGCTATTGAATTAATTGAAGCTTGGTGTTTTCTGACAGCTAATTATGTTTTAGCGCCAATTTCAGTTGGTGCATTGATATTGGTAAATAAAATGTTTGACAAGTGCGGCACCGGCAATGCCCAGCGCTAGTAACGCTAAGGTCGTCGAGGCAAAGCCTGCGGTAAACGAGATACTGTCTTCATCCAGCCAAATATCGTAAGCATGGGTGTAACCGTGCAATACGGCAAAAACTACGATTACCAGGCCGGACAGCAAACGTGGTATATAGGGCGCGAAAATTAAGCCGGCCGCAATCGTAATGGCAAGGAAAACCATGAGATGCTCGGCATGCGGAATTTCTATGGCGGCTAAAGTTAAGCCGGTACCGGCTAACATCGACAATATAAACGCCGAACAGGCTATTTTAATTTTCCCGGTATGTTGCGAAATTAAAAAACCGACCGCCAACATGGCAATAACATGGTCCAAGCTGGTTAACGGATGAATCAAACCGTTTATGATGCCGAAAGAATCGCTAAACCCATGCCCCGGATGGGCGACTGCGGAATAAGACTGAAATATTAAGGTCAGGGCGAATATCAACAATGTTTTTATGTTGTTTACCATGGTTTTCTCCTACTAATGCAATTGATTGGAAAGGTGTTTGATCACATCGAATGCAATTTGTAATCGACGCGAGGGTAGCCCTTTTTGTCTTTGGGGTCCAAGGCGTCGGACGCTTGCTCGCCGCGCTGCGCAAGCTGGTTTGAAAGCATTTGTTCCCAATTGTCGAAGTTGGCCAGCTCTGTCATGCCGGCCGCCTTGTTTTTCGCGAAAATCGCTTTTCCCAGTTCTATAATGCCGGCGGCATTTTGTTGATCGATCGATTTTAAAAATTCGGCGTCGTCCTTGATATGATTGCGAATTGTCCAATAGGCAATTTCAAATTCGACGCGTTGATTTTCGGGTAAACGTTCTTTAATGAAGGCTACCGATTTAATCGCCGTTTTCAGACTGTGCGCATTGACTTGGCTGGCGTTTGTGCAAGCGTTGGCAAACAGGCAGGTTGATAAAATGAATATACTCAAGCGTTTCATAATTATTTTAGTTAACCATTGCAACACAATCTTTAAAATTGCTGATTGGAAAATGGATTGAAATTAGGCCGGATAACCCTATTGAATCCGAAATCGGTGGCTTGGTGGCAAGCGTTGCAAGCCGCGGTTAAATTGTCGTAACCGGCGGAGAAGGCCTGCGAGTTTTTATTTTTGACGGCTTGCTCCAACTCTTTGATAGGCCGGTCCATATACTCCGGGATTAACTCGGTCAAGGGACGCTTAATTTCCTTGTGCGTGGGGTGATATTTGACCGCATCTTCAAAACCTTCGAGTAACTCGTCTACTTCATAAGCCGCCAGTTCCCAATTTTGCGCTTGCCCGGCCAACCCAAGCTTGGCGTGGCGGGTGGCACTTATGGCCATGATTTCGCCCAATCCCGGAGTAAAGTTGTCCGTAACACCGGCTTGATGAGTATTGGCGGTACAGGCGGGTAATAAAATCAATACTAGTGACCAACGAAGGACTTTAATCGAGTGTTGCTGCATAAATGCTCCTTTATTAATAAGGCTAATTCAATGTTGGCCGTTGTCGGATGCCGGTTTTAATAAACGCGGTAACCCATAAGCCAATACGGCAATCAAAATGCCTAAACTGACAAAGATAATCGTCAAACCTTTTTCGCCGCCGGATTGTTCGGTTACTAAGGCCACCGTCAACGGAATATGTAAAGCAGTGGATTGCAAAGGCAGACGCAAATCGGTGTCGTCCACGCTCAGCACCGCTTGATAGTTGCCGGCGGTTTTCAGATTGGCGGTTACCGACAACACGCCTTGTTTAAATACCGCCATGGGGACATTGGCGATAGTGGTGCCGTCTTCGCCGAGGATTTTTAACCCCACCGGTTTTTTGCGCACGTCCAAGTCCAACAAATCGATAGAGATTTGGGTATTGCCGGTCGTCGGTATATCGGTGCATTCGGCTTCAGGTAGGGATTTGCCATCTTGAGCTTGATCGGGGGCGAGCTGATAAGCGGCAAAATTGACCACGTAGTAGTCGTTGCTGTACATGCAGCCGTACAAATCGTAACTACCGCCGACGCCTTTGCGGTTGCCGCCCAAAGGTACGGAGGCCTGCGACTGTGCGATTATCAGCAGGGTCAAACAAGCGGCTGACAGGGTGCGTAACGACATCATGGTTTTACCTCGGCTAATGCGGCTTTATCGACGACGGAAAATTTGGTTATGCCGCTAACGACCAGGCCATCTTCGGTAATGACCCGATAACGGACGGCGTACCCGCCCGGTGCCAGTGGCGTTGTGGTCGCCGTCAGGCGGTGTCGTTCGCCCAGGACCAAGCGGCTATCGCGCTTATCCACCCGGTTGCCTTGGCTATCGACCACCACCACGGAGGGGGAGCGTTCGCCGACGTTACCGCTAAACCACAATTTGACGGTGCCGTCGAAATCGGCGATTTCGCTGTTATGCTTGGGGTAGGATTTAATCAGTACGCCTTCCGCGTGGCTGGATAATCCGGTTAATGACAGAAATAGCCCTGCAAAGCAGGTAGTAACGGTTTTTTTCATGGTTCCACTTAATAAATGCCGAGTAAATCGGCGATAAAGAGGACGATGGGATCGGAAATTGGGTGAAAGAATCCCAGCGTTATCGCGAGCAAGCCGACGACGAATAGTCGCGTCCAAACTTTTAGCGATAGATCTTGCCGGCGCCACAAGCAATGGAAAATCAACCAGCTGACCAGCCATACGGCTATAGCCAAGGTTTCCTTGCCGGTATAAGAGCCTATGCTGCCGTCGGGGCCGCTGCCGGTGGAGCCCGGTATCCAGTGACCGTAAGAGTGAATGATTTTGTCCAGTTCCTTGGTCAGCCTGGAAATATGGTGGCTGACCATCAGCGTGAAAAAGGCTAATAGCAGCGCCAAAGTGGCGGCGACCAGCGGACCGGAATAGATTTTCGGATTTTCGGTGTCGTGTTGCATGTCGATTGTGGTTTCAAACAAAACGTAATTTGGCCAAAACTAGGCCCGCTACAAAACCCAGCATTAAAAAACTCCAGGAAATGAGCAGGGTAATGCCGAGAAAGCGGGCGATGTCTCGGCGGTATTGCATGGATTTTCCGTAATAGAACAATGCAAAGCAGGCGGCCACCATCAGGGGAAACGGAAACAAGGAGGCAAATTCCTTGAACTCCATCAATACGTTGTGAAAGGAGGGCACGTGAGCGAGTATCCAGTCGCGTGGCCCTTCCTGGCCGCGATAACGCATATAAATCCAGTTGCCGCTGACGGCCCCGGCTAGATTTAAAACGGTGGCCGTCATGACCCACAGACGCAACGATTCGAAACGGACCTGCATGCCTTTTATCAGCGGAATCGCCCGATGCGTCAGGTAAGTGCCGACGATGACCGCGAGTATCGCGCTAACGCCGTGGATGCCGGCTTTGAGGTTATAAGCGGTCGGATAGAAAAAATTCGCGGCCGGCAATAACAGCAATAAACTCAGCGCAATCGCTATTTGAGTGCGAATGACCGCTTTGCCGAAGTGATCGTGTCGGTATTCTCCGGTAGGCATAAAACTCTCCTGCTTAGTCGATTTTAAAAATTGCGAGTGATCGAGTTCCTTGACGCCGGCGGCTTATATCGGTGCTTGCAACCGAATCGCTGGGTCTGGACGGATGGATGGCCGGTAGGCGGAACTCGCCACCGGCAAAATTTAAAGAGTTTCGAGCCGGAAAGTCCGCGGGCGCAATCAACCGGTGGCGAGAAAAAGCGCGATGTGCGGCAAGGGAGTTGAAACCAGGCTTATGAAAACCGCCGATACCGTAAAAGTATGGGGCGGGATAAGGCGAATCGGGGTGGGATAAGGCGGCGATAGCAAAAAGCGCTATGACTTTTTCGGCTTGGCCGGCGACAATCGGGGAGGTACAAACAACGGGTTGAAGCGGTACGGCAGTGTCGGCAATGGGCGGCGAGGTGAGGCCGACTCCACTACTCGATAAGCCGATGCCCGGCGTGAAATTAATCTCCGGAAAGTAATACTTGAAGCGATAAGCCTGCAGTTCGCATGCGTGCTCGGATTGCCTGCCCGCTTCCTTCCGGATTGCGGCCGCGGCTGGTTGGCTGCCCAGGCTGCGGTAAAAGCCGGCCCGGGAGCGTTCCGGCACACCTTGCGTCTTGCTAACGGCGTCCGGCGCCCCGCTCGACGCAAGACCGTCGTCAAGCGCTTGAGGCGTTAACGCGAGATTTTCCGCGTTCGGAGCGATGGCTTTAAGCCGCTGCGATGCGCCGTGGTCATCCGTGCGAGCGCTCAAGTCGTTGAGATAATGCGGAACAGGGCCGTTAATGCCGAAAGAATAGGCAAGCGCTTGGTCGCCGCTATCGGCTGGCAGGTGTTTAGCCAGGACCGGATTCGAAAATAATGCGGTCATCAACAAGGTGACCGAGAACACTACCAGCTTTGCTACCAATATGCCGGTGCCGTGCAACAACAAGGTGGCGAGCATGAAACCCAGCGTGTAGGACATCAGACTGGCGGATGCGGAAATTTCCTGGCCGTGGGCGAAACCGTGAAAAAAAGCGAAAAACGCCACAATCGCCAGGTTGACGTGGGTGCTGAAGCGGACCCGCCGGCAAATCAGCAGGCCGAACACGGCGCAGGACAGCAAAATGATGCCTTCCGCACTCGGCAAAGAGAGGCCGGCAGCCCCGGCTAAGCCGCCCAAACTCATCACGCCGACAAAAGCGGCGGGTAACATCCAGATAGCCCGGCCGCGTAATTGCGCGGCCCACACGCCGACCGCCAACATCGTCACCAAGTGGTCCCAGCCGGTTAAAGGGTGTTCGAAGCCATGGTGCCAGCCCAGCGCGTCGAACCCCACGCTTTGCAAAAACACAAAGCCGGCCGCGCAGAGAGCGGGCAAGCCGATAGACAGGACTAGCCAAACTATTCTTAATGTTGAAGCGCCCAAGGGTTGCGCGGCTTTGGCTTGCATTTGGCTTAGATGTGAATCGAGTAAAAATCGCGGCAAATCATACTGTAAAAATTCCGGGTACGGGAAGCGGTTTTATTAACCGTCGTTTGCCATGGCCGCGGTGCTCATGCCGCCGGCTTTCTATCTACCCGTGCGGACTCGGCTATAGTGGGCACAATGGCGTGGGGCTTCACCTGCGAATCGCAGCGGCGCGGCTACCCCTCAGCATGTATGCCGGGTTTTGCCAAGCCCTGCCGAATCGGTTAAGTGACTATCGACATCGGCGGGTTGCCTCTTTCAATTTGACGAAAAAATGATGAATACAGCGTCTTCCTCAAACCTTCCCGACAAATTAGTTGCGCCGGCGGTCAAGCGTGCGATAGCCAGACATCGCTTATATGGCTTATTGAATTCGGCGAGGCAAAGCTATCGCTTGATATGGCTGCCGGCCCCCGCCGGGTCCGGGAAAACCACTCTGGCGGCGACGTATGCCGAACACGCCGAATGTCCGGTGCTTTGGTATCGGTTGGATGCCGACGACAGCGATCCGGCCGCATTTTTTCAGCATTTTCTGATGGCAGCCGAGGCCCGTTTCGGTTTGGCGGCGACGCCGGCAACCTTCAATCCGGGATTCTTGAATAACCTGAGCGCCTATTCCAGGCAGTTTTTCGGTTCGATATTGCACAACGACACCCGCCAGCGCCTGATCGTTTTCGACGATTATCATGCGGTGCAGGATTTCGCCTTGCTGCAACAGGTGTTGGAGGCCCTGTTCCGGACGGCCGCGGACAACTACCGGATTCTGGTGTTTAGTCGCAACCATCCGCCGGCCTATTGTTTGAATTTGCTTTACAACCAGCTGACGGTCGTACCGGCCGGGGTGTTGAGCTTCAGCGCGCAGGAAGCGGCGCAGTTGTTGGCGGCGAAAGACGTTAGGTTGGAAAGTGCCCGCTTCGCGCAGTTGCTTGCGCAGACCGGCGGTTGGGCCGCCGCTCTGGCCGTGATTTCCAAGCAAGCCCAAGCGGACTGTGAACCGGGGGCGCCGTTGCCGGAAGATCCGGCGCAACAAGCCTGGCTGGGGTTGCCGGCCCAAACCCGACGGCGTTTGTTGGGTATCGCGCTGCCGCAAACCGTCAGCGAAAGCGTGGCGATCGAACTCACCGGCGAAGCCGAGACAGGCATCACCTTGTTCAATTTGGCGGAAGATCAATACTTGTTGAGCCGAATCGAGTCTGACCCGCCCATCTACAAATTGCATCCCTTATTGCGCCAGTTTCTGTTGGAGCAGTTGCGCGGCCAAACCGACACGACAAGGTATGCGGACCGCATCAGCGAGGTTGCAGGGATTTTGCAGCGCAACCATCAGTTGGGCGAAGCGGCCGAGCTCTATGCGCAAGCGGAAAACTGGGCTTGCTTGAGCGGCATGATTCTGACCCACGCGCCGGCCGAGTTGGCGGCCGGACGTGCGGTCAGGTTGTTGAGCTGGCTGGAAAGCCTGCCGGAAACGGAACGTCAAGATCCTTGGTTAGCTTACTGGTATGCTGCGGCCAGCCTGCCTTTCAATCCTAAGCGGGCCCAAGCGTTTTTTGAACGGGCACATGCCGGGTTCGGCTCCGACCCGCTTGGCCGTTTGCTCAGTGCGGCTGGCGTGGTGACCGCCATGTATCTGGCTTGGGATGATTTTATCGAGGCACCGGGCTGGTTGCGGGAATTGGCCGAACTGGATGCGTTTCGCGCCGGTCTGAACGACCCGGAAGTGGATACCTGGGTGTTGGGCTGCGGCAATATGCTGGTCAATCTGGATTCGGACCACGGCTTGCTGCAAAACTGGATTACCCGCGCGGAAACCTTGATTCAGGTTCATGCCAAATCCGATCAGTTGTTCCTGGTGAATTTTTTATTGCAAACCCGTATTTGGCAAGGCGATTTTTCCGGTTGCCGCGCCTTGTTGATGCAAATTCAGACCGAACAATCGGCCGACATGCCGTTGATGAAAATCACGCTGCTGATTTGGAGTGCGGTCAACGCCTTTTTGGAAGCCGACCATGCCAAGGCGTATCAAACCGTGGAGCAGGCGCGCATTCTGGCGGAAAATTTCGACCTGCGGTTTTTGCTGCCGCAAATCTACGGCCAGGAAATCTACACGGCCTTGTCCTGTCACGATGTCGACCGGGCCGGTCAGGCGCTGCAAAACATGTATGCCAGTCTGTTGCCAGACCGGCGCCAGGATCGCGGTTTTTATTTGCATGTAAAATCCTGCTGGCTGTTGTTACGGGACGAACTGGCTCAAGCCCGCAAGGAAGCCGAAGCTACCTTGCAAATCAGTCTGGATACCGGCGTTGCCTCCAGTGCCAGTCTGGTAGAGCACGTGCTGGCGCAAATCCTGATTGCCGAATGCGATTGGGCATGCGCCAAGCCGCGTCTGGACAGGATAGAAGCTTATTGTCGTCAAAGCGGCTTTCACTACATTCTGTTCATGTTGCAATTGACCCGAGCCGGCGGGTTGTTGTCGGCGGGTGACGAAGCGGCGGCAATAGAAGTATTGCAAACCGCATTGCCGCTGGGCCGCAGCCGGCGCTACCTGAACGCGCATCCGCAATGGCAGATCCACAGCATTAGCCGCTTATGTGCCTTGGCGCTGGAGCGGCAAATCGAACCCGATTACGTCCGTTTGTTGATCAGGGAACGAAAGCTGCCGCCCGGCAACGACGCCCGCGAAAGCTGGCCGTGGCCGGTTAAAATCCGAACGTTGGGCGGTTTTCGGGTCGATGCGGCCGGACAGGCCGTGCAAGCGGGTAAAAAAGACAACAAGCCGTTGCTGCTGTTGCAGCTACTGATCACCATCAACCCGGACGGCGTTCCCCGTCAGGTATTGGCCGATCAGATATGGCCGGACGCCGATGCCGATACCGCCCTGCATGCCTTTGAAGTCAACCTGCAACGTTTGCGTAAAATGCTGGGCAGACAGGATGCGCTCATCCTGTCCGGCGGCAACTTGTATTTGAACCGAAATTTGTGCTGGCTGGATATCTGGACCCTGGACGAACTGAGCCGCCGGCTCGATCAACAACTGATCGCGGCGGAAACCGTCGTGCGCCGTTTATTGGCTATTTGGCGAGGTCCGTTCCTGCCGGGTCAAACCGGCCCCGGCAGCGAAGCCAAGCGTCTGTTGCTGGCCGCGAAATTCGTCCGGGTGATGACGCAAATCGGGCTAACCCTGGTCGACCAAAACAAGCCGGAGTGCGCCATCGAGGCTTTTCGCAAGGCCGTCGAAGTCGAGCCGTTGGCCGAACAACTGCATTATCGGCTGATAAAAATCCTGCTCGATCAAGGCCGGCCATTGGACGCGTTGGCCGCTTATCGCTTGTACGCATCCATCCATAGCAGTCATTGGGGGCACCAAGCCTCGGATACCTTGAAGCTCTGCCGGGATTTGTTGAGCCAAACCTGAAGGCTGCAGCAGGTTGCGGTTTAAAACGCAGTTGTGAGTTTTTTGTGAGTATCGCCGCTTTAGTATGTTGATCGTTCTTACTCCACAGATCAATCAGAGCAGGGGGATACCACGATGCACAATCTCGCACAGCCGCGCATTATGCGCGGCGTTTGGCTTTTCGGATCGGCTTTTTTGCTGATGTCTGTATTGACAGCTCAGCAGGCCTTGGCTTCGACGCGTTACGAAACCTACGCCAGAGTCTACGACAGCTCCGGACCGCGCACGGTCTGCAACGATTTTTTTTGCAGTTCCACCACAGTGATACCGCCGGTTGATATTGTCGACCGGCACAGCGGTGCCGAACCTAACCCGTCCTCCCCGGCTGGTGTATCCATACATTCGAATGCAAACGCGGTGGTCGGTTTAGCAGGGGCAACTGCCACTTCCGTCATTTATGACACCGGTTTAATCCGCGACGCGATCAAAATCGGCGTATCCGCATCCAGCCAGCGATCGGGTTACCTTTTAGGCGAAGCACATGCCAGAGCCGAGATTACTTTTGGAATCACCGTCGAATTCAATTTCCCGGACGATCCTTTCCTCGCGGCCCATGCCGTTTCGCATTGTGGCGGAGGTTGCCCGCTGGCCATGGACTTTCAGCATCAAACCACCGGTCGGTTCAGCTTTTCAGGCGTTCCCGGTCAAGGCGCAGAAGCGTATTTTTCCGAAACCTTGAGCATGGACAGCGGGGCCAACCTTTCGGGTGAAGCCAGCATCGCCGCTGATCCGCTGAACGGTAACAGCCTGACGCCGGGAGTCAACGGCCTGTGGAGTGCTAGCGACTTTTACCCGCCTCAAACCGGCACGGGCGGAACCGAGCTGGCATTTAATCATTTCGAGTCCATTACCAATCAATTTTCGATTTTCAGCGTCAACTTTTGTACCGAATTGAACACCGGGCTTTGTTTGCTGGGCAATTACACGGTCAGCATCGAACAAGCTGCCGCAGCCGGATTTAGCGGTAATTCCGAGTACACCACCGGCGGCGGGGTGACTAGCGATTTCGCCCATACCTCTGAATTCAGCCCCGTCCGACTTTACGATCCATCCGGTCTTTTGGATCTGAGCAATGCGCAAGTCAACATCCGTTTCTTCGATCCGGCTCCGGTGCCCCTGCCGGGCGCATTCTGGCTGTTTGCCTCGGCATTGGGGGCTTTCAGTCTAAAGCGCGTGCGCGATTCGGACAGAAAGCGCGCTCAATAGCGCAGCTGAGAGATTGAGTGACAATCTAACGCTGCCGCTGAGGTAGGCGGTGGCATCGCCCATCTAAACCGGGCTTTCGGCTTTTCCGGTATCGGGAGCAAGCAACGGCCGCTGCGTTGATGTTCGCTCAAAAAGATTAAAAAACCGATTTTGTGAGTTTTTTGTGGGTGTGCTTGCGCTACAACCGGATACGCAGCTCATTTTTCCCGTTATCAAACATCAGCGAATACCGAGGATTTACATTATGATCAGACTCCATGCATTTTCACCGACGCAATTGAGTGCCGCCATACTTTCGCTGCTATCGCCCGGTTTGGCTCCGGCTGCGCAAATCGACTGGACGGCCGGCAGCGGTTTTTGGGATGTCGCCGGCAACTGGAATTCATCGCCCGCCTTGCCCGGCGCGACGGATGACGTGATCGTCGATGTTGCGGGCACGCAAACCGTCACCATCCGCTCCACCGGCGGCGGGCAAACCGTCAACAGCATCAATATGAATGGTGGGGATGAAACCTTGGCTATCAGTTCCGGCAGCCTGACACTGACCGGTGCAACAACCACTAACAATGCCAGCGGTGCTTCCGCCGTTTCCCAATTGACACATAGCTCCGGTACATTGAATGGCGCCGGTAACCTGACTGTCACCGGTGCCGCAAGCTTGGGCGGCAATCTGGAGGGCAGCGGCACCTTGATTACGCAGGGCAGCACCAACGTAAGCGCCAGCCTTACGCTGGACGGCGGTCGCGTCTGGCAAAACGACGGCACCGTGATCAAAACCGGTCTCGGCAGCTTCAATTTAAACGGCGGTAACAGCGGCAGCAATGCCGGCGTGGCCGGCCGCATCGTCAACAACGGTCTGTTCGACCTGCAAAATGACGGCGGCAGCACCTGGAACTCCAATCAGGGCGGTACCGGCGTGATCGACAACGCCGCCGGCGCCACCTTCCGCAAATCCGGTGGCAGCGGTAGCTCGAATATTCTGGCCACGTTCAACAACGCCGGCACGGTCGAGGCGCAAAGCGGCACTTTGAGTTTGAGTGCAGGCGGCACACATAGCGGCGATTTCACGGTGGCTGACGGCGCCACCCTGCAATTCGGCGGCGGCACCCACGATTTGAATGGTGGCGGAATGAACGCCGACGGCCGGGTGCTGTTGTCAGCCGGTACGGTCAATGTGAACACCGTTTACACCATCGCCGGTCAAACCGAACAGACCGGCGGTACTTTAGTGTTCAACGCAAACGCCAGCACCGGAAGCCTGATCCAAACCGGCGGTACGCTAAGTGGCGCCGGGAACCTGACTGTTACCGGTGTCGCAAGCTTGGGCGGCAATCTGGAGGGAAGCGGTACCTTGATTACGCAGGGCAGCACCAACGTAAGCGCCAGCCTTACGCTGGACGGCGGTCGCGTCTGGCAAAACGACGGCACCGTGATCAAAACCGGTCTCGGCAGCTTTAATTTAAACGGTGGTAACAGCGGCAGCAATGCCGGCGTGGCCGGCCGCATCGTCAACAACGGTCTGTTCGACCTGCAAAATGACGGCGGCAGCACCTGGAACTCCAATCAGGGCGGTACCGGCGTGATCGACAACGCCGCCGGCGCCACCTTCCGCAAATCCGGTGGCAGCGGTAGCTCGAATATTCTGGCCACGTTCAACAACGCCGGCACGGTCGAGGCGCAAAGCGGCACTTTGAGTTTGAGTGCAGGCGGCACACATAGCGGCGATTTCACGGTGGCTGACGGCGCCACCCTGCAATTCGGCGGCGGCACCCACGATTTGAATGGTGGCGGAATGAACGCCGACGGCCGGGTGCTGTTGTCAGCCGGTACGGTCAATGTGAACACCGTTTACACCATCGCCGGTCAAACCGAACAGACCGGCGGTACTTTAGTGTTCAACGCAAACGCCAGCACCGGAAGCCTGATCCAAACCGGCGGTACGCTAAGTGGCGCCGGGAACCTGACTGTTACCGGTGTCGCAAGCTTGGGCGGCAATCTGGAGGGCAGCGGTACCCTGGTTACGCAGGGCACGACCAACTTAAGCTCGAGTCTCGCTCTTGACGGCGGCCGCGTCTGGCAAAACGACGGTACCGTGATCAAAACCGGTCTCGGCAGCTTCAATTTAAACGGCGGTAACAGCGGCAGCAATGCCGGCGTGGCCGGCCGCATCGTCAACAACGGTCTGTTCGACCTGCAAAATGACGGCGGCAGCACCTGGAACTCGAACCAGGGCAGCACCGGCGTGATCGACAACGCCGCCGGCGCGACCTTCCGCAAATCCGGCGGCAGCGGTAGCTCGAATATTCTGGCCACATTCAACAATGCCGGCACGGTCGAGGCGCAAAGCGGGACATTGGCGTTCTCCGCAGGCCTGTCCAATCTCAGTGGCAATACCCTCACCGGTGGGGTGTGGCGTGTCCAGGCGAACGACGGGCAAGTGGCTACCCTGGATTTTCAACAAAACAATTCGGTTATCACTACCAATGCGGCGGATATTTATCTGGTGGGGGCGGGCGCTGTTTTTCAAGCGCGTAATACCGGCAATCAGGGCAGAACCCTGGACGAAACCCTGCAAACCAACCAGGGCGCATTGCGCCTGCAAAACGGTCGTAGCTTTAGCGCCAGCGCCAACAACGGCAATTTCAGCAACACCGGCATTCTGGAATTGAGCGACAGTCTGTTTATCGCTAATAGTCTGGTCAACGACGGCACGCTACAGAGTTTCGGTAATAGCGCGCTACGCGGCGATAACCCGATGAGTGGCAGCGGCAGCATAGTCGCCAGCTTTGGCCGTCTGCTCATCGATGGCGGCCTCGACATGAGCGAGGGCTCGTCGCTGACCAGCAATGACGGAGCCCAAATCGATTTATCCGGCACAACCCAAGCTAGTCGCATCGGGACCTTGAACAACAACGGCAGTCTGAACTTGGGTTCGCAAAATCTGCTGGTCACTCGAGACTACGGCAATGCCAACTTTGGCAGCGGCAATGCCTTTGACGCCAGAGCCAACATCAATGGCAGCGGGCAAATTCTGGCGGCCGGCGATACCGCCCAGCAGCTGAGCGGCGACATCAGCAATGGAGCCGGCAACGCTCCCGGGCTGGATTTCGGCAACATTCATATCGGAGACACGCTGACCCGCAATTACCGCGTCGCCAACAGCGGTAGCAATGGCAGCAGTTTGCGCGGGGCTTTGCAAACCGCAGCTAACGGCGGCAATCTGAGCGATAGCCGTCTGAGCGGCAGCGGCGTCACTGCCGCCAATTTCGGGCCACTGAGCAGCGGCACCGATAGCGGCGATCTGGCGGTTACTTTCACCGGCAGCACGGCAGGCGCGCTCAGCGGTCAGACGGTCGCCATCGTCAATAACTTCGATAACGTAGGCGAACAAGTGCTGAGTATCGACGGCGCGGTGTACCGATACGCCGCACCCGGTTTGTCGGCAACGGAAATTAACTTCGCCAATGCGCACGTCGGCGATGTATTGAGTCAAAACCTACTGCTTAGCAATCTGGCCGCGAACGACGGTTTTTCGGAAAGTTTAAATGCCTCGTTTGGCGCCGTCTCCGGCAATGCCGGCCACAACGGCCAAGGCATTACCCAGCTGGGAGCCGGGCAAACAGCGGATAATCTGGCCGTGCTTCTGGATACCGGTGCTGCCGGGGCGCGCAGCGGCTCAGTGTCCGTCAATCTGGCATCGGACGGCAGCGGTAACAGCGGATTGGGTTTGACCGAGTTAAACGGCAGGTCGGTGCGAGTCAGCGGTAATGTCTATGGCTACGCCGACCCGCTGATCCAAACCGCCAGCCTGGACCTGGGCGCCCGCCGGGTCGGCGATGCGGCCACGGCCGCCACGATCGTCATCCGCAATCAAGCGGCTGCCGACGGCTTCCATGAAGGGCTGGATGCTGCGGTTTCCGCGGTGCCCACCGGTTTTTCCGCCGGCGGGTCCAACGTCGTCGATCTGGCCGCCAATCAGCAAAGCGGTTTGACGGTGCAATTTGACAGCAATACCGCCGGTTCCTATTCCGGCGATGCCACGCTGGCTTTTACCTCGAACGGCACGCTCGGCGGGTTGGCGAATACGGCTTTGGCCGATGGCCAGGTCAATCTGAGCGGCCGGGTCTATGCCGCCGCTGCCGCCGACCTGTCCGCGTCCGCGCTTGATTTCGGCATCGTGCACGTGGGGGATAGCGTGGCCAATCGAAGCATTTCGCTAAGCAATACGGCCACGGGCGCCTTGACCGATAACCTGTCCGCAACGATCGCCGCCGCACCCGCGGCGGCTTTCACGCTTAGCGGCGATTTGAGTGCTGTTGCCGCCGGTAACAGTACCAATCTGGCGGTAGCGCTGGATACTTCGGCCGCCGGCATTTTCAGCGGCAACGCTGCCTTGTCCTTGCGCAGCAGTAACGCCGAAATGAGCGACCTGGAGCTGGGCGAAGCCGGCTTGGCGTTGAGCGCGCAAGTCAACAGCTACGCCAATCCGGAACTACTGCTGGTTGCCGGTAACGCGGATCTCGATTTTATCGGCGGCGAATATGTACTGGATTTCGGCAACCTGCAGCACGGTTCGGCACCGGTAACCATTTCGCTGAGTCTGGCCAATTCGGTGATCGGTCCAGCCGATACCTTGCGCGGCAGTTTCGATACCGGCGCGGTCGACGCGTTCAGCCTGACCGGTTTCAGCGGTTTTAGCGGCATTGAAGCCGGACAAGCCCTGGACGGTTTGTCGGTCGAGTTTTTACCCGCCACGCTGGGAAAATTCCAAAATTCGGCCAGCTTGTCTCTGTTCGGTTACAACGCCAGCGGCTACGACGCCCATATCGCCGACATTCGCTTGGTGTTGAACGGTCAGGTATCGGCGGTACCGTTGCCGGCATCCGCCTGGTTCATGTTGTCCGGCTTGGGGTTGTTGGTGGGAAAACGCCGTAAGGATACCGTCGCAATTAACTTCCCGAAATTTAAAGAGCACCATTTATGCAAGGCTGTAGGCTTTTGAGTCGCTATCGCGACGGCTTGATTTAACGTCGCTTCCCGCACGGACAGGGCGGTTGGGAGGCATGAACCCCAACATTTTTACCGGTTGCTGATGGTTGTATTGGTCGCGATGTCTCGCTACGCTACGAAACCTTGGAAACGAAGCGATAGCGAGAGACGGTTGAGTCATGTAGATACGCATCGCGTACCTTATTGATTCTGTTGATATTGGTTGGTGTTGAAAAATGGTATGCAGTGCATACGTGACTGTTCGGGCGACTTCAAGATCATACCGATCGGATAATTTTTCATGGCTTCGCTTAAAATCCGGTACCGGCAGGCGATGGAGGTTAACTGCGGCGGGCTTTCGTTCATCAAAAAAACGGCAAACCTGTTGGTAGACGGCTCGTAGATAATCTGCCCCGTCGTGAGTGCCGGTAAGGGGCGGCGTGTTTTGTGCCGCATGCCGTTGGTGCTCTTTTTAAAGATTATGGTTACCCAAAGGGCGTATTCAACGTATACGGTTAAACTCGACTGATTTTTAGGATGATCCAGCTACGTCAAGTCTATAAAGCCTACCCGCAAGCCGGGGAAATGCACACCGTGTTGCACGGCATCGATTTGCAGATTGCCGCCGGCGAATTCGTCGCTATTGTCGGCCCGTCGGGCAACGGCAAGTCCACGTTGCTGAATTTGCTGACCGGCATAGACCATCCCGGCAGCGGTGCGGTCGTCGTTAACGGTGCGGCCTTGCAAACCTTGAGTAACGCCAAGTTGACGGCTTGGCGCGGAGCCAACGTCGGCATTGTGTTCCAATTTTTTCAATTGTTGCCGACTTTGAATCTCTGGCAGAACGTGGTGTTGCCCATGGATTTTTTGGGTAAATTGGCAAAGCGGCACCGTCGTGAACGAGCCATGCAGTTGTTGGAACGGGTCGGCTTGGCGGACATGGCCGAACGCCTGCCCAGTCAATTGTCCGGCGGCCAACAACAACGGGCCGCAATCGCGCGGGCGCTGGCCAACGATCCGCCGCTGATCGTTGCCGACGAACCCACCGGTAATCTGGACGCGGCTACCGCCGACGCGGTATTCGAACTGTTCGCGCATTTACGCGACCAAGGCAAGACCTTGGTGATGGTCACTCACAACGAGGCGTTGGCCGACGCCGCCGGGCGCAAGCTGGAAATTCGTAGCGGCCGCATCCACGCCGACAGTGCCGGTCGTTTATGAGCGTATTGCGTTACAAATTGTGGGCGGACTTGCGCTTGGCCAAGTCGCGTAGCCTGTTGGCGGCGGTCAACATGGCCATCGGCATTTTTTCGGTGGGAATGTTGTTCGGCATGGTAGCCTTGATGTTGAGCAACATGGACGCCGCACACCGCGCTTCGCAGCCCTCACATATCAATTTGATTCTGCGCGGGGCAGCGCCGGTTAAGCTGTTGCAAGAGATTTCGGCCGTGCCGGGTGTGGCCGGCGTCGACACCATCAATCCGTTACCCGTCCGTTATCGCAAGTCCGGCAGCGACGAGTGGCTGGACGCGACCTTGATGCTGCGCGACGATTACCGCGCCCAGCGTTACGATTTGACCGAACTGCAAGCCGGCAATTGGCCGGCGGCCGGCCAGCTGGCAGTGGAAAATCTGTCGCTGGCGCAAACCGGTTTGGCCCTCGGCGACAGTGTGGAATTTCAAAGTGCGTCCGGTTCGCAAACCTTCGAATTGTCCGGCGTGCTGCGCCATCCTTTCGTCAAGCCGCCTAAGTTCGGCGGGCAGGTACATTTTTTCGCCAGTCGCGAAGCGGCCAAGACTTTCGGTCTGCCGGCCGGATACTTCCGCCAGTTGCTGGTTCAGCTCCGGCCGCCTTACAGCGCAGAGGCGGCGGCCGAGCTGGCGACGCGGCTGAGAATTTTGTTGGCGGCGAAGCAAGCGCCGGTTGCGGTCACCTTGCAGCAAGACCCGGACCGGCATTGGGGACGCCGCTTCGTTGCCGGCATCAATGCGGTGTTGCAAGTGATGGCGCTGGCATCCTTGGGATTAGCCGGCGCCTTGATTTTCAATACGGTGGCTGCGCATTTGGCCCAGCAAACCGAGCAAATCGGCGTGATGAAAGCCTTGGGCGGCGGCAGTTTGCGGATTGCATGGCTGTATTTGAGCGAAGTGACGCTACTGGCGGTGGCGGCGCTTGCCATGGCGGTGCCGCCGGCCTTGTACGGTGCAGACTGGGCGGCCCGGCGGCTATTGGCCTTGTTCAACGTGCCCGGCGGTGCGTTCCAGGTCTCGAACGAAGCGATCATCTGGATGGTCGGCGGCGGCCTGGCGGTGCCGCTGCTGGCCGCTTTACCGCCGGTCTGGCGCGCCTCCGGCATGACGGTGCGCGAGGCCTTGGCGCATTACGGTTTGCCTGCCGATTTCGGCGCCAACCGCTTCGATCGCATGGTGGAAGCGGTCGGTGCCCGCTTGTTGCCGACGTTGTACGCCACGGCCTTGGGTAACCTGTTCCGCCGCAAAACCCGTTTGTTGTTGACCCAAAGCGTGCTGATTGCAGCCGGGGTGATGCTGATGGTGTTGTGCGCCCTGATTGCTTCGTTGAACTTGACCCTGGACAACGAAGCGGCCCGCACCCGCTACGCGCTGAAATTGAGTTTTAGCCCGGATCAGGCGGAAGACAAGGTGTATGCGATTGCCGGATCGGTGCCGGTGGTGCAGGGGGTGTCGATCTGGCAACGGCTGCCGGTGGAAATCGGCAGACAGGGCCAAGCGTTAACCCAAAGCGGCAGTTTGGGCATGCAGATAATGGCCTTGCCGGCCGCATCCGCTTTGTACCAGCCTTATATCGAAGCCGGCCGTTGGCTGCAAGCCGACGACGCCGGAGAACATCGCTTGGTGTTGAATGCCGATACCGCAGCCGCCAACCGCATTACAACCGGCGACAGCGTTGACGTCACGATAGACGGCAAAGTGCAGCGCTGGCAAGTCATCGGCTTGTACCGCTGGCTGGCCGGCAATAATTTCATGGTGGAACCGGTCTACGCCCCACTGGAGACGATACGCAAGCAGCAGGGCGGCAAACGCTTGGCGTCCTATGCCTTGTTGGCTGCGGATGCGGAAGACGAGTTGCAGGAACAGGCATTGTTGTGGGTATTGAAACAGCGTTTCGAGGCGGCCGGCGTGATGTTGGACAGCTACGGCAGCGAAGCCAAACTGGCGCAACGGCAATTTAGCCGCAACCAATTCGAATCGGTGCTGGGCACTTTGTGGGGCTTGGCGGCGATGGTCGCCGCCATCGGCGGCATCGGCTTGTCCGGTACCTTGAGCATAGGGGTGCTGCAACGGGTGAAAGAAATCGGGGTGCTGCGGGCGATAGGCGCGCCGTCGCCGGCGGTGTTTCGCTTGTTCGCGCTGGAAGGCTTGCTGCACGGCATCCTGGCCTGGTCGCTGAGCGTGCCGCTGGCTTACCGGGCCGGCCACCCGTTGGCCGACTTATTGGGGCGCACCATGATGAACGTCGAGCTGGATTACTGCTTTGATCACGCCGCGGCCGGGTATTGGTTGCTGATCGTATTGACCCTGTCGTTGCTGGCAGCCTATTGGCCGGCCCGGCAAGCCGAACGGCTGACGATACGCGAATGTTTGGCGCATTGATTCCAGGCGTGCGTTCGGCCGGCTTATCGATAGGGGTTTGACTATACTGGGGGCTGGCATTTGCGGCTTTTTTTCATGCGAACAGGTGGGCCATGAAAATATACATTTCCTCGACTTTTCGCGATTTGCAGCAACACCGAAGCGCGGTGGCGGCAGTGCTGCGGCGCATGGGCCATCAACCGATAGGCATGGAAGATTACGTGGCCGAGGGGGCGCGGCCTTTGAGCCGTTGTTTGCTGGACGTCGAAGCATGTGACCTTTATCTGGGCATTTTCGCCTGGCGCTACGGTTACGTGCCCAAGGATTTCGGTGTGAGCGAGCCGAGTTTGCCCACCGGCACGAGCAAGGGCGAAACCTCGGTCACCGAATTCGAACTAAAACAGGCCGAATTCAGCAAAAAACCGGTATTGGCGTTTTTACTGGACCCGGAAGCGGAATGGCCGTCCAGCCAGTTCGATGCGGTCAACGGCGAAAACAAACAGGGCAAGGCGATTGCCGATTTACGCCAGTATCTCAGTCAAACCTATTTGATCAACCACTTCCGTACCCCGTCCGACTTGGCGAGTCTGGTCAGCGCGGCCGTGTATCGCGAGGAAATCGGCCGGCAAATGAATTTGGAGTCGTTGCAGGTGGACGTGCGCCTGAACCAACCCAGCGTGCGCACCTATTCGGTATCCGACAGCACGATACAGGAAATCACCCAAATCATCGCCGGGCTCGCCGGCTCGCAGGCGTTGCAGATCGACATCGGCGGCGGCAATCAATGGTGGGCCAGCCGCTTGTATTTGATGGCGGCGCTGGCGGCGGACTTGACCAAAGCGGAAATCATGGTATTTGTCGGCGAACAAGATAGCTTGATCGGGGTGGTGCATCCCAAAATCGTCAAAGAACGCCTGGCAGCGATGTTTCCCGCGTTGCGCCGTTTTGAAGAAAAATTGCCCAAGATCGGTAAAGCGGTGCCCGATTGCGCCGGCGAAGTCGGTCGCCGCGCCGGTTTGTGGAGCGGGCATATGCAGGAACACGGCGGCGAGGAGAACGCGCCGGTATTTGTGGGCAAAGCCGATTTGCAACAATGGCTGGCGCCGTATCTGATCGGCCAAGCCATAGACGTGCTGCCGGGCGACAATCCGGCCTTATATATGCAGCGTTTGTTGGACTGGCCGATGCGCTTCGTGCCGGTGTCGGAACAGGGCCGCTTCGCCCGTATCGTCGACAAACAAGCCCTGGCCGAGCAAATCGCCCGCATGTTCGTGCGCGAACAGGTCTCGCGGGCGCTGTCGATGACGCGGTAATGATTTGGGGTGGGACAATCAATAGTTACGAGTCGCTGTCTCGAAAATTGATTAGCCAAAGCCATTTGTTTGCGCATAAATTGTGCGCATTATGCAAATCGCCGTTAACCCGACTGCCCCGAAAAAAGCCGCCAATCTCAGCATCGACAGTGAGCTGCCAAGCCAAGGATTTGCAAATTAACTTTGTCGGCCACTCTGGAACGCGGCCTGATCGAAGCCGAAGGCTGTTTCAGCGATAGCTTGCGGCGTTTTTGATGGCGCAATTCGTCCTGTACCGAAATACCAACCGGCAAACCCAAGGCCGGTACCCCTTTCTACTCGACGTTCAGAGCGATTTCCTGGACGGGCTGAAAACCAGGCCGGTAATTTCCGCCGTTAATCTGGTCGAGCAAAAACCCATTACTCGCTTGAACCCGGTTTTTGAATTCGAGCGACAACACTACCTGCTGGCAGTGCAGGAAACGGCCGTCATTCCGGCGAACAATCCGGGTGGCAAAGCAACCGAATTGGACGCGCTACGAGGCGAGATTTTAGCGGCGGCGGATTTGCCGATTACCGGGATTTAATCGATCACATCCGGCGGCAGGTGTTAACCGGCGCCTCACACTAGCCGAACAGCGATCCCTGCATGAACTGCAACCCTTGCTTGACAGCGACTGCGGCCGGGCTCCAAGCAGCCGCGTTGAATTGTCTGTTTGCTTTTCATCTCGTTTCAAATGACAAGCGTTACTCTGAAAGTCATAGTGGCAGCGACGCCCTCGTCGCGACGAGGGCGTCGCTGCCACAGAAAAACTTTTGCTTGCTGGGGTGATGCCGCTTTTTCATGAGCGTTAGGCTAAAAATATTTTCCGGATACAAATTCGGTGAGCGCCAAAAAACGTTAACTGGTCTACACTTTTTAAGCTAACGACTATAACGACACAGGAGTGAGTTTAAATGCCGATCCGTTGTTTATGTGCTAACCGTAAGGCGAGCGATGTATCCGCCGCCCGCTAATATCGCGCTGGCCGCCGCTGACGGCGGACGCTGGCAAGCCCGCCGGGTGTTGCTGTTCAGCGGCCACATGGTCGACGCGCCGGACAGAGCCCGCCCGCGCTTTCCCGCAAGCAAGCAGGCTGCCGCCGCTATCGCCGTTGCCGGCGCGTTAGATAGTCTGCAAGCGGGCCCGGACGATTTGGGCTTGACTCAGGGTGCGTGCGGCGGCGACATCCTGTTTGCCGAAGCCTGCTTGGCGCGCGGGGTGAAACTGCAGTTGTTGCAGCCGTTTACCGAAGCGGAATTCATCGCGCATTCGGTGCTCCCCGGCCAAGCCGATTGGTTGCCGCGCTATCAAGCCATCGTCGCACAATTGCCCAATCCGCCTTTGGCGGCGCCGCACGCGCTAGGCCCGCTCGCCGAGAGCGAAAATCCTTACGAACGCTGTAATCTTTGGTTGCTGCACACCGCGCTGGCGGCCGGCCTGGCAGCGCCGGTGTTCATGTGTTTGTGGGACGGCGGCGGCGGCGACGGGCCGGGCGGCACCGCGCATATGGTCGCCGAGGTGGAACAGGCGGGCGGCAGGGTGGTTTGGCTGGATACCCGCACCTTATGAACGCCAGCGCTGCAGCCGGTTTTTCGACTTCGCAAAGCGGCGTGCCGGCATTCGCCGATGCCGATTGGCTGGCATTGGAGCAATCTTTAAGCGAAGGCAACGTGATTCCGGTGATAGGCCCGGATGCGTTGTTGGTGGAGTACGCCGATGCCGCCGGCATTGTCCAAACCGCACCCTTCTATCGCTTGATCGCGTGCGACTTGCTGCAAACTTTCGGGATGGACGCCGAAGCGGCGGGTTTACAACAAACTTGGGCCTTGCATAAAGCGGTCGATTGGATTTTGGCGAGCCAGCAAGGCCGTCGGGTGGAAGACCGCATCCGCCGGGAGATTTCCCGCTTGATCGGACAGTACGCCGGCCAAGTGCGGCTGGCGGATAGCTTGCAACGCTTGGCCGAGGTGGGGGCCTTCTCCTTGTATGTCAGCCTGACGCCGGACAATTTGTTGGAGCGCGCCTTGCAATCCGGCGAGAGCGGGCCGAGCGTGCCCGGCAACAGTTTTTCGCTACGCGATTCCTCGGCGGCTTTGGCCGGCATGCATGCGCTGCAGCCCGGCCGTTTGGGGGTGTTTCAAATGCTGGGTAACAGCGCCAATTTTATCGGCGGTTTTGCCATACACGAAGAGGATACGCTGGAATATCTGTACCGGCTGCAATCCAACCCGGCCGGGCCGTTCAAAACCCTGTTGGCGGAGATGCAACGCCGCGACAAACTGCTGATCGGTTGCAACTTGCCGGATTGGTTCGGCCGGGCCTTGATTCGTTTGCTGAACGACGAGCGCTTGTACAGCAAAGCTACCTTCGAATATTTATCGCCCAGCATCAGCGACTTGGGCCTGAAAAGCTTTTTAACCCAGTACAGCCCCAACACGCTTAGCTTCGACGGCCCGACGGAAGGGTTCATCGACTTATTGTGGCGGCGTTTTCCGCGCCGCGCCGCGCCGACAGCCGCCTCAACCCGGCCGATAATGACTAGCGGCGGCCCCAGTGTGTTCGTCAGTTACGCCAGTCAGGACGCGGTTTCGGCCCGTTTGCTGGCCGACAGTTTATTCGGACTGGGTTTTGCCGAGGTTTGGCTGGACCAAAAAAAGTTGATAGGCGGCGACGATTGGTCGGACCGGATCGAAGACGCCATCGAAAACTGCGATTTTTTCATGCCGCTGTTGTCGGCGCAGGCCAACGCCCGCCGCGAAGGGGTGTTTTGGCAGGAATGGAATCTGGCGGTGGCCCGTTCGCGGCGCATTCAAGACGCCTTTCTGCTGCCGGTCGGCATAGACGCGGAGCCGGCCGGCAAAAGCCGTTATCCGCGTATCGCCGCCGGCGAGACCCGGGCGTTTTTCGACCGGCATTTGCTGCACGCGCCGCAAGGCGTGTTCGACGCCGAGGCACAAGCCGCGCTGCGCGAACGCTGCCGGCGGTTTCCGGATGACGAGCGTGGCTGACGCAACCGGCCTGGACGCCGAACATCCCTGGCCCTGGCTGGAAGCCTTTCCGGAAAGCGCGCAAGCGTTCTTCAACGGCCGCGACGAGGAAAAAGCCGCGCTGCTGCGCTGCGTATTGTCCGCGCCGGTGACGGTATTGTTCGGTAAATCCGGGTTGGGCAAATCCTCGTTATTGCAAGCCGGCTTGTTTCCCAAATTGCGGGAGCAGCGCTTGCTGCCGGTTTATCGGCGCATCGACCACGACGCTAATGCCGTTGATTTGTCCGTTCAGCTGGCCAAACGCTGGGCCGAAGAAATTCATCTGACCCAAACGGACGACAAACAGCCCTTGAGTTTTCGCTACAAACAGCCGGCGGACGGCGACGACGAAGCGATTTTGCTGAGCGACGATTTATGGAGCGACTTACACCGCGACGACATCGAATTGGTCGACGGCGGCGGGCGGGTTTGGCAGCCGGTGTTCGTGCTGGATCAGTTTGAAGAGATGTTCACCCGCGGCGCGCAGCAACCGGAGCGGATGCAGCAGTGGCTGTTTCAACTGGGCGATCTGCTGGAAAACCGCATTCCTAGCGAACTGGCGGAGAAACTGAACGACGACGAAGGTTGGTGCGATCAATTGAATTTCGACATCCAGCCCTACCGGTTTTTGCTTTCGTTGCGAGAAGACTATCTGGCCGAGTTGGAGGAATGGAGCGAGTTGATCCCCAGACTCGCGCAAAACCGTTTCCGCCTGGCGCCGATGTCGCGCGACCAAGCCACACAGGCCGTAGAGCGTACCGGCGGCAGCTTGGTCAATCATGCGGACGCTAAGAACATCGTCCAATATTTATCCCAAACCAAAAACCAGACCTTGAGTTGCAGCCTGAAAACGCGCGGGCCGGGGCAAATCGAGCCGGCCCTGCTGGGCCTGCTGTGCGCCGGCTTGAACGAGGAGCGGCTGCGCGCCGGTCAGGCCAAACTCAATACCGATAACCTGGCGCAGGCCGGCGGGCAAATCGTCGAACGTTTTTACGATCAAGCCTTGCAAGGCTTGCCGGCCGCGGTCGGAGAATTCGTCGAGCAATTTTTGATTACCGCGGACGGCGTGCGGCTGGCTTATCCGGCCGACTCGATAGTCGCCGAAAAACGGGTCAGTCAAGAGCAGTTGCAAACCGTGATCGACCGGCGCTTGCTGCGGCGGGAAAGCCTGGAAAGCGGCGATCGTATCGAACTGGTGCACGATAGGCTGGCGCAAGTGGCGTTGCGGCGCAGGCAGGACAGCGAGCGGCGCAGGGAACAGGAACGGGAACAACGACGCCGCCGGCAGTGGTTGTTTGGAACGATATCCGCGTTGTTGTTGTTTGCCGGGGTTGCTTTGTACATGTGGCGGGCAAAGCAGCAGGCAGTGGAGGCGGAACAGCAAGCGCGGCGAGCTGAGATTTCGGCAACGGCGATTCGGATCGGTGTGGAAGGAAACGCGATAACCTCGGGCGTACGCCCGGGCGGAACATTAGTTGGTCTGCTTAAGGTGCTGTCGAGCCACCGAATTGTGCAGACGCTAGTTGGGCATCCAGTCGGTTTAGTTGATGAATCGCTACAAACCGAGTATCTGAAATTTCCCGGTTTGTTATTTTTACGAGAGATGCCCGATAAGCTTACCAGCGTCGGCTTTAGCCCCGACGGCAAGACGTTAGTCACCGGTAGTTGGGATAAATCGCTCAGATTATGGGACGTGGTTACAGGCCATCAGATTGGGGTGCCGTTGGAGGCTCATGACAAGGCTGTACTGAGTGTAGCGTTTAGTTCTGATGGAAAGCGATTTGCATCGGGCAGCGGGGATAACTCGATAAGAATTTGGGCGCTCGCTAGCTTAACAGCTGCCCCAGTTACACTGAATGGCCACGATAATGCGGTACTGAGCCTGGGGTTTAGTCCGGATGGGAGGTCGCTAGTTTCCGGTGGTGGGGATAATACGCTGTTGTTATGGGATTTGGAATCTAACAGCATTGCAGCTAGGAATCGAGAGGGAGGGTTCGTATCCAGCGTAACTTATAGCCCGGATGGGAAATCTATCGTATCGGCTAGCGAAAACGGCATCGTTCGGCTACGGGACAGCAAGGCGTTGACAGAAAAAATGTCTTTGCTAGGGCATAGTGAAGTGGTTTGGGGGGTCGCCTTTAGTCTGGACGGTAATCGTATCGCTTCGGCGAGTTGGGATAAAAGCTTGCGTTTATGGAGCAGCAAGGACGGCAAATTGATTGGTTCGTTAGGCCATGACGACGCCGTTTGGAGCCTAGCGTTTAGCCCGGATGACACCCGCATAATATCGGCAAGTACGGATGAAAAGTTTCGAGTTTGGGATGCGAAAACCGGCGAGGCGTTGGGTTCGGTGTTGAGCGGACATATCGGACCGGTACGGAGTATTGCGTTCACTAAAGACGGCAGCTATTTAGCATCCGGCGGTTGGGACGGGACACTGCGAATTTGGAAAGCTGATTTCGGAAAGGCTCTCGATCCGCCTGTTTTTACCGTGAACGATGCAGCATCGATCAAGGTAATCAGTCCGGATAATAAAATTCTCGTCACGAGCAAATCCGGCGAATTGCAACTATACAATTTGGAAACGGGGCAACCGATCGGCGATCCGATGGCCGGGCATAACGACTATATTGCAGCGGCGGCATTCAGCCCAGACGGTAAAATGCTGGTAACCGCCAGTGCCGACCATTCCTTGCGTTTGTGGGACGTTGGGTCCCGCCGGAGTATAGGCGATCCCTTGCAAGGGCATAGTGAGGTAGTGACTGCGGTGGCATTTTGTAGCGACGGAAAGCGCATTGTGTCCGGTAGCAAAGATAAAACGGTACGCTTGTGGGATGTTAGGGCGGGCAAACCGATTAGGCGGCCTTTTGAGGGGCACCTCGATTCCGTATCTAACGTCCTTTGTAGTACGGACGGCCAAACGATCGTTTCCGGAAGCCTGGACAATACGATTAGGCTTTGGAATTCCGATACAGGCATGGCAATAGGAAAGCCTCTAAACGCGCATACCAACTGGATTTCAATGTTAGCTATTAGCCCAAGCGGAAAGCAGCTAGTCTCGGCTAGCGGGGATCGAAGCTTGCGTGTTTGGGACGTCGATACCGGAGATGAAGTCGGAACGCCGATGCGCGGTCACACCGAATCTGTAGAAGCGATAGCCTTTAGTCCTGATGGTAAACGCATCGTTTCCGGTAGTTGGGATAAGTCAATACGTATTTGGGATGTCGAAACTGGAGCCTTAATAGGCACTCCGTTAATGGGGCACGACGGTGCGGTTACCAGCGTTGCATTCAGCAGTGATGGTAGCCAGATAATTTCTGCCAGCAATTACGATAAAACTCTTAGAACCTGGCCGGTATTCGACGGCTGGGCCGACCAACTCTGCAAAAAACTGCCGCGCAACCTCAGCCGTAAAGAATGGCGGGACTGGGTGTCGGCGGACATCGACTACATCGAACAATGCCCCGGTTTGCCGATACCCCCGGACCCGTTCGAGAACGGGGCGACGGCAACATTCTCTCAACCCTAAGCACGATCTTTCAGGAGGCGCTATGGCCCAAGCAATCAACGAACTGGACGACCGTTTCTGGAACCGCTTGATCAAAGCCATAGACGACGGCCGGGTGGTGCCGGTAGTTGGCGGCCAATTACTGAGCTGGCAAATAGGCGGTTCTACGCAGACCTTACAGCAGCGGATTGCCGCCAAACTGCTGGCAAACAACGATTTCGACCTGAACGGCCGGGTGCTGGCACCGATGCAGGAATTGCATCATGCGGTCAGTTTGTTGAAAGCCGACGCCGACATCAACGTCGATAACCTGTATGCCGACATCGCCGATGCGTTGGAAGCGGAATGCGCCGGCCCGGATTTTCAGTTGCCGACCGCGCTACAGCAATTGGCGGCGATCAGCTCTTTTAAACTGTTAGTCAGTTTGACAGCGGATACCTTGTTGGCGCAGGCCTTGCGCAAACGGGTGGCGGTCAACGAAATCGTGCATTCGCCGTATTTGCCGACCAGCGAAGCCGGCGATTTGCCCGCCGATTGGCTGAAACGGCCGGGCGAAGCGAATGTGCTGTACTTGTTCGGCAAGGCGCAAGCGGCCCAGGTCTACGCCATTCATGACGAAGACACCCTGGAATATTCGCACAACCTGCTGGCGCGCGGCGCCAACGTGCCGGCGCGGTTTTTAGGCGAGCTGCAACAGCGCAGCCTGCTGTTTTTGGGCAGCCAGTTTCCGGATTGGCTGAGCCGGTTTTTGTTGCGCTTGACCAATCAAAACCGCTTGTCGGAAAAACGCACCAGCGCCTGGCTGGTCAACGATGCGGTCAGTCAAAGCGAATTCAACACGTTTTTACAAGAATTCAGCCGGGAGACCAAACTGATCAATCAGTTGCCGCCGGCCGCGTTTGTGGACGAACTGTACCGGCGCTGGCAAGCCAAACATACCCCGGCCGCCGAAGCGGCAGCCGGTCAAGAGCAGAACCAGGGCGGCGATCCGGCCTCGGTAGCGTTTTTCATCAGTTACTCGCGTGCCACCGATTTGCCGGCCGCGGAAAAATTGTTCCAAATCCTGCAGGAGCAAGGTCTGACCGCCCGGGAAATCTGGTTCGACCGCGAGGCCATAGAGCCCGGCGGCGATTTTCAAAAGCTGATTTTCGACGGCATCAAAAGTTGCCGCTATTTCCTGCCGCTGATTTCCGCTGCGGCGGACCGCTTCGACGAAAAGTTTTTCTACCGGGAATGGGACGCAGCGATAGACCGCAGCAAAGCGATACGCGGCCGCGAATTCATTTTACCCATCATTCTGGACGAGGATTACCGGCCGCAGGCTTATAGCCGGGTGCCGGACGAGTGGCGTTCGCGCATCGATTTCGGCCACGCGCCGGGCGGAGTGGCCAACGAGCGCACCCGGGATCATCTGAAAAACCTGATCCGCGAATTGCGCCGCCGGGAGCAAGTATGAACGCCGTGTCCGAATCGACAGACGATTTAACCGCCGCCACCGGCTTGCATCTGACGCCGCAAAACCCGTGGCCGGGTTTGGCGACTTACGACGAAAGCTCGCACGATTATTTCTACGGCCGCGAGGCCGAAGTCGAGGAATTGCTGCGCTTGATCAAGCTGTCGCCGTTGACGGTGCTGTACGGCAAATCCGGCCTGGGCAAAAGTTCGCTATTGCAAGCGGGTTTGTTTCCGGTTTTGCGGCAAGCGCATTTTCTGCCGGTGTACATCCGGCTGGATGTGGCCAGCGGCGGGCAGGTGCCGTTTAGCGAGCAAGTCGGTTATTGGTTGCGGCAAGCCTTGAGCGATGCCGGGGTCGACTACTTGCCGTTCGCTTACCAGGACGACTTGTGGACTTATCTGCACCGGCGCGACATGGAGATCTGGAGCCCCGACAATCATTTGTTGACGCCGGTACTGGTATTTGACCAATTCGAAGAAGTCTTCGCCGGCGTCCATCCGCAGCTGCCGGCGCCGCGCGTGCTATGCCAGGGCTTGGCGGATTTGATCGAAAACAAGCTGCCCGCCCATTTAGCTTCCGGGCAGGTCGATAAAGCCTTGACCGAACAATTGGATACCCGCTCGCAACGCTACCGGGTGTTGTTGTCGTTTCGCGAAGACTTTCTGCCGGCCTTGAAAAACTGGGAGCAAGACGTTCCCTCCTTGCTGAAAAACTGGTGTCAATTGTTGCCGATGTCGCGCGCTTGCGCGATCGAAGCCTTGATTCGTTCCGGGGCGGACATACTGGCGGACGGTGCGGCGGAAGGTATCGTGGACTTCGTCGGCAACCTGGATGCCCGGCAATCCGGCGGCGAAATAACGATAGAGCCGGTGCTGCTGAGTTTGTGCTGCTATCAGTTGAACTTGAAACGGCAGGCCGCCAAGGCCGAATGGATAGATAAAGAGTTATTGAGCCGGGTAGGGCAGACCATATTGGAAGACTATTACCGCAACGCCTTATCCGGCATGGGACAAGCCGCCGAGTTCATCGAGCACAAATTGATTCAGGGCAATCAATACCGTAGCAGTTACCCCGTGCAACTGGCCTTGGACGAAAACCTGATTACCCGAAAACAGTTGAGCGAGCTGACCGACAAACACCGCTTGCTGCGGGTAGAACAGCAAATGGGTACGCCGCGGGTGGAACTGATCCACGACCGCTTGGTGTCGGTGGTGCGGCGGGTGCGGGACAAACGGCAGGCGGAATGGGCGGTGCGGCGCGTGCTGGCAGGCGCGGTTTGTCTGTTGGTTTTGGTGATTGGCTTGGGTTACTGGAATATGCTGCAGGATCAAGAACAAGCGGATCAATACGCCACGCTTTACTACGAAAGTAAAAGCCGGCATGCGGACTCCGACACGGGAGAGGAGCCTGCCGACAATCCTAGTCCGTCGGAGCAGGCGCCGGCGGACGACGGTTCGGCAACCACCACCGCCCCGAAATCGACTAAGCCCGTCGCCAAGCAACTCATCTACATACAAATCCGCAGCCCTAAGCAAAAACCCGACGCCAACCGTTTACGCGCCTGGTTTAAGCAGCAAGATTACCGAGTACCTATGATCCAGTTGCTTTCCAAAGGCCCGTCCACTACCGAAGTCCGTTACTTTCGCAGCAATGACGCCACTGCCGCTGACGTCTTGGCCAAATTGTTGCTGCAACAGCGGGTTGCCAACGTCTCCACCAAATACATTTCCGGATTCGAAAACTCCACGGTAATCCCGCCGGGACAATTCGAAATCTGGTTCGCACCGGACGCGTTTTCCACCACCCCACAATAACAATAGCGTAGGAGGACCCAGTCTATGGCTGACGACAATCAAGAAAACAGCGCGCTGACGGCGTTAAAGCAACAGATCAAGGCGTTAAAGGCCCAGTTCCGCTTCGGCGACGCCAGACGGGCACTGGAACAAGTTCCCAAGGAGCTGGCAAGCGAAACCTGGGTTATCCAACAACTGGCTTTGTGTACTTATAAAGACGAAGAATTGCACACCGAAACCCGCTTGCAGACTGCTTTAAACTACCTGGAAAAAGCCAAACTACGCGATGCTAACACCGCCGATCCGGAAACGCTGTCTCTGGGCGGAGCTGTATATAAGCGTTTATGGGAATGCAAAGGTCAATTGGAGCATGTGTTCGAAAGTTTGGCGTTTTACCGGGCCGCTTACGAGCGCAATCTGACGGCGGACGGCTGTTACGGCGGCGCTAATGCCTGTTACTTACTGGACGTTCTGGCCGCCCGCGCCCAAGCCTTGGAAAACCGTAGCGGCTTGCCATCGGCGGACGCGCTGCGTTTGCGCGGCGAAGCGGCCGATTTGCGCAAAAGAATTAAAGTCACCCTGGACGCCGCGTTAAAAGCCGACGCGAAATTAAAAAAGGATTACTGGTTTCAGGTGACCTTGGGCGAAATACATTTCGGTTTGGGCGAATACCCGCAAGCCGCAGCATGTTTGGACAAAGCGGTCAAGGCCGAGCATGACGAATGGATGTTGCAAACCACCTTCCGGCAATGGGTGCAACTGGCCCGTCAAAAAGGCATTCCCAGTCCGGCGGAAGGACAGAAGACCGAAGAATGGCACGAGGCCTGGCAAACCCTCAGTCATTTGCTCGGTGCCGACACCGCCGAAGCCCTGGCCTGCCATCGCGGCAAGGTCGGTTTGGCTTTGTCCGGAGGCGGCTTTCGCGCCTCGTTTTTTCACCTGGGTTTGCTGGCCCGTCTGGCCGAGGTCGACGCCTTGCGTAGCGTCGAAGTGTTGTCCAGCGTATCCGGCGGCAGCATTTTAGGCGCCCAGTACTATCTGGAAGTACAGCGTTTGCTGGAAGACGATAGCAAGACTTTGTGCCGTCAGGATTACATCGATTTGGTCGCCAAATTGCAGCAGGATTTTCTGCGCGGGGTGGAAAGCAATATCCGCATGCAGGCCTTGGGCGATTGGAAAGTGAACGGGCAACTGGTACTCGGCAATTCGAGGCTATCGAAACGCTTGTTCAAGAAAACCTATACGCGCAGCCATAAGTTGGGCGAGTTGTACGAAAAGCATCTGTATTCGAAAGTAAAAGACGGCAGGGACGCCGCACCGCGGCAGATGCCGGATCTATTGGTCACTCCCAAGCACGGCAGATTTCAATCGGCCGATTTCAAGTTGAAATTCCACAACTGGCGGCGGCGAGCCAAGGTGCCGATGCTGCTGTTGAACACCACCTCGCTGAACTCCGGGCATAGCTGGTTTTTTACCGCCAGCTGGATGGGCGAACCGCCGACCGCGTTGGACATCGATTGCAACGAGCGCTATCGGCGCTTGTATTACCACCAAGCCCCCAGCGAGGATTTGCAACATTTCCGGCTAGGCTATGCGGCGGCGGCTTCGTCTTGCGTACCCGGCTTGTTCGAGCCCTTGGTATTGGACGGATTGTTTCAGGACCGCACGGTGAAATTGGTCGACGGCGGCGTGCACGATAACCAAGGCGTGCAGGGTCTGCTGGAAGAGGGCTGTACCCTGATTTTCTGCAGTGACGCCAGCGGCCAGATGGCGGATTCGCATCAACCGGCCGGCGACCCGGCCGGCGTGCTGCTCCGTACCGTATCGGTATTGCAAGACCGGATACGCGAAGCCGAATACCAGGATATGGCAAGCCGGCTGGACAGCGGAGCGCTGCAAGGCTTGTTTTTCGTGCACACCCAAAAAGGTTTAGTGCCGCAGCCGCTGGATTGGCTACCGGACGACATAACACCCAGCGACGATAGCGGCCTCACCGATTATCGGATCGCCAAAGACCTGCAGCGCAAAATCGCCGCGATTCGCACCGACCTGGATTCCTTCACCGAAGTGGAAGCCTATGCGCTGATGGCCAGCGGTTATCTGATGACCGACAGGCAGCTGCGGGATTTGGACGCTCAGCACCGCAAAGACGGCAAAGCTGGCCGTTGGGGCGGATTCGACATCGAAGCCGAGCGGGGTAACTGGGAATTTCTAAAACTGGAAAAACTGTTAGGGCAAGACAAAAAACAACCATCCGCGCAACGCGACGATCTGGTCAAGCAACTGGACGTGGCCGGCAAGCTGGCGTTCAAAGCCTGGCATTTGATTCCGCAATTGAAAGTCGCGGCACTAGCGCTCGGTCTGGTGGCGGCTTATTTTTTGATCAAAGGCTTAATCGCTTTGTGGGGTACCAGCTGGACGATCAACGCGACCGTAGTCATCGTCGGCATAGCATCCCTATTAGGGACGATAGTAGCGCCTGCATTGCGTTGGCTCAATCCCAAAGCCGAAGCCGAAAGTTTCCTGATTAAGTTGGGTATTGCCGTGGCCGGGTATGTGGTCGCTAAAATCCATCTGTTGCTGTTCGACCGCTGGTTTTTACAAAGAGGCCGGTTGCAGCGCTTGTTAGGCTTGCCGGCAGCGGCCGCGACTAGCCAAGAACCGGCGGCGGAAGACAGGGCAGGTTAGCGGCGCGCTTAGCTTTTGGGAACGGTTGTTACGCGTGTGATCCAGCCTCGATTCACTCGTATTCCCGAGTCGATAGTCTCATTTGAAGGAGTTTTATCTAATGTTGAAAACCATAGACGTGTTATTGGGCCTCAGCGTGGTGATGTTGATTGCCAGCATGGTGGTGACGGTCCTCACCCAATTCGTGACCAATCTGGCCAATACCCGCGGCAAACACCTGGCGCGCGGTTTGGCCGATTTACTGCAGCAAATCGATCCGGCTTTACAGCGCGACATCGCCGACAAAGTGGCCATTACCGTATTGACCCACCCGATGATCAGCCACCTGCGTAGCATACCGCTGTTGGGGGTGAAGCTGGGCGATACCATCCATAGAGAGGAATTTACCGCGATGCTGCTGGATTTATCGCAGGGGCAAAACTTCGGACTGGACGACAACGTGTTTACCCCGGCGGTGCAAACGGCGCTGTTCGAGGTGCTCAAGAAAAACGGCATCGACGATCCGGCCGGCACTTTGAATAACGTGCGCGAGTTTGCTTTGCAATTGGAAAAAGCCAATCCGGACATGGCCGCCGGCGCCCGGCATAGCGCGGCGATGCTGCAGGAAGCCGGCAGCCAGTTGCTGGCCAAGGTCAACAGCTGGTTCGACCAAACCATAGACCGGGTGGCCGACCGTTTTACCGCCAGCACCCGCGTCATCACCGTGCTGTGTTCGGTGCTGGTGGTCTGCGCGGCGCAGCTGGATACGCTGGACGTGATCAATCGGCTGGCGATGGACGACCAGTTGCGCGCGCAGTTAGTGGGTCAGGCTATCGCACTCAATGCAGAAGAAATGCAGGGCAAACAGCCGGAAGCCGGCGCGGCCGCTGCGGGCGGCGTGGACGTCCAAGCCTTAAAAAGTCAAGTCGGCATGTTGCAAGACGCCGGCCTGATCAACGTAGTCGGGCGCGGCAACGTCAAATGGTGCAAAAACTGGGAAAACGTCAGCCTATTCGGCATTTTGCTGTCCATCGTACTGGTCAGTTTAGGGGCGCCGTTTTGGTACAGCGCCTTGAAAAACCTGCTGAAACTGCGCGGCACTTTGGCCGGTAAAGACGACGCGCAACGCCTGGTGCGCGAGAGCGCACAAACTCAGGCCGGCGGCGGTAAGGCGAAAGCGGCCAACCCCGCGGACGCGGCATTGAGCGGCGAACGCGGCATTATGGGCTAGGAGGTAGTCATGCTGAAACAATGGACGCCTTGCGCGCCGGAAAATTTTCGTAAAGGCCGGGGCGGCCTGACGCCCTCGGCCGTGGTGATTCACGCCTATCCCAGCCTGCAGGATACTGACAGTTTGTTCGCCAACCCCAAAGCCGGCGAATCCTGCCACTATGTAGTCGCAGACGACGGTAGCGTGCATCAATACGTGGACGAACACGACACGGCTTTTCACGCCGGAGTCATCGTAAGCCCCAGCTGGAACGGGGTGCGGCGCGGGGTCAACCCCAATTTGCATACCATAGGCGTGGCAGCCGCGGTGCCGGCCGGCGCGGGATGGAGCGACGCCCAATATGCAAGCGTTGCCCAATTGCTTAATGAAATTGCCGAGCAGTGGCATCTCGCCATGGACGCCGAGCACGTGGTGTTGCATTCGGAGATTCGCGCCTCCAAAAACTGCACGGGAGCCGGCTTTCAGCGCGACAAACTGCTGCAACTGCTGGCCGCGCAAGCGGCTGCCGCGCCGGCCGAATTCGCCACCCGCTTCGTGCATATCATTAAAAATGCCAATCTGCGCGACGCTCAGCCCAGCACCCGTGCTCGCGTCTTGCGTACCTTGACCGCCGGCAGCGATTTGGAAGTGATCGGCTTTACCGAGCGCGGCGAACGTTTGCGCGGCAACCCGGTGTGGTATCGAACCGCCGAAGATGCTTATTTGTGGGCCGGTTTGACCGACCAGCCGCAACCGGTAAAAGCCGAAACTCCGCTCGCTCCGCCAGCCGCACCGGCTAAACCGGCGGCGCTGGCCGATGCTAAACCCGCTGCCGCCGGTGGTCCGTTGTTGTCGGGCATCGCCCGCATCGACGATCTGCGTAGCGGCAAAAATAGCGCGGCATTAAGCAAAGGCGAAGCGGTCGGCGACGGCGTCGGCGCGATACAGGATTTGCTGTCCGGCCACGGTTTCAAAGGCATGCCCAACATCCTGGCCAGCAGCTACGGCAATTTCGGCAGTAAAACCCTAGCCGCTGTACAAGATTTTCAAGGCCGGCAGGGCTTGCCGGCCGGCGGCGACGTCGACGCTGCCACCTTGGAAAAATTGCTGAGCGTGCCGGCGGTCAAGCCCTGCATCTCCCAGGTGTATTTGAGCTTGGTGTTGGGCATCGCTTATCAAGGCATGCAAAAAGTGCTGGGCATCGTCGCGCAAATGGAAGGGGTGGGCAAATTCGGCGCTCTGAATCTCAATACCGACAAAGCCGGGCTGTCTTACGGCATCATTCAATGGGCGCAAAAGCCCGGTCGCTTGCCGGAAATTCTGAAAGCGTTTTCGGCGGCGGACCGCGAGTTGTATATCGACATCTTTGGGGACGGCGATGCCAATTTAGCCGATGGCTTGATCGCTCACGTCAGCCGCCCCAGCGGCGGGGTAAACTCGAATACCGGTGAAACCACCAACAACAAATTCAACTTAATCGCGCGCCCTTGGACCGATCGATTCGAGAAAGCTACCGTGCAGCCTGTATTCCAAACAGCTCAGGTGCAAACCGCAACCAAGGTATTTAAAAGTTCGTTAGCGGGTATTCAGGGTTATGCGCCCGACATCCGTTCCGAACGCGGCATCGCCTTTATGCTGGACGTGGCCAACCAGTTCGGCGACGGCGGCTTGAAAAAAATCTACCAGCAAGTACACAGAGCCGGCATGCAGGAGTTCGACATCCTGGAAGCCATCGCCGACGAAACCGTAGAACGCATCGCCGACAAATTCAAACACGGCGTACGCGCCCGCCGCGACGGGTTTCTGGAAACCAAACGCTTGTCGGACAAGGCGGTGGATGTGGCGAGTTTGGGTTGACGATTCGAATGCAAATCTGTAACGCAGCTGTCATGCGGATACCCAACAATGCGCTTTGGTCGTTGTTAGCTTTTTTGCTGGCGGCCAATATCGTGCTGATGATTGTCCTGGCGCCCATGGGCGAGATTTTGAAAGGTAGCGGCACCGGTGTCGGGATCTTTCAGTTCGAACTGGCCGGTTCCATAGAAAACGCCGAACGAATTATGGGGAGCTGGCGCAAGGCCGGGTTGGAAGCCGTCGCCCGTACTAGCATCTGGCTGGATTTCGCTTTCTTGCTGGCCTATCCGCTATTGCTGGCCATTGCCGGCTGGTTGCTCGCAGCAAATGGCCCGCCGGGGCTAAGAAAAATCGGCAATGGCATGGCCTATACCGTGCTGGCCTGCGCGCCCTTAGATGCCGTGGAAAATATCGGCATGTTGCGCATGCTGGATTTCGGCGCGGATTTGAACACGGTGTATGTGACGACGGTTTGCGCGGCGCTCAAATGGCTGTTGGTCTCCATGGCCTTTGCTTGCGTCGTCGTGCAATTGATCGCTATTGGTATCGTTAAACCCTTTTTTTCAAACCGTAATGAGGAATAACCATGAGTCAATCCATCCTAGAACGCATGCAAGCGCCAGGACCTAAGAAAATACTCGCCTGCGACGGCGGCGGGATTCTGGGTTTGATGAGCGTGGAAATTCTGGCCAAGTTGGAATATCAGCTGCGGGTTGCCCAGGGTAAAGGTCCGGATTTCGTGTTGGCCGATTATTTCGATTTCGTCTGCGGCACCAGTACCGGGGCGATTATTGCCGCCTGTATCGCCAGCGGCATGTCCACCGACAAGATTCGCCAGTTTTATCTGGACAGCGGCAAGCAGATGTTCGACAAAACCTCGCTACTGAAGCGCCTGCGTTTCAGCTACAACGACGAGCCTTTGGCCCGCTTGCTGAAGAAAGCGTTCGACGATCAGCTGGTGGAAAGCAACGCCACGCTAGGCAGCCAGAAATTGCGCAGCTTGCTGATGATGGTCATGCGCAACCACAGTACCGATTCGCCCTGGCCGGTGTGTAACAACCCCTTGGCCAAGTACAACGACCGCAGCCGCAAGGATTGCAATCTGGATTTGCCCTTGTGGCAGCTGGTGCGGGCCAGCACCGCCGCGCCGACCTATTTTCCGCCGGAAGTGGTCACCTTCGCCGAAGGTACGCCGGAGGAATACAACTTTATTTTCGTGGACGGCGGGGTGACGACCTACAACAACCCGGCCTATTTGGCCTTCCAAATGGCGACGGCCGCGCCTTACAAGATCAATTGGGCCACCGGCGAGGACAAGCTGCTGATCGTTTCGGTTGGTACCGGCGGTGCGGCCAAGGTATTGGATAAGAAAACCGGCGTCGACGATTTGAACATCATCCATTTTGCCCAAAACGTGCCCGGCGCCTTGATGAACGCGGCTTCGGCCGGCTGGGACATGGTGTGCCGCACCGTCGGCGCCTGCCGGCACGGCGCGGCTATAGACCGGGAGATCGGCGACATGGTGGTGAAGGCAGGCGAAGCCAATTTTACCGGACCCAAGTTGTTCACCTACTTGCGCTACGATCCTTCGGTGTCCCGCGCCGGTTTGGACGCGCTGGGTCTTAACGACGTCAAGCCGGAAAACGTACAAACTTTGGATTCGATAGAGCACATGGGCGACATTCGCCGGGTCGGCATCGAATATGCCAAGCTGCACGTGGAATCGGCGCATTTCAAGGGGTTTGTGTAATGACTAAACAATGTTTCGTAGTACAGGGTTTCGGTAAGAAAACCGATTACACCGACGGCCGGGTGTTGGATTTGAACGCGTCTTACGAAATCATCAAGATGGCGGTGGAGTCGGCCGGGTTGCAATGTGTGCGCGCCGACGAGATCGTGCATGCCGGTACCATAGACGTGCCGATGTACGAACGGCTGCTGAACGCCGACGTGGTGATCGCCGATTTGTCTACGTACAACGTCAACGCCGCCTTCGAATTGGGCGTACGCTACGCATTAAAGCCCTACACCACCATCGTGCTGGCCGAGGAAGGCTTTAAAAACCCGTTCGATTTGTCGCATATCGTGATCCGCCGCTACAAGCATTTGGGTGAGGAAATCGGGTTTCGGGAAGCGCAAAAAATGATGGCCGAGCTGAAGGCGGCAATACAAACCATCGCGGGCAAGCCGCAGACCGACAGCCCGGTTTACACCTATTTGCCGCAGTTGCAGCCGCCGGTAGCAACTGCGGTGGTGACGCCGGCCGCACCGGCCGCGGCTGCTGCCGACGGCGGCGGGGACTCGGCGGCCGGCAGCGCAAAAGCCATGCTGGACGCCGCCATGCAGAAGATGGCGGCGAGCGATTTTGTTGCCGCCAAATTCTTTTGGGAAGAAGTTAGAAAAGTGCGGCCCGCCGATTCTTTCGTGCTGCAGCAACTCGCATTAGCGACGTATAAAAGCAAGCAGCCAAGCGTGGTGGAAGCGTTGCACGCCGCGCAGGAGATTTTGCGCGAGTTGTCGCCGGATTCCTCCAATAATCCGGAAACCTTGGGCTTGTGGGGCGCCGTGCATAAGCGCTTGTGGGAAGAGTGCGGCCACCCCGAATGCTTGGCGGAAAGCATATCGGCTTACGAGCGTGGATTTTTTCTGAAACAAGATCACTACAACGGCATCAATTTGGCGTTTTTGTTGAATCTGCGTGCAGTACAAATGTTGAAAAGCGGCAATGCGGACGAAGCCGTCGCCGACTTTATCTTAGCGCAACGCATCCGCAAGCAAGTCATCCGCTATGCGGACAAGTTGCTGGACTGCACCGAAGACGCCAATAAAAAATATTGGGTGTTGGCGTCATTGTACGAAGCGGCCTTGGGCTTGGGCGACAGCCAAGCGGTTGCGGACTGGGACGGCAAATGCCGGGCGATGAACGTTGCCGAGTGGATGCAGGATACCCGCGTCCAGCAAGCCGACAAATTGCAGGCGCTGCTGAGCGAATATGCCGGGTTGCGAAATCCCGCGGTTTGAGTCGGCAGCAACAATGTGCGGCGTATTAGTAACGCATCGCGGCCGGGATAAACCGGCCCGTCGATTTTTGCGGCAATAGGCACCGAAATGGCAAATTTAGACGGACAAATTTTTTTCGCCTTGTTGACCGCCATGCTGTTGGCCTGGTTGGTGAGCTTAGTCGTAGCTCACCGTTATACCGCCAAGCTGTTGCAATGCATGCAAAGCGGTTTGGCGCCGGACGAAAACGCCGCGGCTTCTGCGTCTGCCGATTTCGCCTCGGCGCCGGCTGTGCCATGCGCTGTCGATTTAGGGCCGGGCATTCGTTTCGCCCGGTTTCGCTTGTGGCTGGCTATCGTGCTGTTGTCGTTGGCGTTTGCCGGCGTGATCGCCGCAATAGTGCAAGCAGCTTACATCCAAGCTGAGTTCGGTTGGCGGCGCTGGTCGACCCTGGTTTTGGTTTACGCCTGGCCGTTGGTGCCTAGCATCGGCTTGTTGGAGCGTTGGTCACGGCTCAAAATTAGCGTTTGGTCTGTATTTTATCTTTCCCTGGTTGCAGCGGTGGTGATGGCCAATTCCACTGCGGAACAACCCTTCCTGGGCGTGGTGTATTGGCTGCTTTCCGAACAAGCTCCGTTGTTGATTTATGTGTTTGTATTCACCGGCCCCACATTGCGCAGCAGCGGGCCGTATTTGATACCGTTGTTGTTTTTGTTGTGCCTGTCGTCGCTAGCCGGCTTGCAGGTATTGGCCGGCGGACTGGAGCAGGGTTTGCAAGGCTGGGCAGCCGATTTGCCGCTGTTATTGGGAGCGGAGGGGGTGTTTGCCTTATTCGTCCTGGCGCCCTGGCTATTAGCCTATCCGATTGTACGCGGCTCGGCGCGTTGGCTGGCCGGCGCGTATCGGCGGCAAGCGTTTTCCGAACCCTGGTACTTGATAGGCGGTTTGTGGCTGATCGTATTGTTGTTTCAGGCGATGCGCCTCAGTCATAGCGTGGGTGCCTCGTCCTATTGGATACTGGCTGCATTCGGGTTGATGCCGATTGCGGTGACGGCCCTGCGGCGCAGTTTAGCCCCAACCGGGCCGGTGCCTGGTTTGCTGGTGTTGCGGGTTTTTCGCGCCGACCGCGACATCGAGCATTTGTTCGATCAGGTGATAGAGCGCTGGCGCTACGGCGGCCACACCCTGTTGATTGCCGGCAAGGATTTGGCGTTGCGTAATCTGGAGCCGGACGAGTTGTTCGCATTCATGGCAGGCCGTTTGCGCGAACGTTTTATCGATGACGAAGCAAGCTTGCGCGCCGCATTGCAGGCCTTGGCTAGCAATGCCGATGCCGACGGCCGGTTTCGGGTGAACGAGTTTTTTTGTTTCGACCACACCTGGAAAAAGGTGTTGATGGCTTTACTCGGCCGCGCCGACCGGGTGTTGATGGATTTACGCGGTTTCAGCGCGCAACGCTTGGGCTGTTGCCACGAATTGTCGGTACTGGCAGGCGCTAAGCACCTACGCTGCTGGGTGATCGTTTTCGATCGAACCACCGACAGACAAACGGCGGAACGGCTAGTGGCGGGTAGTCGGATTCGTCCGGTTTGGCTGGATAGCCGGCAAGCAGACGCCGGCCGGTTGGCGTTACAGGCCTTGCTGGAAGCCAATGACGGGTAGAGCCGGCATACATGTAAAAATAGGACTTAAGGCATCCCGTTATACATATTTCGTAGCCTCTCTTGCAGCTGCATCACCGTCGCCACAACCACCGCATCATCCTTAACAATCAACCCTACTCGTAGCGAAAAATCAAACCGGCTTAGGTCGCCCAAATCCTCGGTGCACAAACCGCTGCCGGCGCGGGAATAGCTTTTTGCAGGCTTAGGCTAATCGAACAGCGCCATGGCTTTTTTCAGGGTGGAACTAATGCCCCAAAGCAGCGGGATGGACACGTACAGCCAAAACACCAGCAAGGCCAGCCGAGAAGTTTGTTTGGGTTTTTCGGTTTGCATAACCGCCTCGCTTAATGTTGGTCGGCCGGATAAATACCGTCCAGTTCGTCGAAATCGCCGTGTTTCATGTGGTGTTTTTCGTGCACCGGCTTAACCAGCAAATTGCTGACGAAACCCAGCAACAAAATACCGGCCATGATGTACATGGTGACGTTATAGGCCTCCGCTTTCGCTACGCCTTGTTCGATTTGGAATTCGCGCAGATAGTTGACCAGCACCGGCCCCAACACCCCGGCGGTAGACCAGGCGGTCAACAAGCGGCCGTGGATGCCGCCGACGTACAAGGTGCCGAAAATATCGGCCAGATAGGCCGGAATGGTGGCAAAGCCGCCGCCGTACATGCTCATGATCAAGGCGTACAACAGCACGAACATCGCCATGTTGCCGATTTGCCCCATGCCGGGCACCGCGGCGTATAAGCAGGCGCCGAGCAGGAAAAATACGAAATAGGTGTTTTTCCTGCCCAGATAGTCCGAAGCGGACGACCAAAAAAACCGTCCGCCCATGTTGAACAAGCTTAACAGACCGACGAAGCCGGCGGCGGCGGCCGGGGTCACGGCGCCTTTGAACATTTCTTGTATCATCACCGAAGCCTGTCCCAACACGCCGATGCCGGCCGTGACGTTCAAGCACAACACCAGCCACAAAAAATAAAACTGCGGGGTTTTCAGCGCCTGGTCGATATGCACGTGATTGCGGGTGATCATTTTGTTAGCCACTTGCGGCGGCTGCCAACCCTGCGGCTGCCAACCTTGCGGCGGTATGCGGATGGTCAACGCGCCTATCAGCATAGAGGCGAAATACAGGGCCCCCATGACCATAAAGGTTTCCATCACTCCGACCGATTCGGCCGATTTGAACCAATCCATCAGCAGTACCGACAAAGGCGCGCCTATCATGGCACCGCCGCCGAAACCCATGATGGCCATGCCGGTGGCCATGCCGCGCCGGTCGGGAAACCACTTGATCAAGGTAGACACCGGCGACACGTAACCCAAGCCCAAACCGATGCCGCCTATCACACCGTAACCGAGATATATCAGCCAGATCTGATGCCAATAAACACCCAAGGCCGACACCCAAAAGCCGCCGCCGAAACAACAAGCCGCGACGAACATGGTCAGGCGCGGCCCGACTTTCTCCAGCCATTTGCCGCCGAACGCGGCCGACAGCCCCAAAAACACGATGGCCAAACTGAATATCCAGCCTAAGGTGGTCAGCTTCCAATCGTCCGGGGTGGACGAGTTGATGCCGATTACCTTGGTCAAGGGGTCGTTGAATACGCTGAACGCATAGGCCTGGCCTATGCATAAATGCACCGACAGAGCGGCCGGCGGCACCATCCACCGGTTGTATCCCGCTCCGGCTGTGATGCGCGACTTGGAAAAAAAGCTGGACATACTGGGCTCCGAATCGATCCGATCAAAAACAAAACCGGCCAACTATAACAAGCCGGCCGGTAAAGGTCACGGTACAAGCGCTTGCAGCCTGCTTTATACTGGCCGCATTTTATTCGCAACTATTCGTCTCTCTGCCGCTGCAGCGCAGGTAAATCGGCTGTTTTCGGTAGCTGCTGAATAGCGACCTCATTCTTCCCAGGCCAAACGGAGTCCGAATGTCGAAACCCAAAGTGCTTATCACCCGGCGCTGGCCGGAATCGGTTGAACTGAAACTGCAACAGCGCTACCAGGTAACCCTGAATCCGGACGATCACCCGTTCAGCGCCGAGGAACTGAAACAAGCCTTGCAGCAATACGATGCGGTCTGCCCCAGCGTCTGCGACAGCCTGCCGGCCGAGGTGCTGAACGTGGCCGACAAGCGTTGCAAAATTCTGGGCAATTTCGGGGTAGGCTACAACCATATCGACATCGCCGCCGCCCGGCAACAAGGCCTGACGGTCAGCAACACGCCGGGCGTATTGACCGAAAGTACGGCCGATATCGCGATGACCTTGTTATTGATGTCCGCCCGGCGCGGCGCCGAAGGCGACCGGCTGGTCCGATCCGGAGGCTGGAGCGGCTGGTGCCCGACGCAAATGATGAGCAGCGACGTCACCGGCGCCACCTTGGGCTTGATCGGCTTCGGCCGCATCGCCCAAGCCATGGCCGGAAAAGCCCACCACGGTTTCGGCATGAAAATTTTATACGTCAAACCCAGCCCGGCCGATCCCGCCACCGTCGCGGACCTGCAAGCGATACGCTGCGATAACGTGGAACAGATGCTGCCGCAATGCGACTATGTATCCCTGCATTGCCCGGGCGGCGCCGAAACCCGGCATTTGATCGACGCCGAGCGCTTGCGCTTGATGAAGCCGAGCGCGCATCTGATCAACACGGCCCGCGGCGACGTGGTGGACAGCCAAGCCTTGATAGACGCCTTGCGCGAACGACGGATTGCCGGGGCCGGCCTGGACGTCTACGAGAACGAGCCTAAGCTGCATCCCGGATTTCTAAGTTTGGAGAACGCTACGCTGCTACCGCACTTGGGCAGCGCCACCATTGCCACCCGCACCGCCATGGGCGAGAAAGTGCTGGCTAACCTGGAAGCGTTTTTCGCCGGGCGGGAATTGCCGGATAGAGTGGTTTAAACGACGCCGCCGGCAGTTGCGGCGAAAGCGCAGGCCGCGGGTGGCGTTGGATTTGCCGTAAGGCCTCGTATTCAAGCTGCGGAAAAAACGTTCCGTCGGTGCGTTATCCCAACAATTTCCCTTGCGACTCATGCGTTGCTGCATCTCCATCACCGCCGGATGTTGCCCATATTTCCGGCCGGCATACTGGCGGCCACGGCCGGAATGATGCAGCAGTAGCAGGGTGGCGGAGTATCGAGCGCTATGCTAACGGCGGTAGCCGGTGGTTCGTGCTTGGAACGTAACGAATCCCAGCAGGCACAACAGCCCACCCCACAACAACTCCGGCATCAGATAAAAATGCCGTTGGTAAAAAGTCGTCTGTGGTTCGGTGACGAACGGCACCCGGTAGGCGTTGGCCCAGCGGGCGTCGGACGGCGATTGTTCCAGCAGCGAGCCATCGGCTAGCGCCACGGTGGAAATGCCGGTATTGGTCACCCGCAATACCGGGCGGCGAAATTCCACGCCGCGCGCCAAGGTCATGTACAGGTGTTGGTAGGGTTCCTGCCAGGTGCCGTACCAGGAGTCGTTGGTGACGTTGACGATGAATTGCGCGCCTAAATCGGCCAAACCTTTGGAAAACTCCGGAAACAGGCTTTCGTAACAAATTTGCGGGCCCATTTTGTAGCCGTTCAGTTGCAGCAACACGGTAGGCCCGGGGCCGCGGCCGAATTCGCTGACCATCGGCAAAAGTTTCTTCAGCCAAGGAAAAGTCTTCGCGCCGGGAATGTATTCGCCCAAGGCCAACAAGATGGTTTTGCTGTAATGCGGTTCGATGAGGCGGCCGTTAGCGTCTAACGCGAACAGCGAGTTGGTGATGGCATCATCGGCATCTTTACCGTAGGCGCCGGTAATCAAGGGCAAATTGCGGTTGCGCAAAAATTCGCCCAACAGTTCGGCGTAAAAGTTGTGTTGATACTGCTCGCCGAGCAGCGACGGAAAGGCGGTTTCCGACCACATGGCGAAATCGACGTCCGGATGTCGGGCCAGGCCTTGGTCGGTGCTGCGGAAATATTCGGTCAGGATCGCGGCCTGGTAGCCGGCTTTGCCATGTTCCATCGCTTGTTTTTCCGAATTGCCGATGTTGGCTTGCACCAAAAGTACCTTGGCGGCGTTGTCCGGTTGCGGCAGACGTTGCTGCAACCACAGGCCGCCGCCGTTCAACCCGGCGAAAACGGTCAGGATGCCGGCTAAGGCCAGTTTGCCGCTCAAGCGCTTGCGGTTGAGCCAGGCATACAAAAACGGCAGGTTGGCCACTATCGTCAACATGCTCAAGCCGGTGAAACCGACGATTTCCGCCCATTGATACAACGGCAGGCCGGCGCCGTACCAGCTGTAGCCGAAATTCCATTTGAACAGCATCGGCAGGTGGTATTCGACCAAGGCGGTCAACAAGGCCATCAAGGCGAACGATTGCCAACGCTCCATAGGCCAGCGGCGCCTCAAGCCAAACCACAAACCGCCCGCCACCGGCAAAAACAAATGCCCGAACAAGGCAAACAAGACCATGCCGACAGCGGATAGCAGCCAGTTGACCTTGGCAAATTCGTGCAGGGTGTAGGTAACCCAGTTAAAGCCGATCAGCGTATACACGAAACTGGTCAGCACCCCGGACCATATGACCGGTTGCCAGCGGGTTTGCTGTTGCCAAAACAGCCACAAGGGCAGCATGCCGAAGGCCGAAGCCCAGGGCGGGAAGGGAATGTAGCTGGTGCCTATGAATACGCCGGACAGTATCGGCAACCACCAGTGGCAAGTGTTCCGTTCGCTGGTTTGCATGGTTACCTTTCCCGTTCGCAGTGTAAAGCGGCGCATTGTAGCCGATTGCCTGCACGCCGGCTTGCCGGCGACGGTCGCGAATTTGTTTTATTCGCCGCTAGCTAACACGTTAAAATGTAGCGTTTTTTCCGGCCTTTCCGTCGCGGCTGCCGCTGGCGCGCGGTTGGCGGCCGGCCCGCTAATAGTGTGTTACGTTTAAGGAGACGGAAAACGTCATGTCAGACATAGAAATTGCCCAACAAGCCAAGATGCGGCCCATCATCGAATTGGCCGGCGAAAAATTCGGCATTCCGGCCGAACACTTGGACCCATACGGCCACTACAAGGCCAAAATCTCGTTGGAATATGTGAATAGTCTGCAAGGCAACGCCGAAGGCAAGCTGATTTTGGTTACCGCCATCAGCCCGACGCCGGCCGGCGAAGGCAAAACCACCACCACGGTCGGCTTGGGCGATGCGCTGAATCGGGTCGGCAAAAAAACCATTATCTGTTTGCGTGAGCCGTCGTTGGGCCCGTGCTTCGGGGTCAAGGGCGGTGCGGCCGGCGGCGGCTATGCGCAAGTGGTGCCGATGGAAGACATCAACCTGCATTTCACTGGCGATTTTCATGCTATCGGCATCGCGCATAATCTATTGGCGGCTTTGATCGACAACCACATCAACCACGGCAACAAGTTGGACATCGACCCGCGCCGCATCCAGTGGAAGCGGGTGATGGACATGAACGACCGCGCCTTGCGCAAAATCGTGGTCGGCATGGGCGGCGCGGCTAACGGTTATCTGCGCGAGGACGGCTTCGACATCGTCGTCGCCTCGGAAGTGATGGCGATTCTTTGTCTGGCAACCAGCCGCGCAGACCTCAAGGAGCGTCTGGGCCGCATCGTCATCGGCTACAAATCCGACAAGGTCACGCCGGTCTACGCCAGCGATTTGAACGCCCACGGCGCGATGGCGGCGGTATTGAAAGACGCGATCAAGCCGAATCTGGTGCAAACCCTGGAAAACAATCTGGCCATTATCCACGGCGGCCCGTTCGCCAACATCGCCCACGGCTGCAACACCGTCACCGCCACCAAAACCGCGTTGAAACTGGCCGATTACGTGGTAACCGAGGCCGGCTTCGGTGCCGATTTGGGCGCGGAAAAATTTATTGACATCAAATGCCGCATGTCCGGCCTGAAACCGTCGGCGGTGGTGCTGGTCGCCACGGTGCGGGCATTGAAATTCCACGGCGGCGTGGCCAAGGACGAGTTAAACCGGGAAAATCCGGCCGCCTTGGAAAAAGGCTTCGCCAACCTGGAACGGCATCTGAGCAACATCCAAAACCACTATGGCCTGCCGTGCGTGGTCAGCATCAACCATTTTACCTTCGACACCGACGCCGAAATTGAATGGCTGAAAAGTCAATGCGAAGCGCTGGGTGCGAAATGCGTGATCGCCAAACACTGGGCGCAGGGCGGAGCAGGGGCGGAAGCCCTGGCGCAGGAGATTTTGCAAATCGTCGATAATCGGGAACCTGCGTTCAATTACGTCTACGACGACGAACTGCCGCTTTGGAACAAGATCGAAGCCATCGCCGCCAAGCTCTACGGCGCCGGCAGCGTCAGCGCCAGCCCGAAAGTCATGGCCGACATTAAGGCCTTGCAAGCTAACTACGGCCACTTCCCGATCTGCATGGCCAAGACCCAGATGTCGTTTTCCACCAACCCGAACGCCAAGGGCGCACCGTCCGGCCACAACGTGGAGATCAGCGAAGTGCGCTTGGCGAACGGGGCGGGCTTTATCGTCGCCATTGCCGGCGACATGATGACCATGCCCGGCCTGCCGAAAGTGCCGGCCGCCGAGCGCATCGACATCAGCGACGACGGCGTGATCAGCGGTTTGTTTTAACGTTAACCGGGTTCGGGCATACCGTTGTCACTCGCCCTGAACTTTTCTAACAGCGAGCGAGGACGGGTTTAGTCCACCTCGGAATGCTGCGAAATGCGGGGTGGGCGGTTGAGAAGCTTCCAATCCGTTATTAGCAGGCTCTATTGATGAGCCTACAAAGAGCAGTTGCCATGTGTTATAGACCGTTCGTGCCGAGCAAAGTCTAAGTGCGGACGGTCTGTAACACACTCACCGGCGGGGTATTTTTAAAATCCCGTTCATCCTTCGACAAACTTCGGACAAACCGGATTTTTCACGACTCGACTCTTCTGGTTAGGATGATGGGGGTTTAATTCGGCTTTGTCCGATTGGACTGGTTGACTTTCTTTACCTAAACCGGAGCATTTCAAATAACAAGGAAAGGCTGCGTAAAGCCGTTGCGAAAGTCGTGTCTCGGCCCGACAGGCGAGTTTCTTTCTGTTACGAAAACCATCCCTGGTTTTCGACTTGCGGGCCAGCCTATCGGTTGTGCAAATGTTCTCCAGACTAATTTGTGCTCGGGCAAAAGAAAGACCGCAAAGACCAACCCGCCGGGAGCGGGTATGGAGGCCAGCGGCGTACCCAGTGCGAGCGCCTGGATGGCGCGAGGCAGCAGACTGCCCCGTATACGGCCTCAATCTTGCGCTTCTCGTAGATTTGGCCAGGCTTTTTCAAAGCGGCGCCTCAGGTCCTGGGGCGGTTCACGCCATATACTGCGATGGTCGGGGCGATCTGAGAGGAGCGTGCACCCCCCGCCTGTGGCGAATTATGTATTTTGTGAGCCGACAAAATCGAAGCAAGGGCCGGGATGAAAATGCGATTAGCGCCTACTGAGCATTAATTCGATTTCTTCGACAATCTCTTCCTGGCGCAGCCGATTTCGTTGGCGGTGCAGGTCCTCGCCGCTCTGATCCAGATAGTGCAACGCCGTTTCCATTTGTAATAAACGCATATGGTTTTCGACCCGGATAGCGTTTAACAGCAATGCCAGCAGACTGTGGTAAAGATAGTGTTCCGCCACTTGCGCAGCGACCTGGGCGGGTGGAGCGTATGTTAGCGGCGATAGTTTGGCGCTGTCGACACGGGTATGGGGCAAGGGCCACAGGCGGATACTCCGCGCGCCATCTTCGTCGCGATAGCAGGCAACCAGGCCGAAACCGTGTTCGTCTCGCAATTGCTCGATGGCATCCAAGATTGGGTCGATGATATTGTAAGCGGTCATACTGCTTTCGGCGCCGGCCAGTTTCACGATCGATGGGCGCTGGTCGAACCAGGCGTGTAAGCGTTCTCCCAGGAGAATCAGCGGGCCGTCGGCCTTAGCGCGGTCGCGCCAATAGGCTACCACGTCTTCGTTGAAACTGCCGCAGAAACCGCGCACCGAACCGAATAACAGCCCAATGTCGTTGGCGGACGAAACTGCGGCTTCGGGCTGTGTCGCCCAGTCGGCAGCGAGGTCGTCGAATGCGCTGCGTACTGCGGTCATGACCTTGTGTTGGGCTTGCTCGCGTTGGTTGACATTTCGCAGTTCCGCCAAAGCGAAGCTGCGCATCGCCCCCAGAATTCCGGTCAAATCTTCGTACAAGGCCAAACGCGCCTCGATTTCCCGGCGCTGGCTCACGACAGTCCGTCGAAAACGTCGCGCAAGGCCGCCAGCCATTGCGATTTGGGCGCGTCCAGTTTCAACGCGGTTAGATTCGCTACTAGTGCATTAAGCGCAACTTCGACCCGGTGCGGCGGGATAGAGTCGAACAGTCCGTCGCCGTAGGCCAGCAACCAAGCCAGATGTGCTTGTTCAGACCAGGGCTGCAGCCGGTCTTGTTTCAAAATCTCCCGCAGCAATCGGCCGCGCCGCAACTTTGCCTCCACGCTGGCCTCTAGCCGGGTACCGAAGCGGGCGAACAATTCCAGTTCCAGAAATTGCAGATAGTCCAGGCGGATATGCGCCGCCGCGGCTTTTATGGCGGGATGTTGCGCTTTGCCGCCAATGCGCGATACCGAGCGGCCGATGTCGATCGCCGGCAGGATGCCGGCAGCAAATAATTTGCTTTCGAAATAAATTTGCCCGTCGGTAATCGAGATCAAATTAGTGGGGATATAGGCCGACAACTCGCCCTGGCGGGTTTCGATGATCGGCAAGGCGGTCATGCTGCCGCCGCCGCAGGCCGGCGCCAACACGGTCGAGCGTTCCAGCAGGCGCGAATGCAGATAAAAAATGTCGCCCGGATACGCCTCGCGGCCCGGCGGCCGGTGCAGCAGCAGCGATAATTCCCGATAAGCCTGGGCGTGGCGGGTCAAATCGTCGTACACCACCAAGGTATCCCGGCCCAATCGCATCCAATATTCGGCGATGGCGCAGCCGGCGAACGGCGCCAGGTAGCGAAAACCCGGCAAGGCGTTGGCTTCGGCAACCACCACCACGGTGAAATCCAGTGCACCGGTTATCCGCAAGGTCGCCACCGTACCGGCGACCGCGGCGCGCGGTTGGCCGATCATCACCAGCACGCACAGTACGTCGCGGCCGCGTTGATTGATTATCGCATCCAAGGTCAGCGCGCTTTTGCCGGTGCCGTCGTCGCCGATGATCAATTGCCGTTGGCCCTTACCGATCGGAATCAGGCTATCGACGATTTTGCAGCCGGTGTAGATCGGGTCGGTAACGAAGTCGCGTTCCACAATGGTCGGCGCGGCAGCTTCCAGTGGCCTAAACTGGCGGTATTGCAGCGGCGGCAGTCCGTCCAGCGGATTGCCGAGCGGATCGATGGTGCGTCCCAGCAAGGTGTCTCCGACGCCGACTTCCAGTTTGCGGCCGATATGCTGTACCGACATGCCGGCGGTGACGCCGCGGCTTTGCGATAGCAAAATTGCTCCCAGCATGTCCTTGCCTAGCTGAAATACCAGGCCTGTGCTGCCGTCGTCGAAGCCGATCAACTCGTCCATGCGCGCCGACGGCAGGCCGCGGATCCAGGCAATGCCGTCGCCGATGCCGGCCACGCAGCCACGTTCCGAAAGGCGCAAACCGAATCGGTAGGGTTTGCCGCTATCGCTCATGGTTGGCTTGGCGTCTGAAAAACGCCAATTCGTCAGCCAGATTGGCGTGTAATTGGCATTCGCCGACCACAGCCCGCAGGCCGGCGATCAGACTGGGGTCTTGCTTGAAACTAAACTGTAACGGTTTTTCCGCAGCGACCGACAGGGCGCCGTTCAACTGTTGCTGCATTGCTTCCGGCAGCGGATGTGCAGTAGCGATGTTGACTGCCGAGGCTTCGATCAGCATTGCGGCGGCTTTGCACAGCGAGGTCCGCTCATCATCCGTCAGTTGAGCCAGGTCTTCGAGAAAAACCTCGGCGATGCGTAGCGTCAAATCCACCGAAGCCAGCCGCTGCAACAGCGTTGCCGTTTGCCCGTATGCGGCAACGGCGGCTTCGCGGGCCAAAGCCGCCTCCCGGCTGGCGATCCGGCTTTGGCTGCGGCTACGGTATTTGGCTTCTTCTTCGGCTAAGGTTTGCTGGAGTTTATCCAATGCGTCGGCGCGTAACCGCGCCAATTCCTCGTCCAGCTCGTGTCGTTCGGCCTGCTGCCGACTATCCCAATCGGCCAGTTTGGTTTGATATTCCTGACGCAATGTTTCGGCTTCGCGTAAGGTTTGCTCGGCCTGTTCGGATTGCTGGCGGATGCGTTGCTGGCGTGCATCCAGCAATGTTAGAGCCGGCCGGTACAACAAGCGTTGCAATAGCCAGACCAACACCAGAAAGTTCAGAATTTCCAGAACAAAGGTTGTCCAGTCGAATGACATCATTGGCCGTTTCTCCGCCGCACCGGTATCAGTTGAGGAAATATTCCAGCAACGGGTTGCGAAACAACACGATCAAAGCTATCACCAGACAGTAAATGGCCAGCGATTCGATCATCGCCAGACCGATGAACAAGGTACGAGTGATGGTTTTTTCCGCTTCCGGTTGGCGAGCCAAGGCCTCCAACGCGCTGGCAATGGCTTTGCCCATGGCGATGGCCGGCAACATGGTGCCGACGGCGATGACTAGGCCGGCCACGCAGGTGGAAATCAGGCTGAACAAATGCAAATCGGTCATGAACTGTGCTCCTGGGAGGATGGGGAATCGGAGGGGGCGCCTTCCAGCGCGCCGGCAATGTAGATCAGGGCCAGCATGCCGAAGATATAGGCTTGCACTACCGCTTCCACGACGTGCAGCATCAACAATGGCACCGGCACCAGAAAGCCTGCGATCAGCAACACTAGCAGGGCTGCCATCTCCAGGCTCATGATGTTGCCGAACAAGCGAATCGCCAAAGCCAGGGTGCGTGTCAGTTCACTGACGATGTGAAATGGAAGCAGGATAGGGCTGGGTTCCAGATAGTGGTGCAAATGGCGGCGCCAGCCATGGTCGCGAATGCCGAACCAATGGGTCGATCCGAATACCAGCAATGCCAGCGCCGATGTGGCGGACAGGTCGCGGGTGGGGGAATGCAATCCGGGAATCAGTCCAACCAGATTGGCGACTAAAACGAATAGCCACAACGTCGCGACGAACGGCAACACCCGCCGCACTGCCGCTGTCGGCAGCACCTCGGCAATCGCGGCCTCGATGGCCACCACTACCGCCTCGACGCCGGCTTGCAGCCGACCGGAGCCGTGCCGGTTGGACCAATGGTACAGCACGGCCAGCGCGGCAAAAGCCGCCATCACGCCCCAGGTGGTCAGTACCGTGCCGTTGACGGCCAGCGGGCCAAGACCAAGCGAAACGTCGTCAGTGTGATTGGCGGTGTACATTGCATCCTTTCCTTCGGCGCGGCCGGTTGGACTCAAACATGGTTCCGGATGAAGCGAATTACATTATAGCCGCCGACCGCGATGCCCAGCACAATCAGACTCACGGTCCAACGCACCGAGTAACCCTCCGCCAGACCATCCAGCCAGCGGCCTAAATAGGCTCCCAGCACAATGGGCACCGCCAATAGCAGGCCCAGCGTGCCGCCGTAAAACAACATGCCCAGCCAAGTTGCCGGGCGTTGGGCTTTGTCGTTCAGCCGGCGCAAGTCGCGGCGGGTATGCTCGATCAATTTTTGGCGAAAACCCATGGTTACAACCCTCCTGCCGCATGGCTGGTCAATTCTGCCAAGCGCCGCATCAGCGACCGCTCGATTTCGGATAAGGTCGCGCGCGCGGCATGAATGTCGGAATCGGCGCGGGTCATTTCTTCTGCCAGACGTTCGCACAATAGGTCGGGATCGTCGCCGAGAAAATAACGCACCGCGGTTACGGTCAACCGATTGTCGGCGAAACGCAGCACGCCGCCAGGCATGGTTAAATAATGCCAAGCGCCGTTCGCTTCTTGAAACCGCGCCAAGCCATAACGCAACACGGCCACGCAAGGGACGTGGTCGGCCAGCAAGCCGAAGCTGCCGCCGGCGTCGGCGCCGATGAATTGCCTCACGTCTTCGAAGCGCGCGCTGCCGTGGCTGTCCAGTAAATCCAGGCAGAAGGTTTTCATGCCGGCATTCCACCCTTCATATAACAGTCTGCTTCGTCGAGCCGGTCATATTGGCCGGCGATGAAGGCTTCGCAATCGGTAATCGTTTGTGCCAACGGGACTTTCACTCCCGGCAAGCCGGTGTGGTCGGCAACCGTGACAAACGGCTGGGTCAAATAGCGTTGCAGACGTCTGGCTCGTTGCACGATGCAACGATTTTCCTGTGACAGTTCCTCGATGCCGAGCATGGCGATGATGTCTTCCAAATCGCGGTAGCGGGCAAGATGCTCACGCACCGCCCGGGCCACTTGATAATGCCGCTCGCCAACGATGTGGCGATCCAATATGCGGCTACCGGAACGGAGCGGGTCGATGGCTGGGTAAATTCCCTTGGCTGCTTGTTGGCGCGACAAAATCACCACGCTGTCTAGATGGCCGAGTATGGTCGCCACTGCGGGGTCGGACATGTCGTCGGCCGGCACGTACACCGCTTGAACCGAGGTGATCGCGCCGGATTTGGTCGAGACGATCCGTTCTTGCAATGACGCCACTTCCGTCAACAAGGTCGGTTGATAGCCCACGGTGGCGGGCATCCGGCCCAACAAACCGGAGATTTCGCTCCCGGCCTGGACGAAACGGAAAATATTATCCATCAGGAACAACACTTCGCTATTGAGCGAGTCGCGCAAGTATTCGGCGTATGCCAAGGCAGTGTAGCCGACGTGAAATCGCACCCCCGGCGATTCGTCCATCTGCCCGTAAATCAGCAGCGCTCTGGGCAGAACGCCGGCATCCGCCATTTCTCGCCACAATTCGTGACCCTCGCGCATGCGCTCGCCGACGCCGGCGTATACCGACACGCCCCGATTGCCGCCGACGGCGTGCATGAATTCCATCATCAACACTGTTTTGCCGACCCCGGCCCCGCCGAACAGACCGGTTTTACCGCCGCGCACGAACGGACAAAGCAGGTCGATGACTTTGATGCCGGTTTCCAGAATTTTGCTGGAGGGCAAAGTATCCGCCAACAAGGGAGGCGGGGAGAGAATGTTGCGGAATGCCTTGGCCGGCAAGGATTGACCGCCGTCCAGCGGCTCGCCGAACAAATTCAGCATGCGGCCCAGGCAAGACGGATCGACCGGAATTTGCAGCGCGTCGCCGCTATCGAAAACTGGCATGCCTCGATACAGGCCGGAAACCGAATGCAGTGCGATGGCTCGGATCAGCGTCGGTTCCAGATGCTGAAATATCACCAGCACGTATCGGCCATCGCCGTTGATTACATCCAGCGCCTGGCCTATCGGTGGCAGGTAGTGGCAACGCACGTCGACCACAGGGCCTTGTGCCGCTTCGACGATCCCGACTTTAGGTTTGGTGTGGTCTGATGGCATAAGGGTCTCGTTTTTTCCGCCGCATGCCGGCAGGTAGGATACTTTAGCACTTTGGCGGCGCAACAAACTATTGACGGCGCGAACGGATAATCGGGTGGCGACGATTGCCGAAAATACCGTTGTCGCAGCGGAAAACCTCAATCGGTAGGCAACGGACAAAAGCGATTCGTTCGGGGTTTTCTCAATCGAGGCTGACGTTAGCGGCAGCAATCGTGGCTTGGCCTAATGCCAATCCGCCGTCGTTGGCCGGATAGCGGCGGGGGATTAAAACGGTCTTGCCCCGTTCCCGGAGTTGGTCGGCCACGATTTCCAGCAATAAGCGGTTCTGAAACACGCCGCCGCTGAGTACGCATGTATCGACGGCGTGGGTTTGGGACAGTTGCGCCATTACGGCCACGGTGGCGTCGGCCAGGCTGTGATGAATGCGGGCGGCGATTTGCGGCTTGGGACGTTGGTGCTGCAAGTCGTCGAGCACCGCGAGCCACAGGCCACGCCAGTTCAAAATCGAAATGCCGCATGTTTGTTCCGGGCACCAGCTGTCAGGGTAAGGTATTTGGCCGGCGAACGCCGCCGCCGCCAGGTTTTCCAAGGCAATCGCCGCCTGGCCCTCGTAATCGGCTCGCTCGGCGTGCAAGTCCAGCACGGCGGCGAACGCGTCGAACCAGCGGCCGACCGAGCTACAGCGCGGCGCGTTCAGGTTTTTGACCATCATCGTATCCAAGGTTGCCAGCGGCTTGTTCGCCAAACCTTGCAAGAACGGCAGATTGCCGAATTCCGCCAGCAGTTCGTCCCAAACCAAATAATGCCGGAGCTGGGCATAAGCATTGCGCCAGGGTTCGCGCATGGCTTGGCTGCCGCCGGGCAGCGCAATGGGCTGGAAATGGCCTAAGCGGCTAAAGCCGCGGTAATCGCCCAGCAAAAATTCGCCGCCCCACAGTTCGCCGTTCTCGCCCATGCCCAGCCCGTCGAATATCGCCGCCAAGACCGGCGGCGCATCCAGCGCCACGCCGTGTTCGGCCAGGCAGGCGGCCAAATGGGCGTGATGATGCGCCACGGCTACGCAGGGCAAGCCGTCCGCTGCCGCCAAGCTTTGGCCGTATTGGCTGGACAGATAGCCGGGGTGTAGGTCTATCGCAACCCGTTCGGGCCGGAAGCCGTGCAACTGCCGGTACAGCTCGATGGCGTGGCGGTAATCGGTTTGTACCGCAGCATTTTCCAGGTCGCCGATATGTTGGCTGACCACGGCCTGGCCGGGTCTGAGCAGGCAGAAGCTGTTTTTCAGCTCGGCCCCCATCGCCAGCACAGGCACGGCCTGCTCGAAACCGGGCGGCAACGGCAACGCCTGCGGCGCATAACCGCGCGCCCGCCGTAGCAGGCGGATCTCGCCGTCCATCAGCCGCGCCACCGAATCGTCCAGCCGGTTGACGATGTCGCGCTGATGCAGCAGAAAAAAGTCGGCGATGCCGGCCAGTTTTTGCCGCGCATCGTCGTTATCGGTGCATTGCGGCTCGTCGCTGACATTGCCGGAGGTCAGCACGATGGGATCGTGCAACTCCTGCATCAACAAAGTATGCAGCGGCGTGTAAGGCAGCATGAAGCCGAGTTTGGCGTCGCCCGGCGCCACGCCGGCGGCCAGCGCTTCGCCGCGGGCGCGCAGCAGCACAATAGGCGCAGCCCTGTCTTGCAGGGCAAGGATTTCGGCCGCGTCGGCTGCGGCAAAACGATGCACCATGGCTAAATCGCGGGCCATCAGCGCGAACGGTTTGGCGTAACGGCGCTTGCGTTGGCGAAGGGTGTCCACCGCCGCGGCATTAGTTGCGTCGCAGGCCAGATGAAAGCCGCCCAGGCCTTTGATGGCGACGATGCGGCCTTGGCGGAGCAATTCGGCAGTTTGCCGGATCACATCGTCCATGCTGCCCACGTCCGGCGCCAATGCCTTTGCGTCAGGCCGTTGGTGCTGAGCTGGTCGAAGCATCAGCGGCTTGACTTGGGGCCGTGAATTGTCCCCTGCAGCCTTCGAAATGCTCGGGGCGAACGGAACCATCCTAGTTTCGCTGCCGGTGGCGCCGCACGCGGGTTCGCTGCTGTTCTCGGCCGCTTCCAGCCACAAGCTAGGCCCGCAAACCGGGCAGCAGTTGGCTTGGGCGTGAAAGCGGCGGTCGGCCGGATCGTCGTATTCGCGCTGGCAGTCCGGGCACATCGCAAAGGCCGCCATGCTGGTGTTGGCGCGGTCGTAAGGCACGGCGCGGACAATGGACAGGCGCGGACCGCAGTGGGTGCAGTTGGTGAAGGGATATCGGTAGCGGCGATTGGTTGGATCGGCGATGTCGGCCAGACACTCCGGGCAGGTGGCGGCGTCGGCGGCGATAGGCGTGGCGATGCCGTCTCGCCGGCTGGCGACGATGCGGAATTCGTCCGGCGCGGCTTGATTCAAATCCCGGCATTCCAGCGCGTCCAACCTCGCCAACGGCGGCAGTTCGCGCGGAATCCGGGCGATAAACCGCTCCAAAGCCTCGGCGTTGCCGAAGGCATGAATCATCACGCCTTCGCCGTCGTTCCAGACCTCGCCGGTCAGGCCGCAGCGCCGCGCCAAATGCCAAATCGCCGGCCGAAAACCGACGCCCTGCACCACGCCGCGGGCGCGGATGGCCTTGCCCGCCATCAGCAGATGCGCGGCAGTTGCTCGCCTACCGGCCAATCGACGATGCGCCGGCCGCCGAAAGCCGTGGTCATTTGCACGAAACGGTGCGGATCGGCCACGACTTCGCCGATGATGGCGGCGGCGCTGCCCAAGGGATGCCGGCGCATCGCCGCCAGCAGCGTCTCGGCCGCATCGGCATCGCAGATGCAGACCAGTTTGCCTTCGTTGGCGACGTATAAAGGATCGAGACCGAGAATTTCGCAGGCCGCCTTGACTTGAGCCTTGACTGGAATCCGGGCTTCGTCGATCACGATGCCGACCCCGGACTGGCCGGCCAATTCGTTCAATACCGCCGCCAAGCCGCCGCGGGTCGGGTCGCGCAGGCAGCGGATCGCGCTCGGCGCCGCGTTCACCATATCGGCCACCAAACCATGCAACGCCGCCGAGTCGGAAACGATGCTGGTCTCGAACTGCAAGTTCTCGCGACTGGCCATAATCGCCACGCCGTGGTCGCCGATCGAACCGCTCAGCAATACCGCGCAACCCGGAGCGGCGCAGTCGCCGGAAATCTCGACGCCGTCCGGCACCAGGCCGACGCCGGTAGTGGTGATGAACACGCCGTCGGCCTTGCCGCGCTCGACCACTTTGGTATCGCCGGTCACAATCGGCACGCCGGCGGCCTTGGCCGCCGCCGCCATGCTGGCGACGATGCGTTCCAGGTCGGCCAGCGGCAGGCCTTCTTCCAGGATGAAACCCGCCGCCAGATACAGCGGTTTGGCGCCGGACATCGCCACGTCGTTTAACGTGCCGTGCACCGCCAGCGAGCCGATGTCGCCGCCCGGAAAAAACAACGGCGAAATCACATGGCCGTCGGTACTGATCGCCAAGCGCCCAGCCGGCACGTTGAACAAAGCCTGATCGTTGCGCCGATTCAGCAAGTCGTTGTCGAAATGCTTGATGAACATTTGCTCGATCAACTGCGCCATAGCGCGGCCGCCGCCGCCGTGGGTGAGGTCGATTTGGGATGGTCTGGCGTTTAGCGAGTGCAAGTAAGTCACGGCTTGGAGGCGTTAATTTCGATAACCGTATCTGACGAGATCTTCCGGCAAAATCTCGTCGGCCGGCACCAAACGGTAGTGCTTTTCGTCGACGACCTTAATCTCGTCGTCCTCGAGTCCCAATTCGAAGATGGCGATTAAGTCTTCGCTCATGAATTGGGCCGAGACCGTTCGGCACACAAGCGTGGGATATTTTTCGGCGCAGCAGGCGATATCTTGCTTGGTTTGGACCACCGACAACTGGTCGTTGCCGCCTTTGGCTTGGACTGGAATGACGTATTGTCTTCCATGCCTATCGATGCCGACGTAGATTTCGTCTATTTCGATCTGACCTATGCCGCGTACGGTGGTTCGCAAGTGGTTTTGCAAGGAATAGGTAGCGAGACCGAGAAAAATATCGATCAGCCGGTTGTATCTGACTTTGGCCAGAAGCGCTTGCTCGTCGGATAAGGCGTGAGCCGATACGATTTCCGGCGTCGCATCGGGTATTTTGATCGTGACGAGTTCGCGATTCGGTACGATGCGGTTGATTTTCACCAATTTGAACACGTAACGGGCCCGACCGGCGCCTTCGATAATCCATTCCATCCCTTCCGGTTGCGTAGCGAGAATAGATTCGGGCATGGCGGTTCTATATCTAACCGAATAAACCACATCGCCGAGGTTTTTCGGCAAATCGATGCTCAACGCGGCGGCGGCCGATTCCAATTCGGTTCTATCGAAAAATAGTTCCGGCGAATCGGCTTCGTAAAGGTCGAAGAAAATTTTCTCGATTAAGGCTTTGTATCGATTGGAATTGTTTTGTCGTTTAGCCATGCAGTTCTTCCGTCGGCGCGAGATGTTCCATTTCGATATCGCGTTGTCTGCGCTTGGTCGCCCCGCTTTTCCGATCGCGTTTGCCGATCGGATTGGGTATTCCCCAGTGTTCGCAAGCTTTGGACATATCCATTTTAAGCAATGCGGGATCGCCGAGATCGAGGATCTCTTTCGGTCGCGCAAGTTTGATGCCCAACGTATCGACGACGCTCCCGGCGATCGCCTTGGCCAACGGCGGCGGTACCGCGTTGCCGACTTGCCGCGCACCGTGCCATTTGGTTTCGTGAAGGCGGAACCAATCGGGAAAACCGTGAAGACGGGCCATTTCCCGAACGGTAATGCATCGCGCCTTTGCGTAATGGATGGGCCTAGGACTGGTAAAAGCGCCTCTGGCCGAATCGGTGCCGGCGCGCAAAGTGTTCGATACGCCTTGCGGCGGCAATCTGAAAAAACGCGATACCGGTTCCACTTGGCCGGGCTCGGTTTCCGCGAATCTGCGCCTCGATATGGGGGTATGGACGGTGCGCATGCTCGAAGTCAGCGCGGCGGCGTTCCACTTCCTGACATAGCCGAATCCCCAGGCGTCTTCGTCCAGGCAACGCATTTTTTTCGCATAATCGCTCGGTTTGCCCCAGCGGGCTTGGCCGACTTCGTCGCTAAACGAAAGATGTTCGTAATCTTCGGCTTCCGGCAAATCGCCTAAGGCATCGGCGCAAGATGGCCCGATCGGTAAATTAATCGCGGGCTTGCCGGCCGGCGAGACGATAGGCATAGGATATTCCGGCAATGGCAGTCCCTTTTTGGCTCCCAACAGAATGAGCCGTTCCCTGTCCTGGGGTACTCCGTAGAAGGAAGCGTTCAGCACTTTCCAAGGCTTTCGTATTTCGTACCCAACCGCTTCGAAAGTTTCTATCAGTTCTTCCAAAAATCGTTTATGTTTGCCGACGGTAAGTCCCTTAACGTTTTCGAAAACGAAGTAGGAGGCGTCGAGTTCGACGACTATACGCACGAATTCTCTGACCAGCGCGTTCCGATCGTCGTCCAACGCTCTTTGGCCGATCAACGAAAAACCTTGGCACGGAGGTCCTCCGAAAACGACGTCGACTTTTCGATTGCCTATTTTCGCCGTCTTTCTGATCTCTCGGCCGCTCAATCCGACGACCGATTTAGGTAAAACCGCGCAGTGCGGAAAATTGAATTTATGGGCGGCAGCATGAATGGGGTCTATTTCGACCGCAGCCATAACGTCGAAACCGGCTTGTTCGAAGCCGAGGCTCAAGCCTCCGGCGCCGGCGAATAAGTCGATCGCGATAGGTCTTTTTTCTGGCACGTATTTATCCTTCACTATCCGTTAAATAACGAACTAACTTAGTTTTCAAATCGTCGGAGTTGCGAAGCTCGCATTGCCACACGACAAGGCTGCTCCATCCCAAAAGCCGTAAAGCGGCTTGGTTTCTCGTATCTCTGCTTATATTGTCGCTTATTTTCGATTGCCAGTAATCGATATTGCTTTTCGGCAATTTTCCCCACCTGCAATCGTGGCCGTGCCAAAAGCACCCATGCACAAAGATTGCTTTACGCTTGCCGGGAAAGACGATGTCGGGCGAGCCGGGCAACTCTTTTCTATGTAGGCGATAACGGTATCCGAGCGCATGCAGCATTTTTCTGATTTGTACTTCCGGACCGGTGTTTTTGCTCTTTACACTGGTCATGATGCCGCTTCTGACTGCCTTGGATACTCTGTCATTCATTGCCGAAGCCGTTTTGTACATTTTTACAAAATCTACCGTTAATAACGTGTCTTACGTTGTTCGTCGTTTAGGTAGGGTGGATAAATTTTGCCTAGCCTACGCCTTGTTCGCAACACCCTAGCCATGCTTCCAGTAGCGCCAAGGTTGGCATAAAAGACCGCTTGATTAATCGCACGCTGAAATCCATGAATTGTCGCGGCAAGTTTAATTTGTCGCAAATTAGAGCCAACGATTTGAAAACCAAAGGCATCGCCGCGACTTTATCAACGCCGAGCATGCATCTGATCAACATGGCCCGCGGCGACGTGGTGGACAGCCCAGCCTTGATAGACGGACGGATTGCCGGGGCCGGCCTGGAGGTCTACGAGAACCAGCCTAAGCTGCATCCCGGATTTCTAAGTTTGGAGAACGCCACGCTGCTACCGCACTTGGGCAGCGCCACCATTGCCACCCGCACTGCCATGGACGAGAATGTGTCGGTTAACCTGGAAGCGTTTTTCGCCGGGCGGGAATTGCCGGATAGAGTGGTTTAAGCGACGCCGCCGGCAGTTGCGGCGAAAGCGCTGGCCGCGGGTGGCGTTGGATTTGCCGTAAGGGCTGGCGGTATTGGTGTCGGCGCTGCGGCGGTGGCGACAACGCTGTCTCGGCGGTCGCCGTACAGCCGGGTTTTGTTGGCGTCGTGGCTTGCTTGGCTGTGAAGGTTTACATCCTGTTTACACCGGATACGCCATTCAGCGTATCGCTGTGGTCAAAGTGGCGTCATGCCTTCCGCTTCGGATTGTTGGCGAGAGCGGCATTGGAATGTGTCGAAAAGCTACGGAAGCCTCCGGAGGTTCCAAGGCCACTTTATCTTGCGTTGAGCATAGGTGGGCATTTCGCCAAACCGTCATCTGTCCCTCACCGCCGGCACCGACAACACCAGCCGCAACAAATCCCGTTGCGAGTTAGTGCCGGTTTTTTCCATCGCCGCTTTCAAATGGCTACGCACCGTGGATTTTTTCAAACCTTCGGCGTTGGCGTAAGTATCGACGTCCTCGCCTTGCGCCAATGCGCGGGCAACCCGCGCCTCCGCCGCCGTCAGGCCGAACAGCTCCATCAATTGCCTAACCGTTGCCACCCTGTGTTGCGGGCCGGCCGCGATCAACACGATCAAGGCGACTTGTTGATCGTGCAGCAAGGGATTGCCCAAACTCGGAGCCGGAATCGCCGTCAGGCAGCAATGGGCGTAACCGTTGCCCGCACCCAGATTCAGGTGTTGCGGTTTGCGGCTGCTTACCGCATTTCTCAACGCCGCTTGCAATACCGCGTCCTTGTCGGCATCCAAGGCGTGCAGGCCGCCGTGGTGCAAAGTCAAACAATGTCCCTCGCGTAACCAGGATTCGCCGCGCTGATTCAGGTAAATCAAGCGCCCGTTGGCCGACAAACCCAAAATACACAAACCCGACACGGCTTGAGCGGTGCCGTTGACCGTTTGCCGGTTTTCGGACGCCAAGCGCTCGCCGGCCAGGCGCTGGTTCAGTTCGCAGGCGCGTTTTAGATGCGGCAGCAGGCGGGCGTACCAGGCCAAATCGTCGTAGGAATAAGGGCCTTTGTGTTTGGAGCGCAAGGCGCTGAGTTTCACCGCGAGTTCGCCGTTTCTGGCAACGATGCCGCCGATGGCGTAAAACAGATTTTGCGGACGCAGCCAGTCGCCGAAATACTCGGTTCTCAGCAATAAATTGTCGTCGAACAACATCGACGAGGTTACCGCCACGCCTTCCTGCAATAATCGTTCATTCTCAACCCACACGTTAGTCAACGTGTAATGGTCGGCGTAACTGGCAAGATAGTCGGAATCAAAACGCACGAAACGAAAACTTTCCGCGCCGTCTTCGGCATGCACTCCGCGACTGCCGAAATCGTGCACCCACAAGGTAGTGCCGGCTGCGTCAAACCAGTCGGAAAACTCCAACAAAACCGCCTGCCAGCGTTCAGGCTCCAGGGCCGCTTCATAAATCAACCCCACCAATTTGTCGTACTCGGCCTCTTGGCTCATACCGCCCCCTTTGTCGTTCGTATTATCGGGTCGCGAAGAATGTGTTGCGCGAACCGATTCTAGCGTAGGTATTTGGTGGCTAACAAGATTTTATCGGCTTGTCATCCTGCATTTGGGGGATGTGTAAGCGCCTAGCAAAAAGTTAGCGTGTATTTAGAGCCAAATCCACGGCCAATTTCCTCAATGGCCTGTTCCAGTTCATCCGGCGTATATGCTTTGAAAGGCAGCCATTCATATTTCATCTTATGCCACAGCAATTCGATTCGGTTCAATTCAGGACTGTAGGGAGGCAGAAAATAAAATCGCATGCCTTTCTCTTCCAATAAATCCCAATAAGGTTTCAGCTTTTTGGCGGTATGAATGGAGGCATTGTCCAAAATCACCACCATCGGCTTGCTGACGCGTTCGATCAACGCCATCAGAAAGCCAAAGAACCACAGACCATTTACGCTCTGCCAAAGTTGGGTCAACAGTAGCCGCCCCGATGACAGCAGCGCGCCGATCACATTTATGCGCTGCGCGCGCTTAGCGGTAATGGCATGGACTTCGCCGCGCTTCGTCCAAGCCGAACGATTCGGTGGTTGCGGCGCAAATCCGGCTTCATCCACATACGCCAATTCGATATCACCGGCTTCCGCTTGCTTAATCAGTTCTGCGATATCGTGTCTCGCTTGTTCGAAGCGTTCGGGATCTCGCTTTTTTTTAAACTATAGCGCGTGCGCTTCCAGACATAGCCCATGCGTTTCAACTCGTTTCGCAACGTACCGGCACTGATCGTCACGCCGCATTCCGCCGTCAGTCGACTGACCAGAGCCCGACAGGTCAATGGTTCTGCCTCAATCCAGCCTTTGAGCTGATTGCGATTCGCGTCCGTCAGTTTACTCGGCGCACCACTGCGCGGCTGATCCGGTAAGCTCGCTAGCCCGTTTCTCCACCACTTCCGCCGCCGCTCACGAATCGCTTCCGGCTTTACACCCTGATGCGCGGCAACCGCAATCACTGTTTGACCATCGGATAACATCAGGATGGTTTGCGCCCGTTCGCGCTCTCGCCAATCACTCCCTTTCTTGACGATTATTTGGAGTTGCTCTCGTTCGGTTTCGCTCAATTCAATCGGTTTTACGCGCATTCCTTTAGTTATCGCTCTGTTCAAAACCCTGCTATTCTACTGCATGGCGATTTATTGTTAAGCGCTTATTATGAGATTTTTTGTTTTATTACAGAAAAAACATAGTTATAAATAAACGGTAGTAATTTTATTTAGAGTTGTATCTCTTCTGTACAGATAATTTTTGAAAAATATTATGAAAAATAATTTTTTTAAAAAAGTTTCATGTCGTTCATCTTTGTTTTGTTCAATATCGGTTATTTGCCACCTGTTCATGCTTAAAATGTTGATATTTTATTGATACCTAGGCAATAACGGGCCTCAACGTGTTGATTCCTCACATGATTTTGTTATGATTTGTAGAAAATTATGAACATAAGTAGTTTAAAATTTATAATTATATTTTCATTGGCATTAACTTCATGCAATGCACACCGACATTATCGGGCATATCTCCTTGAGAATGAAAGTGGAGATACATTTACTGAAAAGGCAAATGCAATAGGAGTGGAGCGAAATAAAAGGGTGTGCATATCTCTTGAAACAATGCGCGTTGGATTTTTGCACCGATCTACAGAGTTGTATTTTGGTTTCGAATTTGATCGAGGAATAACGGCTTTTGAAAACAAATTGTATAATTGGACAGGCGGGCGCGATCTTTGGTTAATAACAGATGTAATAGGGCGCGATTCGGAAAATCCTTTCAATGAGAAGCGTAGTTTTAAAATATCCAGCATAAAATTCGATCAGGAGTCATTTAGCTTTTTACCCATTGATGCCAATGATAAAGTTGTTTTCGACGGCATTGCAGATACACCTTACGACGTTACTTTTCGGCTTTATACCGTCCATGGGATACCGACTAAACGAGCCTTACTTGATATTGGTTCACAAAGTATATTTAAAGCCGGGTGGTTTGCGGCACAGGGATTTCTTAACGCAACTACTGATTATCTTGGCAAAGAAATAGTTGATTTGGTTACTAATAAAACGGAAGAACAGCTTTTCTGGGAAAAAATACTTTTAAAATTTAGCGCTGAGCTTGAGTTTGAGGGCTCTTTTCGCCTTATGCCAGTTGTGCCAGCCAAAAAAAATAAACCTGATAAAATATATTCACTTTATGATTTTGTTAAATCGGAAATTGATGCTGATTACGATAAGAAACATGATAAAAAAGAACAAGATAAGGAAAACGGCCTTTGTAAAGATGACTATAAGAATATATATTATTGCAATGATGGCACTGTTAGATTGCCTGAGAATAGAGAAGAATATTTACAGGTTTACAAGCATGTCCGGGAAAAACTAAAATCTGTGCTCTTGCCGGACTACCCCCTAGATATGAATGCAACTACTTGGAAGGACGATCTTTCAAAGTCGTATATTAAGTTCAAAGTTAAGGAAAGTTGCAATTAAATACGGCGGTTACAACATTCAAACCAGCGAAATGGGACACTTGTTTTACGAGGAACTGGGCGGCATGGCCTCGCAACCGATTAGCACCCGGCACGACAGCGATTACGCCTTGTTCGGCAATATCCAGCAATATTATTGGTCCGGAACCGAGTATTTGTTCGGCTTGGGAAATAGTACCGCGTGGACTTTCGACTTTAACGACGGCAGCCAATGGAGTTCGTTTAAGAACCCCCAATTCCCTCGCTTGTATGCCTGGCCCGTGCGCGACGGCGATGTCGCCGCCGTGCCGTTGCCTGCCGGCTTGGCTGTTCCTATCCGGCATACTCGGCACATTAGCCTTGCGAAACCGCTAACGGCAAGGTTCTTAAGCCATGGACGAAATCAATTTTTGACAACAACCACAAGGAGCAAACCATGGAAATAAAACGCCCCCTGATGATACTTGGCGCACTACTCAGCGCCACCGCCTTCAACGCCCACGCCAGCCTGACCAGTTATACCGCCAACGGCGTGGACTTTGTCCGCATGCAAAGCGGCAGCTTTGATATCAGCTGGACCAAAGACGGCAATCTGTTCCAAACCCTGGCCGACAGTTATGCCGGCGGCACCTCGGCCTTCGTCAACGCTGTGATTGCCTCGGTACCCGGCGGCAAGATCAACGACACGCCCAATGTTTACGATACCCCATCTAACAGCGGCTACCACACCCTGTCCGCCAGTGCTGACTTCGACACGACAAACGGAAGAGTTAGCTGGTTTGGGGCCCAAGCCTATGTCAACTACCTGAACAGTATCAGCTACGGTGGGAGCAACCAGTGGCGCCTACCAACCATGATCGACACTGGCAGCGCGGGTTGCGATCTTGCCTTTAGCGGCACCGACTGCGGCTCCAACGTCAATACGGCCACGGGTGAGATGGCCAAGCTGTATTACGACGAGTTGGGCAAAACAGCCTACTACAACACCAGCGGTGCAGGTGAACAGCCTAATTACGGAATTCTGGGTACCAGCACACTCTTTGATACCACCGGTTCCACAGGCCTTTTCGGCAACGTACACACCTCTGGGTACTGGTCTGATATAGAGTATGCGTCCGACCCTATCTTCGCATGGTCCTTCTATACCTACGGCGGCGTCCAGAGCTACGGCTATAAGAGCGACCAGGGCTACGCATGGGCAGTCAGCCCCGGACAAGTGTCCGCCGTGCCGGTACCGGTTGCTGTCTGGCTGTTTTTGTCCGGCATGTTGGGCACGTTGATTTTGCAACGCCGTTACAGTGGTCGTTGACTCATGGATACCGCCGATCTGGTAAAAGAATTGTGGAGTATCGCCAACATCGTTACCGGTTTTGCGGTGATGCAGGGGCTGGGTTTTAGTTTCGCATTGGGCGACAAATTGCGTTTTTTACAGAATTCGAACGGTTGTGTCCAAACGGTTTTGGCCTTGATATGCGTTGCCATTACCGGCATGTACTGTTTTGCGGTCTGGCGGTTGGAATATTTGGCCTGTTCCCACATCGACCGGAGTCTGCGGGGCGTTTGGCGCGAAATTACTATCGGCCGGATTGCGGCCATCGCCGTGTTCAATGCCGGACTGCCGGTGTTTGCAATTTATGCCAAGGCCATTTTCTCGCAATGATGCGGGCTACTATCGGCAATCGGATCGGGGTTGTAAGAGGCGTAGAGAGTGGTCGTAGGGAGTTGGTGGCTTGTGAGGCCAGGCTTAAGATTTTGGATTGGTTCACTTGAACAGGATAGGATATACACCCCGTCCTAAACGTTTCAAACCAAGCTACCGGTAAGCCAAAACGTGGCGAGCGGATTGAATAATCCACCCGGCGGATGAGCAGGATTTCCGGCTTTTGCAGTTTAAAGGCTACAAAGGGCCGCCAGTTGCGTGCGCCGACTGAACAGGCAAGTTCTGCCGTCTATCGTCATGGCTTTCAAGTGGTGTTCGCGCAGGTCGAGTTCCTACAGAATCGCAGTCCTAACGTTCATGAAGGCACGGCATCGCCCCGGCAAATGAAAGTCGACGCTGTTCTATCGCTAGTGTTTTGGACGGCATCCGCGTGACTTTCAGAGTAAAAAGCGAAGCTGTCTGTAACCGGCCTCGCGGCGGCAATCGCTGCCGGGCAGGGAATTCCTCATCCGGGTTTAACCCGAGACCGGCGGCGTCCAAGCAGTTTTGAGGTTACCGCGACAACGCGGAAACCGTAACTACTGTAAAAAACGCCGCCAAGATCTTAATCGGGCAACTTTCAGCTCGTCGCCGCGGTTTTTCTGCGCATACCGAGCAAATCTTCCAGGCCATCAACCAAACGCTGGCGGATCGCGGGCTGTTTCTAAAAGCCGGCACCATCGTCGATGCCAGTCTGATTGCCGCCCCGACCTCGACCAAAAACCAAAGCCAGTCGCGCGACCCGGAAATGCATGCCAGCAAAAAGGGCAATCAATGGTTTTTTGGCAGCAAGTTTCATATCGGCGTTGACCACGAAACCGGCTTGGTGCATACGCTCAAGGTCACCTCAGGCAACGTCAGCGACGTAGCTGAAGCTGCCCACTTGCTGCACGGCGAAGAGCAGTTTGTCCACGGCGATGCCGGTTATCAGGGCTTGGAAAAGCGCCCGGAGATGCCCGCCGACAATCCACCGACCTGCGTGGTTGCGATGCGCCCTGGCAAACTGCGTAAGCTAAGCAACGACGACAGCGAGCAGGCTCAGTTACTGCGCGCGGCAGCCAGAGAACTGGCCAGCCGCCGGGCCAAGGTCGAACACGTGTTCCGGGATATCAAAATCCGCTTTGGTTATGCCAAGAATCGCTATCGTGGCTTAGCCAAAAACACTGCTCGTCTGACCTTTCTGACCGCGATTGCCAATGTGCTTCGGGGTGACGCTTATGAACGTCGCTGCCTCATGGCGTCTGGCATTTGAAAATAGGCCCAGAAATGGGCGTGTTTTTGAGAAAAAACGACTGCTTTGATAAAAAACGGTCAATTATTGAATTTTTTGATTAGTTTTCGAATTTACAGGGGCTCAAAACGGTAGTTCTTAAGAGGTTCCCTAGCGCTCAAAACAGCAATTTTTCAGAAGCTCCTTAGACCATGCTTTCAACCGAAAAACGTGCCTAATTCACTGATCAATATGGTTTTCTAGCAAATTTGCCGCTGAACTTGGATAAACAGTCAGAATTGAAGTAGGGTCATGGCGTGATTAGTTTCCTCGGCACTCGCTCTACGAAAGACTTTATCCTTTACGCAGGGTCATTTTACGTTCGCTAAGTCGTTTCCTATCGCGATTGATAAATTCGGCGACACATTGGAATTCATGGTGTCTCAGCATAAGACGAAGAAGCTGCCACCCGATTTTTTGAAAAAGCTATTGAGCATTGCAGTCTACCGAGTTGCGTCGTTATTAAAAAAGCAGTCCCAACGAGGCGGAATTACTCGACAGGAATATTCGGTTACTTCTAATCAATCGGATCTCTGATCGACATTCTTCTGGTCATAACTCTGCATAATCGCATCGAGCAAGATCGTCGACACATCAAAAAGCTCACGCTTCCGATGTTAGATTGCAAGCGCTTTATTCGGCGGAAGTTACCTTAACGGCAGTTGAAACCGCCCGGTTGACTCGAATGGGGCAGTTGTCGCCAATCGGCATTCTGGCTTACCGCTAGCTTATTGGCTTTAGCAGGATAAATTTGCCGGAAGGCCATCGCGTGTTCGACTTGGTGTAAATTTGCGACAAAGCCCGTCTTTCAGGCTACCGTCGAGTTGCGGCGGCTCGGGGCGTACGCTGGATTATTTCTAGTTTTGCCTGCTATGGCTGATATCGGTCAGCGCAATTCGCAAAGTCGGCGGTTCGTTCGAGGGGATGCGGTGTAGGCAGTCCAGATGAGCATAAAAATTAGATCCGTCGGCTCGTTTCATTTCCAGGCCAACCGCTCGTTTTTCGTTTGCGCCGGATTCCATGATGTCCGCAACAAGTTGAATCCATCGGTCGCTGTCCTTTGAGGCAACAAATTTAGAGAAACGTTGCCCAATCAGTTTGTCGCGCTCCAGGCCAAGCAATGCGCATCCGGAGAGATTGATGGTGTCGATGCAGTCTGTCCGGTCGATGGTGATGTAACCGACGGGCGCAAATTCGTAAAGGTCTAGATAACGATCGTGTGCATCAAGCAAGGCGTTGTGCGCATTGCGCAACTCTTCGTTTTGCATTTCCAGCTCGATCTTGTGGACCAGCAGTTCGTGTACCAGAACTTCAGCCGGTTTGGCCTTCATTTCTTCGGGCGATAAACTGGAAACTAGAGCTTCGGCTTTGCTTCTCAATGCTTTACGCCTTTCGATGCCATCCCATTGTAAATTCATGTTGCGTTCTCTTTTAGTCTCGACCCAAGAGTGATGGTGGTAGTCGGAAGTCACCACGGATTAGTTTGCCGCCTATCGCTGGTCTTCGCTCAACTCTAATTCGCTCAATTCACGGGGTATGTGCGCTAGCGAACTGTGTTCGGTTGTCGGAAGGCGTCTAATTATCCGCGAAACTTAGCGAAAGCGCTTGATTTTCAAGCGAGGTAATCGAGTTTATATATTCTGGAGTTTTAGGCTAAACCGTAACCGGCGGCAGAGTCAATCGTCGCGGCATTCTTCGGAAAATTGCGGGTTCGACAATTCGACAAAGCAACGTGGCGATTGCGTTAATCGATTTATTTAGAAGGAAAGCAATCATGGCAAACCTTAACCTTCCCGGGTTTTCCCAATCGATGTTCGGCATCGGCCTATGTCTGCCGGCGGTCTCCTTGCTTTGCGGACACGACGGCGTGCCGCCTGCGACCGATCCGATGCCGATTTTGCCTCGGCTTAATGCGCGAAACCGACATCGGTAGCACCGGTTCACTGTGCTGAAAAGTAGAAGCCGCTGCCTTTTTGTTACAAGCAAGGAGTATTGCGATGAAATTAAAATTTATTGTTCCGTGGTTGATGCTGAGCTTTTTTGCGTTTGCGGAAGATCCGCCGCTAAGTCCTCAAATCCAAGGCGAAGTGCGCTTCGTCAGCGGCGGGATTGGCTACAGGGAACGGGAAGCGATGCAAGTGATGCGAGCCGATTACAACTTGCTCTTGCTGTTTGCGGAAAAAGGCACTGGAAATTATCTGAGCGACGTCCAAGTGGTGGTCAAGGATCAGAGCGGTCATACCGTGATGGAAACCGTAGCGGACGGCCCCATGCTGTTCGCCAAACTCAGCCCCGGCCATTACAGCGTGGAAGCTGATCATAACGGCCATAGCATTGCGAAAATCGTAAATGTCGGTAGTCAACGACAAACTTCGCTTTCGTTTGCTTGGCCGGCACAACCCGGCGATCAGTCGGACCGATAGTATCGTAAACCTGCAGGAGAAACCATGGCAGCAACCGGGCGTATCCATTTAATCAACCCGCGGGCGGACACCTTTGCCACGCGGCCTATGTTTTTCGGCAAAGCGCTTTATTCGCCGGTGGCCGGTTTACTGGCAGTGGCGGGCACGATCCCTGAAGACGAATACGACATTATTGTCACCGACGAAAATATCGAGCCCATCGATTTCGATCTTAAGGTCGATTTGGTGGGGATTTCTGCAATGACCTCGTACGTAAATCGCGGCTATGAAATTGCCGACGCTTTTAGAGCCCGCGGTATTCCGGTGATCATGGGAGGGGTGCATGTCAGCTATTTACCAAGGGAAGCGCTGAAGCATGCCGATGCGGTCGTCGTCGGCGAAGCCGAATTGGTTATGTCCGATGTGCTGGACGATCTGCGACATGGACGCCTGCAAGGTATCTACAAGTCCGAACGCCTGCATTCGATGGTCGATATGCCCAATCCTCGCCTGGGCTTGTTGAAGAGCGCCCGCTACATCAACAAGGGCTTTGTGCAAACCTCGCGCGGTTGCCATCACGGCTGTACTTTTTGCGCGGAGCCGACTATGTACGGCCTGCGCTTTCGTTACCGGCCGGTCGACGACATTATTGCCGAAATCGAGCATATCGAAGAGCGGCTGATTCTGCTCAACGACGCCGACTTTTTCGGCACGCCGAAACGCGCGATGGAAGTCATGCGGGCTTTTAAAGGACGCGGTTTGAAATGGCAGGCGGCAGTGAACAGCCGAGACGCGCACGACGAACGACTGTTGGAGCTGGCGGCGGAAAGCGGTTGTTTCATGTTGTCGATTGGTTTCGAATCGATTTCCAAGCAAACCTTGCGCAACGTGCATAAGTGTCAGAATGATCCGGACGCTTATTTCGGCTTGGTTGAGAAATTGCACCGTCACGGCATTATGGTGCTGGGTTTATTCATGTTCGGGTTTGCAGGCGACGAGCCGTCGGTATTCGAGGAAACCCTGAAATTCAACATCGACGCCAAATTCGATATATGCGGCTACTCGCTGTTGACGCCGTATCCCGGAACCATCAACTGGTTCGAAATGCTGCGGCGCAAGCAGATCGTTTCCTTCGATTGGGACAAATACGATCAATCGCATATCGTGTTCAAACCGGAAGGGTTATCGGCCGAGCAACTCTATCGCGGTTACCTGAACACCTATGACGGATTTTATAGCTTGGCATCAATGGTACGCCGTTTCCCTTGGGATGCTTCCCGCAATCCGGCAAACTGGGCTATCTACAACGCTTTCTTCCGCAAGGGAGGCGTTGTAACCCGAGATTTCGAACAATTGGTCGCCAGGCCGACGCCGGAGCCGGGGTTCGCAGCCATGCCGCCGTTGATGCCGCAGAAAGCCGCTTGGCGCGAATTGGTGCTGGGGGGGGCTGCAGAAACGTCGACACTTGCGTCCGCCATCGAGTAATCCCAAGTCCTAGCCTGCGTGACATGCTGCGATTGAACCGCAGACGCGCTGTAACCCTCCTCAATTAAGGAACTAGAAACTATGCACGGCAACGTTAAGGCCTACCTGGTCGGCGGCGGCATCGGCTCGTTGGCCGCCGCCGCTTTCATGATTCGCGACGCCAAGCTACCCGGCGGCAATATCGCCGTTCTCGAAGCCGGGTCCGAGCTGGGCGGGAGTCTCGATGGCGCCGGCAATCCGGTTAAGGGGTATTCCATGCGGGGTGGCCGGATGTTGACCACCGACAATTACGAGTGTACCTGGGATCTCTTTAAATCGATTCCCTCGCTGAACCAGGCCGACAAGGCGGTGTTCGACGAAACCGTTGAATTCAACGAAAAACACGCGGCGCATTCGATGGCAAGACTGGTCGATAAGCATCGAGCCAAAGTGCCGGTCTCATCTATGGGCTTCTCGATGCAGGATCGTATCGAACTGTTGAAACTCAGCCAAGCTAACGAGGAGGCATTGGCGGCGACCTGCATTACCGATTGGCTTTCGCCCGGCTTTTTCGAAACCGAATTCTGGTATATGTGGTCCACAACCTTCGCTTTCCAGCCTTGGCACAGCGCTGTCGAATTCAGACGCTATCTGCACCGTTTCATGCTGGAATTCACCCGCATCGAAACCTTGGCCGGCGTCAAACGCACCGTATATAACCAATTCGATTCGCTGGTGGCGCCGTTGCAGTCCTGGCTGAAAAACCATGGGGTGCGGTTTTATCCCGATTGCCTAGTAATCGATCTCGACCACAAGACCGAAGACGATGAATTCATCGTTACCGGCATACACAGCCTGCGCCACGGCAAGCGTGAACTCATTGCCGTGAAGAACGGCGATATTGTTTTCCTGCAAAACGGTTCGATGACCGACGCTTCCTCCGTGGGTTCAATGACTAACCCGCCCAGGCAATTGACCAAGGCCGATAGCGGAGGTTGGACGCTCTGGGAAAAACTGGCAAAAGGCCGGCCGCAGTTCGGTAACCCGGAGGCGTTCAATAGCTGTATTGCCCAATCTTGCTGGGCATCGTTCACCGTTACGTTGAAGAATCCGGACTTCTTCGCACTGATGCAACAGTTCACCGCTAACGAACCCGGCACCGGCGGCCTAGTGACCTTCAAGGATTCGAACTGGCTGATGTCGGTTGTGCTAGCCCATCAACCGCATTTTCCGAATCAGCCGCCTAATGTGCAGGTGTTCTGGGGTTACGCACTATTTCCGGACCGCATAGGGAATTTTGTCGCCAGGCCCATGGCTGACTGCAGCGGCGGGGAAATCCTGCTGGAACTTTGCGGCCATCTGCGCTTCGATTTGGAAATTTTCACCACCGCCATTTGCATTCCCTGTCGTATGCCTTACATCACCAGCATGTTCATGCCCCGCAGCCACAACGATAGACCGCTGCCGGTGCCGCGCGGCTCAAAGAATCTCGGCTTCATCAGCCAGTATGTCGAAATTGCAGAGGATGTGGTGTTTACCGTGGAGTATTCGGTGCGAGCGGCGCAAACCGCGGTTTATCAGTTGCTGAAAATCGATCGAGTCATTCCGCCGGTCTCACCGCACGATCAATCGTTGCGCGCGCAGTTCGAGGCCTTGATCAAGGCCTTGAAGTGATGCCGTGTTAACAGGCTAAAGAACTAAGGATTCTGATCAGGCTGCAAACACGCGATTCAGACTGTCGGTTTAGAGGACGTGTGAGCGCTAGCGTACAGACCTAATAGTCGCCAGCGGCTAAGCTCTGACCGTGTTTTTGTTAAGGAGAATATCTCATGAATCTAGCGATAGAACCCTTACTGGCTTTGGTGATAGGTGTGTTAATCCTGCTGATTCCCCGTTTTTTGAATTATTTCGTGGCGGTGTATTTGATCGTTGTGGGTATTTTGGGACTCATCCATCGTTGAAGGGGCAACCTGCCAAAAACCAACGCTGGAGTTTGGGGGATCGGCTTTTTTCTTTTTGTTTTCAATGGAGATCCATGATGTCAATTGGCACTATTTTGCTGGTAATTCTTGTCCTGATGTTGCTCGGTGTTATTCCGGTATGGCCGCATAGCCGTGCCTGGGGTTACGGGCCTACTAACGGTTTGGGGCTGGTGTTGATCGTTGTATTGATTTTGCTAGTGCTAGGCAAGATTTAGGCTCTACCGGGTTGTGTTTCCAATGGCTACGCTTGACGGCAGTCAAGCCAGCCGGCTTTGTAGGTCTTGACGCCTTCAATCGAGGCGCCGAAATCCGGACGCCGTTAATTCCGATGCAATAGAACGATTTAGATGCGGAGAATCAAGCGATGGCCAAACGGCGAGAGCAAAGACGGTATGTTAGAAGCGAGCATCCGGGCGGCGAAGAAACGCCGATTCGTTTCGAGGTGTTCAATACCGAGCGTTTGCAGCAACATGCGGTGAGCCTCGCGCGAGCGCAAAAAATCACCAGTCTGAAAAACGGCCGAAAATTGATTCCACGGGTACGCGAGAATGCCCAGGTCTTGTTGGAGGCTTATGAATCGGTGGCTAGAGCGGTACGCGAGCAACGTGCCATCACGCCTGCCGCAGAATGGTTGTTGGATAATTTTCATGTCATCGAAGAGCAGGTCAGCGACATTCATGTCGATTTGCCGGAAAGCTATGCGCGGGAACTACCGAAGCTGGCGGAAGGCGTGCTAGCCGGCTATCCGCGGGTCTATGGCATCGCTTGGGCGTTGGTGGCTCACACCGACAGCCGTTTTACGCCGGAATTGCTGACGCTGTTTGTCAGGGCCTATCAAGGCGTCGAGCCGCTCACGCTCGGCGAGCTGTGGGCCATACCGATTACCTTGCGAGTATTGCTGGTCGAGAATCTGCGCCGTTTGGCCGTTAGTATCATGCGGTCGCAACACGGTCGGCGCTTGGCGGACGAATTCGTCGATTATGTGGAAAATCTTCTCGCTCACAGCGACCGGCCCGATCCGCCCATTCCTTCCGCAGAACTGCCGGTCGAGTCCCTGCGCCAAGCGTTTGCGGTGCAATTGCTGCTGCGTTCGCACGATCCGCATCCTTCTGTGTCGATTTCTCTGGATTTTCTGGATGACTGGCTCAAGCTGCAGAACGTCAGTCTAGACGACATCGTGCATCGCGAGCATGCGGCGCAGATTGCCGATAACCTGACCGTTCGCAACATCATTACCAGCATGCGCGGCATCTCCGCCTTCGATTGGCCCAGGTTCGTCGAGGAAGTCAGTTTGGTCGATGTTTGTTTGCGCGGCCACGAAGGATACGCGACGATGGATTTTTTGACCCGCGATCGCTACCGGCATGCGGTTGAAGAACTGGCCAAACATTCGCCGCGTTCAGAAGTGGAGATTGCGCGCCGGGTGATGGACAAGATTCAGGTGGCGGCGGCACAAGGTGCGGATGACGAACGCCGACTGGAACCCGGTTATTACCTGATAGGCGCCGGGCGCTACGGTTTCGAAATGGACGTCGAATATCAGCCAACGTTTAAGCAACACTTGTTACGCCGCTATGTTGCGCACGCTGGCTTGGCTTATATCGGTAGCTTGGCGTTGCTGACCTTTTTGCTGCTGACATTGCCGATCAGCGCGGCAATTGCGGCCGGTCTGCCTGGCTGGAGTTTGAGTTTGCTGGCTCTGGTTTTTGCATTTCCGGCCTCGGATATCGCAATCGGGGTGATGAATCAACTCATCGTTGCCTGGCTGCCGCCCAGCCATATGCCGCGCTTCGAATTATCCGACGGCGTCCCTGAGGCGTTAAGCACTTTTGTGGTTGTGCCGACGATGTTCGTCAGCGAGGACGGGGTGCGGCAGCAAATCGAGCAAATGGAAATTCGTTATCTGGCCAATCCGGAGGGCGAGGTGCGATTTGCATTGTTGTCGGATTGGGTCGATGCCGATCGGGAGCAGCTAGACGGCGACGAACGGCTGTTGGCCGTAGCCCTGGCCGGTGTGGAAGCATTGAACGCCAAATACGCTAAACAGCGATTTTTTGTATTCCACCGAAAACGCTTGTGGAATGCCAGCGAGGGCAAGTGGATGGGCTGGGAGCGCAAGCGCGGCAAATTGCATGAATTTAACCGCTTGCTCCGCGGTGCGACCGATACCTCGTTTTTACCGGCAGCCGGTCAACCGGCAAGCGTTCCATCCGGCGTGTGTTATGTGATTACCCTGGATGCCGATACCAAACTGCCGATGGGGGTCGTCAGCCAACTGGTTGGGGTGGCGGCGCACCCGCTCAATCGGCCGGTGTTCGATCCCGTCAGCCGGACCGTCGTGCAAGGGTACGGCATTCTGCAGCCGCGGGTCACGCCGACCCTGCCGCAACGCCAGGAACGCTCGCTGTTTCATCAGATTTTTGCCGGCGCTTCCGGTACCGATGCCTACTCCAGTTCGGTATCCGAGTTGTATCAGGATTTGTTCTCCTTGGGCACCTATAGCGGCAAGGGCTTGTACCATGTCGACAGTTTCGAAACGGCATTGGCCGGCAGAGTGCCGGACAATACCCAGCTCAGCCACGATTTATTCGAGAGCGTTTACGTGCGCTGCGGACTGGTCAGCGATATCGAGTTTTTCGAGGAATTTCCGTCCCACACCCAAGTGGCGGCGTCGCGGCAACACCGCTGGGTGAGGGGCGATTGGCAGCTGCTTCCCTGGATTTTTGGTGCGTCCGGGCAAGGGATGCCGATGATCGGCCGCTGGAAGATGCTGGACAATTTGCGCCGTTCGTTATCGGCACCGGCTGCCTTCACCGCTCTGGTGGCGAGTTGGGCTATACCGGATGCGCCGTTATGGCCGCTTGTAGGATTTGTGTTGGCCGCATTGGCATTTCCGGCAATTTTAGCGGTAGCAGGTTGTTGCAGCGTGCCCCGGCGCGGTATCTCTTTAAGCACGCATCTGCGCGGAGCTGGGGAAAACGTGCTTTGGGCTTGCGGCAACAGTTTGGTGGCTCTGACTTTGCTGGCGCAACAAGCTTGGCTGATGGCCGACGCGATTGCGACCACGCTGGTGCGTTTGTTTATCACCCGCCGTAAACTATTGAAATGGGTCACCGCCTTGCAGGCAAAAGCCGGCGCGGGGTATGCACTTAAAAATTTGATCCGGCCGCTCAGTCATTCGTCCTCGGTGGTGATGGCGGCTGCGGCGCTGGTGTTGCTGTGCAATCCGGTCGCGATAGGATACGCTTGGCCATTTTTATTGTTGTGGTGGCTGGCGCCGGTTGTTGCCCGTGCCTTGAGTTTGCCGCCCAGGCTGGACAAAGCGGAAAGCCTGACTCCCGAAGATAGTGTGCAACTACGCCTATACGGCAGACGGATCTGGCGTTTTTTTTCCACTTTTGTCACGGCGGAGGACCACTATCTGCCGCCGGATAATTTTCAGGAAGATCCTGAACCGGTGGTCGCCCATCGCAGTTCACCGACAAACTTCGGACTTTATTTATTGTCGGTGGCGGCGGCGCGGGATTTCGGCTGGTTGGGGTTGCTTGATAGCGTTGAACGATTGGAAGCCACATTATCGACTTTATCGGCGCTACCTAGGTTACACGGCCATTTTTACAATTGGTACGACACCCGCGATCTGCACATGCTGGAACCGCGTTACCTGTCGACCGTGGATAGCGGCAACCTGGCAGGCCATCTGTTGACCTTAGCGCAAGCGTGCCGGGAAATGCGGGAAAGGCCGCTGGATTTAAACATAGCGCTCACCGGCGTGGCCGACACCTACCATTTATTGTTAAGTGCGTTGCGTCATCTCGACGACGAATCGCGCACTCTGACGGTTACTTTGACCGAATTGCGGCAAAAAAGCTTGGTCTTGGGCGAGTTGCTGAAACAGCGTCCCGACGGCGCTGAGGAATGGACCGGTCTGTGGCGGCAACTCGACGTTTGTGCCGGTGTGCTTTACGATCTGGCCAATGCCTACGCTGCCGAACGCGGCGACAGCGTCGACAACGAGGTGCTAGCGTGGGCCGGACTGCTGTGCGAGGACATAAGCTCGCATGCCAAGGATGTGGCTGGTCTGATGCCGTGGCTGCATTTCTCCGTCAGTGCTCAATCAAGCTCGGCTTCTGAGGAGACGCCGCCTGCGATTGCTAAATTAAAGCAACAAATATCGGTCGCTAGACCGTTGTGCGATCTTGCCGCCAGTTACAGGGATTGTGCCGAGCAAGTGCAGTGTTCTGCGGGCGAGATAGCGGCTGCCGACCTGAAAGCCGCGGTGATAGGCCTGCGCAAGGCCGGAGATTTGGCTGCAAAGTTGAGCGATCGCCTGGAAAGTATGGCCGCGCAACTGGAGAGGCTATTCCGGGACATGGATTTTCGCTTTCTGTTCGACGCCGACCGCCATATGTTTGCCATTGGTTACCGGGTGGCGGAAGGGGTCATCGATTCCAGTTATTACGACTTGTTGGCCTCCGAGGCTCGCCTGTCCAGTTTTATCGCCGTAGCCAAGCGCGACGTGCCCAGCATGCATTGGTTCCATCTCGGCCGTCGGGTCACCCGCGCCGCTCATGGCACGGTGTTGCTGTCCTGGTCGGGATCGATGTTCGAATATTTAATGCCGTCTTTAGTCACCTTTACTCCGCGGTATAGCCTGATCGATCAGACTTGCCGGTTGGTGGTGAAGCGGCAGATCGCATACGGCCAGGAGCGGGACGTCCCTTGGGGCGTGTCCGAATCCGCGTTCAATGGCCGCGATTTGAACATGACGTACCAATATTCGGCATTTGGCGTGCCCGGGCTGGGAATGAAACGCGGTTTGGGCGAGGAATTGGTGATTGCGCCTTACGCCACGGCCTTGGCAGCCATGTATTTGCCGCATGCCGCGCTGAAAAATTTCGCCAGTCTGGAAAGGGAAGGCGCGCTGGGGCGTTACGGTTTCTACGAAGCGCTGGATTACACGCCTATCCGTTTGGCGGAAGGGCAAAAGGTGGCGCTGGTGCGCTGTTATATGGCGCATCATCAGGGGATGTCGCTGGTGGCGTTTGCCAATGTGGTGCATGACGGCATTATGCGGCACCGTTTTCATCGTACCGCATTGATTCAGTCGGCAGATTTATTGCTGCAGGAGCGTGTGCCGCACGGTGCGGATACTGAAACCTTGCCGCTGCTGCAAACCTTGTCGGACATGAAGGACACCGTGCAACCGCCGGTGCGGCGCGTTCCGTCGCCGATGTCGACAGTGCCGTCCTCGCACCTGCTGGCCAACGGCCGTTATTCGGTGATGATTACCGCCGCCGGATCCGGCTATAGCCTGTGGCGGAATCTGGCGGTCACACGCTGGCGCGAGGACGTGACGCGGGATGCCTGGGGCAGTTACTTATATCTGCGCGATGGCGAAACCGGCGAGGTCTGGTCGGCCGGCTACCAACCGACGGTGGCCAAACCGGAGCAGTATGACGTGGTATTCGTCGAAGATCGCGCGCGGATTACCCGCACCGATGGCGCCATCGTCACAACCTTGGAAATTGTGGTGTCGCCGGAAGACGACGCGGAAATCCGTCGCCTGAGCCTGACCAATAACGGTACGCGCGAGCGCGAAATCGATGTCACCTCCTATGCCGAGATCGTATTGGCGCCGCCGGCCGCCGACATCGCCCATCCGGCGTTTTCCAATCTGTTCGTGCAAACGGAATACTTGCCGCAAACTCGGTCCTTGCTGGCGCATCGCCGCCAACGTTCGACGGGAGATCCGCAACTGTGGGCGGCGCATGTGCTGGCCGATCGGCAAACCGGCGACGGTTTGCAATACGAAACCGATAGGGCGCGCTTTGTTGGCCGCGGACAAAGTTTGCGAACGCCGATCGCAGTCATGGATGGGCGGCCGTTGAGCAACACCGTGGGTTCGGTACTGGACCCCATCTTCAGCCTGCGCACCCGAATCAAGGTGGCCGCTGGCGCGACCGAACATTTGACCTTCACCACTTTGGTGGCCGCGTCTCGTCAGTTGGCGGCGGACCTGGCCGACAAGTATCACAGCGTTACCGCTTGGGAGCGGGTATCCGCCTTGGCCTGGACCCATGCTCACGTGCAATTGCATCACTTGCGGACCAAGCCGGAAGAGGCACAATTGTTTCAGATGTTGGCTAATCGCTTGATTTTTGCCGATTCGTCGCTGCGTCCGGGCGGCAAATGGATACAAATGAATACCCTGAGTGTCGCCGCGCTTTGGCGCTACGGAATTTCCGGGGATAGGCCGATGCTGTTGTTGCGAGTCAGCGAACCGGAAGATAGAGGCTTCGTCGAACAGCTGTTGCGCGCTCATGAATATTGGAGCATCAAGGGACTCGCCGCCGATTTGCTGATTCTCAACGACAAGGAGTCTTCTTACGTCGAGGACTTGCAAAGCATGCTGGAAACTATGATTCGGGAGAATCAGGCGCGGTGCGCCGCCCAAGAGAATGAAAACCGGGGGGCGGTTTTTGTATTGCCGGTCGGCCGGTTGTCTATGGACGAGCGGCGCTTCTTGCAAACGGCGGCGAGGGTGATGCTGGTCAGTAATCGGGGTACCTTGGCCGAGCAGTTATTGCGGCACCCCCGCCCGCAATCGGCATTCATCGCCCCGCAAGCCTTGTCTGTCCGCCAAACTCAGGTGCCGGCCTTGGCGCTGCCTTCGCTTGAGTTTTTCAACGGCCTAGGCGGTTTCGGCGAGGACGGCAGCGAATACGTAATCATGCTGGATAAGGGCCAGTGGACGCCAGCACCTTGGGTCAACGTGGTCGCCAACCCGGAATTCGGTTTCATGGTTTCCGAGTCTGGCAGCGGGTGTACTTGGTGCGGGAACAGCCGCGAGAATCAGTTAACGCCTTGGTCTAACGATCCAGTGGCCGATGCGCCCGGCGAAGTATTTTACCTGCGCGACGACGAAAGTTATGAGCTGTGGACGCCGACAGCGCTGCCGATCCGGGTGGAAAATTCCAGTTATCTGATACGGCACGGCAAAGGCTATAGCCGTTTCGAGCATGCTTCCCATGGCATTCACAGCGAATTGTTGCAATTTGTCGGCCCGGACGATCCCGTCAAAATATCACTGCTTACCTTATCGAATGTCTCGGGCCGCAATCGGCGGCTGACGCTGACAGCCTATTTGGAATGGGTGTTAGGTGCATCGCGTAGCGTCACCGCGCCGCATATCATTACCGAACTGGACCCGGAAACCGGCGCCTTGTTGGCGTCCAATCCTTGGGATCAAGAGTTCGGCAGCCGTATCGCCTTCGCCGATCTAGCCGGGCGGCAGACGAGTTTCACCGCCAACCGCACCGAATTCATCGGCCGCAACGGTAGCTTGGATGCGCCGGCCGCTTTGTTAAGCCGCAAACCGCTGAAAAGCCGAGCGGGTGCCGGGCTCGACCCTTGCGCCGCGCTGCAAACGGCGATCGAGCTAGCCCCGAACGAACGAATCGAGATTGTCTGTTTATTGGGCCAGGGGCAAGACCGGGCTCAGGCCGTGGAGTTGATCCGGCGTTATCGTGCCACCGACGTAGCCGGCTTGTTTAAGCGAGTCAAACAGTCGTGGTGGCAAGTACTGGCTACGGTGCAAGTAAACACGCCGGACCGGGAACTGGACTTGCTGTTAAACGGCTGGTTGTTGTATCAAACCTTGAGTTGCCGAATGTGGGCGCGAGCGGCTTTCTATCAGGTTGGCGGAGCATTTGGTTTTCGCGATCAACTGCAAGACAGCATGGCGTTGGTGGTGTCCAGACCGGACCTGGCACGGGCTCATCTATTACGAGCCGCCGCTCGCCAGTTCGAGCTGGGCGACGTGCAGCATTGGTGGCACCCGCCTACCGGACGTGGGGTGCGTACCCGCTTTTCCGATGATCGGGTTTGGCTGCCTTACGCGGTGGCGCATTACCTGAAGGTTAGCGGCGATACCGGGGTGCTGGCTGAATTGCTGCCGTTTCTAGAAGGCCCGGAGTTGGGTACGGAGCAGGACGATGCTTACTTCCATCCCGGCGAATCGACCGCACAAGCCACTTTATTCGAGCATTGTGCGCGGGCATTGGACCTAAGCTTGGCCACCGGTGCCCATGGCTTGCCGTTGATGGGATGCGGGGACTGGAACGACGGCATGAACCGGGTCGGCAATCGGGGGCAGGGCGAGAGTGTTTGGCTGGCCTGGTTTCTGATTGCGGTCTTGAACGAATTTGCCGAGGTCGCCGAGCGGCTGGGCGAGACCGAGCGCGCCGGACGCTGGCGCGTGCATGCTGCGCGCCTGACAGCAGCTGTGGAGGCTGAAGGCTGGGACGGTGCTTGGTACCGGCGCGCCTACTTCGACGATGGCTCGCCGCTGGGTTCGGCAAGCAACGCCGAGTGCCGCATCGATGCGATTGCGCAGAGTTGGGGCGTCATTTCCGGCGCCGCCGACCCTGAACGGGCGCGACGGGCGATGGCGTCGGTGCACGAGTATCTGGTGCGCCACGGCGACGATCTGCTGTTATTGTTCACGCCGCCGTTCGACAAGACCGAACGCGATCCCGGCTATATCAAAAGTTATCCGCCCGGCATTCGCGAAAACGGCGGCCAATACACCCATGCCGCTATTTGGTCGGTGATTGCTTACGCCATGCTAGGCGAAGGCGATCAAGCGGGGGAATTGCTGCGCATGCTGAATCCGATTAAGCGCACCGCCAGCCGCACCGGCATGTTCGCCTACAAGGGCGAACCCTATGTGTTGGCGGCTGACATCTATGCAGAAGCCCCGCATGCCCGGCGTGCGGGTTGGACTTGGTACACCGGCGCGGCCGGTTGGTTTTACCGGGCCGGACTGGAATGGGTGTTGGGGCTGCAAGTTCGCGCCGACCGATTGTTGTTCGATCCGTGTATTCCCAGTGCTTGGCGCAGTTACAGCATGGTTTATCACCACGGAAATTCCCGTTATGAAATTTGCGTCGAAAACCCTGATGGATATACACATGGGATCGCAGTGCTGGAACTGGATGGCTTCAGCCAGTTAGACACTGGCAGCGTCGCACTGAGCGACGATGGCCAATTGCACAAGATACGGCTTTTGCTTGGCCCCGCCGTTGCGGATTCCTCAGTCTAAGAGTTTCACTCCCTGGAGCCTATATGTACGCTGCCGTACCGACCAGGACTCAGTTTAAGCATATGCTGTTTCTAATATCGGATGAAACAATATTCTTCCCGATACCGGTCAAGACTAATTTGGTCATGATCTATGCAGTACCTGGAGAGCAATATGAAAAAAAATCAACTGAAAGGCAGATTGGAACTGGTTTTAGGCAACACCAATGATGTCGTCGGTAAAATTTGGGAGGATGAAAGTATGGAAATGGTAGAAAAGGTGCGAAAGAACGACGGCAAGGTAAGGGCGCGTTATGCCGACCTTAAAGACGATATAAAAAATGCGCGCTAATCCGGCCTTACTAGGTAGTCTGGCTGTTTAATCGCTCCAGGTTGCAAAGTTGGCTATCTAAAACATCCACGCAGGGGTAATTATGACAATTAAAATGGCTCAATTTACAGGTTTATTTGCCGGCATCGTGTTGACGCTGAGTTCATTAGGTACGTTTGCAGCTGAAAGCGAAAGGCACATGGCTCAAGCATTAAAACACGCAGAAGCAGCCGCCAAAGCTGCCGATGGAAATACCATTGCCGAGCATGCCGAGGCAGCAAAAACGCATGTCAAAAAGTCGATGGAACATCTAGATGCGGGTTCTGCCAGTCTGGATCAAGCGGTCGAGCATGGTAAGCAAGGCCATGCCGACTTAGCCAAAAAAGCGGCTGAAGAGGCAGTGGTGCACTTGAAATCTGCACAATAGAGACGCTTCGAGTAATAGTAAAAACTGCAGCGGGTTTTTCCCGCTGTATTTTTTGGAAATACCGCCGACAAATTGTCAAAATAAAGTTATGTGGCTGTCTGAACCTATTGTTTATGTGTGTTTACGTCAGATTCACGCATAACCGATACAGACAAATGGGCTGGCATGATAGTTATGATTCAACCGGATGACGATAGTTGAATTGACTATATTTTGTTTTAGGGAACCTCTGATTAATTCAGTTTTTCAAGATCAACAGAAGCGCAAGCCATTGATTTAATTGACCCTGAAATACGCGATACCGAATTAATCAGAGGTTCCTTAGCGCTTAATCTTGGAAACCCTTAAAAACTGATTATGTACGCCGGCGTACAGACTAAGCTCGACTTGGCGGCTATCGTTCTCCCAGAAGCATTTATCGAAGCTGCGGTTGTCTTAATCGCCGGAATTTACGATGGTTATTAAGTTATTCGTGGTTCTCTAATTTATATGGAGTGCTATTTTATGTTGATTAACCTAGAGTATCTAAGTGAAGGTAATTTATGAGCGACGTGTCTATTCAAAAATCAAATGACGAAAAAATGCAATTCCTAAAAAGAATGACGGCATCGGTCTATCTATGCCAGATATTAACCTTTATGCTGGCGGGCCTGCCGTTGCTGTTAGGAGTGGCCATAAATTTCTTGAAGAAAAACGACGTTCAGGGTACGTGGCTGGAGTCGCATTTCGAGTGGCAAATAAAAACCACTTGGGTGGCATTGGCTGGATTTGCGTTAGCCGGGCTTACCTTTACTTTGGGAGCCGGCATATTTGTTTTGATCATAACGGTAGTATGGATGCTATATAGGATTGCAATCGGTTGGTATGCGTTGACCGATGGCAAAGCAATCGACAACAGAGTAAGTTAAAAAGCCGTCAGTAAAGATATCCTCGGATATCGTTGTCTTTAATAGATAAAATCAAACAGGATATTTTCGAGGAAGCAAGCATTTGATGGGTATTTAACAAATGATTAAGTCAAAAATTACTGCCGAATTGATTCAGTTTACTGCAAGGCCCTGGTGGTACACTATCCAGGGCTTTGCAATGATTGCGGTTGGGATTATTATTGCGGTGTTATGCATCATTTCGCCCAATGTGTATATGATTAGCAACGATGCATCCTGGGGGCCCGCTATTGGTATAATCTTGGTGTTTATCGGCGCGTTAAGGTGTATCGATGGGATATCTTCCGAAAATGCTCAAGGATTTCTATTCAATATGCAAGGAGGCGTGTTGGATTTCATTACAGGCATGCTTGTCGCGTCCAGTAATACTAATTCTAGCAGTAGTTTAAATATGCTAATTGTAGGGTATTTGCTAACACAGGGTATTTATAGAAATATTCTTTTATCCGTCGCAGAAATTCCTAATCCATTATCTAATAAAGTAACGGGATTTGTTTCAATACTGCTTGGAATAATTATCTGGGCCGTTTCCCCCGAGTCGCTATGGTTTATTGCATTTTCGTTGAGCGTTGATATTGGTTTTCGAGGTTGGACATTGATTACTATGGCATCGTCGCTAAAGGAAAATTTTCGGTAACAATTTTTGATATATTTTTGGTTGGCTGTGCCCGCATTCGTTGCTAACCGTCGCTAGTTGGATGGGTTGAGGAAGGCGCGTGTTGATAGAACGACTTGATCATCCAGGCCAGCGGCAATGCCGTGCACAGGGTATGCACCGAGGCCGTTAGACTGAGCAGAGCCATCAACGGTGTCGAAGTGGCGGCAACTTCAGCTGCGCCGGTGGCGGCATCGCGATTTAGCGGCGCTTGGGATTTGGTCAATTCGCCGATGATAAATCCGGTTCCGCTCGCTAACAGCAAGCTGGTAGGTTTAGTCATTAGGCGATGGATGGTACTGCCCAACTTAGCGGAAGCCTTCGCAAGTTGCCGTTGCCGGCGTAACAATTGCTGCTCAGCATGGCGGATTTGCCCGTTCAACGATGCGGTTTTACTCAGGTTTAGGGGAGAGAAGGCTGTTTTCATGGCGATTTCCTCACCGATTTCGAACCGGCGGTGGCGTCTGAATACTGCGGAGGAGTGCGGGAAAAGCGAGGTAGCAACTGTTACGCCGGATCGCGGCGGCCAGAATCAATACCAATAGTAAATTGCCGGCAACGGCTAGCAGCAAGGCGCTGCTTGTCTCCATGCCGTTTTCGATCAATCTTAAGACGGCCGCGGCTGACAATCCCAGCCAGGCAGCGAATAACAGCGCGGCAGCCATAACGCCCGCGACCAGCATGTCCACCAATCTCAAACCCGCCCGTTGCGTTTCCAGAGCGGCGAGTCGCAGGCGGTCGTGGCTTAAACCTCTCAACTCTTGCCAGAAAGCCTGCATATCCTCGAGTCCGCCTAACTCGCTGGGCGGATCGTCTGCAGATCGATCATCGCCGACGGCGCGATCCGGATGCATAAGGTTCGGTGTTACCGACTGCTCAATAAACGGCTCAGAACAAAGCCGGCGGCTACTGCGATACCCAAAGAAGTCACGGGATTGTCGCGGATGTAAACCTGGCAATTTTTCATCAAACGCTGTTCGGCATTTTTCAGCTGTTGGCCTTTTTCTTCCAGCGCGTCCGCGGCTTGATTGGATGCGCTGGCGATTTTATCGACCGCCTCATGCGCAAAATTAGATGCTTTATCTACGGTTTCCATAATGGGTTCCTGGGTTATTTTAGTCGCATGTCGTTTTTGACCGACGCTACACCTTTGATGCTGCGAGCAATCTCCACAGCACGATTGATGTCTCCTCGCGAGCTGACGAAGCCGCTCAATTGCACGACACCTTTGAAGGTTTCGACATTGATCTGACCCGATCTCAAGTTGGGCTCATCGAATAACATTGCTTTCACTTTGGTAGTGATGACGCTGTCATCGACGTATTCGCCGGCTCCCTCTTGCTTAGATGTTGAAGCGCAGCCCGCAGCGGTGATTAATGCGAGGGTCACAATGAATGCGGTTAACGTTTTGCTGAATTGTTTCATGATTAGCTCTCCGATTGAGAAATCGCTGATTGAGTCTTACGACGGCCTCCACCGTGCAGAGGGGGCGATGAACAGCAAATGGTTGCTTCCCGCATCGTTGGGCTTGTCAAGCCCTGCGCGGAATCAACGGTTTGCTAGATTCTTTGTGGGGTACTCTAACTGCAACGCCGAAGTTCGTCGGTACGTTAGCGAACATACTCGTATAAGCACCGGGTGAGCGCGAAGTTTTTGGCTATGTGCGGTAACGCACCGACGCAGTTTTTATGTTGCCGTTAAGCTACATCCGAGATTTTGTAACAACATTTCTTGCTTTTTCCGCAGCCCGCATGCTGAGGGCGGGTCACTGTTGCCCCAATTAGACGAGCGTGTTTGTTGGGTCTGGCGATCCGAGGATCTGACGCGAGGATTTCGATTTTTACATTTAACCAAAGGTAAGCATTATGCTGAAACAGAAACAATGGGTCCTGGTATCGATAGTCGGCGCTGGTTGGTTGCCGTTCGTACAGGCCGCAGACCAATTGGATGATACTCGCTGGTACGTCGCGCCTTTCGCGTCGTTTGTGAATACCGGCGGCGATAGGCGTGCCGCCGACGGCTGGGGCGGCGGGGTTGGTGTCGGCAAAATGATCGACGAGCATTTCAACGTCGAATTGAAAGGCTTTTATCAAGGTTTCGGCGGCGATAACGGGCCCTGGGATTTAGCAGGCGGTACGGCAGATGTGCAATATTACCTTTTTCGCGACAAGTTCTCGCCTTATGCGGTGCTGGGTTTGGGCGGAATGAATACCTGCGCGTCCGCCAATTGCGGTGTCGGTTTCATCGGCGAAGCCGGCGCCGGGGCAAGTTATGAAGTCAACGAGCACCTGTTGATACGCAGCGACGTGCGTTATCGCTACAACAATAATCTCAACGCTCAGGTCCAAGCGGGTACCGACGAATTTCACGATATGACCGTCAATTTGGGCGTGGTGATTCCGTTTGGCGACAAACCTAAATACGTGGCTAAGTCCGAAACCCGCATGCCGCCGGCCCCGGTAAAGATGGATTGCAGCAAGCTCGATGCGGATGCCGACGGAGTCAACGATTGTTTGGATACCTGTCCCGGTACCGTCAAAGGTGCTTTGGTCGATTCAAAGGGGTGCGCGGTCAGGTTGATCCTTAAAGGCCAACACTTCGAATACGATTCTGCCGAGCTGAATTCGCATGCCAAAGAATTGCTGGATGGCGTCGCCAAGGATTTGATGGCCTTTCCTCAGAAAAATGAAATTGAAGTGCAGGGGCATGCGAGTAGCGAAGGCAGCGCATCGTACAACATGCAGCTTTCGCAACGCCGGGCGCACTCGGTGGTGGAATATCTGAAGATGAAAGGGGTTACCAACAAGTTGTCGGCAAAGGGGTACGGTGAAACCCAGCCTATCGCTGATAATGCTACCGAGGCGGGTAAATCCGAAAATCGCCGGGTTGAACTAATCTGGATTGAAGATTGACGAGTTTAGAGCCAACAGCAGTTCCGCTATAAACGTAAGCCTGCTTTTAATGCGGGCTTACGGCAAAACCATCAAAGTCTCATTTCTCGAATATCGGTGACGAATGTTGTTTGACCAAAATCAAGCACACAGACCAGCCGGCGTTGCAGCGCCACCCATCAAGACGCTACTCCTGTTAGGTCCCTTCGGCAATAATGAATCCGGTGCGCGCACCACTACCTTCCTCACGTTGAGGCATTTACCCAAAAGCAAGCGGCGAGCGCTTCGGCGCAATGCCAAGCGTTTCGCAGCCCGGTGAATGCGGTTGAATTCGTCTGTTTGGGTAATTATGCCCTTTTCGGATCTGTGATTTAATGTCTGTTAACGCACTGAATCGTCGGATCTAACTGTGTTAGCTTAAAGCTATTAAGGGCGTGAGAATAAAGAGTTTGCGAACCTTGTCGAACGTCTTGACCGGATTTGCGGAAAGAGATGACAACAACGTAGTGGCCTTCTTCTCTGCATGCATCCAATTTTAAGTGAGCTGAAAAATGGTTAAAACTCACGCTGCCACGGTAGGTTCCGGTGCCTTAGCGGTAATCAGCTCACATCAGCACCCCACCCCAGCCAAACTTATTACCGACAGCGATAACACACCGCCTGTGGTTGCCATAGGCGCATCTGCTGGCGGATTGGATGCGTTGGAACATTTTTTTGCCCATGTACCGGCTGCCAGCGGCGTAGCGTTTGTCGTTATTCAGCATCTAGATCCTAATCATCAAGGCATGCTACCGGAGTTGTTGCAGCGCGTCACGCCGCTAACCGTAGTTCAGGCTGGCGACCGCATGCGGGTTAAGCCGAACTGGATTTACGTGATTCCCCCCAATAAAGATTTATCAATATTACGCGGCAAATTGTACCTGCTTGGACCTCCGGCTCTGAGAGGCGTGCGATTACCGATCGACGGGTTTTTCCGCTCATTGGCCGAAGACCAGCACGAACGGGCGATCGGGGTGATTTTATCGGGTATGGGTGCGGACGGCACCTTGGGGCTCCGTGCCATTAAGGAGAACGCCGGTTTGGCGGCGGTGCAGTCGCCCGACTCCGCACAATTCGATTCTATGCCGCGCAGCGCCATCGACGCCGGCTTGGCGGATATCGTGGCACCGCCTCACGATTTGTGGCAAAAGATATTGGCTTATCTCCAGCATAGTCCGCGCGGTCTGCATGTGGTTCCCGATGTGGAAGTGGAAATAAAAAGCCAAACCGCGCTGGAACAGATTGTGATTCTGCTACGCGATCGCACCGGTAACGATTTTTCTCTTTACAAAAGAAACACTGTCTACCGGCGTATCGAACGGCGCATGGGCGTGCATCAAATCGATGCGATAGCGACCTATGTGCGTTATCTTCGGGAAAACCCTCAGGAATGTGATTTGCTGTTCAAGGAATTACTGATCGGCGTCACCAGTTTTTTTCGTGATCCTGTGGTGTGGGATGCGCTAAAGTCCGAAGCGATTCCGGCGCTGCTGGCTGAACATCCGGCTGGCAAGTCCCTCAGGGCTTGGGTGCCGGGTTGCTCGACCGGGGAAGAGGCTTATTCCTTGGCTATGATTTTCAAGGAAGTCTTAGCGCAAAATCGATATCAACAGCTGTTCAAACTGCAGATTTTCGCTACCGACCTGGATCAAGATGCGATAGCCAAGGCGCGGCAAGGATTCTATCCGGCCACTATCGCCGGCGAAATTTCCAAGGACAGGCTTAGCCGATTCTTCACGGTCGATGGCAGCGGTTATCGCATTAAAAAGGAAATCCGGGAGATGGTGATTTTCGCGCCGCATAATGTGATCATGGATCCGCCGTTTACCAAGCTGGACTTGCTTTGCTGCCGCAACCTGTTGATTTACCTAAGCCAGGAATTGCAGAAAAAATTGATTTTGCTGTTCCACTATACGCTGTGCGGCCACGGTATTTTGATGCTCGGTAATGCCGAAACCATAGGCAATGCGAGTCACTTGCTTAGCGCGATCGACAATAAGCTGAGGCTTTATCGGCGTATCGACACGCCTTTTCCGTTAAATATCGATTTTCCCACCAAATATTTTCCTGTCGCAACCATGGTCGAAGAAGCCGATACAAACCATCCTATCGCCAATCTGCAACTCCTGGCGGATCAGTTATTGCTGCAATACTTCGCGCCGGCGGCGGTGTTGGTCAATGCCGAGGGCGACATTCTGTATATATGCGGACGTACCGGTAAATATCTGGAGCCGGCTGCCGGCAAGGCCAATTGGAATATCCATGCCATGGCCCGCGAGGGTTTGCGAAACGAACTGATGGGGGCGCTAAACACCGCCAAAACTCAAAGCGATATTGTGCAGATACAAGGGCTAGCGGTTGCAACCGACAACGGCAGCCAAACCGTGAATTTGTCGGTAAAGGCCATCAACAAACCGGAAGCGTTAAAGGGTATGTTGATGGTGGTGTTTACCGATGTCGCGAAACCGCCAGTCGGCAAATCTGCCCGCAAGTCGCCGAACGCGTCGCAGGAACTTGTCCAGGCAGAGTTGCTGCAAGCCCGGGAGCAATTACAAACCTTACGCGAACAAATGCAAACTTCGCAGGAGGAACTCAGGTCCGCCAACGAAGAACTGCAATCGACCAATGAGGAATTGCAGTCCACTAACGAGGAGTTGACTACTTCTAAAGAAGAGATGCAGTCTTTGAACGAGGAACTGCAAACCGTGAATGCCGAATTGCAAGCCAAAGTCGACGACTTGTCTCGCGCCAGCAATGATATGAACAATTTGCTGAACAGCATGGAGATCGCGACGGTTTTTCTCGACAGCGCCCTCCATATCCGCCGCTTTACCAGCCATATCAGCCATTTGTTCAAATTGATCGCCGCCGACGTCGGGCGGCCGCTGTCCGATATCGTTACCGATCTGGAATATCCGCAATTGCAGCAGGATGCGCAGGAAGTCCTGCGTACGCTGGTGTTCGTCGAAAAGCAGGTCAAAGCCAGCGACCAGCGTTGGTTTAAGGTCCGGATCATGCCCTATCGCACTCAGGACAATTTGATCGACGGCGTGGTAATAACTTTTATCGATATCTCGGAAACCAAGAGGCTGGAAGCCGAATTGAGGAACCGCCATGAAAACTCGGAATGATTCAAAACGCGCCGCAAAACAGCTGCAACAGCGCGCCGAAATGCAGTTGGCGGAAGCCGCAACGCAACAGTCGATTGAACCGCAAGACCAGCTGCTGCATGAATTGAAAGTGCACCAGATCGAACTGGAACTGCAGAACGACGCCTTGCGGGAAGCCCGCGCGAGTGCAGAACAAGCCTTGGAACGCTATGCGGAACTGTACGAATTCGCTCCAGCTGCCTACTTTACTCTTGGTGACGACGGCCGCGTTCAGCAAACCAATATCAGCGGTGAACGTCTGTTGGGAGTAGAGCGTAAAAAGATAACCGGACGGCTGTTTTCCGAATTTATTGCTTGCCAGTATCGGCATGAGTTCAATCAATTCATACAACAGGTGTTCGTCAATGTTGGCGTACAGCATTGCGAGATCATGCTGGTATCCGGTGGTAGATCCGGCTGGGTAACCGTCGAGGCGGCTGCCGATACGCAGAATCGAACCTGTCTGGCGGCGATGGTGGATATCAGCGAGCGCAAACGCAACGAACAAGAATTGCAGTTGGCCGCGACGATATACATGGCGATCGAAGAGGCGATCATGATCGCCGATTCCGACAATCGAATTGTCGCGGTCAATCCTGCATTTACCGTACAGACAGGGTATTCGGCGGAAGAAGCCATCGGGCAGCCGACTTCTCTATTGAGATCAAGTCGTCATGATCAGGCTTTTTTTGAGGCCATGTGGCAAGTTTTATGTCACACCGGACATTGGCAAGGCGAGATTTGGAATCGCCATAAAAATGGCGAGGATTTTCTGGCCCGCTTATCCATTAGCACCGTGTATGGCGACGACGGGAAGATCGTCAGGCGGGTGGCCATGTCGTCCGATATTACCGAACAACGACGAGCGGAAGAAATCATTCACCGACAAGCCAACGTCGATCCGCTCACCGGCCTTCCGAATCGCCGGCTGTTTCTAGACCGCTTGCAGCAGGCTATCAATAAAACCCAACGCGGCCATCAAAAATTGGCGCTAATGTTTCTGGATTTGGATCATTTCAAGGATATCAATGATAGCTTGGGACACGATGTCGGCGATCGCTTGCTCAAGGAAACCACGCAGCGCTTGATCAAATGCATTCGGGAAACCGATACTCTGGCCAGACCGGGCGGCGACGAATTTACCTTGATCATGGGAGAATTGCAGGACCTGAACAGCATAGACAGAGTCGCCGAAGCCATTCTGCGGACTATGATGGCGCAGTTCCAGTTGAAGGATCAGCGCTGTTACATCTCGGTCAGCATAGGCATCGCGCTATATCCCGACGATGCCGATAATCTGGAAGAATTGCTGAAAAAAGCCGATCAGGCTATGTATACCGCCAAAAGACAAGGGCGCAGCCGTTTTTGCTACTTTACGCCTGCGATGCAGGCTGCCGCGGAAGCGCGTTTACGGCTGACCAATGATTTGCGCCACGCATTAGCCGATAAGCAATTCTGGGTGGCATATCAACCGATTGTGGATCTCGCCTCGGGCGCAATACATAAAGCCGAAGCTCTAATACGCTGGGATCATCCCACCCGCGGCTCGATCAATCCCAGCGAATTTATTCCCATCGCGGAAGACACCGGATTGATCTGTGAAATAGGTTCCTGGGTATTTCATCAAGTAGCCGAACAAGTGGCGATCTGGCGTGGCAAGCAATACGCCGAGTTCCAGATCAGTATCAATAAATCGCCTGCGCAATTTCATAACAATAGCGACAAACTAAGCGACTGGTTCGAGCATTTGCGGCGTTTGCGATTACCGGGCTGTTCTGTCGTGGTGGAAATTACCGAAGGGCTGTTATTGGAAGCCTCCACTACGGTCGCCGAGAAATTGCGGGCATTTAAAGACGCCGGCATACAGATTGCGTTGGACGATTTCGGTACCGGCTATTCGGCCCTATCCTATCTGCAAAAGTATCAAATCGATTTTTTAAAAATCGACCAAGGCTTTATTTCTAATCTGACTCCCAATTCCACCGACATGGCCCTGTGCGAAGCCATCATCATGATGGCGCATATCCTCGGTATGAAAGTCATTGCCGAAGGTGTGGAAACCGAAAAGCAGCGCGATATACTTATCCAGGCCGGCTGCGATTACGGTCAGGGGTATTTGTTCTCGAAACCGGTCACGGCAGTTGAGTTTGCGAAGTTTTTCAGCGCCGCGCCATGTGTTGGTCGGGATAAAGTTAGCGCGAATAAACGCCATGGCAGCGACGTCTAGTTTGGGATGACGGCTGTTATTGGCGCCAAATACTCGAGATTCAGCCTAATTTCGGTTGGTTAGCTTGGACTCTCGTTTACAAATAAGACAGGGGGGATGGGGTTAAGCTGCTGTGTTTCAGCGGCCGATAAGTGTTAAACGGTAGAGGTTGTATGTTCGACATCGCACAGATCACCGGCGGTCGCATTCTTAAAATGCCGTCGAATGCAGTGTCATAGATACTGCCTGTCGCGTATGCCGATTGAATCTGGAGCCGGTGTTCTCGCGTCAACTTGCGAACATTCGATCACACAACCGAGCCGCATCCTATGAAAACCATTAGTCATCACCAGCAAAGCATATTACTCGTCTTGAGCTGCGTCCTATTAGCCTTGGGGCTTATTGGTGCATGCGAAAGGGACGGTTCGGCGCAGAAGACCAGACAAGAAATCGATAAGGCCATGGACACTATCGGTCGCAAGTTCGAGAAAACCAACGAAAAAGTCTGGCAGAAACCGGATGATTGTCGAGGTCTCGGAAATCTAGGAGCGCTATCTAGCGCTGCTTTATCAGCTGCCCATGAATCTGTCGTAGTTCTGGCTCGCGGCTCGATAACAGCCGCAGGCGGCGTGCTCCAGGCCGCTGCGGTCCAAAATTGTAATGTTGCCACGCCGATAGCTGATCAAATTTTGTTCCTGCAGCGAATGCGCGGCCTTGGTAATGCCGACCCGGCGTACGCCCAGTATGTAAGCCAGAAAAATATGGGTGACATGAAAGGTGTCCGCTTGCGCGCGGTCATGCGTCATCAGCAGCCAGCGTGCCAATCGCGGCTCCAAAGGGTGGTAGCGGTTACAGGCCGCGGTTTGCGCTAGGTGCATAATCGAAACATATAGATAGCGTTTTAACCGCATTTGTAATGCCGGGCTCCGGCCCAATTCCTCCAAAAACAGCGGCGCCGGTATTCGTAAAGCGGAGCCGGCACCCTGCACCAACGCTTGATACGGTGCGATTTCGACTTCCAGCATCCGAGTAATGCCCAAAACGCCCTCGTTGCCGATTAAACCGGCTTCCAAGCCATTGTTTTGATGCACCGGCGTGACTGCGGCAATAAAACTGGTAGTGGGAAAGTAAAGGTGTCGTATGGGATCCCCCTGCAAATACAGAATTTTGGCAAATCCCAAGTTTACCGGTTCGCAGTGTGCCAGGACGTTGTCGCGATCCTTGGCGGGCAGTGCGTCCAGGAGTTGGTTTCCGGCATGAATAGTTAGGATGATTGGCACACTTGCCCTCTAGCGATGTCGTGAGGAGTCCGACTGGCGATACAACAAATGCAGGCTGCTCTGCCGGGGTAGCAGGAATAGGACAACTATTCTGTGCAGGCGGAGATTACCGCTACTGGATATTGTTGTCTGTATGTTGGCGCACATAGGAATAGGGCGCTCGACACTTAAATTTCCACCGCACAGATCTTATGTGCTTTAGCGTACAGACCGGGGAAGCCCAGGTTCGCTACAGTGCAATTGCCAATCGGAAAACTTGCGGATTCAATGCGAAGCCTATCCATGCGATAGGCGATTCGGGCGATCTGCGATGATTTCAGGGCATTGAGCAAATGCTTGAAGGCTGTTGATCTTAAGCGAGTGGAAAAGCTTGTTTTCGATCTTAGATTGTTAATTTATTAGGTATTTTTATGAAAACAAGAAATTTATTAGTTGCGCTGCTTTTGTCTTGCGCGTCGCTGAGCGTGCAGGCCGCAGGTAGCCCGTTGAACGAAAGCTTTACCAATCTGATCGCCTTATCCAGAAATGCGGTTGAGATAGGCAAAACCGGCGATACTGAGGGTTTTATCGATAGCGCGAAGGTTGCTTGGGAAGCGTTAAAGAAACAAAACGAGAATGGCAGCTCTATTCGCCTGCAACGGGCTAACGCCAAGCTGAAAGCGGGTATAAAAGCGGCTAAGGCCGGCAATTTACCGGAGGGCGTCGCCGAAGTTGAGCAAGGCATCGTGGAAATGCAGGTTGATAAAAAAGATTGACGAGTAGGATCAGCGGGTCCTGCGTTACCGGAAATCGGCGAATTATCGTTGGGCTAAATCGCCAGGGTGGGAGATTTAGCTTTGCGACAATGCTCCGAGCTTCTTTTTCAGCTACGGCGAGGGGGGGGGGGGAACAGTCGATCCGATTCGAGTTTGACGACTTGGTAGCATTCGCACACCCGCGCTTCCAGCCCCGGCCGATCGAGTATGGTGATGTGGCCGCGGCTGTAATCAATCAATCCCGCCTGTTGCAATTTGCGGGCAGCTTCGGTTACGCCTTCCCGACGCACGCCGAGCATATTGGCGATCAATTCCTGAGTCATGTTCAGTGCGTTGGACGGCAATCTGTCCAGGCTCAATAGCAGCCATCGGCACAATTGCTGGTCCACAGTGTGATGCCGATTACAGACCGCAGTCTGGGCCATTTGGGTAATCAGAGCCTGGGTATAACGCAGGAGTATTTGCAACATGGGGCCGAATTGGTTGAACTCTTTCATCAGCAGATGCGCCCTCAGCCGAAAGGCATGACCGGCGCTTTGCACCACGGCCCGGTTAGGCATGCTGCCGCCGCCCATGAATAAGGCCACGCCGACCATGCCATCCCTGCCGATAACGGCAATTTCCGCCGAGGCGCCGTTTTCCATCACGTACAAAAGCGAAATGATGCAAGTGGTAGGAAAATAGACGTGCTGCAACTTATCGCCGGGTTCGTAAATTACGTCGCCCAGCCGCAGTTCGATAGGTTCCAAATAAGGCTGCAGCCGCTGATATTCGGGGCTGGGTAGGGCGTTCAATAACTGGTTAAGATCAGGGGTGTTGAGATCGGTCATCAGCTACGTTCGAGTTCAATGGAAATTGTAAGGTTGGCCTGAACAATCCTCACCGAGAGTGACCTCAAGCCGACAAGGTTTACTGATTCCGTTCTCTTGGTAATGCGCAAGCTATATATATTGCCAGTAATTTTGTGGGCTTGCACGCTGGAATGCTTGTGAGCGAGTGAGCGAGAACTGGGGCGCTATGTGTGCCAGCGTACAGACGATGCATGAACGGGCGCTTACACTGATTCTCGGCGGTTCAAGCCATGCTGGGGCAATTTAGGCTGCGCCAACGTCGGTTTGGGGCGCCAAGACAGTCTGCCCATTGGGTTGAATACCTTTTCGCCGCGGCAACGTGCTATTCGTTGCGGCGGTTTTTTTTGAATGGCTAATGGCTTGCACATGCTGAAGCTATCTTTGTCGTACCGGTGAAAGCGGACAAACATCTATCATGTTAACGGAAAACTCTTCATTGCCGGGTTCGGATGCCGATTTCGGTAACGACTTTTTAAACGTCGACAGAGCAATAAACCTGGCTAAGGATAGTCTTCAACGTTTGCAAAACCCAATGGGATATTGGGTGTTCGAATTGGAAGCGGATTGCACCATTCCTGCCGAGTACATCTTGATGATGCATTACATGGATGAAATCAATACGGCGCTTCAGGAAAAGCTCGCCAAGTTCTTGCGCTGTCGGCAAAGCGCCGACGGCAGTTTTCCGCTCTATATCGGCGGGGACGGCGACTTGAGTTGTTCCGTCAAAGCGTATTACGCTTTAAAACTGGCCGGCGATTCGCCGGACGCGGAACACATGTGCAAGGCCAGAAGTTGGATACTCGTTCGCGGTGGGGCCGCCAACAGCAATGTGTTTACCCGAATCATGCTGGCGATGTTTCAGCAAGTTCCCTGGCGCGCCGTTCCGTTTATTCCGGTCGAAATCATGCTGTTGCCTCAATGGTTTCCATTTCATTTAGACAAGATTGCCTATTGGTCGCGTAGCGTGATAGTGCCGTTGTCGATTCTTTGCTCCAACCGGGTCAAGGCGCGCAATCCGCTAGGAATCGGTATTGCCGAGTTATTCCTCACCCCGCCGGCCCAGGAGCGGCATTATTTTTCTCACGTCAGTACCCGGCTGGGCAAGGCCATACTGATGCTGGATCGGCTAGGTCGATTGATGGAGCCCTTGATACCCGGTTTTGTCCGCCGCAAGGCAACCGCCCGGGCACAACAATGGTTCATGGCTCGGCTGAACGGCCACGATGGACTCGGGGCCATATTCACCGCAATGGTCAATGCCTACGAAGCCATGGATTATCTGGGAATTCCTGCCGACAATGAACAGCGGCAAATCGCCAGAGCGGCAATCGATAGATTATTGGTGATCGATGGCGACATGGCTTACTGTCAGCCCTGCGTGTCCCCGATTTGGGATACCGGGTTAGCGGTACTCGCGCTACAAGAAGCTCAACGCCAGGGTCACAATAAGCAGACCGCACAAGCTGTAGCCCAGGCGCTGGGCTGGTTGGCTGGCAAGCAACTCCGCGACGAACCCGGTGACTGGCAAGTTCAGCGGCCCAATTTGCGCGGCGGCGGTTGGGCTTTTCAATTTGGCAATAGTTATTATCCGGACGTCGACGATACTGCGTTGGTTGCTTACGCGATGATGCAGGCCGATAAAGCGGAATTTAACGAAAATATTCATCGCGCGGCCAACTGGATTGCCGGCATGCAATCGGAAAATGGCGGTTATGGCGCTTTCGATGCCGACAATACGCATTATGCGCTCAACCAAATCCCGTTTGCCGACCACGGCGCACTGCTGGACCCGCCCACTGCCGATGTCAGCGCCCGCTGCGCCATGTTGCTGGGAAAACTGAGCGCCCGGCATTTGGAATACCGCGAAGCGCTAGACCGTTGCATGCAGTATTTGCGTAATCAGCAGGAGGCCGACGGCTCCTGGTTCGGCCGTTGGGGCACCAACTATATTTACGGCACCTGGTCGGTGTTGCTGGCCTTCGAGGCGGTTGGCGTCGATAAACAGGATCCCGGCATTCGCAAGGCCGTTGCTTGGCTAAAAGCCAAGCAACGCGACGATGGCGGCTGGGGCGAGGGCAATGGCAGTTATCACGATACCGCCTCGCGCGGTGAATGCTCGAGCAGCTCGGCGTTTCATACATCGCTCGCCCTAATGGCGCTGCTGGCGGCTGGAGAAGTGGGGAGTAATGAAGTTGAGGAGGCTGCGTGTTATCTACTGAAAAATCAACGGGCGGATGGATTCTGGCAAGACGAATGCTTCAACGCGCCTGGGTTCCCGCGGTTTTTTTACCTCAAATATCACGGTTACGATAAATATTTTCCGCTGTGGGCGCTGGCGCGCTATCGCAATGCGCTTCGACGGCGCGATCACTAAATTCGGCTGCCGTATGGTGGTTCTGCCGCAAATACGCCGCTGAACTTGGATAATAGTCCAAATTTGAGCAGCCTCATCGCATGATCAGCTTCCGTGGCACCTATTATCCGAAAGACGCGATTCTTTACGCCGTGTATTTTTACGTTCGTTATGGCGCCGCGTACCGCGATCTGGAAGAGATCATGGCGGAGCGAGGCGTTGAGGTCGATCATGCGACGCTTAACCGTTGAGTGGTTCGCTATTCGCCTTTGATGGCCAAAGCCGCGATGAAAAACAAGCGGCTGACAGCGACTTGGTGGTGGATGGATGAAACCTATATTAAGGTCAAAGGCCAATAGGTTTGCCTTTAGGGACAGCTTTCGCAAATTGGCATTCCGGCTTATCGCCAGTTGTTGGCTTTAGCAAGAAAATTCTGCCCGACCCAAGGCCGACCGACTTTGACTCACCCAATTTTTTGCGACAGAACCCAAGATACCACCGTACGCAAATCAGGATAAACGACTTTTCGAAACGGTGGCCTTTGAGGCTAATAATTGAACTCAATTGGCGGGAATTTTGACGCTACGAATTTACTACACTCAACAATTCGCCGACTGACATAACAGAACCGCTTCGGGAACCTCTGAAAAACTGCCGTTTTGAAAATCAGCGTTGTAACTAACCGGTTAAAACTCAATAATCGACTGTATTTTTCATCAAAACAGCCGATTTTTCGCTGCCCAAGCCCCGTATCCGGGCCATTTTTCAAACTTCAGACGCAATCAGGCAGCGACGTTCATAAGCGTCACCCCGAAGCATATTGGCAATCGCGGTCAGAAAGGTCAGACGAGCAGTGTTTTTGGCTAAGCCACGATAGCGATTCTTGGCATAACCAAAGCGGATTTTAATGTCCGGAAATACGTGCTCGACCTTGCACGGCGGCCGGCCAGTTCTCAGGCGGCCTCACGCAGTATTTTGGCCTCCGCGCTCTCGTCTTGGGTCAACATGGCCAGTTTGCCCGGACGCATCGCAATGACACAAGCGGGTGGGTTTTCGATCGGCATCTCGGGGCGCTTGTCCAAGCCTTGATAGCCGGCGTCACCGTGCACGAATGGCTCTTCGCCGTGCAGCAAATGGGCGGCTTCAGCCACGTCGCTCACGTTCCCGGCGGGTACGCACCAAGCCGGTTTCGTGGTCAACGCCGATATGAAACTTGCTGCTAAAAAACCACTGATTACCTTTTTTACTCGATTGCATCTTGGGATCGCGCGCCTTGCTTTGGTTTTTGGTCGAGGTCGGCGCGGCAATCAGACTGGCATCGACGATGGTCCCAGCTTTTAAAAACAGGCCGCGTTCACTCAGCGTTTGGTTGATGGCCTGGAAGATTTGCTCGGTTAGCCCGTGGGCTTCCAGTAAGTGTCGAAACTGTAAAATCGTGCTTTCATCCGGCACCGCTTCCAGACGGATACGGCAAAAACGCCGCAGCGATTCAATTTCATACAGCGCGTCTTCCATGCCCGGATCAGAGTAGTTGTAGACAATCTGCGCCACGTGAACATGCAGCATCGCACTCAAGGGAAACGGTTTGCGACCACACCCTTGGCCGGATGCATAATGCGGTTCAATCACCGCCAGCATGACGGACCACGGCAATAAGTCTTCGAGTTGATCGAGAAACTTTTCACGCCGCGTGACTTTGCCTTTGTTGGCGTATTCGGCGTCGGCAAAACTGAGCTGTCGATATTGATCCATGCGCGCTATCTCGAAATCGGGGCTGTTGATGAATTATATCGCTCGAGGGGTATTAATCAGAGGTTCCCTAAAACTGTATTTAATAATTAAATTTTCCTTAAACAGTACTGCCAAGTCACCCATACGCAGGATTTCATCAACCCGCGAGAAAGATGTCCGGATGCCATATGTAACGGCTCTTAAATACAGGTAACCCGGTTGTCTGATGTGCCTTCGGCGTTCCGGAACCGCCTCGCGGCGGCTAATGACTGTTCTGGCGGAGCGTCTGGCGGCTTCCACGGATTGCCGGCGGTATCGGGTGCCGGGTGGGACGTATTTTTTACGGCAAACTTGCAGGAGTGGCAGCTGGGGACGCTGGTTCGGTATATCGATGTATTGCGGGCCACCCAACGGGAGGGCTGTTTCACAGAGATGCTTGGGTGGTGTTGTTTGACCATATACATTCCCGCGAGGTTAAGTTTTCCACCGAATCGCTGTCCTAAAAAGCGAAGCTGTCTGTAATCGGCCTCGCGGCGGCAATCGCTGCCGGGCAGGGAATTCCTCATCCGGGTTTAACCCGAGACCGGCGGCGTCCAAGCAGTTTTGAGGTTACCGCGACAACGCGGAAACCGTAACTACTGTAAAAAACGCCGCCAAGATCTTAATCGGGCAACTTTCAGCTCGTCGCCGCGGTTTTTCTGCGCATACCGATCAAGCCGGCCAGGGCGCTGCCGAACAACCAAACCGCCCCAGGCACCGGCACCGGGCTGGAGGTGATGTCCAACACGTAACCGTCGTGCTGTTGATTCCAATGGAGGCCGCCGCTGCCGCCCAAGGCGATGGTGTAGACGACGCCGGCTTCGGCTAGGAAGGTAAACGCGTTGACGCTGTCGACGCTATCGTCGTAGCCTACGACGGTATCCAAGCCGGTGTTGCCGAACGGGTTGGTAACGCCGACCGGAATTTTCAGCGGCGGCAGATAAGGGGTTCCGGCTTCGGCATTGTTCCATGGGCCGTGGTGGGAATAACCGGTTAAATTGGTCGCCATGCCTTCGAACACGGTAACGCCGAAATTGGCGATCGGGCCGTTAATCGCGGACAAATTAAGGTGTACGTATTGGGTGACTTCCGACTTGAATAAGCCGATGTCGGTATTGTGCTTCCAACCGGTACCGGACGCATCGCGCCAAGCACCGCCGGCGGTATCGATGTCGGCATATACGCCGTAGTCGTCGTAGGCATCTTGTTGCGATACTTCCAACGCGCCGCCCGCGCCATGCAGGGTTGCCGCCCAGTTCAAGATAGGCGCGCCGACGTAACCGAACGGCGCATCGCCGTTGCTGGTGCCTACCCAACCGGGGTTGGTATTGGCGGAGTTACCGCCCGATGTGCCGCCAAAGCCCCATACCCAACCGTCTGTGCCATTGTCGCCGGCATCCGTGGCCAAATAAGCGGTGTGGTGATTGTAGGTGTTGTACATCACGTGGGCGGAAGCGCTGGAAACGCAGGCGGCAGACAGCGCGGTTCCGGTCAGCAGCACTTTGATAACTTTGGTCAGACTGGCATGTTGTTTCGACATTGTTGATTTCTCCATTATGAAAATAGGCGCCCTGACCAACCCGGGCAAAGCGCCGCTTATTGCGACAAAAGGTGTTAAGCGATGCGTGGTTTAACTCTTTGCCACATCGGTAGGGCGATTGCCGTGGCAAACAAATACCAAGCGCCCGGCAACGGCACGGGCGCCGTCTCGATGTAGGCGGATGTGCCGACGTCGACGTAAACCGCCTCGCTGTCGCCGGGGTTTAAGCTGAAGTTGTAAACCACCGCGCCGATCAAGCCGTCGGCAGAAAAATAAGGGGTAGCGGCGTAGACCGAAAGCCCGTTCGCCCCGGAATCGAAGCCGCCAGTAGCGTTGAAATAGTCCAGTTGGATAGCGCTTTCGCTATAGTCCCCGCTGACCGACGTAGACAAGTCGTAACTCAAGGTCACTTGAATATCGAAGGAATGGGCTGAGCTGTTCAGGAAGGTCAAGTCGAACAACCCCAGGTAGTAAGCATCGGCGGAGCCGCTGCTCGTGGAGCCGGAAATCGCCATGGTTTTCGTGAAACTGCCCGGCCCTATACTGGCCGAATAATCGCCGCTGGCATCGATAGGGGTAAACGCCCCATTCACCGCCTCGGCGTCGTTGAGGTAGGAAAGGCTTTGATCCAGCGCATAACGGCCGCCGATCTGCAAGCCCTGCCAATCCTCCGCCACGCCGCTGGTATTGACGATGCTGTCTATCGTGAAGGTGACGGTAGCGTTGCTGCTGAAGGTATTGGCTTGCGCGTAAGGTGCCGCGCAAATCAATAATGCGGTGCCGGCCATCCACCGGCTGAACTCTTTTTTGCTCATAAACTCTCTCAAAAACTGCGGTACGGCGCATTCGGCACCGCACGACTAGGTCGGTAAAGCCGCTTACGCCCGCTGCCGAAAATGCGGCTGCGGGCGTAAGCGGGCTTTAGTCGGGTAAATGCTGCTCGAATGGCACTAACGGTTCGGTTAATCCGTTTGCACCGGTTGCCGGAATCGTCAACAGCTCGTCCTTGGCAAACGCGCTGCCCAAGGCATTGCCGGCGACCACCGCGACTTCGTCTCCCTGATGACCGTGCGGAATCGCGATTTCCGGATGGTCGAACGGTGCCCGCTTGTAGCGCACCCGCTCGTCGGTCAGGGTTTTCAAAAAGGCAACGATTTGCGCGCGGGACTGCGCGCTATTGCTTGCATTCAAGGCAATGGACGGCATGAAGTTATCCTGATCCGGATTTTGGTTGTTGCCCAAGCGGGAATAAAATTCCAACACTTGTTCCAAGGTCGCCATGCTGCCGTTGTGCATGAAAGGCCCGGTCAGCTCGACGTTACGCAGGGTCGGCACTTTAAACGCGGCTTTGCTGGAGACGGCCATTTTTGCCGTATCTTTGTTGGCATTAGCCGCGGTGATCGTCGGGATATACGCCGCTAAACTCGGATCGCTGATGCAATCCCGATTGCGGGCTTGCCCTTCGCGAGAGCCATCGACCTGCAAACCGTCCAGCGCGGTAAAAATGTCCGGCAGTTCAAAATTATCGTTGTAGCTGAACAAGGCTCTGAAATCGCAGACCTTTTGGTTATAAACCACCGAATCGACCACGGAGTCGTAATTGCCGAGTAGATATTGTTTGTATTGCGCCGCGTAAGACAAAGGATTGCCGAAACTATCGTTGCCGCCAACGCCAAGGTCGTTATTCGGGTCGGCCACGCCGGTATTGGCGAAACCGAAGTCGATCAGCTGGGTGCCGGTTCGTATGTCCTGCCGCCCCACCACGTTGCCGTGCGGGGTAATGCCGCCTTCCTGAGCCGGGTAGGGCGCTCCGGGGCTAATCGCCGGTCCCATCGCGGTCGGCCCGAACGGAATGCGGAAATGCTCGGGACCGAAGAAGGCGCCGTCGGTCGGCGTCACCAACGCCGAGTTGGCGGCAATCGCCGCATTGGTCAACAAAGGTCCCGAATGGCACAAATTACAGTGATTGCTTTCGAATTTTTGTAGCCCGGCCTTTAGGGTTGCAATTTCCGCCGCGCTGTAGCCCATGCCTTCCCAGGTCGGCTCCATAGTGACCGGGTCGCGCGGGCTCAGGTCGATGGGCGCCTGATCGGACACCAAGGTCGCCTCGTAAAGCTGCAGCGCCAAGCCGAAGAACATCGAAAAGTTGGCTTCCATTTGGTTATAGGCACTGCCGCCGGCGGCCGGCGCGCCGAATTCGCCTACCCGGCTATACGACCAATATTTGGGATTGAAAGCCGCCATCACCAGGGCTTTATAAGTGGTGTTCAGGCCTTTCTGGGTACCCGCCACCAACTGCAAAGGCGCGAACACACTATCTTCGCCGTGTACTTGCTGGGTTTGCAAAGGCTGACGCGACAGTAGTTTACGTCCGACGTCGGCCAAATTACGCCCGACGCAAGCCATTTCGGTATCGCTTTGCACCGTGGCCACGGCCTGCGAAGCCAGCGAGGAATTGATCAAATGCAAAGGCTGCTTGACGACGCTACGGGCATTTTTTTTGATCCACACCCCGGCCTCCGCATCGCGCTCGCCCCAGTTGCTGCTACCGTTGAACACGTTGTTCGCCCGTCCGTCCCAGAAGTTACGATGGTTGAATACCGCGTTGATCATGGTCGGGGCGTTGCGAGGCTCCACCCGGCGGGTTCCGGTATGATTGACGCTAAACAAGGGATCGGCGCTACGGCTACAGGTATCGTTACTGCCGCTAAAGCGCGACGCGGTTTTGAACTGACCGCTAAACGTGCCGGACGATGCGCCGACGTCGTCGGTTTGGAATTTGACCCCGCTAGCTTGGTGAATAGGGTCGTTGAATTGATAAAACGGAAAATCGCTTGGCGTCAAGGTATAGTTGGGGCCGCCGTCCGCGCCGGACGCCGTCGTTTCGAAGCTGTGGGCGGTCGCAAGAGTACCCTTGTCGCCCGGATTCAATTGGTTTTTAACCCGCCGATCCGCACCCGCGTTGAAATGGCAAGAGCCGCACGCCATGCCGTCGCTACCGACGTTCATCTCCCAGAACAAGGCTTTACCCAGCGCTACCGCGATATTTTTGTTGGTAACGATGGGATCGGAACCGTCCGTCAATCCCGGCACCGGCGGCACCGGCACGTCGATCAACGGCATGGGTTTCGGCCCGTGGGCGAACGAAACTTGCGACACCAGCAAGGCTCCGCTCAGCACCAGTTTGTTTGTAAAGTGCATTTGACACCTCGTGTTAAACAGGAAAACGCGTGTGCGACGTTTAGTTAAATATTCGATAACGGCAACCCAAAGTTGCCGGATTGATGTACTCGAGCTTGCGACCGGCCGGCTAGGCTATTCCGATACGATATATACGGGATTAATCGGTCGAGCAGCCTTACTAAAGCAACTACCTTGCCATCGGCTAAATTGGATATTATTTTATTTAAATCAATTGCTTAAATTGAATCTAGCCATTTTGAATCGAAATAAAGCAATAACTATGTTATTTGCCGCAAATTCCGGCATATCGCTATGGACATTGCCCTGATTGCGTTGATAAGGCGGCTGGACAACGTTTCGGGATTGCCGACGCTGGCCGCTGAATCGGGCGGAAGCGTTATGCGTTCATCAGGGAGGGCTTGGCGTAGTTCGGCGATTTTCAGAACGCGGAGCCGGCGCGCGGTTGGCGCTTGTTTCATTCGCTACTGTCGCTTGCCATGAACAGCAAGATGCTCAACCCGCGCGAAGTGGTTGAACCAGCCGAAGCGGCTTATCGCTAGAGCGGAGCGCCGCTGGTAGAGGTAGAAGGTTTTATCAGGCAAATCATCGGCTGGCGCGAATACGTGCGTGGCGTGTATTGGGGGGCCAAGATACCGGACTACGCGCTGGCTTTTTGCCCCCGGCAAGCTGAGCCGCCATCCGCGCCTGAGCATGGTTTACCGCAACCGGTTTGCGCCGCACGGCGATTCATCGCTATAGCCATGATACTTAGGGAGCCAATAAAAGTAGAAAAATCTCCTTCCCCCTCCGAGAGAAGCTAAAAATTCCCTTCGCGCGGGTATAGACGTCCAAATTCACTACGTTGACCAAACCTGCCGGAAACTGTTTTTGCAAACTTACCGAATACTTGGAAAGATGAATTCAACGATTAAACCGGCAAATCCGCAGGGCAAGGGCTTGGTCGCGCTATTGGACAGCTTGCAACAAGCCAAGCAGCAACTGGTCGTACCCGCCAAGAACCTTCAACAAATCAGCAGCGACTTGTTCACCTCGCTGTTCGTGTTAAACAGCCGGATTCGCTTCAAACCGACCGCCGGGCAAACCTATTGGCTGTACTTCAAGGATACCCAGTACCGGCTGTCGCTGATCGCGCCGGAGCAATGGTCGCCGGCCCGATCCGGCCGCTATATCGGCGCTTGCCAATTACAATCCGATTTAACCTGGACTTTGGCGTTATCCGACGATTGCGCCGCTGATCCCGCATTTCTCGAAGAAATCGCCGGCCGCCGCCGCCAACTCGAACAAAAACTGCAACAAGCCGAAACCATCGACGCCGCCTTGCCGGTGTACCTGGAAACCCTGCCGTACTACTCCCGCGTCCTTGCCTCGGCGCTGGCTTATTCGCTGAAACAATCGATGCAAAAATCGGGAATTTCCGGCTTGAGTTATCGGCAGGCGGAAAGGCTGTTAGCTGGGCCGGCGGAATAATCCATCCGCTAGACACGTTGAGGCCGTTGCGTTTAATCTAGTGCTGGAAGGCCTGAGTCGACCCATACGAGACAACAGACAAAGTTTATCCAATGCCCTGGGGTGAGCCAATTGCCGACAGTAGGATGGGTAGAGAGAAGCGAAACCCATCAAACGAAACGCCGATAGATGAGATATGACAGAATATCGTCGACATCGCCTCAAAGGCGGTTGTTATTTTTTCACAGTCAATTTGGCGCAGCGAAATCGGACTTTGCTAACCGATAAGATTGAACTGCTTCGCGAGTCTTTTCGTAACGTAAAAGATCAACACCCGTTTAATATCGACGCGATTGTTGTTTTACCGGAGCATCTCCATACTATTTGGACTTTGCCGGAAGGTGATGATGATTTTAGTTGTCGCTGGCGGTTCATTAAGACCCACTTTAGTAAACAGGTCGAAAAAGGCGAGCGAATTTCCAAAAGCCGCGAAAGCAAACAGGAGCGCAGTATCTGGCAACGACGGTTTTGGGAGCATCGAATTAGAAACGAGGACGACTTCGTCAAGCATGTCGACTATATTCATTACAATCCAGTAAAACACGGTTATGTCCGTTGTGTTGCTGATTGGCGATATTCTTCATTTCATGATTTCGTCAATCGCGGGATTCTCCCGGCAAATTGGGCGGGCGGCATATATCCTGAATTGGATTTGGCGTAATCGATGGTGTTTTTGATGGGTTTCGGCTAGCGCCTCTACCCATCCTACGAGCTCTAGGCACGTTGAGGGCGTTGCGTTTAATCTAGTGCCGGAAGGTTTGAATCGACCCTTTGCGGACTATCGCTTATTCTGATTCAATGGCGGCAAGAAGATCGTTACCAGCCATAACTACTGTCACAGATTATATACAGAAAGGAAAATCTCATGCTAATCAAATAACTATCGTGTATAAGCGCTTAACAATAAATCGCCATGCAGTAGAATAGCAGGGTTTTGAACAGAGCGATAACTAAAGGAATGCGCGTAAAACCGATTGAATTGAGCGAAACCGAACGAGAGCAACTCCAAATAATCGTCAAGAAAGGGAGTGATTGGCGAGAGCGCGAACGGGCGCAAACCATCCTGATGTTATCCGATGGTCAAACAGTGATTGCGGTTGCCGCGCATCAGGGTGTAAAGCCGGAAGCGATTCGTGAGCGGCGGCGGAAGTGGTGGAGAAACGGGCTAGCGAGCTTACCGGATCAGCCGCGCAGTGGTGCGCCGAGTAAACTGACGGACGCGAATCGCAATCAGCTCAAAGGCTGGATTGAGGCAGAACCATTGACCTGTCGGGCTCTGGTCAGTCGACTGACGGCGGAATGCGGCGTGACGATCAGTGCCGGTACGTTGCGAAACGAGTTGAAACGCATGGGCTATGTCTGGAAGCGCACGCGCTATAGTTTAAAAAAAAGCGAGATCCCGAACGCTTCGAACAAGCGAGACACGATATCGCAGAACTGATTAAGCAAGCGGAAGCCGGTGATATCGAATTGGCGTATGTGGATGAAGCCGGATTTGCGCCGCAACCACCGAATCGTTCGGCTTGGACGAAGCGCGGCGAAGTCCATGCCATTACCGCTAAGCGCGCGCAGCGCATAAATGTGATCGGCGCGCTGCTGTCATCGGGGCGGCTACTGTTGACCCAACTTTGGCAGAGCGTAAATGGTCTGTGGTTCTTTGGCTTTCTGATGGCGTTGATCGAACGCGTCAGCAAGCCGATGGTGGTGATTTTGGACAATGCCTCCATTCATACCGCCAAAAAGCTGAAACCTTATTGGGATTTATTGGAAGAGAAAGGCATGCGATTTTATTTTCTGCCTCCCTACAGTCCTGAATTGAACCGAATCGAATTGCTGTGGCATAAGATGAAATATGAATGGCTGCCTTTCAAAGCATATACGCCGGATGAACTGGAACAGGCCATTGAGGAAATTGGCCGTGGATTTGGCTCTAAATACACGCTAACTTTTTGCTAGGCGCTTAAGAGTATTAATTGGTAGATATACGGAAACTATCTAATTCCTTGTTAAGCGCGTATCAGATGGACAATTGGATCTTAGCTACTGTTATTTATCTGTCTGTGCTGGTTATTAGCTTTTACCCGGCATTGATGGCTATTCGTAAGAAAGTCGAGCTTGCCCCTCCAGGGGACGCTTTTCAAGAAAGCCCTCATTTTTCAGATGAGTCTAAACATGCGCTAATACAGCACTATTCTAGAATCAGAGGCACTTTAGGCTACTGGAAAAATAAGGCAGCAATGTATAAGTCCCTTCATTACTATATGTTGATTTGGACAATCCCTTCTGCAGTTTTGATTCCTACGCTTACCCCATTTGTGGCTGATGGCAATAACTCAAAGGTAACCGTTACTGTTATATCTGCTGTAACAGCAATACTCTTGGCATTTCATCGGGGGCTTAAAGTTGAAGATAATTTAAAGGCATATCGTCACGGTGAGTCAGAATTTTACGACCTATACAGGCGAATGCTTGATCGGCCAGAGTTATTTGGAGGTTCCGAGAAAGAACAAATCATAAATTATTTTGACGAAGTAGAACGTATTCGAAGGTTTGTCAGAAATGCCGAAACGGACAATCTTGCAACGCCTGACGAAGCAAGAAAGCAAATAGAGCAAATGAGAAAATCTAATGGCACTTAACAGGCTGTTGATTTTATCTCCCCTGTAACCCGCATTGGCTGGTTGAGTCAGATGTGTTGGTAAATCATAAAGTATTGTTCTAAATGATAAAATAGTTCTATCTCCAATATATTGCACTGTCCCCATGCGCGGCGCCGACATTACTCAAGAAGACCTGTTCAGTTACCGAACCCTGGAAAGCCGGATTCCCAAAAAGCATCCGCTACGCAAGCTGCGTCAAGTGGTCGACTTGTTGCTCGCCACGCTAAACGACGAGTTCGACGCGCTCTACGCTCGTCGCGGTCGAGATTCCATTCCGCCGGAACGCTTGTTGCGCGCCAGTTTGTTGCAAGTGCTATTTTCCATCCGTTCGGAACGGCAACTGGTGGAGCATATCGACTTCAACCTCTTGTACCGCTGGTTTGTCGGCTTGACGATAGATGACGAGGTGTGGGATCACTCGACCTTCAGCGCCAACCGCGACCGTTTGCTCAACGAACGGATCAGTCGTTTGTTTTTCGAACGGGTACTGGCCTTGGCCGAGTGGAAACAGCTGATCTCTGACGAGCATTTCTCGGTGGACGGCACGCTGATTCAAGCTTGGGCCTCGCACAAAAGTTTCGTCAAAAAAGACGGCTCGACCCCGCCGCCGGAAGACGGCGGCCGCAATCCCACGGTCAACTTCAAGGGCGAGAAACGCAGTAACGAAACCCACGCATCACGCACCGATCCCGATGCCCGGTTGTACAAAAAGAGCGAGGGCGACAAGTCTCAGCTGGCTTTCCTCGGTCATGCCTTGATGGAGAACCGTAATGGCTTGGTCGTCGACGTCGAAGTCACCCAGGCCACCGGCACCGCAGAACGCGAGGCGGCCCATGCCATGGTCAAACGCACGATCCACAAACCGGGCGCGACCTTGGCCGCCGACAAAAATTACGATACGCAGGATTTTGTCGCCAAGTTACGCCAGCGCAAAGTCACGCCGCATGTCGCCAGCAAAGACAAAGGCTCCGCCATTGACGGTCGCACAACCCGGCACGACGGTTACCGTAAAAGTCTCAAAATCCGTAAGCGGATCGAAGAAGTCTTCGGTTGGGCCAAGACAGTCGGCCCGCTACGCCAAACCAAGTTCCGGGGGTTAAAGAAGGTCGCCGCGCAAACGATTTTTACCTTTGCCGCCTATAACCTGACGCGCATGGGTACCATTTTCGGCTGGCGATACAGTACCGCCTAGGCGGTGGTGCGCCTGAAATCCGCCAAAAGGCGGAATTTAACGCCCTTCGGGGCGAATATAACCGGCTAAAACCGGTTTTTGAGGTGTGATCGGGCTTCCAGAAGCCCAACAAAACCAAAAAATGGTTTTGAAGCCGAAGGCATATAGGCAAATTTCAACACCCTGCTAATGGCCGATAGCAACCACCAAACCCCAAAACACCTCCGCTTCCGAAAACCGGCAATTGTTACCTTAATCTCCTACGCCCCCTGTCTGGCCTTATAGCGTGCTTCCAGTTGAGTCAGTTTCTGTCCGAGATCGGGGGGGGGGGCTAAAAAAACGAAGGCATTTCCATATTTGCGCTTGCTCAGGATATGAAATTCGTCCGCCATTTTGAGTAAATCGGTGCGCGCGGTTTGGTAGCTGAGTTTATGGGCGGCCTGATGTTGCTGGATGGTGTAGATGGTCGTCGGGTGATCCAGCGCATGTCTCAGAATCGCCAACTGCCTGTGGTTTAATTTGCCTTGTAAAGCCGAGCCTTCCAGGCATTGCTCTATCTCGAATATCTCCGCCGTTTTCTTTTCCAGATATTGATGTAGAGCAGTTATGGCTTTTCTGATGACTTCCAGTTGATACACGATGAAATACGTCAAATCGTTATCGTCGGTTTCGGAATAAAGATAGGCTCTGCCGTATTGCGCCGGCGCTTGCTTAATGATTTGCGATATGGAAGTAAACTCCATCAGCCAATAGCCTTGGCTTGCCATGGACCAGTAAAACAACGCCCTGGCGGTACGTCCGTTGCCGTCCACGAACGGATGGTCGTAACCGATCATGAAATGCAGCACAATCGCCCGAATAACCGGGTGGATGAATTCCTGGGCGTCGGTATCGTTGGCGAAGGCGCATAGTTTGGCGACTCTGTCCGGCAGCTCGGCAGCATCGGGCGGGGTATGCAGCAACACCGAGGCGGTGGCATCGACCACGTGAATATCGTCACCGGCTTCCCGATACTGACCGGTTTTTTTAGGGTCCTCCAAGGTGTTTTCGGTCAGGACATCGTGCAGATGCAGAATCATAGACTCCGTCAGCCGTTCGTTTTTGACCTCCCGGATAAACTGCATGGCATGGTAATTATTGAAGATCATCTGTCCATTCCCGCCATATCCGCGTCCCTTCAGTAGCTGAACTCAAGGCGAATATCTTGAAGGCCTTGCTGATAAGAATGCCGTCCCGCTCGTTTTCCGCTGGAAAAAATTGAACTGGGAGCTTGCGCGATGAGTAAGCGTATTGATGGCGCGAACTACTAACCGGCTTTATCGTGCACCTCCCGAACTCAATGCCCCATTCCCGGTGTGCGTCGGACCGTGTAATACGTTTCATCGAATGTTCACGCCTAAATCATAAGCCCATCACAAAAAATCCCTAAGCTGGCCGCAGTTTCGATAGCTAACCGACCGGAGGGATTTTTATGTTTCGCACTTTACTGGCCTCAGCCTGCTTGGCGTTGTTGAGCGGTCAAGCTTCAGCCGCTTTAACCAGCGGTGATTTGGCGTTTACGGCGTTCAACGCCGACGAAGACGGCTGGGCGATGACGACGTTCGTCGATATCGCCGCCGATACCACCATTTTCTTCAGCGACAACGAATGGAACGGCAGCAGTTTTAACAGCGGCGAATCGTTTCATAGTTGGCACACCGGCAATAACGCGATTTCGGCCGGCACGGTGATTCGCTTTAGCAACATCGACCAAGCCGGCCGTTCGGTTTCGGTCGGAACGTTAAGCGGCAGCGGCAGCAATTTCGGAATCAGCGCTACCAGCGAAACCCTCTATGCCTATTTGGGCAGCGATTACAGCACGCCCGGAATTTTTCTAACCGCTATCTCCAGCGAGGGCGATGTCAATATCGTGCCGACCGGGTTGAGCGCCGGGGTCAATGCCGTGGTGTTGACCGATAGTAGCGATTATGCCGAATACATAGGTCCTAGAAGCGGCTTGAGCGAGTTCGCCGATTATGCGGCCTTGGTCAACGATGCGGCCAATTGGTCGATTTTGGTCGGCGGCGATCAATCCCTGCAAACACCCGATACCGCGAGTTTCAGCGTGGCGCCGGCCAGCGTGCCGTTACCGGGCACGATTTGGTTGTTCGGCAGCGTTTGCGCCGGTCTGGCGGCCATGCGCTCGCATAATAGCCGCTTGATCGTAAAAGCCAGCGACCGTTGCGTCGCCTCGGCCGGGAGATAGTTTATGAACTTGCAAAAAGTGTGTTTGGCCGGCTTGCTGAGCATGGCCGCGACTTGTGCGCAGGCGGCTACCTTGACGGCCGACGGCACTTGGTACGCCTTCGACGTTGACGAATGGGCGTCTTTGTCCGGCGGATTGGAATGGATAGATTTGGACGGCGAGGCATTGAGTTTCGATTTTAATTTGACGGCCCCGGCGTATTTGCGGGTGGTCGACGCCGGTTTCGCCGGTGACCGCTTTCAAGTGTTCGACAACGGCGATTGGTTGGGAGAAACCTCGGTGCCGGCCGCCAGCTACCCGGACAGCGTCGCAGCCGATTTCGACGCAGCATACGCCAATACCGCTTACAGCCGAGCCGTGTATTGGTTGGACGCCGGCAGTCATAGCATTAGCGGTTTGCTGAGCGGGTCCGCTACCGACGATTCCGGGTTAAGCATCAATGCAGCCTTAGGTGCGGTCAGTGTGACTGCGGTGCCGGTACCGGCTGCGGTTTGGTTGTTCGGCGCCGGTTTGGGCTTGCTGAGCGGGGTTTCCCGCGGCCGTATCGGCAAGCGTTAAGCGGGAGGACGAGCATGACGTTGAAAAATTTAACCGGCGCCGCGGCTTTGGGTTTGAGTTTGGGTTTGATAGGCAACGCTTGCGCGGCGCCTTCCACCACCCCGACCAAAACCATCAAAATCGTGGCATTTAACGATTTTCACGGCCAATTGGAATCGCCCGGCAATTTTCGCCCTACGCCCAGCGGCTCGGCGAGCATTCCGGTCGGCGGCGTGGATTGGCTGGCCGGCTACGTAGCGGAGCTGCGAAGCCGCAACCCGGACAGCATCGTGGTATCGGCCGGCGATTTAATCGGGGCAACGCCATTGGTTTCGGCTTTGTTTCACGACGAAGCTACCATTGAAACCATGAATCGGCTCGGTTTGGCGCTGAATGCGGTCGGTAACCATGAATTCGACGAAGGTAAAGCCGAGCTGTTGCGTATGCAAAACGGCGGTTGCCACCCTAGCGATCCTAATTCTTGCCGCGGTGCCGATGTCGGCACTCCGGTGCCGTTCGAAGGCGCCAAATTCAAGTTTTTGGCGGCAAACGTGGTAGACGCGGCCAGCGGCAAAACCTTGTTCGCACCTTATGCGATTAACGTGATCGGCGGCGTGCGGGTGGCGTTTATCGGCATGACTTTGAAGGAGACGCCGACCATCGTTACCCCCAGCGGCGTAGCCGGCTTGAGTTTCAAAGACGAAGCCGCCACGGTCAACGCGCTGGTGCCCAAGCTGCGCGCGCGCGGCGTGGAAGCTATCGTGGTGTTGCTGCACCAGGGCGGTACCATACCGGTGACCCAAAGCGAATCGACCATCAATAACTGCGACGAGGGCTTGGACGGTTCGCCGTTGCAAGGCATCGTCAATCAACTGGACGACGCGGTGGATTTGGTGATTTCAGGGCATACCCATCAAGCTTATAACTGCCGCTTGCCTAATCGGGCGGGCAGGCTGATTTCGGTCACCAGCGCCAACGCGCAGGGCAGGGTGCTGACCGACATCGATGTCAGCATCAACCGCGCCAGCGGCGAGGTGGTCGACGTGCAAGCCAACAACATCGTCGTCGACCGGAGCAGCGCCGATGTGCTTCCGAATACGGATATCAAAGCGATTGTCGACCATTACAAAGCGATTGCTCAACCGGTGGCCAACCGGGTGATAGGCAGCATTAGCGCCGATATTACCCGTACCGCGACGGCGGCCGGCGAATCCGCGCTGGGCGATGTGATCGCCGATGCGCAATGGGCGGCAACGGCCGCCGTCGGTTTCGGCGAGGCGGTGGCGGCCTTTATGAATCCGGGCGGCATCCGCGCCGATTTGAGTTTCGCCTCCGGCGCCGCCGCGGAAGGCGACGGCAAGGTGAGTTACGGCGAGGCCTTTACCGTGCAGCCCTTCGGCAACAGTCTGGTGACCTTGACCTTGACCGGGGCGCAAATTCATACCTTGCTGGAACAGCAGTTTACCGGCTGTACCGAAGGTTATCCCGCGGGCGCTCCGGCTAGCGGTCAACCTTTCAACCGGATTTTGCAAGTATCGGCAAGTTTTAGTTACACCTGGCAGGAAAAAGGCACGGCATGCGACAACGTCGATCCGGCCAGCATCAAAATCGGCGGTATCGAGGTTGAGCCGGATGCCGGTTACCGGATAACCGTCAACAGCTTTATGGCCGACGGCGGCGACCAGTTTTACGTCCTGACCCAAGGCACCGACCGGTTGGGCGGCGCGTTGGATTTGGATGCTTTGGAAAGTTATTTCCAAGCGAATTCACTGGTTGCACCGGGGGGGCGCGATCGCATCGGTTGGTTGCCGTAACCGCCGACGCAGGAAAAAGAATTAAGGAAGCTCGTCATACCGGCAAGGAACGCCGGGTTCTATTTTGCAGCACCGTGCTAACGATAAGGTCAGACCGGTTTTTTCAAACCTCAGCTTACTCCCCAGGCCCGTCCGGCCCGCTTTCGGACGGGCTTTTTTTGTTTGGGCGCGAGCCCATGCCCGATTAAGCGGATTTCCAACGCAGCACGACCAAAGTGACGTCGTCGTGGAAGTTATCGCGTTGGCAAAAGTCGACTAATGCGGCTAACAGCGCGTCAATCACGGCTTGCGGTTCGGACTCGCGCTCGGCGGTCAGGATGTGTTTCACCCGCTGTATGCCGAAGAATTCCTGTTGCGGATTTTCGGCTTCTATCAAGCCGTCGGTATAAAACAATACCAGGTCGCCGTCGTTCAATTGCGCGGTTTGTTCGGCGAATTCGACGTGCTTTCGTACCCCGATCAGCAGGCCGTCCGCGTCTAATTCCACGATGTCGGCGTTGTTGGATGGGCACAGCAACGGTGGCGGGTGGCCGGCATTGGCAAAGTGCATCAAGCGCCGGGATAAATCGATCTGCATGTAAAACAAGCTGATGAAGTAATCGGCGTGGTCCAAATCGTCGAACAAGAATTGATTCAACGCGGATAAGGAGGCGGCCGGCGAAGCCGGGCTGCCGGTTTGTACCCGCAATGCGCTGCGAGTTTCCGCCATAAACAACGATGGGCCTATCGAATGGCCGGATACGTCGGCGATGACGATATCGACATGTTCGGCGTCGCGATAGAAATAATCGTAGTAATCGCCGCCGACTTTATCGGCCGGCAAGCAAACGCCGGTTATTTCGAACTGGTCGGTGGCAATGGCCGAGCTTGGCAACAAATTGGCTTGGATGCGCTGGGCGATTTTCAACTCGTTTTGTGCGACGGCCAATTCGACCTGGGCCTGACGTATGCGTTGCTCCGCCGCTTTACGGCTGCTAATGTCGTGAATGAAGCCGCTGAAAATATAGCTGTTGCCGAGTTTCAGCGGGGAAATGCTCAGTTCCACCGGAAATTCGCTGCCGTCGCGGCGTACCGCGATTTGTTCGATTTGCCGGTTCAAGATTGCGCTTTGACCGGTTTTTAGAAATTGCTGCATGCCTTGCCGATGCGCGGCGCGAAACCGTTCCGGGATGATGAGCCGGTCCAGGCGCCGGCCTATGGCTTCCTGCGCGGACCAGCCGAACAGGGTTTCGGCGCGTTGGTTCCAATCGGTGACCATCCCGTAAGCATCCATGATTACGATGGCGTTGATCGAGCTTTCCAAGATCAGACGGGTGCGCTTTTCCGATTCGATCAGCGCGTTCTGGTATTGCATGCGGGCGGTAATGTCTCTGTCTACCCCGCGCCATTTCAGCAGTTTGCCGTTGGCGTCCGTCAGCGGCAGGCCGGTGGATTCGGTGATGACCAGATGACCGTCCTTATGCCGGTAATGGTTGACCAAGGCGTGAAAGGAGCGCTGGCTGTTGGAGAAAGTGGTTTGGGCTTGCTTGTCCTGGGCCGTCAGCAGTTCGGTGTAGTGTTTGCCGATGATTTGCTGTTGGCTTAACCCTAGAATTTGTTCGACCGCGACACTGCTGTACAGATAATAACCTTGCGGATCTTGTTCCCACAGCCATTCGCCGGATAACTCGGCCATTTGCCTGAAGCGTTGTTCGCTTTCTTCCAACGCCATTTCGGTGGCTTTTCGTTGGCTGACATCGTCTTCGATCGCCAAAAAATGGCTGATTTCGCCGCGGCTGTTACGGATTGCGCTGACGCTTTCGTGCACCCAGTACAAATGACCGTCTTTATGTTTGTTCAACATTTCGCCCTGCCACTCGCCGGATTCGATTAGCGCATTCCACATCGCCCGGTAATCGTCGCCGCTCATTTTGCCGGATTGCAACATGGACGGCCGCCGGCCCAATAGTTCCTCGGAGCTGTAACCGGTCATCACGGTAAATTTGGGGTTGACGTAGGCGATAACCCCGTCGCGGTCGGTAATCATTACGGCGTTGGCGCTTTGTTCCACTACCCGGCGCATCACCAGAAAATCGTTGCTGGATTTGAGCGCTTGAATCACCAGTACAAAATCCTCGTCGCTAGCCTGCGGTAATGGCGAAATCGACAGCACCGCCGGAAAAGACAGCCGCTGTTTGGTAATGACTTTGGCCCCGAAACAATTGTCGGAAGCTTTCAGATCGCTCAGGGCTTGTTGCCAAATCGCCAGCTCCCGGCTTTCCAAGATCGCGGTCAACGGTTGATCGGCGAGTTCCGCTTCCTGATAACCTAATAACTGCGCAGCGGTGCGGTTGACGCGGCGGATGCGGGCGTCGGCGGCTTCGCAGCCGCGGCGGCCGATCCGCACGATGAGCAGGTTGAAATTAAGCTGTTCGAGCAGATCTTCCATGTCGTATCCGGATTTAGGCGCCGGTTTTGACTTTGTCGTGCATATGTTCGGCCAAGCGCCGCATTGCCGACGAGGTATCGCTGGGCGCCAGGCGCACGTTGATGATGCTGGGCATGTCGCGTTGGGCGATGCTAGCAAGCAACGCCTGTTCGAAACTTTGTTCGGTGTCGGCGACGAAGCCTTGCAGCGGCCCGAACAACTGACCTAGTTGCTCGAAATGCCAATCGCTGATGTCGTTGAACGGCCCTTCCAGGATGAAGCGTTCGGTGTTGTAGCCTTGATTGTTGAACACGATTACGATGGGCGCTAAACCGTAGCGAGCGTGGGTGGCCAACTCGGTGCCGGTCATTTGAAAAGCGCCGTCGCCGACCAAGATCAGCGCGCGTTTGTCGGGACGGGCGATTTGCGCGCCCAAGGCGGCCGGTACCGCAAAACCCATCGTGGTATAAAAGCCGGAGGATAAAAATTCGCTTTGCTCGTGTACGCGTAAATCGATGGACGCGAACATACAGTCGCCGACGTCGCAAACCGCGATAAATTCCGGAGTAAGCGCTTGGTTCAAACGGCCTATCATGCGTTGCATGCTGATCCGCTTATCGGCTAGCGGAAAGTCCGGGGCGCCGACGGCAGTCGTTTTGGCGACGAAGCGTTCGTCGTTGGGAGCCAGCGCGGCGACCAAGGCCGGTAAAAAGTCGGCCAGCGCTACTTTGGGATAGCGGTGCGAGCTGATCACGACCTCGTCCTGAGCGGCCCGTATCATATGCCGCGGGTTAAGTTTGGCGGTATAAATGCCGGTGTCTATGTCGTTCAAGGTGACGCCCAGCATCAGGACCAGATCGGATTGTTCGACCACGTAACGCGCGTACTCGGTGCTCATGGCGCCTTCGTAGATGCCGAGGTAAGCCGGGTGGCGTTCGGCGATTACCGATTTGCCGGTCAAGGTAGCGGCTACCGGTGCGCCGGTACGTTCCACCAGTTCAAGTACTGCGGTTTGCAGGCCGCGCCGGTGCAGTTCGATGCCGGCGACGATGCTGGGCGAATCGGCTTGGGCCAGCAGGGTCAAGGTTTCGGCGACCGCTTCCGCCAGCGCAGTAGGATCGCTGGTAAAGCCGGGCACGGCTTCCACCGGCAAGGGGTAACCCAGCGCGCCGACCTGATCGCGCGGAATTTCGATATATACCGGTTTGCAATGACGTTTGGCGGCGGCGATGGCCTGGTCGATTTGTCTGAAAGCGATTACCGGGTCCGACAGGACCACGGTGGCGCAGGTGATGCGTTCGAAGATTTCCCGTTGAAAATTGAACGGGCCGAAGCGGTGGTGCAACAAGGGATCGTCGATTTGTTCCTGCACGCCCGGCGCGCCGCTAATCACCACGACCGGCGACGCTTCCGCAAAAGCGCCGGCAACGGCATTGACCGTATTCAAAGCGCCGACGCCGTAAGTGACGGCTAAAGCCCCCAAGCCGCGGCAACGCGCGTAGCCGTCCGCGGCGAAGGCGGCACTATCCTCTCGGGTGGTTCCTATGTGGCGTATCGGGCTTTTGACCAACAAATCGTAAAAACCGAGCACGTAGTCGCCGGGTATGCCGAACATGTCCGTTACTCCCGCGGCATAAAGCCGGTTGAGCAGGTATTGGCCGATGTTTTCCAAATTATTCTGATTCATGGCTATGTTCCCCCAGGCTGTGCGTGCCGGTTAGCTGAAACAGTATCTGCGTTCCAGTGTGTTGTGTAATGAATGCAATGCATAGCAACACGGTTGTTAGAGCCTATGCCGGCGTTCGTCTTTCCGGCAATGCCGATTTGCCGCTTCAGTATATGCAATGAACATTCGATGTGGGGATAAGTTCCGCCGGCGGTTCAGCTTGGGCAAGAACGGTTCTGAGGAGGGGGATTGTTGGGATATTCCCTGAAAGCTCAACTACACTAAAATTTCGCTTATCCGGGCTGTCTCGTATCGCTAAGGTGATTGATTCGCCGGAGAAGGGATCAACACGTCGCTCAGCATATCCTGAAGAAGGGGGGACAAATGACGGTTAAACAAAGATTGATCTCGTTGGCCGGCTCGGCGTTGCTTGGCATCAGCGCCATAGCCGTCGTCGGCTACGTGCAATTGGGTAAGGTTTATGACACGGCGAGTTATGCAGGGTTGAATACCGTGCCTACTTATCGGAGCTTTTTCGATATTTTGGGACAGTTGGACAATTTACGCGAACGTTCCTTGTTTCACGTCATCATTACCGATGAAGCCGGTATGGCCGGCGCGGAGGTGAAGATCAACGATGCGCGGGCCAAATTGGATCAAGCATTAGCGGCGTACACGACGACTGCTTGCGGCGGTGCAAATTGCATGTCGGACGAAAAAGAGCAGCAAATGTTTGACGAAGTTAAGTCCTTGTTAGCTGCTTACGATATTCAGCGGCTGAATGTGCAAAATTTGTCCAAGCAAAATCGCACTAAAGATGCGGAGATAGCCGTCAGGGAAAATTTGATGCCGGCGATCGAGCGGTTGCAGGCCGCAATCTGGAAAGAGCTGGACTATAACTCCGAATTAGCCAATCAGGCTTTAGCCGATGCGGCTGTCGTCGGCAGCAGCGCGACCGGAATTTCGATTGCTATCTGGGTGTTGGCTTTGTTGGTGATCGGCATGATGAGCTGGCTGATCATTGTCAATTTAATGCGTCAGCTGGGCGGCGAACCGGATGTGGCCGCGCAAGTGGCGAACAAGATTGCGGAAGGCGACCTTTCCACGTCCATTCAACTTGCGGGCGGAGATTGCACGAGTTTGATGTATTCGATGAAGGTCATGCAGGACGGTTTGAAGCAAATCATATCTGAAATCAAAGATTTGGTGGCTGCGGCCAATCAGGGAAATTTCGACGTCAAGATGGATTTGCAGGCTAAACAAGGGTACGCCAAAGAGGTGGCGGAATTGTTGAATCAGTTGTCGGGCACGGTAGATACCGCCTTTAAGGATACCATAGAGGTGGCTCAAGCCATGGAAAACGGCGATTTGACCAAGACGGTCACCCGCGAATATCAGGGGGCTTTCGAGCAGGTGAAACTGGGCCTAAACAATACCGTGGAAAAATTGGCGCAGACGATCAGCGAGGTGGCCATGGCGGCGGAACAGCTCGGTAACGCGTCCGAACAAGTCAACGCTACTTCGCAAGCTTTGTCGCAGGCTTCCAGCGAACAGGCGGCCGGAGTCGAGGAAACCAGCGCCAGCATCGAGCAAATGGCGGCGAGCATCAACCAAAACAGCGAGAATGCCAAAGTCACCGACGGCATGGCCAGCAAAGCGGCCAAAGAAGCGCATCAGGGCGGCGAAGCGGTAAAGCTAACGGTAGAGGCGATGAATGCGATCGCCGCCAAAATCGGCATCATTGACGATATTGCCTATCAAACCAATATGTTGGCGCTGAATGCGGCCATCGAGGCCGCTCGCGCCGGCGACCACGGCAAAGGCTTTGCGGTGGTGGCGGCGGAAGTGCGCAAGCTGGCGGAGCGTAGCCAAATCGCCGCACAAGAAATCGGCGAGTTGGCACAGTCCAGTGTCAAAACCGCCGAAGCGGCGGGCGGCTTGTTGGCCGCCATCGTACCGAGTATCGTCAAAACTTCGGATTTGGTGCAAGAAATCGCGGCGGCTTCGCAGGAACAAGCGGCCGGGGTCAGCCAAATCAATTCGGCGATGGGGCAAATGAGCCAAATTACCCAGCAAAACGCTTCGGCTAGCGAGGAATTGGCGGCCACCGCCGAGGAAATGACGGCGCAAGCCGAACAACTGCAAGCGTTGATGAGTTTTTTTCAACTGGCGCAAAAGACCAGAGAATCCCGTCCGGTGCACGCCGCCACGCGCGCCGGAAAAATGGAAAATCATGCGTTGCTTGCCTCCGCAAGGCCGGGCTTTTTTCGCGACGATTTGAAAAATTTCGAACGCTTTTGAGCGGTTGGTTTAAGTGGTCGCTTGGATAAGGCGAGCGGCGCCTCGTTCCGCGGTGCCGGAACGAGGTTGGTTCTGCGATTGGGTAGGTACGCTCGACAAAGCCTTCAAAATAGCCAACTTTGCCGGCAAGCCGGTTTTATGCGCGCGACGAAAACTTGCCGGTTTCGGTATTGACCTTGATCATTTCGCCGCTTTCGATGTATTCCGGTACTTGTATTTCCAGGCCGGTCGACAGTTTTGCGGTTTTGGTGCGGTTGGTGGCGCTGGCGCTTTTCATGGCCGGCGGCGTTTCCACGACTTCGAGGGTAATCGTGGTCGGTAACTGGATGCCGAGTGCGCTATCGTCCATCAGCAACATGATGATGCCTTCCAGGCCGTCGGTTAAATAGTCGGTTTGGCCTTCCAGATCGTCGGCGGACAACGCATACTGCTCGTAGGTTTCGCTGTTCATAAAATAGTAGGTGTCGCCGTCCTGGTAAGAATATTGGACGTTACAGCGCGAACAATCCGCTGCCTTGAGCATGTCGTCGCTTTTATACGTTTCGTCCAGCTTTTGCCGGGTTTTCATGTGGGTGAAACGAATTTTGTACAGCGTGGTAGCACCGCGCGAGGTCGGATTGCGAACTTCGATATTTTTGACGACATAGGGTTCGCCGTTGATTTCTATCGCGGTCCCTTGCTTGAGTTCGTTGGCTTTAGGCACTGCTTAATCCTCGTGAGTAGGTTGATGGGGTTGAACGGGTTGCCAGCTATCGCCGATTAGGCCTTGCAGCGGCTGATATTGATTTTTGTAGCGCATTTTACGGCAGTCCGCGATCCAAAATCCCAGGTATAAAAAATCCAGATTACGGCGTTTTGCTTCTTCGATCTGCCAAAGCACCGCGTAAACCCCGGGGCTGTATGCGTCGAACTGCGGATCGAAAAAGGTATAAACCGCCGATAAGGCATTGGCAAACGCATCCACCACGGCGACCGCCGCCAGTTTGCCGTCGATCAAAAACTCCACGAACCAAGTGTTGCACCAGCTGCTGGTCAAGAAATGCAGATAGTCTTCGCGGGTAATCTCCGGCCGCAGGCCGCCGTCGTGCCGCCTGGCGAGGTAAAGCCGGTAAAGTTCGAAATGGCGCTCGGTAAATTCCGGTGTCTTGATGACAACCTCTGTGCCCAGATTGCGTTTTTGGCAACGCTTTTGCGGGCGGCTGGGCTTAAAGGCGGCAACCGGGATGCGCGTGGGTACGCAGGCGTTGCAGCCTGAGCAATGCGGGCGATAGACCTGCTCGCCGCTGCGGCGAAAACCCTTCGCCAACAATTGCTCGTACAGCTGCGAATTCATCGCGAAACGCGGATGAACCACAATGGATTGCGACAAACGGTCGTCGAAATAGCCGCAGGCGGATTCCGAGGTCAGCCAAAGCGGAAGCGCACTGTTCATGACGACTGCCAAGCGCTATCCGCGGCGGGGTTGCCGCACCAATCCGCGATCAGGTCGGCGAATTGGGTCCGAGGTATTGCCTGCGCGCCCAGGCTAAGCAAATGGCCGCTGCTGACTTGGCAATCGATTAGCCGGTATCCCCAGTCTGTCAGCTGTTGCACGAGCTGAACGAAGGCTACTTTAGACGCATCCCGCTGGCGGTGAAACATCGACTCGCCGAAAAAAACCCGGCCTATGGTTACCCCGTACAATCCGCCCGCCAATACACCGTCGTGCCAAGCTTCGACACTGTGCGCGTAGCCCAAACGATGTAATTCGCTGTACGCGGCCAGCATGTCTTGCGTGATCCAAGTACCTTGTTGTCCCTCTCTTGGCGCGGCGCATTCTTGCATTACCGTCGAGAAAGCCTTGTCGAAAGTGACGTCAAAAGTCTGCCGGCGCAGGGTTTTGCGCAGACTGCGGGATACCTGCAATTTATCGGGGAACAGTACCAGTCTCGGGTTTGGGGACCACCACAATATCGGTTCGCCCGGTCCGTACCAAGGAAAAATGCCGTGCCGGTAAGCATTCAACAAACGTTGCGGCGACAAGCAACCGCCGTAGGCTAATAAGCCCTCCGGATCGCTTAAGGCGAGAGCGAGGGGCGGAAACGCTTGGCCAGGATTACGGGAGTCGAGTTGGACGAGTTGCATGTCAAAGGCTGACGGAGAACAACGGGCTATCTGCGCCGTAGCGGCCTGGCGTGTTTCGCTTGGTTGTCACTGCAAACCGCCGCTCGCAGGGTTTACGGTCTGCCGATATACCTGAGTGCGCTGATGATGTGAGGGACATGATGTCGTTCGTGGCGAAAAACCGAGACTAAACCCGGCGGCCGCTCGTGTTTGCCGGACGCCGGGTTAGCGGATGCGGATGGTATTATCCGGCTAAATCGTCCAGGTATTTTTCGGCGTCCAGCGCGGCCATGCAGCCGGCACCCGCCGAAGTAATGGCCTGTTTATAAACCGAGTCCATTACGTCTCCGGCTGCGAATACGCCCGGTACGCTGGTGGCCGTGGCGTTACCGTTGATGCCGCTTTTAACCACGATGTAGCCGTTTTGCATGTCCAGCTGCCCGGTAAAAATATCGGTATTGGGCGTATGGCCGATGGCGATGAATACGCCGTGAACATCGATTTGTTGCGTTGCATCGCTGTCTACATTTTTGATCCGTACCCCGGTGACGCCCATTTCGTCGCCTAACACTTCGTCCAGGGTATGGTTCCATTCGATGCGCACGTTGCCGGAGTGAGCTTTTTCCAGCAATTTGTCCGCCAGGATTTTTTCCGAACGGAATTTGTCGCGCCTGTGAATAACCACGACTTCGGAAGCGATATTGGCCAAATACAAGGCTTCTTCCACGGCGGTGTTGCCACCGCCTATGACCGCGACCGGTTTGTTGCGATAAAAGAAACCGTCGCAGGTGGCGCAAGCGGAGACGCCGCGGCCTTTGAAGTTTTCCTCGGACTCCAGACCCAAATATTTGGCGGAGGCGCCGGTTGCAATGATCAGGGCGTCGCAGGTATAAACCCCCGAGTCGCCGGTCAAGCTAAACGGACGTTGGCTCAGGTCTGCGGTGTGGATGTGGTCGAAGATGACCTCGGTATCGAAACGTTGCGCGTGGCGCAGCATTCTGTCCATCAATTCCGGGCCTTGCACCCCGTCTACGTCGCCGGGCCAATTGTCGACTTCCGTGGTGGTGGTCAATTGACCGCCTTGTTGCATGCCGGTAATCATCACCGGCTTCAGGTTTGCGCGGGCGGCGTACACGGCCGCGGTATAGCCGGCCGGGCCGGAGCCTAATATCAATAATTTGCAATGTTTAGCGTCAGCCATGTTAGAGGGCTCTCCAGGATGCGGTTTTGAGATGGGAAAATTATACGGACAAACGGCGGGCGTTAAAACCGCAAAGCCGCTATCGGCCGGGCCGGAATTACGCTGAGTTCAAGCGGAATCTGCTGTTAGTCGTCTATAATACTGTTTTATCGGGATTAAACTTTGAGAGCATTGAAACATGAGTGCTGTGGTGGAAGAGAAAAATACGCGCGGATATAGGGAAATTGCCTTGCTGGCATCTTCTTGCGGCGGGCTTTTTTTACTGATTGCTTTGCTGACCTTCAATTCCGACGATCCGGGTTGGAGTCATAGCACCTCGTACCAAGATATCAACAACGCCTGCGGTTTGTTCGGAGCCTGGTTGGCCGATTTCGTGTTGAGCTTTGTCGGCTTGATGGCGTATTTGATGCCGTTGATGATTTTTTGGATAGGCTACGTGCTGTATGCCTTGGACAGCATTCAAGCTACGCGTTGGCAAATGTTGCTGCGGGCGGGCGGCTTCGTCGCTACCGTGGTTTCGGGTTCGGCAATTTTCTTTTTGCATTTGCATTTTTTACGCAGCAAGGTCGATTTACCGGAAAGCCCCGGCGGAATTTTAGGCAGGGAAATCGGCGATAATTTGGTACATCTACTGGGTAATTCGGGTTCTACCTTGTTGTTGTTGGGCATGTTTATGACCGGGATTACCTTGCTTACCGGCTTGTCGTGGCTGAGTGTTATGAATTGGATAGGCAAATTTGCCTTATCCTCGGCCACCGCCGTCGGTCGGCAAGCGGTGGCGGTCCCGGCCCGAAATCGCGAACCGCAAGCGAAAAAACCGGCGGTGCCCAGAAAACGGCGGGATGTGGAACAGGAGGAGGATGGCGAGAGCAAAGCGCAACGCAACGCTATCCAAATCCTTAAAGCTTCTAGCCGGGAAACAACCGCCGATACCGGGAAAAGCCCCGAAACCGCTAAAAGCGGCAAGAAGAAAACGGTTAAACCGGCGGATTTCCCTGCCGAAGTCTACAGCAATGCCTTACCGCCGCTATCCCTGCTGGAAAAGCGTGAAATCAAAGTCAAGCGCTATTCCGACAGCGAGTTGGAAGATATTTCCCGCCAAGTCGAAGAAGTGCTGCAGGATTACGGTATCAGCGCCGAAGTGGAAGCGGTTCTGCCAGGCCCTGTAATCACGCGTTTCGAATTGCGGTTGGCCGCGGGGGTTAAAGTCAGCCGCATCAGCAGTTTGGCGAAAGATTTGGCGCGGGGCTTGTCGGTTACCAGCGTGCGCATCGTCGAAGTCATTCAAGGCAAGTCGGTGATCGGCTTGGAAATTCCCAATCAAGAACGGGAAATGGTGTCGTTGCGCGATTTGCTGGAATCGGACGATTTCGAACGGGCCAAGTCCAAATTGACCTTGGCGATGGGTAAAGACATTTCCGGCAACCCTATTGTCGCCGATTTAGGCAAGATGCCGCACGCTCTGGTAGCCGGCACCACCGGTTCCGGTAAGTCGGTTGCGATTAACACCATGATTCTGAGCTTGTTGTACAAAGCCAAGCCGGAAGACGTGCGCTTGATCATGATAGATCCCAAAATGCTGGAGCTGTCGGTATACGAGGGCATACCGCATCTGTTGACGCCTGTGGTTACCGACATGAAAGACGCGCAAAATGCCTTGCGTTGGGCGGTAGGCGAAATGGAGCGCCGGTACAAATTGATGTCCAGCGTGGGTGTGCGGAATTTAGCCGGCTACAACCATGCGGTTAAAGAAGCCGAAGCGAAAGGCCAACCGTTGCGCGATCCGCTGTTCAGGCCGGAAACACCGGTGGCACTGGAAGATTATCCGCTATTGAGCAGCTTGCCGAGTATCGTCATCGTCATCGACGAGTTAGCGGACATGATGATGGTGGTCGGCAAAAAAGTGGAAGAGCTTATCGCCCGATTAGCGCAGAAGGCCCGCGCCGCCGGCATCCATTTGGTGTTGGCGACTCAGCGTCCTTCGGTCGACGTGCTGACCGGATTGATCAAAGCCAATGTGCCGACCAGAATTTCGTTCCAGGTGTCCTCGCGCATCGATTCCAGGACCATCATAGACCAAGGCGGGGCCGAGGCCTTGCTGGGGAACGGCGATATGTTGTTTTTACCCTCGGGGACCAGTATTCCGCAACGCGCGCACGGCGCATTCGTCGACGATCACGAGGTTCATCAAGTGGTGGAGTTTTTGAAACAAACCGGGCCGGCCGATTATCTGGAGGAGATCACTCAAGAGCGCAACGATAACGGCGAGGTGGCCGGCGCGGAAAGTGACGGCGGAGAAATGGACAGTCTGTACGACGAAGCGGTGGCTTTCGTGACCCAATCGCGCAAAGCCTCCATTTCCAGCGTACAGCGGCGTTTCAAGATCGGTTATAACCGAGCCGCACGCATCATAGAAGAAATGGAAAACGCCGGCGTGGTCAGTCCGGCCGAGACCAACGGCACCCGGGAAGTTTTGGCGCCGCCGCCACCCCGTTGAGACTTATGCATCTGGCGCTTTTAGGCTTGCTCGCCGTTTTGGCAATATCGGCAACTGCCGGTTGGTTAATGGTTGGAAACAAACAACAAGACAAGCCGGTGCGAGTCATGATGTTCGTCGGCTATTTCTGGTTGCTGACTTTTTTACAGTTTTTGTTGCTTGCCGCAGGATATTTTTTAATGCACCGTATTGGAGGCGTGGGCGTTTGATGGGGATTGTTCCCGATTTGGTGGGTTATCTGGCGGCGATTTTAACGACTGTATCGTTCGTACCCCAAGCCGTATTAACCTTGAAAACGCGCGATACCGAGTCTTTATCGTTCGGCATGTACGGATTATTTACTTTGGGCGTGTTTCTATGGCTGATTTACGGCATATTTTTACGCGATACGGCGATTATTTGCGCGAACGCGGTTACCTTTTTACTGGCGGCCACGATCTTGGCCGTTAAAATCCAAAACCATTTTCGCCGTTGAGGCCTGATTAAAATGAAAACGAGAGAGCGGCGGCACGGCGTAGTGTTGGTCAATACCGGCGCAGGTAAGGGCAAGTCGTCCAGCGCGTTCGGCGTGGCGTTCAGAGCGGCCGGCTGGGGTATGCAGGTCTGCGTGATTCAATTCATTAAAGGCCAATGGCAAACCGGCGAACATAATGCGGCGCAACGCTTCGATAACATCGAATGGCACGCCTTAGGCGACGGCTTTACCTGGGATACCCAAAATCCGGAACAAGACATTAAAACCAGCCGGGAAATCTGGGAATTCAGCAAGCAAAAGATTACTTCCGGGCGTTATGATTTAGTGGTGTTGGACGAAATCAATTATTGCTGCGGATACGGATGGATCAGCGGCCAGGAAATTGCCGATTTCATCCGTGACGAAAAGCCGCATTGGCTGCATTTGATTCTGACCGGCCGGAACGTGGCGGCGGAAGTAGTGGCGGTCGCCGATACCGTAACGGAAATGCAGGCAGTCAAACATGCATTTCAAGCGGGTATCAAAGCCGAACAGGGCATCGAATTTTAGGCTGAAAAATTTTGGCGATTCTGGCAGAATCTGCGTCCTTTTAAACCTTATGGTACGAGCGTAAGCATGCAGCAAGCTAAACAACTAATCGAGAAATATTATCAAGCCTTCAACAATGGCGACATGGATACTTTCTTAAGTTTGTTGACCGATGACGTGGTGCACGACATCAATCAAGGATCGCGCGAACAAGGCAAGGAAGCGTTTGCCAAGTTTATGGACAAAATGAACCATCACTACCGCGAGCAGCTGGTCGATATGGTCGTCATGGCTAACGAGGACGGTAGCCGAGCAGCTGCGGAATTTGTAGTGTTAGGCGAATATTTGAATACCGACGAAGGCTTGCCGGAAGCGAACGGCCAGACATACCGTTTGCCTGCCGGTGCATTTTTCGACATACGCGACGGCAAAGTTGCACGGGTTACCAACTATTACAATCTTGGCGATTGGGTTGCTCAGGTGGAGTCATAACCTAAGCTGTCGTTTCGCTCGGAGTTCCGCGGGGCTAGGATCATTCGTTGCCGATGGCGCGAATCTGGCATAGAATCCGGCCCGCGACTTTTCGGATAGGCCGAACATAACAACTATAAGAGGAGAGCAACAATGAGTGAAACGCAGAAAACAATGAGTGAAACGCAGAAGTTAGTGATTGCCGTTGTCGGAGTATTTGTAGTCGGTTTCTTGTTGGTTGGGGCCAGTAAAGAGCAATCTAACGAACAAAAAGAGGCCGCTTCCCAGATTCGGACATTGGTGGCCATGCAGGAAATGGCCAATCAAAAATGCCCGAAACTGATACAGAATAAAACCGGTTCGCAGGTATTCTTTCCAAGCAAAACCGATACCGATAAAGAAACCTACGTGACTTTGGAATGGACCGGCGAACAGGGCGATAATTTCAAAACCGCAACTTGCACTCTTCATCAGCAGTTAGGCGGCGTGTCTAAATTGGTGATCGACGGCAAAGTGTTGATCGATAAAAAATTCTAATGTATCCCGGCGTTCCATTGATACTTGGAACGCCTATCCTCTCGATCGATAAGATCTGCGTTGCAGATAGCCTGTCTTCGGCGACAAAATTTAGTCACTCTTCCGGACGCTGGATGCCGGATTCGAAAAGATCGCAGTGGCGGTTCGTATCAATTCATTTTTCGATTTCTAAACGGCGCGGGGCGGTTATGTCATTGCCGCCAAGCGAATGTTTGGGGCACGGGTGCCTGAACTTATGGAGCAAGGTATGTCGGATAATTTTCAAAAAGGTGTGCTAAAAGCTTGGAAGGACGATAGAGGCTTTGGCTTCATTCAGCCCGAGGACGGTGACAAAGATATTTTCGTCCATATCTCCGCATTGAAAGGCATGGCCAGAAGACCGGTTAAGGGCGACGTCATACTGTACCAAGTTGGCCCGGATGCCGGGGGTAAGTTCAAGGCGGTCAATGCGCGTATTTTAGGTGTGGACACGTTGCGAACGCCGACTAAGGCGTCGAAAAAATGGCTATGGATAGTCGCTATTATTCTTGGCATGTTGAGCGCTGCTGTCGCCGCTTTGCATTTGTTCTATTAGAACTACTCACTATTATGGTTTTGGACTACCCATGGATTTATTGCAATTCATATTCGATATTTTAATTCATATTGATAGACATCTGGCTAATATCATAAGCGAATACGGAAATTTGACCTACGCGATATTATTCATTGTCATCTTCATCGAAACCGGTTTGGTGGTCATGCCGTTTCTTCCAGGAGATTCTTTGTTATTTGCGGCCGGCGCGTTTGTTTCCATCAGTTCGTTGGAGCTCGGTTGGTTGATAGGTTTGTTGTCGTTGGCTGCCATTGCCGGGGATACACTGAATTATGCCATCGGTCGAAGCTTGGGCAGAAAAGCTTACGATATAGGCTGGATAGACCGTAAACATTTAGACCAGGCCCAGGCTTTCTATGATACCTATGGTGGAAAGACTATCGTGTTGGCTCGCTTTGTGCCGGTAATCCGTACGTTTGCGCCATTCGTCGCAGGTATCGGCCGAATGTCGTACGGTTATTTCATTGTCTACAATATTATCGGCGGCGCTGCTTGGGTATCCATATGTAGTATTGCCGGATATTGGTTCGGTAATATCCCGGTAGTCAAGCAAAATTTTGAATTGGCTATATTGGCTATAGTGTTGGTTTCGATATTACCTATAATATTGGAAATTATAAAATCGCGGCGAGAATCGGCTTCCGAATCGGGGTGAAGCGTGAGCGACTCACAAAAATGGTTGTTGATTGCATTGGCAATAGGTTTATGCGGCTTGATTTACTTATTGATGCCGATTTTAACTCCGTTTGCCGTTTCCGCAGTTTTGGCCTATCTTGGCGATCCGTGGGTGGATCGTTTGGAGGTAATACAGTATCGAGGCTTTCGCTTAAACCGAACAACAGCGGTTTTATTGGTATTCGTCGCAATTTTTGCCGCTGCGACAACGCTGTTTTTGATTATAGTGCCTACCGTCGAATATCAAATTGAAATATTCATTCAAAAATTGCCGTCTTATTTACATTGGTTCAATCAGTCTATTGTTCCTATTTTACAAAAATATTTGGGTAAAGGCATAAGGCCCATCAAAATTGATCAATTATTGAATTTGGTGCGTGGATATTGGCAAGACGGCGAGGCGGTATCCCAGAGTATATTACAATCCGTTTCTCATTCCGGCGTCATTGTGATCGGCTGGGTAATGAATTTGATTCTTATACCCGTCATTACGTTTTATTTGTTACGCGATTGGGATGTATTGGTTGCGGGCGTACACGATTTGTTCCCGCGCCGTTCGGCTTCCGTAGTGGCTTTGTTGGCTAGGGAGGCCGACAACGTATTGGGCGCATTTTTGCGCGGCCAATTTTACGTGATGCTCTCATTGGCAGGTATTTACAGTGCCGGCTTATGGGGGGTGGGTTTGGATTTGGCATTACCTATAGGCTTAACGGCCGGCTTGATCAGTTTCGTGCCGTATATGGGGGCGGTTGTAGGAATTATTAGTGCATCGATTGCCGCGTTACTGCAATTTCAAGATGTGTTTCATTGGTTCTGGGTTCTTGCGGTCTTTGCCATCGGTCAGAGCATGGAAGGCATGCTGCTGACGCCGTGGCTGGTAGGCAATAAAATCGGGCTCCATCCAGTTGCGGTGATATTCGCAGTTTTAGCGGGCGGGCAGGTGTTCGGCTTTTTTGGAATATTGATAGCATTGCCGCTTGCGTCGATCATAATGGTGTTGTTGCGTCATGCTCATAAACACTACACCTACAGCGATTTCTATAGCGGTGGTTCCTCTTATTTGTGAGTTTTTGGCGTTCACGCCTTTTATTCTTGTATTGTGTGTCCGCCTTTGCATGGGCTGGCGATAGTATTCGGGAGCTTGATTACGCCGGCGAAATACAGCAAATTTTGCCCATAGAGCAGGTGGTATGGCTGACAGCGCTTGACCATAAGTTTTTAGGGTTATTTCTTGACGCGGAAAAAACCGATAACGCATATGCGGTTTTGATATTGCACGATATTGGTCAACATCCGGATAGAAAACAGGTCGTTCATTTATTGCGTACCGAGTTACCCCTGCACGGTTTTGCGTCCTTGTCGGTGCAGATGCCGCTACGAGAAATAGGCGCGGGAGCGGAGGAATACTATCCGCTGTTTGACGAGGCCAATGCCCGCATCCAAGCCGGATTGGCTTATCTGCGCGAGCGTGGCGCAAAAAATATCGCTATCGTTGGATACGGTTTGGGAGCGAACATGGCGGCCTATTCTTTAACGGTTTCGGCTAAAGGCGTGTCGGCTTTAATAGCGATTAGTTTAGGCTTGCCCGATGCTGCGCAGCCGCAAACAAACGTGCAGGAATTTCTGCAACGGTTTGCGTTACCGTTTTTGGACATCTATGCGGAATTCGATTTGCCTGCCGTGCTCTACTCGGCCAGACAGCGTCGCGTCTTGGCACGGGAAAACCCCGCGTATTGGCAAATTCGCTTGGATGGCTTGGATCACTCTTATAAGGAAGACACGCAGTTGTTAGTCAAAAGAGTGCTTAGCTGGTTGAAAACTAATATAAATTAATTCTTCAATATATAGCATTGGAATTTAATCATGTCCTTAAATCATGAAATCCTCGACGAACTTCGTCTTTTAACCTTGTTCAATCTCGCCTCTATTCAGGAGGGGATAAAGGTGCATAGTGATGCAGATCCGGACATGATTGCCGCCGCGGAACGGCTTTGGCATAAAAATTTGATTACTCAGAAAGATGGCGGATATTTAACCGATTCGGGTATTGAGGCTGTTGAATGTATTCAAAAAGCTATCGATATCTTAAGTAATTGATAATAAAATCCGCCTTCTCTTCTGCTCGCCCTGTCAATCGTAGAATATATACAGAAAATATGGAATTTACATGAATTCCTACAATGCATGCTTGGCCTACTGGAATGGAATATAACCTATCAGAGCTTGAATCGACTGTGCAAGTCTTGCTATTAGTCGACGACTGGGGTAAAGGTAATATTCAAACAATTGAATTTATTTCTAAATGTGGGTACCAGTGCAAGGTCGTTACAAACGTTAAAAAAATCGATATTTCAATTGCAGAAATTGCTTCGGTAAGTATTTTATTAATTTTAGCCGAGCGAAATCTAGCCGAATTAATTCCGTTCATTCGAAAAAGTCTAAGCTATTACCTACCGGTTGTTGCCATTGTTAACGATCCTGATGATATTAAATTGGCTGCTTATCGTTGCGCCGGCATTGAAAATGTACTTGCATTTCCGTTTCATAAGGAAATGCTGCTGCTGAGTTTGGAGAGTGCGCTAAGGCTGGCTGGAAATCTCCGGCTCAATAATCCTCAGCAGCTGGAGAGAGAAGGGCAAAAACCGCAGTTTTCCCAAGAACAGGAAATCGCTGCAAAAATATTTAGCAATATATTGCAAAGCAACTATTTCAATACTTCATCGGTAAAGTCCATTATTTCTCCGATGTCTTTATTTAACGGGGATGTTTTGATGGTGGAAAAAACCCCGGATAACAATCTTTATCTGTTGCTGGGCGATTTCACCGGACATGGATTTTCCGCATCGATAGGTGCTACCCCTGTGGCCGATATTTTTTACGGAATGTCGCGCAAAGGATTCGACTTGCTGGCTATCGTACAATCGATTAACAGCAAATTATGCAAAATGTTGCCGGCCAATATGTTTTTGGCGGCATCCGCGGTTGCGTTGTATCCGGAATCTAAGGTATTGAGTGTGATTTCCTGTGGTTTGCCGGAACATTATTTAATTAATACTCTTGACGCGAGCTATATTAAAATAAAGTCGAAAAATGTTCCTTTAGGAATTTTAGAAGAACAGCAATTTGTGGTTAAAAATTTTAGCGTGACCAATAACCACAGATTGTATTTGCTGACCGATGGCGTTTTTGAAGCCCGCAATCAATGTGCCGAGCAATTCGGCTCGCAACGCGTTTTAAATGCACTCACTACGAATCCTGATAATGGTTTGGATGCGTTGCAGACTAGTTTGAAGGAATACACGCTGGGATCGCAGCAGTCGGACGATATTTCGTTGGTGCAATTGTGCTGCATTGTTGACCAAGTTCCCTGGATACAGCCGGAATGCGAGATTGCCTCCAAACATATTGAGCCTTTACGGTGGCAAGAAAGCATGATGTTTGATATTAAGACATTACGTAGCGTTAATCCTGTTCCGATTTTTGTTAATTCGTTAATCGATATTCAATGTTTGCAGCAATATAGGCAGGCGATATTTATCATCGTCAGCGAATTGTTTGCCAACGCTTTAGATCACGGCTTATTAAAGTTAAATTCCGGGACTAAAAAGTCTCCGGATGGTTTTTTAGAGTACTATCAATTAAAAGAACGGCGCTTGCATGAAAAGGAAACCGGCTGGATAAAGATGTCCTTTAACCATGTGCCTAGAGAAAACGGGGGACGGTTGACGATAAAAGTTGTCGATAGCGGCGATGGCTTCGATTGGAAAACTCGCTCCCATCCGGCTTTGGATGAGAACATGGGGTTTAGTGGCAGAGGCGTTAAACTGGTCGAAGCGCTATGTAGTGAAGTGACGTTTCACGGCCGCGGTAATCGGGTTACGGCGGTTTTCGATTGGAAAAATAGCCATTAATTCAAGACTGGCAACGCGGGCAATAGTAACTTGCCCGCTGGCCTATCTTGACATGGCGTACCGGTTCCGAGCAAACCGGACACGCCAAACCCTGACGGCCGTATACGGATAAGGATTGTTGAAAATATCCGGGTTTGCCTTGGGCGTTTAAAAAATCTCTGAGTGTCGTTCCGCCCTGTTGAATCGCTTGTCGAAGTACGGATTGAATTGAGTCGATCAGCACTAAGCATTCTTGCTCCGATAGTGTGCCGGCAGCGCGGTTGGGATTTAACCCCGCATGAAACAATGCTTCGTTCGCATAGATGTTACCAACGCCGACGACGATCTTGGCGTCCATGATCGCGCTTTTCAACGGCACTTGCCGGTTGTTTAGGCGCTTGTATAAATAGGTTACGTTAAAATCTGCAGATAAAGGTTCCGGACCCAGTTCGGCTAGCAAAGGGTGTGTGTCAGGCGCGGTTGTCCAGAGCACGGCGCCAAATCGACGCTGATCGTTAAAACGTAACACGGTGCCGTCGTCGAAAACGAAGTCAATGTGGTCGTGTTTGCCAACCGTGCAATCGGCTTGAGTAATTCGCAGATTACCCGACATGCCTAGATGCAGCAGCATGGTTCCGGCTTCGGTGTTGAAAAGCAAATATTTTCCGCGACGAGTTATTTCATGCAATGTCGCATTGCTCAGTAAATCCGGCAATTCAGCAGGCACCGGCCAGCGGAGTTGATGTTGGCGTATCTCAATGTGTTTGAAGCGTTTCGTGGTGACGTGCGGCAAAATGCCCAGTCTAGTGGTTTCGACTTCCGGTAGTTCAGGCATGCTTATTAAATTTGAGTCAACAAATTGCGGGCTTCGAGTTGTAACTTTTGTCGGGCAAACAAAAAATGCCAGCGACTGCCGCCGCATTGACGCCACAACAAGGCGGAACGAATTCCGGCTAGTAATAACGTGCGAATTTTATTGACCGTGGTTTGGTTGCTTAAGTATTGGTGATCGCCATTGATCATGATGCGGGGGGGCAAGGTGCTGATAGTAGCGTGATACAAGTCTGCCAAATTGGCCAGGACATTTTCGTGCATGATACCGAATTGTTCCGCTTGTGCTTGGGCTTTCAAGACGCCGGAACGGATGTGTTGCAGCATGTCAGGATTTTGCCCCAGTTGTTTTTGTAAATGTAGCAGTTGTGCTGCATAGCGGGCTTGTTCCGGGTTAGCTACCATACGGCTAGTCAGTTGAATCTCTAATTGTTCCAGACCGTGCTTTACTCCGGTGAGCCCGCCGAACACGTCTACTACGCTGTCGGCATCGATTTTGAGGATACTGGATATGCTAGAGATAGTGGCGGCATTATCCGAATTACCTGTGGTGGCGAGTTGTCTAACTAACGAGCAAGCCTGAGCAATTCCGGCTAGGGCAATAGTTTGGTTGGAAAGCGATTTTAACGGCATGAACTATAAACAAGAAAGGTGGAGTTTCGAACGGAGTAAATACTATCGGCTATAGCGGTCAATGTAATAGCGGATAGATTTGATTGGCCCACCATTGTACCGCTTCCAGATAGATCGCCGCGATACGTTGTGGCGGTATGGAGTGAAATCTCGGCTCTACATCGTTCCAGCGTTCATAGGCTAAAGCGTAGTCCAGGGCTGCACCGGCATGACCGGATTTGACCAATATTGCTTGAGTGATCGGTTCCGATATAGGTAGTTGCTCTAAAACTTTCTCCAAGGACATGTCCAATATGCTATCCAAGCCGGAGAGTAAGCCGACTAAAAAAAAGGTTTCAGGCTCCTGATTCAGTTCCAGTGCTAGCAATTCGCACATTTTGGCTCTTATCAAGATATTTTGTAATACCGATGTCGGTTTTGCCGACATGGCAGACAAAGTTAAAATATTAACCCAGCGTTTTATTTCTTTTAATCCTAATATCGTTAATGCTTGTTGTATGGATTTTATTTTATTAGGAAGGGCAAATGATGCTGAATTTATGTAGTGCAGCAGTTTATAAGTTAAGCCTGCATCGATAGTGATAATTTTGCTAATTTCATCGAAACCGACATTGGGTCTGTTAATGGCGTTTAGCAATTGAATGGCTGAAGTTTGGCTTACGCTTAAACGCTTGCCTTCGACAATATGCGGCTTGCTGAAGAAAAAGCCTTGAAATAATTCGCAACCCCAGTTACGTAATAGATTAAACTCTTCATGCGTTTCGATTTTTTCGGCAAGCAATTTCAGTTTATAGGGCTTTAGCTTCTCGATAAGTTCGTGCGACTTGTTTAATCCGTTTGCAAGAACGTCAATTTTAACGATATTGCAAAATTCTAAAATGGGTAGCCATTCTTGAGTCAATTCAAAGTCGTCTAGGGCAATAACATAGCCTTGTTGCGATAGTTCCCTTAAGTTTGAAATTAAGGCGGAATCGATAACAACGTTCTCCAGTACTTCTATTACTATCCGGTTTTTTGGTAGTTTTAATGGAGTTTTATCCAGAATATTTTGTTCTGTAAAATTAATAAAGGCCAAGTGTGGACCGACCAGGTCTTTTAGGCCTATTTCTAATAGCAAATCTGTAATTACCTGGTTGGTAGCCGATGTGGCGCCGTCTTTTTGAGATAAATCGAAGTCATTGCCGCGGAATAGAATTTCGTAAGCGTAGGTATTCAGGTTTTTATCGAGTATTTGCTGGCGGCCGATTAGGAAGTCCGTCATTGGGTTTACTTAACCAAGTGCGTTGAACTATGATGGAGAATGTCTGCCTTATATCATGCACAGCGAAAGATAGTCTATAAGCTGGCCGGTTGAGGCGATTTTTGAACCATTATGATTGGAGGATGGATATGACTGAGTCGATAGCTATAGCAGTGGGAGGCATGAAATGTGGAGGGTGCGAAAACACCTTGACTTCAGCCTTATCTGCCATTGACGGCGTGTTGGCGGTAAAAGCGTCACATCAAGAAAAAAAAGTCGAGGTCGAGTTCGATCCCGCCAAACTGAGTATTGAGTCGTTAGAGGACGCGATCGAAAGGGCGGGTTTCTCGATAGAATAGCCGGAATATGTTGGATGGTCTCTTGACGCGACTAGCAGAGGGTTGTGAATGAATTTAAAAAATGATAATGCCGATACCGAAGTGCGATTGTCGATCTTAGGCATGCGTTGCGCCGGCTGTATCGCTGCTGTGGAAAATGCATTGGCTGGGGTATCGGGGGTTGAGGCTGTCAATGTCAATTTTGCCGACCATTCCGCGACCGTGTCAGGAGCCGCCGACCCGGCGCAAATGAAACGTGCTTTAAAACAGGCGGGGTACGATGCCGCAATCATGGAAGGACTGGAAGATCCTGCCGATGAGGAAGCTCAAGAAGCGCAACGCTACAAATCTTTAATGCAAAAAGCCGCGGTAGCCGGAGCGTTAGGTGTCCCCTTGATGCTGGGCGCTCATCTTGATTGGTTTCCGGAAATCGGTAAAGCCGGAAGTAGCGGCTTTTGGGGGGGGGTATCTTTGCTGACGCTGGTAATCCTTTGGTATAGCGGAGGGCATTTTTTCAGCGGGGCACTGAAGTTAGCTCGCGTTAAGCAGGCGAATATGGACACCTTAATCGCATTGGGTACCGGTTCTGCATGGTTTTACTCCACTATTGTCATAGATTATTCAGATAGCCTGCCGAGTCTGTCCAATCACGCCTATTTCGAAGCGGCAGCCACTATCCTGGCTTTCATTAATCTGGGCAGTGCTCTGGAGACTAGGGCTAGAGGTAAGACATCTGCGGCAATTAGAGCGTTGATAGGTTTGCAGCCAAGGACTGCTCGCGTGTTGAGGGAGGGTGCGGAAATCGATATTCCTATCGACCAAGTAGGCTTGGGGGAGACATTACGGGTTAGGCCTGGAGAAAAAGTCGCCGTTGACGGGGTAGTGACGGAGGGGCATTCAACCATCGACGAGTCGATGTTGACCGGCGAATCACTACCGGTGGAGAAAACCGTGGGTAGCAATGTTTCCGCAGGGACAATTAATCAAAGCGGCAGCTTTTTGTTTACTGCCCTCCACATAGGGCGAGACACGGCGTTAGCGCAAATCATCCAGAGCGTACGCCAGGCTCAAAATAGTAAACCGGCATTGGCAAAGCTGGCAGACAAGATTTCGTCGATTTTTGTGCCTGTGGTCGTTTGCATTTCCGTCGTAACTTTTATCACATGGCTGTTAGTCGGGCCCGAGCCGTCGCTGGGATATGCTTTTGTCACATCGATGACGGTACTGGTAATTGCTTGCCCTTGCGCGTTAGGTCTGGCGACGCCGATTTCGGTGATGGTTGCAGTAGGACGTGCCGCCCAGCTAGGCATTTTGATTCGGAAAGGCGAAGCCTTACAAACTGCCGGAAAGTTGACTTGCGTTGTATTGGATAAGACCGGAACGGTGACTGTAGGGAAACCGGTATTGCAGGAAACCGTGGCAATTAACGGTTTTACTCAGACTCAAGTGTTGCAATACGCTGCCAGCCTGGAATCCGGCTCCGAGCACCCGCTGGCAGCAGCGATTTTAACAGCGGCTCAGGTTGCAGGTATTCAACCGGATAAAGTGCGAAAGTTTCATGCAGAGATTGGCCAAGGCATATCCGGCCGGATTGCTAATCAGGATTGTTTATTTGGGAACGCGGTTTTAATGGAACGGCACGGTCTCGACTATTCTCCGCTCGAGCAAGAACTTCAGCGTCTGGCCGAGTTAGGACAAACGCCGATGCTTTTGTCGGTTGACAATATCCTGGCCGGAATTATTTCGGTAGCCGATCCTATCAAGCCCGATTCGGCCGAGGCGATAGCGAAGTTGCAGAGCAGTGGCATACGCATACTGATGGTGACGGGTGACAATCAGGTCACCGCACATGCCATTGCGGCTCAAGCAGGTATAAAAGAAATCCGTGCTCAGGTGTTACCAAAGGATAAAGCATCGGTAGTCCGGGAATTGCAACTTGCCGGAGAAATTGTCGGCATGGTGGGTGACGGCATTAACGATGCTCCGGCATTGGTACAAGCGGATGTCGGCTTTGCAATCGGTACCGGCACGGACGTTGCCATCGAAAGCGCTGACGTTGTGTTATTACGCGGTTCACTACTTCGAATACCGGAAGCGATGGCGTTGTCAAGGTTGGCCGTTAAAAATATAAAACAAAATTTACTAGGTGCCTTTTTTTATAACACAGTCGGGATTCCGATTGCTGCAGGGTTGTTATATCCTGTTTTCGGCATACTGCTGAATCCAATGCTAGCCGGTGCTGCCATGGCAATGTCATCAGTTACCGTGGTCAGCAATGCCAATCGTTTAAGATGGGCTCAACTGGTGGAATAGCAAAACGTTTTGAAAGATAGTCAGTTGACGGATTCTTGATTAAAATACTAGGTAAATAGCTTTTATTTGGCCACTAGAGAATTGACATGACTAATCCGATAGTTTTTACCGACAGTGCAGCCAGCAAAGTTGCTGGTTTGATTCAAGAAGAAGGCAACGACAATCTCAAATTGAGAGTTTACATTACGGGTGGGGGATGTTCCGGATTTCAATACGGTTTTACCTTTGATGAAGAGGTAAACGAAGACGATACGCTTGTTGTCAATGGCGGAGTAACCGTATTAATCGATTCAATGAGCATACAGTACTTGAACGGTGCTGAAATTGATTACAAAGAGGATCTGTCCGGAGCGCAATTTGTGATTCGAAACCCGAATGCGACCACGACTTGCGGCTGTGGCTCCTCTTTTTCGGCGTAATCGATTTTACGAAAATCATCGTAGGAGCGACGCCCTTGTCACGAATAGCCTTTCGAATCGCGACGGAGCGTTGCTCTCACATCAATGCTTTTGATTGGCTAGGGCGCTTGCCGAGCTTTCATGCACGTTAGCCCGGCTGTGCTTTAATCAACCGGAGAGATCTTGTTTGCCATAGCTTTCTATGATTCCGGCGATAGAACTTAGCGGTACTTCTCTCTGAACGGCGCCTAATCTTACAGCTTCTTTGGGCATGCCGTACACAACGCAACTGTGCTCATCCTGACCTACAGTTTGCGCACCGATGTTATACATTTCTTTCAAGCCGCGAGCACCGTCATCTCCCATGCCTGTCATGATGATGCCGAGTGCGTTTTTTCCGGCCCATTTTGCGACTGAACGAAACAGCACATCTACCGATGGTCGATGACGGTTTACCAAAGGACCGTTTTGCACATCAACAATATATTGCGCACCATTGCGTTTTACCGACATATGCTGTCCGCCTGGAGCGATCAATGCGCGCCCTGGAATTATCCTGTCTCCGCTTGCGGCCTCTTTTACCTCAATTTCGCATAGTGAATTTAAACGAGCGGAGAAAGCAGCCGTGAATTTTTCAGGCATGTGTTGAACAATGACGATGCCGGGACAGATACGCGACAAATGTGTGAGTACAACTTCCAGTGCCTGGGTTCCGCCTGTGGAGGTTCCGATAGCCACGATTCGATCGGTAGTGGAGGACATTGCTTGTACAGCCTGATAATCATTTGGTTTCGAAACGGGCTGGCTGCGGGCGGAACTCATGGTGAGTGATTTCATTCGCCGCATATCCGTTAATGATGCTGCTTTGATTGCGTGTATGATGTCGTTGGCTTCGTCCTCTAAAAAGCTTTTTAACCCTGCTTTGGGTTTAGTGACTATTCCTACGGCACCTGCTGCGAGCGCTTGTAACGTCGTTTCCGCGCCTTTTTCAGTGAGCGTCGAACAAATAACCACAGGAGTGGGCCGAACCGACATGATTTTTTTAAGAAAAGTGATTCCGTCCATACGCGGCATTTCTACGTCGAGAACTACAACGTCAGGCCAGTCTTGGTTCATTTTTGCCATGGCGAATATCGGATCCGATACCGCTCCAACGACTTCAATCGCTTCTGTTTTTTCCAACATTTGCGTGAGTACTTGGCGCACAACGGCAGAGTCATCTACTATCAAGGTTCGTATTTTCTGTACCGACATATCAAATCCTAGTGCATAGCAACATGTTGGAGCCAAACGTATCCACTCCAAACATCGAAAATTACGTTTCGATGGCCGGTACCGCCCAGGTGAGCGACTTTAATAGTGAATCCATGCTGCCTTAGCAAGCTTTGTCCGGCGGTAATATTTTTGTCAGGCACACTGAGTGTGGGATGTCTTTGGTGGGATGGGAATTGGTCGCCACCTCCGAATATTTTTACCTCGTAATCGTGCGGCCAGGTACTTGACTTGTCTAGTTCTTGCAGGAACAGCATGATGGCATCGCTTGCATAGCGTCCATCTAAATCGCTGGAATCTTTGACTAAAGACCGCAGCGGTAGCAGATAATGACACATGCCGCCAATTTGTAAGCGGGGATGCCACATGGTGATGGCTACACATGAGCCTAATAATGTTCGAATTCTCGTTTCCCGGTCTCCGAAATAAAATTCTCCAGGTTGCAAGAAGATATCGATGTAAGATTCCGGCTTTCGGAATTGAGTATTCATGCAGGCTTTTGATAAATCGACGGCGCAATTTGCTGTAAATTAGTTTTCATGCCGCTCAGAGATTCGGAGTGGCTGACAATAAAATATCCTCCGGGAATCAAATGATTTTGAATACGGTCGACTAGGTTTTGTTTGGTTGGTACGTCAAAATAGATCATGACGTTTCTTAAAAAAATGACGTCAAACAAACCAAGGTCAGGAAGCTTATCTATCAAATTTGCATATAAAAACTTGACATGTTTACACAGGCTTTCTTCAATCAAAAAAAAGCCATCGAATTCGGCGCTTCCTTTAAGGCAGTATTTTTTTAAAAAGGGTAGTGGGATTTTTTCTGCGGCACATATTGGATAAAGTGCCCGCCGAGCTTTTTCGATAATTCTTGTTGAAATATCTGTTCCTATGATTTCCCAGTTTGAATAAGGGCAATGCTCGGAAACTAGCATGGCCAATGTATAAGCTTCTTCTCCGCTTGAACTCGCTGCACTCCATAGCCGAAGCGGTTGGCCGGAACTGCGTGTGGGGAAAAAAACAGACTTTAAGAATTCGAAATGTTTTGGTTCTCTAAAAAAATAGGTTTCATTGGTAGTTAATAGATCTATCATCATAAAACTTTCGTTTTCAAACCCCGGCTTTCCAAGCGAGCGGAAATAATCAGAGTAATTATCAAATCCATAATATCGAATACGCTTGTCGAGTCTACCGGAGACTAATGCTTGTTTGCTATCGTTGAGTACAATCCCAGCATGTTTATATAAATAGTCTTTTACCCAAAGAAATTCATCTTGTCTTAGGTTTACGCTATTAAAATTTTGATGGCTATGAGAATTAGACGTCACCATGCATCGTATCGTCAATTATCGTTTTACTAAGATTTGCCATCTCATCAATTGAGAGAACTCGATTAACATTTAACAATATGACGAAACGCCCGTCACGTTTCGCCATTCCGCTTATAAAATCGGGTCTAATTCCGGTGCCGAAGCTAGGCGGTGGTTCGATTTCTTGTTGAGGTATTTCGACTACTTCATTGACGGCATCGACGATGATACCGATATCTTGTTGTGCGTTATCATCCGCAGCGTTAGTTGTTTCAACAATGACTATACCTGTTCGTTTTACTATGTTGGTATTGCCCTTTCCAAAACGTGCTTTTAAGTCAATAACGGGTACCACGCTACCCCTTAAATTAATGACTCCTCGAATGAAGCTAGGCATCATGGGTACTTCTGTAATATTACCGTAGTCGATAATTTCTTTAATATTTAAAATACCTAAAGCGTATATTTCTCCGCCAAGAACAAAGGTTAAATATTGGCCGACAGCGGTAGCACGCGGTTCGGAATGCATGGGTAATTGATTACCTGTCGTTGTGGTGATTGCAGACATTTGTAATCTCCTTAAAATCGTTCAAACTTTTTGAGGTCAAATTCTCCATCATAATTTTTTTCAGAAAATTGACGGCTCGCCGATGCTGGCGTTTTAAAGTTTTCGACACCACGTATCGATTTTTGAGGTGGACGAATTGATAAGTTATTTCCCTGCCCATTCCCAATTTTGAAAAAACTCATCAAACCTTGCAATTGTTCCGTTTGGCTGGTCATTTGTTCGGCTGTTGCGGCAAGTTCTTCGCTAGCGGATGCATTCTGTTGCGTTATCTGGTTCATTTGATTCATCGCAGTGTTAACTTGGTTGACTCCAGCTGATTGTTCTTGCGATGCGGCAGCGATTTCTTGAACTAAATCTGATGTTTTTGCAATACTGGGGACGATTTCATCAAGTAATTTACCCGCTATCTCCGCAGTTTTGACACTGTTTTCAGCTAATTCGCTAATCTCTTGTGCTGCAACCTGACTGCGCTCTGCTAGTTTTCTGACTTCTGCAGCTACTACAGCAAAACCTTTCCCATGATCGCCCGCACGTGCGGCTTCGATAGCTGCGTTAAGTGCTAACATATTGGTTTGATAGGCAATATCGTCGATGATTCCAATTTTTGCCGCAATATCTTTCATCGCAGCAACCGTCTGTTTTACCGCGACACCACCTTCATTGGCTTCTTTAGCCGCTTTTCCGGCCATTCCATCGGTAATTTTTGCGTTTTCAGCGTTTTGGCTGATGCTGGCGGCCATTTGTTCGACGCTTGCACTGGTTTCCTCGACACTGGCGGCTTGCTCGCTGGATGATTGAGAAAGCGATTGCGAGGTCGCACTGATTTGTTCGGCAGCATTGCCTAATTGACCTGCGGCGTTTATAACTTCAGAAATGGTTTTAGAAAGCTTTGATATTGTATTGTTAACAGTCTCTTTAAACTCTCCTAAATTCCCTTTGTAATTTCCATCAATTGTTCGAGTTAAATCGCCTTGTTCCAATCCCATAATAACGTCAACCGCTTCATTCAAAGGAAGAATAACGCCGTCTAAGGTGTCGTTTACCCCTTGAACGATTTTTTGATAGTCACCGGAATGTTTGCTGGCGTCAGCCCTGGTTTGTAAGCGACCTTCCACAGCAGCCTGAGAGAGCATATTGGCATCGGCCACCAAGGCGTTAACCGCGTCTATACAGGTATTGAGGTTATTTTTGATGACATTGAAATCGCCGTTATAGCTGTCGGTAATTTTCGGCGGAATGGCGCCTTTGGCGATGCGGTCGACATAATCGGCGGCTACGTTCAACGGGCCGATGACGGCGTCTAAGGTGTTGTTTACGCCCTGAACGATTTTGCGGTAATCGCCTTGATACTGTTGCGCATCAGCGCGGGTGGACAAACGTCCTTCTATGGCTGCTTGTTCCAAGGCGGCTGCTTCGGCCACCATATTACTAATTGCCTCGATACAGTTATTCAGATTATTTTTGATGGTATTGAAATCGCCGTTATAGCTGTCGGTAATTTTCGGCGGAATGGCACCCTTGGCGATGCGGTCGACATAGTCGGCGGCTACGTTCAACGGGCCGATGACGGCGTTCAGGGTGTCGTTCACGCCTTCGACGATTTTTCTGTAGTCGCCTTGATGGTTGCCGGCGTCGGCACGGGTCGAGAGTTTGCCTTCGACTGCTGCTTGAGACAGCATCACGGCATCGGCCACCAAGGCGTTAACCGCGTCTATACAAGTATTGAGGTTGTTTTTGATGACATTGAAATCGCCGTTATAGCTGTCGGTAATTTTCGGCGGAATGGCGCCTTTGGCGATGCGGTCGACATAGTCGGCGGCTACGTTCAACGGGCCGATGACGGCGTCTAAGGTGTTGTTTACGCCCTGAACGATTTTGCGGTAATCGCCTTGATACTGTTGCGCATCAGCGCGGGTGGACAAACGTCCTTCTATGGCTGCTTGTTCCAAGGCGGCTGCTTCGGCCACCATATTACTAATTGCCTCGATACAGTTATTCAGATTATTTTTGATGGTATTGAAATCGCCGTTATAGCTGTCGGTAATTTTCGGCGGAATGGCGCCTTTGGCGATGCGGTCGACATAGTCGGCGGCTACGTTCAACGGGCCGATGACGGCGTTCAGGGTGTCGTTCACGCCTTCGACGATTTTTCTATAGTCGCCTTGATGGTTGCCGGCGTCGGCACGGGTCGAGAGTTTGCCTTCGACTGCTGCTTGAGACAGCATCACGGCATCGGCCACCAAGGCGTTAACCGCGTCTATACAGGTATTGAGGTTATTTTTGATGACATTGAAATCGCCGTTATAGCTGTCGGTAATTTTCGGCGGAATGGCGCCTTTGGCGATGCGGTCGACATAGTCGGCGGCTACGTTCAACGGGCCGATGACGGCGTCTAAGGTGTTGTTTACGCCCTGAACGATTTTGCGGTAATCGCCTTGATACTGTTGCGCATCAGCGCGGGTGGACAAACGTCCTTCTATGGCTGCTTGTTCCAAGGCGGCTGCTTCGGCCACCATATTACTAATTGCCTCGATACAGTTATTCAGATTATTTTTGATGGTATTGAAATCGCCGTTATAGCTGTCGGTAATTTTCGGCGGAATGGCACCCTTGGCGATGCGGTCGACATAGTCGGCGGCTACGTTCAACGGGCCGATGACGGCGTTCAGGGTGTCGTTCACGCCTTCGACGATTTTTCTGTAGTCGCCTTGATGGTTGCCGGCGTCGGCACGGGTCGAGAGTTTGCCTTCGACTGCTGCTTGAGACAGCATCACGGCATCGGCCACCAAGGCGTTAACCGCGTCTATACAGGTATTGAGGTTATTTTTGATGACATTGAAATCGCCATTATAGCTGTCAGTAATTTTCGGCGGAATGGCGCCTTTGGCGATGCGGTCGACATAATCGGCGGCTACGTTCAACGGGCCGATGACGGCGTTCAGGGTGTCGTTCACGCCTTCGACGATTTTTCTATAGTCGCCTTGATGGTTGCCGGCGTCGGCACGGGTCGAGAGTTTGCCTTCGACTGCTGCTTGAGACAGCATCACGGCATCGGCCACCAAGGCGTTAACCGCGTCTATACAGGTATTGAGGTTATTTTTGATGACATTGAAATCGCCGTTATAGCTGTCGGTAATTTTCGGCGGAATGGCACCCTTGGCGATGCGGTCGACATAGTCGGCGGCTACGTTTAAAGGCGATATGATTGCGTCCAACATTTGATTGATGCTGGTAGACAAGTGTTGCATATATCCTTCAATGCCGCTTATATCAATTCTATTCTTTAGAAGACCGTTAATAATATCTTGCGTTATACTTTCCACTTTTTTAATGGCTTTTTCCTCATCGGTTACGTCAAACCATTCCACTGCATATCCGGTAACTTTTCCTTTATTATTTTTTAGTGGAAATGCAGTCAGCGCGAACGACATATCGAGTACTGATATAGTGGTTTTATAAGGCATTTTATTGACATCAGCAAAGATGTCTTTTTGTTTGTTCGGATCTTTGTGGTATTGATCTATATTTTGTCCGATAAGATTATTCGGATCGAACCTGGGAAATATCTGTTCCAAAGTTGTTTTGTGGCGTTTGAGTAAATCAATAACCGCGGGATTGGCATAAGTTATGTTGCGATCTACATCGCAAGTCATGACAGGTACGGTCATTTCTTTAACAATAGAAGCATATCTAGCCGTTTCAACTTCCATTTTTTGATACTCGGTAGCCCACCAAAACTCCAACATCGCGCCGGTAAACTCACCGGTATCGCGGACAAAAGGAGTAAGCGTAAAGTGAAACTTATCCGGGCCTAAGTCGAGTATTTTTGCCCAGCTTTTCCGATTGCGCAGATCTTCGAGGACTGTTAGCGGTATTAGGGAAAAGTTTTTCAACGAGGTGCCGGCGATTGAGGAAATGTCAAAATTTGGAATATCCGCATCGAACGATGCTTTGAACTTTTTATACAGTTCTATTGCTGCTTTGCTGGCATGAGTTGCTATTAAATTGCCATCAAAAAAAATAACTCCGTTGCTACTGTTATCCAGAAATTCATGGAATAAGTCGGCAGCTATGGTCGATTTGCTTTTTTCAAAAATATTGAGTATGCCCATAAAACATCCTCCAAGGATGAATAGTAAACTTGTTATTGAATGTGTTTCACATTTTCGCCTCTCGTACCGTCATTTCTCAACTACATGATGTACAAAAGGAGCGTTAAGCCGCAATTTGCTAAATAATGAGCACAGAGTTAAATATTTTTGGAACTAATTGCTGCTTGCGCTTTTACGGAGACAAAATCCAATAGCGTAGCCACATCTAAAATCAGTGCAACTTTACCGCTTCCCAATATAGTGGAGCCTGCCACGCCTTTAATATGCGTGAAAAGCTTGCTAAGCGGTTTAATGACAGTTTGGAACTCCCCTAATAATTGGTCTACGATTAACCCGGCCTTATTGCCCGCATACTCTACAACTACGATATTTTCCCGTTTAGGGGTTTCTCCCTCAATTTCGAACAATTGACGCAGTTTGATTAGCGGCAGTACTTCACCTCTTAAATCTACATATTCGCGGTCTTCGGTATCTTCCGGCAGAGCAACGCACTCAAGAATTCTGTCGAGAGGAATGACGAAAGTAGACGAACCGACTCCTACCATAAATCCATCGATGATGGCTAGCGTCAAAGGTAGGTGGATTCGCATTGTGGTACCCAGCCCTAATTGACTTTCAACCTCGATACGCCCGCGCAAAGCGGTAACGTTACGTTTAACCACATCCATGCCGACCCCGCGGCCGGACAAATTCGATATTTGTTGTGCGGTTGAAAAGCCGGGTTCAAAAATTAAGGCATATACCTCTTGATCGCTCAAAACTGCATTGGGGGCAATAAGCTCGCGTTCTATGGCTTTAGCTAGTATGCGATCACGGTTTAGACCGCCACCGTCGTCCATAACCTCGATTACGATACTGCCTGACGCATGGTAAGCATTTAAGCCCAATCTGCCGCGTGGAGGCTTGCCGCGCTCTCTTCTTACTTCAGCTGTTTCGATGCCGTGATCCATGGAGTTGCGCACCAAATGCATGAGCGGGTCGCCGATTTTTTCTACAACGGATTTGTCGACCTCCGTATCGGCGCCGTTGATTAGCAATTCGATATCTTTCCCTAGCTCTTTACTAACATCCCTAACCACTCTATGGAATCGGCTGAATGTGGTTCCGATTGGTACCATGCGCAGTTGGAGAGCACTATCGCGTACTTCCTCAACAAGACGCATCATTTCACCGGTAGCTTCATGCAGGCGCGCTTCCCTTGTTTCCAAGGCTAGCAAATTGACCCCGGCACCGGCTATAACGAGCTCTCCAATTAGATCGATCAATACATCTAAGCGTTCGGCATCTACTCGAATACTTTGATTTTCTTTGGCTTTGTTATCCTTAATTTGTTTTTGTTTGTCCAGTGCCGCATTGACTATGGGTTGTTGTACGGCGTGTTGTTCAACCAAAATTTCGCCGATAGGCTGTTTGGGTTTTACCGAAAGCGCGTCATTTTCCGGAATTCTGTTTTCGCTAACTTGCTGGTTTAAGGCTTCTTGAAGTTCGCGGTGAGTCAGTGCCCCGCTTTTGACTAATAATTCGCCAAGAAACGCATCGTCTTCCGGTAACTCCTTGATCAAGGCTATGAAATCTTCAATTTTGCTATCCATCGGCAGGATGCGGATAATGCTGGTGTCTCTGACGAATTCAAAAACGTTTTCTATTTCTTCTTTGCCGGCATTACTTTGCAAATTGATTTCAAATCCCAGGTAGCAGGATTCAGGGTCCATTTTTTCCGCGTCAGGCAGGCTTTCGCTAAGGGTAGAAATTTGCCTGATAGAGCCCAAGGTGCCTAGATAGCGAATAAACGACAAGGGATCCATGCCGTCCCTCAACGAGTCGACGCCAAAGCGGATGGATAGGTGCCAATTGCCGTTTTCAAAGTCGCCGCTTCCCAGACTTACGACTTGGCTTTGGGGTTCGCTTACAGTAATGGGTTTGTTGCTTGTAGCCGGTTGCGTCAAAAATACTTGTAAGCCTGTTATCAATTCTTGACCCGTGGCGATCATGTCCGGATCGGTTTCCATTTGACCATCCGCAACTGCCCGGATAAGCAAGGTGATGTAATCGCAGCAGGGGAGCAGAGCGGCGATTAATTCCGAACTGACTGATATAGTGCCGTCGCGTAAGGCATCGAGTACGCTTTCTACGACATGGGTAAACGCTACTATATGGTCAAGACCAAATAAACCGGATGAGCCTTTTATGGTGTGTGCAGCTCGAAATATGGCGTTGATTCGCTCGCCGGCATCGGACCCGTCTTCTAGGCTGAGTAGACCGTCCTCCATTTCTTGCAATAATTCCAGGCTTTCTACAGTGAAAGTGATTAATGCTTCCCGCATTTCGTCATCGATACTCATACGGCTACCCCTCGTTGCGAGCTAACACTACTTGATCGCCGAATGAAGCGGTTAAATTGGTTAGTTCTAGTATTTCCAATACAGTTTTACTGTGAAAAATGAAATGAAGTTTTTTACTTGCTTTATTCGCTTCACGCTTAATCAAAATCAAAAGTTGCAGCCCGGCAGTATCCATTTCTACGATCTTGGACAAATCGATTTCCAATTCATTTTCCGAATTAAGAAAATTTAAAAGCTGCGGTTTCAGCTCTGCTGCAGTAAAAATCGTTAGTTCATCTTCTAAAGTCAGAGTTTGCATGGTATGTAATCGAAATTGACAATATTGAAGAAATAGCGATTTCAGGGCAGTCTGTAAATGGCTGCAACTCTTAAATTCGCTAAGGCAAAATAAGTTTAGATACGGCCGCTAACATTTGCGCCGGCTGAAAGGGTTTTACCACCCAGGCTTTAGCGCCGGCTGCTTGACCTTCCTGTTTCTTAGTTTCTTGAGATTCGGTGGTTAACATGATGATAGGAGTGAATTTATAGGCCGCTAGCTTCTTAACTTCTTTAACAAAGGTAATGCCATCCATATTAGGCATGTTCACGTCCGAAATGATCAGATGTACTTTCTGGCCGGTTAATTTCGACAAAGCGTCTTTGCCATCCACGCCTTCGATAACATCGTAACCGGCTCCGGTAAGAGCGATTTTTACGACCTGCCTGACTGACGCCGAATCGTCAACGATCAAAATAGTTTTCGACATAATTTGAAAATCCTAGAAAAATGTAATTTCGTCATTGGTGGTGGAAGAAGAATTCGTGCCCCCGTGCGCATGATGTTCGCTTTCCATCGTGTAGCTGCTTCTTAAAGCGTTCAGCATGGCGTTAATATTCAGGGGTTTCAGTTTTTCAAGTTCCGTGCTGTGGCTAGCGTTTACGTGATGCGGAAATTCGTTAATGCTATCGCGGACATGGGACAGAATTTGTCCTATGCGATCTTGAAACTGGAACTGAATCAGAGATTGATCGATTTCTTGTTTTATTTTTTGGGCCGATACACCTAAATGACTTGAATCATTTTGCAAGTTTTCGAAAATCGAGCGCAGATCTCCAAGTACCGATTGTATGTTGCTTCTTGCGGATTCGATGGAGTTGATCTCGTTTTCAGCACTTTTTTCCACCGCACTGAGCGCGGCATTCATCGCATTATTAATTTGGTCGACTTTCGAGCCTATCATTTTCCCGGTTTCCCCGGATTGGTTGGATAACTTTCTTACTTCGTCGGCTACCACGGCGAATCCTCTTCCCGCTTCTCCGGCTCGTGCGGCTTCGATTGCGGCATTTAATGCAATCAGATTGGTTTGGTCGGCAATCCTTGCCACTTCTTTGGCCATGTTTTTTAGCTCGTCTATAAAGCCGGCCAGCGAGCGTATACGCTCCAGAACCAGTGTGTTTTGTTTTAGCGAGAGTTCTTGTGAGTTGACCACTTCTTCCAGACGGCTATTGCTGGATAGAAAAATATCTTCGTGACGTTCGGAAAAGGTGCTGCCGGAAGATTTTAAAACGTTATCGAGGTTGCGGGTAATGACTGCGAATTGAGTGGTTAAGTCTCCGACTGCCTGTTCCATCTGTAGTCTGGAGTTCTCGATATGCTGTGACCATGTGGGGATAATGTCTTCTGCGAACGCGTTTACGCTCCGTAAATAGTGCTTTACGGTGTCGAGCACGTCCGTTTGCGAAGATTTGTTATCGGTTTCGGTACTCTGTTTGTATTGGTTTTCTGCGCTACTGCGACCCAACCAAAAACCGATACTTCCGGCAAATACGACTGCTAAGAGCGAGATTGCAATTTCGATGATAGACATGACTTCCTTAAAATTCGTGTCGACGGACTAAGCTAGCCTTGTGAGTAAGGCATATCAAGAACAATGAAGGCAAACTGTGATGCTTTCAGGCATTTACTTTTACTAAATAAAGCTAGCGGCTTTGCCAGTTGCAGCACAGGTGAGTTTAGGCGACAAACGGCAGAGTGCAACGTGCGGGGCTAGATCAGGCCTATGTTGTTCGGTTCAGCATGATGTGTTCCCAAATCGCATCGACTTTGCCGCGCAGCTTATCGAATTCTTGCGGGCTGGCCACAGCGCGTTCGCCTTGTAAAATTTGATGGTGGGCGAAATTTCGGTAGGCTTTGTATGCTTCTTTTAGGGCATGTGCGTCGTCCGAGTTCAAGAAGCCGTCTTGAGTCAGTGACTCCAGAATTCTGATGTTGTCGGTATAAATTGTTAACTTTGCGTTATGTTGTGCTCTAGCCAGTACCCCGAATTGGACCAAAAACTCAATGTCTGCCATGCCGCCTTTACTCTGCTTTAAGTCAAACGCGTCTGCGGATTCATCGGCGAGGTGAGTGCGCATTTTTTCCCGCATTTCCGCTACTTGCTGTTTCAGCTGTCGGGTGTCTCTAGGTAAGGCCAAAATGCGGGCCCGGATGCTTTGGTACTCTTCTTGCATGTTGACATCGCCGCTAATAAATCGCGCTCTAACCAGCGCTTGATGTTCCCAAGTCCAGGCTTGATTGCGCAGATAGTCCTCGTAATGGTCAATATGGGTGACCAACAGCCCGGAATCGCCGTTCGGACGCAAGCGAAGGTCGCATTCATAAAGTATTCCGGATAGCATTTTGGTGTCCAAAATATGCCGAATCTTTTGACCGAGCTGGATGTAAAACTGCGCACAGCTGATCGATTTGGGGCCGTCCGTCATCGCCAAATCGTCTTGGCATCGATACAAGAACACCAAATCCAAATCGGAGGCATAGCCTAATTCGATTCCCCCTAATTTACCGAAACCGATGACGCCGAATCCGCTGATTTGTTGCGCGGATGCGCCGGGCGGGCAGCCGTATTTGTCAATTGACATTGACCAAGCACGCATCACGACTTGATCTAATACGACCTCTGCGATCCATGTCAAATAGTCGCTAACCACCATCACAGGAATGACGCTCATGACGTCCGCTGCAGCGACGCGCAGAACGTTGATGTGCTTGAACTGGCGAAGAGCAATCATCAAGGCTTCGCTGTCGCGGCTCTCCAACTTATCCAGCTCGCGTTGCAGGTCTTGCGCTAGAGCCGCTTTGTTTAACGGCTGATAAAGCGCCGCAGGATCCAGTAATTCGTCGAATAAAATCGGATACTTACCCAGGTAATCGCAGATCCAAGAGCTGGCGGACGCCAAGCGTACCAGTTGGTTTAGCGCGTCCGGGTTTTCCGCAAGCAAGGCTAAATACACGCTACGGCCGGAAACCGCGGAAAACAACGCCAATACCCGTTTAAGCGTGACTTCGCGCGTTTCGATGTTGGCAATGGTTTCGAGAGCCAAAGGCATCAAGCGATCAAGAAAGTTGGCGCCTTTGTTGGTCAACTTTTTGACCGCGCTTGAGGTTTTGAAGTCTTGTAGGGCTTTAAAGGTGTCCTCTGCATCGATATAGCCGCATTCCCCCAGTAAGGCCAAGCAGCGTACCGGATCTACGCCGCTCCAGATTACTTTGGACGATTGGTGCTGACGATCTTGTTCGGATAAAGAAAATACCTGCTCGAAAATGCCGTGCACGCCTTGCCGAACACTATCCAATCGCGCCTTGAAGCTAGGCCAATCGTTATAACCCAACGAATAAGCCAGTATCATTTGATAGGCTTCTTGCTTGGGCAGATCGTGGGTTTGTTTGTCTTGGAACGCTTGGATATGATTTTCGACCTGACGCAAAAAACGATAGGCTTCTGTCAATAACGACACATCGTTGTGTGTCATCAGCTGTAGCTCGGCCAAGGATTTTAATACCGCCTGAATTTCACGTTGCTGCAAACGGGGTTCCCGCCCGCCGCGTATCAGTTGGAAGGCTTGGCCTATGAACTCGATTTCACGGATGCCGCCGGGGCCGAGTTTGACGTTATCCAAACGGTCTTTACGTTTGAGTTCTTGGGTGATTTGAAATTTGAGCGCACGCAGTTCTTCGAACGCACCGTAGTCCAAATAACGGCGATACACGAAGGGTTTGATGATGCCGGCCAGTTGTTGGCCGGTGACGAAGTCGCCCGCTACCTGACGCGCCTTGATCATGGCGTAACGTTCCCACTCTCGTGCTTGGGACAGATAGTATTTTTCCATGCCGTCGAAATCCATCAGCAATGGGCCGCTGTCTCCAAACGGACGCAAGCGCACATCGGTTCGGAATACAAAGCCGTCTACGGTGGTTTCATCCAGCAATTTGATCAAGGAGCGGCAGATTCTGGTAAAAAACTCGCCGTAACTGATTTCTTTTCTCTCGGTTAACAGGCCGTCTTCGGCAAACCCGAAAATCAAATCGATGTCGGACGAGAAATTCAGTTCGGCGGCACCGAGTTTCCCCATGCCCAGAACGACGATATTGAGAGGATGGCCGGCGCGGCTGATAGGCGTGCCCCAACGCTGACAAGCTTGCGCGTAACAAAAATCCAACCCCGAGCGGATGCAACAATCGGCTAGCTCGCTTAAATCGGCCAGCGTTTCGTCCAGGTCCGCCCAGCCGGCTAAATCCCGCCAGGCGATGCGCAGCATCTCTCGCCGCCTAAACTGTCTTAGGCGTTTAGCTAGCGCGGCTTCGGAGTCAACTTCAAATTGTGCCGTGGTCGAGGCATAGCTTTGGCGTCGTACGGGCGAGAATAGGTCGCCGCTTTCAACTAAATCCTTGATTATTGCAGGTTCTTTCAGCCAATTTTCCAATACGAACTGACTGCATAAGCATACTTTCGGCGCCGATTGTTTGATTCTTTCGTCTCGGCATATGTCAAGATCGGCTGCGGACAGGGTAGCGGCCAACTTGGCGTAAAGCGGCTCGGCATGTTCGCGTAGGGTAGCGGGCAGATCGGCGGGTATGGGTAACACGGTATTTTGCAGCATGGGGATAAGCGATCTCCGGAAATCAAGCGGAGCGAAGGCCAAGCGACCGAGTGTCGCGAAGACGAGGACCGGGACGCTAACATCAATGCGTTTAAGTTAAAAAGGGTAGGTGCGCATTGATTCGCATTGTTGGCGGCATCGGGTCGAATACATTCAACCCTGCATTTGCTACAAACGGCTTAACTTTACGGCGATGGTGCTGACAGGCCCCGGTTCGCTTGCTGCGGTGTTACATTTGCGATTGCAGATAGTTTTGCAAGCCGATATGGCTTATCAGGTTTAACTGCTGTTCCAACCAATGGGCATGGTCGTGTTCGGTATCGTCCAACATGGCGCGAAGAATTTCCCGGGTGACGTAATCTTGCACGGATTCGCAATATGCCATGACCTTACGCAGATGCTGCACGACGGACAATTCGACGTTCAGGTCGTTTTTCAACATTTCTTCGACGTCACGGCCTACTTGCAATGGATCGCGCTTGGTCAAATCCGGCGTCCCTTCCAAGAACAGAATGCGTTTGATCAGTGCGTCGGCGTGGTTGGTTTCGTCTTGAACTTCGTGAGCGATGCGCTCGGATAGTTTGTGATAACCCCAGTTTTCATACATGCGCGAATGCACGAAATATTGGTCGATGGCGGTCAGTTCGCCGGCGAGCAAGTCGTTGAGATGAGCGATAACTTGATCATTACCTTTCATAAAACCCCCTGAGTTTTAAATTTAGTTGGAATCCTCGTCTGGTGCGCCAGTGTAACATTTCGTTAACCATGCTTTGAGTGTGTTTTTGTGTGATCACAGGAAACAGGCCGTCAGCGGTCGATAGTCCACTGGTAGTCGACGGTAAGCGGGGCATGATCGCTAAAGCGTTGTGCTTTATAAATACTGACGGCTGTAGCCGAGCGGGCAAGTTCCGGCGTCGAAATGTGATAGTCGATACGCCAACCGACATTCTTCGTCCAGGCTTGGCCGCGATTGCTCCACCAAGTGTAGCAAGCCTCGGTTGCATCCGGGTGCAGCCGGCGATAAACGTCCACCCATTCCAATTCGCTTAACACCTTGCCGAACCATTCGCGTTCTTCCGGCAGGAAACCGGAGTTTTTCCGATTGCCCCGCCAATTTTTCAAGTCTTGTTCTTTGTGGGCAATATTCCAGTCACCGCAGATCACGATTTGCCGCCCGGAGTTTCTCAGCTGTTGCAGATGCCGGAAAAAGCGGGCCATGACGCTGAACTTCACGGCTTGTCGTTCCTCGCCGCTGGAACCGGAGGGCAGATACAAGGAAATCACCGACAGATTACCGAAGCGGGCTTCCAAATAACGGCCTTCCGCATCAATGTCCGGGTAGCCCAGGCCTTCGATGATGCAATCCGCCGGTAAGCGGCTGTATAGGCCGACCCCGCTGTAACCTTTCTTGGCGGCATAATGAAAGTAACCGTGGTAATTGTCGGGATTTTGCATGTGCGCCGTCAGGTCAGCCGCTTGAGCTTTGAGCTCCTGCAGACAAACGAAATCGGCGTTTTGCATGGTCAACCATGTGTACAAACCTTTGTTGGCGGCCGAACGGATACCGTTTAAATTCAGGGAAATTATGCGCATGGCAAGTGAGGCCGACGGTGGTCGGTAGGGTTATCGGCGTAGCAGTGACTTTACATTATCCGCGAGTTTGCCGCTCAATTGGTTCAAGCAGGTATTCAAGGCGGCGACTTGATCTGCGGCCGTATCGCCGCGAACGAGTTGCGCGCAATTAAATGGTGTCTGCACTAACTGCTTGCCCTGTTGGCTGATCAGCCAATCGGCGTTCAGGATTGCCTGGTTCAGCCCATCCCTGTGAAATTGCAGCACGTTTAGCGCGATTTTATAAGTAGTTTGGTCGGCCAGCGGCGAATGCGGCGGCAGAACCTTGGCGCCTAACGCGTTTTGCAAGTCGATAGTCAGAACCCGGCCGATGTTGTCGTCCAAAGGCTCGGCCCAGCGGTTGAATTCATCTAAGCGGTAGCGGTTGTCAGCGGTTGCATAAACCAGTTGCGCTCGGTCCAAATACGCCGGAATTTTGATCGGCCCGAGTTCCAGCGTCACGGGCAAAAAGCCGGCCGCCTCTCGTTGATGCGGCATCGGCAGCGGTTCCAGCAAAAAAAAATTAGCGGCCGGAGTCGAGGCGCAGCCCCATAAGGCGAGTAACAATATCGGAAAACAGCGCGGCAGAGGTATTGGTTTCATGGTGGCTAGTCGTCCTTTCCTGTCAACAGTGCTTCGGGGTGCTGCTGCACATAGTCGCTTAAATCACGAATCGCCTTGGCAGCCTGTTTTAGCGCGTTCAGCGTGGCGTTCAGCGACGAATCGGGACCGACCGCATTTCCCATGCTCTGCAAGGAGCTTTCGGCTTGGTTCAATGTAGCGGCGGCGGCCGACAGAGTTTTGTCGGCGCTGAGCAAAATTTGCGGCAAGCCGGCATGCAACTGCGCAATTACTGCCTGGGTATCTTTAACCAAATGTTCCGAATTGACGATGGTGGCGTGGCTGTCGCGCAGCAAGGGTTCCAGATTTCGATTGAGAATGGCCAAGGTGGTTTCCACTTGTTGCAAGGTATTGGCCAGCGAGACTTGGGTTTTCTTCAAGTCTTCCGAAGCCAACAAGCTGCGGATTTCGTGCAGGCTTTCGGCGAAGTCGCGCACGATTTGATCCAGCGGCAACTCCTTGAGTTTTTCCACTACTTCTTCGGCCGTATTGCGCAATTCGTCGGCAGTAGTCGGGATGCCGGGAATTTCCATCAAATCCTGGTAATTGAGCCCGGCATACAGGGCCGGTTTGTTGGGATAGACGTCCAGATCGACATACAGCAAGCCGGTCAAAAAGCTTTGCAGCTCCAAACGGGCGCGAAAACCCAGAGCGACCAATTTGTCGAGTTGCGCTTTTCTGTCGTCTTCGTTTTCGGCGACGGGTAGAGGTGATGCGCCGGAGCCGCTGATCCGCTCGGGTTCTATTTCGATGACCACAGGCTTGAATAATTTGTCGCGCTTTTTATCGAATTGCAAGGCAATATCCGTGACTTGGCCGACTTTTACTCCTTGCATTTTAACCGGCGCGCCTATTTCCAGGCCGTTCAGAGAAGATTCGAAAAACACCACGTAACGTTGTTTTTCCGGGCTGAACAGACTTTCGCCGCCGAACAAAAACAGGCCGCTGATTAACAGCAGCACGGCGCCGATGGTGAAACCGCCGATCGCAGTGGGACTGATGGATTTACTCATGTATCGGTTTTGGCTGGGGCGGACTGCGCTATGCCGGTACCGCGCGTCAAAAAGCGTATGATACGCGGGTCTTGGGCGTGTTCGAGGATTTGTTTGGGCGGTCCTTGGGCCAACATGGTTTTTGCATCCGCATCCAACAGCACCGAGTTGGTGCCGATTGCGAATATGCTCGGTAATTCGTGGCTGATGACGACTACCGTGGTCCCTAAAGCGTCGCGCAAACTCACAATCAAATCATCCAACAAACGGGCGCTGATAGGGTCCAGGCCTGATGAAGGTTCGTCGAAAAACAAAATTTCAGGGTCCAAAGCCATGGCCCTGGCTAAGCCGGCGCGTTTTTGCATGCCGCCGCTCAATTCGGCCGGATAATAAGTTTCGAAGCCGGCCAAGCCTACCAAAGCCAATTTGTACGAAACCATGTCGGCGATTTCGGATTTACTCAATTCGGTAAATTCGTTCAACGGCAAGGCGACGTTTTCCGCTAGCGTCATGGAACTGAATAAGGCGCCGCCTTGGTATAACACGCCGATACGGCGCATGATGCGGTTGCGTTGTTCCGCGTTGGCTTGCCAAAGGCTTTGTTGCTCGTAGAACACGTCGCCTTGCCGCGGGGTTTTCAAACCGATCATATGCATCAGCAACGTGCTTTTACCGCAACCGCTGCCGCCCATGACGATGAAGATTTCGCCGCGCGCTATTGTAAAGTTCAAATCGCGCTGCACGATGTAATCGCCGTAGGCCATGGTCAGATTGGAGACGCTGATGTGGGGATAGGTCATGGTTGGACGGCTAGATACCCAATTGATTGCACAGCAGGGTGATGACAGAGTCGGCCACGACGATGTAGATGATGCTGTCGACCACCGCGGCGGTCGCCGCATCGCCGACGCCGGCGGCGCTGTTTTCGCAGCGCATGCCGCGCATACAGCCCGCGCTCGCGATCAACGCGGCGAATACCAAGCCTTTGAATAAGCCTATCGCCAAATCGTCCAATTGCACCGCTTTGCGGATTTCGTAATAGTACTGAGCCGGAGCAATGTCGAATATCGCCAAGCTGACGATAGCGCCGCCTATGATGCCCATTAAGTCCGCATACAGGCATAACAGCGGCATCATCAGTATCAAACCCAGCATGCGAGGAAAGATCAGAAATTCGATAGGGGAAAGGCCCATGGTCCGTAAGGCGTCGATTTCGCTATTGACCTTCATCATGCCCAATTGCGCGGCATAGGCGGCCCCGGTTCTGCCGGACATGATCACTGCGGTCATCAGCGTACCCATTTCCCTAACGGTGCCTAACGCCACCAAGTCGGCGATATAAATTTGCGCGCCGAACAAGGCCAGCTGCACCGCGCCGACGAACGCCAAGATCAAGCCGACCAATAAACTGATCAAACCGACGATAGGCAAGGCGCCGGGCCCTGCATCTTGAATGGCGATCAGTACGTCCAGCCAACGGAAACGGGCTTTTCCGCCGAATGCGGCAGCTGCAGCCAGCATCAATTCGCCAATGAATTGCACGAATTCGGCGGTATGGTTGGCAAAGTTCACAACGAAGCGGCCGATTTTAGCCGGTGTCGATTCGGGTAGCGATACGCGTTGCGCGTCGCTACGTTCCGGCACCGTCAGGGCGAGTTGCAACAAGGCCCGCAGGCTATCCGGCAATTCGTCCAGCTCGGTGTCTATACCTTTTCGACCGGTGAATTCCAGCAGTTTGAACAGAAAACAGGGCAGACGGCTGTCCCAAGTCGTGACGGTGACTTTAATCTTGAGCGCGCGAGGTTGTCGCCGAGTTAACTCGGCGACATGAGTGTGTATATCCGGAATAGCGCTGCCGGTTTGCCAGTAACCGCTCAAATGCACGATTAAGCTGCCATTTGCGGCGTTTTCGTAGTGAATTCCGGCAGTTAGGGTGGGCGATTCCGGCATGAGCTACACGTTGCTAGAGGGGGCTCATTCGCTGGTTGTGTACAGGGCGTCGACTTTTTGAAAGCCTCTGGGCAGTAAATTGCCGCGATTGGCTCTATGACCTGTGTATTGGGCAATGTCCTGGGGTTTCAAGGTCAGGTGGCGTTTACCGGAGACGATTTTCAGTTCGCCGCCGGTTTTGAACGCACACACCGCGACCAGCGCATCTTTGCCGGCCGCCAAATCGGCTGGCGGAATTTGGATCAGCTTGTTGCCTTTGCCCTTTGCCAATTCCGGCAAATCTTGCGCCGGAAAAATCAATAATCTGCCTTGCAAGCTGGCGACGGCGAGCAGCTCGTGTTCGCTCGCAATCGCCGCCGGGCTTATTACACCGGACTTGTCGGATAAGCTCAAAACCGCCTTGCCGGCTTTGTTCTTGCTGAATAACTCCTTCAATTGCACGCGGAAACCGTAACCGGCGCTGCTGCACAGCAAAACCCAATCGTCCGGCTGACCGCTGAACACATCGGTAAACAACGCGCCGGCCGGCGGATTGAGCCGCCCGGTCAACGGTTCGCCTTGGCTGCGCGCGGAAGGGAGGTCGTGGGTGCTGATGGTGTAGACCCGGCCGGTCGAGTCGAGCAGGTAAGCCGCTTGCGTGGTGCGGCCTTTGGCCGAGGACAAATAGCCGTCGCCGGCCCGATAACTCAGGCTTTCGACCTCGATGTCGTAACCTTTGGCCGCGCGTATCCAGCCTTTTTGCGACAAGATGACGGTCACCGGTTCGTTGGCTATCAATTCGCTGGCGTCCAAGGCCTGTGCTGCGTCGCGTTCAACGATGGGTGAGCGGCGCGCATCGCCGAATTTTTCCGCGTCCCGCTCGATTTCGCCGCGGATCAGCCGGTTCAATAGATGTTCCGAGCCCAAAGTCGCTTCCAACTGCAAACGTTCTTGTTCCAGTTCGTCCTGTTCGCCGCGGATTTTTATTTCTTCCAGCTTCGCCAAGTGACGCAATTTCAATTCCAAGATTGCTTCGGCTTGCAGGTCGGTCAATTCAAAGCGCGCCATCAACACCGGTTTCGGCTGTTCTTCGTGGCGGATAATGGCGATGACCTCGTCGATGTTCAGATAAGCGATCAACAAGCCCGCCAGGATATGCAGGCGCGCCAAGACTTTGTCGAGGCGGTGTTGCAAACGGCGGCGTACGGTTTCGGTCCGAAAACTCAGCCATTCGCTCAAGATCTGTTTGAGGTTTTTGACTTGCGGTTTGCCGTTCAGGCCGATCATGTTCAGATTGACCCGGTAATTTTTTTCCAAATCGGTGGTTGCAAATAGGTGCGACATCACGGCTTCGACATCGATGCGCTTGGTTTTGGGGATGATCAACAGCCGGGTCGGATTCTCGTGATCGGATTCGTCGCGCAAATCCTCGATCATCGGCAGCTTTTTAGCCAACATTTGGGCGGCGATTTGCTCCAGCAGCTTGGCGCCGGAAACTTGGTGAGGCAGGGCGGTGATGACGATGTTGCCGTCTTCCCATTCGAATTTGGCGCGCATTTTTACCGAGCCGTTGCCGCAAAGATACAGCTTTTGCAGGTCGGCGGCCGAGGTAACGATTTCAGCGTCGGTCGGATAGTCCGGACCTTTGACGTGTTGCAGCAAAATCTCCATCGGCGTACCGGGATCGTCCAGTAGCTGCAAGCAGGCGTTGGCGACTTCGCGTAAATTGTGGGGAGGAATGTCGGTGGCCATGCCGACTGCGATCCCCATGGTGCCGTTCAATAGCACATTCGGCAGACGGGCCGGCAACAGCGCCGGTTCTTGCAAGGTACCGTCGAAATTATCCGCCCAGTCGACCGTGCCTTGTCCCAGTTCGCTCAACAAGGTTTGCGCGTATGCGGTCAGGCGAGACTCTGTGTAACGCATCGCGGCGAAGGATTTGGGATCGTCCGGCGAGCCCCAGTTGCCCTGGCCGTCGATCAAAGGATAGCGGTAAGAAAAATCCTGGGCCATCAGCACCATGGCTTCGTAACAGGCGGAATCGCCGTGCGGATGGTATTTACCCAGCACGTCGCCGACCGTGCGGGCGGATTTTTTATATTTGGCTAACGCGGTCAGGCCCAATTCGGACATTGCATAGACGATGCGGCGCTGCACGGGTTTGAGGCCGTCGCCGATGTGGGGCAGGGCGCGGTCCAAAATGACGTACATGGAATAGTCCAAGTACGCCTTTTCGGTAAAGTCTTTTAGCGGGAATTGTTCGAAATTTTCTAAGACACCCATGGCGAATGATGAGAAGTTAAATAAGCGGTGTTGAGTAAGAGCCGCCGCGCTTCGGCAAGGGTTGGCGGCTTTCGGCCTGTCATTTTACGGCAGTTATTTGCTGTGATTAATCGATTGTTGCATTCAGGGCGATTTTTGACCTGTCGTCATGCCCGCCGGCCATGACGACAGGTTTGTCAGGCTTGACATTAAATACCTGTCATTGCTGTCAGTTTTATGGTTGGAAAGTTAAATGGCTCAAGTTTCCAAGCCTTGAATGCGGAATGCAAAAGGAGAGTGGCATAAATGCTGCTTAACAGCAACCTAAAACTCCAAATTGTTCATTTCAAAGGAAGTCCACGTGAAGATAGCGAAAACACCTCTAGTGCTGCCGGCTTTATTGTCGGTGTTTGCCATTCAACCGGCGGCCGCCAACGTATTAATCGATGACTTTCAAACCTACCAAGAAGTGATCAACGGCGTGGACGGACCTGTTCACATAAGCGCGACACATACCGATTTAAGCAATTTGGAACGAAGTTTGTCGGCCGCTGCCAATTCGCCATACGAAACCTATGTTGGCATCGATAGCGGTAATTTGGTCGTCAGCACCAACGACCCCGGCTCCACCAGCAGCGCTTCGGTGTTTTATGCTTTCGACAGCATAGATTTCTCGTCCATGGCTACGGCATTGTTGTTCAACGTGGACGCGAAAGATGCCGGCCCTATCGGCATCGAGTTTATCGTCAATGCCGGTTCGGTTCATGCGGTTCAAATGATTACGCTTGCCGGGCACTATGCATTCGATTTTGCCGACTTTAGCAATCCGTTAGCGTTTTCCAACGTGCAAAGCTTGGAAATCAAATTTTCCGGAAGTAATGCCTGGGATGCGGCATTTAGTTTGCTCGCCACCGATACCCGTACAGGCTCAACCGTTCCGGAACCGAATATCGCCTTGCTCATAGCAATAGGCTTTGCCGGTTTCGCCGCTAGACGTCAGTCTCAATCGACCATTTAAACCGCGACAATTCATTCATTTCACAGGAAACCTTTATGGCACTCAGCAAATCAAGAAAAACGACTCTCGCCGCATGGGCGTTTGCGATTTTTATGTCTAATTGCGCTAACGCTGGCGATTTCAGCCTAGACGGTTTTACCGATTGGCAATCGGTCAGCGACAAAGGCAATAGCCTAGGGGCTACAGTGGCAACATCCCCTGTATTGGCGGGTTCCGATCTAAGCAATGCCACCCGGACTTTTACGGTTTACGCGACGGATGGCAGCGTATTGAGCAGGCAAACAGTGTTGGCCGATAACGGCGTGTTGTTGATATCCAATTCGATCAAGTCGGCCGGAAGCGGCTCGGTGCAATGGACATTCGATGTGACTGACTTAACGGCGTTCGGCAATGCCATTAGTTTTGCCATAGACAACATCGACTTGTCGTTGGATCTGGAATTAGTGGCTAACGGCAGCTCCAGCTCCGGGGTGCGTTCCGTAAACGGCAGCGGGCAGCAGTTGTTTAAATTCGACGAATTTTCGGACGACTCGGTATTTTTAAACTTAACCAGTTTAAGTCTGAACTTTATCGGTCCTTATGGATTCGATGCCAATATCAGTCCGATAACGCTGGTTAACATTATCGAAAATTCAGGTGGATCGCCGGTTCCGCTGCCGTCCGCTTTTTCTTTGATGGGCGCCATGTTGATCGTTGCCGCCGGCGCTTCGCGTAAAAAACTCGCCGCTTGACCGCTAATCCCTTTCTTTATCTCCTTACAGCCGCGCCACTCGCCGATTAAAAATACCGGCGGGTGGTTGCGACAAGCATCCCCCGATACAGGATTTCCGCTCAAGTCAAGCGAAAATGGCAGTTTTAATGTTAGCCGATCTGCGCGTATCTGGTTAAAATTCCCAGCGCTTCAGTCAACTACTCATACGGATTTAGGAGATTTAGATGAAACCAAGCATGTTCGCAGCAGTTCTATTGAGTATTGCGGCACTCGGTGCCGCACCGTTTGCCGGCGCGGAATCGGTCCCGGCCAATCCGCCGCAACCGGAATTCGGCGCGTACAAAGACTGGCGGGTGATCGGTATTTCCCATCGCCTGGACAAAAAATTGGTGCGGGTGATTTTAGGCAACGATATTGCCATCCAGGCTGCGCGCAGCGGTAGCACCAAGTCTTGGCCGGACGGCACCATTTTAGCCAAGGTTGGTTGGAAAGAATCCAGCCATCCGAATTGGCCACAAGCCGTGGTACCGGGTGAATTCGCTGGGGCGGAAGCCATGGTCAAAGACAGTAAAAAATATGCGCAAACCGGCGGTTGGGGTTTCGGGCATTGGGTTGCCGACCGCCTGGAGATGCACGATCAAGAAAAATCCGCGACGTGTTTCGCCTGCCATACGCCGATGAAAGATGCCGATTACGTGTACACCGTACCGGCCATAAAATAAGTGAGACCTTTTGTGCTGCAAATTTCGGCATTTGTCCGCTTGAGCTGGGTAAGGGGTTAATAACCGAAAATTGAGGCGCCAGCACCATAAGCGCGTGCTCACCCGAACACAGTGGGCACGCGTGGTAATCTGATTAAACCTTAGGGCTAGCAAGCCGAATGAGCGGAGTCGGTTTGCTAGTGTGTTCTGCTCCGCCCGGCCAGAGCACCTATTCAATCCACCGATTCAAGCCCGGCCATTGCCGCCACGTGGGCGGCGACGCTGGCTGGCAAAGCCGTGAGGTTATAGCCGCCTTCCAACGCCGACAGCATGCGTCCATCGCAACAACTGTCGGCTATCTCGACTAATTGTTGCGTGACCCAGGCATAATCGGCTTCGTTCAAGCGTAATGAAGCCAAAGGATCGTCTTTATGGGCGTCAAAGCCGGCCGAGACCAACAGTAACTGCGGCCGAAATTTTCGCACCGCCGGTAAGATAATCTCTTGGTATTTCTCTCTGAAGGCCGTACCGTCGGTTCCGGTGGGCAAAGCCACGTTGACGATGTTGCCCGCGCCGTGCTCCGACGGATGGCCGCTGCCCGGATAATGCGGCCATTGGTGGCTGGAAGCGTACATCACCTGGGGTTGTTGGTAAAACGCCGCCTGGCTGCCGTTGCCATGGTGTACGTCGAAATCCACGACGGCGATGCGTTGTAAGCCATGGTGACGGCGGGCATACTCGGCGGCAATCGCGACGTTGTTAAACAGACAAAAACCCATCGGATAATTCGGCATGGCGTGGTGGCCGGGCGGGCGCACCGCGCAAAAAGCTTTGTCGGCGTCGCCGCTCATCAGCCGGTCGATTGCATCGCAAACGCTGGCTACCGCTCTGAGTGCGGCTTGTTTGGAGCCGGGCGAAGCGACCGTATCGGCGTCGAAGTGGGCGTATCCTTCGCCCGGCATGCCGTTCAATACCCTGGAAATCATCGCCGGGCTATGAATCAACGCCAGCTTGTCTTCGATGTCGGCCGGAATCTCGGCAGTGGCGCGGCGCAAACTGTTGAACGGCGGCCGCTGCATGACACGCTCTATCGCCCGCAGACGCTCGGCGCATTCGGGGTGGCCGGGGCCGGTATCGTGCAGCAGAAAATCGCTATGGCTGTAGTAAAGCATGGTCATCACCTTTACTCCTTGACGGTCTGAACGAGGCGATAGCTTAGCTCAGCTTAACTGGTTAAACGTTGGTCTAGCGATTAAAATCTTTAACTCCTCCGTCCAACCCAGAGTCAGGATTATGCCTATACCCGTTACCCCGTTGCTTGCCGCCGATATTTTGATCGAATTGGTCGATCATCCGCAACGCCCGTTCGTGTTGATAGAACGTGGCTTCCCTCCCTATGGCTGGGCGGTGCCGGGCGGCTTCGTCGACGTCGGCGAAACGGTAGAGCGTGCCGCAATCCGCGAAGCCAAGGAGGAAACCGGCCTCGACGTGACCCTGATCGCCTTGCTGGGGATTTATTCCAACCCGGAGCGCGACCCGCGCAACCACAGCGTTACCGCCGTATACGTGGCGCAAGCGCACGGCACGCCGGTCGCCGGCGACGACGCGAAAAATTTCGGTTTGTTTAGCTTCGACAATTTGCCGGAACAACTGGCGTTCGATCACGCCATGGTACTTGCCGACTATCAAGCCTATATCAACAGCGGCCGGGTAGCGCCGTTGCGCATAACCGGAAAGGACGAATGATCCGAGTCAGCATTTCGTATCCTCATCATCCGGGCCGGACGCTACGACATGGATTTACGATCTGCAGACGCACACGCCGATGGCAATCCTGCTTGACGTCCGCCTGGGTTCAAGGGTAGGTTAGGGGCCGCGCTGTCCGGCTCTGAGCCTGCCTTCGTCGCAATGTGCCATTTTTTGTGGCTATTTGCATTCTGAGCTTGGAATCAAAGCCACTGGGATGTAATGTTAAGTCCAGTTTGGTTTGGTTGGATTTCAGTGCTCGGAAAATTCACCGTTCGGTAGGGCAAGGCATGATCGTCTTGTCCCGACCCTTTTCTGACTTCGGCGCCTTCGACTTTAATGATCGCAGTAAAATGCATACCTGTCGTTCAAGATTATTTGCAATGCTTGATTGGGAGAGTAGCGACAGCCCTTAGCTTCTTGGGTTATTCGCTCGTTTCTCCGGCAATGCAAACATTTTACTCATCCGAGCTTCGCTCAAAGTCGCCGCCGGGAACGTGAGCGACGTGGCCGAAGCCGCCCATTTGCTGCACGGAAGAACAATTCGTGCAGGGCGCGCCGGCTATCAAGGCTTGGACCAACCCCGAGATGCCGACCGAAAATCCACCGGCCTGTGTCATTGCGATGCGCCCTGGCAAACTGGCCAGCCGCCGGGCCAAAGTCGAGCACGTGTTTCGGGACATTAGAGCCCGGTTTGGTTACGCCAAAAATCGCTATCGCGGTTTAGCCAAAAACGCCGCTCGATTAACCTTTTTGACCGCGATTGCCAACGTGCTGTGCGGCGATGCTATGAACGTCGCTGCCTGATTGCGTCGGAAATTTGAAAATAGGCCAGGAAAGGGGCTTGTTTGCGAGAGCAACAGGCTGCTTTGATGAAAATACGCTCGATTATTGAAGTTTTTGACCCATCTTAAGAAATGCTGTCGCTCAAAACGACAGTTTTTCAGAGGTTCCTTAATCGTTCTATTTTTGTGTCATTGTCGATAGGCGACTATGACTGGTAACGATCAAATAGCTGTCATTGAAACAGATCGAATGATAGACCGCAATGGGTCGTAACAAACCGATTATGCTTCTCTCAACCAAACTATGAATTTTCCGGCGGCGAAATTCCAAGCGTTTGATTGACCCAATGATTATAGTCCGCGGCCGCTCTTGCAGCCATTAGTCAAAATGTCGGCTGATCTTGGCTCAAACGGCCGATATACCCTGCACAAACTACTATAATTCCCCCAGTTTCCCCTAACTTTCCGAGGTCAGTGATGAACCCGCAATTTAGCTTTGCATTTGATAAAGGTGATGGAAAAAACAAAGCATTACTGGGTGGCAAGGGTGCCAACCTGTGCGAAATGACCCAGTTGGGCTTGAACGTGCCGCCCGGGTTCGTGATCACCACGGCGACTTGTTTGCAATATCTGGAAAACAAGCAATTGCCGGCAGGCTTGATGGAGGAGGTGCGTTGGCAAATCGGCCAAATCGAGCAAACTACCGGCAAACAATTCGGCGGCGCCAGCGAGCCGTTGTTGGTCTCGGTGCGTTCCGGTTCGGCGATTTCCATGCCTGGGATGATGGACACGATCTTGAATCTGGGTTTGAACAAGCAGACATTGGCTGCCCTGATCGAGATGACCGACGACCCCCGTTTCGCATACGACGCCTACCGGCGCTTCATTCAATTGTTCGGCAAGGTCGCCTTGGGCGTGGAGGACGAAAAGTTCGACGTGCACTTCAATGCGGTCAAGCGCAACGCCGGTATCAAGGCGGACGTCGCTCTGAATGCCGATCAGTTGCAGGAAATCAGCGAGCTGTTTTTGCAAGTGGTACACGAGGAAACCGGGCAGCCGTTTCCGGAAGATGTGTACGAGCAATTGGAAATCGCTATTAAGGCCGTATTCAACTCTTGGTTGGGAAAACGCGCCATCGATTACCGGCGCGAATTTCACATCACGCCGGCCATAGCCAACGGCACTGCGGTCAACATCGTGACCATGGTGTTCGGCAACATGGGCGACGATTGCGCGACCGGGGTCGGTTTTACCCGTAATCCGGGTACAGGCGTCAACGAGATGTACGGCGAATACTTGGTCAACGCCCAAGGCGAGGATGTGGTGGCCGGGATTCGCACCCCCAAACCGGTGCACGAAATGGCCAAAGAGATGCCCGAACAATACCGGCAATTGGTGGAGTTGCGCAACAAGTTGGAAGCCCACTACTGGGAAGTGCAGGATTACGAATACACCATAGAACGCGGCGTGTTGTATTGCTTGCAAACCCGTAACGGCAAAATGAACGCGACGGCCATGGTGAAAACCTCCATCGACATGGTGCACGAGGGCTTAATCGACAAAGATAAGGCTTTGCTCAGAATCAATCCGGAACTGCTCGAACAGTTGTTGCATCCGCAATTGGCTTCCGACCACGGGCGCGAACCGATCGCCCGCGGTTTGCCGGCGTCGCCCGGCGCGGCCTGCGGCAAATGCGTATTCGACGCCGATACCGCGGTCAGATGGGGTAAGGCCGGGGAAGACGTGATTTTGGTGCGCGAAGAAACCAAACCCGAAGACATCCACGGCTTTTTCGCCGCGCAAGGGGTGTTGACCAGTCGCGGCGGCAAGACGTCGCACGCGGCCGTGGTGGCGCGCGGTATGGGCAAGGCCTGCGTGGCCGGTGCGGAAGATATTCGGGTGGACGTGCGCACCCGCTTGGCCGTGGTCGGCGACATACAAATCAGCGAAGGCGATTTGATTACCATAGACGGCGGTACCGGTTGTATCTACATGGGGCGTATTCCCACCATAGCGCCCAAGTTTTCCGAGGATCTGAAAACCTTGCTCAGCTGGGCCGACGACACCGCGCGCTTGCGGGTGCACGCGAACGCCGACACGCCGGAGATGGCGCGCTTGGCCGCCAGTTACGGCGCCAAGGGCATAGGTTTGTGCCGGACGGAGCGTATGTTCAATGCAGTCGACCGGCTGCCGTTGGTGATCGATATGATTTTGGCTAGAGATACCCAGGAACGGGAAGCCGCGTTAGCCAAGCTGTTTCCGATTCAGCGCGACGATTTCCGGCAATTATTCGAGGCGATGTCGCCTTATCCGGTGACCGTGCGCTTGCTGGACCCGCCGATGCACGAATTCCTGCCGAACGAACATCAGCTGTTGGAGGAAATCGACGCCCTGAAGCACTATTTGACCATCGTCAAAGGCCAAAGGGTTACCTTGGAAACCCTGCACGGCCATGCGGATTTGCCGGCGCCGTTCCACTTGTTGAACGAGGAAACCATACTGGAAGCGATTGGGAAAAAGGAAATGATGCTGGCCAAGGTGTTGGAATTGTTCGAGGTCAACCCGATGCTGGGCCATCGCGGCGTGCGCTTGGGCATGAGTTATCCGGAAATTTATCGGATGCAAATTCGCTCCATTCTGGAAGCTGCCGCTATCTGCACCAAACAGCGTATTCCGGTAGAGCCGGAAATCATGGTGCCGCAAGTCATTACCGCGCAAGAGCTTAAAAAAGTTAGGGAGTACGTCGATCAAATCCGGGCGGAAGTCGAAGCGCAGTACAAAATCGATTTGAACTTTAAATTCGGCACGATGATAGAGACGGTTCGCGCTTGTACCCGAGCCGATCGCTTGGCGGAATACGCGGCATTTTTCTCGTTCGGGACCAACGACCTGACGCAAGCGACGTTTTCGTTTTCGCGCGAAGACGCGGAAAACAAATTCCTGCCTTTATACGAAGATTCCGGTTTGTTGCAGGACAACCCATTCGAAACCTTGGATATATTGGGCTTGGGTAAGCTGATGAAAATGGCCGTGGAATTGGGGCGAGAACAACGGCCGGATTTGAAAGTGGGGATTTGCGGCGAACACGGCGGCCATCCGCGTTCGATAAAGTTCTGTCATCAATTGGGTCTGAACTACGTGTCGTGTTCCGCGCCGCGGATACCGGTCGCCCGATTGGCCGTGGCGCATGCGGAACTGTCCGGCCGATAAAGGCCGGAGATGGTCAAACTTATTGCGTAGTCAACGGTTTACACGGTTCGTATCCGGCGTATTTTGCGACTTGATTACGGCCGGAGTGTTTTGCGGTATACAGGGCTTGATCCGCATACAGCATCAAGTCCGCGCAATTTCGGTCTTCTTTGGGTATCAACGTTGCCACGCCTAAGCTGATCGTGACGTAAGCGGATATTTTCGAATCCGGATGGGGTAAATGCATACTCTCTACCGCTTGGCGCATCACTTCCGCCAGCTGGTAGATTTGCTCGTTATCGCAGGCGGCGACTACGCAAAATTCCTCGCCGCCGTAACGGGCGATCAAATCGCCGGAGCGTCTGAAAAAACGGCGCAAGGTCTTGGCTACCGTGCGTAAACATTGATCGCCTTCGGCATGGCCTAAACTGTCGTTATAAGCTTTGAAAAAGTCTATGTCGATCATGATCATAGATAATGGATACCCGTGTCTGGCCGCGCGTTTCCATTCCTTGCGTAAAAAGGCGTCGTAATAACGCCGGTTAGGCAGCAGGGTTAAGGCATCCAGGTAAGCCAGTTGCAGGTGAGATTTTGCTTTGTGTAAGCGCTTGTTGAGTCTGGATTGCGTCCAATAGGCAAACAACACGGCAACCAAACCGGCAGCTGCGATGAGTAGATGCGCCCGTTTCAAACGCTCTATACGGTCGGCGACAAAGCTATCGATATTGGCGGCCGGAATACTGACGCTGATGCCGCTGCGAAGATTGCCGGCGGGAGGGCATGTTGAACAGTTTTGTTCCGATTCAAGCGGGGCCATATAGCGGTAATAGGCGACACCGCCGATGTCGCTTAGCGATTTATATTCGCTCCGGCCGTTTTGTAGGGCGTGTAAAGCAGTACGTTCCCATTCGTCGACGGTATTTTCCGGGAGCGAGGGCTCTAACCGGGTAATGTGAAACTGGATGCCCGAATGACCGTGCTCCAATTCGGCAAGTTGCTGGGTCATATAGCCGGGAGCAATGAGAGTAAGCTCGCCGACATCGGAGGCTATGATGGTGCTTTCGTTAGTTTGTAAATTAGGGTCCGGCGGATTTTGTGCGGTAACCGGTGCGTAAACGCCGCCGTGCCGGGCATTCCATTCGCGCATCAGCAGAATGTGATGAAAAAACATTTCAGCCTGTTTATAGGCAATCTTATCGGCGTACTGTTTGTCGTCTTCGGCTTGGTAATAATAAGCACTGCCTACAATGAGTAACCAAAGCGGTATAAACACCGCAAAACCAGCGTCTTTCATGGTTAACGTCGGTATCGAGTGAAATGGGCGTGAGTGGAATGGGGCGCCGGAAGGTGTTTTCCGGACACGGGGTTAATGCAACTCGAAGCGGATTGATTATAATTCCAGCGCTTTATCGGGTTCATGAGATCGGTATTAAGCAAAAATTTGTGCAGCGGAGTTTTACCCTAGGTGAAATATAGAATACGGGCGAATGTTCGCCGGATAAATGAATTGTGTCACTATTTCAAATGATAGACGGTCCTTTTTTTCCGGCCCTTAAGGCCGAACACGATCATGCCAAATGTATCAGCGACGCCTTGTCGGAGGCCGAGCGTCTCTGTTTGGCGCGCGGCGTGCAATTGACGCCTATCCGCTTGAAAGTGTTGGAATTGATTTGGCACAGCCACAAAGCCATTAAGGCTTACGACTTGCTTGATCTCATTCGGCCGATCAACGATGCTGCCAAACCCGCCACGGTGTATAGAGCGTTGGATTTCCTGCTGGAACACGGCCTGATCCACCGTATCGAAAGCTTGAATGCGTTTGTGGGATGCCGGCGTTCCGGAACTCAACACGATCAATTGTTGCTGATTTGCAGATGTTGTCAAAACGTCGAGGAAAGATTGGCGGCGCCGGTCTTTGCCGCATTGGCCGACGAACTCGAACTAGCCGGGTTCAAAGCGCAATACAAAACCTTGGAAATTCAAGGCTTGTGCAAAAATTGCCGAGAGGCGGATGCCGAACGCTGAGGCGCGATGATTGCGCTAAGCTTGATCTAAATCAAAACGATCGGGAGCCGCAACGGTAAAATTAAACCATGTCAATGTTTCCTACCGTTGACATGATCCTCTTGAAAGATAGGTATTTGGGCGGGATTATCCCGCCCTTTTTTATCTATGCCGCCGGGTGCATCGACTATAATGCACCGTCCGCTTTGCCTTCCTTTATATTGCTGCCGCCATGCTGAATTCCAGTCAAAAACAGCTGATTGCCCAGGCTGGTTTGAATTTTTCCCATTTAACCGAATCCGGGTTTTGTGCCATATGTCGGCAGCCTGACTCGGTAGAGTCTTTAAGCGACGCCGAGTTGGTGGAATTTCTGCAATTGGCTAATGCTTTGTACCGAGGCGGCGAACCGGCGGTAAGCGACGCCGACTACGATTTCGTGTTTTTGGCCCAATTGCAAAGCCGGCATCCTGAACATCCCTTATTGGAAAGCGTAGAGCCGGAGCCGGTTTTCGCCGGTAAAACCGTAGATTTGCCGGTTACCATGCTGTCTACCGATAAAGCCTACAGTCTGGAGGAAGTCGAACGATGGGCGGCGAGAATAGAGAAGGCGGCGCAAGAGCGCGCTATGGATTTTGCCGAATTGATCATCAAGGTGACGCCTAAACTGGACGGTTACGCCGCCTACGACGACGGACATACGTTGTATACGCGCGGCGACGGCCGTAAAGGCACCGACATTACCCGCGTGTTCGAGCGCGGCTTGCAAGTTGCCAATCGCGGCGAACGCGGCTTGGGGCAGGGGGAAATCGTAGTCAGTCGCACCTATTTCGACGCCAAGCTGTCGGCCTTTTTCGACAATCCGCGCAACTTTCAAGCTAGCGTGATAAAAGAAAAGGAACTGGACGAACATGCCGAACAAGCGATTAAGGACGGGGCGGCGGTATTTTATCCCTTCGCATTGTTGCCCGGCTGGCAAGGAAGCTGGCTGGAGTTGCGGGCGAATTTCAACGATATCGTCAAATCGATTTGGCACACGCTGGATTACGACGTCGACGGAGTAATTCTGGAGATCGTCGACGAGGCGCTCAAGCAATATATGGGGGCAACCCGCCATCATCACCGTTGGCAATTGGCTTACAAAGAAAACCTAGCCAGCGCCGAAGTAAGAGTCGTCGACGTGATTCCGCAGACCTCGCGTTCCGGCCGGGTGACGCCGGTAGCGGAATTGGAACCCGTGCGGCTGAGCGGGGCGTTGTTGTCGCGCGCTACCGCGCATCATTACAAAATGGTTTTGGAAAAGGGTATTGGGCCGGGTACTCTGATCCGCTTGGCGCGTTCCGGCGAAGTGATTCCGAAAATAGAACAGGTATTGATTGCAGCCGAGCCCAAGGTTCCCGAACACTGTCCGAGCTGTCGGCATGAATTGATCTGGGACAACGATTACTTGGTGTGTCCCAATAATCTGGCGTGTCCCGCCCAAATTGCCAACAGCATGGAGCATTTTTTTCGGGTATTGAAAAACAACGACGGTTTCGGTGCTGCGACGATCAAAAAGCTTTACGAGGCAGGTATCCGCCGGGTGGACGAAATCTACGCGCTCACTGCCGCGCAATTCGAAGCGATGGGTTTTGGTCCCAAGCAGTCGATTAACCTGGTCGAGCAATTACAGCGCAGCCGCCTGGAAGCGGTCGAAGATTGGCGGTTTTTAGCGGCTTTTGGCGTATTTCGCATGGGGCTGGGCAATTGCGAACGTTTGCTGGCTCATTACCGGTTAAGCGATATTTTTGGATTATCGGAAAACGATATCGTCGGCGTCGAAGGTTTTGCGGAAAAAACCGCAGCGGTTATCACCGAAGGGTTTGCCGCTATCAAACCGTTATTCGACGCGCTGTTGATGATCGGCTTCAATTTGCAAGCAACCCAGCGAGATGCGTCCGGCCCGAGCGGTCGCCCGCTGGCGGGCAAAACCTTGGTGTTCACGGGTACCCTGCATTCCGGCAGCCGCGACGAGTTGAGCAAGCAAGCCAAAGCCAAAGGCGCCAAAGTCGGCAGCTCGGTTTCGGCAAAAACCGATTATCTGGTTGCCGGCGAAAACGTCGGGGCGACAAAATTGAATTCCGCCCGCGACAAAGGCGTGCAAGTGATCAGCGAGCAGGAGTTTCTCGAATTGCTGGCAAGTGAAGGGGAACAAGCATGAGCGAGCGTCCTGTCGTATTGTGTTTTTCCGGTCACGACCCTTGCGGCGGTGCCGGCGTGCAAGCCGATATCGAAGCGATAGTCAGTCACCGCTGCCACGCAGTCAGCGTCATCACTGCATTGACCGAACAGGATACCGGTAACGTTAAACGGCTGTTTCCGCAATCTGCGGAGCATCTATTGGCTCAGGCCCGCACGTTGCTGGCCGATGTTACCGTGTCGGCGATAAAGATCGGTTTGCTCGGTAGCGCCGGGATTGCCGAGGCGGTCGGGGAAATTTTGCAGGAGTGTCCGGGGGTGCCGGTCGTGTTGGATCCGGTTTTGGCCGCCGGCGGTGGCATGGATTTATCCGAACGGCGTTTAATAGAAACGGTGCTAAACCGCTTATTGCCGCTGACTACGATTGTGACCCCCAACAGCCCGGAAGCCAGAAAATTGGCCGGTTTGGATGATTTGCCCGCATGCGGGACATTTTTACAGGATAAAGGCGCAAACTATGTGTTGATCACCGGCACTCACGAAAATAGCGAACAAGTAGACAACCGATTGTTCATGCCGGACGGCTTACGCGAAGTGTTTCATTGGCAGCGTTTGCCGCACCATTATCACGGATCCGGTTGTACCTTGGCGGCGGCGATTGCCGCTTTGTTGGCGCAGGGCCTGGATGTCTTCAATGCGGTGCTGGAAGCCCAAGACTTTGTCTGGCAGTCTCTGGAAAATGCCTATCGTACCGGACACGGGCAACATAATCCCGATCGTTTGTTTTGGATAGAGCCATGAAATTTCCGGCTCGCGGCTTATACGCAATTACCCAGAGCGAAGGCAAATCCCCAAGCAAAATCCTGGCCGAGGTGGAGGCGGCATTGAAAGGCGGTGCCGCCGTGGTGCAGTACCGGGACAAACATCGGCAAGATGCCGCGGCCTATCGATTAGCGACCGATCTGACCGCTTTGTGCCACGCGTTTCAAGTGCCACTGGTGATTAACGACAGTGTCGATTTGGCGTTGGCGGCCGGTGCCGACGGCGTGCATTTGGGTAAGGAGGACGGCGAACTCCATGAAGCGCGCCGCCGCTTGCCGCCGGGGGCAATTATCGGCGTGTCGTGCTATAACGATTTGCAAAAAGCCGAACAGGCCGCGCGGGCCGGGGCGGACTACGTGGCATTCGGACGTTTTTTTCCGTCCGGTAGCAAACCTCTGGCAACCAAGGCCGAGGTAGAGACGTTGCGGCTGGCCAAACAGCGTTTGTCGCTGCCTATCGTGGCGATAGGCGGGATATTGCCGGACAACGCCGGCCAGCTGTTGCAGGCCGGCGCCGACGTGTTGGCAGTGATAGGCGGATTGTTCGATTACGCACCGGAGCAGGCGGCGCGAGATTATTGTGCGTTATTTACCTAGTGCTTGGTTGAAGATCATTGTTTTGCGTGCCTTTTCTATGACCCATGTCTATGCATGGTGTAGCAAGCCTATTTTCAAACGACACGATGCCTTTGTTGCAAAAGCAAGCTTAAAATACCTGTAACGAACAGCCACACAGACGCGGGTAAAGGGACTGCGGGGACACGGGGATTGTCGGTCGGAGTCAGGCCAATCACTTCCAGTTGTACGCCACCTGTCTGCGACAAGGGGTCTTTAAAGTAAGCGGCACTTTGACCGAATTCACCGTACATTCCCATGGCCAGAGCCATTGAATACATTTCGACGGTAAATTCCTCGCCGACGTCAATACTCGATAAATCCAGTGTGCCCGTGTAAGGATCAAATTTGACCTTATGAAAATGGGAGCCATTTGTTGAATCTGTTTCTTCGGCATAGGTCATCGGCCCGGATTTTTCCAACGAGGTGAAGCTCGGGTAATAAAGGCCGCCATATTGGTCGTGGATGCCTGCATGTTGATGAAATTCGGCAAATGGCTTCTCACCTAATGTAAATTCGTCTGAATTGTCCCAAGCTCTAATGTCGGTTGTGAAATCGGCAATTCCAGTACCAAAGTCAAACTCGGTTTTCAATTCCGCCGCAGTGATCGTGAATTTTAATTGCGCATCGGCACTGTCCTTCCTGAAGCTTTGGATAAAAGTGGTGTCGCTCGCCACCCCCCATATCTCAGGATCTCTGAAGTTCTTATTATATTCTGCATAGGACAAATATAAGCCGGTGTTTTCTACGGTAGCTTGCGATACGCTTTTGGGGGCGTAGTTTCCGTATTCGACCAATTCTCCTGCTATGTTATCTCCATCAAGGTTTTCATCAATGACTTGTCCGGTAGTCTTGGGATCGTTAGGGTTAACTTGACTGGTAAAGTAATGCCGGAACTCTGATGGAATATTCGCCAGGAAAAAGGTTTGCGGTTGAAAACTCACTAAGCCATAGTTGTTAGTTATCATGGTTGGCTTTCCCAGAGGCGTAACGCCGGGTGTCGTTAAAGCCGAGGCGTCGGGAATGTTTCCGCCCAGCATTACTGCCATCGGAATTGCAATTTGTAAGTATTTCGCGTTTTTCTTTAAGGTCATAGTTGTTTCCAAAATTAAAAAGATGCAGTGCTTTAAGAAAACAGTTGAAGCTATTGATTGCGCGGTCCATTGCAATCACATTTTTTGTCCGTCAGACAATCTTCGTAGGCTTTTTGTAAATCGCCGATATTGAAAATCGCCCCGCCCTTGCTGGGATTCACGAAGTTATCCTTGGGATTGGATGATTCTCCGTTGACGTAGGGAATTTGATGTCGCTGCACTTATTACCGTCGCGAAGTAAATCGACTTTTACTCGGTGGTTTTGCTTGCAACCGGTGCCTTCGTCATCTATCCATTGACTATCCAGTTCAACCGTCCAGGTTTCGTAAGCGCCGCTGTTGTCCAAAACGCGATGCGGATTACTGGGGCTGCGTGACCCATAGACGTATATCGGGCCGGCGGCGGTCGATAGTTTGTCAATTTTAATGTTGTGATTCGGGCTGGTATTTTTGGCCTTGATCTGGGCCGTGCATTGCTTGGCATTGAACTCGGCCCGGACCGGCATAGCGGATGCCAGACACAGTACGCTCAGCAAGCCGAAGGACAATGCCCCTCGTTTAAGCGGCGATAATCCAGCTGGTTTGATCTGGAACGGTAAGTAGGGAATGCCAACATTATCCAGTGGGGAATTGGCAATTCGAATGTTGGAATGTGTTGCCGTTAAAATACGAAAACTCATGATTGTGCTCCTGCATAATTTCACTTTATGTTTTATCGATTGGTTAATTTGGCTGGCACCATTTTTTAAGATAGTTTTGCCCGTTAGAAAAAAACACCGTAATTTGTTACCGTTTTCATTCTATCTACCGGTGAAATCGCTGCTTATAATTGTTTTTAATGGAAATTTAATATGTAAAAGACTGGACGGTGATCCTATTCGGGATAGATTGCGGTTTTTTTGCTAGGAGTTAAACCGTGCGGACATATAAGCATTTGAAACGCCGACAGGAAAATCATCTGCGTTTGCTCTGTAGTCTAGGTTTGGATTGGAGGGTACTTATGCCGGATTTATTTCAGGCCTTGCGGACCTTAGTGCCATTCCCACAAGCCAGCTTCGTTTGCTATAACGACCGACTGCAAGGCTTGGACGGATTTTCCGATTGGTCTTTTCCCAACGCGGAGGACGTCCAAGCGTTACTGGTTTCCGAGTATTATCAAAAAGACCGTATGCAGGAACTGTTTTTGTCCGGTAGGGAAATCGCTAAGCTGCCGCTGATCAGTCGTTCGGAGCAATGGTTGCGGGTGGGTTGGCATGAGTACCTAGCGCACGAATTTTACCGCTGTATCACCCAGCCTTCACAGATGCATCACCATTTGCATTTAAGGCTGATGAACAAGGACGGCATCATAGGCATTTTGACCATCAACAGACCCAGCAGCGAAGCTGGTTTTAGCAAGTCCGAAGAAGATACCCTATGGCGACTGATCCCATTTTTGACTCGTGCGATGGAGCAACCTGTTAGCGAATGGCGGAACAATTGGGTAGATGTCGAGCAGGGGTTGATTGTTTTCGAATCCGCTAAAGTCTTGTATGCGGACGGTTTGGCGCCCAAACTCCTGGATTATGCCTTGGAGCGTCGCCAGCAAACCGGCCGTGGTTGGTATATCCCTCCCCTTAACCCGCTCTTGCAGCAGATTCTGAAAACCTTGGCAGAAAAACTGCCTGCCCGGATTGACGATGATGCGGATGCCGAACCGGCTATCGTTCGTCGGTGTAATCGTTGGGGACGTTTCGAGTTCAGAGCGCGATGGTTGGAAGCTGCGGCAGTCGGCAAAAGCGGTATTTATGCCGCTACTATACATCGCTTGGCACCGTTGCCGCTTTGCTTTTCAATCGGCTTGAAAAATCAGCCGCTATCCTTACGCGAGTCTCAAGTAGCCTTGGCTCTGGCACTGGGCGATTCCCATGCCAAGATTGCCGACAAATTGAATATCAGCGAACGTACAGTGATTGGCCATTCGCAACATATTTATAACAAGTTGAAGGTAGCCAACCGAGTGGAATTGGTGGCGGCATTGATTAGCGGCTAGTTACGCCGAGGATGTAAACAATATGGCGGCGGGGTTAGTTTTTAACCTTGGCGACCCACACCGAGTCCAAATTCAAGGTCTTTTTGATTTTCGCCGCGTAGGCCGCCGCATCGTATTGGCTGTTAAAGCCGTCTACGCTGAGCCTATACCAAACTTCACCCTTGTTTTCGGTCTTGCTGACCTTGGCCGGCACGCCTTTGCCGGCGTATTCCTCCGCCTTCCGTTTGGCATACCAGTCTTGTTTGAAAGCGATGAGATTCACCGCCCAATTTTCCGGCTCCGGAGCCGGTTTTTTCGGCGCCGGTTTAGCCGCCGCCGTTACCGGTTTGCCTTTTTCCAGCGCGGCAATCTTGTGTTGCAACGATTCGATGGCGGCGCCCATTTGCATGTCTTGATCGTTTAATTTGGCAAATTGATCGCCCAGTTCGCCGACCGGTTTATCCGCCCCGCTGCCGGCGGGTAACAATTTGCTAAGTTCGGCGATTTGCTGGGAATTGACGCTATTGGTTCTAGCCAATTCGTCCAGTTGGTTGCGCAACATTTCTTTCTCGGCGGCGTCGGCGGCCGGTGCGGCGACTACCTGAGCCTGTAGCGCCTGGTAGGCTTCGACTACTTGTCCGACTTGCGCTTTAGCCACGTAGCCCTGATAACCCAGACTGCCGCCTACTATCAAGGCCAATACGGCCAAGCCGTTGGCGACATAGGCGGAAACCGGTTTTTTTTCCAGTAATTGATCGATGTTGCGCTTGGCTTTACGTTGTTCGCTTTGTAGTTTTTCCAAGTCTTCCAGGCACGAGTGCAACTCTTCTTTGTCGCTTTTTAGATGTAGGTCCTGGGTGATATGTAGCTGTTTTTGCTTGAGTTCTTGTAGTTGTTTTTCCAGGCCGGCGATGATTCCGGCGTAATCTACCGACGGCGCAATTGGCGGATTAGGCGGGGTATTTTCGGCGCGAGGGAGGTTAGACGCCGCCGGAATTTGCGGGACTTGCGGCTGGTCTGGTTCAAACGATGCGGGTTCCTCCGCCGAGTCGTCGAATTCGGCAACGATGTCTTCTGTCTCGGCCGACTCGGGCTCAGCGGCTGCAACAATCTCCTCGGCCGTTAGCGCTAACTCGGCTGCGTCTCGGGATGAGGCTGCCGCGCTTGGCCGGTCGTCTGCGGTAATGTCGAAGTCGGCCATTAGAAAATCGGCATTGTCTTCGGCCGTAACCTCAGTATTGTCGGAAAATTCGTCGATCTCGACCATTTGCTCCAAGACGTCGTCGGCTTCCCGGGCTCGAAAGGCTGCTGAGCTTGGTTGCGGCGGTGTTTCGTCAAGCATGTCGTCCAAGTCTTCGCCGAATTCGTCGTATTCCGGATCATCGATAATCCGGCTGCCGGCCGGGACATCGGCTTGTGCCGGGATGTCCTCTTCGAAGGCGGGTTCATCGGCGGCACTAAAGGCGTTTTCGTCCAACAAGCGATCGATGGCATCGCTATCGTCCGCCAAAGACGCCTTGGGCAGATCGGCGTCATCCAGGTTGAACATGGAGTCTAAGTCGTCGGCGAAGTCGTCGGCCGATTTGGAACCTGATTTGTCTAGCTTTTCGGCCATGGTGAACCTCGTACCTTAACTTCGCCGGGAGATGGCGGCGACGGATTACTTGATAGCGGTTATCAGCGCGTTGACGTCGTGGCGCAATTTCAATTCCGGGTTTCGAAAGCCGGCTTGTTTCAGCTGAGCCAATGCAACCCCCTCCCGCATAATGTGGTTTTCCGATTCGTCGTTGAATAAATGGATGATCCAGTGTTCCAACAAATCCAAGCGGTTGATTTCCGTTAATACTTTGAAATAACCCGCGACCTCGTTTTGGGTGTTGCGCGTATGCGCCGCAGCATCGTCCAGCGCGTACCGATCGCCGTTGACGAATAATCCGCCCGGCTTCAGCACCCGGTATATTTCCGGAATAACGGCCGCACGATAATCGGCCGCAAAATTGTGCAGGGTATAGGCCGAAGCAATCGCGTCCGCGCCGGCATTCGGCAACGCGCGTAATGCGGTTAGCGCGTCGTTCATGCAGAACTCCAGGCGGCCGCTTTGCTCCCAGGCATGTAAACTTTGCTTGGCTTGATCTTGCATGGTGGCTGCGCTGTCTATGCTGTATACCCGGGTGTTATTGCAGGCGGTTAATAGCGACAAGGTGGTTATGCCGGTACCGCCGCCCAACTCGACGATAAGCTGCGGTTGTTGCCGAGTTTCGCAATATTTCCCGATTTCCAAGCCCACTAAACGGCTCATTTCAGCCGCGTAAGGACAAATCAACTTCAGCATTTGATATTCCTGGCCGATGATGCCGGTGAACATCGAATCGTAATGGTTATCGGCTGTCATGATTGAGATTTTAGTTTTTGTTTGGCGTCGTAGGCGGCTTGTTGTTCCGGGGTCGCTTCGGTTTGGAAACGGGACTTCCATTCGCTGTAGGGCATGCCGTAGACGACTTCGCGGGCCGTTTCGTAATCGATGTCCAGACCGCGTTCCCGGGCGGCCGCGGCGTACCACTTCGCCAAGCAATTGCGGCAAAAATCCGCCAAAATCATTAAGTCGATGTTTTGGACCTCAGGGTGCTGTTGCAGGTGTTTGATCAGGCTGCGGAAGGTAGCGGCTTCCAGTTCGACGGCTGGTTCTTGCATGTTATGGCTCCCATCGTAAAAGCGGGCATTCTAGCAGCAAAGTATTTCCGCTCATGTACATTTAGCGATATTCTCACTACAATTGGCCTCCCGATCGACAGCTCTGCCGACAGCGAATTGTGAACCCCATCATCCACAGCTCATCGTTGACTCCGTACGCTGCCGGGTATTTGAAGGCGGAACAAACGGGTGCGGGGGAAAATCAGAACGGCGCCGTTAGCGATCCTAACGCAGTCGCGCAGCCGGGCAGTCAGCTGGTACCCGCTTCTACGCCGGATCAAATCAAAAATGCCTTGGAAAAGGCCGGTTTAAGCCAGGAAGACGGTTATTCTCAATCCAATCCGAAAGCGCGCAAAGCCGTATCGGCTTACAACCAAATCCGCGATCAAGCGGCATTGACGCAGCTCGAACAGACGATAACCCGTGTCGATTATTACGCGTGAACAGCTAAATCATGCCTTGCTACCGCGTTTTACAGCTTCTCAGCTAATTTACTAGATAATTAATCCATCTTTCATACAGTACTAATGAAGCCTATTTTAGAATTCTTCCCGATTATTCTGTTTTTTATAACTTATAAGTGGTACGACATTTATATCGCTACAGGCGTTGTCATTGCCGCGACCGTCGTGCAAGTGGCGATTTACTGGCTGTTATATCGTAAAGTGGAAACCATGCAGTGGATTACGCTGGGGTTGATTTTGGTGATGGGCGGAGCAACCCTGTATTTGCAGGACGAGCAATTTATCAAATGGAAGCTGACCATCATCGAATGGTTGTTTGGTGCAGCATTTTTAACCAGTCAATTCATCGGCAACAAAACCTTTATCGAACGCATGATGGGAGCGAGTTTGACGTTGCCTGCGGTTATCTGGAAACGCTTGAACGTAAGTTGGGCATTGTTTTTTATCGGGGTCGGTTGCTTGAATCTATACGTGATGAACCATTACGATACCGACGCTTGGGTTAACTTCAAAACATTCGGGGTTCCCGGTTTGATGTTGGTTTTCATCGTCGTGCAGATGATTTTCTTGTATAAGTATGCGCCTGAAGAAACAGAGGTGAAAAAATAATGCTGTATGCGATCGTGGGTGAAGACGTACCGAATAGTTTGGAGCGTCGTTTGGCGGCTAGGCCGGATCATTTGGCCCGTCTCACCGCTTTGCAAAGCCAGGGGCGCTTGGTTCTGGCCGGTCCGTTTCCCGCCATCGACGGCGAGGAACCGGGCGCGGCGGGATTTTCCGGTAGCCTTATCGTTGCCGAGTTTTCCAGCTTAAGCGAGGCTAGGCAATGGGCCGATCAAGATCCTTATCTGACTGCCGGCGTATACGCCGGTGTAACCGTTAAACCTTTCAAACAAGTATTGCCAAAATGACAGCAAATTCCATCAAACAGCTACTCGATCAAGCGCTTAAACCTGAATTAATTGAAATCATCGACGATAGCGCCGCGCATGCCGGCCACGGCGGCAATCAGCGCGGCGGCGGACATTTCAATGTCACCGTCGTTTCCGACCAGTTCGAAGGTAAGTCGCTGGTACAAAGACATCAATTAGTTTATCGAATTCTCGGCGACATGATGAAAGAGGAGATTCATGCCCTGGGTATCAACGCGTTAACCCCCTCAGAAAATAACAAAGGAAATTAACTACATGAAACTGAAATTTATCCCATTAATTTTGGCCGGCGTTGCGTTGTTGCCGGGTTGTTCAGAAGATAAGAACAAGGATGCCTCAACCGCCCCAGTGGTAGCCAGAGAAGACGCCGTTGCGTCGGTAAACGGTGTTTACATCAGCAAAAAAACCTTGGCGACTTTGGAAAAAGAGATCGCGGAACGTAGCCAAGGCCAGAGTTTTCCGAAAGAGCAATTATTGGAAGAACTCATTCAACGCGAGCTGTTGATTCAACAAGCGCTGCAAAAGCAATTGGACAAGTCGCCGGAAGTGATGGAGCGCATGGAGACGGTCAAAAATTCGCTGTTGTCGCAAGCCGCTCTGCAGGACTATTTGAAAGCCAATCCGGTTACCGACGACGAAATCAAAGCCGAATACGATTCTAAAATGGCCAACATGGGCGAGGAATATAAAGCCAGCCATATTTTGGTCAAAACCGAAGACGAAGCGAAAAAATTAATCGCCGACCTGGAAAAAGGCGGGAATTTTCAAGAACTGGCTAAAAAGCACTCCATCGATCCCATGGGGTCCGAAGGTGGGGATTTAGGCTGGTTTACCGCAGACCGCATGGTGCCGCCGTTCTCTGAAGCCGTGATTGCGTTACAAAACGGTCAATTCAGCAAACAGCCGGTGCAAACTCAATTCGGTTGGCATGTCATTCTGCGGGAAGACTCCAGAGCATTGACGCCGCCGCCGTTCGATGCGGTCAAAGAACAAATCAGGCCGATGCTGCAACGGCAAAAAGCGCAAAACATGATAGAAAATTTGCGTAAAACCGCGAAGGTTGAAGTGTTGTTGCCACCCGAGCCGGCTCCGCAAACTCCCGCTCCGGCCGCACCGGAACCGGCCACTAGCCCAGCGCCCGCGGATAGCGCGGCCCCGGCCGAGTCCGGTGTAGAAGGTTCGTCGCAACCAGCGGCTCCGGAGGTTATTCCACCGGCGGAAGAGCCGCAATCCGGCGCGGAAAAAGCGCAACCTGCCGAATAACGACGGCTTAGGGTAGGGGAAAGCTATTCCTCTACCCGTTCTCTTCAAACCCTATTCCGGCACGGAGTCGGTTCAACCCGCGCTAGTCGCACTCGAGCAAATCGATCAGGTTTAGTTTTAAGGCAAATCGGGTCAACTCGATGTCGCTGGCGACATCCAATTTGCGCTTAATCAAATAGTGGCTGTTGCCGACTGTCTTAGCGCTGATATGCAGGCGCTCGGCGATAGCCTGATGCGAGTAACCTGCGATTAACAAGCGCAAAATTTCGAATTCGCGTACGCTTAGCCGTTCGAGGTTTAGCTTATCATGACCGATTTTTTCCATGGCCAGTGCTTGCGCAACATCAGGGCTCAATGCCGGTTTCCCGCGGTTGACGTCTAAGATGGCATTGATCAAAATTTCCGGCGAGCTACTTTTGCTGACGTAGCCCAAGGCACCGGCTCTGGTGGCTTGTAGGGCAAACGCCGGCTTGACGTGCATACTGAAGGCCAAAATTCTGGCTGCCGGTTCGGCCTGCTTGATGCGAGAGATCGCCGTCAATCCGCTGACTCCGGGCATGGCCACGTCTATCACTGCAACATCCGGACTGTGTTGGCGGTACAGTAGATACGCACTGTCACCGTCGCCGGCTTGTGCGACGATTTGCATGCCTTGGTGTTGATCCAGCAGGGTGCGATAGCCCTCGCGCACGATGGGGTGATCGTCCGCCAATAAAATGCGAATGCTCATCCGCTCGCTCCGGAGCTGGATACCGGCAAGCGGATTTCCACTATCAAACCGTGCGGTTGCGCCAGAGATAACGCCATTTGTCCTTGCAGCGTCCGCACCCGTTCTTTGATGCCGATCAGACCTATGCCGTCGGAAATAGGCAAAGGCAGCTTCGCCGCGACCCCGTCGTCCTGAATGCGTAGTTTGACTTGCCCGATGCCGACGTCCAGTTCCACCTCGACGTGTTTTGCCTCGGCATGTTTAACGATATTGGTTAAGCATTCTTGGGCCGTCCGTAACAGCGTGACCGCTATTTCGTTGGCAATAGGCATGCAGTCGCCGTGTATTTTCAAGGTATATTCGGTTTGGGTAGCGCAAATCGGCTTCCATTCGTCGATTATGCTGCGTAAATTGCCGGCTAGCCCTAAATGTTCCAGTTCCAAAGGCCGCAGGCGCCGTAAGGTTTCGCGCAAGCTCGCCATTAAACGATTCGAATAGCGGTTGATTTGCTCGGCTTGGATGCCGACTTGGGTGTGCTTGTCGGCGGGTAGGCGCTTGAGTGATGCGGCAACCGCATTGATCGCGGTCAAGCATTGCCCGAATTCGTCATGCAGTTCGTGTGCAAGACTAGTCCGTTCTTGTTCTTGTACGGCCATGAGTTGGCCTATCAGACGCTGCCGCTGTTGCTGCAATTGTTGTTGACTTTCCGCAAAGCGGTTGAATGCACCGGCGATGATTTGCCATTCGGTTTGCTTGAAAGCGGGTAGGCGTTGAGCGGCGAGCTCTTGGTATTGCCAACGTTCTAAGTTAGCGGCGATAGTGCGGGCCGGAGCGAAGATTCGATTGATGCTGATAAAAATCATGATGCCGGCCGCGATGATGCTGCTTGCCGAGAGTTGTAGCAAGCCGGCGATTTGCTGCCAGGCTCGCTCGATGAGGGTGGTGCTATCCGCCCACACTTGCAGCTCGGCGACTGCGCGCCGGTTTACGGCCAACTTTTTGCCAAGTGGGGCATCGGGATGAAACAGCCATTGATAAGCGCGGGTAAAAGCGGCGGGCACCTCAGCGGCGTGCGCTACGGCTCCGTTACATAGATATTTGACCGATTCCGAGCGGTAATCGCTTAACTTGATGCAAATGCCGGCCGCGGGGCTGCTCTGTTTCCATACCTCGAAATCCGGAAACGGTCGGTTATTGCCTAATCCCGAACGCTCGCGGTTGAGTTGCAGCGCCAATTGTGCCGTCAGCGTGTTGGCGATGCGCTCGAGTTCCGCTCTTTGTTGCCGGTGACTGTCGTACAGCGTATAGGCGGCGATGCCGCTCAAGCACAATAGGCTCACCGCGGCGATTCGGCTACATAGGTGTAATTGCAGATTCATAACCTACCTGAAATGAGTGGCTCAGCGGCGATTTTAGAAAGTTAGCGCATCTTTGAATATTGCCGGCAGCCTATCGGGCAAATTGCCCGTGTTTAGAAGGAGGATTTCGGCTTACGAATACAGGGCATTCGCTTAATCTGTCGCTGAATTCTTAATCAACCGGGAGCAACAGATGAACGAATTTACGTTCGACGACAGCCGAATCGTTTGGCAAACCTTAGACGGTTTCGAGTATTTACACTATCGGATTTTAAACATCGACCCCGTGCACGGGGTGATAGACGTGTTATTCAAGTTTGCCGCCGGCCGGCAGATCGTGTTGCACCGGCACAAAGTGCTAAACCATACCTTGGTGATTCAAGGCGAGCATCGTTTGTATACGCCGTCCGGAGACCTGAAGGAAGTGCGCCCTCAAGGCAGTTACACGGTGAGTCCGGCTAGCGATGAGCCGCATCGGGAAGGCGGCGGTGCTATCGATGCGATAGTGCTGTTTAGCATACGCGGCACGGACCCAGTGTTTTATCAAATATTGGACGACGAGCAGCAGCTGATAGCCGAGTTGGGTTGGCAGCAATTCGCCGACCTTTATCACGCACAAATTTAGTTCGCTAGCTAGGCAGGCTATATGAAAGCTTTTATCGGAGCGAAGATAGCGGCGATTATTATCGCGTTCCATGCTGTTGTCGGTTACGCGGGTGCCGAACCGCGCATCGCGGTGTTGAATTTCGAATTGCGCGATTATTCGGCGTTACCGTACCGCGAAGCGGAAAGAACGCGAGTGTCGGCTATACGTCCCATGCTGGAACGCAGGTTGGTCGAGGAGGGCATTGCGCGATCGACTGTTGTGCCGATAGAGGAATGGAACGCTGCCAACCCGAGTGTCGGTTATCTATTCGCACACAACGATGCCGCGGCAGACTTCGGCCGCAAGCTACAAACGGATTGGTTGGTGGTAGGCCAGCTCAGTAAATTGAGCGATATGGTTTCTTATCTGTTAGTGCATGTGGTAGACGTCCATAACCGGCGGTTGAGCGCGGATTATGCGCTGGAGCTGAAAGGCAGCCATGCCGGGGTGTTGCAACAAGGCATAAAACGGATAGGTTCGCAAATAACCCGTGTCGTAGCCGAATAAACCGGATAGCCGGGTGAGTTCGCTCGCGTAGCAATACGAGCGTAAGCAGCTTAGCCGGCTTCCAAAACCCGGTAAAGCATTTCCTTGACAGTTTGCGGATTGAAGGGTTTATCGCAGATCCCGGAGACGCCGGCTTTGTACACGTTGCTCAAGCGGGTCTCGTTGTCTTCGCTGGTCACCATTAATATCGGAATCAAGGTGTTGCCCAGGTCTTGCCGGATGTATTGAATCATGGCTTGGCCGTCCATGACAGGCATGTTGAAATCGGTGACGATCAAATCGAACGCATATTGGTCTTGGGCGAAAAGCTCCGCCCCCTGTTTGCCGTCTACTGCCTGGGTAATATTTTGAATCCCCATGTTGTTCAGAACCCGGCAAATATGTTTGCGGGCCAAAGCGCTGTCGTCCACTACCAATACCCGGATATTGTCGATGTCGTAGTGTTCCAGATTGATTTCTTGGGGGTCTATGAATTCTATCGTGGAGCGTAGCGCGTGTTTTAAATCCTCGTGGGCGAACGGTTTGGGCAGTATCGCCACGACGCCGGCTTGGCGAATGGTGTCCAGCACGTTAAAGCTGGTTTCGCTGGATACCAGCATGAACGGAATATGCTGTAAGGTTTCGTCGTGTTTGATGTGTTCCACCAATTCTATGGCGGTCATGTCGGGCAAATACAAGCTACTGATGATCAAATCCGGCCGGTGGAATTTCAAATTTTCCAGGGCGGCCGCGCCACTGGCCGCACCTTCGATACGGCTGATGCCTTCGCTTTTCAAATGCTGCAATATGACTTTCAGTTGAACGGTCGACGGCTCAATCAATAAAATTGCCAGATCGTGGATGTTGATGCTCTGCATGTAATGTTATTCTTTATTAATTGATTCTATGGAAGAGTAACCAATTTTTCGAATGATACAAGAAATACTAGTGACTAGTGTCGGTGCTTGCGGTACCGCGCATATCGCTCCGATGGGCGTTCACCTGGTGGAAAACCGTTTTCATATCTTGCCGTTCAAGCCTGCGGCCACCTTGGACAATATTTTAGCGACCCGATCCGCCGTGATTAATTGTTGTGACGACGTACGCATATTTGCCGGTTGTTTGACCGGCCGGCGCGATTGGCCGCTACAGCCGGCGGAATACGTGAAAGGCTATTATTTAACCAATACCTTGGCCCATACCGAATTGGAGTTGGAAGCCGTGGAAGACGACCCGGTCAGGCCGAGGTTGATCTGTCGTCCGGTTTATACCGTCAATCATCGGCCTTTCAAAGGATTCAACCGCGCCCAGTTTGCCGTGCTGGAAGCGGCGATTTTAATCAGCCGCTTGAATCTGTTGCCGTGGGACAAAGTCATGTCGGAATTGGCTTATTTGAAAATCGGTTTGGAAAAATGTGCGGGCGACAAGGAACGGCAGGCTTGGGAATGGTTGATGGAAGCGATAGAACACCATCGACAAAACACGGTGGCCTTATGACCGGCATGCTGGCGAGCGTTAACAGTCTGGACGAGGCGTTGCTGGTAGCACCGCTAGGAGTGGACATCATCGATTTGAAACAACCGGCACATGGCGCATTGGGCGCTTTGCCGGTAGCCGAAGTGGCACGCATCGTTACCGGTTTGCCCGCGGCTTGCGTCGTTAGTGCTACCGTCGGCGATTTGCCGATGGAACCGGCGGTATTGTTGCCTGCGGTGCAGGCCATGGCCGAGACCGGGGTGGATTTTATCAAAATCGGCTTTTTTCCCGGCGGTGATTGGCAAGCCTGTCTTACCGCTTTGTCTGCCGTGACCGAGCGACGCATTGCATTGGTCGCCGTATTGTTCGCCGACTCGCAACCGGACTTCGGCATCATTGCGCAATTACGTCAGGCCGGCTTTCGCGGGGTGATGTTGGATACTGCGGACAAGCGGCACGGTTCTTTGACCGAGGCGATGGATTTTGCCGCGCTACAGAAATTTACCGAAATTGCCCGCAATTACCATTTGCTTACCGGTTTGGCCGGTTCGCTCAAAGTCTCGGACATAAGCAACTTATTGCCCTTGCAAGCCGATTATCTGGGATTTCGCGGGGCGCTGTGCCTTTCGGATTGTCGTACCGAAAGCGTTGATGCTTCTAAAGTTATCGAAATTAAGAGCTTATTGCCTTCATTTTATCGAGCCGGCGCGAGCCTTTGTGGTCGCCATGCGGCTGAAAGATGAACATTATTAGCGGGTTTTCGTTGTTCTGACGTTCCATGCTCGACCGATTGTGGTCCAGCGATGGCTCGCGTTGTGTTGTTGAGTCCGCTGCGTTAGAATTTTCCGTTGCCTGCTCAGCAAGAAAGCATGAAATATCCAGTAACTAAAATTCCGTATTGTCAATTGCCGCTCACGAATAGGGTGTATCACCGCTTGCTACTCGATTTGTTGTTTCGGAATCAATAAATTGATAAACAAAATCCAAGCTTTTTTGGGGCGTAGTGCGCTGAGCAGAGAATTGTCGCTAAATGCAATGGGCAGCGTGTTAGTCAAATTAGGCGGCACCGGCTTAGCATTGTTGCTGACGATGTTGCTCGCTCGAGTAATGGGGGCCGAGGGTTACGGAATTTATTCCTATGCATTGTCATTAGTGCTTCTATTGACGGTGCCTGCGCAATTAGGTCTGCCGAATTTGTTGGTACGCGAAACGGCAAAGGCTCAAGCTAATGAAGACTGGCAGATCATGCGGGGGTTGTGGCGCTGGTCGACTGGGTTGGCCGGATTGCTGTCGGTATTAATTGCGGCCGTCGCCTGGGCGGTGCTGATCGTCTGGGCAGACTCGTTTAATACCGAACAGAGAGCGACTTTGGTGCCAGCGTTATTACTGATACCTTTTATTACTTTGGGAAATTTGCGCGACAGTGCTTTACGCGGATTGCGTCACGTGGTTTTAGGTCAATTGTCTGAAACAGTGCTGCGCCCCGGCCTATTGTTAATCGTTTTGTTGATACTAGGATGGGTTTGGCAGGATTACCGCTTTACTTCCGCCCAAGTCATGGGGGTAAATTGCGCCGCGGCGGGCGCGGCATTTGTCATTATTTCGTTTTTGTTGAATCGGAAAACCCCGTCCGCTTTCTTGGACAGCCCACCTTGTTACCATAGTGGGCAATGGCTTAGGTCTGCATTGCCGTTAGCTTTTGTGGTCGGTATGTTCATGATCAACCAGCATGTATCGGTGTTGATTTTGGGCTACGTGTGTACGCCGACAGAGGTTGGGGTATTCAAAGTCGCTATTTCACTATCAAGCGTGGTGATATTCGCCTTACAAACCATCAATGCCATTTTGGCACCCTATTACGCCCGATTTTATACGCAGCGGGATATGCAGCGCTTACAGCGCTTGGTGATGTTGAGCAGTAGGGCCGTGTTGGCCTTTAGTTTGCCGGTAGTAGCGGTTTTAATAATATTTGGCGAATGGCTTTTGCAACATCTCTTCGGTCACGATTATGTCCTCGGCTATCAGGCCATGGTGATTTTAGCCCTTGGACAATTGGTCAACGCCGCTAGTGGTTCCGTGGCGTTGCTGTTGAATATGACGGGGCATGAACGGGACACGGCCAAGGTAATTGCATTGTTTGCCGTTTTGAATGTCGGTTTGAACACGGTATTGATACCCGTACTGGGTCTAATCGGCGCTGCTTGGGCATCCGCCGTCAGCACTACCTTGTGGAATCTGGTGCTGTTGTGGTTTGTTTATCGGCGTTTAGGCGTTGTGTCTTTTGCCTGGGCGCCATCTAAAATATTTTCCCGCAGTCAATCGAATTCTTAAGCGGTTTAACGTTTGTGTGGAAAACTTGAACTTCGGTCTTTGTTCTATCTCGTTTCGTCTGTTGCCTGTCGCTTTGCTGCTGGCTATAAATTGTTGAGTAACCTATTTTGCATTTTGCCAGCCGCCTGTGATCATGAAACCAATTAGGAGCATAACCGACCTTGCTATAAACGGCGCCGCACCTGCGTTCGATAGCCCTTTGCACGTAGGGCGACCCAATATCGGCAGTAAACAGGCTTTTCTGGATTATGTTGACGACATATTCGAGCGAAGGTGGTTCAGCAACAATGGACCGTTGTTACAAGCGTTCGAGCAGCGTGTTGCCGATTTTCTGCAGGTGAAACATTGCGTGGCGATGTGTAATGGCACGGTTGCCCTTGAAATTGCAATTCGCGCTCTCGGTCTTAGTGGCGAAGTCATTATTCCGTCTTATACCTTTATTGCCACCGCGCATGCCCTGCATTGGCAAGCCATCACGCCGGTGTTCGCCGATATAGACTCCAAAACGCATACGCTAGACCCGGACGCCGTAAGAAAAATGATTACCCCGCGCACCAGCGGAATTATCGGCGTGCACTTATGGGGGCGCCCGGCGGCAGTCTCCGAATTGCAGGAAATTGCCCAAGAATATCGCCTTAATTTGTTGTTCGACGCTGCACATGCCTTCGGTTGTTCGCATCATGGACAGATGATAGGCAATTTCGGTGCCTGCGAAGTATTGAGCTTTCATGCCACTAAATTTTTTAATACCTTCGAAGGCGGAGCCGTCGTAACCAACGACGATGATTTGGCGGAAACGATGAAACTGATGCGTAATTTTGGTTTTGCCGGATTCGATAATGTCATTTATCCCGGAACCAACGGCAAAATGACTGAAATTTCTGCGGCTATGGGCTTGGTTAATCTGGATGCGATTCAGGAGGTCGTGTCAGTCAACCGACGCAATTACCTGGCGTATTGCGAACAACTCGCGGGTATACCCGGTATCGAGGTAGTGCGTTACGCAGAGTATGAACGCAACAATTACCAGTATGTCGTTGTAGAGGTTACCGAACACAGCGCAGTCGGGCGAGACGAGATCATTGCCGCGCTGCATGCCGAAAATATTCTTGCGCGAAAATACTTTTGGCCCGGATGCCACAACATGCTGCCGTATCGACAGCTGTTCCCCCATGCCGGATTGCTGTTGGCTAATACTAACCAAGTCGCCAATCGAGTAATCGTATTGCCCACGGGTACCGGTGTCGGCCTGGACGAAATTAAGGTGATTTGTTCGGTCATCCGTCTGTTGTTGGAACAATGATGGAATATATCAAGTTAACTCAGCGCCTTTCTGTCGCCTCCATTGTAGATTTGTGCCGCGATATTTTGGCTGGCATCGGTACCGCGGTGCAGTATATCGACGGAGAATCGAACATTTCCGAGATTGCCGGGGTTGCGGACGGACGCTGCGTTGCGGCAAATACCGTGTGTTTTCTCGAGAAAGTGCCGCGGCAAACTTTGCCGGTAGCGCTCAAAAACGCCTTGGTGATTACTCGTCCGGACCTCGTATCTTCATTGACGGGTTGCAATCTTTTGGTTACCGCCGATCCCCGAGCATTGTTCATAGATTTGCTCGATCGGTTGATCGTCTACCCGGGATTCAACAGTTTTTCTTCGATAATCGATGCTGTGCCGATGATTGATCCTGAGGCAGAGATTCATCCGTGTGCAATCATTGAAGACGGTGTCGGCATTGGTGCTGGAACCCGTATTGCGGCCGGTTGTGTGATCAAGCGGGGGACTTTCATAGGCAAAGACGTTACGATTCGAGAAAATACCGTCGTTGGCTGCGACGGGATTGCGCTGTATAAGGCCTTGGATGGCAGGGTATTGCGTTTTCCCCATGTGGCTGGGGTGATCATAGAGGATCAGGTCGAAATCGGCGCCAATTGTGTGTTACCCAGAGGGGCGATGAAATGTTCCCGGGTCGGTAGTCAATCGGTGATCGGCAATCTTTGCAACTTGGGTCATGCGGTGCAGATCGGACGCAAGGTTTGGATGTCGGTAGGCTGCTTGATAGGCGGCAACTCGGTAATCGGCGATGGTAGTTCGTTGGGACTAGGCGTTAATGTCCGGGACAATCTGCAGATTGGTCAAAACTGCTCATTAGGGATGGGGAGCGTGGTGGTCAAAAACCTACCGGATGGAGATTCCGTTTTTGGGAATCCGGCCAAACGCATGCCACGCATCAAGGCCGGACCGGAACGGTAAGTATCAGAGTGAAAATTTATGTTAAATAGCGCGGTGGTTGAATTTACATTTAAAGGTAACCGAACATATGTCCAAGGTCCGGATTTGTTCAACGTGATGTTGGCCGGATTTCCGGATGGGCTCAGGCGGCAGATACGATTTTCCGCGCATGATTTCGTGCATACCCCGAATTGTATGTCACACCTTACGACGGATAAGTCTGATTTAGCGGGGCTTAGCGATATTAAAGCGCGGTGTCAATGCGAACTCGACGGGATTGATTATTGGATGGCATTAACTGCGTTACAAACAGATTCCGCCGTCGGAAAACGGATGCCATACGACGAAGAGCGGGTAACGTCGCAATGTCGAATCGAGGGGGATGGCATTTGGCTGATAGGCGAGAGCCCTTTTAGCTTCATAGAAACCCTGGTGTCGATGAACAAATACCTACACCAGCAATTATTTCCGGATGCGGTCGGAAAATGGATCTTTACCCGTATCGACTTGGATCAGGAGTCTGACGCACAAAGCGGACTGGCATTGCTATTGAAACATAATCTGAACTATCGCCTGACCAAAAGCGAAATCTTGTTGGACGGCAAGCGATTAGGGGATATTTACTTTTCGTTGGTAGCGGCATGATCGGTATTCAAGCCATAGGCACTTATATTCCCGTTCAACGGATCGATAATCGGGAGCGGCTAAGCCAGTTTGCCGTCGATGAAAGTTTTCTGCACGACAAAATCGGTATGTTGCGCTTGGCGGTCAAAGCGGCGGACGAGGAAACTTCCGACTTATGTTGCAAGGCGTTTGCCGATTTGCAGCGAAAAGTCTTGTTCGATTCTGATGAAATCCAATGTATCGTGGTTTGCACACAAAATCCGGATGGGAGCGGCTTACCGCATACTTCGGCCAACGTGCACGGCAAGCTGAGTTTGTCGGACAGCTGCGCCGCGTTTGACATTTCCTTGGGTTGTTCGGGGTTCGTCTACGGTTTGTCGGTGATTCAAGCCTTCATGCAGGCCAATGGATTTGAAAAAGGGATACTGTTTACCGCCGATCCTTATTCCAAAATCATCGATGCGCAAGACAAGAATACCAGTCTGTTGTTCGGCGATGGTGCCACGGCAACGTTGATCGGCGGTCGCCCGTTATGGCAATCCGGCCGTTTCGTATTCGGTAGCCGCGGCTGCGAGTCCAGTGCCATACAAGTGGAAGAAAACGGCAAACTGGCCATGAACGGACGCGGCGTTTTCTCGTTTTCCGCGACCGAGGTACCCAGCAGTATCAGACGGGCCTTATCGGATAATAACCTCACGGAAAACGACGTTGATTGTTATTTGTTACATCAAGGTAGTCGTTACATAGTCGACACTATCGCCAAAAAGTTAGGTGTGGCGCCCGATAAGGTGCCGTTCGGCGCTGCCGATTACGGAAATACCGTATCGTCATCCATTCCATTGCTGCTGAACGAAAGTGCCGCTGACCACCGCATAGTGGTCGTCGCGGGATTTGGCGTCGGTTTGTCTTGGGCTAGCACGGTATTGTTCAAAACTGAAATAGGAGCGGATTAATGAATGTGACCCACGAAGAGCTAATCGTATTATTGGAAAACGTCGGTACCTCAGTCGACCTTGCGCAGCTCAAGGGCGACGAATTGTTAGAGGAGGCTGGGGTGGACTCCTTGGAAGTAATGAATTTTTTATTGGAAGTCGAACAGAAGTTCGGCGTCAAAATTCCGGATGCGGATATCGACAAGTTGAATACGCTTAATGACGTACGCAATTATTTGCAGCAAAAGTCTTAACTGAAGCCATCCTGTCCGGTCAATAATTCAAACGCGAATCCGCCATCAAATCATGAAGGGTAAAATCGATACGGCATTCCATATTGGTTCGGCATGTGTTCGATCAATCGGAAAACGCAAAATCTTCGGTATAGGGAGAAACAAGACCGGCACCAGCTCGCTGACGGTTGCACTGCAATCCCTGGGGTTTGCAGTAGGCCGGCAAATTTGGGGCGAGCGCCTATTGAAAAGCTGGGCTGTGCGGGATTTCAAGCCGATTATTCGGTATTGCCACACCGCACAGGCTTTTCAGGATGTTCCGTTTAGTCTGCCATACACTTTTCAGGCCATGGACATGCGCTTCAAAGGTAGTAAATTCATTCTGACCGTGCGCGACAATCCGGAACAGTGGTACAACTCCTTGACCCGCTTCCACAAAAAAATGTGGGGTGAACAGGTGTTAAGCAGTTTGAGCGAGCTTAAGCACGTGGATTATTGCTATCCGGGGTTTGCTTACGACGCCAGAGCACTGGTGCATGACGTGTCCGAAGACGATCCTTACAACAAGGAAATCCTGATTCGGCATTACAATTTTCATAACGATGTCGTAATGGACTATTTTCGTAATCGCCCGGACGATTTGTTGGTTCTGAATGTCGCCGAAAAAGGGGCGTACAAAAAACTAGGTGATTTTCTGGAAGTTCCTTGTCCGGCGGATGATTTTCCGTGGGAAAATAAGACCTAATTCCAATTCAAACGATTCAACCGAACGGCTGGCCGGATTTTTGCCGCTGATTGACGGAGCAACCCCGTGCAAAAAACTTTCTTGAATATTGGCTGCGGTAGGCAACACATTACCGGCTTCGTCAACATGGATATCGTCAAGCCATACGATAGAAAACTGGATGCGCGTAAAGGCCTACCTTTCCCCGAATGCAGTGTCGACGGCATATATAGCGAGCATTTTTTCGAACATCTGACGCAAGCGGAAGGTTTGGGTTTTTTGCGCGAATGCCGGCGGGTGTTGAAACCCGGCGGCGTAGTGCGAATTGCAATGCCGGATCTGGATGACCTCGTCAGACGCTATACCTCGGAGGACTGGCGCGGTGACGGCGACATGTTCAAACTCGGCTTCGATTGGGTGGAAAATCGTTGCGAGATGATGAATATCGCGATGCGGGAATGGGGACACAAGCACGTTTATAACGAAGAAGAACTGGTCAGAATTGCCCGATATGCCGGACTCGAACCGATAGGGCGCTGCCGCCACGGTTGCAGCGACATACCCGAGTTGGCAGGCAGGGAGACTCGCAATAGCTCGAAATTGATCATGGAATTCACCTTGCCTGCGCGTTCGTCCGAAAGCCGGCCATTGGTCAGTGTGCTGATTCCAGCCTACCGCGCCGATTATTTTCGGCAAGCGTTAACCAGCGCATTGTCGCAAACCTATTCACATCTGGAAATCATCGTATGCGACGATTCCGCCAACAACAGCATCGAATCAATGACGCGCGAACTTGCGCAACAAGACGGCCGGGTGACCTATATTCGAAACCAGCCGCCGCAGGGTGGTTTGGGCAATTATTTAAACTGCTTTGCCCGAGCTAACGGCGAATTCATCAAGTTTTTGAATGACGACGATGTATTGGAGCCTAACTGCATTGAAAAAATGCTCAACGTATTTGCCGCGCATCCCGGAGTAACCTTGGTGACCTCCAAGCGGGTGTTGATCGATAGCCGGGGAGAACGTTTGCCCGATCTGCCTGCCACTCAACGCTTGTGCCGTGAGGACAGCGAATTGGATGGGATCAGTTGCGCCAATGCGTTGATTGCCGGGCAAATTAATTTTTTAGGCGAGCCTTCCACTGCGATGTTCAGGAAAATCGATTTGGCTTGGGTTAAACCGCACTTTATGAGTATTGGCGGCTTGATAGGGATTGGGGCAGGCGATGTCGCCATGTGGCTTAATTTGTTGGGTAGGGGGAATGGCTACTACATCGCCGAACCGCTCAGTTACTTTCGACTGCACGAACAGCAACGACAACAAGACCCAGCGATTCAGCAACAAGGTCAGCAGACTTGGCGTAAGTTTATTTTTCAGGGGCGCCGCTTGGGTTTGATGCCGCATTTGCTGGTTTGGGGCATTCGTAGCAGATCCGCCGGTTCGAACGTGTGGCGGACCATGCAGATTGTAACGTCGCCGCTATTTCTGATTCAGTTGCGTGGCTATTTCAGGATTGCAAAAGAACGCTATTTGCGTCGAGGATAACGGTCTGCAATGCGGCAAGCCTCATCCTGTCCCGGTACGCCGGCAGTGGCCGTGTTATTGTCTACTTATAACGGCGAACGGTTTCTTGAAGCGTTACTCGACAGTCTCATTGCGCAAGATTATCCGCATCTGGGTATTTGGGTAAGAGACGACGGTTCCTCCGACCGCAGTTTGAGCGTGCTCGAGCGTTATGCGGCAGCCGGAAAAATTACACGTTTGTTGCACGGTGGCAACGTCGGCGTTGTCGACAGTTTTTTGGAGTTGTTGCGATCGGCTGGCGACGAATATGCCTATTACGCGTTTTGCGATCAAGATGATGTTTGGTATCCCGGTAAAGTAAGCGCTGCCGTACAAACATTGCAGTCACAGGAGGACGGCAAACCGTTGTTGTATTGCGGGCGGCTTGAATATGTAAACCCGCAACTGGCGCCTCTTGGTTTATCTCCGGTTCCAGCAAGGATGGGGCTGGGTAATGCATTAGTCGAAAACGTTGTAACCGGTTGCACTAGCGTAATTAATGCCCAGGCTCGCCGGGTTTTGCTGGAGCGGTGGCCGCCGACCGTGCAAATGCACGATTGGTGGTTGTATTTGGTAATTTCCGCAGTTGGTCGCGTCATATACGATTCGCGCAGTTTTATTCGATACCGCTTGCACGATCACAATACCATCGGCGCCACGCTCAATCCGCTACAAGCGTTTAGCCGCAAACTCATCCGTTTCCTTCGACGAGATAAAAGTGGGGTTTTTGCCGCATCCGCTCAAGCCGCGGCGTTTGCCGAAATATACGCAGATTTACTGAACCACGAGCAAAAAACACTGCTAGAGCGGTTCCTGCTGGGTAAGCGTTCGTTGTTTCGCAGGATTAACCTGTGCTGCAACAAGCGGGTGTGGCGGCAAGGCAGATTGGAAAATTTGTTACTCAAAGGCTTACTATTGTTCAATAGGTACTGATTTGCACATGGCCGTCGCACTCCAACCTCAATTAATCTCGCTTTCCGTGGTGAGTCACGGGCAAGCCGGTTTGCTTCAACACCTGCTCGACGATTTGCTGAAACTGCCGCAGCCGGAGCGTTTTGAATTGATTTTGACGCGCAATATTCCCGAGGTGTGGCCATTTGAAATCGATCGGCTACCGTTTTCGGTGAAAGTGATTGAAAATTCGCAGCCCAAGGGATTTGGTGCCAACCACAATGCCGCTTTCCGGGCAGCCGCCGGCGATTGGTTTTGCGTATTGAATCCGGACGTTCTATTGCCGGAAGATCCCTTTCCTGAATTGTTGAACAGTTTGCATCAGGCCGGAGCGGCATTGGCGGCACCTGTCGTATTCAATTCCGCGGGTAACAGGGAAGATAGCGCGCGAGCGTTTCCGACATTGAGTAGTCTGGCTACCAAAGCCTTAGGACGCGATGGCGCGGTTTATTCTAGTGATCCGCAAAATGATGGGTCTCCCGACTGGCTGGCCGGAATGTTTTTATTGTTTCGTAGCGCCGATTTCGCAAAGATTGGCGGATTCGACGAAGGCTTTTATCTTTATTACGAGGATGTCGATATTTGTGCACGTCTGCGCAAGGCCGGTTTTAAGCTCGTGCTTTGTTCCGGAGCTAAAGTTATACACGATGCACAACGCAGCAGTCATCACAATTGGCGTTATCGCTACTGGCACCTTGCCAGCATGCTGCGTTATTTCCTTAAACATTGGTGGCGGTTGCCGTGATGAACGTGGCGATTGGCTCTGAGCAAAGTTCCGGCGTGAGTGAACGGCAACAGTCGATTGCATTAGTGACGGGTGCTGGCGGATTTATCGGCCAGCGCTTGGTTGCGGCGTTGCAAGAACACGGCTATATCGTGCGCACCCTAAGCCGAGGGCTTGGCGATGCGAATAACCCCGAGCATTTTGCGCTGGATTTAGCGATGGATGACTGTCCTGCTGGGTTATGCCTAGGCGTCAGCATGATATTCCATTTAGCCGGCAAGGCGCACGATTTGGCCGCACACGTCGCCAATGTATCTCAGTACCGGCACGTCAACGTCGAGGGTACCCGCAAGCTGCTGGAAGCGGCCAAACAGGCCGGGGTGCCGAGATTCGTTTTTTTTAGCAGCGTCAAGGCGGTGGGCGATGGCCAGCCGCAACCGATGGACGAAACCGTTTCCGCGCCGGCCGACGGCCCTTACGGCGAGTCCAAATACCAAGCCGAACAATTGGTATTGCATGGCGGTTATGTGCCGCATCCGCTGGTGATTCGCCCCAGTATGGTGTATGGCAATACCGACAAGGGCAATCTGCCGATGATGATCAAAGCCATTCGCCGTGGTCTGTTCCCACCGCTGCCGGATACGGGTAATCGCCGCTCTATGGTGCATGTCGACGATTTGGTGCGGGCCGCCATATTAGCCGCCGAATCCGCACAGACCGCCGGCAAGGTTTATATCGTAACCGACGGGCACGCTTATTCCACCCGGCAACTTTACGATGAAATCAGGGCGGCATTAGGTAAAGCTCCGATCGCTTGGGCGCTGCCGTATGGTTTGTTGCACGGTCTGGCTAGATTGGGCGACGGCATCGGCCGCTTATTGCAGCGGCGGTTTCCGTTCGATAGCGTCGCCCTGGATAAATTGACCGGCTCGGCGTGGTATTCGTCGGCCAGAATAGAAGCCGACTTAGGCTTTCGACCAACAAAAAATCTACCTAACTCTCTTCCGGACCTGGTCCGATTCCTGGATTCCCTCTAAGCGTGTTATTACAGTTTTTTCTGGTTTTTGTCTTGTCGGTCGTATTGACCGGTCTGATTCGAAATTATGCGTTGTCGCGCAAGGTATTGGATATTCCCAATCAACGCAGTTCGCATAGTCTTCCTACACCACGCGGTGGTGGCTTGGCCATTGTGTTGAGTTTTGCCGTCGGCGTGGCCTTGCTTGCCGGTCGGCAGGCGATTTCAGCGCAAACCGTCTGGATATTGGCCGCCTGTCTGCCGGTTGCCGTGATCGGTTTTTTTGACGACCATAGCCACATACCCGCTCGCTGGCGGTTTTTGATACATGCCGTGTCGGCATTGGTGGCGTTGTATTTGATGCACGGTATGCCCTTGCTGTGGATTCCGGCGCCGTTGGACGGCTGGTTGCATCGCTTGTGGATGGACTGGCATTGGTTGGGCTATCCGGTGGGAGCGTTTTTGCTGGTGTGGTTTTTGAATTTGTTCAATTTCATGGACGGTACCGACGGCATTGCGGCTTCGGAAGCCTTGTTCGTATCGGCGGCATTGGCCGGCTACAGCTATTTTCCGGATCCCGGTTTAGCCGCGACTGCGCTGAGTTTAAGCGCCGCCGCTTTAGGTTTTTTATGTTGGAACTGGCCCAAGGCCAAGATTTTCATGGGCGATGTCGGCAGCGGTTTTTTAGGATTACTGCTGGGATTGCTGATACTGTGCGCTGCCCGGCAAGCAGGCGTATTGCTATATTGCGGTTTGATTTTATTCGGCCTGTTTATTGTGGATGCCAGCTACACCCTGTTGTATCGCATGCTTAGCGGTCAGGTATGGCATCAAGCGCATTGCTCGCACGGCTATCAACGCGCGGCCAAACGTTACGGCCATTTAGCCGTGTTATTGAGCTGTTGGGGCATTAATCTGGCTTGGCTGTTGCCGATTTCCCTGCTGGTGTTTTTGAATCCAAGTTACGCATTGGCCGGTTTGCTGCTCGCTTATTCACCCTTGTTGGTTTTGGTACGCCTTTTGGAAGCCGGCCGCCCGGAAACCGCCTTACCATGAGTTTTAAATTTCGCTCCAGAACCACGATTTTTCTGCACGACCTTGCCATGGTGCCATTGGCTTGGTTCGGCGCTTATTGGTTGCGCTTTAATCTGCAGCAGATTCCGGACTTCTTTTTCTATTCGGCATTGTTGTTTTTGCCGCTGGTGATCGGCATTCAAGTGTCGGCATTTTGGTTTTTCGGCCTTTATCGCGGCGTGTGGCGTTTTTCTTCGTTGCCGGATTTGATCCGGATCGCCAAGGCCGTAGCCAGCGGCATATTTCTAATCGCCGGCGTACTGTTTTTATTCGATCGTTTACAAGGGGTGCCGCGCTCGGTAATACCGCTGTATTTATTGATATTGCTGGCTTTGTTATCCATTCCAAGATTCGGTTACCGGTTCTGGAAAGAACGCGCGTTCATCGAACGCACCGGTCAGCGGGCTTTGATCATCGGCGCCGGCGCGGCCGGAGAAATGCTGGTGCGGGATTTGATTGCCAATCCTTACAGCGGTTACATTCCGGTGGTTTTCGCCGACGACGATAGCGCCAAGTTCCGGCGGGAAATCCGCGGCATCCGCGTGACCGGCACTGTGCAACAACTGCCGCAGCTGATCGCGCAATGGGACATCGAAGTGGTGTTGATCGCGGTGCCTTCGGCCAGCGACAAAGAGATGCGGCGCATGGTGGAAGTTTGCGAAACCTGCGGGGTGCCGTTTCAAACTTTGCCGTCGGTGACCGAATTATTGAGCGGTACGGTTGGCAAAGCCAATTTGCGGGCGGTATCCATCACCGATATTCTTGGCCGAGACCCGGTTAATTTGGATTGGCAACGCATCCAGCTCGGCTTGCGGGGCAAAACCATCATGGTCACCGGCGGTGGCGGCTCGATAGGTTCGGAACTGTGTAAACAATTAGCGAAAGTTCAGCCTAAATTATTGATTATATTCGATCAATGCGAATTCAATCTGTACCGGATAGACGCCGATTTGCAGCGCCTTTCCCCGCAACTGAGCAGGCTGGCGGTGCTGGGCGATGTGACCGACGCGCTGGCCGTGCGCCAGGTGATAGAGGACCAGCGCCCGGATATCGTGTTTCACGCCGCGGCCTACAAACACGTACCGCTATTGGAAGGGCAGGTGCGGGAAGCGGTGCACAACAATTTACTGGGTACCCGTAATGTCGCGGAAGCCGCCATTGCCTGCGGAGTCGGACGCTTCGTGTTAATTTCCACCGACAAGGCGGTCAATCCGAGCAATGTGATGGGCGCAACCAAGCGGGCGGCGGAAATATTGTGTCAAAACCTGGATAAACCCGGCTCTACCCGCTTTACCACGGTGCGTTTCGGCAACGTGCTGGATTCGGCCGGTAGCGTCGTGCCGCTGTTTCGCAGTCAAATTCAAGCCGGCGGCCCGGTCACCGTCACCCATCCGGAGATTACCCGCTATTTCATGACCATACCGGAAGCCTGCCAGTTGATCATGCTGGCGGAAACTGTCGGCCAAGGCGGCGAAGTGTTCGTATTGGACATGGGCGAGCCGGTCAAAATCGTCTATTTGGCCGAACAAATGATCCGCCTGAGCGGCAAGCTGCCGGGTAAGGACGTGAAAATCGAATTCGTCGGCTTGCGTCCCGGGGAAAAATTGTACGAGGAGTTGTTCCACGGCGAAGAACAGTTGCTGGAAACGGGATATGCGAAACTGCGTCTGGCCAAGGCCCGTATCTACCAAAACGACCTTTGGTTCGCGCAGATCGGCGCATTGACCGACGCTTGCCGGCAGCGAGACCAGCGACGCATCCTGGACTTGCTGCACGGCTTGGTACCCGAATTTAAAACGGTAGAAAAAATCGTTAGTTCGGAGGAAGATGGGGGCGGCCAAGAACCGCTGTAAACCCTGAATCCGGCGAGCGCCGATACCCCGGCGCGCAGCACAACAGGCCTTGTGGCGCAATGGCTGCGGATTGACAAACCGGAAAACCGATTGTTGATTCGCGACGGTTTTGACCGGAAATCCAAAAAAATTCAGCTTCCCGGAGCCGCGCGGCGCGGTCTACGCGGTGTCTGAAGTTCAGTTAAATAAGCTGTTTCTAAAAAAAGGGTGGGGAATTCGGCGGCTGAAACGTCTTAGATAAATAAGACGTTTGCATTGCCCGGTCATGAGAGTTGCCAATCGCCGCCAGAGACTCAATCGCCAAAGCCCTAATTCTACTCGGAACCGTTTATACGCCGCGAGCGCACGCCAGCAGCGTTGGGCTAGCGTCTGGGCGGTGGCCTTGCTGATCGCGGGCTGTCAGCCGGTTACGCTGCACGAGCGTAGCGATTTGCAATTTCTTTTCGGCGGACAGTGGCGTGCCGAAGATCCGGTTAATCAGGCTTTGCCGCCGTCTTGGCTGGCGATTTTCGACGATCCGAGCTTAACCGCCTTGGTGCTGGACGGATTGCAGCGCAATTTCGATTTGCAAGCCGCGGCGGCGCGGGTCGACGCGGCCCGCGAGCAGGCTACCATTGCCGGAGCCGGCCGTTGGCCGCAACTGTTTTTCCAACCGGATTATCAGCGTAGCGAAAATGCCGACGGCAGCGGTTATGCGCCTACCGGTTCGTTCAGCGCCTTATTCAGCCTCAATTGGGAATTGGACGTTTGGGGCAGGATCAAAGCCGGCCGGCAAGCGGCACTCGAAGACGCCGAGGCGCTGGCGGCGGATTACCGGGCCGCTCGTTTATCGCTGGCGGCCCGTATAGCCCAAGTCTATTTCGAATGGCTGGAAGCGCAATTGCAAACGCAGGTGGCCGCTCAGTCCGTTGAGGATCGTAGCGTGATAGTCGGCTTGATTCGCGGCCGTTTCGACAAAGGTTTGACCCGCGGCTTGGACTTGCGTTTGGTTTTGACCGATCTGGCCAACGCCCAAGCGCAGTTGGCGCAAGCCAAAAACGACCTGCAGACTCTGGGCCGGCAGCTGCAAAATCTGATTGCCCGCTATCCGGACGACAGTTTGCAAGCGGGCAAACACTTGCCGGAACCGCCGGTAAGCTTGGCTACCGGTTTGCCGGCCGAATTGCTGGAGCGCCGGCCGGATCTTGCGGCGGCGTTTCGGCGCTTGCGCGCGGCGGATTCGCGGCTGGAGAGCGCGCAAAAAGCCTTGTTGCCCCGGGTAAGCTTGACCGCCGCCGGCGGCAGCGTCAGCCCGGCCTTGACCGATTTGCTCGACCCGCGGGCCGCGGCCTGGAATTTCGCGGCCGGCCTGGCGCAACCCCTGTTCACCGGCGACCGTTTAGAAGCCCAAATTCGTTTGAACCAAGCCGGGGTGCGCGAAGCTTACAATCGCTACCAGAGCGTTGCCCTCAACGCCTTTCGCGAAGTCGAGCAGGCCTTGGCGGCGGAGTCGCGATTAAGGGAGCAGGAAAGCGCCTTGCGGGAGGCCGTGGAACAAACCGAATCCAGCCGCAAATTGGCGGTTTATTCCTACCAGCAAGGCTTGATTCAAATTTTGACCCTGTTGGATAGCTATCGCAGCACCTTGAACGCGCAAAGTGCGCATTTGCGGGTTAAACGCCAATTGTTGACCAACCGCATTACCTTGTTGCTGGCTTTGGGCGGTGCGGTGTGAGCTTGAAACGTTCTTCCGTCAAAACCTTATTGCCGGTTGCAGTGTTGCTGGGCGCGGTCGGCGCCGCCTGGGCCATGATAGAGCTGAGACCGGGACGGATAAGCCAAGATGCGCAAGCGATTTTGCCGGTCGTGCAGGTGTGGCGTGCCGAACCGCAAACCCTGCGCTTGACGGTCGAAACGCAAGGCGTGGTTACGCCGCGCGAGGAAATCGATTTGATCGCTCAAGTCGGCGGCCAAGTGCAAACCGTGCATCCGGCCTTGGCCTCCGGCGGGTTTTTCGCCGCCAACGAGGTGTTGGTGCGCATAGACCCGCGCGATTACGACTATGCCATCGCCGCCGCCGAGGCCGGCGTGGCCGAGGCGCAACGGGTGTTGATCAACGAAAAGGCCCAAGCGGAACAAGCGCTGAGCGATTGGCAGGCGCTAGGGCAGGGCGAAGCCGGCGATTTGGCCTTGCGCAAACCGCAATTGGCCGAAGCGCAGGCCAAATTGTCCGCGGCGCAGGCGGAATTGGCCAAGGCCGGATTGAACCGCAGCCGCTGCGATATCCGGGCGCCGTTCGCCGGCAGAGTGTTGAACAAGCGGATAGGCCGCGGGCAGTTTTTAAGCCCCGGCAGCCCGGTCGCCCGCATCTATGCCAATGACGTTGCCGAAATCCGCCTGCCTATCGCCGTCGACGACTTGGCGTTTTTGGCTTTGCCGCTGACCAACCCCAAAAACCCGCAATGGCCGCAGGTTCGCTTGCAGGCTGAAATCGGCGGCCGTAGCTTGCAATGGCCGGCGCGCATCGTGCGTAGCGAAGCGGCCCTGGATAGCGACAACGGTCAACTGTTTTTAATCGCCCAGGTGGACGATCCCGAGCGGGCCGTGGCCACCATGCCGCTGTTTAGCGGGCTATTCGTGCAAGCGCAAATCGAGGGGATTACCCGCGACAAGCTGTTCGTACTGCCGCGCGCCAGTATTAACAATTTGCAGCAAGTCAAGTTGGTGAATGCCGACCGACGTCTGGAGTTGCGCCAAGTCCGAGTGCTGCGTAACCAAGGCGGTAACAGCATCGTCAGCGCGGGACTAACGGCCGGGGAGCGGGTGGTGGTTTCCGAATTGCCGCTGGCGGTAGCCGGCATGCAAGTGCAGATTGCCGACGACGGGGACAGTGGGGTGTTGCATGACTAGCGCAGAGCCGGTAAAGCCGTTTTCCGGCGTATTGGCTTGGTTTGCCGGCAACCCGGTCGCCGCCAACTTGTTGATGTTGCTGATTCTGGCCGGCGGCATGATCGGGTTGCGCAGCGTGGACAAGGAAGTGTTTCCGCGTTTTAGCCCGCACCAAATCGAAGTCAAAGCGGAATTTCCGGGCGCGGGACCGGCCGAAATCGAACAATCGGTCTGCATTCCCATCGAAGAGGCGCTGCACGACCTGCCGGGCATCAAGCGCGTGCGCGGCACAATCTTTGCCCAGCTCTGCAAAGTAGAGGTGGAAATTCTGCCCGGCCGCGACCGCGATCAAATGCTGGCGCTGATCCGCGGACGCATACAAGCGATTTTGCGTCTACCCAAGGAATTGGAAACCATAGAAGTCGCCTTGTCCGGCCGCGAAGGCGACGACGGCGTGATTTGGGTGGCCTTGCACGGCGATACCGACGCCTTCGAGTTGCAGCAGTTCGGCGAAGGCATACAGCAGCAATTGGCCGCCATCCCCGGCGTGAGCCGGGTGCGCAATTACGGCGAAATCGGCTACGAAATCGGCATAGAAGTGTCGCCGGAGCGGTTACGCAAATACCGCTTGAGCCTGGGCGAAGTGGCGCAAGCGGTGCGCGCCGCATCGGTGGACGCGCCGGGCGGGTTGATCAAAAATCCGGACGGCGAGTTGCTGCTGAGAGTGCATGCCAGGGCCAGATCGGCCGACGCCTTGCGCGATCTGGTACTGAAAACCCTGCCGGACGGCAACCATCTGCGTTTGGCGCAGGTGGCGACGATACACGACGGTCTGGAGGAAAGGCTTTTTACCTGGCGGCACAACGGGCAAACCGCGCAAGGCTGGGAGGTGCACACCGAAAGCGACAGCGTGCAAGTGGCCCGCCAAGTCAAAGCGACGGTCGAGTCCATCCGGGCCGGCTTGCCGGAAGGTTTGCGCCTGATTTGCTGGTGGGACGATTCGCAAGCCTACGACGAACGCATAGCGACCTTGTCTGAAGACGCTCTTGGCGGATTCGTATTGGTGTGTCTGGTATTGACCCTGTTTTTACGCGCACGGGTCGCCTTGTGGGCCGGCGTGGGCATATTGACCTCGGTGCTGGGGGCGTTCTGCCTGATGCCGCTGCTGGACGTGTCGTTGAACATGCTGTCTTTATTCGGTTTTTTGCTGGCGATGGGGGTGCTGGTCGACGACGCCATCATCATCGGCGAAAGCATACACAGCCGGCAAGCCGAGGCCGGCGAGGCGCCGCTGCTTGCGGCAGTCAATGGCGTCAAGGCGGTCGCCTTGCCCGTCACTTTATCGGTGCTGGTGGTATTGGTGGCTTTTTTGCCGGGGTTGAATCTGCCGGGCTGGGCCGGGCAGATGATGAAACCGATCTGCGTCATCATGATTTTGACCTTGCTATTTTCCGTGATCGAAGCCTTATTGATTTTGCCGGCGCATCTGGTCGCGCCGATCCGGCAGGATGCTGCGCCAACCCGCTTGCAGCGGCTAAGAGCCAGGTTGAACCGGGGGCTGGACGATTTTGTGGTCAACATCTATCGGCCGCTGCTGGAGGTCGCGCTGGATTGGCGGTATTTGACGGTGGCGCTGTTCGCCGCGTTGCTGATCTTGAGTTGGGCCTTGGTGGCCGGCGACCGGGTGCGGCAATCCATCAATCCGGACGTAACCAAGGACAGTTTTTGGGTGTCGATGCAAATGCCGCAAAGCACGTCTTACGCCGAGATGCAAGCCTTGGCCGGCCGGGTGGAACAAGCCTTGTTCGAGTTGCGGGCCGAATGGGACGCCAAGCTCGCCGGGTCCGGCCGCGGCAGCCTAGGGGAGCAAGGCATCATCGTCGGCGTCGAAACCATGGTTTGGGAACATATGGGCGGCATTTGGCTGGAGTTGTCCGCGCTGGGCCGGCAACACGTGCAGGTGGAACCGTTCATTCGGGATTGGCGGCAACGCATCGGCGACCTCGGTCAAGGTAAAGTCGATTTCATTTTTAAAGAAGGCGATCAAGCCTACGACATCGAGTTGACGCTGGGCGCGGACCGGCCTGAGTTATTGACCGCCGCAGCCGCCGAGCTGGAACGCTCGATCAAGGCTTATCCCGGCGTCTACGACGTGGTGGACTCGGCCGAATCAGGCAAGCCGGAAATCCACTTGCAGCTGAAGCCGGGCGCCGAGCGTCTGGGTTTGCGGCTGGAACCCTTGGCTCAGCAGGTACGGCACGCTTATTACGGCCAAGAAGTGCACCGTTTCATCCGCGGGCGCAAGGAAGTCAAGGTCATCGTGCGCTACCCGTTGGAGCACAGGCGATCTTTAGAGCAACTGCACAACCTGCCGGTCACTCTGCCTAACGGCAGTAGCGCGCCGCTGAGCAGCGTGGCCGAAGTGGCGCTGGTGCAAGGCAATGCCCGGATCAGCCGCGAAGATCGGCAGCGGGTGTTGAGCATCCAGGCCCGGGTCGATCCGACCCTGGGCGATGCTAATGCGCTGTATGCCGTCCTGGAAAAGCAATGGCTTCCGGCATTGGAAACGCAATTTCCCGGATTATCCGCCCGTACCGGCCAGCAACGTCAGGAACAGCAAGCGATGCTGGCGGCGTTCGGCGAGCACACCGTATTGGCTTTGCTGCTGATCTACGTGTTGATTGCGGTGCCGTTTCGATCTTACAGCAAACCCTTGATCTTTTTATTGGCCGCGCCGGTTGCCTGGAGCGGCGGGGTGTTGGCGCATTGGGCGTTCGGTTTGCCTTTATCCATGGAGTCCCTGGTCGGCATGGTGGCCGCCAGCGGCGTGGTGGTCAACGACAGTCTGGTGCTGCTGGATCATCTGCGCCAGCACGATGCCGGCGGAAAAAGTACCGAGCAGATGATCGTAGAAGCCTGCACTTTACGGTTTCGGCCGATTTTCCTGGCTTTTTTGACCAACTTTGCCGGTTTTTTGCCGACTTTGCTGGAAACCAGCCCGCAAGCCCAATTCTTGGTACCGATGACGCTGTCCTTGTCCGCCGGTTTGTTCGTCGGCATGGCGGCCAGCTTGATTCTGACGCCGGTTTGTTACGCCGCATTGGGCGCAGGCGGCAAGCCGGCGGCGAAAGTAGCCGAAGTTCGACCGTAACGGGGTAAACCGGATAACGGCGTTTTTAAGGGGGATATAGCATGCATAATCGTTTCAGTTCCGAGCATTCCGCACCGGAACCCTTGCCGGTACCGGACGCAGCGTTTCCCGCGGCGCGTTACTTTCAGGTGCACTTCGAATATTTGCAGCAGCAATTTCAACAGACGTTAAGCGCGTTGGAAGCTCTGCAATACCAGGTGCATCAATTGGAGCGGCGATTGGCGCAGGAAAACGCTAACCCGGCGCGCATTAAAAATTCCGCAGCGCATGCGGATTATCTGCCCAAGCCGGCTAAGCGCTTAAAAAAAGAGGCGCGATAGCCATGGGGCAAGCCGTACTTAATTGGCTCGAGAGGCTACGCGAGCAACGCATTTATTTGCTGGACGTATCCGCCTTGCCCGAGCCGGACAATAGCTGGTCGGTTACCGTGCCTCATACGGCCGTTTCATTACGCCGTTCTTTGGCCTTAACGGCGGTAGCCTTACTGGTCGCGTTGCTGCACGCTTATTTATTGTTTTGGTACGCCACTCGGCCGCAGCCCTTGCCGTTTTCCGCCGCCGCACCATTGCCGATGATCGCCATGGAATTGTCGGCGCCGCCGGCACCGCAAGCCGTGCAGGCGCCGCAACCGCCCAAACCGGAAACGCCCAAGGAAGCCAAACCCAAACCGGCTAAACCCAAAATCAAGCCCAAACCCAAAGTCGCTCAGGCCGACGACGCACCGAAACGCAAACTGGTTGAACCACAAGCAGAACAGCCACAACCGCAAAGTGTCGCGGCCGCGGCCGTGCCTACCCCGGTGCAGCAAGCCCCGGCCGCCCCCAGAAACGACGTCTACCAGCCGGTGGACAGCAACGCCGCCTATTTAAACAATCCCAAACCCGATTATCCGCTGTCGGCCAGACAGCGCGGTTGGCAGGGGACCGTGGTGTTGCGGGTACTGGTAGCTGCGGACGGCAGGGCCGAGCAGGTGAATGTGCAGCGTTCCAGCGGACACGAAGTGCTGGACGAGTCGGCGCTGGATGCCGTCCGCGATTGGCGCTTCGTACCGGCCAAGCGCGGCGACGTGGCGGAGCCAAGCTGGGTCAGCATACCCATCGTGTTCAGTTTGCGTTGAACGCCGTGCGTGCGTAGCGCGCAACAGAGTTTTTTTCGAAATACAGGAGCATCGTATGAATTTTTCCGAAACCGCCATCGTCGATGGCACATTATGCGTCTTGGGGTGTTTTTCCCTGCTGACCTGGAGCGTCATCTTGCTGAAAGCCGGCGAGGTTGTCTGGCATCGCTACCGCAACTACCGCTTGCTACGCTCGTTCGAGCCGACCGCGTTGCACAATCCGGTGGTTGCGTCGGAAACCTTGGCGCAAATCGATGCCGATACCCCGGTAGGGCGTTTGTGGCAGGCCGGATACCAGACCTATCACCGGGCCTTGCACAAAACCCAGGCGCCGACCAAGTACAATCCGGCATGGCACGAGCTGATAGAGCGGGCTTTGAAACAGCAATTGCAAAAGGAAAAAGCCCGCTTGGACAGCGGCTTGGGCTGGTTGGCCAGTATAGGCACGTCCGCACCCTTCGTCGGCTTGTTCGGCACGGTCTGGGGGATTATGCATGCCTTGAAGGACATCAGCGCCCAGGGCAACGCCAGTCTGGAAGTGGTTGCCGGTCCCATCGGCGAAGCCCTGATCGCCACCGCGCTGGGTTTAGCGGTGGCGATACCGGCGGTGATCGCCTACAACTTTTTCCTGCGTCACAACCGCCGCTTAATCGCCCGCCTGGAGCATTTCGCCACCGATTACTTGCTGGCGTGCATTGAAAACGATTTGACCCGCTTGCATACGGAGATTGCCCATGTCCATGCAGCTTAACGACGACGAAGAGGGGGGTGAATTGAGTGAAATCAACGTCACGCCGCTGGTGGACGTCATGCTGGTTTTATTGATCGTGTTTATCGTCACTGCGCCGCTATTGACCCAAGTGGTCAAAGTCAAGCTGCCGAAAACCGAGCAAACCGAACCGACTCCGGATAAACACGTAGCCATTCTGGCGGTGACGGCGAGCGGCGAAGCCGAACTGGACGGCAAGGCCGTGCCCCTGGAGGCTTTGGAAGGCGAATTGAAAACCCTGCAGCAAATCGACCCGGATATCAGCATACAACTGCAAGCGGATAGGGGAGCAATCTTCGATTCGGTCGCCAAAGTCATGGCCAGCGCGCAACGTTCCGGGATCGGCAAGTTGTCGTTTGTGACGGTGGAGCAATGAGGCTGGTTTAGCCGAGCTGTCATTGTGCTTAGCCAAGTTCGCATTGAGCGGACTATACTGATGTTTTTTCATAGGCTAGGGGAGAAGCTATATGGCTGCAACACCGTCTTCTATGCTGCCTTTGGGTACGTCGGCACAGCATTTTTATTTGCCGGATACCGTCACGGGCGCGCAATACGGCTTGTCGGAACTGAAGGGGACAAACGGTACCCTGATCATGTTTATCTGCAACCATTGTCCTTACGTGTTGCACGTCAAGGATCAGTTGATCGACATTGCCCGGCATTATGCGGACTGGGGAATCAATACTATTGCTATCAGTTCCAACGACATCGAGAGTTATCCGCAAGACGCGCCGGACAAGATGCGGGACATGATGGCCGAATGGGGCAATCCGTTTGCGGCCTATTTGTACGACGAGAGCCAAGCAGTGGCCAAAGCGTATCAAGCGGCCTGTACCCCCGATTTGTACTTGTTCGACGCCGAATTGCGTTGCGTGTACCGCGGGCGCTTGGATACCTCTACGCCTAAAAACGATATTCCGCCAAGCGGGGAGGATTTGTGCCAGGCTTTGGATGCGCTGCTTACCGGCCAGCCTATCAATCCCAATCAATATCCCAGCATCGGCTGCAACATTAAATGGAAAGACGCTTGAGCGTTTGCCGCTCCTTCTTTTAGCCGGCGCGTCGATACGGCCTTTCGAACGCGGTGTTTTGCCTGAGCAAGGCCGCACTGTCGACAATCGACCGGTACCGGGATTGCGTTAGGTGAAGCGGCTTAAGCCGCCGATTTGTTGGGGGGGCGGATTTAAATGGCGCGCTCGGCCGGCAAGGCGGAGCCGTCATCCTCATTTATCGAATGGCTCCGCAAGCCGTTACAAATCTTTACTCGATTTTACCTAAGCTAAGAATCCTACCGGCCGGCCGCGTACTAGAATCCTGTCGCGCGTTAGGTTTGGGCAACTCCCCCGTCCCTCAATCGACATGCGCCGCGTTGTTCCGCACTGAATTGGCAGTGCGGACGGCGTGCCTAAAACGCCCTTACTTAAGAGGTAAATACAATGACAAAACGATGGATAGCAACAGCAGGTTTGATGGCATTGGGGCTGATGGCGCAACCGGTGATGGCCGGCGGTTCGCAAACCGATCGCGCCACCGAATTTGCCGCTGCCGATACCGACAGCAGCGGCGGCTTGACGCTGGCCGAAATGCAAACCTATTTCTCCGCCAAGATCGAAACCCGCTTTACCGAGTTGGATACCGACAGTGATTCCGCACTGAGCTTAGAGGAGTTTACCGTCAACGAAACCGACCGTAGTTTGGCTTTCGCCACCGAATTGTTCAATTTGGCCGACGCCGATAACAGCACCTCGCTGGATTTGGACGAATTCACCGACATTGCGCCTAACAACAGCAACGGCGAAATCATCCGATATTTTGCGATGCTGGACCAAGACAGCGATTTATCGGTTAGCGAAGCAGAGTACACTGGCAGCCGTAAATCCGGTATGGGCCCGTTTGGTAAAATGAGCAAAAACAGCGGTAGACGCGGATTCGGCCGGCATTAAGCCGCGATGTTTCGGTTTTAACCGTCTATGCCGGAAACGTAACGCGATTTGCCGATTGCATCCGGCCGAGTTGGTGCCACAACGCTTTGCGCCGCGCGTTAGCCTTAAGGTTATACGTGCGGCGTTTTTATGTGCGGATTAGGGACAATGCAGTTTGATTGCGTTGGCGTCGATAAATTCGCCGAAGAGAGTGGTTAACGTGTGCGCCAAAGGCCGGACATCGCCGCTGACTATGCAAACCAAGCGGCTGCGCCGATCGGAACCGGCTTGGATTGACAAGGTTTGCGGCGGATACAACCGCCCGGCTGCCGCCTGCACGGCAAACGGCGGCGCAGCGTCGTTCGGCGGAAAAATCACGGCTTTGATGCGTAGTAACAGGTCGCCGTGTTTCGCCAGCACGGTCGTCAAGCACTGTTGGAATTCCGGCCATGGCGGAGTGTTGGAAAAGTACAACGATAGACTTTGAAAGCCGTGCTCAGTAATAGCCGTAGCGTCCGGCATGCGCCGAAACAACGGTTTGTTGTAGGCGCTTAGGCGGTCGGCGGCAAAATGCTGCCGGTCCACCAGCCAGCGCGGCGTAGCCGGCGCCAAAAGTTGCAGCGCTTGGTCGACGGCGGCTTGTTGTTCGGTATCGGCCAGATCGGCATGAGTCAACAGCAAATAGTCCGCCCACACCACTTGCGCCCGCGCTTGCGGATAGCGTTGCAGTTGGTCGCAAGCAGACGGGATAGCCACGGTAGTGATGACTCGATCCAGCCGGTAATGCTTGCTCAGCCAGGGTTCGCGTAACAAGGTATCCAGGATGGGTTCCGGGCTGGCGACGCCGCTGGTTTCTATCAGTATGCGTTCGAAAGGTTTGTCCGCCGCTTGCTGCCAGGTCAGCCACAAGTTTTTCAAGGTCGGCGCCAGCGCGCCTTTCACCTGACAACACAAGCAGCCGCCGGACAACAGCGTTAGCGGCAGCTGTTGCCGCGCAAGCAAATCCTGATCCACCGGCGTCTCGCCGAACTCGTTAATCAGCAAGGCGGATTTCACCCCGTCCGCCAGTAAGCGATTCAGCAGCGTGGTTTTACCGCTGCCGAGGAAGCCGGTGATCAGCGTGACGGGAATTTTGGCGGTATGCATGAAATAGTGGGGTTGCAATAAGCATTCGATTTTAAGCGAAGAAGTAGTAAGGCCTCTATTTTTGGACAGGTGCTGAGTAATTACCGCCTTTTTTACATTTCTCTTGCGCTTGCAATACCAAGCTGTAAATCACCGGAAATACCAAAAGGCTTAAGACCAGCACGGTCAACATCCCGCCCAAGGCCGGTGCGGCGATGCGTTGGGCGACGTCCGCGCCGGTGCCGGTGGACCACATAATCGGGAACAGGCCGAAAATGTTGGCCAGCGAAGTAATCGCCACCGGCCGCACCCGCATGGCGGTAGCGGTTTCGCATGCCGCTCTGATTTCTTCCGCGTTTAAAGGCGCTGATTTTTGCGCCCTGAGTCCGGCGATTTCGATGTCGATGAAACTCAACACCATCACCCCGGTTTCGGCAGCGGTACCGGCTAATGCAATCAGGCCGACGTAGACCGTTACCGATAAGTTGTAGTCCAGCCAATATACCAGCCAGACGCCGCCGATCAGACTGAACGGTATGGTCAGCATGACGATGGCCGGTTCGCTGATATTGCGGAAGGTGCAATACAACAATATGAATATCAACAGTAAGGTAATGGGTATCACGATACGTAAACGTTGCGCCGCCCGTTCCATGTATTCGAATTGGCCTGACCAGGCTACCGAATAACCGGGCGGTATCGCGACTTTTTCGGCCAAGGTTAACTTGGCCTGTCCGACGTAGCCGCCGATATCCGAGGTTTTCAGGTCGACGTAAACCCAGGCGTTGGGCCGGGCATCCTCGGTTTTGATCACATCTGTACCGCGTTTGAAGCCGATGTCGGCAACCGCCGTCAACGGTATTTGGCTGCCGGTCGGGGTCGGAATCAACACCCGCCGCAAGGCTTCCATGTTGTCGCGCAAGTCGCGCGGATAACGGAGATTGACCGGATAACGCTCCAAGCCTTCCACGGTTTCGGTGATGTTCATGCCGCCGATGGCGCTTTGAATGACATCTTGCACGTCGCCGACCGTCAAACCGTAGCGTGCCGCGGCCTGACGGTTGATGTCGAAATCCAGGAAATAGCCGCCTACCGCCCGGTCGCCGTAAGCCGACAGCGTATCCGGCAGGGTTTTGATCGCCTGTTCGATTTGTAACGACAGCGACTGCAGCACATTCAGATCCGGTCCGGACACCTTGATGCCGACCGGAGTTTTAATGCCGGTGGAGAGCATGTCGATACGGGTCTTGATCGGCATGGTCCAGGCGTTGGCCAGGCCGGGAAAGCGAATGGCCTTATCCATTTGTGCCATCAATTGCCGCGTGGTTTTGCTTGGGTCCGGCCACTGGTCTTGCGGTTTGAGCTGTATCGTGGTTTCCACCATCATCAGCGGCGCGGAGTCGGTGGCGGTTTCGGCTCGGCCGATCTTGCCGAATACGTGCTGCACTTCCGGAAAGGTTTTGATGATTTTATCGGTCTGCTGCAACACTTCCTTGGCCTTGGTAATGGAGATGCCCGGAAAGGTGGTGGGCATATACAATATATCGCCTTCGTCCAGCGGCGGCATGAACTCGCTGCCGATTTTCGACAAGGGGTACAAGGTGGACAACATCAACAAAACCGCGATCGACACCGTAGCGACGCGCCAGCGCATCGCCCATTTCAGGATCGGCGCATGCAGTGCATGCAGAATGCGGTTGATTGGGTTACGTTGCTCGGGAATGATAGTGCCGCGCACGCAATAGCCGATCAATACCGGCACCAGGGTAACGGTCAGGATTGCCGCCGCTGCCATCGCATAGGTTTTGGTATAGGCCAAGGGACTGAATAGCCGGCCTTCCTGCGCCTGCATGGTGATGATCGGCAGGAAGGACACGGTAATCACCAATAGCGAGGAAAACAGCCCGGAACCGACTTCCCGCGAGGCGTTGCCTATCACTTGCCAATGCTCCTGCCGGGTCAATGCGGCGCGTTTTTTCTCGGCCGCTGCCGCCAAATGTTTATGGGCGTTTTCCACCATCACCACGCCGCCGTCGACCATGTCGCCTATCGCCAGCGCGATACCGCCCAGCGACATGATGTTGGCGTTGATGCCTTGCCATTTCATCACGATAAAGGCCATCAATAGACCCAACGGCAGGCTCAGCACAATCACCAGCGACGAGCGCAGATGCAGCAAGAATAGCGCGACCAGGCTGCAAACGATCAACAACTCCTGAGTCAAGGCCTCTTTCAAGGTGGCGACCGCGCGTTCGATCAAACTGCCGCGGTCGTAGACCGGGACGATTTCCACGCCTTCCGGCAGACCTTGTTTGAGTTCGTCCAGCTTTTTGCGCACGTCTTCTATGGTTGCCAGGGCGTTTTCGCCGAAACGCATCACCACTACGCCGCCGGCGACTTCGCCTTCGCCGTCGAGTTCGGTGACGCCGCGGCGTAGTTCCGGGCCAATCTGCACATGGGCAACGTCCTGCAAACGAATCGGTGTACCGTTGGCATTGACGCCCACCGGTATCGCATTTAAATCGTCTATCGATTTGATGTAACCCAAGCCTCTGACCATATATTCGGTTTCCCCGGCTTCCAACAAACGCCCGCCGACATCGTTATTCGAACGCTTGATTGCCATCATGACCGTGGATAAGGAAATGTCGTAGGCCTGCAACACATTGGGATCGACTTCCACCTGGTATTGCTTGACGTAACCGCCGACCGAGGCGACTTCCGATACGCCGGGCACGGTTTGCAAGGGATAGCGCAAATACCAGTCCTGGATGGAACGCAGTTGCGCCAGATCGTGCTTGCCGGTTTTATCGACCAGCGCATATTCGTAGATCCAGCCGACGCCGGTGGCATCCGGCCCCAAGGTTGGGCTGACGCTTTGCGGCAAGCGGTTTTTTACGTAATTGAGATATTCCAGCACCCGCGACCTTGCCCAATACATGTCGGTGCCGTCCTCGAATATCACATAGACGAACGACAAGCCGAAAAAGGAGTAACCGCGCACGACCTTGGCGTGAGGTACCGCCAGCATCGCGGTGGTCAAGGGATAAGTGACCTGGTTTTCCACGACTTGCGGCGATTGGTCGGCGTAATCGGTAAAAATGATGACTTGTACGTCCGACAAATCCGGAATCGCGTCCAGCGGCATTTGCCGGAACGACCAAAGGCCGCCGATTGCCAGGACGATAGCCGCCAGCAAGACTATGAAACGGTCTTTCAGCGCGCTATTGATGATGAAATCAGTCATGGTCATGCGCTCCCGATTCCATGGGCAAACTATTGACGTCGGGTGTTGGTGGCGCGGACGGCTCCAGCATTTTGGCAGTGGCTTCGCGCAATTTCGATTCGGAGTCGATCAGAAACTGAGCGGAGGTCACGACTTGTTCGCCAGCCTTCAGACCTTCAAGTATGGCAACATCGCCATTGGATGCCAGGCCCAGCGTGACCTCCCGCGGTTCGAACTTGCCGGGTGCGCGGACTACAAACACTTGAGTACCCGCCCCGGAGCGGACTACGGCTTCGGCGGGAATCGCCAGACTCTCCATCTGCTTGCTTGCCAGGATGGTCACGTCGGCAAACATGTCCGGTTTCAATAGCAAATGGGCGTTATCGAATACCAGCCGCACCTTGATGGTTCGAGTTTTGGCTTCCGCGTACGGGTAAATAAACGCCAAACGGCCTTTGAAGGTGCGGCCCGGGATACCGGCCAGCTGCATTTCTACCGCATCGTTTTCCTTGATCCAGGGCAGTTCGTATTCGTAGATTTCCGCATAGACCCAAACCTTGGACAAGTCGGCGATCATGTACAGCTCGGTTTCACGGGTTACGTATTGGCCTTCGCGGGCGCCGATGTTGATGACGATACCGTCTGCCGGGGTATGAATGTGCAGGCTCTTTTTAATGGTACGGCTGTCGGTCAACTCGTGCAGTTGATGTTCGGGCACGTCCAGCAATTTCAAACGTTCTCGGGCACTATTGACCAAATCTTGAGCACCGCGGCGGATTTCTTCGATCGGGCTGCGTTCCAGCACTTTCAGGTTGTTTAATGCCAGTAGGTATTCCTGTTGAGTGGCTACCAGTTGCGGCGAATAAATGCTCAATAAATCCTGATTCTTCCTGACCCATTCGCCGGTTTTATCGGCGCGTAACGTTTCTATCCAGCCTTCGGTTTTAGGATGCAGCCGTACAATCCGCTCTTCGTCGTAAGCGACCCGGCCCACGGCGCGCACTACATGGGTGAGCCGGGTCATTTTGGCAATTGCGGTCCTCACGCCTATGTTTTGCACGGTCACCGCATCGATGGTTAGGGCTCCTGCCGGCTCGCCGGTTTGCACTTGGTCTTCGGCATAAACCGGCAGATAATCCATACCCATGTTGTCCTTGGCTGGAACCGGGGAGGTCATCGCCGGATTCATGGGATTGCGATAAAACAGCACTTTCGGTTGGTTACTCGCGTGCTTGTCGGCATAGGCCGGTCCGTGCTCCGTGCTCCTAGCACCTTGGGCCGGCATTGGCGGCGTCGCCTGTGGTCGTTCCGAGTGTACGGCCAGCCAATAGCCGCCGGTCAATCCTATCGTCAGCGCCAGCGTAGCCGTTAACCATAGCGGCTTATTCATAGATGTCGTCCTCGCCCACAGTCGCGCACAGTTGCGCCAGCGCTTGATGAGCTTCCGTAAACGTTTTCCAGTATTGGGTTTCGTATTCGAACAAGGTGATTTGGCTGCGCACCAGATTCAGGAAATCGACGTTATTGACCTGATAGCCGGCCAGCATGGATGCGACCGTCTGCCGGGCCAGCGGTATGATGCCGGTATCGAACAAGACGAATTGTTGTTTGGCACGCAGGTACTCGCTATATGCTTGGCTGATTTCAGCGCGAATCCCGTTCCAGCGGTCTTGCAGGGCGTAGCGTTGCTGTAGCCATTCGCTGGTCCGCTGATCCACGGCTTTGGCTTGTTTGCCGGCGGCGAAAATCGGCACATTCATGCTGACGCCCAAGCTCAACAAGTCCGAACGCCGGCTGCCGTCGAGCATGTTGTTGCGGGCGCCGTAGCTGGCTTCGACATTGAAATCGGGCAGAACCTCTTTCCGGGCCAACTCCAGTTTGGATTGCGCGGCGTCTAGGCCTTTACGTTCGCTGGCCAGCATCGGTCGTGCGACGTGTGCTTGTTGATAGAGTAGGTCTTCGGGCTTGAGCTCCGGCAGTTCGAGCGGAATCGCGCGCGGAATTTGCAGCGCACTGTTGGCGGGTTGGTCCATCAGGGCGTTGAGTTTGGCCGCGGTGCCGCGCCGTATGGCGGACAAATTGATTTGTTGTTCCAGTAGTTTGGATAATTCCAATTGAGCCAGCAACACGTCCTGCTGCAAACCCTCGCCGACTTCGTATTTGCTGCGGGCAATGTCGACGAATTGCTGTAACAGCTTGTGGTTGTTGTCGACGATGTCCAGCGTCCGATCCAGATAAAAAATCTGCCACCACAGGGTTTGCACGTCGCTTAACAAACGTAAGCGCAATTCATCGGCATTCAGTGTGGCAGCCTCGGCTTCGTGCAGCGCAGCTTGCTCGCGTAACGCCAGTTTGCCGGGAAACGGGATGCCTTGGGACAGTCCGAAACCAATTTGCGTCATGTCTTCGGTCCGGGTGCTGAAGCTGTCGGTCGGCAGACTCATTGCATTGAAGCTGATTTGCGGGTCCGGCAGGCTGGCTTCCTGCGATGGTATGGCTGCCATCGCCTCGGCGCGAGCCTTGATTTGCGCCAGGTTGGGATTGTCCTGCACCACCTTTCGAGTGGCTGCTTCCAGGGTCAACAGCGTTTGCTCGCCGGCAGCGGCAATGCTGCAGACGCACATCAAAGCTGCCGCATACCAGGCAGGCTTCAGACTATAAAACAATGTCATGATGGTCCTCACTCGGTTGATAACAACGAGGACCCGACCGCCTCAATCACAGTCGAGCCTATCGTTTGCGATGGGTGCGAAACGACGCACCCGCAGAACCTAGCGAGAAAGAATAGGCGGTTTTACAGCCGGGGGAGATAGCAACGAAAGCAGTGCGGTGGTTGCCTTATCGTTAAAAAGGTCAGGACTGTGGATTAGGGTGAAGCCGAACGATGGAGTAATGGCGCAATCCAGGCAAATATGAAAACCGCAGCCGGCAACGTGCGCCTTGTCCGGCTGGCAATGACCGGCATGCAGCGAACCCGGACTGCCGTCGGCATTCAACTCTTCGCCGGCAACGATCAACTGGCTTGTGAGTTCGGAATAATGGGCAAAGACCAAGCCCACCGGCACGACTGCCAGCAACACGACAAGGACTGAAGGTAACCACTGCTTCAACATAATGCTTGCAAGTTTAGCGGAGGATGACTGTTAACGTGCAGTTTTTTCCTCACGCTTATCCAGTCCTGGCATCGGCTGAAATTTCCGAGCTTCATCTCTTTTCTTTGCCTCGATGGTGTGACGTTAGCCTTTGCTAATGCCGTGAAATTAGCCATGGCCTAAAACTTGTGCCTGCCTTGGCTTGTCGAACGGCGCGAGGCTGCGATATTTGCAGCCTTGCGGTTCGGCGATTGCACCGATAGCGGGCCGATCCGCCGAATATTTTGCGTTCAGGTCAAACGTCCGCCGCCGTTGGGTGTGTCGGGAGGGTAAGGGTATGGCGAGGTTGATAGTAGAAATCGTGATGCTGCTGAGTTTACTGGGCGGCTTGTTTTTTGTGACTCAGGTATTGGCGAAGGAACATAGGCAGGAGTTATCCGATAAAAAGCGGGAGGGTTCCGAGCCTAAGCCTTGAGGGCGACATTTTGACAGGGCTTTGCAAAAAGCCCTGTGCCGACAAAGCGGCAGTATCAGTTTTTAATGCCTATGCCTTTTTGCAGCAAAAACAAGCTGAGTAAGGTCAAAAAGCCGATAAAGCCGCCGGTGATTTGAAAGGCCAGGCCTATGTCCACGTCGCTGACGCCGATCAAGCCGTAACGAAAAGCGTTGATCATGTACAAAATCGGATTGCCTTGGGCGATGGTTTGCCAAATCGGCGGTAGCATGGCCAGGGAATAAAATACCCCGCCCAGGTAGCTTAGCGGCGTCAATACGAAGTTGGGAATGATGGAAATGTCGTCGAAACTGTCGGCGAACACGGCGTTGATGAAGCCGGCCAACGCGAACAGTGTGGCCGTCAAAATCAATACGGCAATGGTAATGCCCCAGTGCAAGACGCCGACGTGGGTAAACAACACCGAAATGCCGGCCACTACCGCGCCTACCATCACCCCGCGGGCAATGCCGCCGCAGACGTAACCGGTCAAAATCACCCCGTTGGATACGGGGGCGACCAGCAGTTCTTCGACGTGGTGTTGAAATTTGCTGGAATAAAACGAAGAGACCACGTTGGAATAGGAATGGCTGATCACCGACATCAAGATCACGCCGGGTACGATGTAATCCATATAACTCACGCCGAGCACCGTGCCGATACGATCGCCGATCAATTTGCCGAAAATCAGGAAGTAGAGTGCGGTCGTAATCGCCGGCGGCAACAAGGTTTGCGGCCAGATGCGGGTGAAACGGCAGATTTCCTTGTACAAAATAGTCCTGAAAGCGACGGAATTCTTCATTGCACCAGATCGATAAATAATTGTTCCAGACGGTTGGATTTGTTTTTCAGACTCAAGACGTCGATGTCCGCTGCCGACAGTTGTTGAAACAAGCGGTTCAAACCCAAGTGTTTCGGCACGGCTACCTCCAGGGTATGCGGGTCGGTCAATTCGATGCGGTAGCCGTCGATTTGCGGGGCGGCCTGCAATTCGCCGGCGATATCGAATACGAAGTGGTCGGTGTGCATGCGGCCGAGCAGGGCGCTCATCGCGGATTGCTCGACGATTTGGCCGTCGTCGATGATGGCGATGTTGCGGCACAGACTTTCGGCTTCTTCCAGATAATGGGTGGTCAGAATGATGGTGGTGCCGTCCTTGTTAACGTCTTGCATCATTTGCCACATGGCGCGGCGGATCTCGATATCCACGCCGGCGGTAGGTTCGTCCAAAATCAACAACTTGGGCGAATGCACCATGGCGCGGGCTATCATCAGACGGCGTTTCATGCCGCCGGACAAGCGGCGGGAGATGGTGTCGCGCTTGTCCCACAAATCCATTTGTTTCAAACAGCTTTCCACTTTGGGCAAGGCCTGTTTACGGGGTATGCCGTAATAGCCGGCCTGGATCAACACCACGTTTTTGACGGTTTCGAATTGATTGAAGTTGACTTCTTGCGGCACCAAGCCAATACAGCTTTTAGCCAGCGCGTTGGCCTTGTCCAAATCGTGGCCGTAGATGTTGACCTCGCCGCTGGTCTTGGTGACCATCGAGCTGATGATGCCTATCAAGGTGGATTTACCGGCACCGTTCGGGCCTAATAAGGCGAAAAAATCGCCGCTTTCTACCTCCAGGTCCACGCCGCGCAAGGCTTGGAAGCCGTTTTTGTAAGTCTTTTTAAGATTCCGGATGGATAAAGCCTTCATGGGGTAGTTTATAATGCCGCAACGATGAAACTGCGCCGCTAACTTAAGGGCCGCGAAAAAGACAACGGATTTTATCAGAAATCATACCTCCGGGCCTTCGAACAGGAATACCGCATTGCCAAATGCCATACCCTCCCATGTTGCCGCTGTCGATCTCGGCTCCAACAGTTTTCATATGATTATCTGTGCATTGACTGACGGCAAGTTGCAAATCATAGACCGCTTGAAGGAAATGGTGCGGTTGGCAGCCGGCATGAATGCTCAAAAAGTGCTGGATAAGGACACTCAAGAGCGGGCCTTGATCTGTTTGGAACGCTTCGGACAAAGAATCAGCAATTTTCCGCCGCACAGCGTGCGTATCGTCGGTACCAATACTTTGCGGCAGGCCAAAAATGCGGCGGAATTCATCGCCAAAGCCGAGCAGGCCTTGGGCCATCCGATCGAAATCATTTCCGGCATAGAAGAGGCACGGCTGATTTATCAAGGCGTCGCCCATAGTCTGGCCGGCAGCGGCAACAAACGCTTGGTGATGGATATAGGCGGCAGCAGCACCGAATACATCATAGGACAGGGCGCCGAACCGTTACAGAAAGAAAGCCTGAACATGGGCTGCGTGACCGTCAGTCAAGAATTTTTCAAAGACGGTGCGATTTCCAAAAAAGCCTTTCGCAAAGCCACTTTGTTTGCCGGGCTGCAATTGGAACCCTTTCAAGACACCTACCTCAGCGACAATTTCGACGAAGCGATAGGCGCTTCCGGCAGCCTGAAAGCGATCAGCGCCGTCTTGCAGACCCAGGGCTATAGCAATAACGGCATCACCATGGACGGCTTGGAAAAATTGGTCGGCTATTTGTTCACGCTGGAAAATATCCAGCAAGCCGTGTTGCCGGCCTTGAGCGTGGAACGCAAACCGGTGTTTTTAGGCGCGGTTGCCATTGTCTATGCCACTTTCAAAATTCTGAACATTCAGCAAATGACGGTGTCGGACGGCGCGTTGCGCGAGGGTCTGATCTACGATTTGTTGGGTCGGATTTACAACGACGATATTCGTACCCATACCAGCACGCTGATGGCCGAGCGTTACCATACCGATCGCCGCCATGCCGCCCAACTGAAAGACACTTTGCATTATCTGGTCGGCCAGCTCAGCCATCATCCCTGCTTCGAGGATAATCCGGATAGCGTGCACTTTTTGGAATGGGCGGCCGATTTGCACGAAATCGGCCTTGAGATTGCGCACAGCCAATACCACAAGCACAGCGCCTACATTGTCGAGAACGGCGATTTGGCCGGTTTTTCCAAGCAGGACCAGCTGTTGCTGTCGCGCATGATACGCACGCACCGCAAAAAGTTCAGCATGGCGCGCTTTGAAGACTTACCGACGCCCTGGCAGCGCAATGCGCCTATTTTAGCCATACTGCTGCGTGTGGCTTATCTGTTACACCGTAACCGGCATACGCTGCGCCCGGATTTTACTATCGCTATTTCCGGCAAGAAAATCGCGTTGGAGTTTCCGCCCCAATGGCTGGAGCAATCGCCGTTGACCTACGCGGATTTGACCCAGGAACAGGTTTACCTGAAAGAGGCCGGGTTCGAGTTAACGTTTGAGTAATGCTGCAACGGGAAAAACGGCTGGGATTGTTGAAGCGGTTAGCGGCAATCGGCTTGAGTTTGGCGGTTTTGTTCAACCTTCTGTTGATGTTTGCGATCGACGACACGCCGCTGCTGGAAGTGCCGCACGCTTGGAATAGGGACGATATAGAGCGGGCCAAACAGCTGTTGCAGTTGAGTCCTGAAGAACGCGAAGGCAGCAAAACCATTGTGTTGGATCAAAAGGACATCAACATTGCCGCTAGTTATCTGCTGAATCATTTTGTCGAAAACACCGTGGCAATTCAGATGGGCGCTAATCTGGTTTGGGTGCAAATCGCCGTTTACGTTCCCAAAACCGTGTGGGGACGTTATCTGGATTTCAGCTTCAAATTGCGGCAAACCGAGCAGGGCATTCGCATCAAGTCGCTCAAAATCGGCGAAATCTCCATCCCCGACAGCGCGGCCAACCTGATATTGCCGTGGCTGGGACATCTACCGCCGTTTAATCAATATTGGCAACTCGGCGCGCAATACGTACAAGAGGTGCAATTTATCGAGCACGGCGTGCAAATTCGCTATTTGGGTGCCATGGTCGAAGCCGCCAAACAACTAGCCCGCAGTAAACACCGCGACTATCCGAATCTGGATTTTTACCAGCAGCAAATCAACGAAATCGTATTGCGCCACGATCCGGCCTGGCGCTTATCGCTGGCGGAATTATTGCAACCCCTGTTCGAAAGCGCCTATCGACGGTCGGACGCCGAAACCGCGATTCGGGAAAACCGTGCTGTGATCATTGCGGTCGGCAGTTACATCTTCAAACAGGACTTGCGCGGCTTTCTGCCGTTAGGCCTGGTGTATGCCAAAGACTACCCGGTGTACGCTTATAAGCGCGTCGACATTCCGCAGCACTTTATCGCCTCGGCTTTGCTGGCCACCGTGGACGCTAAATTATTGAGCGAACGCATAGGCGTGGACAAGGAATTGAGCGACGCCGAAACGGGCAGCGGTTTCAGTTTCATCGACTTATTGGCCGACCGCACCGGCACCCGCTTCGGCGAACTGGCGATTGCCAGTCCGCAAACCGCCCGGGCTTTTCAAGCCAAGATGGCCGGGATCAGCGATTACCAACAGGTGGTACCGGATATTCAAGGCCTACCGGAACAACTGGAACAACAAGCGTTCGCCGCACGTTTCGGCAATACCCAAAGTCCTTTGTATCAAGCCATGCTGGCGGAAATAGACAAGCGTATTGCCGAGCTGCCTTTATACGGCTTGCGTTAGCTAAGGCGCAGCTCTTGGAAGCGGGCGTTTTCGGTCAATACCGTCAGTTTGCTTACCCGGTTCAGTTCTATGCGTTGCTCCGGCGCCGGGCCCAGTACCAGCATTTCCCGGCGTTCGGGGGTGGTTTCGGTAGTCAGAGCAATGCCTTCCAGCATGGTGCCGTCGACCAAGTTCAGCTTGAGCCGGTAGCGATAGAGACAGGCTATCTCGATATAGTCGTGTAGCGCGCAAGGTATCGGCGAGGACGCCATAGTAGCCTCCGGTGTGTTCCAGGTTTAGGCAGGTCGTGCCTAGCCGGGTTTATTGTAAAACGGCCGACTCTGCGCGTACCGAACGTTATAATGGGTAAATCCGCCGCGCTCCGGCTATCGATCGGCGGCGGCTTCGATCACTATAGCGAGACCTTGCGATGGAAACGACTCCGGCTCCGGAAAAATACGCCGAATTTTTAAACGCGCTGAAGCGTAACGGCAAACTGTCCGACAGCGATCTGGCTAAAGCCCGGCGCATGCAAAAGGCGCAACAGGACGATTCCTTGCCCAAAATGTTGATCAAGCTGGGACTGTGTTCCGACAACGATGTCGCGGAAACCTTTGCGCAAACCCACGGCTTGCCGCGCTTAAAGCCGGAGCATTATCCGCCGCAATCGCCGTTGGACCAACAAGTGTCGCTGCGTTTTCTGAAAAATTACCACGTAGTTGGGCTGCAAGCCGAAAACGGCACTCTGGACGTCGGAGTCATGGATCCGGAAAACGACTATTTGCTTCAGGCTTTGCAATTGGCGACCGGTAAACAAATCCGTTTACACGTCGGCCAATTGTCGGAAATCGATGCCGCGCTGGAAATTCAGTACGGCGAAGGCAAGTCGCAAATGGATAAACTGATGGACGGCCTGAACGTCGAACAGGAAGACAACGAAGACCTGGAGCATCTCAAGGATTTGGCCAGCGAGGCGCCCATCATCCGCATGGTCAACTTCATTTTGCAAAAAGCCGTGGAAAGCCGGGCGTCGGACGTACACATAGAGCCGTTCGAACAAAGCCTGAAAGTGCGCTTGCGCATAGACGGCGTGCTGCAGGACATCGATTCGCCGCCGGTGGCGTCCACCGCCGCGGTGTTGTCGCGGATCAAGATCATGGCCAAATTGAACATTGCCGAGCGCCGCTTGCCGCAAGACGGCCGCATCAAATTGCAGATGGTGGGTAAAGAGCTGGATTTGCGGGTTTCCACCATCCCGACCTTATACGGGGAAAGCGTGGTAATACGTTTGCTGGACAAGGAAAATGCGGTGCTGGATTTCGCCGCTTTGGGCTTTGTCGGTAAACAGGCGGACAACTTCATGCAAGTGCTGGCGCAGCCGCACGGCATCATCTTGATCACCGGGCCGACCGGTAGCGGTAAATCGACCTCGCTGTACGCGGCGCTGAAGACCTTGAATACTTCCGAACGCAAGATCATCACCGTGGAAGATCCGGTCGAGTATCAGTTGGAAGGTATCAATCAAATCCAGGCCAAGCCGCAAATCGGCCTGACGTTTGCCTCGGCCTTGCGCTCCATCGTCCGCCAAGACCCTGACGTGATCATGATAGGCGAGATGCGTGATTTGGAAACCGCTAAAATCGCCGTGCAATCGGCCTTGACCGGCCACTTGGTGTTATCCACCTTGCACACCAACGACGCTGCGGCGGGTATTACCCGCTTGCAGGACATGGGCCTGGAGGAATATTTGCTGAGTTCGACCATTAACGGCATTTTGGCCCAACGTTTGGTCAGGCGTTTGTGTCCGTCTTGCAAACAGGCTTATCCGGTGTCGGATACCATGGTAGAAGAAATGCAGTTGCGCCGCTGGCAGCCGGAAGGCGAGATTCGGCTATACAAACCGGTTGGCTGTCCGGCTTGTAACGGCATCGGTTACAAAGGCCGCTTGGCCATCATCGAGTTTCTAACCATGAGCGACACGATACGCAAGCAAATCATGAAACACGACGAAGCCTTCGTGATCCAACAGCAGGCGATCAAGGAAGGCATGCAAACCATGTACGACGACGGCGTCGGCAAAGCCCTGCAGGGCTCGACCACGCTGGAGGAAGTATTGAGAGTGACGACCGAAACTTAGTCGGAATTCGGCCGGAAAAACTATACGGCGTGCGAATTTATTCGCGGCAACACCGCTTGGAGCGGATTAATGCGGCCTTACAAAGGCAGGCGGGCTTAGGCTGAATGGATACTTTCAAGTGAGGCTGTGCGCCGGATTGAGTTGTAACTCGGTATCATGCCTGCTGTTTTACCAATCACCGGAGTTTTTATGTCTATCAACCCTGCATTGTTTCCCGATTTGATCGATACGGTCGCGCTTGTTATCCAACAAAACGCCGAGGAAGTGACGGCCTTGGACCAAGCGATCGGCGACGGCGATCACGTGTTCAATCTGCAACGCGGCATCCAGGCCTTACAAGAACACCGCAAGGAAATCGCCGAATTGGATTGGCCCTCGGCATGGCAGAAAATCGGCACGATAGTCATGGCCGCTATCGGCGGAGCGTCCGGTTCTTTGTACGCCACCTTGTTCATCCATTTGCACAAGCACAGCCAGGCTTCAAACTGCGATTTAAACCACTTTGCCGACGCTTTTGTACAGGCAATAGAAGCGGTCAAGCAACGCGGAAAAGCCGATGTCGGCGAGAAAACCATGCTAGACGTATGGGTGCCGGTTGCGGCGGCGTTGCGGCAAGACGTCTCTGCCGGTAAATCCGTCGACGCTATTCTGGATCACCTTTGCCAAGTGGCGGCAGACGGCGTCGAAGCTACCCGCGATATGCCTGCAACCAAAGGTAGGGCGTCGTTTTTAGGCGAACGTAGCGTGGGGCATATCGACGCCGGCGCGAAAACCGCACAACTCATCATCCAAGCCGTTGCCAAGGTGTTGGCTGCGCAGCATTCATCGGTTTAATGGCGAGCCGGCATAAGAGAAAGCCTAGTTTGGCTGTTAGGCGAAATCCTGTGCCGCTTATAACGTAAGCCTTTTCAAATTATTGTACTCGGCGGATCAGGGTTAGAGAGCCTTTAGGCGATTCCTGCAATTTTGTCCGCTGGATGCGCTAACCGTAAAAGCTCTTGGCGACGAGAGGGATTTAGTTTTTCCGTTCCGGCCAGCCGTTCGAATCTCCTGAAGTCAACCTGGGGATTTTTTAGTGAGGTAATCAATTTTTCCAGTCGTCTCCAACGCAATCCTTTCGGCTGCAGTTTAGGCTGTGTTGCCGGCAAATTCGGGATGCGGCGTTCGATGGGTGAAAGGCTATAAAACCTGAGCGTTTGCGTCCCGATGGGTGTATCGATCTTGAAAGACCTGGAGGCGAAGTGTTAGAGCTGAATTCTTGTTCGGATGCCGGCGGCTATGGTTCCGAGATATTGTCCGACGCCACCTCGTTAGCGGAGGTTTTGCAAAATCGAGCGGCATTGCACCCGTTACGCACGGCTTACACCTTTTTAAATTTCGGCGCGGGGGCTCAAGATGAGGTGAGCTACGGCGAATTGGATAGGCGGGCGCGTTGCTGGGCCGCCCGTTTACAGGCTATGGATATGCAAGGCCGGCGCGCGCTACTGTTATACCCGCCGGGTTTGGACTACATCGTCGCCTTCTTCGCATGCTTGTACGCCGGTTGTATAGCGGTACCGGCCTATCCGCCCGGCAGTCGGCGCCACATGCCGCGTTTGCGCGCCATATTGCACGACTGCGATGCAGCTTCGTTGCTGGCGACTCGCAAAGTGGCGGATGAAGTGTGCCGTTATTCGGCCACGGACGGCGAGTTTGACAAATCGGCTTGGTTGTTGACCGACGGCGAGCCCGGCGCGGACGCAAGCGACTGGTGCCGTCACAGGGCTAGTCCGGCCGACGTGGCGTTTTTGCAATACACCTCCGGCTCCACCGGCGAGGCCAAAGGCGTGGTGATCAGCCACGCCAATTTGCTGGCCAATCAAGCCTTGATTCGTCAACGTTTCGGTCACGACGAAAACGCTACCGTCGTCGGCTGGTTGCCGCTATACCACGACATGGGTTTGATCGGTAACGTGATGCAACCTTTGTACTGCGGCGCTCATGCGGTACTGATGGCGCCGCTGGCGTTTCTGGAGAAACCGCTACGCTGGCTGCAGGCGATAGCCGACTACCGGGCGCATACCAGCGGCGGACCGAATTTTGCCTACGACTTGTGTGTGCAAAAAATCGCCGAATGCGACGCCGCCGGCTTGGACTTGAGTAGTTGGCGCTTGGCGTTCAACGGCGCGGAGCCGGTCAACGCGAAAACTTTGGCCGATTTTGCCGGCAAGTTTGCGGCCTGCGGTTTCGACCGGCGCGCCTTTTACCCCTGTTACGGTCTGGCCGAAGCGACCTTGCTGGTAAGCGGCGGCGTCCGAGGCGCCGCTCCCAGGTTTCAGGCCTTCGCCAAATCCGCGTTGGAGCAACGCATCGCCCAACCCGTGTCGGCCGATGACGCCGATGCCCGGCTCATCGTTGCCTGCGGCCGGCCTGAGCGTAAGGAAGACCTGAAAATCGTCGATCCCGACAGCGGCGTGGAGTGCCGGGCAGGGCAGATCGGTGAAATTTGCTTGAGCGGCCACGCTATTGCTGCCGGTTACTGGCAAAAGCCGCAGGCCGATGCGCAGACTTTCGTCAGCGATGCCGGCGGCAAGCGCTGGCTGCGCACCGGCGACCTGGGATTCGTCGACGGCGGCGAGTTGTTCGTCTCCGGCCGCTTGAAGGATCTGATTATCGTCCGCGGCCGCAATTACTACCCGCACGACTTGGAACGTGCCGCCGAAGACGCTTGCGATGCATTGGTGCCGGCCGCGACGGTAGCCTGTTCGCTGCAGGCCGACCGGCACGAACAGTTGATTCTGTTAGCGGAATTGCGCCGCGACCGCTTGCGTCAACCTAACTTCGAGCGCGAATTTACCGCGATTCGCAGCCGCTTGAGCGACGAATGCGGCGTGCAGCCCGACAGGATTATCCTGCTAAAACCCGGCTCGCTATTGAAAACCAGTAGCGGCAAAGTGCGGCGCCAAGCCTGTTGCCAGGCATACGGCTCCGGGCAGTTGGCGATCGTTGCGGCAGACGGCGAAATCGAAATCAAGGCTTCGAATTCCGGGCCGGACGCCGGTAACGATACCCGGATGTTGCTGCGCTTGAGCTTGAAAGCGCTGGAACAAAACACCGGGCAAGCGCTGTTAACGGCGCATTTGGCGCACAAAATTGCCGAGTTGGCGGCGTTGCCGGCCGGCATGGTCGATGCCGGCGCGCCGTTGACCAGTCTAGGCTTGGATTCCTTGAAGGCCGTTGAGACTAAATACTTCATCGACGAACTGTTAGATATCGATCTGCCGCTCGACCACTTGTTGGGCGACTCCAGTTTGTGCGATGCGGCCGAACTCGCCTTGCAGTTGCTCAAGCGGAATGAGGCAACACCGCAATCCGACGCGCAAACCGAACAACCGGTCTGTGCGATGTCCTTTAACCAGAGAGCGCTCTGGATGCGGGCCAACATCGAAGACGAAGCGGCGTTGTATCGCTTGACTGCCGCATTGCAAATATTCGGGCCGTTGGACAATGCGGCGTTGGCCAACGCCTGGATGGCACTATGCGAACGTCACGATCAACTGCGTTGCGGGTTCGGCTTGGACGAGCAATTGCAACCGGTCAGAAAGCCAACTACCGGAGCACCCGCACCGCTGGAACGTAAAAATTGTACGGATGAGGCTGAGTGCGAGCGCCATTTGCGGGTTTTTAACGAATCGAGCTTCGATTTGCAAAACGGCCCCCTGTTACGGGCTGCCGTGTTCAGCTGTAGCGAACACGAGCATGTCTTGGCATTTGTCGTTCACCACTTGATCGTCGATTTTCGTTCGCTGCAAGTGTTGTTGCAGGAACTAGCCGAGTTATACGCGGCCCAACGGGAAGGTGCAACCAAGCACTTGCCGACGCCGTCCGCCGCTTACAACGACTTCGTGCTTTGGCAACGCCGCTATTTGGCGAGTCCCAGCGCCGAGTGCGACCTGGCTTACTGGCGGGAGCAATTATCCGGCGACTTGCCGAGCTTGGGGCTACCGAGCGTATCAACACCGACACCGTCTTATCGGGCCGGCAGCGAAGTATTGACGCTGTCGGCCGAAACGCTGGCCGGTTTGAAACGGCTTGCCGCGGACTGTCGCACCACGCTTTACGCCGTATTGCTGACCGCGTTCAAGACCTTGCTTTATCGTTATAGCCACCAAAACGATTTGATTGTCGGCTCGCCTACCTTGGGCCGCCCTCAACAGCGTTTTGCCAATACGGTCGGCTATTTCGTCAATCCGCTGCCACTCCGTAGCCGACCGGAAGGTCATTTAAGGTTTCGCGCTTACTTGGCGCAAGTGACGCGAACGGTGGTGGAAGGGTTGGCGCATCAATATTATCCGAACGGCGTGCTGTTGGACAATCTGAGAAAAGAGAATGTCGCTGCTGATGCGCTCTATCGGGCCTTCTTCGTTTTACAGGATGCAACCGATAGCGTGGCGGCGGCGATGGCGCTAGGCAAGACCGGCCTGCCGATTCGTTGGGCTGGCTTGCGCGCCGATGGTCTTGCCTTTCGCGACGGCAGCGAAGAGTTCGATCTGACCCTGTTGGCGGCCGAAACGCAGGGCGAGTTATCGCTGTCTTTTCGTTACCGACTGTGCATATTGGAATCCGCAACCGTTGCGCGGATGACTAAACATTTTGAAACGCTTATTCGCGGCGTGTTAGACAATCCGGATTGCCGGCTAGGCGAATTGCCATTTCTGACAGAGACGGAGTACCGCGATCTGGCGGCCTGGAACGCGACCGAGCTTGATTGCCCGCAACACCGTTGCATCCACCAGCTATTCGAAGCGCAAGTCGAGACAACCCCGGACGCCATCGCGCTGAGCTTTGAAGATAACCACCTCACCTACGCCGAACTGAACGCCCAAGCCAACCAACTGGCGCACTACCTGATCGAGCGGGGCGTGGGCCCGGACGTGTTGGTCGGCATTTGCCTGGAGCGTTCGCCGGAGATGGTGATAGGCCTGCTGGGCATCCTGAAGGCCGGCGGGGCTTATGTGCCGCTCGACCCCAGCTATCCGGCCGAGCGGCGGGCCTTGATACTGGCCGATGCCGGCGTCGAGTTGTTGTTGACCCGGGAAGCATGCTATGCGGAATTTGCCGACTCTGCGGACTTGACGGCGGCAAGAGACGGAGTCATCTATCTCGACCGCGACAGTTTGACCATGGCCGGCTATCCCGCGACCAACCCCAAGCTGAGCCTGCATCCCTTGCATCTGGCCTACTTGATCTACACCTCAGGCTCCACCGGCCGCCCCAAAGGCGTAGCGGTGAATCACCGCAACGCGGTGCATTCCACCTGGGCTCGGCTGACGGGCTATCCCGATCCGGTCAACGCCTATCTGCTGCTGTCCTCGTTTGCTTTCGACAGCTCGGTGGCCGGCCTCTTCTGGACCCTGACGCAAGGCGGCTGCTTGTGCCTGCTCTCTGACGACAACAGTAAAGACCCGGCAGCCCTGGCGGCCCTGATCGAGCAACAGGGAATTTCCCATCTGTTAGCCTTACCCTCGCTGTATGCGCTGCTCCTGGAGCAATCGCCCCAAGCCTTAAGTAGCCTGCAGGTTGCCATCGTCGCCGGCGAAGCCTGTCCGACCGACGTGGTCAAACGCCACCTGGCCGTGCTGCCCGGCGCCAAACTTTACAACGAATACGGCCCGACCGAAGGTAGCGTCTGGAGCAGCGTCTATCAAGCCGGGGCGGACGACCTGGAGCGGCCGTTGGCGATAGGCCGGCCCATCGCCAACGTGCGGCTTTATGTTTTGGACCGATGCCTCAACCCGGTCCCGGTCGGCGTAGCCGGCGAACTGTACATCGGTGGCGCCGGCATTGTGCCCGGTTATTGGCAACGCCCCGGACTGACCGCCGAGCGTTTCCTCCCCGATCCCTTTGGCCCGGCCGGCGGCCGGCTGTACAAAACCGGCGATCTGGTCCGCTATCGCGCCGACGGCGCACTGGAATTCCTGGGCCGGATAGACCACCAAGTCAAGCTCCGAGGTTTCCGGATCGAACTGGGGGAAATCGAAGCGCACTTGCTCAAGCAAGTAGAGATCAAGGATGCGGTCGTCATTGCCAGAGAAGATCACCCCGGCGACAAGCGCTTGGTGGCGTACGTGGTGCCGTACGCGGCGGTGGCCGACACCGAAGCCGAGCAAGCCGTCGTCGAGCGTCTCAAAGGCCAACTTAAACACCAGCTGCCGGACTACATGCTGCCCGGCGCCTTCGTGGTGTTGGACGCCATGCCGCTGTCCGCCAACGGCAAGCTGGACCGGAAGCAATTACCGGCGCCGGATCTGAGCGAACAACTGAAAAAGGCCTATGTAGCGCCGCGCAGCGAAACCGAGCAAGCACTGGCACAAATCTGGCGAACCCTGCTGCGGGTGGAACGCATTGGCCGGCACGACCACTTTTTCGCACTGGGCGGCGACTCGATTCTCAGCATTCAAGCCGTCAGCCGCGCCCGCCAAGTCGGGCTGGTGTTTACGCCCAAGCAGTTGTTCGAGCGGCCGAGCTTGGCCGAATTGGCCGAAGTGGTGACGCATTGCGGTCAGACGCTGGCCGAACAGGGCTCGGTTAGCGGCAACGTACCTTTGACGCCGATCCAGCACTGGTTTTTCGAACAGGATTTCGTCCGGCCGCAGCATTGGAATCAGGCCTTGCGTTTGCGGATCAAGCCGGGTTTGACACCTGAACTCTGTGCCGCTGCGTTGAACAGTTTGATCGCTCACCACGATGCGCTACGGCTGCGTTTCGAACAGGTCGGCCTGACTTGGCGGCAAACCCATCAAGCGGACAAGCGGAACGCGGTATTGACCGTGGTCGATCTGTCCGCGCTGCCGGATCGGCAACGTCAGGCCACTATCGCCGCGCAAGCCGCCGCTTGCCAAGCCTCGCTCGATTTGGCGCAGGGCCCGCTGCTACGAGCCGTTTGGTTCGACTTGGGCGGCGGCGAGCGGCAACTGCTAATAGCGATTCACCATCTGGCGGTCGACGGCGTGTCTTGGCGCATCCTGCTTGAAGACCTGGATAACGCCTGCCGGCAGGGCCTTGCGCAGCAAACACTTAGTCTGTCGACAAAAACCAGCGCGTTCAAACACTGGGCCGAACGGCTGGCGCAGCGGGCCGTAAACGGCGATTTCAACGGACAAGCCGAATACTGGTTGGACCCTCGCTACCGGCAGGCGCAAAGTCTGCCGGTCGATTATCCGGCGGGCGCCAATCGGGTCGAGCTGGAAGACAGCGTCGAATGGTGCTTGGGTGCCGAACAAACCCGGGCCTTGTTGAACGAGGTCCCGACGGCCTACCGCACCCACATCGATGAGGTACTGTTGACCGCGTTAGTGCTTGCCTTGGGTGATCAAATTGACGTTACAACCCCCACTTATCTGTTGATCGACCGCGAAAGCCACGGCCGGGAACACCTGGCTGACGACCTCGACGTCTCGCGCACGGTCGGCTGGTTTACCAACGTCTATCCATTGCTGTTGACCGTTAAAGCGGACGACACGCCAATTGACGCACTGAAACGCATCAAAGAACAACTGCGCGCCGTACCGGAAAACGGACTCAGTTACGGCGCGTTGCGTTACCTGTCGGCCGACGCTAACCTGCGCCAAGCCCTGAACGCGCAACCGGCGGCCCGTATCATCTTCAATTACCTGGGACAACTCGATACCGGATTTGCCGGCGACGCTTTGTTCGAAGCCAGTGTCGATACATCCGGTCCGAGCCGCGATTCGCGCGGCGAACGCCCGCACGAACTTGACGTTGTTGCGCACATCCAATCCGGCCAACTGCACCTCAGTTGGCGTTACAGTCGGGAACGCTATCGCCGCGCCACACTGGAACGCTGGGCCGACCGCTACCAGACCCACCTGCAAACGTTGATAGCACATTGCCGGCGCGCCGATGTCGGCGGTTATACGCCCAGCGATTTCCCGCTGGCCGGGCTGGACCAAGTTCAGCTGGATGAGTTGGCGTTCGCACCGCGTCAAGTGGACGACCTCTACCCGTTGACCCCGTTGCAACACGGGCTGTTATTTCATAGCCGTTACCAACCCGATACCCAGGCTTACCGCATCCAATTGGCGTGTCGGCTAAATGGGCCATTGAATACAACCGCCTTCCGGCAGGCCTGGCAACACCTGCTGGCGCGCCACGCCATCTTGCGGACCGGGTTTATCGAGCAAGGCCTGTCGCAACCGTTGCAACGCGTCGAACGCCACGCGAGCGTACCGATCACCGAACACGACTGGCGTAACTTAAGCGCAGAAGAACAGCAAATCCGTTGGCAAACCTTACAAGCCGACGACCGCCGTCAAGGCTACGATTTCGAACGCCCCCCCTTGATGCGGGTCAATCTGGCGGCTTGCGGGGACGAGCGTCACTACCTGCTCTGGAGCTATCACCACGTCTTGCTTGACGGCTGGAGCAGCCCGATTCTGGTCGAAGAGCTGTTCCATCTATACCGGTCACTCGCCGAAGGCCATGCCGCGGAGTTAGCACCGGCGCGGCCGTTCCGCGACTATGTCGCCTGGCTGCAACGCCAAGATCAAGTCGCCGCCGAACATTACTGGCGAACGCAACTGGCGGGGTTCGAAGCGGCTACCGTTCTCGGCGTCGACCAATCTCCCCACAGCAAAGGCTCGGTCGGCCCGTTGCATCCGCAAGACCTCTGTCTGAGCGATGCGCTCAGCGCTCGCTTGCAAGACTACGTCAAACAACGGCGTTTAACCCTCAACACCCTGGCTCAAGCCGCCTGGGGTTTGCTGCTCAGCCACTATAGCGGGCGGCGCGATGTCGTGTTCGGCGTCACGGTCGCCGGCCGGCCGGCGGAACTGGCCGGTATCGAACGGCAAGTCGGGCTGTTCATCAACACGGTACCGATGCGGCTCAAGCTGGAGCCGGAGCAGAAACTGAGCGACTGGTTGCAAACCGTCTTCGAGCAAGGCCGACTTCAAAGCCGATACGACTACGCAGCACTGGCACAGATTCAAAACTGGTCGGACATTGGTCGCGGTCAGGCCTTGTTCGACAGCCTGCTAGTATTCGAAAACTACCCGCTCGACCAAGCCCTGCTGGAAATCGGCGGGCCGTTACGCATCGATCAAGTTGCCGGGCAAGACCCGACCAATTACCCGTTGACACTGGCCGTGTTTCCCGGCCCGCAACTGCGCCTGACACTGCACTACGATGCTGACCGCTTTCCCGGGGCGGTCGCGGCGCGGATGCTGGAACACTTGCAACACCTGCTAAACGCCTTCGCCGAACAACCCGAGGCCCGATTGGCCAATCTGCCCAGCCTGACCTCGGCCGAACGCCGACAAATCCTGCATGATTGGAACGCCACAGAAGTTGCCTACTCGCAAGAGCGCTGCATCCACCAGCTATTTGAAGCGCAAGTCGAGAAAACTCCGGACGCCATCGCGCTGAGCTTCGAAGGCGAGAGCCTGAGCTACGCCGAACTGAACGCCCAAGCCAACCAACTGGCGCACTACCTGATCGAACGGGGCGTAGGCCCGGACGTGTTGGTCGGCATTTGCCTGGAGCGCTCGTTGGCGATGGTCGTCGGCCTGCTGGGCATCCTGAAGGCCGGCGGGGCGTATGTGCCGCTCGACCCCAACTATCCGGCCGAAAGGTTAGCCTTCATGCTGGCCGACATCGCACCGGTCGTGATCTTGACCCAAGCGAAATTTGCCGAATTGGATTTTGCCGGGGCTCCAGTGCTCAGTCTGGATAGCGATTGGACGCAGGTCGCGGCGTATTCCGCCGGCAATCCCCGTCCCAACCTTCAACCGAGCAACCTGGCCTATTGTATCTATACCTCCGGCTCTACCGGCCAACCTAAAGGCGCCGGCGTGCCGCATCAAGGCATTTTGAATCGATTGCAATGGATGCAGGCCGAATACGGTCTGGACAGCAAGGATGCAGTCCTGCAAAAAACCCCGTACAGTTTCGATGTGTCGGTCTGGGAATTCTTTTGGCCGTTGATGACCGGCGCCCGATTGGTCGTGGCACCGCCCGAGTTGCATAAAGACAGTCAAGGCTTGATCGAATTGATTCGCCGCGAACGTATTACCACGGTCCACTTCGTACCGTCGATGTTGCAAGTCTTCGTCGACACGCCGGGCGCCGAACGCTGCACCGGCCTGAAACGGGTGGTGTGCAGCGGCGAAGCACTGCCGGCCGATCTGGTACAGCGCTTCCAACAAAAACTGCCGGCCGGGTTGCACAATCTGTACGGCCCAACCGAAGCCTCGGTCGACGTCAGCTACTGGGCTTGTCCGCAAGATTGCCGGGAAACCGCGATTCCCATCGGCAAACCGATTAGCAATCTCCGTCTGTACATTCTCGATCGAAGTCTGAACCCGGTGCCGATTACTACCCCCGGCGAACTGCACATCGCCGGTATTGGCCTAGGCCGGGGCTACCTAAACCGTCCCGATTTAACGGCGGAAAAATTCATTCCGGATCCGTTCGGCCCGGCAGGCAGCCGCCTATACAAAACCGGCGACCTGACGCGCTACCGCCCGGACGGCAACATCGATTATTTGGGCCGTATCGACCACCAAGTCAAGATCCGAGGTTTCAGGATCGAACTGGGCGAAATCGAAGCCCAATTGCTTAAGCAGCCGGAGATCAAGGACGCGGTCGTCATTGCCAGGGAAGATCACCCCGGCGACAAGCGTTTGGTGGCGTATTTGACCTCGAACGATGACAGTGCGTTGTCCATTGGCGACCTTCGCGCCATTTTGGCCGAAGCCTTACCCGATTATATGCTGCCTAGCGCCTTTGTCATTTTGCCTTTGATGCCTTTATCCGCCAATGGCAAGTTGGCACGCGGCGCTTTACCTGCCCCTGATAGGGAGGCTGTGATCAGCCATCGCTACGAAGAGCCGCAAGGAACAAAAGAAATCGCGTTGTCTTGTATCTGGAAGGATCTGTTGGAACTGGAGCGCGTTGGCCGCAACGATCATTTTTTCGAATTGGGAGGTCATTCGCTGATGGTGCTGACACTGGTCGAACGATTACGTCGGCTAGGCTGGCTGCTGGAGCCGCGGGCGGTTTTTGCCTATCCGACATTGTCTGTTTTGGCGGAAACGATAGTCGATTACCAAGACAATAGTCCGGCTTTTGATATGCCGCCCAATTTGATACCCGAGCATTTCGGGCAGTCGTTAAACCTAGCGTATTTTGAGGAGTTTCGGGTATGAGCTTGCAGGAAGTTTTTGCAGAGATGCAGAAAAAAAATATCGTCGTCAGCGAGTTGGATGGCGAATTAGTCATTCGTGCACCGCAAGGCGCTGTCGATCAGGCATTAATGTCCACATTAAAAACGCATAAGCAGGATTTGTTGATTGCAATAAGAAACGGCGTTGTGATGGACAGGCATGCATCGGGAACGCCGAAAATAACCCCGGATATGCTGCCGTTACTCAGCTTCACCCAGGATGAGATCGATTTGATCGTGGCTAGCGTTGCGGAAGGGGTGGCCGGAATTCAGGATATTTATCCTCTGGCGCCGTTGCAGGAAGGTATTTTGTTTCACCATTTGATGGAAACCAGGGGCGATCCGTACATCACTCGCTCCGTCATCGTGTTCGATAATCGCGCGCGTCTGCAAGGCTTCTTGGAGGCACTGCAGACGGTGATTGACCGACACGACATTTTACGCAGTTCGATACGCTGGAACGGTTTGTCGCAGCCAGTTCAGGTCGTGCATCGCCATGCCGTGCTGACCATTGAAGAATGGGCCCCTGAACCGAAAGAACGGATTTACCAATGCTTGATGGAACGCACCGATCCTCGCCGGCTCAGGATGGATTTGCAGAAGGCTCCGCTGTTGGCTGGCTTTGCCATTAAGGATAGCCAATCGGATGAATACTGGTTTGCGATGCTCAACCATCACATGGTGGACGATAACTATACGCTTCAGCTTATTTTGTCGGAAATCCGCTTGATACTTGAAGGTCGGCCCGAGCAATTGCCAGCCATACAACCCTACCGGAACTTCATCGCCCGTATGCGTGCGCTTTCTCAGGCGGATCATGAAAGCTATTTCCGGCGGCAGCTTGGTGACATCGACGAACCGACCGCGCCATTCGGGGTGCTGAATGTGCAAGGCAGCGGCGGACAAGTCGAAGAAGCTGTTCTATCGCTGGAAGCGGAATTGGCGCAACGCGCCCGCAACAGCGCCCGGCAACACGGCGTTACTCCGGCAAGCTTGTTCCATATGGCGTGGGCTTTGGTGTTGGGACAATGCAGCGGCCGTGATGACGTGGTATTCGGCACGGTATTGTCGGGCCGGTTGCAAGGCGGTGGCATAGGAGCGGACAGTGCGGTCGGCATGTTTATCAATACTTTGCCGATACGGGTTTCACTGACCGGCCGGACTGTGCGCGACATAATCGGCAGCATCTACGACAATTTGAACGAATTATTGATGCACGAGCATGCCACTCTTGCGCTGGCGCAGCGTTGTAGTGCTGTCCCGGCATCGTTACCCTTGTTCACCGCGCTACTCAATTACCGGCACTCCAGGATCGTTGCGGTATCCGATCAATCGGCGCTGCTGGAGTGGGAGGGGATGCGTGTGATTAGCAGCGAAGAGCGTACCAATTATCCGCTGACGCTGTCGGTTGACGATTTGGGGCAAGGTTTTAATCTTACCGTGCAATGCGTGAGCGGTATCGGTCCGGAACGTATCGGCATTTATGTTTGTACCGCCATCGACAGTTTGATAACGGCATTGGAACAGTGCCCCCAGCAAGCGGCGAATACTCTCTGCATTATGCCTGAGGGTGAACGACGGCGAATCTTGGATGATTTTAACGACACCGCTGCCGAATATTCCACCGAACAAGAGTTGCACGCGCTGTTCGAGGCGCAAGTGGGAAAAACGCCGGACGCGGTTGCGCTGGTGTTTGCAGAGCAGGCTTTAAGTTACGCTGAACTTAACGCCAAAGCCAATCAGCTCGCTCATTATCTACGCTCCAAGGGCATAGGGCCGGATGTGCCGGTCGGCCTTTGCGTCGAACGGTCATTGGAGATGGTGGTCGGCATGCTGGGTATACTGAAGGCGGGTGGAGCTTATGTTCCGCTTGATCCCCACTATCCCAAAGAGCGCGTCGACTATATGTTGAAAGATGCGCGGATTGCCGTACTACTGACTCAACAGCATCTAGCGGCGGAATTAGCCTTCGGCATCAAGGATACGACTTATCTGGATGCCGATTGGCCCGCCATCCAACAATATTCCGTTGATAACCTTACGCAGTATGGCCACTCGCTGAATTTGGCTTACATGATCTATACCTCCGGTTCTACCGGACAACCCAAAGGCGTGATGGTCTCGCATTGTAACGCGCTGCAATCCACCGTTGCGCGGTTTACTACTTATCGCGCACCTGTTACCTGTTATTTGTTGCTGTCCTCGTTTGCCTTCGACAGTTCTGTGGCAGGACTGTTCTGGACGCTGGGGCAGGGCGGTTGTTTATGCTTGCCGGAAGATGAGGTCGCCAAAGATCCGGTTGCATTGACTGAATTGATCACGCGGTATCGGGTGTCGCATTTGCTAGCCTTGCCGTCGTTTTATGGTTTGCTGGTGAAACAAGCCGGAATCCGCTTAGAAACCCTGAAAACGGCTATCGTTGCCGGAGAAGCGTGTGCAATCGACGTGGTTAACCGGCATTACGCAATGTTGCCGAATGTACCGTTATATAACGAATACGGCCCGACCGAAGGTTCGGTTTGGAGCAGCGTATACCCTATCAGCCAGAACGATTTGGACCGGCCGGTATCGATAGGCCGGCCGATCAGCAACGTTCGACTTTACATTCTGGATCGCTACGGTCATCCGGTTCCTATTGGAGTTCAAGGCGAACTTCATATCGGTGGCGCAGGTGTGGTGCGTGGTTATTGGCGGCGGCCTGAATTGACCGCGGAAAAATTTATCCCCGACCCGTTTCAAGCGGCTGGCGGCAGGCTCTACAAAACCGGCGATTTGGCGCGTTACCGGCTTGACGGCAACCTCGAATTTTTAGGGCGTGTCGATCATCAGGTGAAAATCCGTGGCTTTAGGATCGAATTGGGGGAGATCGAGGCCCGTCTGATGGCGCAGCCGGATGTAGAGGACGCTGTAGTTTTGGCTAGTGAACCTCAGCCCGGAAATAAGCAATTGACGGCTTACGTTGTCGGTAATGCCTCTACAGAAAGGTTACGGGAAAATCTCAAATCCGCGTTACCCGATCATATGGTGCCGAACGCATTTGTGTGGCTGGAGCGGATGCCATTGACCGCAAACGGTAAGCTGAATCGTAACGCATTATTGTCGGCGGCAGCCAAAGACAAGGTGTCCGACATTCGGGCCGATACGCCTGTTTCGGAAACGGAAATTAAGCTGGCGGAAATTTGGTCCGGTTTATTGGGTGTCGAACAGATTGGCAGACATGACGATTTCTTCGATTTGGGCGGCCATTCCTTGCTTGCGATAGAACTGGTTTCAGCTATTCAAACAAATGTGGGTGTCGACGTTGCGCTGGTGGATTTGTTTGAATGCTCGACCCTGGTAGCCCAGGGCGAGTTAATCGACGGCAGTAGAAAAGACGATAAATTGCTCGATTTGGAGGCCGAAGCGAAACTAGATCCTGAAATTCGGCCAACCGCTTCGACAGCCGTCCCCGTAGTCGAGGCGCAAGCGATGCTGTTAACCGGTGCGACCGGTTTTCTCGGTACATTTTTACTGGCTGAATTGTTGGAGCAAACACGGGCCAACATCTATTGTTTGATCAGGGCTGTCAATGAAGGGGAAGCACAAGTCCGGTTGCAACGCCAGATCGGCCGTTATGCCCTGCAAGACCGAATCGATTGGAGCCGGGTTATTGCGGTGTGCGGCGATTTGGCGGAGCCTCGGCTCGGCTTGTCGGTATCTCGTTATGAAGAAATTGCCGGGCGGGTTGACGCTATTTATCACAACGGGGCGCAGGTCAACTTTGTCCAACCTTACCAAGCGTTAAAGGCCGCCAACGTATTAGCGACTGAAGCAGTGCTGCGTCTGGCTTGTTACGGCAAAGCTAAAGCAGTTCATTATGTTTCAACCTTATCGGTGTTTAGCGAAACCTCTTTCAATAATCCGTATGGCCATGGGGAGCAGGACGAGCCGGCATCCGGTGCAGACTTGGCTAATGGTTACGCCCAGAGCAAATGGGTGGCGGAAAAGTTGGTGAGATTGGCTAAGGACAGAGGGATTCAGGTAACCGTGTATCGGCCGGCGACCGTTGCCGGCGATAGCCGTAGCGGTGTTTGGAATACCGAAGATTATTTGTGTCGCTTGATTAAAGGTTGCATTCAGATCGGTTACGCCCCCGCAGAGCACCTACGTATGGATATGGCTCCCGTCGATTACATGAGCCGCGCCATGGTCGCATTGTCGTTGCAACCGAGTTCGGTTGGCGGTTGTTTTCATCTAAATCATCCTATCCCGCCTTATTCCGATGAACTGGTCAATGGGTTTAGCCGCTTGGGATACCGGCTGCATCGCATTCCTTATCGCGACTGGGTGAATAAGTTGCTTGAGATTGGCAAAACTCAGTCCAACGATTTTGCTTTATTGCCGTTGCTGCCGATGTTTTCGGAGCAAAAGCAAGATGATGCATCGGCGTTGTTGGAAGAGGATGCGATTCGCTACGATTGTAGAGCAACGCAAAGCACGTTATCCGAGTTAGGGATTGAGTGTGCTTCGCTAGATGACGAGCTACTAGGCCGTTATCACACATATTTTAGTCGGAATGGATTCATTAGGGAGCCTGACTATTACCATGGAAATTACTATAGCAATGGTTGCTGAATATGATTTGATCAAAACGATATGTATAGGTGGGGTAAAGTTTGCAGTAGCGCGTCTACCTTATTGTAAATGTAAAGCTTGTACTGACAACAACATACTGTAATTATTGATTTCGATTTTTAAAATTATTTTCAAACAGGACATATTTAAGGAAAACCACCGAATGGTTCACAATAAAAAAAATAACTTTTCGCCTAATAAAATTGTAATTAATCCAATATATAATATTAAAAATCGCTTTATAAAAGGAATGATTGTGTTAACGTTTCTTTATACTGATCCGGCGTCATCTGAACAAGTTGCAGGCGTAAAAATACAATTCGACATGCCTTCAAGCGATTTGGCATCCGCATTGAATAGTTTCGCAGAAAAAACTAGTATTGAGTTAATATATCCGGCTTACATTGTGCTAGATGAAAAATCTAAACCTGTTAAAGGGTATTATAGTATACAAGATGGTCTTAAGGAGTTGTTGCGGGGAACGGGGGTGGTTTATCGTTTGACGGGAGATAACAGTATTACTTTAGCTAAGGAAACTGTTTCCGAGCCTCAGTCGAGTAAAACGATGGAGGTAATCACCGTGACGGGTAAAGCTGTTCATGATGCTAGCAATCCTTACAACAAGGAGTATGCCGTATCCCATGCTAGTGCGGCCACTAAAACCGATACGCCGATTATGGAAACGCCTGTTTCCATACAAGTGTTGCCGCGAGCCGTAATGGACGATCAAAAAAGTTCACGCGTCGCGGATGCGCTGGAAAACATCAGCGGGGTGCGTCCGCAGTCGTCTTTGGGGTCGGGAGACGGATTTATTGTCCGCGGCTTTCGCACGGGTAATATCTATCGTAATGGTGTTTTGAGTAACGAAGGGGGATTCGGCAGCTTCGACACGGGAAATCTGGAAAGTATCGAGGTACTTAAGGGACCGGCCCAACTCTACGGCCGGACTGAGCCGGGCGGGTTGATCAATATTAATACCAAGAAACCTTTGGATACACCCTATTACTCGCTTGAACAACGATTCGGATCGTACGATTTATACCGTACCCAGTGGGATGCAACCGGTCCCATCAACGCTGATAAAACCCTGCTTTATCGTTTTACAGGTGCTTATCAAGACAATAAATCATTTCGGGATTTCGTTACCTCCGATCGGGTTTTGGTTAATCCCAGCATTACTTGGAGGCCAACCGATGCACTGGATGTTACCGTCGATGTCGAAGGGACAAATAAGAATGCGATGGCTGATTTTGGGATTCCGGTCATCGGTAATCGTCCTGCGGCTATTCCTATTAGCCGCAATTTGGGAGACCCGAATACTCCTTTAAGTGAACAGTCCAGTGTAAAAATAGGTTCAGAAATAAATTATCGTTTTAACGATAACTGGGCAATACATAATCGTTTTTTAGCGAGTTTGGCCGATGGAAATACAACGCAAGTCACTCCCGCGCCGGCGTTCAATGATGCTGTCGCACTAAATCAAGTTACCGGAATGATGAGTCGGAATATATTCAGGCAAACTAGTAGTCGGGAAGTGTATTCCACTAATTTGGATATCACGGGTAAATTCGACATCGGAGAAACAAAGCATGAAGTGTTAGGCGGCTTTGACTTTTATCGAGCATTCGATAAATACAACGTAGACGGAAGATGGAAGATTCCAGATCCGGCATTGGCAATCAATATTTATAACCCGTATCCTAGCTACGGCATTCCGCAAAGCACTTTCGACACTGCGCTGTCGACGTCCGATTACTTTGCTGGCGTGATAGGTAATAATCATGCGGTCACGTACAACAGTTGGTATGGTGCATACTTCCAGGATCAAATCACCATTTGGGATCGGCTGCATATCATGGGTGGCGGCCGCTACGATTGGGCTGAAACTGGTAGGGCCAACGCTTCCAATTTCGCAGATGCCGAACATCAGCTTGAAAATCTGGTCCGTGCCGACGGAGCGCTCATCCGTAAAGACGAAGGATTTAGTCCTCGTGTCGGCATTCTCTATCAACCCTGGCAACAGCTGAGCGTTTACGGCAACTGGACAACCTCGTTTGGCGCCAACAATGCCAACTCTGCCGACGGAAGAACATTCGATCCGCAAACCAGCGAACAGTTTGAAGCAGGCATCAAGACACAATTGTTCGATCAGCGGTTTCTAGCCACTCTCGCCTACTACCATCTGACTAAAGACAATATCTTGGTTAATGACCTGAGTACGTCGGATCCATTTGACAAAATAGCCAACCTGCAACGCAGTCAGGGTATTGAGTTGGATATGACAGGACGTGTGACGGAGGCGTTGAGCCTGATCGGTAGCTATGCCTTTACCGATGCACGCGTTATTAAAGACTTCGGCGGAGACACGGCAGGTAACCGTCTTAGTAACGTACCCGAGCATTCGGGAAGTATGTGGCTCAGATATGATCTTAACGGTTATGGCGCCCTGAACGGTTTGAGTTTTGGCTTGGGCGGTGTTGCTGTCGGGCAACGTGAAGGCGACAACGCCAATTCCTTTCAGATGCCCGGTTATGTGCGGATGGATACTTTCGCCGCTTACAGATGGGACACTAAAAGTGCCCGTGTGACGACTCAACTTAGTGTCCGTAATTTGCTGGATAAACAATATTATGCGTCTACCGATCCTACCGACTCCGCTGCTAACGTCGCTCCCCGGCTTGGTGTTTATCCGGGAGAGCCGTTGACGGTCGTGGGGTCCCTTCGGGTAGAGTTTTAGTAACAACGATGGTGAAAAGCGGTCAATCTGTTTGTTGTAGTCGGAGAAAGCTGGCATGAACCACAAACTTCTATATCGCCTCGCCGACTCGACGGCGGTGGAAGCGCTAGTCGACAAGTGGGTGGCTTGGCCGCATACTTTTTCTCCGGTGCCGTACAGCTTGCATATGCTGAATTACCAAAAGAAAAACTTGAGTTCATATCTACAAAAGCCCGGCATTCACGTCGAATCCAGCGCTAATCCAAAGCTATTGGGTGGACCGTTTGTCAATGTTCCGGTCGAACGGACAGCCGAGATAGAGCAAATGCTGGAGCGGATGGACAAAGAGCACGGTGCCACTCAGCAAATGGCGCAGGATTTGATCGCTTTTCAAAACCTGCTGGATAAAGAAGCCACGGGCCAGAGTCTGGAACCGTATTATGCGGTGCTGCCGGAGTCGTTGCGCGGCTTTATCGAATTGCTGTACGACTATAACAATCGGCCTATTGTGCGTTGTATTGAAAGCTTGTTTTACAAAAGTACGCATTACAAAAAGCACTTGCAATCGTTGCACCTCTTTACCCAAACTCATGATCGCGCTAGGGCCTATTACATGAGCACGCCGCGCCTGCCAACGGACGATAGTATCGAATGGACTATACCGTTTGCGAGGACAGAGATCGACGAACTGTTTAAACTGGATAACCAGCCTCAACCTTTGAGTTATATCCGCGAGCTATTGGGACTCGATGCCGGAGACGACAAAAAATTGATCAGCCTATTGACCGACCGGCCCCCTTACATGGCGGAAAAATGGCAGGGCAGTGGTATTCGGGTTCGCTATTTCGGTCATGCCTGTGTATTGATCGAATATAACGACGTTGCGATTCTGATCGATCCTTTTATAGCGATACAACCCAGTCAGGGCGGCATAGAACGTTACACGTTTCAGGACTTGCCGCCCTATATCGATTATGTGTTGGTTACCCACGTTCATCACGATCACTGCGTGTTTGAAGCGTTGCTACGCCTTCGTCATAAAATCGGTATGTTAGTGGTGCCTAAAAGTTCCGGCATATTCTACGGCGACATATCGATGAAACTGTTGGCTCGGGAACTGGGCTTCTCCAAAGTCACGGAAGTTGATCCGTTAGATAGTTTTTCGTTTTCCGGCGGTGCTTGCATTGCGGTGCCGTTTCTCGGCGAACATAACGACTTGCCGTTTGCTAAAAGCGGCTACCTGATTTGTGCCGGTCCGCAACGCTTGCTGTTTGCCGCCGATTCCAACTGCCTTGACCGGCGCATGTACGAAAATCTGAGTGCGGAGTACGGCCCGATCCAAACCGTTTTTTTAGGCATGGAATGCATAGGTGCGCCGTTATCCTGGGTATACGGGCCGCTGCTGCCGAAATTACCCGAGCACAAGCATTGCCAGTCGCGGCGTTCCAAAGGCAGCGATGCTCATGCGGCTTTGAACTTGTTGGATGCAGTCCAAGCGGAGCGAGTTTATATCTACGCGATAGGCCGCGAACCCTGGCTGCAATATTTCATGGCATTAGAGCCGGAAGATGACGATCTTTATATTAAAGAAATAAGTAAAGTGTTGGAAGCTTGCGAACGTAAAGGTTTTGCCGATGCGCGAAGGTTGTACGGCAAGGATCAAATTTATTTGGGTGGTGAGCTTTAAATAAAGCAAACCACCGTTTTCCATGAATATAAACTTATAGGTCGCTTAAATAAATGGATCATTATCTTTATTATAAAAGAAAGCAGCTATCCAGATCTTATTTGTTGGCAACCGAATATACGAGTATTATTAAGGGCTATGTTCCCGAAGATAAACTCCCTTCTAATATTGAATACTTATCGAAGTGGATTGAATATCAATTCCTTCCGCATTATTTCGGCTATGTTCCGGTATGGCGTAGTTTTGTGCGAAAATTTTCCGGCAAGAGAACTCTGCCGGATTTCTGTGTTGTTGGACCTATAAAGAGTGGCACTAGTGATTTGGCAGTCAATATCATGTTGCATCCGAATGTGATACCTCCATTAGTTAAAGAATGTTTCTCTGCCGATCTTGAAAAATGGCGCATGTATTATCCCACAGAACGACAAAAGAGAAAACTTGCATCTAAATATGGAATTGCATTAACTCCGTTTTTGGCTCCTTATCTTCATTGGATGGAGCTGATTTATAATCTTTCTAAGGAACGACCGGAAACAAAAGTTGTTTTAACATTAAGAGATCCCGTTAAAAGATTTTATTCTCAATGGAAATGGGAAGTATATATGGCCGGAAAAAAACGCTCGGATAATTTATATTTTTTAAATTCGTTTCCGGCGTATGTGGATAAGGCGTTATCGGTTTTTCCGGATTATCCTATGTTTACTACTTGTGCTTGCGATCCAGTGCAAACAAGCATTTATTATAAGGCAGTTAGTTATTGGATAGAGTGTTTTGGGAAAAATAACGTATTAGTGTTGGATGCGCAAGATTATTTTTCAGATAGCAATAACTTTTTAAACAAAATATATGGCTTTGTTGGATTGCCTAATTTTGCAACCCCTCAGTTTAAAGATAGAGTCAATGAAAATCCTGTTGTACTGCCGCCGGCCGATGATGAAAGTGTTGGTAGATTATATGAATTTTTCGAGCCATATAATAAAAAACTTTGGAATATATTAGACAATGAATTTGATTGGGATGTTAAAGCGCAGTAGATAATATACCTAGACTATAACGCATCTAGCTATCAATAAGTGCTCTCACCCATTTTAAGTATGGGGCATATTGATGTCAGTATGATTGAATAACAGGAGGTTGAAAAATGTATTTGAGTGAAGAATTGCCATTACAGGTGGACAGAGTTAATGCGCCGTCGATTGAAGAGTTTAATAGATTATACGCTGAACCAGGTAAGCCCGTATTGATAACGGGGGTTGTTTCCGAGTGGGATGCCTGTTCGCTTTGGAATTCTCAATATTTTAAGTCAATTGCCGGTGAACGTTCAGTTCCTGTCAAACGCATGCGTAACGGCGCCTATCTCGGAGCGCACTCAGAGTTAATGAAACTGGCGAATTATTTGGAACTGGTTCATAAGGAGCCGATTGGTAATGAAAGAGTTTATTTAAGCGAACAAAGTGTAGAGAGTATTTTGCCGGAAGTCGTTGGCGACTTTACGGTTCCTGCTTACATTGATTCCACAAAATTCGTCGCGGTTTGTTATATCGGTAGCAACGTGCATTCGCAAATTCATTTTCACCCTTTCGGTAAGGCGTTACTGTGTCAGGTTTCAGGAAGCAAACGGGTAAAACTTTTCGCTCCAAATCAAACTCCTTACCTGTATCAGAAATTGCATTTTAGTAAGATTGAAGGAGAGCCGGTTGATTTAGAGAAATACCCCTTATATCAAAAAGCCGTATATTACGAATGCGAAGTTAAAGCGGGAGAAATGTTGTTTTTTCCAATTTACTGGTGGCATGGCGTGGAAACAACGGAATTCAGTTCTGCGGTCGTTTTTTTCTGGGATGATTCTCGAAAGTCGAGATGGTTACCTCCGGAGGGAATTCCCTGGAGATATGTACCATTGTTTGAACTAATGTCATGGCTCTTCAAAGGAAAACGTATGTTAAATGGCATGATGAAATCTGTTCGTGGAGATGCGCGGCGCTCTTAAATAGAAGAACGAAGCCAAATGAAAAGAGGATATTTCGATGCCTACGATGACAATAGATAAATTCAATGCTCGACGATTAGCCCGACTGAAAGCGCGCCGTAAGCTGTGGCTTGATGTTCATTTATATCTCGGTTTATTCGTCGGGGTTATATTGGCTGTTGTCGGTCTAACTGGTGGCATTCTGGTGTTTTATCAGGAAGCTCAGGAAGTCTTGAATCCGGAGTTGGCTATTGTCTTAGTTCCACCCGAAAATCAGAAAAAATTATATGCTTTGGACGAAATTATCGCGGCGGCAGAGTCAGTCAAGCCGCAGGGCGGTCGTCTTTTTAAAGTGTACTATCCCCGCAAGCCGGATGTCGCTTACAAGCTGCTGTACTTCGCCAAGGAGGCACAGCAGGCGAATAACGGCGACGGTTATTATAATTTCGTTGATAACGGTTATTACATCTTCGTTGATCCTTATACGGGTCAGGTCAAAGGTATACAGCTTTGGCATCCCAAGGGACGCTATTGGGGGCGACCCTTGGTTAGTTTCATTATGCAGTTGCATTGGTGTTTGTTGCTAGGCAAAACCGGCAGCATTATCAACGGTATCTTGGCGGCCTTCTCGATTATTTCACTGTTAACGGGTCTGATTGTTTGGTGGCCGCTGACTGGCAAATTCATGCAGGCATTAACCTTCAAGCTTCGGCCAGGGTCTGTACGTTTTAACTTCGATCTGCATAAAACCGTCGGCTTTTACGCAACTATTGTGCTCATGCCTGTATTATTTTCCGGTATTTACATGAATTTGCCAATTCAAATGAATGAACTAGTCAAACTATTTTCACCAGTCAATCGGCCCGATGTATTTAGCACTGTTCCGGCAGAGGTTCACAGCGGCGTGCCGCAAGCGGGTCAACAGCCGATAAATGCCGCGGACGCGGAAGCTATTGTGCAGAAAGGTTATCCGGCCGGTAAATTGTGGATGCTGAATGCACCGAAAAATCGTGAGGACGTCTATGTTGTAATGAAACGTGACCTAACTGAATTAAGCCGGTTTATCGGTTATCGTGATTTCGCTATCGATCAATATAGCGGTGATATTGTTAATATCTATGATAGAGGGACAGGCAGTTTTGGTGATGTTTTTATAGATTGGCAATGGCCATTGCACAGTGGTCATGCTTTCGGTTGGACGGGGCGGATTTTAGTGCTTTTTTCCGGCTTGGCATGCCCGGTTTTGTATGTAACCGGAGTAATTCGATGGCTACAAAAGCGCAAAGCCAAACAACTGAAGAAAGACAAAATAAACTGTCATATTACTGCAGAATATGAAATTGACCAATTAAAACACTGTCGGATATCAACATTTGAATAATGGGTTTTTCAATGTATCAATGTATTCTTTGTCATGGAGATTTGGATGATTCATCTCCATCTATCGTAATGTGTTCTGATTGTGGAATCAGTTATCCTATTATTGACGATATTAATATTTTTCTATTGCCGGATCCTTTTTCATCGTTGCAAGGTTTTGTCATGGAAATGGAAGAAACTCGGCATTCATTTGAAAAAATTATTCGGAATCTGGATGATTTTGAACAATATTATAATGCAATGGATCTATCGGACAGAATAGCGATGACTAAAAATGGGTTGTCAGGGAATACCAGTTTTTTGGAAGAATCCTGTCTACCTATTATGAATTTTTTACAAAACCTGCCTAGTCAAGATAATACCCTGGCTTGGAGCTCTGTAAAATCTGGTTTCACATTTCATGATATGTTGCCTTATTTTTATCAAGATTGGTCAGGGATGCCTGATTTATCTGAAGTAAAAGCTTTATTTAATGGAACTATTGCCCGGCATTGTAAAGATAGAGATTCTGTTGCGGTTTTAGGAGCCGGCGCTTGTGGATTATTATATAGTGTTGCCGAACGCTTTCGAGTGTCTTATGCGGTTGATTTATCTTTACCGACGCTATTAACTGCCAAAAAATTGATCGAAGGTGAGCCGTTGGCTTTTCATTTGGAGAAAGCCGACTGGCAACAGATTAATTTAACACCGCCGGAATCGACAGAAAACGATATTCGTTATATTGTTTCTGACGTCATGAACATGCCGTTTAATAGCGACTCGTTGTCTGTGGTTATTACTCAATATGTGCTCGATATTGTCAGCAATCCGAAACGATTATCAGCAGAAATTTATCGAGTATTGAAGGCAGATGGTTTATGGATCAATTTTTCAAACCCTTTTAAGGTACCAGGAGATCCGACAGAATTAGATCGAAGAAGAATAAATGAATTGCCTGATTTTTTTAGAAAAATGGGGTTTGATGTGGTTGATATGGGGATTGAGCGTTTTAGCTTGCTAAATTTAGAAAAGCTTTTCCCTGAGACTGGAAATACTAAACAGTTGGTGCATTTTTTTACCTTAAGGAAAATTCATACCGAACAGAATTCATTTAATACCGAAAAACCGATTCAACGATTTTTTAGAGCAAATGAAGCTGTTTGGTGTGAAGTACCCAGAATTGTAATGGATCGCGAGTTGTTTTTTGTCAGAAAAAAGTCATTCGATCAACTAGGTCGTGCTAGTGAACATATAGAAATAAGTGTGGCAGGGCAATCGTTTTCTATTCCTTCAGATATTGCGATGTTATTGGAAAAAATATTTGAATATTGTAATGGAAAAAATAATTTAAAAATGTTGCTAAGCATTTTGCAAAAAAATGGAATTTATTTAAATGAAGAAGAATTTTTACAATTGATTTACATGTTAAACGTGCAGCATTACTTAATCGAACTCAATGGATAGGACGGCTTATTATTATCTCGATCCGAAAACTGAAAAAAGCACGCATCCTTGCGCTTCTCGAACTTATTCCAACCCATCCTCCCGCATATGCTGCCGCAAGCTCAGCGGCCGCATGTCTGTCCAAACTTCCTTGATGTAATCCAGACACTTCTGCTTAGGGCCTTTGGGGCCGACGGCTCGCCAGCCGGCGGGAATGTCCTTGTATTCCGGCCAAATGGAATACTGCTCTTCATGATTGATTACGACTTGATAAATAGTGGTGTCTTCTTCGTCCCAACTCATTGTTGTCTCCGGTGTATGAGGTATTAATTCGCCGCATAAAATAGGCTTTAACGGCGTGTATCGGCTGACAGTCGGCTAGACAGATCAATCTACCCTAGCTCGGACTATAGGTTTGCTAAAAAAATAACTTCCCGAAATGACTTTTCCTGTTATGAGCGGCATGTGCATGTGGTCGGATTTTAGGCGCTACGTGGCGTCATCACTTCCGCATCTTTTTTTAATGCGCTGACTGGACTGGTCGTAAGCAGGATGCCCTATCGTTACCTTGCGCAGTTAAGACGACTGACTAGTCCAATGTCCTCAGATGTCGTTTAATTCGAGTTGGCGTCGCTTAAATTGCTGTTTGCAGTGCAATAAGGCCCGCGCCAGCAATTTCTCCACCGCGCTTTCGCTGATCGCCATTTCCTTGGCGACTTCCGGATAGGTCATCCCGTATACCCTGTTTAGGATAAAAGCTTCGCGCGCCCGTTCCGGCAGGCGTTCGACAATGGCAGAAAATATGGCTAGTTTTTCGTCGACTAACGATAGGTGCTCGGTAGACGGCGTTTCCAGTGCCGGCATTAGGGTCGGGTCGGCGTTGTTCTGATATTTTTCGACTACTTTGCGGTGCTTGATGTGGTCGTAAGCTAAATTGCGGGCGGTACGAAATAGAAATCCGCGCGGATGTTCGATGACTTGTTTCTGAATTTCACGCGAAAAGATGATGAAGCATTCTTGAACCAATTCTGCAGCGATTTCGGGACAATCTACGATGCGCGCTAGATGCTGTTGCAGTTCGGCTTGATGGTCTTGATAGATCGATTCTAGGGTCATTGCTCAATTCCTTATGCGGTTGACGGGTGGGCGGCTTAGTTGTTTGCCCCGGATTGCAAGTTGGCGACAGCCTTAATCCCTCTCTTTATCTTGCATTTTATTTTTTCCAGCGCCGGGGTTGTCAACGTAAACTTCACCATCGCTAAAGCAAGCTTTGCGCCAAATGTTAATCATTAGCATTACAGCGACGGAGTTTAAACTCCAAGCTGGTTGTGCCGCTGATTGAGGGATATGACCGGTTTTTATGGCGTTAATTAACATAGTTTATTTCGCTGTCTCGGTTTGGTTAATCCGATTGCAAATCGAACTGGGGGTTTTGTTTCTTATTGCCGTCTTACTCTAAGGCGATGGTGGGCGTGATGCGCCGTTGCTACTGCTTATTTATGAAAGTCATTGTGGGAGCGACGCCCTCGTCGCGACGAAGGCGTCGCTCCCACCGAAAAACTTTCATTTGCCGGGGGGATGCCGCTTTTTCATGAGCGTTAGGATGGTTACAAATTAATTCCCTGTTTCGCGTTGCAAGGATGTTCGCGTTCGTTCTGAGCAAAGTAAGCCCCCTTCGGGCGCGGGGGGGTAACAAGAAACAGGGAAAGGCTGCTATGGAGTTAATCTTGCTGTTTCTTGAGAGCTTGTCGAAAGATGGACGGGAAAATCGGAGCATCCACCGCGCCAAACCGTTCATGCATCGACCGAGCTGGGCACGCACGGTTTGGCAGGAACAGTCATTTCGCGAAGCAATTTTTAGCGAGATCCAGAGAGAAGACCCGTGTTGCTAACGCTTTCAGTAGTAGGGGGCATTAAGGCGTTCTAAGTGCCCAAGATTTTGCTAGCTGAATCCGGTTAAAGCATGAGCGTTGCATCAGTGTTGCGTTTTTTCACGACATAGAGTTTTCGAAAAGAAAATGTGGACATTTTTATGGCGGTCGTCGCCGCTTACCCTTTTGTTTGTCATGTTGACCGGAATCGTCAGCGGTTTGAGCAATGCCGGTTTAATCGCGTTCATTAATGGCGTATTGGCAGGTAAGTCCGAAGTATTTTTCGGTCATGCGGGGTTTGCCGGTCTGGTGGCAGTGGTGTTATTGAGCCGATTCGCCTCTCACTACGGATTGAATCGTTTCAGCACCCGGCTCGTGAAGAACTTGCGGTTACGCATTGCCGGTTTGATATTGCAAGCGCCTTACCCGGTATTGCAAACCATAGGTAAGCCGGCCTTATTGAGCCATTTGACCGAAGACGTGGTCAGCATTGCCGGCGCCAGCGAGTTGTTTCCGGTGATCTGCATCAACTTTGCGATCGTGGCGGGTTGTATGAGCTATTTAACCTGGTTGTCCTGGCAGTTGGCCGCGGTGCTGGCTTCGGCAATCGGTTTCGGCGTTTTGAGCTTCGGTGTATGTAACCGGTTTTCGCAGTGCCGTTTACGCGCGGCTAGGGAGGAATATGACGGACTTAGTCGCGGGTTCAGCGGCTTGACCGAAGGCGTGCGGGAATTGAAGTTACACCGCCGCCGCGCGCAGGGGTTTATGTCCGGCGCGTTGGAAGCGCATGCCGAAGGTTATCGCCGGCATTCCTTGGCGGCAATCGGTCATTTTTTGCTGATCAACCAATGGATACAGTTGTTGTATTACCTGACGATTGCGGCCATTTTGTTTGTGTTTCCGCATTGGCAAGCGCTGAATACGGAGGTCGTCGGCGGCTACGTTTTGGTTTTTCTATTCATGATGTCGCCGTTGACCGTTTTAACCAACAGCATACCGACCTTCGCCAGAGCCAAGGTGGCTTTGCAAAAGGTGACGGCTTTGGAGCGGAGTTTGGCGCAATCTTGCAGTTCGATCAGCGCAGGGATGCCGCAACAGCCCGAGTTTGAACACTTGATATTGAGTGGGGTGACTCACCAGTTTCATAGGGAAAAAGAAAATCGCAGTTTTACCCTGGGACCTATCGATTTAACCATCAGGCCCGGCGAATTAATTTTTTTGGTGGGCGGGAACGGCAGCGGTAAAACCACCTTAGCCATGCTGTTGATGGGGCTATATCATCCGGAACAAGGCGGCGTGTTCTGGAATGGGACGCGGGTGGATGCCGGCAACCGGGATGCGTACATGCAAAACTTTTCGGTCATATTTGCCGATTTCCATTTGTTCGACGAACTGTACGGAATCGATAGCCAACCGCATCAAGCGTTTATCGCCGACTATCTGGAACGTCTACAACTCAATCATAAGGTTGAAATCGCCAACGGGCGCTTTTCCTCGGTAAACTTGTCGCAAGGTCAGCGCAAACGCTTGGCTTTGTTGACCGCTTATTTGGAAGACCGGCCGATTTATATCTTCGACGAATGGGCTGCAGACCAAGACCCGGAATTCAAGCAGATTTTTTATACCGAATTGCTGCCGGCATTAAAGGCGCGCGGTAAAACGGTGGTGGCGATTACCCACGACGACAAATATTTCCGGCTGGCGGACCGTTGCATCAAATTGGAAGACGGGCAAATCGCTGCGATAGAGTATCCGCAGGTGCCGGACGAACGGGCGATTCAGCCGGTCGATCCCGCGCTTGGGGCTTGGTCGGAAATCACTCCCCTCAATTCTTAGGGACGATTTTTCCGACCAAATTCTAAAATGCAAAAGCGGTATTTTATCTCCTCATCCCGGACTACTTTCGGAGTGGAAAGACACTGTCTTTCGCGCGGAAGAGTGACTCTTATCGTTAACTGTTGTTCTCGACAACCATCATGACAAAGACCTACAAAGCCTGGCAAACAGTGTTAGTCGCCGTTGCATGCGCGACCGTTCTGGCGGCCGCAGCCGCCTATCTATGGCTGCGCCAGTCGTTACCTGCAGCGGACGGCGAGCAAGCACTGTCGGGCTTGGTCGAGCCGGTCCGGATCGAAACCGACAACTTGGGCGTACCCAGGATAATTGCAGCCGGCCGTAGCGATGCCGTCCGGGCCTTGGGTTATTTGCATGCCGGGGACCGTCTGTTTCAAATGGATTTGATGCGGCGCAAGAATGCCGGGCGCTTGGCCGAATTGTTCGGTGCTATCGCCGTCGGCAGCGACGTCAAGGCAAGAACCTACGGTTTTAATATGCGCGCCAAGCAGGTGTTGCTTAAATTGCCGGCAGCGCAACGCAGTTATTTGGAAGCTTATGCCGCCGGGGTTAACGACTATCTGCAACGCGCGCGGGCTTTGCCGTTTGAATTCGACGTATTGGCCTACCGGCCGGAGCCTTGGCAGGCGGAGGACAGCTTGCTGGTGATCTTCGGCATGTTCGACAATTTAACCGCCTGGGCGGAACAATACGAGCGCATGCTGACCGTCATGGACCAGGCCTTGCCGGCGGAGGTGGTGACATTTTTAACCCCGGACAGCGACCGTTACACCGACGCCTTGCAACAACATGCGCCGGCGCGGGTACCCTCCGGACCGTTGCCGATAGCGGCCTTGCATGCCTTGCTGAGCGAAAGTTTGCCGGCCGGCCGGGCCTTGGCGCACGCGCCCGAAGAAACTATGCCCGGTTCCAATGCCTGGGCGGTATCCGGCGCCAAAACCGCGGACGGCCGGGCCATCGTTGCCAACGATATGCATCTGGGCATTAACGTTCCCAATATCTGGTATCGGGTACAGCTCGAATACCCCGGCGTGCTGGCCGCCGGCGTGTCTTTGCCGGGAACCCCGTGTTTGGTGGCCGGCAGCAATCAGCATGTGGGCTGGGGCTTGACCAATCTGGCCGGCGATTTTCTGGATTTAGTGTTGCTGGAGGGCGATACGCAACGGGCCGGGCAATACCGGGTCGGCAGCGAATGGCGGAATTTCGAGCAGCGCCGCGAATTGATCCGTATCAAAGGCGAGGCCGATAAAGAATTGCTGGTGGAAGAAAGCCTGTGGGGGCCGGTGGCGCAACAGCCTTTACTGGGTCAAAAAGCGGCGATTCACTGGACGGCTTTGGATGTCGATGCGGTTAATCTGGACATATTGGAGTTGGAACAAGCCGGCGGTCTGCAGCAAGCCATCGCCGTCGCCAACCGGGCAGGCGGTCCGCAATTGAACGTGTTGCTGGCCGACTCCACGGGCCACATCGCCTGGACCCTGACCGGCAAATTGCCGTTACGCCGTTCCGGCGACGGTTCAATCGCCCGCTCGTGGGCCGACGGCGATGCGGCCTGGTCGGGATATCTCGCCGCCGCGGACATGCCGAAAAGCGTCGATCCGGCCGCCGGCTTTTTGCTGTCCGCCAACGATAGGCGCTTTGGGACCGAACTGCCGTATTCGGTGGGACGCAACTTTGCCAGCGGTTATCGGGCTTACCGCATCGATCAGCGCTTGCGGCAAATGAGCCGATTCGACGAATGGTCTTTATTCAATCTGCAGCAGGATACCTACAGCGAGTTTTATACCTATTACCAACAATTGGCGCTTAGCGTATTAACGCCGGATAAAACCGCCGGCAACGCCGAGTTGAACGGCTTGCGCAATTATTTGTTAAGCTGGAACGGTAGGGCCGATACCGATAGCTTGGGTTTGCCGCTGCTGATCGAATTTCGCAAACAATTGATAGCGTCGGTTTTTAGCCCGTTTTTGCAGCGCTGCCGGCAATTGGAACCTGATTTCGAATACAGCTGGAACTATGTCGATACGCCGCTGCAGGCGTTGCTGGACAGCCGTCCTCCGCAATTAGTGCCGGAACCGGCACAACACGATTGGCAAACTTTTATTTTGAGCCAATTGACCGCTGCAGCCGCCAATTTGCAAGCCGCGCATCCGGCTGTAGCATTGGCGGCCCTGAATTGGGGCGAGGTTAACCGGGCCGAGTTTTCCCACCCATTCGCCAAAGCTTTGCCGGCTTTGTCAACGCTGCTGGACATGCCGCGGCAAGCCTTGGCCGGATGCGGCGGCTATTGCGTGCGGGTAACGGGCGCGCGTTTCGGCGCCAGCGAGCGGCTGGTGGTGTCGCCCGGCCGTTTCGCGGAAGGCATTTTGCATATGCCGGGCGGACAATCCGGCCATCCTTTATCCGCTCACTACCGCGATCAGCAGCCCTATTGGCTGACCGGGTTGCCGTTACCGTTCGCGGCCGGAAATTCGGTGCATACCTTGACGTTGCGTCCGCCCGGGACGCAATAGCCCCGCAGGCTGCTTTTCGCCCGGTGCGATTTGGCTAAACTAACCGGGAGTCAAGACCATCAGGCGGGAACGTGAAACGCGGCCCGCGCGAGCGGTGAGGCTCATCGCTAGGGCTTTCAGAGTGAACCAGTAAACGAAGTTAACGATTATGAACAACAATACCGAGCAAACCGATGCGGACGATAGTGTAGACGAGCAGGCGGCCGATTGGTTTGTCCTGTTGCGCTCGGAACGCGTTACCCGAGGCGACGAAGCCGAGTTCTTGCGTTGGTTGGAGCAGGCCGAGGCCCATAAAACTGCGTTTTACGAAATTTGTGAGATGTGGGGCGATGACGCTTTGCTGGAAAGCCTGACCACCAGTGCGGCCCGGCACGCGATAGCACCGGTTAAAAAAAAACGCTGCATTAACACTCGGCCGGTTGTGCCGGCTTTAGCGGCCGGCGTGCTAGTCGCGGCTTTATTGTGGGAGCCGGCGCGGATATATTTCGGCGCGGACTATTCCGTAGCGGTAGGGCAAACCCAGACCGTGCAATTGCAGGACGGTTCTAAAGCGATACTGAATAGCGGGAGCGCGCTGGCGGTAACGATGGATCAGAGTCAGCGCTCGGTGCGCTTGCTGAAAGGCGAAGCCTATTTCGAAGTAAAACCCGATCCCGATCTGCCGTTTGTGGTTCTAGGCCGGCGTTCGGCCACCCGCGTGCTGGGGACGCGCTTCATCGTCGATAGACACGGCGATTCCGACGAAATCAAAGTGTTGGCCGGTCGGGTGGAGGTTGCGGAAAACCGGCGTTGGAAACAACCCGTGGTTTTAAGTTCCGGTCAAGCGGTGACGGTGTCCGCTAACGCCATCGGCGAGCCGCAAAGCTTGTCTTCGACTTTATCCACCTCATGGATCAACGGATTTCTGGTGTATCAAAACGAAACCTTGGAAAACGTCGTCGGAGCCATCGGCCGTTATAGCCGAGCCGTCGTGGTATTTAAAGACGATTCCTTACGCACGCTGAAAATTAACGGCCGGCTGAACATTCGCGACAGCCGCGCCATGTTGGGCACGCTGCAAAGCACCCTGGGATTAAAAATGAGGTTTTGGGGCGACTGGTTGGTGGTGATCGGTTGATCCCGGCAATGCTTCGATGCGTTCCAGTCGTGCCGGCTCCGTTGCCTGTTCCGCGTTTGTCGCCGGCCGGACGGCGCTGTCAGCCCGGACTCGAAGTTTGTGAAAATGTGAAATCCATACCACAATGCTGCTAAGGTAGGGCTAGCTAATTTCCTTACTGCGGTAGAGTTTTCACCTCTTGGTCTCGGTTCGATTGATGGCCAAATACTTCAGCTTATAGAAATGGTGTGCTATGTGGCAGTGGGTTGCGGAATCGTTTGGTTTGAACGGCTTAATCCCCCATGGTTTTTGCATTCAATGGAACCCGGTCTTGCTGTGGACCCTGGTTGCATCCGATTCAGCCATTGTATTGGCGTATTTTTCCATTCCCTATGCGATCTGGCATTTCGTGAAAATGCGGCCGGACATTCATCACCGCAAGTTGTTTGTCCTGTTCGGATTATTCATCGTCGCTTGCGGCGTGACCCACGCCTTTGACGTCATCACCATTTGGCGTCCAACTTATTGGGCGAACGCCTTTGCCAAAGTGTTTACCGCATTGATTTCGCTCAGTACCGCCGTGTTGCTTTGGCGAATCATGCCGGCCGCGCTAGGCCTGCCGTCCACCCGGCAATTGGAACAAGCGAAAGCGGCCCTGGAAACGTTGAATGCGCAATTGGAACAGCGCGTCATCGAACGGACTGAGGCGTTAGCCGGCTCGAATGCGCAATTGCAGACCACATTGCAAGAACTGACAGAGCTCAATCAACTCTTGCATCGAGAAAAAGCGCTCTTGCGCAGCTTGCTCGACAATATACCGGATCATATTTTCATCAAGGCTTGCGACGGAATTTACCTCGATTGTAACCGCGCTTTCAGCGATTTTTGCGGCGTATCGGCCAACGAAGTCATAGGAAAAACGGATCGTGATTTTTATCTTGGCGGCCCATCGGCCGTGCCGGCCAACGACCAAGAGGTTCTTAACGCTGCAAGCGCAATCGTCAGCGAAGAATGGCTGGTGTCGTCCGGCGGCGTGCACTGTTGTTTCGAGACCTTAAGAATTCCCTTTCGTGACGGCCGGGACGGCGTATTGGGGCTTATCGGCGTTAGGCGCAACATTACCGAACGCAAGCACGCGGACCTCAAATTGCAATTGGCCGGCAAAGTATTCAGTCATGCGCGCGAAGGTATCATGATCACCGATGCCGGCGGCGCCATCCTCGAAGTCAACGAAACTTTCAGCCGGATCACGGGTTATAGCCGCGACGAGGTGCTCGGCAAAAACCCGCGCGTCATGCAATCCGGCCGGCACAATGCGGACTTTTACGCCGCAATGTGGCAGGCATTGCAGGAAAAAGGCCATTGGTACGGCGAAATTTGGAACCGGCACAAATCCGGCACCGTGTTTGCCGAAATGTTGACTATTAGCGCAGTCAACGACGCTGCCGGCAAAATCCAAAATTACGTGGCCTTGTTCACCGACATTACCCAGATGAAGGAACACCAGTTTCAACTGGAATATATTGCCCATTACGACGCATTGACCAACCTGCCGAACCGGGTGTTGTTGTCCGATCGCCTGGAACAGGCAATGATGGCCAACCATCGCCGCCATTGCATCTTGGCTGTGGTGTATTTGGATCTGGACGGATTCAAAGCGGTCAACGATAGTTACGATCATCATATCGGCGACGAATTGTTGATTGTGGTATCGCAACGCATGAAAGCTACGCTACGCGACGGCGACACGTTAGCCAGAATCGGCGGCGACGAATTTGTCGGCATTTTGGTCGATCTGGAGCAAATCGACGATTGCGAACCGATCCTGCAGCGATTATTACAAGCGGCTGCGCAACCGGTGTGGGTCAACGAAATGTCGTTGCAGGTCTCGGCCAGCATCGGCGTGACTTTTTATCCGCAGGACGAGGTCGATGCCGACCAGTTGATCCGCCACGCGGACCAAGCCATGTACATTGCGAAACAAAGCGGAAAAAACCGTTACCATTTTTTCGACATAGAGCGCGACGCGGCACTCAAAACCCGGCAGGAACGCTTGCAAGACATTCGTCAGGCTTTGGACAGCAATGCCTTGCGGTTGTATTACCAGCCTAAGGTCAATTTATTGACCGGCGGCGTGGTCGGTGCGGAGGCCTTGATTCGCTGGCAGCATCCCGAGCGCGGCTTAATCTTGCCGGCGGACTTTTTGCCGGTCGTTGAAAATCACCCGCTTAGTGTGGAACTGGGCGAGTGGGTGATTTGCACGGCACTCGGCCAAATCCGCGCCTGGCGCGAAATCGGTCTGGATTTGCCGGTTAGCGTTAACTTGGGGGCCAGGCAATTTCAGCAAGCGGATTTCGTTTGCCGGCTCTCGGGCTTACTGGCCCAATTTCCCGACGTGCCGCCGTCTTCGTTGGAGCTGGAAGTATTGGAGACCAGTGCGCTGGAGGATTTGGCAGCGGTATCGGAAAAAATCAAAACCTGCCGGGAAATGGGGGTGCGGTTTGCACTGGACGATTTCGGAACCGGATTCTCGTCGCTGACCTATTTACGTCATCTGCCGGTCGACACCTTAAAAATCGATCAGAGTTTCATTCGCGACATGCTGAACGACAAAGACGATCTGGCCATAGTCAACAGCGTAATCGGCCTTGCGGATACCTTTAACCGGCAGGTTATCGCAGAAGGCGTGGAAACTCAGCGGCATGCGGAGCGCTTGCTGGCCCTGGGCTGCCATTTGGCCCAAGGCTACGGCCTCGCCAAACCGATGAGCGCCGAACAACTGCCCGGCTGGGCGGTGCAGTGGCGCGCGCATTATCTTGCCCAAGGTGTCAGCGCGCCGGCAGAAGGGCCGCAAACATAGCGCAAATCAGAGGCCGAACGAAGCGGGCATGCATCCGTCAAGTGTCCGGAGTTTGATTCTCTAAAAAAGTGTTCAAGTCAATCGGCTTATTTGCGACTAACACGAAACGGCGTCAGGTTCGCACCAAACGGGATGTGCCCGGTATAATCCGGATTTTGTTTTGATAATCGTCCAATCATGAGTAGCGTAAATACCGAGAAATTATCCAGCGCCCGTTTTGCCGAAGCCACTGACGCATTCGTGGAGGAATTCACCGCCTCGGTGAGTTTCGATCAACGCATGGCGCTGCAGGATATTCAAGGTTCGCTGGCGCATGCGGCCATGTTGCATAAGATCGGCATTTTGAGCGACGCCGAGTTGGCCGCTATTCGGCAAGGCATGGCGCAAATTCAAGCGGAAATTGCGCACGGTGACTTCGTTTGGTCTATCAAGCAAGAAGATGTGCATATGAACGTCGAGGCGCGCTTGACCGATTTGATCGGCATCGCCGGCAAAAAATTGCATACCGGCCGCTCCCGTAACGACCAGGTCGCTACCGACATTCGCCTGTATCTGCGTGATGAAATAGCGGCAATTATGAGGCAATTGGAGCGCCTGCAAACCGCATTGCTGGATAAAGCCGAACAGGAAGCCGCTACCATCATGCCGGGCTTCACCCATTTGCAGGTCGCGCAACCCGTGACGTTCGGCCATCATTTAATGGCTTGGTTCGAAATGTTGGCCCGCGACAAAGAACGTCTGCACGATTGCGTCAAACGCATCAACGTGATGCCTTTGGGGGCCGCGGCGCTGGCTGGTACCAGTTATCCGATAGACCGCTATATGACTGCCGATTTGCTAGGGTTTTCCCGTCCGTCCAACAACTCCTTGGATTCGGTCAGCGACCGCGATTTCGCCATCGAATTTTGCGCGGCGGCAAGTCTGATCATGTTGCATTTGTCGCGCTTTTCCGAGGAGCTGGTGTTATGGGCCAGCGCTCAGTTCGACTTCATCGATATTCCGGACGCTTTTTGTACCGGTTCCTCCATCATGCCGCAGAAAAAAAATCCGGACGTGCCCGAGTTGGTGCGCGGCAAATCCGGGCGGGTGACCGGACATTTGATGTCGCTGTTGATGCTGATGAAAAGCCAGCCTTTGGCCTATAACAAGGACAATCAGGAAGACAAAGAGCCCTTGTTCGATACGGTCGATACCTTAATGAATTGTTTGCGGGCGTTTGCCGATATGGTGCCGCACGTGCAAGCCAAGCGTGAAAATATGTACCGTTCGGCGAAACGCGGTTTTGCCACGGCGACCGACCTTGCCGATTATCTGGTGCGCAAGGGCATGGCGTTTCGGGATGCCCACGAGGTAGTCGGTCAGGCGGTGCGCTTGGGTTTGGATAGCGAACGCGATTTGTCCGAATTAAGTTTGCCGGAACTGCAAGGCTTTTCTCAGACTATCGGTCCTGAGGTTTTTGATATTTTGACGCTGGAAGGTTCGGTCGCTTTGCGAAATCACATAGGCGGTACTGCCCCGGAACAAGTCAGAAAAGCGATAACGGCCGCACGCGCGTCAATGTCAGCGGCGTTCGGTTAAGAACTTTTTAAGCCGGCACGCGCACACTCTTGCTCAAAATAAATCCTAACGAGAAGGAGAGTGACATGTTAAAAATCGTTTTAATGTTTACCGCCGTGGTGTCGTTGATTTTTTCCGCCTGGGCCAGCGCCGACGGGGGTGGCCACCATCACGGTCATCACCATGGACATCACCATGGTCACCACGGCCACCATCACAATCATTGGCGTCACCATGGCGGAGTAGTTCGCGAATATGTTCCGGTAGAACGCGTGTATTATGGTGCGCCGGTGCCTTATTATGCGCCGCCGGTCGTTCAATATGCGCCGGTTCCGATACCCGCTCCGCGGATCGGTTATTACGACCAACGCACCGGCACCGGTCTGGTGGGCGGTGTAGTCGGTGGGGTAGTCGGTTATGAATTGGGTGGGGGCGACCCTTTGGCGACCGGTATCGGTGCGGCGGCCGGCGCATTGATCGGTAACGGCGGCTATCGGTAATACGGTTGGCTTGCCGAGGCGGTTGCCTGCGAAAGCGACTCAACTGATCGGCTGTTTTGTCCGGCTACCGGTGCTGGAAAAAGCTCGCAGGGCGTCATCTGCGGTTCTTTTTCCAGCTTTGTCGCTGAACAAAAATTCGGCGACATTCGGGGATGTTTATTTAAGGCAATCGCCTTAGCTCAATGCGTTTCGGATGTTGAAAGTTACATGTCTTTCAGCATCTTCTTCATCCGATAGAGCGTGTCTAACGCTTGACGCGGACTCAAATTGTCCGGTTCAAGCTGTTCCAGTAACACTACGGCCGGATGGCATTCCCGGCTGGTGAACAAATCGAATTGGTCGATTTCGCTACGCTCCTGCTGTTCGATATAAGCCGTGTTTTCCAGTTGCGCCAGCTTGTGTTTGGCATTGATTATCACCGCTTGCGGCACGCCGGCGAGCGCTGCGACCTGCAGGCCGTAGCTCTGGCTGGCCGGGCCGTCCTTGATTGCGTGCAAAAACACGATCTTGTCGCCGTGCTCCATCGCATCCAGATGAATATTGTGAATGCCGGTTTGCTCCTCGGCCAGCGTGGTCAGTTCGAAATAGTGGGTCGCGAACAGGGTAAAGGCTTTGACGTGGCGCGCCAGGTAATCGGCGCAGGCCCAGGCCAGCGACAAGCCGTCGAATGTGCTGGTGCCGCGGCCGATTTCGTCCATCAAAATCAGACTGTTGGCGCTGGCGTTATGCAGGATGTTGGCGGTTTCCGACATTTCCACCATGAAGGTAGAGCGGCCGCTGGCCAAGTCGTCGGAGGCGCCGATGCGGGTGAAGATTTTGTCGATCGGCCCGCAACTCAAAGATTGCGCCGGCACGTAGCAGCCGATGTGGGCCAGCAACACGATCAGCGCCGCTTGGCGCATGTAGGTCGATTTACCGCCCATGTTAGGACCGGTGATGACCAGCATGCGCCGCTCGCCGGAAAAATCCAGGTCGTTGGCGACGAAGGGAATGCTTGACAGTTGCTCGACCACCGGATGGCGGCCGGCGACGATGTGGATGCCGGGCTCCTGGGTCAACACCGGCTGGGTCCAGTTCAGGGTTTCGGCGCGCTCGGCAAAGTTGACCAGCACGTCGAGCTCGGCCAACGCGCTTGCACATTGTTGCAAATCCAGCAAGGCTTCGCCCAGCGTGCCCAGCAAGTCGTCGTACAGGGCTTTTTCGAAAGCCAGCGATTTCTCCCGCGCGCTCAGCACCTTGTCCTCGAACGACTTCAATTCCGGCGTGATGTAGCGCTCGGCGCCCTTCAGCGTTTGTTTGCGGGTGTAATGTACCGGCACCTTGTCAGCCTGGGCGTTGGAAATTTCGATGTAATAGCCATGCACCCGGTTGTAATTGACCTTGAGGTTGGCGATACCGGTCGCTTGGCGCTCGCGTTGTTCCATGTCGATCAAGAATTGGTCGGCGTTCTGGCTCAGGTTGCGCAGTTCGTCCAGTTCGGCGTTGAAGCCTGGCGCGATGACGCCGCCGTCGCGGATCAAGACCGGTGGATTGTCGATGATGGCGCGTTGCAGCAGATCGACCAATTCGGGGTGTTCTTTGAGTTGCTGGCGTAAGGCTTCCAAATGAGGATTGTCGCTGCCGGCCAGTTTTTGTTGCAGCTCAGGAAGCACCGCCAAGGTTAGGCGCAGGGTCAACAGGTCGCGCGGTCTGGCCGATTTCAACGCAATCCGCGAGCTGATGCGCTCGATGTCGCCGACTTGGCGCAGGCTGGTTTGCAAATCGCGGTACAGCTCGTGGTCGATCAGGCTGGCGATGCAGGCGTAACGGCCGTTGACTACGGCCTGGTCGCGCAACGGCCGATGCAGCCAGCGCCGCAAACAGCGGCTGCCCATCGCGGTGGCGGTCTTGTCCAACACGCCGAGCAAAGTGTATTGCAGTTGGCCGCTGGGGTGGCTGTCCAACTCCAGATTGCGGCGGCTGGCGGCGTCCAGGCTGATGCTGTCGTCGGCGTGCTCGACGGCGATGCCCTGGATGTGGGGCAGGGCGTTGAACTGGGTGTCGCGCACGTATTGCAGCAAACAGCCGGCCGCGCAAATCGCCGCCGGCAGCTGCTCGCAACCGAAGCCCTTCAAGTCGTGGCAGTTGAATTGCTTCAAAATCAATTGCCGGCAACTGTCCAAATCAAAATGCCAGGGCGGCCGCTTGCACAGGCCCTTGCGCTCTTTGATGGCAGCCGGTAAGGCCAGATCTTCGCTGAACAAGAGCTCGGCCGGATTCAAGCGCTCGATTTCCGCCAGCAATTGGCTGTCGTTTTCCAGTTGTTGCAACACGAACTTGCCGCTGCTCAAATCCAGGCAGGCCAGCCCAATCGATTTGTCGAAGTGGGCCAAGGCTAGCAACAGGTTATCCTTGCGGTCTTCCAGCAGAGCCTCGTCGGTGACCGTGCCGGGCGTGACGATGCGCACCACCTTGCGCTCGACCGGTCCCTTGGATTTGGCGGGGTCGCCGATCTGCTCGCAAATAGCGATCGATTCGCCCTGTTTCAGCAAGCGGGCGATGTAATTTTCGGCAGCATGATACGGAATGCCGGCCATCGGAATCGGCGCCCCGGCCGATGCGCCGCGCGCGGTCAAGGTGATGTCCAACAATTGCGCGGCGCGCTTGGCGTCGTTGTAAAACAGCTCGTAAAAATCGCCCATCCGATAAAACAACAATATCTCGGGATGCTGTGCCTTGATGCGCAGGTATTGTTGCATCATGGGGGTGTGTTGTGTTTTATCGTCTTGCTTGGTGCCTTGTATTTTCTGGGTGTTCATTTATAAGAATATGATATATAAGTAATATTTCGTATTTTCTGTTGTCATTTCATTGTCGACACTTACCCGCACTTTACCGGTTGGTATGGTTTTTAGTATGGTTTTTTTCGGGTGATACTCGCGCCATTATTCGTTACAGGAAACCCATGCCAAAATGGAACCGCTAAAGCTTTGCTACCTGGACAGCATATGGCTTTTGCTGATTACCCTGGACTGCATTTGTCTTGCCATGGTAGGGGTGAGAACTTGGTTTTATAGATACAGAAGCAGCGTTGGTGGGTGCCTTCTATGTCATTTCCATCAGCTATTGTCGCCTTGGAGGCTTTGAAAAACCAGCGTGGTTCTGGCGGGTTCTACATTAGAAGCAAAGCAAGCGAAATCAAAGGTAAAAGCCTTAGCGTTAAAACAAGAGGCGGCAAATTCTGAAAACGCTTATACAGTACGCGTGCTGTGCGATGAATATTTAGCCGGACATGTTTGCCGTCACAGAGCCCCAAAAGGCTCAGCTGAAATTACAAGACCTAAATTGACTGCGGCTTATTGAGCGCCGCATGATTTACGACGTATATCACCCACCTTGTTGGTTGAGTTAGACAAAAGCACCGATTAATTAGAGTCGTTTAAACCGTAAGGAAAGTCGCTTGGACAAACTAACCCTCAGCGAACGCGATATCTGCACCAAATTCATCACGCCAGCGATCCAGCAAGCAGGCTGGCAGCAGCATCAATTTCGTGAAGAAGTGCAACTTACCGATGGCCGCGTCATGGTGCGCGGCAAACTGGCGGCACGGATCAAAAATCCCGAGGTCAAGGGTGGGCCAAAACGAGCCGATTATGTGCTGTATGCAAAACCCAATCTTCCCATAGCGGTTATAGAAGCCAAACAGGCTAAATTTTCAGTAGGGCATGGCATGCAGCAGGCTCTGGCTTATGCCGAATTACTGGATGCCCCGTTTGCCATCAGCAGTAACGGTAACGGGTTTCTGCTCCACGATCGCACGGGACTCACTCAGCCCGTGGAGCGAGAACTTGCCCTGGAGCAGTTTCCCAGTCAGGATGAACTATGGGCCGTGCATCAACAATGGAAAGGCTTATGTGCCTACGGCCCGCTTTCCTTTTCTGTCAACATTGTCGCTTGCTAGGTGCCGAAAGACCAGCCGCACTATTTCGCGCCAACCATTTGACCCAATTTGACCAGTGCCTGATTGAGCCGCTCGTCCCAATCGACCGCGCAGTTGAGGCGGATAAAGTTGCGGTATTTTTGCGTGGCCGAGAATATCGGACCGGGCGCGATGCTGATGTCTTGCGGCAACGCCCGCCGGCTCAGCGCCGTTGCATCGACGCTTTCGGGCAGTTCCACCCATAGCACGAAACCGCCCGCCGGCTGGGTGACCCGAGTGCCCGGCGGAAAATAAGCGCCGATGGCCGCCGTCATGCGTTCCACCGCTTGCCGGTATTGGTTGCGCACTTGGCGCAGGTGGCGCTCATAGCCGCCTGCGGCCAGCATGTCCGCGACTGCCAATTGCACAAGGGTTGGCGTCGCCAGATTGCTGACGTATTTCAGATACTCGGTTTGCTCATGCAACGGCCTTGCCACCAGCCAGCCCACCCGCATACCGGGACTCAGCGATTTGGAAAACGACGAGCAATACAATACCCGCTCCTCGTTATCCCAACTTTTCGCCGGCGACGGCCGTTGCAGGCCGAACCCCAGGTCGCCGTAGACGTCGTCCTCGATCAGCACAATCCGGTTGCGATTGACCAGTTCGACGAGGGCGCGCTTGCGCTCATTGCTCATGCAATAGCCCAAGGGGTTACTGTAGTTGGGCACCGCAATGCAGGCCTTGATCGGCCATTGCTCGCAGGCCAGTTGCAGGGCGTCCAGTGCGATGCCGTCGCGCGGATGGGTGGGAATTTCGATCGCACGTAGCGACAGTGATTCGATGATTTGCAATAGCCCGTAAAAGGTCGGCGATTCGATGGCTACGATGTCGCCGGGTCGGGTGGCGGCTCTTAAGGCTAGCGTTATCGCTTCCTGACAGCCATTGGTGATCAGGATGTCATTGGGGTCCACAGGACAGCCATGTTCCGACATGCGTCGGGCGATTTGCCGGCGCAATTCCGGCGCGCCCGGCGGGAATTCGTAATGGGCGAGGCGCTGGCCGTAGCGGCGGGCCACGCTAGCCGAGATTTGCGCCATTTTCCGGGTCGGCAGAAACGCCGCCGCCGGCACTGCCGCGCCCAATTGCACGATTTTCGGATTGTTGGCGGCCTTGATTAGCCGTAATACCAGCTCTTGCCCGGTCACCAGCGTCGGTTCGCGCGGCGGCGCCGACATGGCCGGTTCCTGCAGCGGCGAACGTGTGCGGGCTCTGACGTAGTAGCCGGAGCGCTGGCGCGCCTCGATATGGCCCTGATCTTCCAGCCGTCGCAACGCGCTGACTGCCGTCGCGGTACTGACCCGGTGCTGTTGGCTGAGCTGGCGCACGCTGGGCATACGTTCGCCCGGCCGGTACAGGTTTTGGGCGATGGCATTCAGCAAATGCTCGGCGAGGTTTTCGTAGCGTAGGTTCATGGGTGCTTGCAATACAGTTTGGACGCGGCGCCATGGCTACAGTATGCCTGGGTGTTAAACTGTATCGATATAATTAAGCCTTATTGCATCTGTAGTGGTTGTGGCATTTTAGTCTAAAGTGGTGCCTCCTTTAAACACCGGTAAAATACACTCAGGAGAATACGATGACTGACCGCGCCATATGCTGGTTGAACGGCCAACTGCTGCCTGCCGAACGCGCCGGAATTCCGGTCAACGACCACGGCCTGCTGTACGGCGACGGCGTGTTCGAAGGCATACGCTTTTACAAGCGTCGCGCCTTTCGCCTGCCGCAACATTTACAGCGTCTGCAGTTGTCGGCACGGGCGATTGCGTTGCAAATTCCGCTGTCAGCCGCCGAATTGATCGCGGCCATCGAAGGGCTGATCGCGGCGTTCGCCGAGGACGACGGCTACATCCGCTTGATGGTCACGCGCGGCGCCGGCCCGTTGGGCTTGAATCCCAAGAGCTGCGCATCGCCCAATGTCATTGCCATTGCCGACCAATTGACGATGATGGACATCGGCCAACAACAGGCCGGTGCGCGGCTGATCGTATCGTCGGTGCGCCGCTTGCCGGCCGACGGCCTCGATCCGCGCATCAAGAGCCTGAATTATTTGAACCACATTCTCGCCAAAATCGAAGCCAACCATGCCGGCGCCGACGAGGCGCTGCTGCTCAATGGCCAAGGCCGGGTCGCGGAAGGCAGCGCCGATAACGTGTTTATCGTACGAGACGGCCTTTTGCTGACGCCGCCGTGCAGCGAAGGGGCGCTGGAAGGTATCACCCGCGAATTGGTGTTAGAGTTGGCGCGGGCCAACGGCATCGAAGCTAACGAACAGCCGTTGGGCGTGTACGATTTGTACGCGGCCGATGAATGTTTCCTGACCGGCACCGGCGCGGAGCTGATTCCGGTCGCCAGCATTGACTGCCGGCCGTTGCCCGATTGCCCGGGACCGACGTTCCGCCGTTTGCGGCAGGCCTTTGTTGAAACCATAGCCGCCGAGTGCAGGGGAGCCTGATGAATTTGCCGGAACATTTTGCCTTGCAGGCCCGTTACAGCCAGTGGGTTAACCGGCGCCTCTACGACGCTTGCGCGACCTTGGCGGACGCCGAACGCAAACGCGATAGGGGTGTGTTTTTCGGTTCGATTCACGGCACCTGGAATCATTTGCTGCTGGGCGACCGGCTGTGGCTGGCGCGCTTGCAGGATCAGCCCGCGCCTTACCAACGCTTGGATTTGCAACTTTACAACGATTTCGCCGAGCTGCGCGCCGCGCAAAGCGCCAGCGATGAGGCCTTGCTGGATTTGATTCAATGCTTGGGAGTTGACGACTTGCAACGACGCATTGCGTTCCGTAGCCTGTCCACCGGGCAAGACAAGGTATTGGCCGTGACCACCCTGTTGACCACTTTATTCATCCACAAAACCCACCATCGCGGTCAAATCACCGCGCTGTTGAGTCAAAGCGGTTGCAATTACGGTGACATAGATTTCATCTGCGCGCCGTTTGTCGATTATTAAGTCAGCACTAAAATACTGCGTTCGTCCTGAGATTTGCTGAGTGTGACACCTCGGGCTTCGACTAGCTCAGCCTTTATGTCCCAAAGGGTAAGAACGCTATACCCGCAAACAATGGAGCCGGATTAATAACCGCTTTCTCTTTCATGCGCCACCGGACCGTTTCACATGACTGAACCACCATTCCCAGACGCCGTCGCTGCCGAGCAAGTGCCGCCGCGGCCGAGAAAATCCCTGTATCCGCAAGCGATTCGCGACCTGTATGACCACGGATTGGCGGGGCGGGAAAAACGTGCGCTCGGCGACGCGTTCGGGCTACAAAACTTCGGCGTCAATCTGACCAAGTTGGCGCCGGGCGCGATTTCCGCCTTGCGCCATGCCCACGCCAAGCAGGACGAATTCATATACGTGCTACAAGGCACGCCGATGCTGTATACCGACGCGGGGGCGACGCTGTTGGCGCCGGGTCTATGCGCGGGCTTCAAGGCGGGTAGCGGCAACGCCCATCGCTTGGTCAACGAATCGGCGCAGGACGTGCTGTATCTGGAAATAGGCGACCGCACGCCGGGCGACCGGGTCGACTATCCCGACGACGATTTGTTGGCGGTCGGCACGGACGGCGGTTGGCTGTTCACCCATAAAGACGGCAAACCGTATCCGTGAGGGCTAAACAAAACCCTCGCATTATTTTGATGCGCCACGGCCAGCCTAGCGTGGCTTTGACCGGCTGGCTGCGGGCGCGCGACTTGGCTCGGCTCGCCGAAGCCTATCGCGTCGCCGGTATCGTCGATGCGCCGCCGCGGGTTAGCCTTGACGTGTTTCAGCGCATCGGCATGGTGTTGTGCAGCGATCTGCCGCGTTCCCGGCAATCGGCACACGCATTGGCTGTTGGCGAAAATCCGGTCGCCGATGCGCTGTTCGGAGAAGCTCGATTACCGCATTTTAATCAAGGTTGTGTTTGCCTGCCGGTGGGCGTATGGCTGGTCTTGTTGCGCCTGCTATGGTTGGCCGGCTTTTCCCGCAATGGCCAATCGTACCGGGCGGCCAAACGGCGTGCCGGCTTGGCCGCGCAACGCTTGATCGATTTTGCCGAAGTGCACGGCAGCGTGTTGTTGGTGGGGCACGGTGTGATGAATCACTTGATCGGCCGCGAACTGCGCGCCCGGGGCTGGCATTGTCGCCTGCGCCCTGGCAAGGATTATTGGACTTATGGGGTTTATGAGGCAAATTGAATAGTCGGGTTTGATGCCAACATGGGCGCCGGATTGTTATCGAAGGTTGGACAGTGCATGCGCTTACCGCATGGAGTCGCTATCGCATCGGTTTTTTCCCTGAGGTAAAAGAAAGTCCGTATCCAGCCTTAAGGTGTCGAACCGAACGTAAGCTCAAAATATTGCCGTGTCACGCCTGCCAGGGCCCGGCATCGAAAGGTAACCGGGCAGGGCGCGGATGCGCCGAAACCAGGCGACGATGTTGGGGTAATCGCTGGTGGCGATGCCTCCTGCCGGGGCCAGAGCCAGATAGGGATAAACGGCAAGGTCGGCAAGCAATCACCGGTCGTTGATCAGCTAATCGCGGTTTTCCAGATGGTCTTCGACGATGCCCAAGACCTTGTCGGCGGTTTGCTGAGCGCGTGCCATGTCGATGGTGCGGCCGAACTTTGCGTGTACTGATAGCATGGCCGATCTCGTTGGCAGCGAAGGAGCCAACGTCGCAGTTGGACCTTTTTCCTCGGTTATTGCCGATGGGCGCAGTGGCAGCGCCAATTCGGGTGAATACCAAATCTGCAAATTCGAACTGGGCGGCGGCATCAGACGCCTTGCTGCGTTTCCCGACTGTCCCAATCGGCCTTGATTTCCAAAATACGTGGCAGGCAGGTTTCGAATGCTTCGACCAGCGCAGGGTCGAAATGGCGGCCCGAGCCCTCGCGCACGGTTTTCAAGGCCTGTTCCACCGGCCAAGCCTCCTTGTAAGGGCGCTTCATGGTCAGTGCGTCGAACACGTCGACCAGCGCGACGATGCGCGCCGATGCGGGAATGGCTTCGCCAAGCAGGCCATCGGGATAACCGCTGCCGTCCCACTTCTCGTGATGGCGAAGTGCGACCTCGGCGGCCAACACAAATACCGGCGCGTCGCTGCTGGACAGGATTTCGTAGCCTATCCGGCAATGGGTACGCATGATGGCCCATTCGTCCGCATCCAGTTGGCCGGGTTTGCGCAACACCGAGTCGGGAATGCCGATTTTGCCGGTGTCGTGCATCGGAGCGGCTTGCTCCAGTAAAACGCAACTCTCCTTGGGCCAGCCGACGGCCTCGGCCAGTTGTCGGGCGTAAGCCGCGATGCGCCAGATATGCAGGCCGGTATCGCTGTCGTTGTAATGGCCGGCTTTGCCGAGCATGGCGAGGGCCTCGCCGTACGTTCTTTCCAAGCGTTTGGCCTGAACCAGCGATAGGTGGGTCCGCACCCGTGCCCGCACGATCCGGGGGTAAACCGGTTTGATCAAATAATCGACGCAGCCTGCGTCGAAGCCGGCTTCCTCTTTTTCCAATTCGGACAGTGTCGTAATGAAAATCACCGGGATGGCCTCGGTCGCCGGATTGGCTTTTAGGGCGCGGCAGACCGCATAGCCGTCCATTTCCGGCATCTGGATATCGAGCAGGACCAGACAGGGATGGTGCTTGCTCGCCAGCTCGAGCGCTTCCGCGCCGTTTCGAGCCAGCATTAACCTGTGTTCGTCTTTGAGCGTGTGGCGTAGGATGGCCAAATTGGTGGGCTCATCGTCAACGATGAGGATGGGGCCGTAAGGCATGGCTTACTCCGGTATCGATAAATTCAGGCGCTGCAACTGGCTGCGTACGGCGGCTTCCGCCGCGCGGAAATCGAAGTCGGCCAGTAGCGCGTCCAACTCGGCCAGTTGGATAGAATTCGGGTGCTGCCGCAGCCGGCCCAACCAGATTTCGGAATCATCGGGGTCGTTACGGTCGAGCGCTTCCAGCATGCCCTTGAATAACGCAAACAAGCCATTCCCAAGCGAGTCGGCAACCGGATCCGGCGAGGCAACGGGATTGTCGGCTTCCGGCCAAGCGTCGACTGCCGCGCGTACTTGATCTATCGCGGCTTGCAGCTCTGCTGTCAGTTTAATCGCCGTATCGCCCGCATTCAAGCATGTTTCTAGTTGGCGAGCCAATTCTGCGACTCGGGGTAGTCGCAGCGAACCAGCCACTCCGCAAAGTTTATGGGCCTGAGCTGCCGCTGCTTTCAGGTCGCCTTCGTTGCAGGCGGCTGCGATAGACGTTCCGCCCTCCACGAAAGCGGCGAGGAATTTATCCAGATAGGTGCGGTAGACGCCGAGCTGGCCCCATTGCTCGCGCGCGGCCGCCAGATCGATAGCCGGCAAGTCGGATTCACTGGCGTCGGTTGTCGGCAGCGGCGGCGGTACGCTTGCCGAACCGACGGCTGCGGTTGCGTCGCTCACGCCTGAGGTGGCCTTTCCGGCCAAGCATCCGGTCAAGCGTTGAATGGTTTCCATCATCTGCGCCACGTTGAACGGCTTGGCAATAAAATCGTTCATGCCGGAATCCTGCGCGGCATCGCGCAATTCTTGGAAGGCGCCGGCGGTCAGCGCGACGATAGGTAGCTCCCGCCAGCGTTCATCCGCCCGGATCAAGCGCGTGGCGGCATAGCCGTCCAGGCGCGGCATTTGCACGTCCATCAACACGATATCCGTCGCATCGGGATGGGCTCGCAGCCATTCCAGCGCGTCCTGGCCGTCGCAGGCCGTATCGACGATCGCGCCGTCCGCCTCCAGGATGCTCTTTGCCACTTCCCGGTTAATTTCGCTATCATCCACCACCAGCACGCGTACGCCGGGAATCCGGCGATTGCCGGCGTTACCGAGCTGCGCCGGGGCTGGCCGAAACAGTCCCTGACCGCGTTGGTTTAGCACGTCGGCGATGGCGGAGTAGAGCGTTGAGGCGGTGACCGGCTTGCTCAGCACCTTAACCACTCCCTCAATACCCGGCTGGGATAATAGTTCTTCACGCAAACGAGTGGTTACCATAAGCATTATCGGCGGATCCAAGTCCCGGGGTTTTTCCTGAAGCGCTTGGCGTATGGCTTTAGCGGTATTTAGCCCGTCCAGGCCCGGCATTTTCCAATCTAATACGATCGCATCGTAAAAACGTTGGCTGTGCATTCTGGCCAGCGCTTTCATCAGGGCGGCCTCGCCGGAAGCGGCGGTATCGGCCAGCCAACCCAGAGAGTCGGTAACAACGGCCAGGGCGTCGCGCACGCTGGCGCAGTCATCTGCGATCAGTAATTCGAGCCGAGCCAGTTGGGTTGGCCGGCGCTCCACGCGCTGGTCACGCTGCAACGGCAACACAAACCAGAATTCGCTGCCCCGGTCCACTTCGCTGGTCACTTGCAAGCGGCCGCCCATCAGTTCCACCAGTTGCATGCTGATGCTCAAACCCAAGCCGGTGCCGCCGAATCGGCGGCTGATGCTGCTATCGGCTTGGCCGAACGCCGAAAAAATCAGCGACTGCTGTTCGCTGGAAATGCCGATACCGGTATCGCGCACCCCAAATCGCAGCTTACATTGCTGTTTGTCCGCGGATTCCACACTAATGCGTAACTCGACTTCGCCGCGTTCGGTGAATTTGATCGCGTTGCTGAGCAAGTTGATCAATATTTGTTGCAGGCGCAAGGCGTCGCCAACCAAGGCGTCGATTTCGGCGGGTGGGGTGATGACCAATTCCAAGTCTTTGTTATGGGCGGCAGTCGCCATGATAGCGGCGAGGTTGTCCAGCAGTTCGGTCAGCTTGAACGGCGCGCGCTCGATTTCCAGCCGGCCGGCCTCGATCTTGGAAAAGTCCAGGATATCGTTGATCAGCGATAGCAGCGCATGCCCGGCATGGTGGACTTTGCGCACCAAGGCCAGCGATTCGCCGTCCAGGTGGCGCTGTTCCAACAGATAGCAAAAACCCAGCACGGCGTTCATCGGCGTGCGGATTTCATGGCTCATATTGGCCAGGAAGGCGCTCTTGGCGTGGTTGGCGGCGTCCGCCAACGCCATGGCTTTTTCCAGTTCTTCGGTTCGGCGGGCAACCAACATTTCCAACTGGTCGCGGTGCAGTTTGAGTTCCTCCTGGATGCGCTTGCTGTCGGTAATGTCTTGAATAACGCCCACGGCGACCTGGCTTTTGCCATCCGTTCGGTTGACGCGATAGCGGCCGGCTACCATGATCCAGCGGATTTCGCCATCGGTACGCCGAATCCGGCATTCGAATCTGCCTTCGCCGCCGCTGGCAAACGCCTCTTGCAGCACTGCCGCTACCTTGAGGCGGTCTGCCGCCAACACATGTGCCAGGAATTTGTCGACTGACCATGCCGACGCCGTGTCGGAATAGCCGAAAATACGGGCGTGTTCGATCGATCGGTACGCCGCGCGCGTTTCCAAGTCGACTTCCCAGGCGCCGGTATTCGACATCTCCAAAGCAAAATGCAGCCTTGTTTCACTTTCTCGGATAGCAGTTTCCGCTTCTTTTAATTCTTGAATGTCGGTACAGGTGCCGCACCATTTTTGTATCCGGCCTTGCTCGTTTAGCAGCGGCACGCCCCGGACCAGCCACCAGCGGTAAACGCCGTCCGCTCGCCGCAAGCGGCATTCTAATGAATAGCTTTCCCTATGCTGCGTCGCACGTTGCCATGCATCCCATGCGCGTTGCTTGTCTTCCGGATGGAAAGGAATATTCCAACCGTGACCGTAACTTTCTTCGAGCGTAAGCCCGGTATATTCGACCCATTGACGGTTAAAATAAACATTCCAACCGTCCGGCCGGGTGGCCCAGACCATTTGCGGCATCGTCTCCGCCAGCGAGCGAAATTCACGCTCGGTTTCTTGCAGGCGGAGCTGAGTTTCGGCATCGTTGCGCAATCTCGATATTTCAAGGCATGATCCAACCCGAGCCAATAACTCCCGCGCGCTGAATGGCTTGGTCAGATAGTCGTCGGCCCGGTGTTTCAAGCCTTCAATGCGTTCGTCCTCTCCGGCCCGGGCCGAGAGCAAAATGACCGGAATGGCACTGGTCTCCCGATCTTCGCGCAGAGCGCTCAGCAATCCGATGCCATCCAGGCCCGGCATCATGATGTCGGTCAGCACTAGATCGGGCCGACGTTGGCGCACTGCTGCCAGCGCCGCTAAGCCGTCGTGAACCGCCGTGACCGCATAGCCCTGCTGTCGTAAAAGCCGGGCAACATAGCCGCGCATGTCGACATTGTCGTCGGCAACCACGATGTGCGCGTTCAACCCGGTACTTAACTCTATTGATCCATCCGTTCCGGTTTGTTGGCTTGTGCCACATTCGTGTTCCTTTTCCAAGTCCCAACGCAACGCTTCCTCAGCGAAAAAATCGGCGGCCAGCGGATGAGCGTCCGTCGTCCGGGACGGACGAATCCGTTCCACCGGCAAATGTGCGGTGCCGGCGAGGATAGTCACGGTAAACGTGCTGCCGACACCCGGCCTACTCGTTACCCCGACTGCGCCGCCGTGCAAGCGGACCAGCTCCTGCACTAACGCCAGGCCGATGCCGCTGCCCTCATGGCTGCGCGAGCGCACGTTCGGCACCCGATGGAAGCGGTCGAATACGTGACTAAGTTGATCCGGCGCAATTCCCACTCCGGTATCGCGCACGGCTAGTTCGACCGAGGTTTCGCGCCAGCGCAGCGCCACCTCGATTTCACCGGAAAAGGTATGTTTGTAGGCGTTGCTGAGCAGATTGAGGACAATCTTTTCCCACATTTGCCGGTCCACATACACCGGTTCCGGTAAAGTCGGGCAGGATATGGCAAGCCGCAGACCCGCCTTGTCGGTAGCCGAACGGAATAGGCTGGCCAGTTCAGCGGTATAGGCGGCCAGATCGGTCGCTTCATAGGCCGCTTCCATCCGCCCGGCTTCGATGCGAGAAAAGTCGAGCAGCGAATTGACTAATTTCAGCAGACGCAAGCTGTTTCGATGTACCAGGCTAAGCTGCTCGTATGCGGTTGCGGCAGGCTGAGGGCCTTGCGGGGCAAAGCGGGCCAATAACTCTTCCAGCGGTCCCAGCATCAAGGTTAGCGGTGTGCGAAACTCGTGGCTGACGTTGGCAAAAAACTGGGTCTTCAGCTCATCCAACTCCAAGGTTTTGGCATACAGGCGCGACAATTCCTGATTGGCGCCCTTCAACTCCGCGCTGGCGGCCGCGATCTCTTTGCTGCGGGCGAACAGCTCGACTTCCATTTTGACGGCCTGGGCGCGTAAGGTGTCGTTGAGCTGGCTTTGCTCGACACCCTGCTGTTTGACGCGGATAAACTCGGTCAAATCTTCGGCCCGATGCAGCATATAGGCCACCTCGCCGTCCTTGCCCAGAATCGGGATATTGATCGGGCTCCAATAGCGCTCCTCGAAACCCGCGCCGTCGGGCCTGGGAATATCGTATTTTTGCACCGGCATCGTGTCGGGCTTGCCGGACTGCAACACCCGCTGCAAGGAGGCACTCAAATTGCGTTGGCCTTCCGCGGTCGGATCGTCGGGGTTGTCGGGAAAAACTTGGAACAACGTTTTTCCCAATATTTCCTCCCGGCAGGTCAACGTGGCTCGGGTGTAGGCATCACTGACCGCGACGATTTCCAGATTCGCATTTAGAACCAGATAGAGGTCGGGCGACGATTCGAACAGTAAGCGGAAATCCAAATTGTCATGGGTTGGGATGGAGTCATTCATTATTCGAAACGCCCGCCGGATTATTCCTAAGTAACTACGTCCCACTGTTTGAAAAAAATTGGCGCTAGCTGTAACGCACGCATCATAGGCCATAAGTCTCCATGCCAGAGTCTCTTTTCAAATGGTTGAGCGTTCTTACTTAATTTAGAAAACCATAATAGTCTTGATGACCTACCATCTTCTGCAACTTAGCAGCATCGGCCAGTCCAACCAACGTTTTGACCTGACAGCAAATAGCGCCATGAGAATGAGCCTGTTCCAATGTAAAAAGGTTTCTGTTTGGCGGATTTCATAAACGGATACGGTATCGAAAGCCGGGGCACTTAGCGTTATGTCAGGGGGGAGATTGCGCTCCGGGTTTCACTACATTGGCGGCGTCGGTCCTCGCAAAAGTGTGGTCAAAACTCGTAATTAATCCAGTACACCGTTTGTCATCCGATCTTAAAGGTTTGTTGGTTGCTGATGAAACATTATCAGAGCATTGGTATCGGCTGGTCGATAACCCGTCACTGCAAATGCCTCACCCAGTCATTGCCGACAGGAAATCAGCATGCTTGCGTTTGGGGTAAAGCGCATACGCCGGATTTTTGCTAGACGCTGATTAACATAGCGATAGAGCGGGATTCGGCTGTATAGCGGTTGGCGAGGAGGTCGGTGGCGCTGTCTAGCGCAACGCAGTCCATGGGCGAGGCTAGCGCGGTATCCAGCACGCGTCGCCAGTTCAGCGCTCGGTTATTGAAACTGTCCGGCAATTCGAATTCCAGTGATTCCCAAAAACTATTGAAAATAAAATAAAACACTTGGGTTTGCTGCAGTTCGGCGACCAAGATCGCCAAGCTGTGCGAATTGGCCGACCAATCCGCTTGGTTTAACTTAACCCCATGGTATTCGATGTGGATGCGTTGAAAGAATTGGTTCAACGTCGTGGAACTCGTGCTCTGCGAATACATGCTTTTACGCAACGCAATCAGGCTTTTTACGAAACGGTGAATATCGGCGTGTTGTTCCAATAACGACCAATCGAACCAGCTCAATTCGCTGTCGTGACAATAGGCGTTGTTGTTGCCTGCCTGGGTTCGGCACGCTTCGTCTCCCATGGTCAGCATCGGCGTGCCGGCGGACAACAAGTTCAACGCCAGAAAGTTTTTGATTTGCCGCTTGCGCAGGGCGTTGATGTGCGGGTCGTCGCTGGGTCCTTCGGCGCCGCAATTCCAGCTGTAGTTGTTGTCGCAGCCGTCGCGGTTTTGTTCCAGATTGGCGGCGTTGTGTTTGTCGTTGTAGGACACCAAATCCGCCAGGGTAAAGCCGTCGTGGCAGGTCACGAAATTGATGCTGGTTTCCGGATCTTTTTGCTCGTATAGGAAAATGTCGGGGCTGGCGAAGATGCGGTTGGGTAATTTGGCGACGCTGCCGCTGTCCGCCCGCAAAAACGAACGGATATCGTCGCGGAACTGGCCGTTCCATTCTTTCCAGAAGTCGCCGATGAAATGGCCGACTTGGTAAAGGCCGGCGGCGTCCCAGGCTTCCGCTATCAGCTTGCTGCCGGAGAGCACGGGATCGGTTTCTATGTCCCATAAAATCGGTGGGTTGGGAAATGGCCGGCCTTCTTCGTCGCGAGACAGGATGGATGCCAAGTCGAAACGAAAGCCGTCCACGTGCATTTCGGTGACCCAATAACGCAAGCTGTCCAATATTAAGCGTCTGACTACGGAATGATTGGCTTTCAAGGTGTTGCCGGTGCCGGAATAATTGCTATAGCTGCCGGTGTGCGGATCGAGGATGTAGTAGACGTCATTGGCCAAGCCTTTATAGCTTAAAACCGGCCCTCGGTGATCGCCTTCGGCGGTATGGTTGAACACCACGTCTAATATTACTTCTATGCCGGCTTTGTGCAGGGCTTTGACCATGTCGCGAAATTCGGCGATGGCGCCGAGCGGCGACGGGTCGGAACTGTAGGCGCTGTGCGGGGCGAAAAACGAAACCGGCGTATAGCCCCAATAGTTGACCAGGCCGGGCGGTGCGTCTTGCGGGTCGAATTGAAACACCGGCAACAGTTCCACTGCGGTAACTCCGAGTTCTTGCAAATAGGGGATTTTTTCGATGACGCCGGCATAAGTGCCGCGCTTGTCGGCCGGCAGGCCGGAGCTTTGATGTTGGGTAAAGCCGCGCACATGCATTTCGTAGATCACCGTTCCCCGGAAGGGTTTGCGCAGCGGTGCGTCGTCGCCCCAATTGTAGCCGCGGTAATCGACGACTACGCTTTTCATGGCTTGCCCCCAATTGCATCCGGGCTGGCAAGCCGTTTTTCTTTGATAATTCGGGCCGACTGCGATGCCGCGCGCATAAGGGTCCAATAGCAATTTATCCTTGGCGCGCTCGGATGTGGCCGGTCCGCTGACCCGATAACCGTAGAGTTGGCCGGCTTTGATGTCCGGCACGAAGGCATGCCAGTAATGAAAAGTCGCTTGTCGGCAGGGATCGAAGTCTACGATGCGGGCGGGTTGCTCGTCGGCGATGTCGTCGAACAACAGCAGCTGTACCGCTGCGGCGTTTTTGGCGTAAATGCTGAAATTGGCACCGCCCGGCCTGAGTGTCGAACCTAGCGGATAAGAACTGCCGTTGGGGAAGAGTTCGGTCATGGCGGTCGACATCCTGAGAGAGCAAGGCGATGCCGGTTAGTTTAGTTCAAGCCCGGTCGGCCGTGCGCTTATCGAAGCTGTTAGATCGCTTTCGAATATCGCAAAAGGGATTGGATATGCGTAGGTTTCGGTTACATTCTCGGTGCTTCGAATTTCGGCAAGGCTGGCGGGCAGCGGTTTAGTGACGGCCTCATGATGCCAGACACATCGCCGCCCGAAATTTGCCGAAGCGAAGGAGGCAACACGGGGGGCGAATGTCAATAAACCGATTCGCTACCGGTGCGTATCCTCAATACTAGCTTACAGCCGCTGTGTTTTAAATTCATGATCGCCAGAACGTGATTTTCGGTGACGATGTGGTCTTTCAAAAACACGGTGTCGTTGACCAGAATCTCCGCCGCCTCCATGCCGGGGCGCAGTTGATTCCAGGCCACTTCGATGATGGGGCGTGCCTCCATACTTTCGGTTTCTTGCAGCACTTGTAAAAAGGTTTCGACCACCAGCGGATCGTAAAAACTGCCGCTGCGGCTAGTCAGCATGTCCTTGGCTTGCGGGGCGGTCATTCTTTCCCCGCTGATAGCGCCGTCCAAATAATTCAAATAGTCTCTGACTACCGCCAAGATGCGGGCACCGACCGGAATCTCTTTACCCACCAGACCGAGAGGAAAGCCTTTGCCGTCGTAGTGTTCGTATTGCAAGCGGATGAAATCGGCCGCCGTTTTCAGCGGATCTATACCGGCGAGCAAGTCGTGACCCTCGATGGCATGATTTAAAAACGCTTTGTGCTGTTGTCGGTTCATCTGGTTGATGGGCGTGTTCAACAAGCTATCGGTCAGGCTTATTTTGCCTAATTGCAGTAACAGCGCCGCGAACACGATACTTTTGATTTCATCGGCTTCCAATTGCAAGCAAGTCGCCACTCGGCGGGCATTTTCGGCGATGTATTTGGCGTGACCACTTTTAATGCCGGGGCGCATTTCAATGATTTTGGCGAAAACCTTGATCGATTCGGTGTATTGTTTTTTCAGTTCGTTATGGGCTTGATCGACCATGCTCAGCGATTTTTTCACTTGCGCGGTGCGTTTTTCGACTTTTTCTTCCAAGCTGGCGTTGAGTTCTTCCAGTTCCTTGTTTTTGCTGTTGATAATGTCGAACAAACGGGCGCGTTCCTCCCTCGCCCGCTTTTGTTCCAGCGCGAAATGTACCCGGGTACGCAGGTCGTCATCGTCCCAGGGTTTGCAGCAGTAGCAAAATATCTGGCCGTCGTTGACGGCGGCTATCGTCGATTCTATGTCCGCGTATCCGGTCAGCAGCATGCGCATGGTATCCGGCCAACGTTTCGCCGCATGGCGCAGAAATTCGGCGCCGTCCATTTGCGGCATGCGCATGTCGGAAATGACTAAATCGAAGTTGTGTTGCTCCATTAGCGCTAAAGCGCTGACGCCGTTGTCGGCGGTTTGCAAATGATAGTGCGGATTGCGCAACACTCGGCACAGCGCTTTTAATACGTTGGGTTCGTCGTCTACCAGCAATATATTGGTAGCGGGCTGAATTGCCGTTCCCGGGAGACTGGTGGTGTTCATAGCGGCCTTTTGAGATCGGAAACTGGATATGTCCGTTTGCCGTGCTTTTTCGGTCGACTTTAACGCGGATTTGGAATGCGCGGACCGCACAAACTCGCCATGCGGCGGCGGATGCCATTGGAAAAGCCGCTCACGTTTTATCGAATGCCAAGAATAAATTAGCTATCGCTAACGGTCGAACCTAGTCGAATGCAGGCTGGAACGGTCAAAGCTTAGCACCGGCAGGCGGGCTTGGTAAGGATAAAATCGAATCGGCCATCATTTTTTAACACGCCGGAATCCGGCTCCTCTACAGCCGAGTGTATCCGGGCGGCTATAACGCTGCCTCAGTCGGGCATTAGTTGATCGCGTATCGGTAATTGGCGGATGCGTTTGCCGGTTGCCGCGAAGATCGCATTGCACAGTGCGGGGGCAATCGGCGGCAATCCGGGTTCGCCGATACCGCCCAAGGGTGTGTCGTAGGCGTCTGATGGCAACAAATGTATCCGAATCTCGCCTGGTGCTTCGTCCATACGCAGCAATGGATAATCATGGAAGTTGTCTTGCACGACGGCGCCGTTTTTAAAGCTGATTTCACTATGCATCGCTAGGGTCAGGCCCATGATGCAAGCGCCTTCGAACTGCGAACGGATTCTTTCCGGATTGACTTGCGGGCCGCAATCGACGGCAATATCCACTCGTGGCACCTGAATCTTGCCGTCTTCCGCGACGACGACTTGAACGATAGCCGCGACATAGGTGACGAAACTGTAATGGGCGGCCAGACCTAGGCCTTGGCCTTTCGGCAAATTGCGCCCCCAGCCGGCTTGGCCGCAAACGGTTTCTATGACACGGCGCAAGCGGCCGGTATCCACCGGGTAGCTTAGCGGCGACTCGCCTTGATTCCAGCTGTCGTTTAACTCGCGCGGATCGATGCGACGGGCCGGACCGAGCAAATCCAGTAAAAACTCTTTGTGGTCGCGGCCTGCGGTTTGCGCTAATTCGGCGACGAACGACTGAACGGCGTAGGCGCGCGGGATGTTGGATACCGAGCGGAACCAGCCGATGCGGGTGTGCGATTCGGCTTCCGGATTTTCGATGCGGATGTTAGGAATCGCATACGGCAGGTTGATGATGCCCATGCCCAGTTCGGCAGGCATCTGATGTTTGCTGTCCGGGCCGAAAGTGGCGGAAATACTGGGAGCGGCGCTACGGTGCAGCCAGGCTTGCACCTTACCGTCGGTGTCGAGTCCCGCTTCCAAGCGTTCCAACGACACGGTGTGAAAATAGGCGTGTTGCAGATCGTCTTCGCGGGTCCAAGTGACTTTAACCGGTTTGCCGCGCATCGCTTTGGACAGCAAAGCCGCTTCTATCAAGTAATCCGGCATCGACTTACGCCCGAAGGCTCCACCCAATAGCGTGACGTGGACCGTGACTCGTTCTTCCGGCAACTTTAACCACTTGGCTACGCGTTCTCTGGACAACTGCGGTGCTTGGGTGCACGCCCAAACTTCGCAATGGCCGTTGACAATGCGGGCTGTGGCGGCCGGCGGCTCCATGGGAGCTTGCGCCAGATGCGGCGCGTAATATTCGGCGCTCACCCGTTGGCTGGCCGCTTGCAGGGCCTGATCGACTTGTCCTTGTTCGCGCACGACTTTACCGGATTGGCGGGCCGCGGCTTCCAGTTGCTTGCGGTAGTCCGCCGAGTCGTAATGTGCGTGAGGGCTGTCCGTCCATTCCACGCTCAAGGCTTTGCGGCCTTGAATGGCGGCCCAGGTATTGGTGGCGACCACGGCCACGCCGCCCAAGGGGTGAAAATCTGCCGGCAGCGGGCTGCTAGGTAGTTCGACGACTTGCAAAACGCCGGGGACTTGCAGGGCTTTTGCGGCGTCGAAGCGCTTCGCCTGGGCGCCCAGAACTTTAGGCCGGGCGACTACCGCGTATAACATGCCGTCCAGACGGGTATCCATGCCGTATTGACTATTACCGGACACCATGTCGCGGCCGTCGTAAATGTTCAGGTTGCCTTTGCCGATGTAGCGAAACTCCGCCGGGTTTTTCAAGCGTAAACTTGTTCGTTCAGGGACCGGTAACTTGGCGGCTGCAATGGCCAAATCGCCGTAGCTCAGGGATTTGCCGCTAGCCGGATGTACTACCCGGTGTAATTCGGCTTTCACTTCGTTAACCGGAACCTGCCATTGAGCGGCGGCGGCGGTTTCCAGCATGTGTCTGGCGGCGGCGCCGACTCGGCGCATCGGCATGAAAAAATGCCGGGTGCTGCGCGAGCCGTCGGTATCTTGGTTGCCGAATTTAGCTTCGTCGCCGGGTGCTTGTTTGACGGTAACCTGCAGCCAATTGGCTTCCATTTCGTCAGCGACGACCAGGGGTAAGCTGGTGCGCACGCCTTGGCCCATCTCGGAACGATGGCAAATAATGGTAACGCTGCCATCTTCGGCAATGGCGACGAACACCAAGGGGTTATCGACCCAGCCGTGCGGCATCGCATCGGCACCGTATTTTTTCAGTTCGCTATCGGTTTCGGCAGCGTCGGCCAATAAAGCATCCGGGAAACCGGCCGCGAGCACGAAACCCGAGAGCGCCAGGTTTTTCAAGAAATCCCGTCGGCTGACGTTGACGATGTCGAACTCGGCGTCGGCGGCGGAAAAAGGTGCTGTGTCCTTGGCGATCATCGGCTGGTCTCCTACGATTTTGCGGCTTGTTTGATAGCTGTGCGTATGCGGGTATAGGTACCGCAACGGCATAAGTTGCCGCTCATGGCTTTGTCGATGTCGGCGTCGCTAGGATTGGGATTTTGCCTTAACAATGCACTGGCGGACATTAACTGACCCGGTTGGCAATACCCGCACTGCGGAACGTTGCCGTCCAACCATGATTGCTGCAGTTTGCGGCCTATCTCGTCTTCGTGCAGGGCTTCTATTGTGACGACGGTTTTTCCGGCTACTTCCGATAACGGCGTTACGCAGGCGCGGGCGGCCAAACCGTCGATATGAACGGTGCAAGCGCCGCATACCGATACACCGCAAGCGAACTTGGTGCCGGTTAATCCCAACGCGTCGCGCAAGACCCACAGTAGCGGGGTGTCGCCGGGCAAATCGAGTTGGCGATCGACGCCGTTAACGGTCAAAGTAATCATGGCAGCTACCTGGGTGTGCTAATTGGCGACCGTCCCTGTCGATGGGTTATCGGCGTTCAGTCTAAACGGTGCGCATCAGTCCGTAAAGTCGGCGCCGGCGCAAGCGCAATCGCTCAAGGGTTGTCCGTGCCCGCCGCGCTTCAGCATAAGCATTTCGCTGGCGATGGAGAGTGCGATTTCTTCGGGATGTTTCGCGCCCAGATCCAAGCCGGCCGGGGCGCGTATCTTCGCTATTTGTTCGCGGCCGATACCGGCTTGGGCCAAGCGGTGCGCGATCAAGCGCGCGCGTTTGCGGCTGGAGACCAAGCCTATGTATACGGCGGCGGAATTGAGCGCCTGGCTTAGCGAAGCGTAATCGCCTTTATGGTGAGTGGCGATCAAAACAAAGTCGCCGGGTTCCGGGCGCAGCAATTGGTAGCGCGGATCGTCGGCGATAATGCGGACGGCTTTCGGAAAGCGTTCCGGGCGCGCTTGCGGATCATCGACAATCACGTCGAAATTCAGGACGGCGGCAAACTCGCAGAGGCTTTCCACAATGCGGCCGTGACCCATCAGCCAGAGCTGCGGCTTGGGTAGCACGGCTTCGACGTAAACCCGCATATGGCCGCCGCACGGCATGCCGGCCCCGAATATTTCGTCGGTCAAATCGACGTCTACGACTTTGGGTTCGCCGCTTGCCAGACAATCCAGCGTAGTTTCGGCAATCATGCTCTGTGCGCAGCCCCCGCCTATCCAGCCGGCCAGCAGTTTACCGTCGGCAGCGAATAGGGCTTTTGCGGCCGGTTTCGCGGACGACGAGCCGACGATTTCCACTACCGTAGCCAGCGCATAGGGTGTGCGGTTTTGTTGCAGTTGCAATTGCAGGTTCAATAGATCGGTGTGATCGGTCATGGTTACTATGAAAGTCATGGTGGGGGCGACACATAGCCGCGATTCGCGAGGCCATCATCGCGACTATGCGCCGCTCCTACCAAACTCCCTTTCATTTGCCAGGCCTTCATGATCGTTAAGCGGAGTTTGCAGCAAATCGGCGGGCGTATCGATATCCAGCAAAACACCGGGATCGTCGCAGTCGATCAGTGTTACCCGCCCGTCATGATTTTGCAACACCGGTTTTGCCCCTTGGTCGCCTGTGAGACCTAACAGCTCGGCGCGCAATAACGGCGAGAACCCGACCGGGTGGCCGCGGCGACCGCGGTAAGCGGGAGCGGCGATCCAGGCGCCGGCACACATGGCCCGGGCGATTGCCGCGATGCTGGCCGGTTGTATCCACGGCATATCCGCTAAAGCGATCAGCACGGCATTCGAGGCGGGGGCGGCGGCAACTCCGCAGGCTAAACTGGCGCTTAGGCCTCGTTCGGCTTGTGCGCAGAACGCGACAGTCGCGCCCAGCGACAGCAAGCGCTCGGCCAACGGCTTGTCTTCCTGGCGTACCACGGCGATTACGCTACCGGTAGCGTGCAGTAAACGGCGGCAGGCTTGGCTGGCGACGGTTTCATCGCCGGTTAGCGGGTGTAACAATTTATCCGCGCCGAAACGGGTTGCGGAGCCGGCGGCCAATAATATACCGGTAACGTCGAGCATGCCTTATCGTATCAATCTGACGGAATCGGGGGAACAACCGCGGGTTAAAACAACGACGATTCGTCTATTTCTTTTTGTATATTGGCGCCCGCTTGGGCTTGCACGAACTGCCGCACCAAATCCTGTAGTTGTTTAGCCATGACCGAAAATTCGGTGCCGTAATTGGAGGCCTGGGTAACGACTTGGGTGGTTTGCTCGGCAATGTCGGCAATGGTATTCACCCGCGCCCGGATTGCCGCGACTTGGGTGTTTTGACCTTCGGTCTCGTCGGCAATGTGTTGATTGAGTTTGCTGATGTCGTCTATGGAATTTTTGACGGCTTTTAAGGCGACGTCGGCGTCCGCCGCCTGACCTAGGCTGGACTCGCTCTTTTCCACGCTGACGGCCATGGCGGCGGTCATTTGCTGGACGCGGCCCTGCAATTGGCGAATTTGATGATGGATGTTTCGTGTCTCCGCCTGAATACGGTTGGATAAGGAGCGCACCTCGTCGGCGACCACGGCAAAGCCGCGGCCTTGTTCGCCGGCGCGTGCCGCTTCGATAGCCGCGTTTAACGCCAGTAAATTGGTTTGTTCGGATATTTTATTGATGATGGATACCACGCTGCCGATGTCGCGGCTGTCGGCTTCGACGGCGGAAATGATGCCGCCCATGGAATGGACATTATTCGCCAAATCTTTAAATGCACAAACCGCGTCGCTCATTAGTCGAGTGACTTGGTCGGAGCGCTGGCGGGCATCGGCGGCGGCTTGTGCGGCTGCATTGGCGTCGTTGGAAACGGCGGCGGAGGCATTGGCCATTTTGTCGACCGCTTCGGCAATCAAGGCGATTTCCCGCCGCTGGTGAATCACTTGTTCTTTGCTTTGCAAAGTAACGTCCGACATGCGGATAGATTCGTCGGATAGGGCAATCGAAGAGTTGGTGACCAAGTTAATGACGTCGTTCAACTTGTTGATGAAGGCGTTGAAGCCGCGATTGAGCAGGGCAATCTCCAGGTGGCCCTCTTCGTCCAAACGGCGAGTTAAATTGCTGTCGCCGCTGGCGATGTCTTCCATCGCTTTTACCGCAACCCCTAAAGGCCGGCTGACTAGATGACGGATCAGCAACAGCAAAATGGCAATCGAAATGAGCAAAATTAAGCCGGAGTAAGCCAGTTGTCTCCGATTGAGTTGGTCCACGTACCGGTTCAGATCGCTAGTGTCGAATTTGGCGGCCAAAAAGCCTATGGTTTCTGGCGGTTTGCCGGCGCTGATCGCCTGGAAAACCGTGAAACTATCCGGCTGGCTGACGGTGGTATAAGCTTGCCGGCTCAGAATGTCGTGCCGTTCGGTTAGCGTGCTTAACAGGTCGCCGGCCGGGTTGCCGCCGGCTTTGTGCCATGCGCTCAATGGCTGAAATCGTGCGTCGACAACCAATAGTTGGATCAGATGGGAATCCGGGTGTTCGGCCAAGTCGGCATAAGCACGGGCGATAGCGTCCGGCCTGTTCCAACGGACGCCGCCGCGCATGGTCGATACCAATAACCGCGTTAGCTGTACGTTGTCGGCATTGCTGCGTTGAATCAAGGCTTCCCGCAAACCGGAGCCCGACGTGGCGATTAATAAACCGTAGCCCAGGGAAATCAGCGCGATTACGCCTACGGTAACCGTCTTGCCGATGGATAACTGTTTAAATCCGCTGACTAAAGACATAGCTCATTCCATTAAAAGGTCTAGGTTGACGCCGACGGTGGCTGCGCCTATCGGGGCTTGAGTATCAGGATCGGTCAAAGTAAAGCTCAATTGCGCTTGAAAGACTTGGGTGGATTCATCCTGATCGACTTCGCCGATATGAACGGCGCTTTGGCCCAGCAGAAAGGTTTGTTGCCATTTGGCTTCGTCTCCCTGCCAATAATCCGAAGTCGGATTGCTTTGCCCGACGTTCAAACCGTGCGCGTCGGTCACGAAAATTTCGGTGTACAACCCGTGGCTGCCGTCGCACAGTTGCCGCAGATACCGCGAAAGCGGCGTCGTTAAAGTCCGGTTTATCCAAGGCTGCTGCCTGCTTTCGATTTCCCGCCGCCATGTTTGATCCAAGGTTTGGATTTGTTGTGGACTTATGGCCTGATTGGCCAGATTTTGGGCGCGGATGGCTTGTATCACCAAATCGGTTTGCAAGGCGCCGAGCAATTGGCTTTGTAGCAAAGCGCGCATGCGCGCCGCATAATCGTTATCCAGCGCGGATGCCGGATTAAAAAATAAAACCAGCGACAGGGACGCGGCGATCAGACAGGTCGGCGCGTATTCTTTGCGGTTTTCGCCTTTTTCCCATCGCGAGCGGCTAATCTTTAACACATTCATTCCCGGTCGTTAATATTGGTTTTGATGCCCGAAAACTATAACTCAGTTTAAGCGTGGAGCAATTGGTAAAGCCGCAGAATCAGAGGCGCATAGGTTTCGGGATAAGCTAAAACCCCCTCGCTTCGCTAAGCGAATAGACAGCCGCGGGTATGGGCAGCCATGATTATTGGCTACGAATTGATCGGCTTTTGCTTATAATGACCGGTTGCATTTTTCGGTTGTGCGTTGGCGCCCGAACTTTCCCTCATGCCTGTAAAATCCGATACTATGCCTGCCTCCTCGTCATTTTTCGACCGTTTATTTGTGTCTTTTTGCCGATTGCCGCTACGTTTTCCGTGGTTGACTCTGCTGTTTTTCATCGGTTTGAGCGTGGCTAGCGGCTATTACACCGCCGGTCATCTAGGCATCAATACCAATACCAACGATCTTCTGTCCAAAGACTTGCCGTTCGTTAAAATCAGAGCCGAACTGGATCGGGCTTTTCCGCAGGATGCCGCGGCCATTATTTTGGTGGTGGAGGCGGAACAGCCGGAACAGGCCGCCTTGGCTGCCGGGTTTGTCCAGCGTAGCGTGTCGGCCAACCGCGAGTTGTTTCAATCGGCTTATATCCCGACGGATAACGCTTATTTTAGGCAGCAAGGCTTGTTGTACTTGAGCTTGCCGGATCTGGAAGCTTTAGCGGACAAATTAGTCAACGCTCAGCCCTTCATCGGTTATTTATCCGCACATTATTCGTTTGCGGGTTTAATGGACATCATCGGTTTGGCTTTGGAAGGCAAGGAGCAGGATTTAGTCATGCCGCTGGATCCTCTGCTAACGGCAATAGGGCAAGCCTTGACCCAGGTTAAAGCGGGGCAGGCCCACTTTGTGTCTTGGCAACAGCTGTTGACGGAAGATAGTTTCGGCGGCGAGCAAAACCGCCGTTTGGTGATCGTCAAACCACGGCTGGACTACGCTCAACTGCTGCCCGCCGCTTTGCCTATGGCTAATCTGCGCGAATTAGCCGTGCAACTGGCGCAACGCTTTCCGGGCGCGACGCTGAGCGTCACCGGCGAAATTGCCTTGGAGCACGAGGAAATGGAAACCGTCAACCAGGGAATGCTGTGGTCCAGCATCGTGTCCTTGTTTCTGGTTTGCCTAACCTTATATGTCGGATTTCGCTCGTTTAGATTGTTACTGGTGACGTTTGTCGCCTTGCTGGCCGGGTTAGCGCTGACGGCCGGATTTGCGGCGTTGGCGGTCGGGCATTTAAATTTAATATCGATTGCCTTTGCCGTGCTGTACATCGGCCTGGGCGTGGATTTCGCCACCCATCTGTGTTTGCGTTATCAGGAATGCCGCCAGCAGGGGATGGAGGTAGACGGCGCCATCGCCGATAGCATGCATAGCGTGGGAGCTTCGCTGTTTCTATGCGCGGCGACCACCGCCATCGGTTTTCTGGCTTTCGTGCCGACCGATTTTAAAGGCGTATCGGAATTGGGGATCATCTCGGGTGCCGGTATTTTCATCGGCTTGGCGGTTTCGCTTAGCATGCTGCCGGCTATGTTGAAGTTGCTGCCCGGCAAGAACAGGCAGCATAGGGCGGTTAAACCTTTGCCCGACTGGATTTACCGTTTTCCGTTCCGCTATAGACGGCCGATTCAAATTGCGGCCTTGCTTGTTGCAGTGGCGGGCGGCTTGACATTGACGCGCTTGAGCTTCGATTCCAATCCCATCAATTTGCGCGATCCGAACACCCAATCGGTAACGGCATTCAAAAAATTGTTGCGCAGCCAAACGGATTCGCCGTTTGCTACCTCGGCATTGGCGGATAGCTTACCCGAGGCGGACGCCTTGGCGGCTAAGTTCCGTAAATTACCGAGCGTGCACGAGGCCTTGACCCTGAGCAATCTGCTGCCCGAGCAGCAGGACGAGAAGCTCGATGTCATCGACAATCTCAATCTGATAATGCCCGGTCAATTGCAACGCTTTGCCGCGGCTCCCGAGCCCTCGGACGTGCGCGCGGCTTTGTTAAAATTGGCCGGGATTTTGACTAAGCTAGGCGAGCAAGCGGGCGGCGCGCCGAGCGCGCCGCTGTGGCTGAGTTTGCGGGAGGACATACAGGGATTTGTCGGCGCGGCGGATGCCTCTGCAAACCCGGCACAGCTATACGCCGCGTTGCAACACAGCGTGTTGCATTTGTTGCCGCAGACTATGTCGATGTTGCGCGACGGTTTGAGTGCGCAAGCGGTCGGCATAGACGATATTCCCGACCCGGTGCGCGCGCAGTGGCTGGGTACGGACGGGCGTTACCGGGTATTGGTGTTGCCCGAGCAAGATTTGAACGACGCCGAACATCTAAAAGCCTTTGTCTCCGACATTATGCAAACTTTTCCTAATTCGTTCGGCTTGCCGATAGGCGACGTTACCTCCGGGCAAGCGGTAGTCGAGGCCTTTATCCAGGCCTTTTCGGCCGCTTTGGGCATGATAGTGTTGTTGTTGTTAGCCTTAACCAGAAGCTTCAAGTCGACCTTGTTGATCGTCTTGCCGCTGCTTTTGGCGGCCATTTTGACCGGGGCTTGTAACGTGTTGTTACAAAATCCGTTTAATTTCGCCAACATCATCGTGTTGCCGCTACTGCTCGGGATGGGGGTGGACAGCGGCATTCATATCGTCTATCGCCTGCAACACGCCGATAGCGACCAACACGCATTGCTGGAATCCAGTTCCGCTCGCGGGGTGTTTTACAGCGCATTGACCACTTTGTGCAGTTTTTCCAGCCTGGCTTTCAATTCGCACAACGGTACGGCCAGCATGGGGCTGTTGTTGTCCTTGGGAATCAGTTTTACGATTTTGTGCAGTTTGTTAGTGGTGCCGGCGTTTAGCGGGATGCGCGCGCAAAATTGAGCGATCGTCGGCGGTTTGTGGTTTTGCCGCTTAAACCGCCGCCCCTTCGTCTAAAGTAATGAGCCCTTCCTCTTCAAATCAGGCGGTTTAGCGTCCGCACGGTTTAAGCCGCTGTGCAAGCGGCTTTCTTCAGTTTGGGTATTTGCCCAGCGCTTCACACAAATTAACTTGCGTTCATGGTTGTGATTTGAAATCGCAAGCGCATAGGCTAGCCTTGTTCGGCTTATGTTACGCGTTACTTTTACTTTGTTAGATTTGACCGGCCGTTTTTCTTTACCTAAGCCGGTGCACTTCAAAGGGTTCGGAAAATAACAAGGAAACGCTACGCGATGCCTATTCTAAAGCCGGGTCTCGGCCCGACAGCCGAGTTTCTTTCTTTTGCTCGGCCCAAAGAAAGAAACCAAAGAAAAAGCCGCCCCGCATACCGCCTTAATCCTGCGCTTCTCGCCAAATGCTGCGATGCTCGAGGCGGTCTGAGGGGGAGTGAAAACCCCGCCTGCGGAGAATCTTCGCTTCGCGGTTTATGCATTCTGTAACCTGACAAATAGAATTACCCAGGTCGAAATACTCTGCTTTGGCGGGTTGTTAATCTAGGGCGGTGTGATGAGTCGCATCCTAAACTATATTGTCTATACACTTGGTTTTGATCGATAGTTTTGTAGAGCAGGCTTAATTCGCCCACATTCAGAGTTTCGCGTGAAAAAAATCAATCGGCAGCCTTTGCTATTAGCTTTATGCTTGGCTTATGCCTTACCGGCATGGCCGGCTAACGAAGCGGATCCGGCGCTGTTGGACATGAGCGTGGAAGACTTGTTGCAGGTGCAGGTTACCTCGGCCGCCAAAAAATCCCAGTCGCTAAATGACGCTGCCGCGGCGATTTTCGTAATCAATAACGAAGACATCACGCGCTCGGGCGCCACCAGTATCCCGGATGCCTTACGCTTGGCTCCCGGGATGGACGTATCCAAAATCGACGCTAACAAATGGGCCGTCAGTGCCCGCGGTTTCAACGGCCGCTTCGCCAACAAGCTTTTGGTGCTGGTGGACGGCCGTAATACTTATACCCGGGCCTTTTCCGGGGTGTATTGGGAGATGCAGGATGTGATGCTGGAAGACGTGGAACGGATCGAAATTATCCGCGGCCCGGGCGGCAGCTTATGGGGCGCCAATGCGGTAAACGGCGTGATCAATATTATCACCAAACATGCGGCCAACACCCAAGGCGGTGTGCTGGCAGCCGGGGCGGGAACCGAGGAACAAGGATTCGGCGCATTACGGTACGGGACGACATTGGGTGAAGACAATTACGCCCGGGTTTACTTCAAAGGCTTTAAACGCGATGAAAACACCCGTCGCAACGGCCAAGGCGCCGGCGACGGCTGGGGGAAGCTGCAGGGCGGATTCAGACTCGACTCGCGTTTGACTGCCCAAGACGAGCTCAAAGTTCAAGGCGACATTTATCAAAGCGACATCAACGAACGGTTGTCCATGCCGTCGCCGACGGCGCCTTTTGTCAGCCGGTTCAACGATGCCGTGCGGGCGGACGGCGGCAATGTGCTGGCGAAATGGCAACGCACCTTGTCGCCCAATTCCGAATATAGTCTGCAGGCCTATTACGATAGTTACCACCGCAAAGAGGGTTTTGTCGAAGAATGGCGCGACACCCTGGATATGGAATTTCAACATAGGACGGCCTGGCTGGACTGGCACGACCTCGTTTGGGGCGCAGGGTATCGCTACGAGATGGACGATTTCGGCGATACCCTTTATCTGCAAACCAGTCCCGGTAGCCGCAATGCGCAGTTATTCAATTTATTCCTGCAAGACGAGATGATGCTGGTGGAAAACCGGCTGTGGCTAACCGTAGGCTCAAAGCTGGAACATAACGACTATAGCGGCTTCGAATACCAGCCTTCCTTGCGTTTGATGTGGGCGCCGCACCACCAGCACCGGCTTTGGGTTGCTATGTCCAGAGCCGTTAGAACGCCGTCGCGGGCCGAGCAAAATTCGGCGCTGTTTGTGACGGCGCTACCCGGAATCGTGATTTCTCCGGGTTTGGAAACCCCGCCTGTAGTCGTGACCTTGCAAGGCAACCCGAAATTCGTCAGCGAAGAATTGGTCGCCTATGAATTCGGTTACAGAACCACGATGATCGATTCATTGTCGCTGGATATGACGCTGTTTTACAACGATTACGACCGCTTTCGCTCCACACGCTTGGGCAAATTGCTCAACCGCGGAGATTATCTGGAGCAGCAGCTTTCCTATACCAATTTCAATCATCCTAAAACCTACGGCTACGAATTGGCGGCAGTTTGGCAAATGCTGGACTGGTGGCGTTGGGACGCCAGTTACAGTTATTTGAATACCCGGCTGGACGGTGCCGGCAACGTGGAAATTAATCAATCGCCGGCGCAGCGTGTGTCGTTGCGCGGCGCCCTTTCACCGCTTCCCGATGTGGATTTCGATGTTTGGCTGCGCTACGTGGATCGCAGCAGCGCCATCAATACCGACGGCGGCGTCGGTTTGATCAACATACCGGCTTACGTTACCTTGGATTTACGTTTGGCTTGGCGGCCGGTCAAACAGCTGGAATTGGCTTGTGTCGGTCAGAATCTACTGGAGGACAAGCACTTGGAATTCGTACAGGAAAATTTGACGTTGCCGACTGCTATAGACCGCGGTGTTTATTTTAAGGCGATGTGGGAGTTTTGAACGCATGATGCGGCGCTTGGAACCGGAGCTATTGCCGTTGACGCATGCCTGCGCGGGGTACGGTAGTATGGATTGTCCCGCCGTTACCGGACAAGGGTTAAGGATGTGCAGGATCAAGCCTATCCGCCATCGGGCGCCTTGCGGCGAGACTCGCTCATGACACGGCTTGGTTGCTGGCTGCCATTGGTTTTCGCCGTGTTTGCCCAAGGCGTTTATGCCGATGCCTATCCCGCAGACGAGTTGCTGGATTTGTCGGTCGAAGAGTTGTTGAACGTCAAAATCACCTCGGTGGCCAAAAAAGCCCAGGCTTTGAACGACGCGGCGGCGGCGGTATTCGTCATTACCCAGGAAGACATCAAACGCTCCGGGGCGACCAATATTCCCGATGCGTTGCGGCTAGCCCCCGGCATGGACGTCGCGAAAATCGACTCCAGCAAATGGGCGGTGTCTTCGCGCGGATTCAACGGGCGGTTCGCCAATAAATTATTGGTTTTGATCGACGGCCGCAGCACCTATACCCGCACCTTTTCCGGGGTCTATTGGGAAATGCAAGACGTGATGCTGGAGGACGTCGATAGGATAGAAGTCATCCGTGGTCCGGGCGGTACGCTTTGGGGGGCTAACGCGGTCAACGGCGTGATCAACATTATCACCAAGCATTCGACCCGGACGCAAGGCGGTTTGCTCAGCGGCGGAATCGGCAGCGAAGAACAAGGCTTCGGCGCGCTTCGATATGGCGCCAAGCTGGACGAACGCACCAGCGGCCGGGTCTATTTTAAAGGCTTTAAACGCGATCAAAACCATTTTGCTAACGGTCGGCCCTCGGCAGACGGCTGGGAGAAGTTTCAGGGCGGTTTCCGGGTTGACTCGAATGTGAGCATGCAGGACGAAGTCAAACTGCAGGGCGATATTTATCACACCAACATCGATGAAATCTTATCCACGCCGCAATTGGCCGCACCCTACGCGACGACGTTCAACGACCGCGCCCATGCGGACGGCGGCAATATAGTGGCGAAATGGCAGCACACGCTGTCGCCTACCTCCGATTACAGCGCGCAAGTTTACTTCGATACCTACCATAGAGAAGATGGGTTTTTAGCCGAATGGCGCGACCAGCTGGATTTCGATTTTCAGCACCGGTTCGGCTGGTCAGACCGGCACGATGTTGTCTGGGGTGTCGGGTATCGCTACACCATGGACGATATTGATTCGACTCAGTATTTCCAAGCGACTCCCGAAAGCCGCAACGATCAGTGGTACAGTGCCTTTCTCCAAGACGAAATGATGCTGGTGGAGGAAAAGCTGTGGTTTACCCTCGGTTCCAAACTCGAACACAACGACTATAGCGGCTTCGAATATCAACCTTCCGCCCGTTTACTGTGGGCGCCGCATCACCAGCACAGATTATGGGCGGCCGTTTCCAGAGCGGTGCGCACGCCGTCGCGCGGCGAACACAACGGCAAGGTTTTTTTTCGTACCTTTCCGCCGCAAACCATCGCACCCGGCTTAACCTCGCCGCCGGTAGCGCTGTACACCATCGGCAATGCCGAGTTTAAAGCGGAACATTTACTGGCCTACGAAATCGGTTACAGGACTACGATGATAGATGCGCTGTCATTGGACATGACCGCGTTTTACAACGATTACGACAACTTCCGCTCGGTGATGTTGGGCGACCTGATAACCCGTAACGGTTATCTGGAACAACAGCTGGTGCTGAGCAATGCCTTCAGTCCCAAGACCTATGGTTTTGAGTTAGCGGCGGTTTGGCAAATGCTGGACTGGTGGCGTTGGGATGCCAACTACAGTTATTTGGCTACCGACTTGGATCCCGGCAGTTCGCCACTAATACCGGTCAGTCCGCAACAGCGAATTTCGATGCGCGGCTTGGTGTCGCCGCGAGAAGATACCGATTTGGATGTTTGGTTGCGTTACGTCGATTCCGCGATGACTATCTCGGCCGATAATGCCAACGGTGAAAGAATCGATTCATATGTCACCCTGGATTTGCGGGCGGCATGGCGGCCAGTACCGGGATTGGAGCTGTCTTTGGTAGGGCAAAATTTAATCTCCAGCAAACATTTGGAGTTTGTGCAGGAAAATTTGACGCTGCCTACACTCGTCGACCGCGGCATGTACGCCAAAATGGTATGGGAATTTTGAAGCGGAGCAACGGCCGAATAACGCGTCGGCGTAGTCCGGTGGCACGGATTGCGTTCTATTTGTGGCTGGGTTTTAGTTTTACTTTCGGCATGCCCTGTGCCCTTGCGGTGGATGAACAAAGCGTGCTGGCGGCCTTGACCCTAAATTTCGCTCGGTTCACCACTTGGCCGGAGGCATCGTCCCAACCTCTCAACGTCTGCGTGATCGGCGATAATGTAGTACAGGAAGCATTCATGCCGCTGCAAGGGGTAGACGTCAACGGCCGGGCGGTATCGGTCAACAATATGTCGCGATTAACCAATTTAACATCATGTCAGGTACTGTTCATTCACGATTTAAAACGCAACGTCATGGCGCAGGTTTTTCAAGAACTGAAGGACTCGCCGGTACTAACGGTCGGCAACGGCTTGGATATATTGGATAATGGCGGCATGATCGGATTGGATAATGAAGGCGGCAAGGTAGTGATACACATCGATTTGAATCAAGTCAATCGTTCCCGACTAAAAATCAGCTCGCGTCTGTTGCAGCTGGCCGTCATTCGGGAAAACGATAAATGACCTGGGTGTCGAATGCCCCGATCAGAACCAAACTGATCACCATCATGACGCTGACCGCGTTGGTCGCCTTGTTAATGGCGACCTCGGCGTTCATCCTTTACGAGTATTGGGCCAAGAAGCAAGACACCGAACGGCAATTGGTGCTGATAGGCGACATCATTTCCTGGAACAGTTCCGCGGCCTTGGCCTTCAACGACGCCGATACGGCGCGGGAAATGCTGGCGGGCATGCAAACCCGCAAAAGCGTTTTGGGTGCCAGACTGTACGACAAAGACGGTCATTTGTTCGCGGAATACGTGAAAAGCGGTTCCGACTCGTCCATTTGGGTTGAAGACGATCCGGTCGCGCAAGTATTGCGGCGTACCCCGGATTTTGCGCAGATGTCGTGGTTGGAGCTGTTTTCGGAAAAAATCGCCAGTCTGTACCGGCATTATATTTCCGACCAAACCGGGGCGGGCGAATTTATCCGTTACGGTCAAAGGTTGGCTTACCGGGACAGCTACATTCATTACTACAAGCCGGTCTTGCTGTACAAAGAGTTGATCGGCGTGTTGGAGTTGGTCGACGACCAAAGCGAGTTGCACGCCATATTGCAGGCGTTTTATCTGATTGCGGCGGCGATCGTGATTTTGACGGCGATGGCGATTTTATTCGTATCGTCACGGTTGCAACGCATTTTTTCCGAACCCTTGTTGGCGCTGATGGACGCGATGCGGGCGGTAAGCGCGAAAAAGAATTTCCAATTCAGAGTGTCGTGGCTGGCGATCAACAGAGGTAGCCGGTTTTCGAGCGCACAAGTTCCGACGAATTCGGCGATTTAGCCAGCGTTTACAACGAAATGCTGGCGGAAATTCAAGAGCGCGACGAACAATTAGCCGGTCACAGAGCGGATTTGGAAAGACAGGTGAAAGCGCGCACCGAGGAGTTGTCGATCAAAAATCGGCGGCTGGAGCAAGCGATTACCGAGGCTTTGCAGGCGAAGGAACAGGCCTTGGCGGCCAGCAAGGCCAAAAGTGAATTTTTAGCCATGATGAGCCATGAAATCAGGACGCCTATGAACGGCGTTCTGGGTATGACCGAGCTGCTGCTGGGATCCGGCCTGCAAGATCAGCAGCGCAAGTTGGCGGAGACCGCATTCCGCTCGGCCGAATCCTTGTTGAGCATCATCAACAATATTCTGGATTTTTCCAAAATAGAAGCCGGAAAACTGCAGCTGATAGAAACCGAGTTCGATTTGCGCCGCACCTTGGAAGACACCTTGGATATGCTATCCGAGCAGGCTAGGCGCAAGAGTATCGAGCTGATTCTGAATCTGCCGGCCGATTGGGGCTTCGTGGTCGGCGGCGACGCGGAACGTTTGCGGCAAGTGTTGATTAATTTGGTGGGTAACGCGATCAAATTCACCGAAGTCGGCGAGGTGCAGCTGAAAGTGAGCGGGTCCTTGCTCGACAGAAACAGCGAAAAAGTTTCCTTGTTGTTCGAAGTCATCGATACCGGCCCCGGCATTCCGCCGGAACATCAAGAGCATATTTTCGAGAGCTTTACTCAGCAAGACGGGACCATCACCCGCCGATACGGCGGTACCGGGCTGGGGTTGACTATTTCCCGGCAGCTGGTCGAATTGATGGGCGGCGAATTGAAATTAGTCAGCACGCCTAAGGTCGGCTCGCGCTTTATTTCAATCTGATTTTACCGGTAAGCAATAAAAGCACGATTCAAACAGCGCAGATCAAGGAGCTGTTAGACGTTAACGTGCTGGTGGTGGACGACAATTCCACCAACCGGGAAATCCTGTATCGGCAACTGATTCAATGGGGGGCAAAAGTCACCTGCGTCAGCAGTGCGCCGAAAGCGCTGAAGTTGTTGCACGATACGGCGGCGGAAACGCATTTCAAACTGGCGTTGTTGGATTGGCATTTGCCGTTCATGGACGGTTTGTCCCTTGCCAAAGCGATTAAGGCCGACGCGCGCATTGCGCTTTGAAATTAATCATGCTGAGTTCGGACAATATAGCGCTCAGCGATAAAGAACGCGAACACTTAGGCATTCGGTTTTTTCTTAACAAACCGGTGTTTCAAGACCGATTGCTGCATTGCTTGCTGCAGACTTTAGCGGATACCTCTACTTCGTACAACGATGGCTTGGGCCAGCAGCACGCGAATCTGTTCAGCGCTAAAGTGTTGGTCGCCGAGGATAACCCGGTCAACCAAGAGGTCGCGAAACGGTTTTTGCAGCGCTTGGGATGCGAAGTCGAAATCGCCAATAACGGTGCCGAGGCGGTGCGCGCGGTAACCGTCAGCCAGTTCGACCTGATCTTGATGGATTGTCATATGCCGGAGCTGGACGGTTTTTCCGCCACCCGGCGAATTCGTACGTTAGAGTTGGATTCGCATCGCGAACGCGCACCGGTGATCGCCTTGACGGCCGACGTGCAAAAAGGCATACAGGACGAATGCCGTTTAGCCGGTATGGACGATTATCTCAGCAAGCCGTTTACCATGGATCAGCTGCGGCAAAGCTTGGAAACCTGGTTGCCCGGTGCTGCCAAGGAAGCCGGCGCATCAATGGAAAAAATCATGGAACTTACGCCTGCCGCTGCCGTCAGTTCCGCCATCCTCGAGGTCGGCACGGTGGCGCAGTTGCAAGCGATTTCCGATCCAGACGGCAGTACCTTGTTCGATAAAGCCGTGGGCTTGTATTTGGATACCGCTCCGGATTTATACGAACAAATCAAACGTGCGTTTCGCGACGGTCCATTGTCTAACGTCACCAAGCCGGCCCATACGCTAAAGTCCGCTTCGGCGAATTTAGGCGCCAAAGAATTAGCCGATGTCTGTTTGCAATTGGAAACTGCGGGCAGAGCCAATGACGAGCTGGCTGTCGCGCGTTTGGAGGAGTTGTTCGAACGGCGTTATCAAATCACTTTAGAGGCTTTACGCGAGTTGCAAACCTCGCAACAGGAGTTTTCGGCGGTATCGGCCGATGTGACGGTAGATTATGAACTGCCGGATTTCGAAATGACCAATATCACCATATTGGTGGTGGACGACGATCCGAATTTCCGGCTCATCACCCGTGAGCAACTGTCCAGGGTGGGATTCAAAGTCGAGGAAGCCGGTAGCGGTTACGAAGCGTTGGACAAACTCAAGCTGAGTATGCCGGATTTGATTATGTTGGACGCGGTCATGGAAGGTCTGGATGGCTTCGAAACCTGCAAAATGCTGCGCGAATACCCCGCCCTGACCGACGTGCCGGTGATTATGTCCACGGGTTTAGGCGACATGGAATCCATCAACCGGGCGTTCGACGTCGGGGCTTCGGATTTCATCATCAAACCGCTGAATTACACGGTATTGATTCACCACATCAAGTTCCTGTTACGCTCCAGCCGGGCCACGGCCGAATTGCGCGATAGCAAGCTGCAATTGGCTGCGGCACAAAGAATAGCTCGGCTAGGCTATTGGACTTGGAACGTTGAAAGCAATCAATTCATTATCTCGGCGTATTTGGCCGAATTGTTTCGTATCGACCCGAATGATTTTGCCGGCACTTTAAGCGCTTATTTCGAATTGGTTGCCCCCGACGATAGGCCAAAAGTGGAACATGCGATTTATTCCACCTTGGATGGAGAGGGCGGCGGAACCATAGAATACGCCTTGGCAGTGACAGCGGATAGTCCGATTATCGTGCGTCAGGAAACGGCTTTGGTCACGCAAACGAAAATAGTCACCGGTACGGTGCAAGACGTTACCAAGCTGAAGGCCACCGAGTTGATGATACATAACTTGGCGTATTACGACGAGTTGACCGGCTTGGCCAGTAGGGCCTACTACCACGAAAGGATAGAACAATACATCAAGTTGGCGCGGCGTAAGCAGGAGGCTTTCGGATTCTTGTATATCGACTTGGACGAATTCAAATACATCAACGACAGCTTCGGGCATAACGTCGGCGATCAGTACTTAATCGCGGTCGCGGAACGCATCCGATCCGTGATTCGCGACGTCGATTTTGCCGTACGCCTGGGAGGCGACGAGTTTTGCATTCTGGTGGATGCGGTTGCCAGCGAACGGCAGATTAACGAAGTGGCCGAACGCTGTTTGCAGGAAGTCAACCGGCCGCTAAACATTTCCGGCAATCATTTCAGACCGCGGGCAAGTATCGGCATAGCCTTGTTTCCCAGAGACGGTAGAGACGAACACGAGCTCATGAAGGCCGCGGATGCCGCGATGTATGCGGCCAAAAAAGCCGGCAAGCAACGGTATGCGACGTATAAGCCGGAAATGACCGAACATGCGATTAAACGGTTGAAAGACGAGCAGCTGCTACGGGAATCGGTCGAAAAAGAGCTGTTTGTGTTGCACTACCAACCGCAGATCAGTATGGCCAATGGCCGGATTGTCGGTTTGGAGGCCTTAATACGCTGGCAACATGCCGAACGCGGCATTGTGTCCCCCTATGAGTTTATTCCTTTGGCGGAAAGCCTGGGCTTGATCAACAAAATCGGCGAATGGGTGTTAATGCAAGCCTGTCGGCAAATGATGGAGTGGCGTGCGCACGGTTTGGAACAGGTCAGGATTGCGGTGAACATTTCGCCTTCGCATTTCGCCGATCCTAAACTATTAGTCACCGTGCGGGACATCCTTAAACAAACCGGCTTGCCTGCGGAACTCTTGCAATTGGAAGTCACCGAAAGCGTAATGCACGCCGACATCGATATGGACGTGTTTAGGGACTTAAAAGCTCTGGGGGTCAAAATTGCCATCGACGATTTCGGCACCGGTTATTCGTCGTTAGCGTCGCTGAAGGAATTGCCGGTAGATTGCTTAAAGATCGATAGGATTTTTGTGCAAGACGTTTTATACAATCCGCAAACTCCGGTATTGCTGGGTACCATCATCGGCTTGGCCAACGCCATGGACTATCAAATCGTAGCCGAAGGCGTGGAAACCCAGGAACAAGCCATGGTCATGATGGGTTTGGGCTGTGACGTGATACAGGGGTATTTTTTCAGTCCGCCGGTTGCGGTTGAACAAGTGCTGAAGTTGTTCCGGCAAAACTTTATGGTCAATGCAGCCGAACCGACAGACTCCTGGGACAACCCAATCGAGCATCCATGACCGACCGGATACGCGAGTTGGTGCTCCAGTCCAAACGAATTCCCGGTATTTCGGCTCAAACTCAGCGTTTGTTGACATTGATGCGACACGACGACTTGTCTATCGATCGATTAGCGGCCGTTATCGAAGAAAGCCCGGCGATGACGGCACGCTTGTTGGCGCTGGCAAATTCGGCGTGGTACGCGCCGGCACAACCTATTACCAGCGCCAGCGTAGCTTGTGCAAGGCTGGGATTGACGTTGGTGAAAGCGGTTTGCATCGGCCTGTCGGTTATTGCACCGTTTAGCGTTACCGCTTGCCGTCCGTTTGATATCAAGCGGTTTTGGTTGTCCAGTACATTGGCGGCCGAAGCGGCATACAGACTGGCCGCGCCCCTCGCCGATAAAGAGTTTAGCGATGCGGTGCACACCGGGGGTTTGCTGCATTGCTTGGGTTTGTTATGTATAGTGGATTTGTTACCGTTACGGATGGATGCGATTCTGCTCCGGGCGAGACAAACACCTGAATTGAATTTGTCTTCGCTGTTGCAGCAGGAAATCGGCATGGATTACGCGGAAATCGGCGGCATGGTCGCGAAAAAATGGGAATTGCCGGAGGTTTTGGTAGCGGTTATTCGTTATCACCGGCAAGCCGGCTACCGGGCCGCCTATCGGCAACACGTGCACTACGTTAGAATTGCCGCGGATATGGCGTCCGCACTTTATGCCCGGCAAGAAGAGTTTGTTTTCGACAGCGATGACAACCCGGCTATCGGAGCGGATGTCGCGGCATCGGTTTATCGGCAAATGCTGTTGGAGCAGCCCAAGTTCAACAGTCAAGCGGAGATCTTGTTTTAGTTCTCCGGCAGCCGAAGTCGGCGATTAGCCTTGGCGTAGTTGCGCAACGTGGAAATCCGCTTCAGTAAATTGACAAGCTTCGGCAACCTCAGTAACTTAGCGCGCTTTGTCCAACAGCTATCTTTAATTCCCCACAAGAGTTATTAATGGAAGAATTTCACCGCATCAGCCGCTTACCGCCCTACGTTTTTAACATCGTCAATGAATTGAAAGCCAAAGCGCGAGCCGACGGCGAGGACATTATCGATTTCGGTATGGGCAACCCGGACCAGCCCACGCCGGCGCACATTTTGAACAAGATGTTGGAAGTCGCGCAACGCGGCGATACGCATCGCTACTCGGTTTCCAAAGGTATTCCCCGCTTGCGTAAGGCAATATGCGGCTGGTACAAAAACCGCTTCGACGTCGATTTGGATTTCAACAGCGAAGCCATCGTGACCATAGGCTCTAAAGAGGGCTTGTCGCATTTGGCTCTGGCCACCTTGGGCCCTGGCGACGTGGTTTTGGTGCCTAACCCGGCGTATCCCATTCATCCTTACGGCGTCGTGATCGCCGGAGCCGATATTCGCCACGTGGCGTTGACGCCGGGCGTCGATTTTTTCGACGAGTTGAATCGAGCGATTTCAGAATGCTGGCCAAAACCGAAGATGTTGATTTTGAATTTTCCGGGCAATCCGACCTGTCAATGCGTCGAGCTGGATTTCTTCGAAAAGGTAGTGGCGATTTGTAAAGAGCACGGCATTTGGATAGTTCACGACATTGCTTACGCCGACATCGTGTTCGACGGCTATGTCGCGCCGTCGATATTGCAAGTGCCGGGAGCGAAAGACATTGCCGTCGAATTTTTTTCATTGTCCAAGAGTTACAACATGCCCGGTTGGCGGGTGGGTTTCATGTGCGGCAATCCGACCTTGGTCGCCGCCTTAACCCGGATCAAATCGTATATGGACTACGGCACGTTTACTCCCATTCAAGTGGCGGCAATCACCGCGCTGGAAGGGCCGCAGGATTGCGTGACGGAAATCAGCAACATGTACCGTTTGCGCCGCGACGTGTTGTGCGACGGCCTGAATAACATGGGTTGGAAGGTCGAAAAACCCAAGGCCACCATGTTCGTTTGGGCGCCGATACCGGAAGCGTACAAAGCGATGGGCTCTTTGGAGTTCTCCAAGAAGTTAATCATCGATGCCAAAGTAGCCGTTTCCCCGGGTATCGGTTTCGGTCAATTCGGCGACGATCACATCCGATTCAGTTTGATCGAGAACGAACACAGAACCCGGCAAGCGCTGCGCAGCATCCGTAATATGCTGAAAAAAGACAACGTAGTATAATCCGGCGAATTTTTGGATAAGCGTCAGGAGTTGGGTTTGAAGCCGGTAACTATAGGTATATTGGGATTGGGTACTGTCGGGGGCGGTACCGTCAACGTACTTAAACGCAACGCCGAAGAAATCGCCCGGCGGGCTGGACGTGAAATCGTGGTCGGCCGAGCTTCGGCCCGTCACCTTAACCTGCAGCGGATTTGCAATACCGAAGGTATTGCCTTGACGGCCGACCCGTTCGATGTGGTCAACGATCCTACGGTCGACATCGTCGTTGAGTTGATCGGCGGCTACGATTTGGCCAAGCAACTGGTGCTGGCGGCGATTGCCAACGGTAAACATGTGGTAACCGCCAATAAAGCGCTGATCGCGTTGCACGGCAATGAAATTTTTGCCGAAGCCAGTAAAAAAGGCGTAATGGTGACCTTCGAAGCAGCCGTGGCCGGCGGCATTCCCATCATCAAAGCCATTAGAGAAGGTTTGGCAGGCAACCGTATCGAATGGCTGGCCGGCATCATCAACGGTACCGGCAATTTCATCCTGACCGAAATGCGCGACAAAGGCCGGGATTTCGCTGATGTTTTGAAAGAAGCGCAGGCCTTGGGTTATGCGGAAGCCGACCCGACCTTCGACGTAGAAGGCATAGACGCCGGCCACAAGTTGACTATCCTGGCATCCATCGCCTTCGGCATCCCGCTGCAATTCGAGAAGGTCTATACCGAGGGCATCACCCGGATCACGCGCCTGGATGTCGAATATGCCGAGGAATTGGGCTACCGCATCAAAAACTTGGGTATCGCCCGTAAAACTGCCGAAGGCATAGAATTACGGGTACATCCCACTCTGATTCCCAAACGCCGTCTGATAGCCAACGTAGAAGGGGTGATGAATGCCGTGTTGGTTTGCGGCGATGCGGTAGGGCCGACGCTGTATTACGGTGCCGGAGCGGGCGCGGAACCGACCGCGTCGGCGGTAGTGGCGGATTTGGTCGATGTGGTGCGCGCCCTGACCAGCGACCCGGAAAACCGGGTGCCGCATCTGGCTTTTCAGCCCGAGGCAATCGCCGATATTCCGGTGGTGCCGGCCGAACGCTTTCAAACTGCTTATTACCTGAGATTAACGGCCGACGACAAACCCGGCGTACTGGCGGAGGTGACCCGCATATTGGCGGCCCATCAGATCAGTATCGAAGCATTGATTCAAAAAGAGCCTTTGCACGGCGAAGTCTCGGTGCCCATCATCATGCTGACTCAAAAAACTTTGGAACAAGAAATGAATGCGGCGATTGCCGAAATCGAAGCCTTGCCTACCGTTACCGGCAACGTCAGTCGCATCCGTTTGGAAACTTTAGGATAAATAATGGCAACACAAAAACGCTACACCGGAGTGATCGAACATTATCGCGACCGTTTACCGGTTTCCGCATCCACCCGGCTGATCAGCTTGGGCGAAGGCAATACGCCGCTGATTCAATTGCACAATATTCCGCGCATCATCGGCAAGGACGTCGACATTTATGTGAAATTCGAAGGGCTAAATCCCACCGGCTCGTTTAAAGACCGTGGTATGACGATGGCGGTAACCAAGGCCGTCGAGCAGGGTAGCCAAGCGATTATTTGCGCATCGACCGGCAATACCTCGGCGGCGGCGGCGGCTTACGCGGTGCGGGCCGGCATCAAGGCCTTCGTACTGATTCCGGAAGGAAAGATCGCATTGGGCAAATTGGCGCAAACCCTGATGTATGGCGCGCAAATCATTCAGATCAACGGCAATTTCGACGCCGGTATGGCTTTGGTCAAACAAGTGGCCGATCACGCTCCGGTTGCTATCGTCAATTCCATTAACCCGTTCCGTTTGGAAGGACAAAAGACCGCGGCTTTCGAAATCGTCGACGAATTGGGTAGAGCGCCCGATTTTCACTGCCTGCCGGTCGGTAATGCCGGCAATATCGCCGCCTACTGGAAGGGCTATAGCGAATACGCAACCGACAGTTCGACTCACCAAGCCGTTACCGATAAACGGCCGGTGATGTGCGGCTATCAAGCAGCCGGCGCGGCACCGTTCGTGGCAGGGCACATGGTGGATCATCCCGAAACCGTCGCCACGGCGATTCGCATCGGCCACCCGCAATCCTGGGATTTGGCCTGGAAAGCACAAAAAGAATCCGGCGGTTGGTTCGACACGCAGACGGACCAACAAATTTTGCGCGCACAAAAAATGCTGTCTCAATACGAGGGGATTTTTTGCGAGCCGGCATCCGCAACTTCGCTGGCCGGCGCCATGCAGGATTTAGCCGGCGGCAAAATTCCGGAAGGCAGTACGATAGTCTGTACCTTGACCGGTAACGGCATTAAAGACCCGGATACCGCGATTTCCCAATGTAAGGATGCTCACCCGGTAACGATAGAAGCATCGTTAGACGCGGTGAAAAAGGCGATTTTGGATTCGATGTAACTGACCGCTCGCTAACAAGCCGGCCTAAGCCGGCTTTTTTATTGCGTAATTTATGTATCTGCAAGGCGTTAAAAAAGCGATTGTCCGGCGCGCTCCGGCGCAAACTGCGGCCGATTTGGGCAGCTTGGATCCCATTTTGCTGCGCATCTTCACCAGCCGGGGGGTAAACAAAGCCGAGGACTTGGAACGGGGCCTGGCGAACTTGCCGAGTCCGTGGTTGTTGTCCGGGATTAACACCATGGTCGACCAACTGGTTAGCGTTGTCCGCGAAAACAAAGCGTTGAGCGTGGTGGCCGATTTCGACGCGGACGGTGCAACCAGCTGCGCGTTGGCCTTAAAAGGCTTGGCATTGTTCGGTGCGCGGCAGCTCAACTTTGTCGTGCCCAATCGTTTCGAATTCGGCTACGGGCTGACGCCGGAGATCGTCGAGTTGGTGCGAAAGCAACAGGCCGACGTGATCTTAACCGTCGACAACGGAATTTCCAGTTTGGAAGGCGTGGCCGCCGCCAAGCGGCTTGGGATCACGGTTTTGATTACCGATCATCATCTACCCGGACACGAACTTCCGGATGCGGATGCCATCGTCAACCCGAATTTGCCGGACGATAAATTTCCTAGCCGTAACATTGCCGGTGTCGGCGTGATGTTTTACGTGCTGACGGCCTTGCGGATTCGGCTAAGGGAGTTGCGTTGGTTCGAAACCGCCGGTATTGCCGAGCCGAATCTGGCGCAATTGCTGGATTATGTGGCATTGGGTACGGTAGCCGACGTCGTGGCCTTGGATCAAGTCAACCGCATTCTGGTGCACCAAGGTTTGTTGCGGATTCGTAGCGGTCAATGCCGGACCGGTATCAAGGCGTTGTTGGCAATTGCCGGCAAGAACCCCGGCAGCGTGCAAGCCGCGGATTTGGGCTTTTCGGTGGCGCCCAGGCTGAATGCGGCCGGCCGGTTGGACGATATGTCGCTGGGCATACGCTGTTTGTTGACGGACGATCCGGAGCTCGCCCGCGACATGGCGGTGCAACTGGATGCATTGAATCAGGACCGGAAAAGCATAGAAGAACAAATGAAGGCCGAAGCGCTGGCCTTGTTGTCCGGCATGCGCGCCATGGACGAACAGCACGCGCCGGCCGGCGTTTGCTTGTACGACGCCGGTTGGCACCAGGGGGTCATCGGTATTTTGGCGGCTCGGATCAAAGACCGTTTGCACAGGCCGGTGATTGCCTTTGCGCCGGCCGACAACGGTGAATTGAAAGGGTCGGCCCGTTCCATTGCCGGTGTGCATATCCGCGACGTGCTCAGCGATATCGCCGCCGAGCATCCCAAGTTGTTGAGCAAGTTCGGCGGTCATGCCATGGCGGCCGGCTTATCGATCAAGCTGCAGGATTATCCGCATTTCGCGCTGCAGTTCGCCGAAACGGTGGCGGCCAGATTAAGCGAAGTCGATTTGCAGCACAAAGTTTGGTCGGATGGCGAACTCGACCAACAGCATCTGAGTCTGGAATTCGCCGAGAACCTGCGCCAGGCGGCGGTTTGGGGGCAAGCTTTTCCTGAGCCGACTTTCGACGGTGTGTTCGACGTGTTTCAGTGCCGTATCGTTGGCAGGCAGCATCTTAAATTTGTCTTGAAAATGCCGTTCAGCAATTTGTTGATTGACGCTATTGCGTTTTTTGCCGAACAACCGGAGCATTGGTTGGGGTGCCGTAAACTACAAGCGGTCTATAAGTTGGACGTCAATGAGTTTAGGGGCGAGCGCAGTTTGCAACTGCAATTGCATTATTTAGAGCGGTTGGAGTAGCGATAAATGCTGGATAAAACCTTGCGCTGGGTAGATGCGCATCTGCTTCGGTTGTTGGCGTGGATATTCGGGCTGCGCGTGCTGTTTTTGTTTGTCAACGGTCTGGATTTGATCGGCGACGAAAGCTACTACTGGGATTGGTCGCGACACCCGGACTGGTGCTATTACAGTAAACCGCCGATGGTGGCATGGTTAATCGGCTTATTCACCTGGGCTTTGGGGGATTACACCGCGGTCGTGCGTTTGCCGGCGGTGTTACTCGGAACGGTTGGCTTGTTCTACTTTCACGCTACCTGTAAGGCATTCTACGGTGCGCGTGCCGCGGCGTTCGCATTCATTTTATTGTTGGCGACGCCGATCAACGTGATCGCCAATTTGCTGATGACGATAGACCCGCCTTTGTACTGTTTTTGGATCATGACTTTGTACTATCTGCGCCAAGCCTTGTTCGAGCGCTCGGACAAGGCTTGGTGGCTTGCAGGATTCTCCAGTGCCGCCGCGTTGTTGAGCAAACAAGCGGCATTGGCTTTGCCGGTTATGCTGTTGCTGTTTTTGCTCGCCAATGCGGCTTATCGGCACTACTTGCGGCGTGAATTCTGGTGGTATTTAGCGCCTATACTGATCGCGGTTGTACCGATATTGATGTGGAACTTAAACCATGACTGGGTGATGTTCGGTCATAGCAAAGGGCATTTCGCCAATCACGAACCGGCCGCGCTGACCAAGCATTTCAAATGGGCTGCAGACTTTCTACTGTATCAGCTGCTGTTGCTGTCGCCGCTGACCTTTGCTCTTGTCCTATCGACTTCGCTGATATGCGCTTACCGTTTCAAAAATTTGAACGCCGAACAACGATTTTTATGGCTAATGGGCCCTGCTTTGTTGTTAGCCGTGTTGCTGTTGAGTTTGCTGCAAAAGGTACAGGGCAATTGGCCTATGCCGTTTTATTTCAGTGCCTTGATTTTACTGGCGGGCCGCTATGCGGATTCGATTTGGCAAAAAGCCTCGCACGCCGCGGTCTATGTCGGTGCGGTGCTGGTGTTGCTGACCTATGCGTTGCCGGTATTGTTGTCCTTACTTCCCATTAAAGATAGCGTTTGGGACCCAACCACCCGGTTTAAAAATTGGCAAGCGGTTGCCGCAGCGATTCAGATGGAACGGCAAAAAACTCAAGCCGATTTGCAAGACACCTTTGTAGTGGCTTTGGGCCACCGTTATTTAGCCAGCCAACTCGCGTTTTATTTACCGGATCATCCCAAAGTGTATCGTTACGAGGCTTCGGGGCAGATTGTGTCACAATACGAGGTATGGCCGGGGCCGGATGAATTTGCCGGCAAGAATGCTTTTATCGTCGGAGACGGCAATATGAAGTTGCCCGCGCCGTTGTATTCGGCGTTCGAACGCTTGGATTTAGTCGGGCAACTGCCTAACCCGAACCGAAAAGAATCAGAATATTTCATTTATTTCGGGCAACGACTGGGTAGCTGGCCCTATCCTGCGTTGCAAAAACGAATTTCGTCCAAGGACTAATATGCCGCATAGAGCTAGGCGTAGGGCGCGTTACGAATTGCTGGTTTGGTTCGCCGTCGTTTGTTCGACCAGCGTGTTGTTTTGGTGCACCGATTTGGATTACCGCGTGGCACAAATGTTTTATCAGGCGGGCCCGGCCGCTCAGCATTGGCCTTATCAACAGTTGCAGCCGGTTAAAATCCTCTACGATTACGCCTTTCCGTTTTGTGTCGTGGTCGGGCTGTCGCTTTTGTCAATTTCGATACTCGGACATTGGCATGCCTACACCCGGCGCTATCGTCGCAAAGCCTTATATATATTGCTTGTAATCCTGCTAGGGCCGGGTTTGGTCGTGAACTTGATATTCAAAGATCATTGGGGGCGGCCTCGTCCTGTGCACGTGCAGGAATTCGGCGGCCAATACGCTTACGTTCCGCCCTTGAAACCGGGCAGTACTCCGGATAAGTCGTTTGTTTGCGGGCATTGTTCGGTGGGATACGCTTTTTTCGTGTTGTATTTTTTATCTCAGTCGCACAAAGTCATGTATTTCGTACTGACTCTGGCATTGGCTTGGACTTTGGGAATCACCCGCATGACGGCCGGCGGGCATTTTTTATCCGATGTGTTATGGTCCGGCTATGTGGTGTTCTTGGTAGCACATGCTTTGTACTACGGGTGGTTTTTGCGTATCAAGCCGGAGGGAGGAAATTAAGCCGTCCATGGCTACCCGCGGTGAATTTATAGCCAGTGATCGAACGGTTCCACGTTAACCATCTGGCCGGCCTCCACGTTAGTTAAGGCGCTGTCTAACACGATGAAACAATTGGCTAAACTCGCCACTTTGAGCTGGTGGGAATCTTGCCGGCCGGCACTGGCGACCGTGAATTCGCCATTTGCGTCTTGCGACAACACGCCGCGCTGAAACTCTTCGCGGCCGGGCGATTTTTTCAGCGGGGTGCTGCAACGGGCTTGTATTCGAATGGGTTTGGTTTGAATGCCCGTCATGCGCAACAACGCGGGTTTGACAAATTGCTCGAAAGTAACCAGCACTGCAATCGGATTACCCGGCAAGCCGAAAAACATACATCGGTCTAGCGTGCCGAAAGTTAACGGTTTTCCGGGTTTTATGGCCAATTTCCAGAAATTGACTTGGCCGCATCGCTCCAGGGTCTGCCTGACGTAATCGGCGTCTCCGACCGAAGCGCCGCCGGTGGAAATTAACACATCGAAATGGCTGGCTGCATCGTTAAGCGTTTGTTCCAGTCGCGCGGGATGATCTGGAATGACGCCTAAATCGCTGACTTGATAATGGGCATCGCTTAGCAGCCCGGCAAGCAGATAGCGGTTGCTGTCGTATATTTGGCCGGGTTGCAAGGTTTGGCCGAGCGGAACCAGTTCGTCTCCGTTAGAGAAAAAGCCGATTTTTATCCGCCGCTTAACACTCAATTCTCCGATACCGGCGGCGGCAAGCAAACTTAAATCTCTGGCACTCAGCTTGTGCGGAGCCGTTAATAGCCGTTCGCCTTGTTCTACGTCGCTGCCGGCTTCGCGAATATTTTTGCGTAGCTCCAGGCCGACGGGAAATTCCACATAACCGTCGGCGACGTTCACCTGTTCCTGAGCTATCACGCTGTCGATGTCGTCCGGAATCAGCGCTCCGGTAAAAATGCGTAGGCATTGGCGGCTAGGCACCTGTCCGGTGTAGGGTTTTCCTGCCCAGGATGTGCCGCACACCGTTAATCGCGCAAGTTTATCGCCGCTCAGTTGTGCGCTGGAAACCGCATAGCCGTCCATGGCGGATTGGCGAAAATGCGGTATGGCTATCGGGCTAAACACCGATTGCTGTAGGATGCGATTGAGTGCATGGGCGGTGGGGATGGCTTCTGAATCGTTTATTACCGGCAGTGAAGAAAACAGCAAGGCTTTGGCTTGCTCGGAAGTCAACAGATTTTGAGCGGGATAGCAAAGATTAGTCACGAGAGATTAGCGAGAAATGTTGACAAATGAAGTTTGCGATGGCGTGAGGATCGTTTAGGTTTAGGCAGGGTATTGGAGGCCGTGGGGCTATGTTTTGGTCGCTGGCGATTGCGATGATGCTATCGTCGTTCGGATACAGCAACGGTTTATCGAGTGCCGGGCGATGGAGCTCGATTTTGCTGAAACGTTGATGGCGAAACCCTTCTACCAAGATTATCCGCACATCATCGCTGCCGGCGATTAGCAGCTCAAGCTCTTTCTCCAGTTCTATTTCCTGCGGAGCGGGGAATTCCTCGATGATAGCCCGGCGAAAGGGCGATACCAGCATGACGGGAGATGCACCGGCTTTACGTAATTTATAACTGTCTTTACCGGCGTGATCGATTTCAAAGTCGTGATGACTAAGCTTAAGCGCTGCGACTTTTAATCCTCGTGCTTGCAAAATCGGAATCAGCGAGGTCAATAGAGTGGTTTTTCCGGTGCCGCTGAATGCAGCAAAACCCAAAACCGCCGGTTGGCTGGGCGCCATGGTGACTCTCCCGATCTCAAACATGCGCTATTTTACGGCATAATTTCAACAACTAGGATGCAAGCGAGGGAAAATGTTTCGTTTTTTGGTGTTGTTGATTTTAATCTTCGCCGTTTATCAAGCCAGTCGCTGGTTCAGCCGTTTGTCGGATCGGCAAAGACGACGGTGGGTTAAACAAGGTGGGCTGATAGGCGGTGCGGTCTTGCTATTATGGTTAATCGTCAGCGGTAAATTGAGCCTGTTGTTCGGGGTAATCATGTTGAGCCTTACCTTCTTGTTTCGCATCTTGGATTCGTGGTCGCGCTACGGCCCCTTGATCAGACAGCTGTGGCTGCGATTAAACGGTAGATCCCGACAATCCGGCGAAGGCCAAGGCAGTGCGCCGACAAATCGAGCTACGATGACCAGGCAGGAAGCCCTGAAAATCCTTGGCTTGGAGCAAGGTGCTTCCGAACAAGAGATTATATTGGCGCACCGTAGATTAATTGCTAGACTACATCCCGACAAGGGTGGCTCGGATTATTTGGCGGCGCAGATCAATCTAGCGAAAAAGATCCTGCTTAAATAATGCCGAAAGCCGCTCTGCGGGTGACTTGAGTCTTTTGGTTGTTAAAACAATCGCTTGCAGGCTAAACGATAGTGAGGCGCGGTTGCAACGGATATTTTTTCGTGAACTAATTAAAAAAAATACAGCAAAATCAATTGATAGCAAAAAAGTTTTAAAGTTATACTGAGTTCCGACTTTGAAAGCGATTTAAACTCTAAGCCATTGATAATTAATGTTTTTCTGTAAACGTATTACCGGACTCAGTATTTTAAGTCCATAGGGCCGCTTTTAAGGGCAAACAAGGGAAGTCAAATAATAAAGCATAAGCAGTTAGTTCGGGCTGGATAGTCCGATATACGGATGAAATTTGCCAGTATTGAAAGCCAATTAACTCAAGCATCAACACCTGGAGAAGAGTCATGATGGAAGAAGTAATAAATATAAATAAAGAACTGGATATGGATATTCCGGACATCATAGCCTTCGACGAGATTGAAGACGAGAATATTGAGGCCGATTCCAGTGAAAATATAAAAGTAAGCGATGAGAATGAAGCTGAAGAGTTCCATTCCGAAAGCGGATTCGATGCGACACGCGCTTACCTGAACGAATTAAGCAAGTCGCAGTTATTGACGGCCGACGAAGAAAAGATTTATGGCAAAAGGGCTTTGGAAGGAGACCCGGAAGCACGTAAGGTGATGATAGAGAGTAACTTACGCCTAGTTGTAAAAATTTCCCGTCGCTATCTCAATCGTGGTTTGCCCCTACTGGACCTGATAGAGGAAGGCAATCTCGGATTGATTCGAGCGGTAGAAAAGTTCGATCCTGATAGAGGCTTTAGGTTTTCAACCTATGCAACTTGGTGGATCCGGCAAACCATAGAACGAGCCATTATGAATCAGACTCGTACGATTCGGCTTCCGATTCATATCGTAAAAGAGATGAATGTTTATCTCAAAGCACAACGCAGCTTGGCTCAGCAACTCGATCACGAGCCCACTGCGGACGACATTGCAAAGCATTTGGACAAGCCGGTTAGTACGGTCAATAAGATGCTCAAACTGAACGAGCGCGTCACATCTGTCGATGTTTCTTACGGTAAAGAGTTCGATAAACCCTTATTAGAAACAATCTCGGAAGAAGAAAGCCGATCTCCGGCCGAAATTCTCCAGGAAGATTTAATTCAAACCAACGTTACCCAATGGGTATATCAGTTAGCGGATAAGCAGCGGGAAGTTATTTGCCGTCGTTACGGATTATGTGGATTTGAAAGTTCAACATTAGAACAAGTTGCGCTGGAATTAGGCGTTACTCGCGAGAGAGTTAGGCAAATTCAAATGGAAGGCTTAAAACGCCTAAAAGAAATTTTAGAAGATACCGGATATTCTTTTGATTCTATTTTTAGTTGAAGCCTGGGGTTAATTTGAGTTGATTGAATTTATTGGTTAAACAAGCGGTAATAGCCTTGTTTTATATAAGCAGTTATCGAATAACTTAACCAATAATAATTTCAATATTGATAGACAAGTTGCCTTATTCCTTTGGCCACATATTAATGCTACTAGATTTGCTAATTTTTTCCATTCTGGCGTAATGATTGGCTGATTCGTCGTCGGAAGCGCGAATAATCTTAATTTTGGGGCGTTGAGTCGGCAAACGCTCTATGACTTGGCTGACGGCAACTTCGACTTGCTTGCTTTCTTCAAGCAGCGAAGCTTGGCCGCCAGTCATGATCAAATACACGTCCGCTAAAATCTCCGCGTCAAGTAGTGCCCCGTGTAGTTCCCGATGACTGTTGTCTATTCCATAACGTTTGCACAGTGCATCCAAGCTATTGCGTGCGCCCGGATGTTTTTTGCGAGCGTATGCCAAGGTGTCGAATACCGTACAGCTGTCTTCTATCTTACCTAGCGTTCCGCCTAATAAAGCCAGCTCGTGATTCAGGAAGCCGACGTCGAAAGGGGCGTTGTGTATGATCAGTTCCGCGCCGGCCGTAAATTGCAAGAAATCCTCAACTATATCGGCGAAGCGTGGTTTGTCTTGCAAAAAATCATTGCTGATACCGTGTACCTCGATTGCGCCGGCATCTATTTCTCTATCCGGATTGACATACACATGGAAGCGGTTTTGCGTTAGTCTGCGGTTGATCAGCTCCACGCAGCCGATTTCGATGATTTTATGACCGTCCTTAGGATTGATACCTGTAGTTTCGGTATCCAGCACGACTTGGCGTAGCGAATTCTTCATTTTAGACAGTGTTTATTGGCAAAATTGCTTCAAAAGGTCGGTTTGAAGTTGAAAGATTGGCTTGTCGCCCGGCGTTGCCCGGCTGTATTGCCCGTTGCTTTGTAAAATCCAGGCTTGCGAATTATCGTTAAGGGCGGCGTTCATGTCGCTTAAAATGCGTTCGCCGATTTTTTTGTCGGCGATAGGGAAACAAATCTCCACGCGTTTAAACAGATTTCGGTTCATCAAGTCAGCGCTCGATGCGTAGATAGACCAATCGCCGCCGTTCATAAACGCGTAAATCCGAGCGTGCTCTAAAAATCGTCCGACAATCGAACGCACTTCGATGTTGTTCGAAATACCCGGAATGCCGGGGCGTAAACAACAGATGCCGCGCACGATTAACTTGATGTCTACCCCGGCTTGGGATGCGCGGTATAACGCTTGAATGGCTTGTTCTTCGACGACCGCATTAACCTTCATAATGATGCGGGCCGGCCTGCCTTTTTTGGCGTGCTCGATTTCCTTATCGATCATTTTGAGCAAGCCGGGATGCAGGGTAAACGGGGATTGCAGCAGCTTGTTGAGCTTGCTGACCTTGCCCAGACTGGTCAACTGCATGAAGACCCGGCGCACGTCTTCCCCCAGTTCTTTTTCGCAGCTGAACAAACCGTAATCGGTATAAAGACGCGCAGTTTTCGGATGATAATTCCCGGTGCCGAGATGCACGTAATTTCTTAAGGTATTGCCTTCCTTGCGTAAAACCAAGCACATTTTGGCGTGCGTTTTATAACCCACTACGCCGTACACGACGTGAGCGGCGGCTTCCTGTAGTTTGGCTGCTAAGCCGATATTGTCTTTTTCGTCGAAACGAGCTCTTAACTCAATGACCACGGTGACTTCTTTTCCGGCTCTGGCCGCTTTGATTAACGCGGCCACAATCGGAGAGTCTACCCCGGTCCGGTACAACGTTTGTTTGATTGCCAGCACGTCGGGGTCGGCGGCGGCCTGACGGATAAAGTCCACTACCGGTAAGAACGATTCATAAGGGTGATGCAATAAAATGTCTTGTTTTCGAATGGCAGCAAAAAAGTCTTTGTTGCGGCTGAGCGAAGGCGGGATGTTGGGTTTGAACGGCGGAAATTTTAAGTCGGTGCGGTCCACCAAACCGTAAATTGCTTGAATCCGGCTTAAATTGACCGGCCCGCTGCACAAGAACAAGCGGTCTTGGGTCAAATCGAAACGTGCCAATAAGAAATTGACGGTTTCGTCCGGACAGTTGGCGTCGATTTCCAAGCGTACCTCGTCTCCGTAGTTGCGCATGGCCAGTTCGCCTTCCACGGCTAACAGCAGGTCGTCTATCGCATCGTCGTCGACGAAAAAGTCGCTGTTGCGAGTCACTCGAAATTGGTAGCACCCTTTAACCGTCATGCCGTTGAACAAATCGGATACGAAAGCATGGATGATGGACGACAAGAACACGAAATCGTGCGGACCGCTATCGGTTTCGGAAACGGGTAGTTGCACGATACGCGGAAGCGCGCGCGGGGCTTGTAAAACGGCTCTGCCGCTGTTGCGTCCGAATGCGTCTTTGCCGGTCAAGGAAATAATGAAATTTAAGCTTTTATTCAGAATCCGCGGGAAGGGGTGAGCCGAATCCAGGCCAACCGGCGTCAGAATGGGCAGCAGTTCTTCGTTGAAATATTTTTCCAGCCAGTTTTTTTGCGACTCGCTCCAACGGTCGCGGCGTAGGAAACGAATGCGTTCGTTTTCCAGACGGGGGATCAATACTTCGTTCAAAACGCGGTATTGTTCGCTGACGAGCTCGTGGGCTTTGAAAGCAATTTTTTCCAGTTGTTCGTGAATGCTGAGGCCGTCCGCACTGATGGCGCTGGCGTCCATTTCAGCCATCTGCAACAAACTGGCGACGCGGACCTCGTAAAATTCGTCAAGATTGGAGCAAGAAATGCATAGATAATTTAGACGTTCCAGCAGCGGAAGACTTTCATCCAGTGCTTGCGCTAAAACCCGATAATTGAATTCGAGCAAGCTTTGTTCGCGATTGATGTAGTATTCGGGGTTGTTTAAATCAGGTATGCAAATTGCTGTGTTGTCCATATCAAACGCTAATAATCGGTCGCAATAGGGCGATTATAGAGTAATTGACGGCATGGTATTGTTACGGTTGCGGGGACGGCGTTTGGTATAATTTCGACTAATTCACTCAGTTTTTTACCTAACATGAATTTTCCTACCATAGAGTCCCAAGTGGGCAACACGCCGTTGGTGCGCTTACAGAGGCTTGTCTCAAATTCGAGCAATTCCGTTTTAGTCAAGCTTGAGGGCAATAATCCTGCGGGTTCGGTCAAAGACCGGCCGGCGCTCAGTATGATCAAGCATGCCGAACTACGTGGTGAGATTGTACCGGGCGACCGTTTGATCGAGGCGACCAGCGGCAATACCGGCATCGCATTGGCCATGGCGGCGGCGATCAAGGGTTATAAAATGACGTTGATCATGCCGGACAATATGAGCGCCGAACGTATTGCCTCGATGAAAGCCTACGGTGCCGAGATTATTTTGACGCCGGCGTCCGGTAGCATGGAAGCGGCGATCGATTTGGCGCGGGCCATGGAAGCGCGCGGGGAAGGACGAATACTCGACCAATTCGCCAATCCGGACAATCCGCGTGCGCATTACGAAGGCACGGGGCCGGAGATTTGGCGCGATACCGCCGGTAAAATCACGCATTTCGTCAGTGCGATGGGGACTACCGGAACGATTATGGGAACTTCCAGGTTTTTAAAGGAGCAAAGTTCCGCCGTGCAAATCGTCGGCGTGCAACCTAAAGGCCAATCGAAAATTCCCGGCATCCGGCGTTGGCCGCAAGAATATTTGCCCAAAATATTCGACGCCGAGCGGGTGGATAGAGTCATTGAAGTCGAACAGCTCGATGCGGAACACACCACGCGGGAATTGGCCGCCAAAGAAGGTATTTTTGCCGGCGTATCTTCCGGCGGCGCGGTGTATTGCGCGTTACAGTTGGCCAAAGAACTGGACAACGCCGTTATTGTGGCGATTATTTGCGACCGCGGCGACCGCTATTTATCGACCGGGGTATTTCCCAGCTAAACCGCCGTATCGGCGCAAAGGTCTCATTTTTTTAGTTTGTTTCCGGATTGGTTGCGGCGAATCCGGATGTTTATATCTGCATGTCTCATAAGAAAAAACTTCCTACAGAACCCGTCAACGTAATCATTGAGTCGTTATCACACGACGGCCGCGGCGTCGCGCACGTCAACGGTAAAGTTGTGTTCATAGACGAGGCCTTGCCCGGCGAAAATGTTGATTTTATTTATACCGATAGCCGTAAAGACTATGCCGAAGGCAAGCCGGTTGCCTTGCACCGGCGTTCCGAGCATAGGGTTGAGCCCGGCTGCCCGCATTTCGGCGTATGCGGCGGCTGTAGTTTTCAACACGTCGACGATGCAGAGCAAATTCATTTCAAAGAGGCATTGCTGCAAGAACAATTTAGCCGCATCGGCAAACTGCACATTCCGGAAATTTGGCCGGCATTGACCGGGCCGCATTGGGGATACAGGCGCAAAGCCCGGATGGGCGTCAAATGGGTGGCGAAGAAGCAAAGGGTATTGGTAGGCTTTCGCGAGCGGCGCAATCCGTTTCTGGCTGAAATTGACAGTTGTCGAGTCATGCATGCGAGTGTCGGGGACAAATTGACCGCTTTGGGCGAGATGATTGCCGGCTTGAGCGTCAAAGATAAAATCCCGCAAATCGAAGTAGCGATCGGCGACGACGAATGCGTGTTGGCATTTCGCATGCTAGTCCCGCCAAACCTCGACGATATAGAGCGTCTGCGCAGCTTCGGTCGTGAACATCAATTTTCTGTGTGTCTACAGCCTAAAGGGCCGGATAGCATTGTGCCGTTGCCGGGCGAACCGGAAGTGGTTCCGGGCTACGCTTTACCGGAGTACGGGATACGCTTTAATTTCCGCCCGGCCATGTTTACTCAGGTCAATTACGACATCAATCGGCAAATGGTGGCGCGTGCCATAGAGGCATTGCAGCTTAGTCAACAGGACAGGGTGTTGGACTTGTTTTGCGGCTTGGGTAACTTCACTTTGCCGTTAGCTAGCCAAGCCGGTCACGTCGTGGGCGTAGAGGGCGACTTGCCGCTAGTGCGGCATGCCAGGGAAAACGCCCGGTTAAACGGCATTCAGAACGTGGAGTTTCACGTCGCTGACTTGAGTAAAGATCTTAAAGACGCAGCTTGGTGTAAGCAAAAATTCAACAAGATATTGCTGGATCCGTCGCGTGCCGGAGCGTCGGAAGTGTTGCACAACTTTAAGCATTGGCAGCCGGAGCGTATCGTTTACGTATCTTGCAATCCTTCTACTTTGGCGCGCGATGCCGGAATCTTGGTAAACGAATTGGGCTATAAACTGGTTAAGGCCGGAGTGATGGATATGTTTCCGCAAACGGCTCACGTCGAGTCCATCGCCTTGTTTATTCGATGAATGTTGCCGGCAATAACGCCAATCGGTATGCGGACGGCGATAAACCGGCCGAATATCTGGATATCGATATAGCCCGGCAACGTTTGCGTTTGTTGCGACTTGGCGATGTCGAACTGGAGTTTGTCGTATCTACCGCTAAAAATGGCCCCGGCCAATTGAAAGGCAGCGAATGTACGCCAACCGGCTGGCATAGCGTCAGGGCAAAAATCGGCGCCGGTTTGCCGATCAATAGCGTTTTTACGGCCAGACGCCCGACCGGCGAAATATATACCCCGGAATTGGCCGCCCGATATCCGCAGCGCGATTGGATACTGACTCGAATTTTTTGGCTGGGTGGATTGCAACCCGGGCATAATCGTTACGGTGCGGTCGACACCGCGTGGCGCTACATATACATCCATGGTTGCCCGGACCATTTGCTGCAGGGCAAGCCCGAGTCGCACGGTTGCATACGCATGAAAAATGCCGATCTCATTTGTCTGTTCGACCGCGTACCGGTTGGTTGCCGGATTTATATCCATTAACCATGCCGCGTATCGTTTTAGGGCTGGAATACGACGGTAGCGCCTACGCCGGCTGGCAATGGCAGGCCGGCAAACCGACCGTGCAGAGCGAATTACAGCGCGCCCTTAGTAAAATTGCCGACCAAGCGGTTACGGTACATTGCGCGGGGCGGACCGACGCCGGGGTGCACGCCATAGAACAAGTCGTACATTTCGATACCCCGGTGCAGCGCGATATGCGCGCTTGGCTGATGGGCGGCAACAGTCATTTGCCGGACGACATCCGGGTGTTGTGGGCCATGCCGGCCCTGGACGACTTCCATGCCCGCTATAGCGCAATTGCCCGGTACTACCGCTACGTCATCTTGAATCGACCGGTTAAATCGGCCTTGTTACGTACCCAGGCCACTTGGTGTTACTTGCCTTTACAAGCGGAGAGCATGCATATGGCGGCTCAAGCCTTGCTCGGCGAGCACGACTTTTCGTCGTTTCGCGCCCAAGGTTGCCAGTCGCTCAGTCCTAATCGTTATATGCACTTCATCGAGGTTTACCGGCAGCAAGACCGGGTGATCATCGATATTTGCGCAAACGCATTTTTGCATCACATGGTGCGCAATATCGCCGGCGTGTTGATGGAAATCGGCATGGGTAAGCAGCCCGTGGAATGGACCGAGACTCTGCTGGCTGTCAAAGACCGCAGACTAGCCGCGATGACCGCGCCGCCGCACGGTTTACATTTAGGCGGAGTCTATTACCCCGAACGTTATGGAATTGCCTGCGATCCTATTTTCGCCAAACTACCTGCTAGCGCCAAACGTTACGATTAACCTGGGGCTGAAGACTGGAAACCCGAGCTTTGCTTTATGCTCGGGTTTTTTGGGGGGGGCGCCGCTGAGCGGTGCTTAGACGGCTTGGCGGATTCTTTCCAGGGCTTTTTCCAAATTAGCCATGCTGGTGGCTATAGAGATGCGGATATGACCGGGGCAACCGAATGCCGACCCGGGTACCAATGCGACCCCGGCCTTTTCGATCAAATATTCGGCAAATTGCAAGTCGTCGTCTATGCCGTTCAAACGTTCGATCAGTTTGTGTACGCTTGGAAATACGTAAAACGTACCGTCGGTCGGTAAGCACGCGACGCCGTCTATGTCGTTCAAGGCGGCTACCACGAAATCGTGGCGTTTTTTGAATTCCACCATCATGTTGTCGATGCAGCTTTGGTCGCCGTTCAGCGCGGTTTCAGCCGCGACTTGCGAAATCGAAGTCGGGTTGGACGTGCTTTGCGATTGAATGATGCACATGGCTTCGATTAAATCGGCCGGGCCGGCTGCGTAGCCGATGCGCCAGCCGGTCATCGAGTACGCCTTGGATACTCCGTTCAACACGATGGTGCGTTCGTAGAAATCCGGGCGGGCATTCAGGATGTTCACAAACTCGCCCTTGTTCCACAAGATATGTTCGTACATATCGTCGGTGGCGATCAGTATCTGCGGATAGTCCTGCAGCACTTCGGCCAACGCGCTTAATTCGTCCAGGCTGTAGGCCGCACCGGTTGGATTGGACGGACTATTGATGACCAGCAAACGGGTTTTATCGGTAATCGCGGTTTTTAACTGGGCCGGCGTGATTTTAAAACCTTGTTCCTGGCCGGCTGCGACGATCACGGGTACGCCATCGGCCAACAGCACCATGTCGGGATAGGATACCCAATAGGGAGCCGGGATGATGACTTCGTCGCCGGGATTAAGCAAAGCTTGCGCCAGATTGTAAAAACTTTGTTTGCCGCCGGAAGAGACTAAAACCTGTTTAGGTTGGTAACTTAAGCCGTTATCGCGTTTGAATTTGTCGATAACGGCTTTTTTCAGACCGGGTGTGCCGTCTACGGCGGTGTATTTGGTGAATCCTTGATTCAATGCTTCGATCGCGGCGGCTTTGATGTGCTCGGGCGTATCGAAATCCGGTTCGCCGGCGCCTAGGCCGACGATGTCTTTGCCGGCGGCGCGCATCGCGGCGGCGCGAGCCGTGATGGCTAGAGTCGGCGACGGCTTGACGGCTTTAACACGGTTGGACAGTGTGATGCTCATGGTTCCTCGAGTATGGTTCAAAAATTGGCGCGAATTATACGCCAGTTGCCCGCTGCAGCGAAAATGCACGAAAGTCGCGTTTATTGCTAGCGAAACGACAGTTTTTACGCTAACCGACCCGCGGTTGGGGGGGAATCGGACTCGGTGCAAAAACCATCGCCGGACTTGCCTGCAAGTTGCGCTTGGTAAGGCGATTCAGGCTTGGCCGCGCGGATGGTTTAGGCCGGTTCCGCCCGAATAAATTGGTCGGCGATTTCCAGCAATTTTGCCGGGAACACTCGATTTTCCAGTAAGTTTGCCGGCAAAACCTCGCAAGCAACCCGCAAATAATTGGGGGTATAGCCAAAATAGCGGATACGTCCGTCGCTTAAGGGTTCGGTTTGGCCTTCCCAAAGTACCTCGGCTTGGTTGCCCAGATTCCGTTCGGCGAAATCGCGTTTCATGGCATCGGCCAATTGATGCAATTCGCGGCTGCGCCGGCGTTTGACCTCGTTGCGGACCTGATCGGGCAAACCGGCCGCCTTGGTGCCTTCTCGCGGCGAATAACTGAAGATGTGGATATGGCCGAAGCCTATCGAACGAATGAAATCCAGGCTGTCCCGCCATTCCTGTTCGGTTTCGCCCGGAAAGCCGACGATGATGTCGGTGGTGACATTGAAATTCGCTATCCGCGCCCTTGCGGAGTCTACCAGGTCGGCGAATTCGGCGGTTTTGCAGCGTCTTGCCATGCGGCGTAACACGCTGTCGCTGCCGCTTTGCAACGGTAAATGCAAATGCGGCATCAAGCGCGGGTTATCGAACAATTCGAAGAAACCTTCCGGCAGCTCCCAAGGTTCCAGCGAACCCATGCGCAAGCGCGGGATTTCGGTTTGCGCCAGAATAGTCCGAATCAATTCGACCGGATTGCTGCCGATGTCGCTGCCGTATCCGCCTAAATGCACGCCGGTGATGACCGCTTCGTTAATGCCTTGGCTATGCAAGGCGTTGATTTCGGCGACGATCTCCGCAATGCTGCGGCTGCGTTCTTCGCCGCGGGCCACGGTGACGATGCAAAACGTACAGCGGTAGCGGCAACCGTCTTGCACTTTGACGAAAGCGCGTTGGCGGCCGCGGTTGAATAAGGATACTTCGCCGGGTTCGGTCGACATGGCAGGCATACTGTCCATATCGAGTTCCGCCAGCGTTTTCTCCACCAGCAGGTGTTTGTCGTTATTGCCTATCACCAAATCCACGCCCATCAGTTGTTCGGTTTCGCTTTGATTCAAGGTGGCATAACAGCCGCTAACTACCAGTTTGGCTTGCGGGTTGTCGCGGTGGATGCGGCGGATCAACTGCTTGGATTTTTTTACCGCATCTTGGGTGACGGCGCAGGAATTCAATACGACTACTTGCGCGTCGTGAAGATTGCGGGTGATGCCGTGGCCGCGGATCTGAAAAGCTTGCGCCCAGGTTTCCAATTCGGCTTCGTTCAAGCGGCAGCCCAGGGTTTTTAAATGTATTTGCATAGGGTTGAATTGAAGGGGGTTAACCGTAAAACCAATAAGCTGTAGAAATCGCCGTGATCATCCCGGCCGCGTCGGCAATCAGGCCGCAGGCGGCGGCATGGCGGATGCGCTTGATGTTGACCGAGCCGAAATAGACCGCCAGCACGTAAAAAGTGGTTTCGGTGCTACCTTGCACTATGCACGCCAGGCGGCCGGCGAACGCATCGGCGCCGTGGGTTTGCATGGCGTCCAGCATCATCGCCCGGGCGCCGCTGCCGCTGAACGGCTTCATCAGCATGGTAGGCAAGGCGTCTACGAAACGGCTATCCATCCCCAAACCGGTTACCAGCCAGGCCACACCGTCGGTGGCGATTTGCAGGGCGCCGCTGGCTCTAAACACGGCGAAAGCCACCAGCATGGCCACTAAATACGGAATGATGCCGACCGCGGTGTGAAAGCCGTCGCGGGCACCGTCTACGAACAGTTCGTAGGCGTTCAAGCGGCGTAGCGCCGCGGCCGCAATGAAAGCGACAACCAGGCTGAACAGCAAAATCTGGCTAAGCGCCGCCGATTGTTGCAGCATTTGTTCGCGCGGCAATCCGGCGAAATAGCCGATCAGTCCGGCCAGCAACAGGCTGATGCCGCCCAAATAAGCGAGTAACACTTTGTCCCACAAGCGAATGTTCTGTATCCAAGCTACCGCCAGCAAGCCGGCCATCGTCGACGCGTAAGTCGCGATCAGGATAGGAATGAAGACGTCGGTCGGGTTGTGGGCACCCATTTGCGCCCGGTAAGCGAATATCGTGACCGGAAACAGGGTAACGGACGACGTATTCAAAACCAGGAACACGATTTGTGCATCGCTGGCCGTATCCGGGCGCGGATTCAGGCTTTGCATGGCTTGCATGGCTTTAAGGCCTAGCGGAGTCGCCGCATTGTCCAGGCCCAACATATTGGCGGCGATGTTCATGGTAAGCGCGCCCAAGGCCGGATGATCGGTCGGGATTTCCGGCAGCAAGCGCCGGAACAAGGGATTCAAGACTTTGGTCAGCAGCGTGACGAAACCGCTGTGTTCGCCGATTTTCATGATGCCCATCCACAGCGCCAGCACGCCGGTCAAACCTAAGGAGATGTCGAACGCCGTTTTAGCCGCTTCGAACATCGCGCTCAACAAGGTGCCGAATACGGCTTGTTCGCCAAGCAGCCAAAATTTTAGCGCGGCTATCAAGAACGCCGTAAGAAACAAGGCTGTCCAGATGAAATTCAACACAGTTAAAAAGCGTAGGCCGATACCGAACCGAACATTCTACCAATGAAAAGCAGGGTGCACGAAAAATATGCGGCCGGAAAATTTCGCCAACTTACCGGCGGGTGCAAACGGCAAGACGGATTTTGAAGAGCGGTTGGAAGAGAAACAGGCCGGCTAAACGATACGTTAGCGGCCAAATCTGGTGGGCGCCGTAATGCCGTAGCTCGAAACACGCGGCTTCAACGGAATCCGCCGGGGGCTTCATGAAATTTTAATGCAGTTTATTCCGGCAGGATTTTAAAACTCTGCTAAACCTAGTAAGCAGAATTTGAACTGAGGCACGGAATTTAGTTGGCTTGTTTGCATTAGCACGCTTTTTTCGACTTTGCTGAGTCGAACGGTTCACAAAAGCGGCTAATGAGCTTAGCTCATCAAGGCAAGTCATGTTAGGCCCGAACGAGGAGAGTGCATGGCGTCGTACCGCGGGGTTACCGGCGTATTATTGGCGTTGGAAGCGTTTTTGACCAGCCGGCTGCCCACCGAATTGAGCAGCGAGCCGACCAATGCCATCGTGCGCCTGTTGGGTAGCACCGACATTGCCAATAATCTGACCGGCAATCTGCTCGGCATTTACCTGCACCGCATGACCATAGACCCGCACGGCCGTCAGCGTACCTTCGCGCAACGCGGCAGCGATCTGTCCGCTCCTCAAGCCGAATTACCGGTCAACCTGCATTTTCTGTTGATTGCCAACGCCGGCAGCGCCACGATAGAGGCCGATCTGATGAGTTGGGCCATGGTGGAGCTGGCTAACGAATGCCAACTGGACGTTTCCCAGATTCAGGATATTGACGAGGACTGGGGGGCAAGCGAAATCCTGAACATCATGCCGGACGAAATGAGTACCGAGGATTTGATGCGGATATGGGACGTGTTTCGTTCCCCCTATACCAGCAGCGTGCCGTATGTAGCCCGTACCGTTCGACTGAGATTGCGGCAGCCGCGTAGCGAGGGGCCACCGGTTTCCACCCGAATATTCCCGGCAGGCGCGGTATGACGGCGCTACGGGTACTGGAAACCAATCTACTGTTCGCCAGCGACCTAATCGTTTGGTTAGACGGCACCAGCGCTACCGACCCTGCGCAGATGCAGCGTATCAATAGTACGGTGTCGGTGCTGTTCGACAATACCCGGCCGGCCGATTTGCGATGGCGCCACGGCGAAGGCAAGACCGCGTTGTGGCGGCGCGCGTCCGCCCGTATCGTGCCGGGAGAAGCCGGCGACGCCGACCGGCAAGCCTTGCCGGAAATCCCTTATACCTTGAGCGGCAGCGTCAGCGATAACCCGGGCAAATACAATCCCAGACGTTTCGAGATTCTGGCCGGCAACGCCCAAGGCCATAGCTTGGTGATGTACCCGACACCCTCGGGTACCGCGATAGGCCGTGGCGGCGCGTTGCGCGGCAATTTGCGCTTTGCGGCCGATAGTGCGCCTGCGGTCTGGGCGATATTGACGTTAACGGTCGATTTGGGCGTTGCCGGCAGCCTGTTGTTTCGCGCGCAGGCCGACCGGCACGGCGATTTCGTGTTGCCCATGCAGCGCTTGCCGCCGTTGCCGCAAGGCGTCGTCAACTATGCAGCCACGCTGTCGGTCCGGGCTCTGGCGGACGCCGCAGCCGATACGCCGCTGGACCCGGCCGATTTAACCGACATGCAATTAGGACGTTTGAATGCCGCGGGCTTTGCCGCCGCAATCGATTTAACCGTGCTGCCCGGCCAATACGCGCTGATTCGATCCCAGGGCCGGGACCATGTGGCCGTACAACCGATTTGAGCATCCCGATGCTTGAGTTTTTCTTGTCACCGTAGTTCCAGTTAATTTAAGGAGGGGAGCATGCCTGAATATCTTGCACCGGGTGTGTTTGTAGAAGAAGTCAGTTTTCGTGCCAAATCGATAGAGGGCGTGGGAACCAGCGTATCGGCCATCGTCGGTCCCACCCGTTTCGGACCGTTGCGCGGCAATCCGGAAGTTGTGACCAGTTTCGGCGAATATAGCCGGATCTACGGCGACATCCGCGATCTAACTTTAGACGGCAACCCCGTACTCAATCATACGGCTATCGCGGCCAAGGCTTTTTTCGACGGCGGCGGTAAACAATTGTTCGTGTCCAGAGTCGGTAATTTCGCCGGACCGGACGACGGCGTGGCCCGCAGCAATCCGGCCGTCACCGACGTGCGGTTTACCAGCCGATTTCCGGGAGCGATGGGTAATTTCACCTTGGAGCTGTTATGGCGCGACAGCGAAAACTTGTTGCGCCGGGAAGTCACCTCGGCACCGGCGCAAGGGGAATTGGTGTTTTTGACCGCCACCGGTTTGTCTAACGCCGTGCGCGCTCCGGGCATCGTCGCCCAATTTCCCGACGCGCATTTTCCGCTGGATTTCGTTGGATTAGTGTTTCGAGAAGGTGATCACTACACCATTTTCAATAACCGTTGTGTGATAACCACGGCGGACGGGGTAGCCGTCACCGGCACCGATTTACGCGCCAACGGCGCCGCCCCCGGTACGACAGGTCGGTTGATGCTGGCGGGTATGGTCGATGACGCCGATACCGACATCACCTTTACCCGAATGTTCGCGCGCAACCCCAGCAGCGGCCCTCTGGCCAATGGTACTTCGGCTGTTTTAACGTTTAGCGCCGAGACCAATTTATCCATCTACACCGGTTCGCCGCACTGGGGTACCTTGACTACCCTGCGCGGCACATTGAACGCGGCCGGGGATCTGTTCGTAGTGGACGGTACCGGCTTGAATCCCGGCGTGGCCGCGCCGGTTTCGATACGGCTCGCGGCCTTGGCGGCCGCGCCGGATAACGTGCGCGCCGTCGTGGTACAACGCAATTTCGATATCGCCGTACATGCCGGCGACGAAGACGACCCGGTTATTTACAGCTACGGCAATGTGTCCAGCGCACCGGCCGGCGATAACAGTTTGACCGAAATATTGGCGCAGACGCCGGACAAACGTTACGACCAATTGAGCAGCCCAGTCGCCTGTACTCTGGCCGACGATGCAACGGGCGCCGAGGTGTTGGCGGCCTTGTTCGATTTGTTCGAACCCGGCCCGTTGAATCCCGGACCTCTGTCGATTCACGGTCCGCGCTATTTGATCCGCATGAGCGGCGGCCACGACGGCGACGTGCCGGTAGCGGTGCATTACGCCGGGGTGGAGGACGAAGTCAACGGCAGCAGCGGCTTCATCGCACTGGAAAACATCGAAGATATTTCCATCGTCATGACGCCCGCCGCCGCCGCGAACGACGAGACCAGCCATCAGGCCATTGTCATGGAGATGCTGCGCCACTGCTTGCGCATGCGATACCGGGTCGGCATCGTCGATAGCCGCGCGGACATGACCATTTCCGAAGTGCGCGATTTCAGCTCCAACTTCGACGATTCGCGCCTGGCGCTGTACTACCCCTGGGTGGTGATTGCCGATCCGCGCGGTTTGTTGAGTACGGTGACTGTGCCGCCGGCCGGATTCGTCGCCGGGGTTTACGCCAATACCGACGTGCAGCGCGGCGTGCACAAGCCGCCGGCGAACGAGCCGGTGATAGGCGCGTTGCGCTTCTCCCAAGAAATCAACCGCTTTCAACAGGAATTGCTGAATCCCTACGGCATCAACTGTTTGCGCTCGTTTCCGGGGCGCGGACACCGGGTGTGGGGCGGCCGGACCTTGTCCAGCGACCCGGAATGGAAATACGTGAACGTACGCCGCTACTTCTTGTATCTGGAACGCTCCATCGACAAATCCACCCAATGGGTGGTGTTCGAACCGAACGGCGAACGCTTGTGGGATAACGTGCGGGCTACGGTCGAGAGCTTTTTGTACAACGAATGGTACAACGGCCGCTTGCTGGGAAGTCCTAAGACCGCTTATTTCGTGCGTTGCGACCGCAGCACCATGACGCAAAACGATTTGGACAACGGCCGCTTGGTCTGCGAAGTCGGCGTGGCGGCCTTGAAGCCGGCCGAATTCGTCATTTTCCGCATCGGCCAAAAAACCGCCGACGCCTAACGGCTTAACTCCCTATTGAAGAGGAATTCACCATGGCTCAATACAGACCCACGCCTTACGGCGCATTCAATTATCTGGTCAATCTGGGCGACGGCAGCGAAGGCGATGTACAAGGCGGCTTTTCCGAAGTCTCCGGTTTAAACGCCGAAGTCACCGTGGCCGAATACCGCAACGGCAACGATCCGGTCAACTATGTGCGGACCATTCCCGGCATACATAAAGCCGGCGACGTTACCCTGAAGCGCGGGGTGATAGGCGCCGACAACATTTACAGCTGGCTGGAGCAAATCCGCAACGGCGACGTCACCGCGCAACGCGACGTGGTCGTTAAATTGAAAAACGAAGATCCGACCAGTACCAGTGCGGTAGTGACCTGGACCTTGGTCAAAGCCATGCCGATCAAGTGGACCGGGCCGTCGTTGACCGCCAAGGGCGGCGGCGACGTGGCCATAGAAGAGCTGACCTTAAAAGTCCAGACCATCATCCAAAGCTGAGGCGGGGTAGCCGAGTATGGAATGGTTTGCCGGTGCCCGGGTAGCCTTGACGCCAAGACCTAGCGAACGCCGAGTCGCGGCGCTGGAAGTGGCGATGCTCGGCCATGCCCCGGGCCGGGCGCGGTTTCAACGTTTGGCGGCGATGCCGGCCGCGCTGGACGACATGCGGGCGGCCGGTTTCGGCCGGGCGGTCGACGAAATCCTGTTGTTGGCGCAATTGGAAATGGCGGCCGGCGGCAATTTGACCGCGCGGTGGTTGCGCGGCACCGCAATAGATAAAGACGGTTTGCTCGCCAACATGACTGTCGCCCTGCACCAACTCAGAACCGAACGGCTGCATAGCGAAGCGCTCGATTATGCGTTATTGGATACAGTCGCCGATAAGTTGGTGTTGACCAAGACCTTAGACGACGTGTTGCAAGCCGAATTGCTGGGCCCTTTGCTTAACCGGGAGGCCGTGGATAGCGCCGGTTTGTTAGCCCAATTGCAAGCAGCGTTGTCGGCTGTGCCGGCCGGCAACGATTTGCTGAGCGAATTCGTCGCGGCATGGACTGCGATGCCGAGTGTAGACCCGGCCGCGCTGGCCCAAGCCGCCGACTTGTTGCTGGATAGACTGATCTGGAGCCGCAGCCGCGGTTTGTTCCAATTACCGTTGCCGTTGCAGTCCGGCGCCGAATTTCGCGATTTGTTTCCGGATGCCGCAAGCGCCGCCACCCGGTACCGTAGCGTATTGGCCGGCGCCACGGCTTGGTTGCCGCAAGCCGTGACGGACTTTTTCGCCAACGGCGGCGACAAACTGTGGGTGATACGGATACCGGAAGATCAGGGGCAAGACGGTTTTCTTCCGCTGCCGGACACCGAACTGTTCGATACCGAACGCTTGCGCGGGCTGGCGCTTGCCTTGGTCGTGCAGGGCGTCGGCGTGTTGGCGATGCCGGACCTGGAGCGCTTGCAAGTGCCGCCGCGTTTGCCGGATATTCCGGGCCAACGCCTGGACGGCATAGCCCCCGAATTTTTACCGTGTACCCAACAGTCGAATACGCTGGGCGGCCCCTATCCGGCTATCGAGCAGATGCCGGCGCCGCGCGCCTTCAACCAATTGATAGGTTTACCGTTATTGACGGCGGCGGCGGACGGCATAGACATGAACCAAGCGCCGACCGGGGTGCTGCGCTGGCTGTTCAGCTTGCGGCCGGACATCCAATGCCTTTGGACCTTGCCTTTGAACTATTCCGGCGAACTGGACAGCCCGGTACTGGATCCGGCCGTATTGACCGAGCTGGCGGCCTATCAAGCGCAACCGGGCAGCGGTCAGGCGTTGCGACATATGCAGTTTTTGGCGCCTTATTTGCGCGGCCCCGGCGTCGGTTTAAGCTCGCCGGTAGGTTTGATTGCCGGCCGACAATCCGCAGTGGCGCGTCGCGACGGGCCGTGGCGCTCGGTGGCCGCACAGCCTTTGCAAAGCGAGTTGTTACCCTACCCGTATTTGAATCAAGCCCAAACGCTGCAGTTGCGCGAGACGCCTGGCATAGGCGTGTTGCGTTATCGGCGCGCGGCGGGCGGAGCAAGTCAATTGGCGCTGGACGACGAGCGTCTGGTGGTACCGGCTTTGTTGGCAATCGACCATCCGCTGGACAAGCAACGGTACGACGGTTTCCGTTCCGCCGAAGTGATGCGTTTTCTGGGTTTTTTGCGCCGGCAACTGCAGGCTTTGGGCGAACAATTGATCTTCAACGTCGATGTGCGCGATCCCAGGCCGCGCTTAGTGTTGGAGCAGTTTTTCCGCCGCTTGTATCTGCAAGGTGCGTTGCGCGGTGGCTCCGCCGAGCAGGCGTTTTCGATTAAGCAAAGTGCGCCGCAGGAGGGCGCGATAGCGTTCGAGATCATGGTGGCGCCGGCCTTTCCGGTCGACCGGGTGTTTTTGACCTTCACCAACCTGGACGGCGAATGGCGCTCGGAGGTGACAGGTGGCTGAGATTTCGGAATTCATTGCGTTTCGCTTCAAAGTGAACTTGTACAACAGCGATCAAAGCAGTTTGCTGTGCAGCGGATTTTTCAGCGAAGTGACCGGGTTCGAAGCCACGATGGAGCCCAAGGTCATCGGCGAAGGCGGTTACAACTGGGGCGAGCATCACCGCAGCGGTCCGACCAAATTCGTGCCTATCGTTTTGAAACGCGGGGTAACCGACGTCAACGATTTGTGGGCCTGGTTCGACGCGACGACTAACCAAGCTAATTACGGATACCGAATGAGCGGCGAAATCATCGTCTATGCCAACCCCAGCGTCGACGGCGATGTGGTCACGGACAACGCCGTGATGGTCTGGAAATTGAGTGGGGTATTGCCGACCAAATTCAAAGGCCCGGATTTGTCGGCCACCGCCAGTCAGGTCGCTATCGAAGAACTGCATTTGGTGCATCAAGGTTTGGAATTGCAACGCCCGGCTCCGGCCGGTACCCAGGGCAGGGGGGCGGCATGATCGCCATTGAACGCGGCAAGCTGATACCGGTGAGCGGCGATAACGACAGTCCGGACCTGGACAATGCCATCGACGTGCAATTCAACCCGGTCAGTTTGAAAGTCAGCCTGTCCAATACCTTGAAGGAAAACGCCCGCAACGGCAACAGCCGCTCCGCGCAATTCGTCGACAAAAGCTCGTCGACCTTGAGCATAGAATTGATGTTCGACACCACTTATATAGAACCGCACAACAGCTCCGCCCAAGGTGCCGGGGATCCCAGTGCCAGCAGCGGCTCGGCTGGCGGCGACAAAACCATTGAACAAGGTTCGGACGTGCGGCTGCAAACCAAAAAAATCGCCGAAGCCTTCATCAAGCCCATTGCGGAAGGTGACAAACTGAAAGCGCCTAAACGCTGTCTGTTCCAATGGGGGGCATTCGAATTTTTAGGTTTGGTGCAAAGCTTTGACGAGACCCTGGATTTTTTCTCGCCGGAAGGCCGGCCGCTGCGCGCTACCGTGTCCTTGAAGCTGAGCGAAGACCGCTACCAATTCCGTAACCGCGAGGTCGAACAAGCCGAACGCGATACCCCAAGCTTGAGTCCGGCCGGCGCCGGCCCTGTGCCTGGCGGCAGCGGCGACCAAGCCGGCAATTGGCGCGACAACTCGCTGTATAACGGCATAGAGTCGCCACGCTTGCCCGAGGCACCGGTGTTGGCGTTGCCGAAAATCGGCATCGACGCTGCCATCGGCTTCAGTGCCGACTTCGGGGTAAGCGCCGGCATAGGCATAGGTTTGGGCATAGAAGGCGGAATCAGTTTGAACGTCGGCATCAGTCCGGGCGGCGGGATCGGCGCCAATCCGTCTTTGGCCGGCGCAAACTCTGCGGCTCCCGGTTCGGTCGCAGGCGCTACGGCGGCGGGTTCCGGCGGCGCGGCAAATGCGGCCGCCAAAGCCAACCGGCCGGTGCCAGGCCCGGCCTTCAAATACGGTAATTCCTCCCGCTTGGGTACCGGCATAGAAGGTGCTTTCAGCCCGGCCGGCAAACCTTCCGGTTTGACGGCCGCCGCTTTGCAGAGTGGCAGCGTAGCCTTGCGTAGTCCGGCAGCGTCAACGGTAAGTGCGGCCGCTAAGGCTGGCGCTGCAAGCGCAGCTAAGCCGACCGCCGTTACGACCGCTACCCGCTCGGCGGCGGACGGCGGCAGCCGCAGCGGGGTTTCGGTGACTGCCTTGTTGAAAACCGCCGCCGACAGCGGTGTCGGTTTCGATTGATTGATGAGTAAACAGGAGGGCGTATGCCGGTATTGATAGACGAGGTTCAGCTGGAACTGACCGATAGTGTGACAGAATCCGGCGAAAACCGGCCGAGTGCCGAACAGTTGCCGTTGTCCGCCGCCGAGCACGAACTGGCGCAGATGCTGGACGTGTTGCGCCAACGCCAACAACGCTTGCAAATCGATTGAGGTAACGCAAACCCATGGCCGATTCCGCCTTTGTCAGCAGCCGCCCGACCATCAAGATAGACGGGCAAAAGCGCGAAGACTTGCAACAAGCCTTGCTGGCGATGCAGGTCAATTTGCCTTTGCACGGCTGCGCCCACGCCGAATTGCAACTGTCCAACTGGGGCAGGCCGCAAGGCGGCGATACCCCGGATTTCGCGCTGAACGATATAGCCTTGGGCGCCGGGATAGACATCGAAACCGGCGACGACCAGCCGCTGAAACTGTTCAGCGGGGAAATCACCGCCATCGAGGAATGTTACGGCGAAGGCGCACCCAGCATCGCTTTATTGTTGCAGGACAAATTGCACCGCTTGGCACGCAGCCGGCATAACCGCAGTTTCGAAGACCAAAGCCCGGACGAGGTATTGCAAAGCGTTGCCTCCGCCGCCGGTTTGCAAACCGACGTGGCCATGTCCGGCATCAGCGCGAATTGGCTGCAGTTGAACGAAAGCGATTTGGCCTTTTTGCTGCGGCTGGGCAAGCAGTTCGATGTGGCCGTGCGGCTGGACAACGGCCGGCTGCGGGCCAAACCGGAACAGGCCGATTCCAACCCGCTGGCCTTGAGCGCTCAGGACAGCGCGTTGAAAGTACGGCTGCTGGCGGATTTGAATCATCAAGCGCTGGCCAGCCTGGTCAATGGCTACAACTTGGCGACGGCGGAAGCGGTCGATTACCGGGCCGATGCGCTGAGTCCGGCGCCGCGCGGTACCCAAGCCGCGGCTGCGTTAGGCAATTTAAGCTGGCCGGGCGAGGAAATCGTGCCGCAGCCGGTACCGCGCAGCAGCAGCGAAGCCGAAGCCTACGCCAAAGCCGCCTTTCGCCGCCAGGCCAAGCGTTTCGTGCAGGGCGATATAGTCTGCCAGGGCGAGCCCAGCTTGAAACCCGGCCGCGAAATCGATCTGGACGGGGTGTCGCCGCGCCTGAAAGGTCTTTATCAAATCGTGCATTGCGTGCATCGCTTCGACAATAACAGCGGCTTCGAAACCCATTTGAAAGTCAACAAAGGCGGGTGGCAGCCGTGAACAGCCATACCTTGGGTAATCTACACAGTTTGCAGCTCGGCCAGGTTACCGACAACGCCGACCCGGACAGCCGCGGCCGAGTCAAAGTCCGCCTGTTCGCGACGGCGATGGAATTGTGGGCCAGCGTGGTGGTGCCGTCCGCCGGGCAGGGCTATGGCGTCAGCTGTATCCCTAAACTGGATGAAATCGTGGTGCTGGGTTTTATCAGCCCGGAACTGCCGCTGGTACTGGGTTCGTTGTGGGCCGGCAGTTCCAGCGCACCGGAAGACGCCGATCCGGTGCAAGACCATTATGTACTGCGTACCCCGGAACAAACCGTGCTGGATTTCGACGACGCCAACGGCCCGAAACTGGAGCTGAAAACCCGTTCCGGTTACAAGATTTCCATAGACGAATCCGGCGGCGGCGAAATCAGCATAGAACGCGCCGACCAAAGCGTCACCCTGAGCAGCAGCGGCATTGCGGTACGCAGCAGCGGCAGCGTCACGGTAGACGCCAGCAGCGTTACCATCAATGCCAGCACGGTCACGGTCAACGCCAGCACGGCCAGTTTCAGCGGCATTGTCCAGGCCAATACCGTGATCACCTCGTCGGTGGTTAGCGCTTCATACACGCCGGGCGCCGGCAATATTTGGTAACGATTATGACGCCGAATCCGAATTTACACGCCGTTCGCCTCAAACCGCCGTTTTTCCGCAGTGGCAGCCATTGCGGCCTTAACCGCTATCTGGATGCGGATTTCGTCAACCGTTTCAAATTGGATGTGCAGCGCCGTCAATTCGAGTCTGCGCAGTTTCAAGCCTGGCAACAGGAAGAGCGGCATAGCCGTCACGGTCAGGAGCCGGTGTTGCGCTTACCGTTGCACAGAACCTTTTATTTATTGAGTTGCGAAGTGGTGTGCGACCGCTTTGGCGAACCGGCTTTGGACCCGATGAAAATCACCTCAGCCGGTTTCGTGATCCGCCGCATCGGCACTGGCGCTACCTCGCAAGCCTGGTTGCTGGAAGACGGTCAAGCCCTGGGCTGGAGGCAAGCGCCCAGCGAATTGCGCGATCCGGATTTGCGCCGCCGCCTGTGTGCCAACGGCGTGCTGCATAAAGGCAACGGCGACGCGGCTTACAGCGGCGAGGAAGTGCACCCCTTGCACCCCCTGAAAACCCAGGACGCCAACGGCAAGACCCATACCTTGTTGTACGGTTTTGTCCCTTTGGGCGGGTTTTACTATCTGCGCGATGGCGACGCCGCTCAAGCCTTCGACCCGCAAGACCAGGCCGATACCCTGGCGGTGGCCGGGCGGATGTTGCCGTGGCCGTTCGGTTACGGTTCCGACGCGGCGCAAGTCTGGCAAAGTTATTACAGCGTACCGGTGGCGCAAGGCGTGCCCAACAAAAGTTTTTTCGAATTGTTGCGGGTGCTGGTCAACCGCTATCACCTGGGAGAAAGCGGCATCGCCGACAACGCGGCGCTGGAGGACCTGTGCAGTCGTTTGTGGCTGTTCGACGATGCGGTCCTGCCCTTCGATTTACGGGTGCAAGCCTACAGCGAATTGAACCAAGGCTTGTTCGCGCCTTATCGTAACCAAAGCCTGTTGAACTATCTGCAGCAATGCGCGGCGCGCGGCGGCGACAACCCTTTGGTGGCCTGGATCGTTCGTCAGGAGCAATTGGCCGACGCGGCCGGCGGCATAGACAAACTGTCGGGTTTCGAAGCCTTGCCGGCGGCGTCCGGCGGCGGGACGATCGCGCTGAGCCTGCGGGTTCTGTCCGCGGATGCCCAGGAAATTCGCGATCATTTGGGGCAACGCTTGTTGGATCAAACCCTGGCCAAGGTCAAGGAAATCCCCTTGCCCAAGTTCGGCCAAAACGCCGGCGACCTGTTTCAGGCCATACCGTTCGTGCGTTTCAAAAACGAATACGGTCAGGAGCAAATTCAATGGGCGCGTAGCGACGCATTCAGTGTCCCGTTTAGGGTAGCCGCCCCGTTCGATCCGGAGGCCAGCCGGCCGTCGATGATCCAAATGCCGGCTTTGTCGGACTTGCGCCGCGGCCTGGCCAAAGGCGCCGCGCTGATTACCCCGGCTGATACCTTCGATTTGATGAACAAATTGAAATTGAACAAGGGGGCCAGCGAAGATACGGTTAAAGATCCGTCCGGGCCGGAACTGGGGATACAGTGGATCTGTTCCTTCAGCCTGCCGGTCATCACCTTGATCGCGATGATATTGTTGATGATTATGGTGATTCTGTTGAACATCGTGTTTTTCTGGCTACCGTGGGTCAGGATCTGCCTGCCGTTCCCCAAAATCAAAGGAGGTTGACGATGGCACTGCCGATTCCCAGCATCATCAGCTGGCCGCTAGGCGGCTTGGACGCCGACGGTCGTCTGGAGTGGAGCCGAGACGACGCCAGCGTGCGCGAAGCCATGCTGAACATTTTATTGACGCGGCCCGGCGAACGCTTGCAGCGGCCGACGTTCGGCGGCGGTTTGCTGAATTTCGTGCACCAGCCGAACAACGAGACCACTCGCCATTTGATCGCACAAGTGGTGCGCAAATCGCTGCAGCAATGGGAACCACGGGTCGTGGTCGACGAAGTGCTGGTGCAGGCCAGCCCGGCCAGCGTGGCCGACGTACACATCAACATCCGCTACAAGCTGCGCCACAGCCAGCGCCCGGCGGAATTCGGCTTCACGCTCAATTTGAGCGTGCCGGCTTGACGCTGAACTGAGAGGCCGTTATGCCACTACCGGTACCGAATTTAGACGACAGGCGCTTCGACGATCTGGTCGCGGAAGCCAAAGCCCGGCTGGCCAACCATTTGCCGGAACTCACCCAAATTTCCCCCGGCGACCCGCTCAACAGTTTCATCGATTTATTCGCCTGGCTGACCGAAACCATCTTGTATCGAGCCAATTTGATCCCGGAGCGCCAGCGTCGGGTGCTGTTGAATTTGTTGCAGATTCCGGAGCGGCCGGCCCGGCCGGCCAAGGGTATCGTCAGCGTGGACGCCGGCCCGACCAGCGTACTGGCGGGGCCTTTGCTGGCGGACGGCAGCCAGCTCAGGGCCGGCAAGCAGGTGCTGACCGCAGTGGGCGAATTGCAGCCGACCTGTTTGAGTTTGCAAGTGTTGATCAAACGGCAGCTGCAAGCCACCGAATTGGCTGCCCTGGGTTTGACCTTGCAGGATTTGCAACAGCAATACGGCTTGCGCGCCGATCAGATTCCGCAGCCGTTCCAGCCGCGCCGCTTGGTGCCGGGCAAAGACAGTCTGGACTTGAGTTCCAGTCTGGATCGAAGCTTTTATCTAGCCTGCATCGCGCCCCGGCAGCTTGCCGAGCAAATGCCGGCCTTGCGCGATCAGTTGGCCGGGCTGATTTTCAATGTCGGCATAGCTCCGGCCGACGCGCTGGAAGGCGATAGCATTAACGAGCTGAATCCGCGCAAATTGGTTTGGGAGTTGATGACGGTGCTGGACGAACGCACCAGCTTCATCGAACTGGACGTGTTGGCCGACAGTTCCCGCGGTGCCCGGCAAGCCGGCGTGGTCAGGCTGCGCTTGCCGAAAAATGCGGGCTTGTTGCAGGCTTTTGCGCCAGCCGATCCCATGCAAAGCGGGTTGGGCGAATTGCCGCCGGAACCGGCCGACCAGGTGGCCGCCGAGCGGGTGGCATTCTGGTTGCGCGTGCGCAGTCCGGACTATCCGAATTTACAGCTGGCTTATCTGGGCATCAACGCGGTGGACGTATTGGCTCAAGGTCTAAAACAAGACCTGTTGGTCGGCATCGGCAGCGGCCAACCGGATCAGGTCGTCGCGCTGCCAGATAAAGACGTGGATGCGGCGACCTTGCAACTGGACGTGGAAGAAAACGGTAGCTGGGTGCGTTGGCAGCGGGTGGATTTTCTGGCCGGTCAGGCCGCCGACGCCAAGGTCTACCGCTTGAACCCGCAAGCCGGTTACGTATATTTCGGCGACGGCAGCACCGGGTTGAGGCCGCCGGCCGGCGCTAGAATCCGCGCCGCGGCGTATTTGTACGGCGGCGGCAGCGCCGGTAACCTGCCGGCCGGTTCCATCAAGGAACTGGTCAACGGCAGTTCGGCCTACAAGGTGCGGCACGATTGGCCGTTGAGCGGTGGTCTGGACGCCGAAACCGTGGATCAGGCCGAAAAGCGCATTCCGCAATTTCTCACCCACCGCAACCGGGCGGTGACGGCCCGCGATTTCAAAATCATCGCCGAAGCCAATCCGGTCAATCCGGTGGCTAGGGCCGAAGTGTTGCCCGGCTTTTTGCCCGGCGCTTCCATCCGAAGCGCCCGCGACGGGGTGCCGGGCGCGATCAGCGTATTCGTGCTGCCGCCCGGCCAACCGGCAATCGGACATACGCCCAAACCGAATCAAGGCTTGTTGAAAGACGTGTTTGCCTACTTGTTGCAAAGAGTGCTGGTCGGTACCGAACTGTACGTGTTGAGCCCGGAATTCGTACCGGTGGCGATCAGCGTGCGTATAGACGTACTGGACCCGGAAACGGAACAACAAACCCTGCGCGACGTGCGGCTGGCCTTGATCGATTATTTGTGGCCGTTGCCGCCCGGCGGGCCGCGCGGCGGCGGCTGGCCGTTTTATCCGCAGGAAAACGATGTGCGCCAGGCCGATTTGTTGCCGCAGGTGGCGCGCGTGGCCGGGGTTCAGGCCATACACGCGGTGGCTTTGTTTCAGAAAAACAGCAACGGCTGGCGACGTTTGAACGCCAACCAGGCGGTCGAACTGGCCAAATACCAATTGCCGGAGCTGATGGGCGTACGGGTGGAAACCGGCCCGGGCACGCCCGGTTTGCCGGAAGGCATAGGTCCGCTGGAAGGCCAGTCGCCCGCTACCGGCCTGGGCGTGGCGGTACCGGTGATCCCGGATATTTGTTGAGGCGGCGATGGACGTCAACAATACCCCATATTTTCTGTTGCGCGGCGCCGCCGACTTCGAGCAAGACAGCCTGGAACTGGCGTGGAATCCCAAAGCCCACGCGTTGACCTTGGCGCAAAACCAAGCTCTGCGTTTGCCGGTCTCCGACCCCGCCGCCGCGTTGCTCGCCTGGCAGAACGCCGAAGCGATGGCCGTGGACAGCTTCGGACAAATCGGCCGTTTGAGCGCGGACCGTAGCCGGGTGCAATTCGACAGCGGCCGCGGTTTTTTGAGTTTGCAAGACGGTGATTTGCGCGACGTGGCGGCCCCGGTCGGCGGTTTTACCGACCTGGCGTTCGCCGCGGTGTCCGTTCAGCCCGTTAGCGGTTACGGCCAGCCGGCCGGCGATGGACGATTGGCCTTACCGTTCAGCAACGGCACGGATAGTCATGGCTTGTTGCTGTTTCATTTGGCCAGACGCTGGCAAACGGCTTGTACCTGGAGCAGCCTGCCGGGCGAGGACGGCACCGAGCAACTGCCGCTTAGGGCTTGCATAGACGCGGAAAACCGGATATGGCTGATTTCCGCCAGCCGCTTGATGCTGTGTGCCGGCGAGCCCCTGCCATTACCTTACAGCCCGCAAGCCGTGCGTTTCGAACCCTTGCAAACCAACCCGCATCCGCTGCAGCGTTTGTGGCAGCAAAACCTGCCGGCCGGCTGGCAGGCCTTGGCAATCTGCTGCGATTTACAACAGCTCTATGTGCTGTGCCACGACGGCGCCGGTAGCCAAAGCGTGTTGGCCCGGGCGCTGGCCGAACGCGGCGACGCGCCGTTTTCCGTCTATGCCTGCCCGGCAGAACTGCCGTTCGCGGTGGATTTGGCTTTGGCCGGCGATTCCAGCCTGCCGGTCGCTGACGGCGTGCGCTTGGCGGCCTTGGCGCCGCAAGCGGCCGGGGATCCCGATTTCGTTCAGCGCGATTGTCCGGTGTTGAGTCTGCATTGGGACAGTCAAGCCGAAACCGGTAGCGCCCGTCTGGTACGGGAGCGCTTTCCGATGTTGTCGCAACGGTTCGCCCGGTTCGTGGCCAGCGCCGACGGACAGTTGCGTTATCAAGCCCGAAGCGATGCCAGCAACCCGGCTAGCCCGCCCTTGGCGCGCGAACTGCATGCCTTGCGCAGACCGCAATATTTTGGCGAAGGCAGCGCGGTGATCGGCCCGTCGCTTGACCAGCAGCGTCTGTTTGACTCGTTGCAAGTCGACACTCACTGGCACCGTTTATATTTGGATGCCTGCATCCCGTCCGGTTGCGCGATAGGCATCGAAGTGCGCGCATTCGCCGACGGCGACGGACCGCGTCCGGCTTTCATCGAGCAAGCCGCGCCGGTATTGAATCCCATGTCATCCGAATTGCCGTTCGGGACAGGTTTGGCCGATGCACAGGCCGGTGGCGGCTTATACGAAATTTTGCTGCAGCGGCGGGATGGCCCGGTACGGCAGCTGCGTGGCCGTTATCTGGAAATCCGGGTCAGCTTGCGCGGCGACGGCCGCAGCTCGCCGGCCGTGCATGCGCTTAGGCTTTATTACCCGCGCTTTTGCTACCAGGAAAACTACCTACCGGAATATCTGCGCCAAGAATGGGCGCCGGACGCCAACCAAGGCCTGGGGCCGGCCAACGGTGCGGATTTGCGCGAACGCTTGCTGGCGGCTTTCGAAGGCGTGCTAACCCCGCTGGAAGGCCGCATCGCCGCGGCCGAACAGCTGGTCCATCCGGACGCCGCGCCGGCCGAACATCTACCCTGGTTGGCGGAAGCCCTGGGCGGGCAATGGCCGGCCCATTGGCCGGAAAGCCGTCAGCGTCGCTGGCTGGGCGATTTGACCTTGGTGCAGCAGTACAAAGGCACGTTGGCGGCCGTCAATCTAGCCTTGGATATTGCCAGCGACGGCGGGGTGCAGCGCGGTGAAATCGTGGTAATGGAAAACTTCCGGCTGCGCCGCACCATGGCGACCATTTTAGGCATCGATATGGATGACGCCGAACATCCCTTGACCTTGGGTACCGGGATGAGCGGCAACAGCATCGTCGGCGACAGTTTGATATTGTCCGAGCTGGACGCCAAAGAATTCATCGCTTTGTTCGCGCCGGAACTGGCCAGCGCCGAGGAAGCCGCCGCGGTCAAGGCCTTCTTCGAGCAATACGCCCATCAGCTCAGCGTGTTGCTGCACGGCCGGGCGGTCAAGCTGCGCAGCAATGTGGAGGCGGTGCTGGCCGAACAGTTGCCGGGACATTTGCAATACAAAATCATAGAAACCGAACGGCCGTTCGTGTTGGGTATCTCGCCGCTGCTGGGCGTGGATACCTTCGTCGAAACCGCCCAGCCGGCCAAACGGGTGACCTTGGACGACACTTATCTCGGCCGGGAGGGTGTGTTGAAAAACCCGGCGGCGTTTTCTCCGGAGGACATCAATGCGACGGCACACTAATTTCGCCCACCACTTTAGCGCGGCTGGCAGCCAGCCGTTTGCGGAGGCCGTATGGACACCTTAGACGATTTCAGCACGCTGCAGCAGGACGCCAGCCTATCGGAACCTTTGCGGCGGGTGGCTTACGAAGCCGGCATGATGCTGGGCTTGGAAGCCACCCGCGACGAGCAGGCTTACCATCGCCGCCGCTTGAGCCGGCAGCAGTATTGGCTGCACGGCTACGGCACCTTGGCTGGCATGGCGGTATCGTCGCAAATCGGCCCGCCGCCGACAGGTTCTTTGACCCCGGTGATTCGCTTGCTGGTTAGTCCCGGCATGGGTATAGACGGCTTGGGGCGCGAGGTGCTGATCAACGAGCATTACTGCGTTAGTTTGGGCGATTGGCTGCTGGCGCAGAGCGTCAGCGATTTGAGTGAAGGTTACGACGACGACCAAAACCAGCTATGGCTGAAAGTGTGCGTCAGGCAAAAAGATTGTCCGGTTGCTCAACAGCCGGTGCTGGCGCGCAAGCTGAATCTGAGTACCGACGCGGTGCAGCCCAGCCGGACCTCGGACAGCGTGCGGCTGGAACTGATTCCGGAATTGCCGCCGGCCCAAGCTGCCGAAGCGTTCGCACCCTGGGCGGTACATCCGCCGGTGGCGGACGCTTTGCCGACCCTTCTGGCCGCCGAACAAGCCTTGCTGCAAGACGTACAAACCAATAGCCCGCAGGATGCGCCGCAGCTGGAACTGCACGCCCGCTTGCTGCACGCCTTGGACAACAGCGGCGTCGATCCCGGCTTGATGGCGGAAGAATTGGAAGCCGGGGCACGTTTGCTGCTGGCGCGTATCCGTTTGAGCATCGCCGATTTGACTGCAATCGATTTGGCGGCCTTGGCGGCCGATGCGACGGCGATATCCATTAACAATCTGGTCAGGCCGTTTCTGGTCACGGCCAGTCAATTGGCTTGGCTGGCTCGCCAGCCGTAAGCTAAGGAGCTCGCTATGGCGGAAATTGCATTTCAACCCTTAGGCAATCCAATCGCGGCCGGCGTCAACGTCAACGACTTGAGCGTGGCCGACATCGATCCGCGCCTGACCCGCACCCATTATTTCGACGGCCGCCTGCTAACCGCCGAGGACCTGACCCGCGACCAAGTGTATCTGGACCAGCGTTTACGCGAATTGGGCAAGGTGCTGGGCAGCGGGGTGGTGTCCGGACTGGCCTTGCGTTTGGATCCTTTGACCGGGATGTTGACGCTGGAGCCGGGTTTGGCGGTCACGCAAGCCGGGCGGATGTTGGAATTGAGCACCCGCCTGACTGCCAATTTGCGCGACTCCGCCTTGCTGGCCGGCTTGAACAGCGGGGTGTTCGGCATGCTGAGCCGCGGCCTTTATGCCGTGGTCTTACGCTATATAGACGTCGGTACCGACATCGCCGAGGTGTTTCCGCGCGATTTGGGCGACAAACGCGGCGCGCAATATGCGTTGATCACCGACTCGGTGCAAATGGGGCTGGTACCGTTGCCGATTCCGCTGCCGCAGCAAAGCCCGCTGCAAATCCGCGCCAGGCTGATGCGTGAATTGCTGGGCGACGACAGCTTACACGGATTGTTGCCGGAAGACGCCGTGGCATTGGGCCTGGTGGCGATTCAAGACGGCGCTCCTCGCTGGCTGGACGCCGAACTGGCGCGTCACCCCTTGCGGGCGGAACCCGGGGTAGACAGCTTGCAACGCGATTTGGCGCGGATGTACGAAGGCTTGCTCAGCGATATTTTGACCAACCGCAGGGCCGGCGGTTTGACCGGGGATTTTCACGCCAGCGATTATTTTTCGCTGCTGCCGCCGGTCGGCAGTTTGCCCAAGGAAGCACTGGATCCGGTGGCCGGAAGGCAGAGTTATTTTCCGGAAAATTATCAAGTGTCCATCGCCCCGTTACGCCAATCCGACCTGGAGCTGATCAAAGCCGAATCGTTGGCCTTGCCGCCCATCGATTTGAGCAACGGCGAGCCGGTAAACGTGGTGGTGCTGGTGCCGTTGTCCAACCTGGATTACGGCCATTACGCCGCGCAACTGGAGCGCGGTTTCGATCCGCAGATTCGCGCCTTGCCGCAACTGGATTTATTGAAATTGAAACTGTATCCGGTGCAACCGGTACACGCCGCGCCGGGCGACAGTCCGGTATGGGATGCGATTTGGCAACGGTTAGGCGACGCGATGCCGGTTTACGTCCGTCGTCCCAGCCGTGCCGCGGAAACCGCGATCAGCGGCATCGTGCTGGCTTTAGGAACGGCATTGCCCACGCTGCCGGAACCGAATGCCGGCCCCGCCGATGCCGGCGGCTTGATAGAAGACGAAGACAGCGTGTTTTTGCGCAGGGTCAATTTCACTATGCTGGCCGAAGCGCGTCCGCCGCTGAACGAGAGCGAAGAAACGGCGCTCAACGCCTTGCTCACCTCCAGCGCGGCTGCCGACGCCGCGGCCGTCGGTACGGCACTACGGATTTTATTGGCGGTGGAACGGATTTACGATTCGGCCATCTGGCAAACCCTGCAGCAATTGGCACAAGCTAATAATCTGGCGGCGTTTTTGACCGCTTGGCAGGGCAAACCGGCCGAGCAAAGCAGTGGCGAGTTCGTGGTTGCCAACGGCGCCGGCCTGGGCTTGAATGCGGCTTTGCTGGAATTGTGGGCCTCCTTTCAATGAACCTTATCATCAAGCGGTAACGGGAGGCGGATATGGCAACGATATGGGTGAATCGACCGGCGGCCAGTTCCCGCGTATTGCAGCAAGTGCATATGTTTGCCGGCCGGCATTTGGGCGAAGAGGAATTCGACCGGGCGCAAGCCTACGCCGATGCGCGCTTGTCGCATGTGTTGCAAGGCAAAGCGGCCGGCATAGTGCACGGCCTGGATTTGCAATTCGGTCCCAGCGGTGCGGCCGAATCGGGGTTTAGCGTCAGCGCCGGTTTGGCTTTGGCCGGCAACGGCCACGCCTTGAGTTTGTATTACCCCTTGCGGGCCGAATGGCGCGAGTTGATAGCCCAATATTTAGCCGAGAGCGGTGCCTCCAACGCGGTAGGCGTGTATTACCTGTTGTTAAAGCGCTTGGACGGCCGAATCGACGCGCCGGGAGTAGATCCTTGCCAACGTACCGAACTGGATCCGACCCGCGACGTGCGCCGGGTGTTGGCCGGCAGCTTGGGCTTGCAACGCTTGACGATCAGCGCGGACGCCAGCGACAACCGGCCGCAAGAGCAGGTGGAAAACTGGCTGGCGGCGGACAGAGTCGATGCCGGCTTTTTGGCCAATTTAGGCGACGCGGTGCCCTTGGCATTGCTGGCGATAGAAAACGTACCCCCCGCTGAAGTGCCGGCCGGCGCAGCGCCGGCAGCCCGATTCAGGTTGAAATGGTTATCGCAAGCCGCAGGCCGTTACGAGGCGTTGCCCAATAGCGGTTACCGGGTGCTGTTGAATCAAACCGGTGCGGCGATGCGGCGCGTCATGCAAGCCGCGTTGGCGCCGGAAAATGTTGCGACGCCACTGGCGCAATTTCTGCAGGACAATTTACATCTGGATTTTTTGCCGGCTACCGGGCAATTACCGTTGGACTGGCTGCAAAACCCGGCTGCGCTGGCGCCAAGTTTGTTATGGCTGCCCGCTCACTTAGGGGTGGACATGGTGCCGGTGCCGGAGGAAGCGGTGCCGGAACTCCTGAACCGGCACATCGCCCGGCGGGTCATCGATTTGCGCCGGCCGGCCGGCGACAAGATACGCCTGTTGCTGGCGGTCAACGAGCCGGATTACCGCCACGATTTGCTGGACATTCCGCCGACCGATGCCAAGTTGCAAAGCGACGTTTTCCGCTTTTACATGCGCGCTTACGAGGCGTGGCGCAGTTGGCGGCAGCAATTCGACGTATTGTATTTCGTCGACTCGTCCAGCTTGGCGCCGTTGCCGGCCGACCCGGGCGACGTGTTGCCGGAAACCGAGGAACCGGCGGCCGAGGTCGAGCACCGGGTACTGGATGTCACTCAGTTTCGGAATCTGGACTTGCCCAAGCCGGAATTGCCGCCGGTTACGCCGGAGAGCGTTTATCAAGCCTTGATAAACCGCGGGCCGCGCAACGACGACAGCAGCATTCCTTACCCCTACAGCAACGGGGTGCCGGCCTTGCCGGTGTTCTACGATAACTGGCTGGTACATCCGGACGACGAGGGCTTGCCCGCCCACCCGCCGGAAATAGCCGAGCCGGCCGGCGACGGCTTGGTGGTGCAATATGCGGTGGCCTTGGTGGAGTTGGAGTCGATCGAAAACCAAATCCGCGCAATCCGCAGCCGGGTCGAGAAAACCCGCGATTTTCTGTTGTTGCAACGTCAGCAATTGGATTCGCAAACCGTGGCTTTGGCGGCTTTGGCCGGCGGGGTGGCCGGCGACGGCACCGGCTTGCAGGTGGCGCGCTGGTTGCCTTACGCCAGTTTGTCCGCCACTACTATTCCGAAAACCGAGACTCCGTCTGCATCCGCCGCGGTTCAGCCGGTGGTATCCACAGCGGTCAAGCCAATGTTTGCCTCCGTCTCCGCCGGCTTGTTCAATAGCGGCGGTGCCGTTGCAGCGCCTAGGGCCACAGCCACCAGCGCGCTGAGCGCCAATTTGTTGAATACTGCGCTGGCCTCGACCTCTTCGGTATCCAAATCCGGATTTTTATTGAACAGCAGGCCGGAAACGTTCTCGGCTTTCGAGCTGGGTATCAATAAAACCCGCTTGGACCAATTGGCCCGCATCACCAAGGAAGCGGTCACCACGCCGGCATTCGAAGCCAAGGAATACCGCTTCAGCGTGATCGACCATATCAACCCGGAGATCAACGAATACGCCAAGTCCTATTACGGCATGAAGGAATTGGTGGCGACTTTGACCGATTTGTTCGATGCTACCGACGCGTCGACCTTGCGCCGGCAAATGGTCAAAATCGGCGAAGTGGAAGGCGGCGATTCGCAGGCCAACGATCCCTTCAACCGGCCGAATAAGATAGAAGCGCCGGAGGTATTGGACGCCTTGGCGGCCAAAGCGGCCACCAATCCGACAAACAATCAGCTGGATCCCGGCCAATACAGCTTGTTGAAAGTGCAGTACCGTTACCATGCCCTGTTCAAGGCCGGCAAAATTCTGACCCAATGGATTTCGCTGTTCGAAAACCGTTACAACGCCATCGAGCGCAAGTTGCAAGGCAAATTGCGCGAGCAGGCCAATAAGCTGGCGCAAATCGACAAGTTGGCCGGGCAAATTCGGGTGGCGAGGGAGACTTTGGAAAGCATGGATCGTTTCCGCATCGAGCAGTTGGGCGATTACGGCGTCGCGCAACGCTTGCTCGACGAAGACTGGCGCAAGGTTTGGGCCCGTAACAACGATAGGACCCGGATTTTAACCACCGGCTTGCGCGGTTTGTATTACGTGCGGGTACGCGGCACGCCGGTTAGTGCCGCCTTGGCCGATCCGTTGGATCTGCGCTACGGCAGCAGTCAAGACATCGTACCGGGTTGCGATTGGGACGAAGAAGTGGATTTGCCGGCGGCGTTGGATCCGTTTCTGGCGGCGGTGTGCGAAATTCCGATGGACGATTGGGCCAGCCTGAAAGGCTTGCAACCTAAATTACCGCCGTTCCAGCAATTCGATTATTTAGGGCAGCTGCGTCAGGCGCGTTTCCGGGCCCGGCCTAGCTTGCTACTGACGCCGGCCAATAGCGACACCTTGCAGGCCCGCTTGCAAACCGTACATCTGCAGACCCAGATCGTCATGCAACAGTGGTCGGCGTTCGCGCTGCCGGTTTTCGACGTCAGCAGTCTGCAAACCCAAGCGGCCGCCGCCAAGATTTTATCGTTGGAGGACTTGGCAACCGGCAGCGGACCTTTACGCAAACAAGCCCAGGATTTGCGCGATCAGCTGGAGCATTGCCAGTTTTGCTTGCTGGAAAAGCTGAATGTGTTGCCGCCGTCGTTGCGCCTGCAGTGGGGCCAGTTAGCCGAAGACGATCGGATTCGGGTCGAAGACGTATCCTGGTGGCCTGGCATGGACCGGGCCGAAACCGAAGATTTCAATGCGGTGCGTACCGTATCCGAGTTGATTGCCTGGTGGTTCCGGCAACTGGCCGGCGATGCTTCGGCGGCCGGACGCAGCGCGATGCGCAATATGATACGCGCGGTGTTGATCCACGCTTCGCTGGGCGATCCGCAGGAAATCGTGCGCGGCAACGTGCACGTGCCGCCGCGCACCGCCAGTATAGGGGAGCGCTTGCAAGTCAAACTGAACCGGGCGCCGCAGCCCGGCACGCGCTTGCAGCTGTTGGATACTCAACAGCAAGTGGTGGCGGTGTTGGCGGTCGAGGACCATACCCCGCAAAGTACCCGGGTCAAAATCGTCGACATGCTGCAGCCGGGCGTCAGCATCAATACCCGGTTTAGCGTAGTCGCAAATAAATTGACGCAACAGCGTTTGTAGCGGCCATGGCCAGTTTGACCGGCGATACGACCGTTATCCATCGGTTAACCATCAAAGCCGAACGCGCGTGTCAGACCAAGGCCGCGGCGGTCCGGGCGCAATTGCAAGGCGGCGATTGGCCGCAAGCCGGGCGCGGTGAATGGGTGTTTATCCGCAGGCTGCACGCCAAAGCGACAGCCCGGCAATTGCCCGGCCGATTGTTGCAGGAAACCCGCGCCGTCATGCAAAGCGGCGATAGCGGGCTGGTGGTGCGATTCGCCAATCTGGCCGAACTGCTGGCTGCGTTGGCGCTAGACCTGTCGACCGGAAGCGCGGAGATACCGTGGTATTGGCGGCGCTGGCAGCATTGGTTTGCTCTGCCGCAGGGTCGCCGTTTTGCCGCCTTAGCGAGCGACCACCCGGACGAGTTAGCGGCCGTAACCTCAGCCTTGGCCCGTAGCGACGCTTTAACCGGCGTCTGGCAGAGTATTGCACCGGCGCAAGCCGGCAATCTGGTTGTAGCGTTAGCCGCCAGAGCCGGCGTGCGTTTGCTGCCGACGGTGCCCGCAACAGGTAGTACGGACGTCGAACGGACCAGCGGTTCGGCGCCGGCCGGCGGTGATCCGGAATCATGGGTTCCGGCTCAAGCAATACCGTTGCAGGTGCCGCAGGCTCTGTTGGCCCGCTGGCAGCCTATCGTTGCCGCTTTGCCGGCCGACGACGCCAGAACGCGCTTGGCTGCGCTTTTGCTTGCGCTGGAGGCCGCGCCTTTGAGGCTGCATACCAATTCGGAAGCTTGCATCGCCGGCATCGTACAGGTTTTGACGGGTGCGACAGCGAGGCATGCGTCGTCGCGTAGCCAGTCGCATCCTTTAGCGCCGGCTACTAGGCAGGATGCATTGGCTGACGAGGCGCCGATACCGGAGCAGCCGGCTTCTCGCCGGTTAAACGACGGCGAAACCGGCTGGCAACGCGCATCCGTCAGTAAACAACGAGACGAGGCAGGCCCTCGGCCGCCGACGCCGAGCAATCCCACTCACCGCCCGGCCACCAACGTTCGGCCGAGCGCACAGGCCGACGATGTTGGTGCCGTAGCGAATCGACAGCCGGCTAACGATACTCCCGAGCAAGGCGCAGAGGATAATAGTCTCGATGCGCTTGCGGAAAGCGAAGCACCCGCTATGCTGCCCGATTGCGACAGCTTTAGCACCGAGCAAGGCGGTCTGCTGTATTTGTTGAATATGTTGAATCGGCCGGAAATGCGCCGCTTGATGCTGGCGCATGCCGAAAGCCTGCCCAACGCCTGGATTTGGTTGTACCGCCTGGGGCAGCAACTGGATTTGCGGGACGACGATCCCTTGATCGATTACATCGCAGTGCAATTAGGCTGCCGCAGCCGGGCCGAACTTGCGCGTTTGCCGCCGTTGCCGGACAGTGCCCAAGTCCTGGATTTGGCCTGGCGCTGGTACGGTAAAGCCGAGGTTTGGCATCCGGCGTTGCTGCACTTGCCGGCGCAGATTTATTACACATCCAGCCATCTCGACCTGTATGCGGCGATGTCCGCGATACGGTTACCGGTGCGCTTGGCGGGACTGGACGTCGATCCCGGCTGGTTGCCCTGGCTGGGTAAGGTGGTCGCTTTTCATTATGACTAAAAAAACCAAAGCGCCCACCGACTTGATCGGACTGCACGCCTATCAGCGCCAACCCTTGGCCGCCTTGGTGCGGGTCGGTTTGGCGGACTATTGGCGGCGTATGATGCCGGGCGACGCGGAGTTGGCCGATCAACTGACCGCTCAAGCCGCCAGGCAGCTCAACCTAGAGGCCGTACCGGCCTGGGAGGCTTTGCGCGATGCCGCCACCGCGCAATTGAAGGCTTTGCCCGGCACGTTCGGACGTTGGCTGGCGGAGCAGCGCATCAGCTTAACCGACGCTTTTCTGCTGGCTTTGGTCGGCAGCGCCGAAACCGATTATCTGGTCACGTTAACCTTGAGCGAGTTGCAAGCGCCCAACCCGGGTAACCGGCTGGCGGTGCATCTGGCCTTGAACATTTTAGAGGAGTTATTCGGCGGTCCTGCCTGGGATGCGCTGGATATTCACGCGATGCCGTTGGTGCGTCGGCAGGTATTGATCTTGGACGGTTCCGGACCTTTATCCTTACGGCAACTGCGGGTGGAACCGGCGCTATGGTCGGTAATGTGCGCGCGGCCGGCGATTTGGCCGGGCTGTACGCCCATTGCTTTGAGCGAGCGTGCCTTGTTGCCGGAACGCATCCGCCGGCAACTGCCGCACTTGGCGACTTTGCTGGCCAAAGGCAATGTGCGGGGTTTGGCGATTCGCGGCAACAGCGGTAGCGGGCGGCGGGCCTTGGCGGCCGAACTGGCCGAGTTGTTGGGCTTGCATGCGATAGAAGTTCCGGCGGATGTCTGGCAACAGCAAGCGGCGTTACCCTTGGCCTGCAAGCTGGCCGGCTGGCTGCCGGTGATCAAATTGCAAGTGCCGGCCGGAGAAAGTTGGCCGATGCCGGCTATAGAACCGGAGATTCCGCATACCGTGGTGTTAGGCATGACCGATGCGGTGTCAGGATCGGATTTGCTGGAGATAGAGCTCGGTGTGCCGGATTATGCCGAGCGGGCCGAGCTATGGGGACGTTATCTGAAACAGCCGGAATTGGCGCAACGCGCGGCCAGTGCCTTGTTGAGCGGGCCGACCATAGAAAAAGTCGCCGGCAACGCGGTGCTGCGAGCCAAGCAGCAAAAAGCCAAATTGAGTTTCGAACACATCGCCGCAGCCCGCCGCGACTTGGGCGCCGAACGCCTGCGTTTGCTGGCCGAACCGGTGCGGCGGCGGGTGGAGCGGCAGGCGGTGGTGTTTCCGCCTTTGGTGGAGCAATATTTAAACGATTTCATCGCTCGCGCCCATAGCCGCGAATCGTTGTGGGAAGCCTTGGGGGCTACCTTGCAAGCCTCGCACAATGCCGGCCTCCGAGCCTTGTTCGTCGGCGATAGCGGCACCGGCAAGACCTTGGCGGCCAGTTACGTGGCCACGGCGGTCGGTGCACCCTTGTACCGGGTGGATTTGGCGGCGATCATGAACAAATACGTCGGCGAATCCGAAAAGAATCTTGGCACCTTGCTGGATTTGGCGGCGGCGGCCGATGCGATCCTGTTGTTCGACGAAGCCGATTCCTTGTTCGGCAAGCGCACCGACGCGCAGCACAGCGGCGAGCGCTACGCCAACATGCTGACCAATTTTTTGCTGACCAGGATAGAAAATCATTCCGGCATCACCATCTTGACCACTAACAGCCGCGAACGTATAGACAACGCCTTTACCCGGCGCTTGGACGCCATCGTGGAATTTCCGTTGCCGGGTTTTCAGGAACGTTTCGATTTGTGGCGCAGCCATTTGGGTGAGCGTAGTCCCGGCGAGGATTTGTGCCGTACCTTAGCCAGTTATTGCGACATCAGTGGCGGACAAATCCGCAACGTAGTGTTGACCGCAGCCGGTTGCAGCCCGCCGCAACAACCTATCGGGGTCGAACCTTTGATGTTCGCCCTGCAGCGCGAATATCAAAAATTGGGCCGCAATCCGCCGGCACAATTAAAACAATTGAGGAGTTAGCGTATGGCCACTTTAGCGTCCACACTCCGTAAGAAAAAAGCCCGCCGCAAAAGCAGTCCGCCCCCGTCAGCCGGCGAAGAAAAAAAACAGCGCAAGCCGGCGTATCTGAAGCGCAAGATGGCGGTTAGTCAGCCTAGCGACCCGGAAGAGAAAGAAGCCGACAAAGTCGCCAAGGAAGTGTCCCGTGCCGGTAAATCCGGCGGCGAGGAAGAGGCCAAGGAAGACAAAAAAATGATTTCCAGCAAGCCGGTGCCCAGCGCCCAGCGCTTAATGCGCCGGGTCAACCGCGCCGCCGCTCAGCAAAACGAGGAAAAACAACAGGAACCAGCGGCTAAACGCGTGCGACGTTCGGTGGAAACCGAGGACAAGGAAGAGCAGCCGGTGCAACGGCTGTTTCGTAAAGGCAAAGAAGACATGGAACAGGCCGCCCGCCGACTACGCAGAGCCGCCCAACCGGCACAAGCGGAGCAGGAGACCAAGCCCGCCGCGGCGGCCAAATTAAGGCGCAGTGCCGATAAAGCCGGCGAGGAGCAGCAGGAGGTTAAAGCACAAGCCCGTTTATTCCGGGCCGAGGCGGAAGCGGAGGAACAGCAAGCGGCTGAAACCGGCGCGGGCGGCCAAGACGGCGTCGAGCAGGAAATCGAGCAACGCATCGAGAATACCCGCGGCAAAGGCGATCCCTTGCCGGAAGCGGTGCGCAAGGACATGGAGCAGCAATTTGGCCAGGATTTTTCCGCGGTCGTCATCCACAACGACGCCGAAGCGGCCGAGTTGTGCAAAAACCTGAACGCCCGCGCCTTCACCGTCGGCGACGACATTTATTTTGCCCCAGGCGAATTCGCCCCGGAAACCGAGTCGGGACGGGATTTGCTGGCGCACGAGTTGACCCACACGCTGCAGCAGGGGATGCAGGTATCGCGGAAAATTTACAGGGCAGATAAAGGAAAAACAGCTACTAGTACCGGCAAAGCTGCACCGGCCCCGGACACGCCGCCCGATCCCAATAAATACGATGGACCTGAGGGGATATTTGAAAAAGGAAGTTCTGAACACAAACTGAAATTAAAAGGTGTAGATTTACCGTCCTTGAAAAAGCCGTTTACCTCTTTTCCCGTAACCGTAAGGCGCAGCTCCGATGAACGTAGCGGTAAGCAAGCCCAAATATGGGACAACAATGTGCGTGATGGTGCAGGCCTGAACAAAGCTTTAACGGCAAAAAAGTCCAAAGCCTGGAAATTCGAACAGGGATCGGAACCGGTATATTTTTTCAGTATAAAAAAGACCGGCGTCAGGCTGGTTGGCACAGAAACCAAGGTTCGCGACCGTGTTTTACGGCCTTATTGGACGCCTAAAGGCGAGATGATGCCGTTTCACGTCGACCATAAACTGGAATACCAACTAGGTGGGGAAGATGAAAATATTGATAATCTTTGGTTGTTGGATGCATCGAGTAATACCAGTTCCGGTTCGTTAATAGCCCATGAAATTGAACGATGCGTCAATCTCTTGGTGTCGAAAACCCCCGACGTGATGTGGACGGAATCCAAACGGCCTGACTACGAAACACTTAAAGCAAACCATGAAATAAAAATCATAGACGGTAAATTTGATAAAAAAGTTAACGGCCCGGAGAAAACATATACTAAGAAGCAGATTGCCGACGATGCTATTCAAATGGAGCCTGTAGAGCCGATGTCGCTCCAGCAGGTCAAGAACGCAGGTTTGGAGCCGAAACCGTCGAATTTCGTTATTTATAACAATGCTAGTGGCGGACGTTCGTTTTCCGCCAAAATTCCGGCCGGCGCGGAGCCGGCAGCGGTACCATTTACCGACCGAAAATTTATTCCCGGTTTTCGCCCAACTACGATTGCTTTAACGCCTGAAGAACAGGTTGTAGCCAGGATACGCGGCAGTTTGTTTTCGGCCAATCCCGGTTTGTTCGGGCACGGTATCGAAATCGAAATCCCGGTCAACCGCATGGAAGGCTTGCCTCAGGCAGGATACGCCAATTTTTCGGCTATGCGGCAAACTGTAATCGAACTTTTCGGTGCCTCGAATATTGAATTGAAGGGAATGAGCCCGTTAAAAGTGGTCGATGTGCAAACCGACGACCTTGGAGGGGTCACGGTTAGAGCGCAAGTCCTTACCGATATTCAGATGATTCGCAAAGCCAATATCGAGGTTGCGATTACCAGTGACGAAGTCAGTCTGCAGAAGTCTTTTTCCAGCGGTGAACTCAGTTTGCCGGGGCCTGTGAAGATTACGGGGTCCTCGTTGACCATAGCTTTGAGTACCAAACGCGGACTGGCAGTGGAAGGGCAGGCTAATCTGGCAATCGATAAAGTGGGTACAGGGTACATCGGCGCGGAAGCGTCTAAGGGCGCTAAGGGGGGGGCTTCGTTTGCGGTCGCCGGGCGCTTTAATTTCGATCCGAATTTGTTTGACGATCCGTCGTTCGTTGCTATTGCCTATCGAGACGACCGTTTTAGCGGAGAAGGTCAGTTAACGGTTGGACAGGGTCGAGTTCGGGGTGTGAAGTCTGGAAGCTTGCACGTGAATTTCAACGGAGACGAGTTCGCCGTGACCGGTACGGTAGATCCCGATATACCCGGAGTTGAGCAAGCGACAATCGCGGTGAGACGAACTGAAGCGGAAGGCTTGATCTATGAAGGCGATTTGCAGTTATCTTCTAATCCTGCGATACGTTCCGGTTCCATCCATGCCAAGCTGCAACAGGTAGACGACGGTTGGAAAGTTTCTGCCACCGGTAGCGCCCAACCGGCGATTCCGGGCGTCGATAGCGAATTGACGGTCAGTTACGACGACGGCGCGTTTACTGCCGAATTCAGTGGCGCTTATAAACGCGGCATGTTGACGGCGCAAGTCACGGTCGGTGCCAGCAACCGGGCGATCGGCGAAGACGGCAAGCCCAGCGGCGAACCGTTGCCGGACGGCGCCTTGAACGTTTACGGCAGCGGTTCGGCCACCATCAAAATCGCACCTTGGCTGCAAGGCACAGCGGGAATTCGCTTCGACCCCAACGGTGAGGTGACGGTATCAGGAGAAATCGGTATCCCCAACAATGTAGAAATTTTTGCTCGTAAAGAGCTGGAAAAATCGTTGTTCAGCGCCTCGGTGAAAGTGCCTATCGTACCGGGCATCGTCGCCGAAGTGGGCGGGGGCTTGTCCGCCAAAGCCGGTATCGGCCCCGGCGTGATAGACCAATTGCGCCTCGGCATAGAATACAACCCGGCCCACGAGGAAAATACCCATGTTACCGGCGACGCCCATTTGAAAGTGCCGGCGGACGCCGGATTGCGCTTGTCGGCGCGGGCCGGTATCGGTGTAGGTATTACCGGCGTCAGCGTGACCGGCGGCTTGGAAATCGGCGGCACCTTAGGCATAGAGGGTGCAGCGGAAGCCGGTGTGCACATCGATTGGACCCCGGCTACCGGTTTGGATTTAACGGCCAATCTGTCGATACACGCGCAACCGAACTTTACTTTCGACGTGTCCGGCTATGTGGAGGTCGAGGCGTTATTTTTCACCGTGTACGAAAACCGCTGGCAGTTGGCGTCTTACCAATTCGGCTCCGGTTATCAATTCGGTATCAGTTTGCCGATTCATTACCACGAAGGCCAGCCGTTCGATATTTCCCTGGACGACGTACAATTCCAGGTGCCGGACATTTCAGTCAGTGACGTCGTTTACGGTTTAATTGAAAGGATAGTGTGATGAATCAAGTGTTGGACTTGTTGAAGGAAGGCGTGTTGGCGCATAGCGCCGGCGACTTGGCGGAAGCCGCTCGTTTGTACGGCGAGGTGCTGGAGCTGGAGCCGGATAACGCCAGCGCTCACAATAACGTCGGCTTCGTGATGGCGCAGCGCCGGCAATGGCAGGAAGCGTTGGTGCATTTGCGCACCGCATTACGCTTGAATCCGGACATGTCCATGGCGCACTGCAATATCGGTCAGGTGTTGCTGAATACCGGCCAAGCCGGGGAAGGATTAGCCCACTTGGAGCAGGCTGTCGCTTGCGACCCGGAAAACGTGACTGCTTGGGACAATTTAGCCCGTATTCGGGTATTGTTGGGCGATTTTCAAGGCGGCGAGTATGCGGCGATACGCGCCTTGAAATTAAAACCGGACGATGCGCATTTACATACTCGCTTAGGCATCGCGGTGGCGGCGCAAAACCGTTTGCCGGAAGCCATAGCGTGTTATCAGCGCGCGCTCGAACTCGACCGGTTTTATGCGGAAGCCTGGGCGCAGTTGGGGATTACCCTGTTTTTAAACAATGACTTGGGTAGCGCTCGACAGACTTTGGAAACTGCGTTATCGCTTAGGCCGGATGATAATAATGCGTTACGCCATTTGGCATTGGTCGCGTTAAGTTCAGGGCAACGCGACCAAGCGCTCGATTTGTTCCAACAACTCTTGGATCGCGATCCGGAAGATCAGGCTTCGCGTCTGGATTTGGCAGTCATTTATTTATCCGCCAGACAAACCGAAGCGGCGGCTGAGCAATTAAACGGGATTTCCGGTGCGGTCAGAGATTCCAATAAATTCAAGTTTTATCAGGCGTTGACACTGCAGCAAGCCGGCGAGAACGAACAAGCTAAAACCTTGTTATGGCAACTTGCGGAATTGACCGACGATAGTTATGGGGAAAAAGCCCGGCAACTATTGTTGGTCGCTTGAGTTTTGCCGAAAAATTTATCTAAATTTGACGGCAATTTGCCCGCAAAAATTAACACGAACCTTGCAAGATTTGCTTAGAGGTTCATACTTTTTAGCGAGCACTACTGCGGTGTTAAACCCGGAAACATTCTAACGAATGCGGAAGGGCGTTGACGGGTGGAACAACTAAGCGGCAACGCGTGTCCTGCCCGAGAATCAACTGGAAGAGGCAATTACTACGCAAAGAGCGGGTACGGAAAGCGTCGGATTAGTACATAGTGACGTTTCGAGCGTAAGGTTCACACTTTATCTCGTTTTTTGAGCACGATTGGCTTTAACGATATGATAGGTCTTGGTTAGTGCGGTCTCACAGTAAAGTTCAGATGATTCGGAGGATTAAAGACCCCGTCAACGGCATCGGCGGTAGGCCGGTGGGCATGCGAAACTGCGACGTATGTTGTAAGTCCTCCACCGGCGTGCTCGCTGTTTTTTTACTCTGTTATTTTTCTAGCCAGCTCCGCAGCGTAACCGGTATAGCTATGCGGGGTTAAAGTCATCAACTCCGCTTTTGCCGGTTCCGGAATCTGTAATTTTTCTACGAACGCTCTCATGCCGTCGCCGGTCACGCGCTGGCCGCGGGTCAATTCCTTTAATTTCTCGTAAGGTTTTTCGATGCCGTAACGCCGCATTACGGTTTGAATCGGTTCTGCCAACACTTCCCAGTTCATATCCAAATCTTGATCCAGTGCCGCCGGATTCAATTCCAGCTTGGAGATGCCTTTCAAGCTGGATTGGATGGCGATGCTGGTGTGGGCGATGCCGACGCCGATGTTGCGCAACACGGTCGAATCGGTCAGGTCGCGCTGCCAACGCGACACCGGCAATTTGTCGGCCAGAAAGCTGAAAATCGCGTTGGCCAAGCCGAGATTGCCTTCCGAGTTTTCGAAATCGATCGGGTTGACCTTGTGCGGCATGGTCGAGGAGCCGACTTCGCCGGCGATGGTTTTTTGCTTGAAATAACCCAGCGAGATATAGCCCCAAACGTCGCGGTCGAAATCCAGCAGGATGGTGTTGAAGCGCGACAAGGCGTGGAAAAACTCCGCCATGTAGTCGTGCGGCTCGATCTGGATCGTGTAAGGGTTGAACGTCAGGCCCAGCGACTCGACGAAGTTTTGTGCAAACTGCGCCCAGTCCACATCCGGGTAAGCCACGCTGTGCGCGTTGTAATTGCCGACCGCGCCGTTGATCTTGCCCAGCAGTTCGACCTGGGCGAGTTGTTGGCGCTGGCGTTGCATGCGCGCCACCACATTGGCCATTTCTTTACCGACCGTGGTCGGTGTGGCCGACTGGCCGTGGGTGCGCGACAGCATCGGTTGTTCGGCGCTGTCCAATGCCAGTTTTTTGATGGCATCTATCGTGGCGTCGATCTCGGCCAGCACCAGGCCGCGGCCTTCCTTCAGCATCAAGGCATAAGACAGGTTGTTGATGTCTTCCGAGGTGCAGGCGAAGTGGATGAACTCGTTGACGGCATGCAGTTCGGCGTTGTCCTTGATTTTGGCTTTCAGAAAATACTCGACCGCCTTGACGTCGTGGTTGGTCGTCTTCTCGATGTCCTTGACAGCTTGGGCGTCGGCTTCGGAGAAACTGCTGACGATTTTATTCAGCATGTCGTTCGCTTCGGCAGACAAAGCTGGCACTTCGACGATCTTGGTTTCGGCAGCCAGGGCTTGCAGCCAGCGCACTTCGACTTCTACGCGATAACGGATCAAACCGTATTCGCTGAATATGGGGCGCAAGGCGTCGACTTTGCCGGCGTAGCGGCCGTCGATGGGGGAGATGGAGGTGAGGGTCATGGTGTGTGTCCTAAATTTCTAAAACGTAAAACGGTTTGCCTGCGGTGGCTAGATTTGCCCGCCGGGGCGTTGAATCGGTTGGGTGTTTTCGTCGAAGCACGCCTTGGCTGTGCCGGGAAAGGCTTCTATCAGACGGCGGCGCATGTCAACATCGTCTTGGAATACCGTCATCCAGACGGACCAGAAGCCTCGTTGTATTGTCATTTCGACAATCTCGGTTCTACGTTCCTCGGTGTCGAAGGCTGCCAGTTGTGACTTTCGCTTAGCGGCATTTTGCCAAGCTTGTTGCCGATGCAGCCAGCGTTTGTCTTTGCTGGTAGGAGTTTGTTGGCCGGAAATTTGGCTATCAGGATGTTTATTCAAGCCCAGCGCTAGCCAAGTTGCTTCGATCTTTCGATTAATTGAATCGGTATGGATTTTATTCGGCAATACTCTGCCTTGTGAGTCGTAATTAAAGGCCATAAAGGTATTGTCGCTGTCGGGCCAAAGATAATCTTCTAAGTTCAATTGACCATGACCTTTGCCGGAATTGCAGTTGCCGCAGGCTAACAAAAAATTGTTCCAACTAAATTTAGTTTCCGGGTATTCATTTTTCGGTTTTTTATGTTCGACATGAATGCCGCTGGCAATCCATCGTTCGCAATATGAACAATATTCGCCTAGCCGTTCTATTAACGGCTGTTGAGCTCTTTCATAGGGATTTATTTCGCCTAGGTCTGTTCCTTTTTCAATCGGACGCATGGCTATTTATCTTTTGAAGCTAATACGGAATCGCGTTCGAATTTTAATTGTGCTGCGAATGCCGGATCATCGCTGAAAGGAATGGATAATTCGTCTAATTTTGACCGTAACTGCATGACTTCCATATCCGATTCGTTTTTTACTTCGTGCAATTTTCGATAGTAGGCTTCGGCAGCGTCCATCATGTCCAGATAGCGTTTGCTCTTTTGCGGAATTTCGACATGTTGCTGCTCTTCGGCAATATCTTCGATACTTTCGCTTTCAATCGCAATCGGCTGGGCTTTTTCCAAGTCCCAAAGTAAACAATCTTCACGTCCATACAGCGACTGGATAATAAACGGCGAATGGCTGCTGGCGACGAATTGGACTTTGGGAAAGGTATTCAATAAACGGCCAACGACTTCCCGCTGCCATTTCGGGTGCAAATGCAGGTCGATTTCATCGATCAGCACGATGCCTTCGGTTTGTTTGATGACGTCGGCTTCCAGTTGCGGATTCAGCGTCGCCATACGATAGGCAATGTCGGCGACCATGCCTATCATGTTGCGGTAACCGTCGCTGAGGAGGTGGAATGGGATAGGTTGGGTTTTACCCTGAATTTCTGTTTCGATCCTGATTTCATCCCAATCGACGTCCCACCATACACGTTTGGCGCCGGGAATCATTTCGATGATGGCGTTGCGGACAGCTTCTAGTACGTGGCGAGTTTCATTTTTTTGCAACGCTGCCAATTCTTGGGTTTTAAACCAGCGGAATATTTGTTCTATATGGGAACCTGGGTTTAGATAGTTTTTGTAGCCCAAAAAACGTGAGCTTGGAGGGAGAGTGTCAATTTCATTCCGATCTAGTTTCCTCCATAGACGAGCTGTACCATAATAGGTAATTATAGGAAGTATGGTAGACGTATTCTTTAGGTTGGAAAATTGTTTTTCCAAAGATATAGTCGTTGCTGAATTATTCAATGAGTCTTGAAGAATGGTGCTGTTCCTATTAAACAAGAATAAGCTTTTTGAGTCTCTGCCATGTTTCCATTCAAAACGGTTGTTGTTGGTTGTATATTCGGCATCAATAAATGTTTGTTGTTCATATTCTTTGGTGATGCTTTGTCCCATTGAGCTTATTGTAAAGCTCATATCGTCGAGAGATAAACTTCTTTCGCAAGTGATTTGATTAGTAGAAAACTGAGATAATAAGTCTTGAATATTAAGTGATAATGAGTCCAATATTGTAGTTTTTCCACTGCCATTGTCGCCAATCAATAAAGTAAATCTGTCAGAAAAATCAATTTCGTATTTTTCAAAACAACGAAAATTCGCTAGTTTTAACTTGTTAATTTTCATTGTACTTAGCCTCAATAATCCCGCCCCCCAAACAAACCTCGCCCAGATAAAACACCACCGATTGCCCCGGCGTAATCGCCCGTTGTTGCTCGTCGAAGCGGACTTTGACGCGTAATCCGCCGTCCAGCGGCTCGACGACACAATCCTGATCCGGTTGCCGGTAGCGGGTTTTGGCGGCGCAGCGGATGGTTTCGGTCAACGGCTTGCTGCCGCACCAATCGAGTTGGCCGGCTTCCAGGGTGTTGTGCAGCATCAGCGGGTGATCGTGCCCCTGGCCGACGATCAAGATATTATTCTCCAGGTCTTTTTCCAGCACGAACCAAGGTTCGTCCGGCGCGTCCTTGACGCCGCCGATGCCTAAGCCCTGGCGTTGGCCCAGTGTGTAGTACATCAAGCCATGGTGCTTGCCGATGTATTGGCCTTCCGGGGTGCGCATTTCGCCGGGTTGGTGGGGCAGGTAGCGTTGCAGGAATTCCTTGAATTTGCGTTCGCCGATGAAGCAGATGCCGGTGCTATCTTTTTTGCGGCTGTTGGCGAAGCCGGCTTTATCGGCCAGCGCCCGAATCTCTGTTTTGTGCAAATGGCCGATCGGAAACAGCGTTTTCGACAGCGCTTTCTGGCCCATTGCGTACAGAAAGTAGCTTTGCTCCTTGGCCGGGTCCAGGCCTTTCAAAAGTTCGAATTCGCCGTCCCGTTCGCGGACGCGGGCGTAGTGGCCGGTGGCGATGTACTCGGCGCCAAGATCTTCGATCGCATAGTTTAGAAACGCGTTGAATTTGACGTGTTTGTTACAAAGTATGTCGGGATTTGGGGTGCGACCGGCCTTGAATTCCGACAAAAAGACCTCGAACACTTCGTCCCAATATTCGGCGGCAAAGTTGACGGTCTTCAGTTCGATGCCGAGTTTGTCGCAAACTTGCTGGGCGTCGGCCAAATCCTGCATCGCCGTGCAGTATTCGGTGCCGTCGTCCTCTTCCCAGTTTTTCATGAATAAACCGGTAACTTTGTGGCCTTGTTCTTGCACTAGTAATGCGGTGACTGAAGAATCGACGCCGCCGGACATGCCGACGATGATGTGTTTTGTCATGCTAAATCGAGAAAATTTCCGATTATGGTAAGTGGATAACGTTGACCTTTTAGGTACTGGTCTAAACTGATTTGGACTAAAGGGCTGCGTAACCGATGTTTTCGCATGTTAACTTCTTCCAAAGTTAACCAATGTGTAGCGATGATGTCGGAGTCTAGCGTTAGTTGTTCGGTTAATTGCGTGACGATTCCGGTGAAACAAAAGCGTAAAAAGGTCGGCGCATTTGAAGTTTTTCGCCAAAGCTGCACCCCAACCAATGCACTAGGCTCGAACTGCCATGCAGTTTCTTCTAAAACTTCGCGTTTGATTGCGGCAATCAAGTCTTCGCCGGGCTCTATATGTCCCGCTGGTTGATTGAACGCAACGCCCTGTTCCGTGGTCTCTTCAACCATCAAGTATCGGCCGTTTTTTTCGATTACGGCGGCGACCGTAACGTGAGGTTTCCAAGCCATTACCGATTAAAATGCAGTAAAAGCCGAACATTTTACGCGAATTGTTTTTTACTTGTGTAGTCATTGAAATTTGGCATTGAAGGCGCTATGTTAGAGCTGAACCCTAGAGAGACGCACCGAAACCATGACTGACTTCGATCCTTTAAAAGACTCTGATGGCGATATTGTCGTGCAAACTGCGAAACCGCAGTTGAAAAGACCGCCGTTGTACAAAGTCATTTTGCTCAACGACGATTTCACGCCTATGGATTTTGTAGTTCAGATACTCACCGATTTTTTTAGTATGAGTCAGGAGCGAGCCACGCAAGTTATGCTGCAGGTTCATACCCAAGGCGTAGGAGTATGTGGGACTTATACAAAGGATGTCGCCGAAACCAAAGTATATATTGTTAATGAATTTTCCAGGGAGCATCATCATCCGTTGATGTGCACTATGGAAGAAGCGTGAGAGGTAAGCCATGTTAAGCAAAGAACTTGAAGTTACGTTAAATGCCGCTTTTACCAACGCTCACGCGAAACGGCATGAATTTATTACTGTTGAGCATTTATTGTTGGCCTTGTTGGACAATGTAACGACCATTCCGATCCTTATCGCCTGTGGTTGTAATGTCAATGCCCTGAGGAGCGAGCTGACCCGATTTATAGATGAAACGATTTCGCTGATTCCGGAGGGTATACAACGAGAAACCCAGCCGACATTGGGGTTTCAACGAGTGTTGCAGCGTGCGGTATTTCATGTGCAAGCGTCCGATAAAAAGGAAGTGACTGGTGCGAATTTGTTTGTAGCATTATTTAGCGAACAGGATTCGCATGCGGTTTATTTGCTGAATAAACAAGACATTACCCGATTGGATGTTGTGAATTATTTGGCTCATGGGGTTTCTAAAATCGAGCAACAACCCAAAGCCGAGCATAACGAAGAAACCGAGAATGAGCGTGGTGGCATGGGTGAAAGCCTATCCAGTCCGCTCGAAAAATACGCTACCAACCTTAACGAAGAGGCTTTGAAAGGCAATATTGATCCGTTAATCGGCAGGGAGTTGGAAGTTGAAAGAACTATCCAAGTGTTGTGTCGCAGACGTAAAAACAATCCATTATTGGTTGGCGAAGCCGGCGTTGGTAAAACTGCTATCGCCGAAGGACTTGCTAAGCGGATCGTTGAAGAACAAGTACCGGAGATACTTTTAAATAATGTCATTTATTCGCTGGACATGGGGGCCTTGGTGGCCGGCACGAAGTATCGGGGGGATTTCGAAAAGCGGCTTAAAGCACTGGTAGCTCAGCTTAAAAAAGAACCCAACTCGATTTTGTTCATTGACGAAATCCACACCATTATTGGTGCCGGGTCTGCTTCCGGCGGAGTCATGGATGCGTCTAATTTGATTAAGCCTGTGCTGGCGTCGGGTCAATTACGTTGTATTGGCTCGACGACCTATCAGGAGTATCGAGGGATTTTCGAAAAAGATCATGCCTTGGCTAGACGCTTTCAAAAAATCGATGTAGTTGAGCCCTCGGTAGAAGATACTGTCAAGATATTGAAGGGACTGAAGACTCGATTCGAAGAGCATCATGGCTTGAAATACACGCAAGAAGCGTTAAGGGCCGCTGTCGAGCTGTCGGAGAGGTATATATCGGATCGGCATTTGCCGGATAAAGCTATCGACGTGATCGACGAAGCCGGCGCACGGCAACGCCTGTTTTCTCCATCCGAACGTAAAGAAGTGATAGATGCTTCTGAGATCGAAGAAATCATTGCCAAAATCGCGCGAGTACCTCCCCAGTCGGTTTCGTCTAGCGATAAGGATAAGCTGAGCAGTTTGGAGAAGAACCTGAAAATGTTGGTGTTTGGCCAAGACGAGGCCATAGCCGAAGTTGCTTCGGCCATCAAATTGTCTAGGGCTGGATTGCGAGATACCACAAAAACTATAGGTTCATTTTTGTTCGCTGGTCCTACCGGTGTTGGCAAAACTGAAGTCACTAAACAGCTGGCAAAGGTGTTGGGGATAGAGTTGATCCGTTTCGATATGTCCGAATATATGGAGCGTCATACCGTCTCTCGTCTAATTGGAGCGCCTCCGGGATATGTTGGCTTTGATCAAGGAGGCTTACTCACCGAGGCAGTAACCAAACATCCTCATTCCGTGCTGTTGTTAGATGAATTGGAAAAAGCGCATCCCGATGTTTTCAACTTGCTGTTGCAAGTGATGGATCACGGTACATTAACAGACAACAACGGACGTAAAGCGGATTTTAGAAACGTCATTCTAATCATGACAACAAACGCGGGAGCAACCGAAAGTAGTCGAGCATCGATAGGATTTACTCAGCAAAATCATGCGACCGATAGTATGAAGGTAATAGAGCGCACCTTTTCTCCGGAATTCCGAAACAGACTCGATGCAATAGTACAGTTCAAGGCTTTGGATGCCTACGTAATCGGTAGCGTGGTGGATAAATTTATTTTCGAACTCGAAGCGGTGTTGGCGGACAAAAACGTCACCTTAACATTGGAGCCCGACGCACGAATTTGGCTCGCAGAACATGGCTACGACGAGAAAATGGGGGCAAGGCCTATGGCGAGGTTGATCCAAGAAAAAGTGAAAAAACCGTTAGCGGAGGATTTGTTATTCGGCCGCCTAGTCAATGGCGGTCACGTACGAATCTATATAGAAAACGATCAATTGTCTTTCAATATTCAAAGTAAGCAGCTTGTCGTTTCTGAGCTCAACCAAATTGTATGATGAATCAGCGCAACCGCTAATCAATTGCTTAAAACAAGGTTAGCGGTTGCGGAAGGTGATGCGGCCCTTAGTCAGATCATACGGAGTCATTTCTACTCGGACTTTGTCGCCTGTTAAGATACGAATGTAATGCTTGCGCATTTTTCCGGAGATGTGGGCAGTCACAATATGACCATTTTCCAATTCCACACGAAACATCGTATTAGGTAAGGTGTCTATCACTTTGCCATCCATTTCGATTTGATCTTCTTTCGCCATCAGGTTAACCTCTAAAAAAAGCCCATTTTAACACGAAAGTGCAGCTGAATAGGCAATGATAGTTTTTAGTCCAGCTTTCAGCAGTCGATTTTGCCCCGACAAAATGCCTAAGCACTTGTTTAGCTGGCGGATATTTTGCGCGGTAAGGCCAAATTTCAAGCCACATAAACAGATTATTTCAATTTTAAAACACATAAACATGGTAGATTGTGTTTACCGTGTAAACATTGTTTAGAAATGAATATTCAACATAAAGCACACCCTTGGCATGGAATAAACCCGGGAGCTAACACACCGGACATTGTTACCGCGTTTATCGAAATCGTTCCTTCCGATACCGTAAAGTACGAAATTGACAAAGAAACGGGATATTTGAAAATTGATAGGCCACAGAAGTTTTCAAACATGATCCCCACGCTATACGGTTTTATCCCACGCACATATTGCGCGGAAAAAACAGCTGAATACGCGGAATTGAGATCAGGACGGACCGTAAGTAAGGGTGATGGGGATCCCTTGGATATTTGCGTATTAAGCGAACGAAGTGTCACCCATGGGGACATATTGTTGCAGGCGATCCCGATTGGTGGCTTTCGCCTGCTTGATGGTGGTGAAGCTGACGACAAAATTATTGCGGTGATGAAAGGCGATGAATTTTATCGGCAATGGCGTGACGTATCAGACTGCCCGGAATCTTATATTAATAGGCTAAAACATTATTTTCTCACCTACAAACACTTACCCAGTGAAAAAAGCATATGTGAAATTACCAATGTGTATGGACGCGAAGAAGCCCATGAAGTAATTAAGCGTTCTATGGCCGACTACGAATACCACTTTGGTTGCAAATATGTCGAATAGCCTAAGTCTTTGAAGTGTGTCAGGCGCATCGAATAGCTGCTAGTTGCGATGAATTTTGTCGAAGGCGAGTTGCGTTTGGCGGGTGCAATCGATAGGCGAATGATAGACCTATTGAAAGCGATCGATTCGACCGGATCTATCAGTCAGGCGGCAAAATTGGTTGGCTTAAGCTACAAAGGTGCATGGCAGATTATAGAAGGCGCAAATTCACGAGCTCCTAGAATTTTGATTAGCACCACCACAGGGGGAAGTAAGGGCGGAGGCACTTTTTTAACTGATGCGGGACGTTCTTTGTTGCTTTTATATAACAGGTTGGAAAAGCGGCATTCGGAATTTATCTCGCAACTAAATCAGGATTTGCTGGAAGATGTCGACACCTTATTGCTTTTGCAACGTATGGCTGTCAAAGCCAGTGCGATAAATCAATTATTCGGAACCGTTACTGAAATCGTTCATGGTGCAGTGAACGCGATGGTAACCGTCGAACTAAAAGATGGGACAAAGGTTGTCGTTACGTTGGAATTAGCTTCTCTGAGTAATATGGGGTTAACGACTATGTCCGATGCTTTTTTGTTGTTGAGCGACACCGACATCATATTAAGCACGAATCAAAACCAGAATTTTTACCCGCTAAACAATAAATTACGCTGTAAAGTCATTCGAATGGTTGAAGATGAACTCAGCACAACAACCTATGTTGGGTTACCGAGCGGGGAAAGCTTAGCGGTTTCTATGACTCACGAATGCATTCGCCAAATCGGACTCATTGCCGGTTCTCAAGTGTGGGCTTTGTTTTCCAGTGGAGCCCCGATTTTGGGAATTGCAGCCGATCACAAGTAAACTCCCTTCAACCACGCTGTTTTCCGCCTCATCGCATCATATTGGCGTTTGAGCATAGTTTGCCTTCGGCCAATTTTGGTCAGTTATTTTCTTACCGCTGCAAAACTGAGTTTTGTGCAGTTAGATCATTAGCAATTGTTGTATTCATGACATGCCTCGAATAATTAAAGGCGAATGGCGTGTTTGAACGGCGATGGGCAAAATTGTTGCACCGGCCTTGATTGGAAAGCAGCGAGCTTATGGGTATTGGCGTTTTGGCATGACGAAATTAGATACTGAAGCAGTATCTTTATGAAAATAAAAGTCTTTATGACTTCGAGTTTTTTGATGGGCGCTTAACAATGGAATAGCGGAACGGTACCCGAATCATGCGAGTTTCATTGCGGATAAAGAAGTTTAAATTTTGCGTCTATCAGCCGCCGATTTTTTAAACAATTGGCATCAAACCTGCTTTATTCGGCATAGATACAAATACTATTTGTATTCGAGATCGGCGCTTGATGGGTATTAGACAATCCTGCGACATGGCGAATGGCAGGCCCGTTAAATCGGATTTTATGTTCGACGCTACGATGTTCCCGGTCTTGATACGGATATTGAAATTTTGACCGCTCAGCGCATTCAAGAGGAGTTCGATTTATGAAAGTAGGGTTAATCAAGGAAATTAAAGTCAAAGAGAACAGGGTAGGCCTTACGCCGGAAGGTGTGTCGGTGCTGGTCGCGCACGGTCATGATGTGTGCGTGGAACAAAGCGCCGGGAAAGGATCCGGATTTAGCGATGACGCTTACCGGTCGGTTGGTGCCTCCATAGTGACTGTCGATCAGGCTTGGGCATGCGATTTAGTGGTAAAAGTTAAAGAACCTATCGCAGCGGAGTATGGTTATCTGAACAATCAAATTGTTTTCACCTACTTCCATCTTGCCGGAGTGCCCTGGGAGTTGACCGAAGCATTGTTAAACGGCAAGACTAGCGCTGTGGCTTATGAAACCTTGGAGGGGCCGGACGCTAGATTACCCTTGCTTGCCCCTATGAGCGCGGTAGCGGGTAACATGGCAGTACAAATGGGTTGTTACTACTTAGCCGCTTGTCATGGCGGTAACGGCGTCATGTTGGGTTCAGTGTTAGGGCGGCGCCATGGGAATGTTTTGATCATCGGAGATGGGATTGTCGGTACCCACGCGGCCCGCACGGCGATCGGCTTAGGCGCTAACGTAACGGTAGCCGGATTATTTCCGGAAAATGGGCTCAAAATGCAGCGGGAAATCTCGCCGTTGATCGAATATGTTATTTCCGAGCCGGCCACTATCGCAGAGCTTGTTCGAGATGCAGATTTGGTTGTTGGTGCGGTATTGATACATGGTGCTCGGGCCGCTCATGTCGTCACCGAACAAATGGTGCTCAGTATGCGGCCGGGAGCCGTTATCGTTGATGTCAGTATCGACCAAGGCGGTTGTATCGAAACTGCGCAAGCGACCACACACGATGCACCTGTCTACATAAAACACGGAGTCACGCATTATTGTGTCAGCAATATGCCGGGCGCTTATCCGAGAACGTCCACGTTAGCTCTGACCGAAGCTACCTTACCCTATGTTTTAAAATTGGCCGATCAAGGTATAGCGGCGTTAAAGCAAGAGCCCGGCTTTGCCAAAGCGCTGAATACCTATCAAGGGTATATCACCTGTTTGCCGGTTGCGGAAGCTTTTTCTGTTCCGGAGCGGTATCGCTCGTTTGCCGAATTTTGAGTGCGGATTGATTTCACCGGTTTATGAATCTGAGTCAACTGGAGTTGTTGCGTACCCTGCAAGAGACTGGTTTCAATCTAAGTAAGGCCGCTGAGCGCATGCATGTTGTGCAATCAGCGGTCAGTCGCCAATTGCAGATGTTAGAGTCCGAACTGGGCTCGCCGTTGTTCGAGAGGCATGGTAAACGCCTATTGGGGCTTACGCCGTTAGGTGAACGCATCATGTGTGAAGTGGAGCGCATTCATCAGGCAAAAAAAAACATTCAGACCATGGCCGATGATTTTCGCGACAACCGAAGCGGCACCTTGCATGTCGCAACTACGCATGCCCAAGCCAAGTATTTGTTGCCGAATCCCGTTCAGAACTTTAGAGTCCGTTATCCGAGCGTTAAAATTTATATGGTGCAGTCTTCCCCGGGTGAATTGATCGACCTACTGCACCAACACCGAGCCGACATTGCGATTTGCACGGAAAAATTGGCCGAAGACGAACGTCTAGTGATACGGCCTTGTTATGAATGGCATCACGTGGCGATAGTGCCTAAAAACCATGTGTTGTTGCAAACGCCTATTGAGCTAACACATTTGGCTGCTTTCCCCATCTTAACGTATTGTCCCGGCTTTACCGGTAGGGGGGCAATCGATAAGTCCTTCTCAGACGCGGGCTTGCAGCCCGATATCATACTTGCCGCCGCCGACTCCGACGTGATTAAAACTTACGTTAGGCTAGGATTAGGAGTGGGCATCATCGCGGAAACTTCATACGAAGCGGAGAGAGATGAGGACTTGGTGGCGCTTTCGTTAAAACATCTCATCCCGCCGTCCGTTACCAAAATCGCCTATTTGCAGCAACTCTATTTGCCGTCCTATTGCCGATTTTTTATAGACGCATTACTACAGCAAGCACGCATTAGAAAACAATAAATCGATAAAACTGTATATTGTTCGGCAATTTTTGTTCTGTAAGCATATACTGTCAGACTTATGGGTATCCGACTGCCTCTGAGACTGCAAAACCCGGATCAAATTAGCATTTGCTGATTGAAAATGGTCTAGCTTAGGACTTTCAAAGAGGGAATTCTTCCAGCGGATCACGTCAAGGTGAGTATATTTCTTGGACGAAGACTAGCCGATGCAGCTGACTGAGAATCAAAAAGCCATTTGGTACGATCAAATTGCCAGACCGCATAGTCCTATGTACAACATAGGCGGTTATTTGCTGATATACGGTCATGTCGATAAAAATTTATTGCAACAAGCTATTCAGTGCCTGGTAACGGAAAACCCTATACTCCGTACTAGAATAACGCACACTCGAAACGGCCAACTCATTACTTCGGTGAAGTCTAAGCAGACGGTCGAGTTTCCGTTCTTGGATTTTTCAGCGGCGCCGGATCCGACGTTCAAAGCTAACGAATGGTTGTCTGCCAGATTTTCAGAAGCGTTTGACGTCGATGGGGATGGTTGCTACTGGCAATTTGCGTTGCTAAAGCTGACTGAGCGGAAATTTGCGTTGTTAACCAAATACCATCATGTCATTGCCGACGGTTGGAGTACCAAAATCGTCATTGACCGTTTGGCAACGCTTTATAATTGTTTACTAGCGCAAAACGAAATACCGCACAACGGCGAAGAGAATTTTGCCGATTTCGTCGGTTTGGAAAAAAGCTATCTCGAGTCGCCGACCTATCAGCGCGACGCACAGTTCTGGCAGGAACAAATCCCGCAGATACCCGAACTGTTGCTGCGCGAGAAATATCAAGCGAATCGGCACGTCGAAGCAACTCGGGCAGTTCTTCATCGCTTTCGAATATCTCGTACACTGTACAATCAATTGGAACAATGGGCGCAGACGCGGCAGTCGACCTGTTATCACTTGCTGCTGACTACGCTGTGCGTTTATTTTGCCAGGGCGCACCAGCAACCGCACATTACGGTAGGTTTGCCGTCGTTGAATCGGGCCGGAGCGCGTTTCAAGAACGTGTTGGGAATGTTCGCCAGTTTGTCGCCGCTTTCCATAGACCTCGATTTCGAAACGTGTTTCGACGAATTATTGAAGCAATTTTCCGTAGCGATTCGAAAGGTACATAAACATCAACGCTTTCCGTTGAGCGCCATCAATCAACGTTTACATTTGTTGAAAAGCAAACGGGACAGTTTATTTGACTTGGTGCTGTCCTACGAACGCCAGGACTATTCGGTAAAATTCGGCCATGCGGAAGTTGAAGCCTGCCAATTGTTTAGCGGTGTCGCTCGCTATCCCCTAGCCGTAACAGTTTGCGAATTTAGCGCCCAGCGGGACGTGGAAATTGTGTTCGAGGCGGCGGAAACGTGTTTCAATCAAGACGAATTGGCCTATCTGTCCGCGCGCTTTATTGGCTTGTTGCAGCAAGTGACTGTCAGGTCGCAGTTACCGCTTTGGCAGCTGGATTTGGTGCCGTATAGCGAAAAAGAATATATATTTCATATATTTAATAGGCAACAGGAGCTGCCGGACTTCGTTGGCGTCATCGGCCAATTCAAGCAATGGGTAGCCAATACGCCGGACGCGGTAGCGGTTCGATCAGGGCAAAAGCAACTTACTTATCGCGAATTGGACGGATTAAGTGATCGCTTAGGCCATGAATTGCAACTTCGCCATTGCGGGACGGGAAGCGTGGTAGCGGTGTGCATGCCGCGCTGTCCGGAAACGATCGTCAGCTTATTGGCTATCTTAAAAATCCGGGCGGTCTATTTGCCTTTGGATTGCGAAAGTCCGCCGCAACGTATCGCCCACCTACTCAGTCAAGGGCAAGCAGCTGCGCTATTGGCGGTAACTCAAGACGGTGTATCGGTGTCCGGTTTGCACACCAACATCATCTGGGTTGACCAAAACATCTTACTGACTAGTTATCCCTTGAGTTTCTCTCATCCGCAACCGGAGGATACGGCCTATTTAATCTTCACCTCGGGCAGTACCGGGCAACCTAAAGGGGTAAAAATCCATCACCGTGCATTGTCGCTACGCTTAGCCTGGTTACAACAGCAGTTCGAAATCAGGCCGGGGGAGCATGTCGGACAAAACGTACAAACCCACTTTGACCCGGCGTTAATCGAAATCGGTTTATCGCTTACTCAGGGGGCCTGCTTAATATTGGCACCATGGCAACGTCCCACGCCGGAAACCTTTGCCAAATTCGTGATCGACGAAGCTATACACGCCTTGGCATTGGTGCCCGGCAGCCTAAAGGCTTTATTGCAAGGCTTACCGGGCGACGGGCGCATTCCTCTGCGGATCGCCTGTTGCGGAGGAGAAACTCTGCCCGCCGGTTTGGCGGCGGCTTTTATCAAAAGGACGGGGGCCAAATTGTTTAACGTATACGGACCGACGGAAACTACCATTTTGGCAAGTGCCTGGCAATGTTCGGTCGACGACGTGGAGCCTCTACCTATCGGTAGTCCGCTTGACCATACCTGCATATTCGTGGTCGATAAACGCATGCAATTGTTGCCGTTGGGCGTGCACGGAGAAATCGTCATCGGTGGCTCGGGCGTCGGTAAAGGCTACTTGAATCAACAGGCGTTAACCGCCCACAAATTTGTAGCGAATCCGTTCGATCAACAAAATCACGGCAGTGTGTACCGTAGCGGAGATTGCGGTTACATCGGTACCGACGGACGGTTGTATTTTTCAGAACGCTTGGACCGACAAGTCAAACTGGGGGGCTATCGCATAGAGCCCGGCGAGGTTGAATCTGCATTGCTGCAGCATGGCGAAGTGCAGCGCGCGGCGGTTACCGCGCACTGTGGAACAGGACAAAAAGTGCTGGTCGCTTATGTCGAATCGCAAGCCCCGAATCCTACGGATTTGCAGCATGATTTGTATGCCTTGTTGCGACATCGCTTGCCGGATTACATGATACCGAAACTCATCTCGGTTATGGCGGCTTTACCGACCACAACGGTCGGTAAAATTGCTTACGATCAATTGCCGCTGCCGGCAGTCTCTAAACAAGCGTCGTTGCCAAGGTTGCCTGCAAATGCGATGGAAGCTAAATTGCTCGAAATTTGGCGGCAGGTGTTAAAAAATCCGCAACTGAACGTCGAAGATAATTTTTTTGAGCAGGATACGGATTCGTTAACCGCGATCAGTTTGATTGTGGCCATCGAAAAAAGTTTTGGTTGCCGGCAAACGATAGCATTTTTGCTGGAATTTCCGACGATTGCCGAACAAGCAGCTCAGCTTTGCCATGCGCATCCGGAGCGCTTCGACCGGGAGTGTAAATTGCCTATTTCGGAACGGGAGTTGACCCATTTTTATTTGGCGGCTTCGGGCGAGGGCGATTTTTTTCGCTTTCGAGCGCTGGCGGACAAGTTGGGAAATTCTTGCAAATTACATATTCTGAATCCGCCGCGCGTCGATGACGGTGCCGCGAGTATCGAAGAGATTGCCCGCGGATATGCAGCCTTGATTGCTCAGCATAAGCAACACAAATTTTATCTCGGCGGATTTTCCATCGGCGGCATTACGGCATTGGAGACCGCTAGAATATTGGGATTGCACTATAACCTCAAGCCCGAATGCTTGATATTGTTGGATAGCGTTTATCCGCGCAGCCTGTTACGCTCGGGTCGTTTATTCTCGCTGCTGAAAATTTTGGTGAAGTCGCCTATTTTTCAATGGCTTAATCTGGACGACAGGCGCATGGCCGCGATGGTTAACGATCCCGCCATGCAAATGCAAATCGCCGGTTTGGCGCAGCATCGCTTGAGGCCGTACAAGGGCCGTGCCGTTTTATTGATAACCAGCGCTTTTTGGCCGCTGAAACGCTTATTGTTTTGCGGATGGACAACGATTTTCAAACAGCCGTTAGAGATGCGCAAAGTGTCCGGCATGCACGGCAGCATGTTCCTACCGTTACATTTGCCGACGTTGAGCAAGGCGATTAAAGCTTGTCTACAAGATCCTGCGCCGGTTTATCGCCCGGAACAGCGTTCGGTTGGAGCAAGGCATTACCCGGGCTCGGTTGCTCGAGTAGCGTCAGTGCGTAACGATAACCGATATCTGCGATGATGTGAGCTTTTGCATAGGCGGTTACTGCAAATTCGGCAACCGGCGGGCGCAGCAACAAATCGGCCGTATGATTCGGATTGCGCATTTTTGCCGCCAACGCGGCTAGTTTCCAAACCCGCTTTAGTAGTTCCATCAAGCTAGGCGGATGGGAAGTTGGCGAATTGATGGGATTGAAACGATTGCGTAGCCATTGCCAACCACTGAAGCCGCCTAATAAATCGGCATCGGCTTTCAAAGGTTCCAAGGGATCGACATCGACTGCGATAATCCTGCCGTGAGGTAAACGCCGGCGCATTTCGTCTATCGGCAAATTGTTCAGCAAGGCGCCGTCGACCAAAATGTTACCGGCTATCATTTGCGGTGGAAACAAGCCGGGTGGGCTGTTTGAAGCCAACAAAGCCGGCGTCAGCCGGCCGCTCTCGAATACTTCGAGCGAAGCGTCGCTAAGATTGCCGGCTACGCAGAAAAACGGCAACCACAAATCCTCGATTTCGACCTGTTTGAACAAGGCTTGCAGGGCAGCCGTGATTCGGGTTCCGGAAAATAGCGAGACTAAGGGCAGGGTGAGGCTATCGCGGGTCAGGCACAATTCGAGCAAAGCATTCAACAGGTCGGTAGGGTTTTGCCGCATGGCATAGTGTGCGGCCACCAAAGCCCCCATGCTGTTGCCGGCGATGTAATCGACCGGGACGGCTTTTTGCCGCATGGCTTTCAATACGCCGGCATGAGCAAAACCTCTGGCGCCGCCGCCGCTTAAGACCAATCCATAGGCGCTTCCGCTCAACAAGCGGCCCAGCCGGGCAAAGTCTTCGGTATTGGCCGAACGCACATGGTAATGCGCTTCGACTTTTCTAAGTTTTAGCCAATCGGCGCTGTGTTCTATTGAAACGGTGTCGGCAAGGTGATGAATGACTAATCGAGGGCGCAGTTGTTGCTCTTGCAGGTAGGTGTCAATCTGCGCTTCCAGCGCAGAGACCTGCTTACAGTCGCCGGCTGCAACGACCAACACGATGTGATCCGCATGGCGCATGCAACGCCGGCTCCAGGCATCGAATACCGTGCCGGCTATTAGCAGTAAAAAGCGATTGGTATGTTCTCGAGCCGCCAGATAATCCGCCAGCATGGCATCTTCCGCATCGGTAGCGGCGCAGGCGGCATTGTTTTGCTGCAAATGCGCCCGATCAATCGTCTCGGTTGCGCCTTGTGTCCGCAACGCATCCGAAAGCTGCGAGACGAAAAGCCCGGTATTTACCGCATCGGACAAATTGATCAGGGCGATAACCGCTTTTCTATCCTCCGGTACCGGTGATGCCGCAGGCTCGAGGCGGTTTAGCTTAGCGAGCAAAAAGCGATTCAAGGCTACAGGATGACGCAACAACAAGTTTTCCAGTCTATCGATCGGCAGATAGGCGAGTAAGCTATCTCTGTTGGTCTGTAATGCCGCTTGATCCGGGTAAGGCATATAGTCATTTGCGCCTACCAGCCCGCCCGGTTCCAAACGATATGTTGGACGACTACCGGCATTGGCCGTTTTTAAGGTTAGGCATCCGGCAACCACGATGTAGAAGGCCGGCTGTTCGGCAGATAAAAGCCGGTTTACATCTTGCCTGGCGGGCACGAATTTGAGCGCGAGCTGTTCGCTCAAGTCTTGAGCGACGGGTGATGCAAGTCCGGAAAACGCCCCGCAAAGCCGCATCGTAACGGCCATGCGACATCGAATCAGCCGGGTCGTCAAACAGTCGTAACCGGCGAGTTCCAGCGAAGCTTCGTAGCTTAAGGCCGCCAAGCATGCGTCTCCGGGCCAATATAACCAAGCACTGTTCGCTACAACGTTGGCCCCGTATCGATGACAGGGATTGGGTCCGGGCGGAAACTCGCCGAATAGGCTGTCGAGGCGCGCCAAAGGCTGTTCGATAGTCACCGAATCGCGCGCGTTGAACAGCGTGACTTGGCCGTTGCCCAAGCAATACAGTCCGCCGGCCGGATCGCCGGGAGCAAACAGCGGCGTTTCGTAGTCGCTGCGATGATAGTGCGCCGACGCGGCCAAGAATGTCAACAAATCGGGGTGTAGGCCGCGAAACGCCGCAGATGCTGCCAAAATACGCTCGGTCTCTATCATTTGCGCCAGCAGGTGCGGCCTTGGGTTATAAGCGGAAACTGGCGTATAGATAGGCTGCCGCCAACGCCAGATACACGACAAAGCTCAAACCCAGCAACCAAGGCGTACCCCGGGGTTTGGCCCACTCCGGCAAATGTGCCGGTAACAAGCGGTAGTTGAGTAGATACAATGCCGGCGGAAACAGGATAGTTCCGCCAAAACCGATCAGCGCGCTGGTCAATATCAACGGGCCGGGCGCGTCCAGCTGCATGGTAAACGAGGTGATGACCGTCAACAAAGCCAAAAACAGGTAATACCAACGGCGGGCCGGCCAGTTTCTCGTGCGTGGGAACAACGTCTGCACGATGTCCGCCTGGATGCGGCTGACGGCGTCGGCGGTCGCCAACCAAGTGTCGGTCAAAAAAGCGGCGGCGACGACTAAAAACAGCAAACGGCCGATTTCTCCCCAACTGACGGCAAAAAATTGACTTTGCACCACCGCTAATTCGTACTCCTGCGGCAACAGCCCTTTGGGAAACAACAGGGCGTAGGCTAACAGACAGGTCATAAGCGTCGTCAGCAAGTTGCCGATAATGCCGATCATGATGTCCAGACTGAGAAAGCGTCTCCACAATTTCCATTGACCGCGGCTGTCCTCGTTGTCCTTGGGTAATATGCCGTCGCTGGAAACCGCTTCTTCGGCACCGCCCAAGCCGGTGATGCGGCCGATCAAGCCGGCCATGCCGGCGCCTTTGTCGCGCAGCCAATACGAATAAAACAGGATCCAAAAACCGCCCAAGCCGGCAAATGTAATCGCGGTTAGCAGTTTGCTGGCGTCGGAAGCTTGCCACGGCCTGGGCATGGCTGCTGTCGGACCCAATAGTCCGCGCACGAATTCGGGTAAAGTCGCTACTACGTCTTCTTGCATACAAGCCGATACCAGGCCGATCACAGTGACCAGCGCGACCAGTTTCATAAAGCGTTCGATCAGCGTGTAGACCACCCCGCTAGCCAATATCGCGCCGATGAATACCGCTATCGATGCGTAACCCCAAAACAGGCTTTGCTCGCGCTGGCTCCAGCCGTTCGGCCAGTGCGTCAATTCCGCCATTGCCGTCCCCCCGGCGGATGCAAAGGCGCCGAACCACAGGAACGAAACACTCATCAAAATCCACAGAAATATGCCGAAACCGCGGTGCAAGCGGATGAAGCCATGAAAAATGCTTTCCCCGGTCAACAAGGTGTAGCGGCCGATTTCCAAATTCAGCGGGTATTGCAGCAAACAGGCCGGCATCAGCAACCATAGAAACGTCAAACCGTATTTGGCGATCATGTAGGGCCACCAAATCAACTCGCCGCTGCCTTGCGCCAAAGCCATCCAGACCACGCCGGGTCCTAATGCCGCCCACCAGCCGGGAAAACGAGGAACGGGCTTTTGCGGTAGTTGAGCGAAGTCGGACATGTTCATAGGGGGCTGAAACAATTTTTGGGGCTGATTTTTTAAAATGCCGGATTAATAGTATCGGTTGGCCGAACGGGTCGGCGAAATGCCTAAACGTTAGCCGTGCGCGGATTATCAAAACCTCAGACGGTGAAACAAAGGCAGCTTAATTGGTTTCGTCGTTATCCAGACCGCGACTGCGATTTTCCATCCGGCGCAAGAATTCGGCCATGATCACGCGATATAACTCGTCGCCTAAATAGTTGTCTTCGACGCCGGCGTCGATGCTGGGATTGTCGTTCACTTCGATCACGAAACCCTTGCCGCCGACTTCCTTTACGTCGACGCCGTAAAAGCCGTTGCCTATCGGCTGGGTCGCTTTGAGCGCCGCATCCAATACGCCTTTAGGCACTTCGAATGTCGGCATCGTGGCGAAACCGCCGCTATCGGTGCGTCCGGAACCGTGCCGGTAAATTTGCCAATGATTTTTCACCATGAAATATCGGCAGGCGTATAAGGCTTTACGGTTAAAAATGCCGATGCGCCAGTCGAATTCGGTATATAAAAACTCTTGAGCTAACAATAGCGTCGATTGCTCGAATAGTTCGGCGACTTTGCTGTCCAATTCGCGCCGGTTGTTGACTTTAACGATGCCGCGCGAGAACGATCCGTCCGGAATTTTAATCACTACCGGAAAACCGGCATTTCTTTCCAGTTGGTCTAAATGGCTACGATTGTCTTTATGCAAAATCCAGGTTTTGGGCGTCGGTACTTTATGCGTGCGAAACAAATCCGCCAGATAGACTTTGTTGGCGCAACGTAAAATCGAGGTGGGATCATCGACCACTATCAAGCCTTCCGCTTCGGCTTTTTTGGCGCACCGGTAAGTGTGATGATCGATAGCGGTGGTTTCGCGGATAAACAAACCGTCGAATTCCGGAATCCTGCCATAATGTTTTTGAGTGATCAGCTCTACGTCTATACCCATTTGCCGGCCGGTATTGATAAATTTTTTCAGGGCGGAGCGGTTACTGGGCGGTAATTTCTCGGTAGGATTAATCAGAATGGCCAAATCGTAGCGGGCGTTTTTGCGAACGCGGCTTCTACGCCAGATTTTTTTGCTGAATTTGTCTAATGCGTCGGCAAACAAGGTTTGCATGGCATCGTCCAGCTGGCGCGGGGAAACGGCATTTAAATCGGTAATTTCCCATTGCTGGTGCAGGCGAAAAGTAATTTCCAATACCGGACAGGGAAAACGTTCGAATAGTCGCCGGGTCAGTTCTTGAAAATCGGCTTCCGGCGTACTGCCGAAATAGCTGTAAAGTTTGAATTCGCCTAATGGGCTGGGTTTTTTGAATGCGCGGGCCAAAGGTTGGCTGAATTCGTCCAATTGCAATCGAAACAGCGCGTTTTTGCCAAGGTCGTTAATGGTACGGACCGAAGGGATGACGTGGTGATTGCGCGCTTCAGCCAGTAACGAACAATAATAGCCGTCTGACAGATAAGCGTAACTGTTGCATAAATTGATGATTCGGGTTCGTTGTTCGGATTTGCTGTCGGTGGACGCTAAATAATTTTCGAAGCTGATGACTTGTTCGCTAGGATAATAAGGTCCCCAATCGGATAAATTATCGACGACCAAAAGTGTGGTGGCCATGTTTGCAGAGCAAAGAGATAGGTAACGGAAAGTGGCAGAATCGAACAGGATTGTAAACTAGGAGTAACATGTGAACACGAAATTTCTTATCTGCACTTTTGCTTGAGGCCCGGCTTATGACTGTGTGCTATCCGATTGTCGATGTCGGTTTGTTCCCGGCGAGTTACGAAACAGCGCGGCAGCATTGGTTAACGCGTGTGGCCGGGGTACCGGGCAGCCATCGGCATTTGGAATTTGAATGTCCGGGAGAAGGGCCGGCAGGCGAAGCCTTATTCACGGACAGCGTCTGGATGGGCAGCGACGACGCCGAGGCGGTATTGGTAATCATTGCCGGCACTCATGGGGTGGAAGGTTTCGCCGGCAGCGCAATACAGCTGGATTGTTTGCGTTTGCTACAACAAGGTCATCTGCAGCAACCGGACGGTGTGGCTTTGCTGTTCCTTCATGCGTTGACGCCGTGGGGCTACGCCTGGTGTAGGCGCTGCGACGCCGACGGCGTGGATTTAAATAGAAATGCGGTGGATTTTTCCGCTGCCTTGCCGATTAACGACGGCTATCGGCAATTGAAGAGCGCATTGTGGGCCGACGATGAGGCGTTACGCTTTAGCGCCCTGCAAGCATACGAACGCAACCATGGCCGGCGAGCCTTGGAGATTGCCGTGAGCGGCGGCCAATATCTGGATCCGGAAGGTCCTTTCTATGGCGGTCAAACCTCTGCTCACGGCCGCTTGGTCTGCGAAGACTTGATCGAACGCTACGCATTGGCCGAACGGCGCTTGGGCGTTATCGATTTACATACCGGGCTAGGGCCGTACGGCTACGGCGAGCTGATTTGCGATCATCCGCCGGATAGCGGTGCCGCCGAATTAGCCGCGCGTTGGTACGGCGATGCGCTAACGCTACCGCTGGCCGGTACCTCCAGTTCCGTACCTAAAACGGGTTTGTTGGATTACCTTTGGCATGCGGTCATGGGCGACTCCGGTTGTTACGTCACCTTGGAGTTCGGCAGCTACAGTACCGAGCAATTGTTCGACACCTTGTTGCGCGACCATAAGTTGTGGGCGGCAAAAGACAACGAAGCCGAGCGCATTGCGCATCGGCAAGCCATGTACCGGCATTTTTGCCCGTCCGATCCGGCATGGCGGGAATTGGTGTTATTTCGTGGACGGCAAGCCGTTGGGCAAGCCTTGGCCGGATTGGGTGCTTGATGCTGATTCGGCCGGCCGTATTGACGGATTTGAATGCATTGGTGAGTTTGGAGAATGCGTGTTTTAGTAGCGATCGTTTAAGCCGGCGCAGTTTTCGGCATTGGTTAACCACCGAAACCGAACACCGATTATTGTTGGTTGCGGAGATTAACCAACATTGCGTCGGTTACGTGCTGTTTCTGTATCATCCGGGCACCCGCCTTGCCAGAGTGTATTCGCTGGCAGTCGATCCGGAGTTGCGCGGCCAAGGCATCGCTAAAACCTTGCTGCAGGCCGGCGAACAAGCTGCCAGGGATAACGGCCGCTTTTATTTGCGCTTGGAAGTTAGCGTCGAGAATAGCGCGGCTATCGCGTTGTACCGGTCTTTGGGGTTTCAGCAGTTCGGTTTCTATCGGGACTATTATCAAGATCACAAGGACGCCTTGCGTTTTCAAAAGCGGATTCGCCGTTATAGCGATCAACCGCAACACCGTTCATTGCCGTGGCTCAAACAAACCACGCCTTTCACCTGCGGCCCGGCAGCCCTGATGATGGCGATGCGGGCGTTGGACACTACCTATCGGCCGTCTCGCGACGAAGAAATCAATTTATGGCGCGAGGCGACCACCATCTTCATGACCTCCGGTCACGGCGGTTGCCATCCGACCGGTTTGGCTTTGGCTGCGCAACGGCGCGGCTTTGCCGTGGAAGTGTGGGTCAATCAGCACGGGCCGTTATTCATCGACAGCGTTCGCAACGAAGATAAAAAGCAAATCATAGATCTGGTGGATAAGGGGTTTAAACGCGATGCGCAGCGGCAAAACATTCCTATCCATTATTCGAATGTCACCTTGAGCGACTTGACGACGGCATTCGAAAGCGGGGGAATTCCATTAATCCTGATCAGTACCTTTGCCATGGACGGGAAAAAAGCTCCGCATTGGGTAGCGATGAGCGGGTTCGATCAAGATTGTCTATACATGCACGACCCCGACCCGGACGAACGCCTGCAAAGCGACCTGGATTGTCAGTTCGTACCGATAGCCCGGGAAGACTTCGAACGGATGTCGTGTTTCGGCAAAAATCGCCTGCGTACTGCCGTTGTTCTACGTCATGCACTTAAACCGGCCGAGGTCGGCGCACCGGACGGGGCAACGGCGTAGTGTCCCGAGTTGTCAGGCTATCTGCGCGATCAGGTGTCGCTTCTTTCATGATTAACTTGACAACAGTTTCCCGGAGTTCCTGAAAAAAGCAGGAGTTACTGATAGTTTTTCCAGGGGTGACGCTGGTTGGGCTCCGAATCCTGTTGTCCCGGTGAAGGATGGGGGATGGGGGCTGGGCGGGGCATACCGTAATAATAAGGATAATTAAAGCCGCCCGACCGGCGGTTTTGCCGCTCCAAGGCTTCGGCCTGACGCTGTTGGGCAATTGCTTGCTGTTGCTGCGCTATGGCATTCTGCCGGGCTATTTCCAATGCGGCCGCTTCTCTTTGCCGTTGCGACTGTTGCTGTTCCAAGCTCTGTTGTTCGCGTTTTCTTGCATCGTATTCCTGTTGAACCGCATCCAACTTCGCTTTGGCCTCTACGTTGGCTTGAGGGTCGCTAGGGATTGTCAGTAAGCGCTGCTTGTCCGCACCGGAGCAAGGCGAGGGCTGGTAGACGATACGTCCGGATTGGTCGGTGCATTTGTACACTGCGTCCGAGTATGCCGCAGGGGAAAGCAAGATTAGCAATAGCAACAAGATACGCATAACACCAAGCTCCAAATCAACCCGGGGTGTTTTGTCGCATTGTAAGCTTGAATTAAACTTAACAGAAGATACTCAAAATATTCAGGCCAGCAGACGAAGTCGCATGGAGCCGGTGCATTTGGCGCGAGATTGTCGTTTCTGACAAAAAAATTCTCATTGGGAGCCGTTTAGCTTGGAAGAATAGGGTTGTTGACGTTTTTCCGGATAAACCGGAAAGAGTTATTGACGGCTAAATTTTCGATTCGGCAAGAGCGGGATTAGCGTCGCCAAGCGCGTAAAGGATGCACTAAAATTGTGCTTGCAATAATCGCTATCCCCCGTTACTAATACCGCTAGAGTAACGGCATCGGGCCATTCGGCGGATGATTTTGGCCGAATGAACGCGATCTTGGCAGGCTTAAGGCGGTGGGTATGGATCTAATATCGTTATCGGATACGGCTTTGCCGTCAACCCCAGCCAAAATTGATCCGCTCTTGGGCATGCCGCTAAAGTTGAATCAAATTATCGAGGCTAAATTGCTGGAAAGGCAAATAGCGCTGGACAACTTCACGTTACAAATCGACGGAAAAATCCTGCAGGTCAAAGCCGATAGGCCTAACGAGCTGCAATCCGGACAGACGTTACGGCTACAGGTGGTAAAGCTAGGCGCGAATCCGGAATTTAAAATTCTCCCGGAACCGGTCAAGAACAACACGCAACCGCCTGCGGCGCTTATTTTACGGACGATTGCCGTGGCACCCGAGGCCGGACAAGTTAGCCCTGCGCCGGCGGCTAATCTAACGGCCGCGCCGCTTACTTCCCAACAAGAGCTGGTCGCTCCGGTTGTGCGGCAAGTCAGCGAAGATAAACTCAGCTTGTCAAGTTTGGCGGATTCGGCTGCGAAACCAACTAAGACGCAGGCCTTCCCGGCAGCCGATACGCAAGCGGCGAAAGGGCCGGCCCTCGGCGAGGCGTCCAGAGTGCTTCCGCAACATTTACTACCACTGGCGAACGGTCAGCCCAGAGTGGCAACCGTTATTCAAGTATTGCCCGGCACGGTTAGCTTCCGAATCGAAGCCGTCGCGGAGTTGAAAACCGATACTGTGACTGTTGGCGCAGCGGAAACGGTTTCCAGGCCGATGGCCGGCCATGTCGCAAACCCCGCCGCTATTATTGTGACCGTAGATAACAAACAGCTGCAATTTGTCAGCGTTAAAGTACAAGAGGCGGCAAATTTTACACTAAAGCAGCCGCTCGATCCGGCTATTGCGCAACCGTTGCAGGTCACCGGTCCGGCAACCAATCGAACCGGTGTATCGCAGCCGGTTCGAATCGACGCTCCGGTCGCGCCGGTTTTCGCGCAGGTTAAACCGGATATGCCGCTGCCGTCGCCGTCGGTAGCGCCGTCATCTTTGCCCGGTTTGTCTTCAGAATCGGTTCAAGGGCAGAAGGCCCCGGAAGTGGGCGTTACCCTTGAACAAGTCAAGCTTGCTCCGCATCGGCAGGAGGTCTCATTCGTTAAAGTCGGCGAACCTTTGGCGGATTCCGACCGGGTTGACGAGCGCGTGCGCGTACCCGAATTAAGCGTCGGCAGTAAAGTTGAAATTCGGTTAAGCGTTACTGACGGCAACCCCGTCATCCAAGTAAGACCGCAGATCGACAAGCCCGAGGTGTTCGACGAACGGCAACTGGCCGCTGCAGTTCGCCGTTTGTTGCCGTTGCAAGATTCGCCGATACCGTTGATGCAGCAATTGCTGAGTCTCGAGCAAAACGCTCGTTTAGAACCGACGGTTGCCGAGACTTTAAAGTATTTGGCCCGTCAGATTCTCGATTCGGTTCCATCGTTACGGCAATTGACCGAGGCTAATGAATTGCGCCGGGTAGTGACTCAGTCGGGTTTGTTCATGGAAAGTAAACTCGCCGAAGCGGCAGCCGATAATGCGCAGGTAAATTTACAGGACGATCTGAAAGTCAAGTTGGGAAAGTTGATGCAATTTATCGAAAAAAGCCCGGCTTTACCCGAACCGGAGAAAACCGGTTTCCAGCGGGAGTCTGCGGAAGTGTTGCAGGAGACTTTGCGTAAAGCCGAAAGTACGCATGCCAGGCTATCGTTAGATCAGCTCAATTCTCTCCCGCGGGAGGATTCCGCAAAACAGAGTTGGATGGTGGAAATTCCTTTTTATAGCGACCAGCAGCCTAGCGCACTTAAACTGGTCATCGAACACGAGCGGCACAGCGGCTTGGACTCGGGAGAAGAGCGTAACAACTGGGCGGTCAGTATTAGCATCACTCCACCCAATCTTGGTACAATACATTGCAGAATTTCCTGTTACGACGGCTCCGTCAATACCCGGTTTTGGAGCGAAGTTTCCGCTACCGTGGATACTATCAACGCTCATTTGGATGAGCTCAAACGCCAACTCGAAGCAAAAGGATTAAAAATGGGATTTATGGAAGCTCATCAAGGACAACCTTTGCCTACCTCCGTCATTCGAACAGCTACGACCGGTTTGATCAGCGAGAAGGTTTGAACGATAGCCTTACTCTCGGACTCCAACACCCTACTGAAACTCAACTATGGATACCCGTCTTGCCATTGAATCGCGCCGCGCGGTAAAGCGATTCGATCCCGAATTCGAAATTAGCCGTGAAGAAGTCGACTCGCTATTAAGGTTAGCCCTGTTATCGCCGACGGCCTTCAATATCCAGCATTGGCGCTTTTTGATGGTGCGGGACAGCAATTTGCGCCGGCAAATCCGCAGCGCGGCTTGGGATCAAGCGCAAGTTACCGACGCGTCGTTATTGATCGTGTTATGCGCCGATCTAAAAGCCTGGGAAAAACAACCGGAACGCTATTGGCGTAACGCGCCTGCCGATGCGAGGGCTTTCCTTTTGCAAGCGATGCATAATTATTATTCAGACAAACCGCAGGTGCAGCGCGACGAGGCCATGCGTTCCTGTGGCATCGCGGCGCAAACCTTGATGCTGGCAGCCAAGGCAATGGGCTACGATTCTTGCCCGATGGATGGTTTCGACTTTGAACAAGTCGGACATTTGATTGCTTTACCGGAAGATTATGCGATCAGCATGTTTGTCGCCATCGGTAAAGCCCTGGAACCCGCGCAAGCCCGCGGCGGCCAACTTAGCTTAGATGAAGTTGTCGCAATCGATCGTTTCGCTTAATTCTCGGCATTTCCACCCACTATGAACCAGACGACTCAAAATACCGACCCGGTAACACTAACTCAATTCATTATCGAGCAACAACGCGGCTTGCCTGACGCCTCCGGTACCTTTACCTTGTTGTTGAACAATATCGGTACAGCCTGCAAACAAATTTCCCATCGCGTCAATCGCGGTGCGTTAATCGGCGTATTGGGTAGTGCCGGCTCGGAAAACGTACAAGGAGAAGTTCAGAAAAAACTGGACATCATCACCCACGACATCATGGTCAAGGCTTTGGATTGGGGTGGCCATTTGGGCGGCATGGCATCCGAGGAAATAGACGACCCGATTAAAATCCCTAAGCAATACCCGAAAGGTAAGTATTTGGTGCTGTTCGATCCCTTGGACGGCTCTTCCAATATCGATATCAATTTGACGGTAGGCACCATTTTCTCGGTATTGCGTTGCCGGGAAGGGATAGATCCCGAACCGGAAGATTTTTTGCGCAAAGGTACCGAGCAAGTCTGCGCGGGTTTTGTTTTGTACGGGCCGTCGACGATGTTAGTGCTAACTACCGGCAACGGTGTCAACGGCTTTACCTTGGATCAGGATATCGGCGAATTCATGCTGACTCACCGCAATATGCGCATTCCGGAAGAAACCAGCGAATTTGCGATCAACATGTCCAACCATCGCTTTTGGGAGCCGCCGGTACGGCGTTACATCGACGAATGTTTAGCCGGCGAGCAAGGCGTACGCGGCAAAAATTTCAATATGCGTTGGGTAGCGTCCTTGGTGGCCGACGTGTACCGGATTTTGAATCGCGGCGGCGTGTTTTTATATCCCTACGATTTGCGCGACCCTAACCGGCCGGGCAAATTGCGCTTGATGTATGAGGCTAATCCGGTTGCATTTATTATCGAGCAAGCGGGTGGTGTGTGCAGTACCGGAAAAGACCGGGTGTTGGATGTCAAACCTCACGACATACACCAGCGGGTTCCGCTGATTTTCGGCTCCAAAACCGAAGTGGAGCGCATCGTCGATTATTATCAACAAGCATCAGAAACGAATTAACCTCACGTGAGCACAAATCAAGTTATTTGCGGTAATTGCAGCCTGGACAATATCTGCCTTCCCAGAGGATTAACCCAAGCTGAAATCGATAACATCAGCAAGGTAGTAAAAGCTAAAAAAACCTTGCAACGCGGCGATTTTATTTATCGCGAGGGCGATAGTTTCAAAGGGATTTTGGCGGTGAAATCCGGTAGCGCAAAATTAATCGCCAACGATAGTCACGGTAACGAACACATCTTGAATATTTTGTTGCCGGGCGAATTATTAGGGTTCGACGGTTTATCCACGCAGCGGCACGGCTGCGCGGCAGTAGCGTTGGAAACCATGACGTTTTGCGTGTTGCCGGCCGATAGTCTGGACCAGTTGTTTCAAAAATTGCCCGGTCTGACCCGCGAATTGTTTCGTCATTCCGGGGAAAAGATGGAAGAAGATAAAAACTTGTTGGTTTTAAGCAAACGGCCGGCCGAGGAGCGTTTAGCCTATTTCTTGCTGAGTTTATCCGAGCGCTTGAAACGGCGCGGATTTTCGTCGTCGGAATTCAAACTGTCGCTAACCCGGCAAGAAATCGGCAACCATTTGGGGTTGGCGCTGGAGACTGTCAGCCGCTTATTGAAAAAATTTCAAGACGAGGGACTGATTGTGGTGCAAAACCGTTTTATTCAAATTACCGATCAAGCCTTGTTGAAAAACTTGCTACAACCTTTCGATTAGCCGCAAACGGTATTGCGAGGGCAAAGCGGTATAAACAAAGCAGCCTGGCCGAAACGGCGATTTTCGGCCAGGCTTGTTTTTAGGAGACTTTAAGTGCCGCGGCTTCGGCGGCGCGGCGGCTGATTTCCGCCCAGTTTGCGGTATCGACTAACTCCGCCGGCGCCATCCAAGAGCCGCCGACGCAAGCGACGTTGTCCAGCGCCAGATACTGCGGCGCATTCTTTGGATTCACCCCGCCGGTAGGGCAGAAGGTGACTTGCGGTAACGGGCCGCCGATGGATTTCAGCATAGGAATGCCGCCGGCGGCTTCGGCCGGGAAAAACTTCATCGCGGTGATGCCTTTTTCCAATAAACACATGACTTCGCTGGCAGTGTTGACGCCGGGTAAAACCGGTACGCCGCAGTTCAACGCGGCATCCAGCAGGCTAGGCGTAATACCCGGACTGACGATAAATTGCGATCCGGCCGCTATAGCTTGTTCCAAGGTCTGGGTGTTGATGATGGTGCCGGCACCGACTATAGCGCCAGGCACTTCCGCTTTAATGCGGCGGATACATTCCAGCGCAATGGGGGTGCGCAAGGTAATTTCCAAGACTTTTAGGCCTCCGGCTACCAGTGCTTGCGCCAAAGGTACCGCGTGTTCTATGTGATTAATGACCATGACCGGCATCACCGGCGATGTATTCATGACTTCGCTTATCGTGACTGACATCTTCTCGTTTCCAGTATTGAGTGATTTTCTTGTTATTGTAAGTCGGCTCGGGGTAGATCGGACGCATTTTAGGGACTAGCGCGTCGAGGTTGCGGCAAATTGATCGGTTTAACCGGTTTTGGCGCAAGGCCGCCGAGCTTAAAATTCGGCACGCGACCTAGCAACTTGGTGTGTTTCGGAGATCCGCGCCGTTAAGTGCATTAATTCCTTTAATCTACGAAGAACAAATTGGTTGCGCCCGTTTCCGCTGTCGAAGCATGGGCGCGCATTGCGCCGAATAATTCTCTGCCCATTCCAAAATGATGGCCGGTCGCGCTATTGGCTGCCGGTACCCGCGCCGCGAATTCTTGCGGGTCCACTTGAACGTTGACTTCCCCGGTTTGAGTGTTTAATACGATGAGATCCCCGTTGCGTACTTTAGCCAGCGGGCCGCCGTCGATACATTCCGGCCACATATGAATCGCAGACGGTACTTTACCGGATGCACCGGACATTCGTCCATCCGTTAATAAGGCGACGTGAAAACCGCGGTCTTGCAGCACGCCCAGCACCGGGGTGAGTTTGTGCAGTTCCGGCATGCCGTTGGCGCGCGGACCTTGAAAACGCAATACGACGATGACGTCTTTTTCCAACTCGCCGCGTTTAAACGCCGCTACTACATCCAATTGGTCGTCGAATACCATTGCCGGTGCGGTTACGACTTGATGTTTCTCGGCAACCGCAGAGATTTTGGAGACGCCGCGGCCTAAATTGCCGTGCATCACGTGTAAACCGCCGCTATTGGCGAAGGGTTTGGCTACGCTGGCGATGATTTCCGCATCTAAGGTTTGCGCAGGTCCTTCCTGCCAGGCTAGTCGACCGTTGTCCAGTGTCGGTACTTGGCTATATTGGGCCAAGCCTTTTTGGTCGCCTATCGTCAAGATGTCGCCGTGTAACAGCTCGTGTGCCAACAATTCGCGGATCAACAGACTCATGCCGCCCGCCGTTTGAAACTGGTTCACGTCGGCAGGACCGTTGGGATAAATTTTGGTTAACAACGGAATGATCTTAGACAAGGCGTCGAAATCGTCCCAATTGATGATGATACCGGCCGCTCTGGCGATGGCGATCAAATGGATAGTGTGATTGGTGGAACCGCCGGTTGCCAGTAGTCCGACAATCGCGTTGACGATGGCTTTTTCATCGATCACGTGAGCGATAGGCCGGAAATCTGCGCTGGCGGCGGTGAATTTCAATACTTGTTTGGCGGCGGCTTTGGTCAGTTCGTCTCGTAAAGCAGTGTTGGGATTGACGAACGAGCTTCCGGGCAGGTGTAAGCCCATGATCTCGACCATCATTTGGTTACTGTTGGCCGTGCCGTAAAAGGTGCAAGTACCGGGACTGTGGTAAGACTGAGCCTCCGATTCCAGTAATTCTTTTTCGCCGATTTTACCTTCGGCATATTTTTGCCGGGCACGCGATTTTTCTTTGTTGGACAAGCCGCTAGGCATAGGACCGGCGGGTACGAAAACCGCGGGTAAATGCCCGAAGCTCAATGCACCGATCAATAGTCCGGGTACGATTTTGTCGCACACCCCCAGATACAACGCGGCGTCGAACATGTTGTGGCTAAGGCCTATAGCGGTAGCTAACGCAATGACATCCCGGCTGAACAGCGACAGCTCCATGCCGGGCATCCCTTGAGTAACCCCGTCGCACATTGCCGGAACTCCGCCGGCGAATTGCGCTACCCCGCCAGCCTCGCGCACAGCCGCTTTGATGAGTGCCGGATAATCTTTATAAGGTTCATGAGCGGACAGCATGTCGTTGTAAGCGGATATGATGCCAACGTTAGCCTTGGGGCTATGCGACAGTTCGTCTTTTTCAGCCGCCGAACACACCGCAAAGGCATGAGCTAGGTTGGCGCACGGCAATTGGTTGCGTTGCGGCCCGGCCGATATCGCCGAATCCACGCGAGCCAAATAGGCTTGTCTGCCATCTCGGCTGCGGTTAACGATTTCTTGAGTGACTTGTTCTAGTATCGGGTGCATTGAGGATGATTCCGGTTATCGAAGCTGGCATTACGGCCTGCAAGAGGCTATAGACTGTCCGGCAGGGCGATGGGTTGTTCTGGGGGTTGATAGGCTACCTCTTCGGTATCCAAGGCTTGCTCGTCGGGAGGCACAATGACTTTATCCTCCAAAGGAAGCTCGGCCATGGTTAAATCAGGCTCTGAAGACTGTTGTATGACCATCAAAGGACTGAGCGTAAGTAACAATAACGCGCCGGCCAGTAGTGCTTGCGAAGGCCAATAATGAATCGGCCGGATAGGGGCGGCGGATTGCTCGGGTAGCTTTTTCCAGGGTTTTTGATCCAGCCAATGCAGCGCCTGAGCGAACAATAACATGATGCCAAGGCCGGCGACATTGATCCATGCGCTATTTAATAAGTTAACTTCGATGTTATCCAACAGCATGCCGCCGACAAAGGCCAAGCAGGTTCCGAACATAAACATCGGTAGGGACTGTTGGCCGAGTATTACGATTTTATCGGCTATCCTGCTGTGTAGCCAATGTTGATGACGCTGCATAAAACTGTTAACCAAATAAGTCATGGCTAAAAAGTGCAAGTAACGTAAAAAACCGAGCTGGCTTTTACTCAACAAAGCGGCCCAATTTTCGCGTAATTGTGCGAACCAGGGTAAGTTGTCGTAGCCTAACGGATTTTCCAGTGGAAAACAAAAGACAACGTAGATGAGGCACAGGCTTATCAAGCGGCGATTAGCGCTTGGAACCGGCAGCCAACCGCTGCTAAGCGCAAAACCGGTAAAAAAAACCAGTTGCCAGCAAAATGGATTGAAGTACCAAGCACGATGAGACACGGGGTCGGCAATCAACTCCCAGCCATGATAGCCGGCGCTTAGGTATAAAGCCAGGGAAAACGCAAGCGGTAGCGCGGTATGAAACGTGGATAAGCACCAGACAACCGGCAACCAAAGCAATATGACGAAATACATCGGAAGAATGTCGATGAAATTTGGTACATAGCGCAGGCTGGTTAAGGCTAGTACGGCGTTTGCGGTATCATCGAAAAAATATTGCAAATTATCCAGTTGCCAGTTTTCGCCGATCAGGTTGAGATGGCGCATGCTCAGTAATAAGGTGACCATCAGTATGAACAAAGCGATATGCGCGGCATAAATTTGTGCACAACGAAACAATACGCGCACCGAGCCTATCGCCAGGCCGGCATTACGGAAAGAACGGCCGTAAGCGATTGCGGCGGCAAATCCCGATAAAAATACAAAGGTCTCCGCCGCATCGCTTGGCCCCAAGCGAGACGGGGTAAAATCAAACCAGGGGTTGCCGGGCATATGGTTGATGAAGATTACCAGCAAGGCCAGACCGCGAAAGAAATCCAACTGTAAGTTGCGCGGCGATACGGGGCGTTCGTCAGATTTCATAGGATTATCCTGTAGTGGATGCGTGCATAGACTAATGCGATAGACTTAAACAGCCCTGAATACAGCCGGGCCGACTGCTTGTTACCCCGCAATAAAACAGTCGGCAAAGCTGGAGGTTATGGCGCCCAATAAAGTTCTACCGGCACTTGTTCTTGGTGCAAAATGGCGCGTATGGGCATGTCCGCTATCGGTCCCGGTTTTTGCGCCATGTTGAAGACCGCCAATTTGTCTTCGCCGGTGAATAACACGACGATGCGTTCGGTTTTCATCAAGGCAGTTAACGTCAATGAAATGCGTTCGGTATTAGGCCCTGTTACGTCGCTTTGCATGGCGTTGATAGCGGCAGTCAATTGCTCGCCATCCGCTTTCAATGCGCCTTCCAAGCCTTTGGCAGCGGGAAATAGCGAAGCTGTATGACCATCGATCCCCATGCCTACGATGGCCAGGCTAAACGGTTGCGGCAGTTTTTGGTAATTCGCTTCCGTTTCCGCTTGGCCTTTGACCGCAGTGGGCGCCGAATTTTTCATGCCTGTGAAGGTGGCCGATTTGGCGTTGTTTATTAATAAATTGCGCTTGATCAGCGCTTCGTTACTGGCGCTATGATCGCTATCGACCCAACGTTCGTCGACTAGGGCAATCTTAATTTTTTTCCAATTCAAATCGGTTTTGGATAAAGCCTCATACAAAGGTGCCGGAGTGGTCCCGCCGGATACTAACAAGGTTGCCGCACCGTGTTTGCTTAACGCTTCGTGCAAAACGTCCTGACATTCCGCAGCCAGCGCCGTGATTAAGTGTTGTTTTTGTTCGAAAAAGAATTCTTTGACCATGATCATTAAATCTCTCAATAAGGATGGCGTGTTTATTCTTCCCAGGCGCGTCCGTCTCGCGCCAGTAATGCAACCGATGCCAACGGCCCCCAACTTCCGGCCGGATAGGGCTTGGGCGAGGCATGCGTGTTTTCCCAGGCGTCTTGAATAGAATCCACCCAGGTCCAAGCCTGTTCTATTTCCTCGCGACTCAAAAACAAGGTGGGATTGCCGCGCAGGGCCTCCAGAATTAATTTTTCGTAACCTCCGAAAATTCGATTCTTTTTGAACGTTTCCGAGAAGCTCAAATCCAGTTTGGTTTGTTGTAATTTGATGTTGCCATCGATTCCCGGGACTTTGTTCAACATCGTTACATCGACGCCTTCATTCGGCTGTAAATGAATGACCAATTTGTTAGCCGGCAAACTGCGAAAGCTGTCTCTGAATATGTTGTGCGGTAGGTGTTTAAAATTTACGACGATTTCCGTACGTTTATTGGGCATGCGCTTGCCGGTACGCATGTAAAACGGTACGCCGGCCCAGCGCCAGTTGTCTATATCGACGCGAATTGCCACGAAGCTTTCGGTTACGCTTTGCGTGTTTGCACCTTCTTCTTCCAGATAGCCCGGTACTTGCTTGCCTTGAATAAAGCCCCCGGTGTATTGACCCCGTACCGTTTTTTCTTCGATGTTTCGGGAGGTAATGGGCCGTAACGCTTTTAACACCTTGATTTTTTCCATGTGTATGCTTTCAGCCGAAAGGTCGGCGGGTGGCTCCATTGCAACAAAGGTCAGAATCTGTAACAAATGGTTTTGCAGCATGTCGCGCAATTGTCCGGTTTTATCGAAATAATCCCAGCGGCCCTCAATGCCGATGTCCTCAGCGACGGTAATTTGAATATGGTCTATCGTGTTATGGTTCCAACAGGTGTAGAACAGCGAATTGGCAAAGCGTAAAGCCAGTAAGTTAAGAACCGTTTCTTTCCCCAGATAGTGGTCGATTCGATAGACTTGATCTTCATGGAATACGTCCGCTACCACGTCGTTAATTTCTTGAGACGATTTTAGGTCGTGGCCTATCGGTTTTTCCATGACCATACGCGATTCGCGGGTTAACACCCCGCAATGTTGCAGTCCTTGGCAGATGCTTTTGAACAACAGCGGCGATACGGCAAAGTAGTTGACCATGACGCGCTGGTCCGGGGCGACGACGTCATGCAATTGCCCATATTCGTCGTGTTTAGTTAAATCGATTTTCAGATAGGACAATCGTTTTGAGAATCGCTCCCAGATCGCGTCGTCGATTTCGTTATTCAGGAAAGCTTCCAAGCTGTTGCGCGCGATGACGATAAAACCGGCACTGCACTCTTCCAAACGGTCTACCCCTATGATGCGGGTATCTGCTTCCAGTAGATTGTGTTTTTCGAGGCGATACAGGGAAATGAGAAGTTTACGTTTGGATAAATCGCCTAAAGCACCGTAGATCACCAGATCGCAGGGCTTGAAAGAATCTTTTATCGTCATGTCCTAAATAGTATTGAGCGGAAATGATGTGCTGTGTCGTATCGACACAGAATGCATCCGCAAGCGGAAAATTCCCCTATTATAAGGTTCCATGTCGGATGCAAACAAGGTTATTAACTCAGCTTTAACACTGTCGCGGGGTAGGGGCGGACTTGGACTGGGTGTTGACCGGGGAATAGAAACGGGGAAAAACTAGGGTGTGCCGGTTTATGTCGCTATTTACCGACCTGAAAATTCCAAAGCCGGTTAGAACGTTTGCGTGCTATATCGGAAAAATCGTATTGAATCCGACCAATAGTGTTTGGGTAGTCCCGCTTTGGTTTTGAGCTGCTCTATAAAGTCTTTCGGAGCCGGCAACTGATGCCAGACGACCGGTAAATAAGTTGCGCGGCGGCGACCTTCCGTGAGTATGACGCCGTCTTCGCCGGGACGTAATTGCTGTAGTAAAGCATTTTCCGATTCGGCGGCAATCGGCACGGCTGCGCTTAACACCGATATATGTAAATCCACATTCTGCATTTCCGTCGGCGTAATGGGAGGGAAGCGCGAATCGAGAAATGCGGCCGCGAATGCGTTTTCCGCGACATCGATAGCCAAGGGCCGAACGGCTTCCAACATTCCTATGCAACCGCGCAACTGACCGAGCCGCTCCAGGGTGACGAAACTGGCCATTTTCTCCGATAAGCGAGCGGGAAGGGCGGCCGGGTCAACGCTTAAAGGCCTACCGGTTTCGATGCCGTGTTCAATAGATGCGCGGGCGAGTTTCAACAGGAATTGTTGTTCGTCGTCATTCAACCACATAGGCGCCATAACCTACTACCCGATGTTTGTCTCCGGCGGTATCGCCGGAATTTCTGACGTCTATTGCTTTTATCGACAACGATTTTTGCTCAAGCAGTCTAAGTAAGCCGGATACCGGCACGCAGCCGCAGGCCGCGTCGGGAGTTAACCGGCGATAATTCAAACTTTCTATCAATTGACTGGTCCGGCGGTCTTTGGCTTGCGCGCTGTTGTAATCGAGGTAGTGGCTTAAATCCGAGCTGATCACTATCAAGGTTTCGCTGCCGCCCCATAGCAGAGCCAATGCTTGTGCTACTTGCTCAGGGGTGGCATCGCCGGCAATTAACGGGATCAACGCGAAGTCGCTTAAGCTGGCCTGTAAGAAAGGCAGGTGTACTTCTAAACTGTGTTCCGCGCTATGCGCTTGTTCCAAGTAGCTTACAAACGACAGTTCACTCATTTTTTCGACAGCAACCCTGTCGACCGGAACCGCGCCCAACGGTGTAGCGAAGCTATCGGCATGGCTTAAGGCCAATCCTCCGAATGCTACTCTATGCGACGGTCCCAGTAATACGACCCGCCGAATGCGGTCGCGGGCTTTGCGTAAGCGCACATAAGCACTGGCCGCTATCGGTCCGGAGTAGATATAGCCGGCATGAGGGACGATAATGGCCTTTGGCGGAGCCGGCTCTGCATCGCCGGTTAAGAATTTATTGAGCATATCTTGCAATACGCTGGGATCGGCCGGATAAAAGCTACCGGCTACTGCGGGATTTCTCATCATAGCGGCCTCCGCAGACTCGCGGGATAAGGTGTTTTGAGCGCTCTATGCGCGTATGGATTATGGTATATGCCCATCATTGCGGCAATGGGTTTATGCATGGGGAAGGATTCGGTTCGTTTGTTTTTTAAAATCCGCTCGAGTGGGGGGTAGTATGGCTACATTAATTGATTCCGGAGTGGCGGTTACTCGATATTGGCACAGCTTGGACGACGGCCGGGTGCAATGTGATTTGTGTCCGCGCTATTGCAAGCTACACGATGGACAAAGAGGACTCTGTTTTGTAAGACAAAACCTCGACAAGCAAATCGTGATGACCAGTTACGGCCGCTCCAGCGGTTTTGCGATTGATCCCATAGAAAAAAAGCCGCTCAATCATTTCTTGCCGGGTACGCCGGTTCTATCGTTCGGAACAGCGGGCTGCAATTTGGCTTGTAAATTTTGTCAAAACTGGGACATTTCCAAGTCCAGGGAGATGGATACGCTAACCGGTTCGGCAGCGCCGGAGCGAATCGCTCAAGCCGCTAAAACCCATCATTGCCGTAGCGTGGCTTTTACTTATAATGATCCGGTGGTATTTCACGAGTACGCGATCGATACTGCTCAAGCTTGCCGGGAACTTGGGATAAAGTCGGTCGCGGTCAGCGCGGGTTATGTTTGCAGCGAGCCGCGTATTGAGTTCTATCGGTATATGGATGCGGCCAATATCGATCTGAAAGCGTTTAGCGAGGAGTTTTACCAAAAGGTTACCGGTGGCCATTTGCAGCCTGTGCTGGAAACCTTGCTTTATTTGAAACGGGAAACCCAGGTTTGGTTTGAGTTGACGACGTTGCTGATCCCGGGACTTAACGACTCTGTATCCGAGTTGGAAACGATGTCTCAATGGGTGGTAGAGCAATTAGGGCCGGATGTACCCATGCATTTCACCGCCTTTCATCCGGATTGGAAGATGCTGGATAAACCGGCTACTCCGGCTGCCACGCTATTGATGGCGCGAGACATAGCCATAAAGAACGGGATTCGATACGCCTATGTGGGTAATGTCCATAATAAGGCGGCCGATAGCACGTATTGTGCGCAATGTAAGCGAATGCTGATAGGCAGAAACTGGTATCAGCTGTCGGAATGGAATTTGGACGAGCACGGCGCTTGTCGCTTTTGCGGCAGTATTTGTGCGGGGGTTTTTGAGGCGGCTCCCGGCGCTTGGGGCAGCAAAAGACTGGCTATTCCAATCAATTAATGCTTTTTCGGCCGTAGTTAGCTACCATAATCCACGGTTTTTTGTTGCGACCAAGCTCAAAAACCGTTTTGATGCAAGGTTGCCTGTTGAACAGCCGTTATAGGCACTTTAATCAATCTCAAAAACAATAATTACATCGATAATCACCATATTGGGAGCCTATATGATTTCGGCCGCTATTTACATACTGACAATGTCCTTTGCCGCTTACGTGATATACAGCGTGAGCAATAATAAATAGTATTATTCGCGCACAAAAAAAGCCCTCACCTTGAGCGGAGTGAGGGCTATGGAGTGTGCAGAGCTTTAGGTACTGCGAGGTAAAACTACAGAGGCAGGGAGAAAATCATTTGTCCAACTTGTCTCGCTTTAAACCCAAATTAGTGGAAAGAGAAGCGGCTCCGAACAATAGGGTGGAATAGGCGAATTCGCCGGACATTAAAACGTGTATACCTGCTAACACCGTGATGCCGGTAATAACGTCTTTTAATAAATCGGATTCATTGTTCATAAGTATCTGGGTTTAAATTACTTTTTGTTGGGCACGGCTTAACTATATAACTATGAGAGTTATTTACAATAGGATGGTTGCTTCATGGCTTGTTTCTTATTTAGAAACAAAAGAGCGAAGGCGAGTGGTTGTGCCGATCAAATCGCAGCGGGTCAATTTGTAAATTTCGTTAACAGCGATGAACGTTAGCGAAATCAAAAGTAGTTTTTACGCTTATCTTTCCAGATTACGCTGGATTAAGCGTTGGGGCTTGAAGCGCAATGCGTTGCAAGAAAACGTGATGGAGCACAGTTGGGAAGTCGCGGTAATTGCGCATACCTTGGCGTTGATCAAAAACCGTTATTTCGCCGGCGAGGTGGACGCCAACGCCGTCGCATGCGCCGCTTTGTACCACGATGTTACCGAAGTGATTACCGGCGATTTGCCGACGCCGATTAAATATCATTCCCCGGCGATCCTTAGCGCGTATCGCAATATCGAACAACAAGCCGAAACGGAATTGCTGAATTTGTTACCTGAAAGGCTGCGCGCGGATTTTCGGCCGTTAATTTGTCATCACTATTTATCTGACGACCAACAAGTTTTGGTCAAAGCCGCCGACAAAATCTCGGCTTATTTAAAGTGTCAAGCCGAATTAAAAGCGGGCAATACCGAGTTCGAACTGGCCGCGCAGCAGTTGGCAAAGCATATTCACGAGTTGCAACAGCCGGAAGTCGTGTTTTTTATGCAGGTTTTCGCACCCAGTTGCGGTTTGACATTAGATGGTTTGATGCAGATCGATTGATCATCCGATATTTTTGGCGTTTTCGGCGGATAACTGCTGAATCAAGCTCTGATAATCGTTCAAAGCTTGTTTGATGGCTACAATGTCAAAGCTGTCGATGTAGGTTTGCAGTGTCGACGCATAGTCTTTGATACAGCGTATGTTTTGAGTATTGCCAAGATTAAGTACCGCGTTGGCGAATTTTTCGATTTCCGCCATATTGTTGTTCCGGCTGATCACGCTGCAGTTGGCCGCCAGATTTTCCAAGGCCTCCAGCACGGCGGGTAACGCGTTAAGTTCCGACGAATTGAGGCTCAGGCCTACGGCAGACTCGGTTTGCGCTTCTTGCGACTCGTGCGCTAAAAAGCGTTTGAGTTCGGTAAATAAATCGCTTTTCAATACCGGTTTCCGCAAATAACCGTCGAAATTGGAGTTTTTCGCTCGTTCGTAATCGTCTTGCATCACGGATGCGGTCAACGCAATGATGGGGGCGTCGGAAAAGGCTTTTATCTTTTCGGCCGCCTGATAACCGTCCATGACCGGCATGCGTATGTCCATCAAGATCAGATCGATATCGCCTTGACGCGCCCGCTGTACGGCTTGTAAACCGTTTTCCACTTCGAACACGCGCAGAGGCGTTTCGGAAAAACACTCCCGCAGCAAACTACGGTTATCTTCCACATCGTCCACTACCAAAATGCTTGCCGGCTGAAATTCGACCGGCACGTCTGTTTTAATCCGTTGCGGTTCCGGATTGATGGTGGAAATATCGACGTCCTTGAAATGCAGGGTAAAAGTGGAGCCGGTATTGGGCTCGCTTTTCAAAGAAATCGTGCCGCCCATCATTTCTGTCAAGCGTTTGCTGATGCCCAAGCCCAAGCCGGTACCGCCGTAACGTCTGACGTCTTGGCCTTCCACTTGTTCGAAGTCGTTGAAGATAGCTTCTTGTTTGTCGGTGGAAATGCCGATACCGCTATCTTCCACGTCTATGTATAAATCCACCCTGCTGCGGATACGGTCTTCGTTACCGTAACGCGCGCGCAGACAAACATGGCCTCGTTCGGTGAACTTGACCGCGTTGCCGATCAAATTGAATAAAATTTGCCGTAAACGAGTGGCGTCCAGCAATAAATTCTCCGGAATTTTAGGGTCTATATCCAAAATAAAGTCCAAATCCCGCTCGCGCATTTTCATCATGAAAATTTGTCCCAATTCAGTAAAAAGCTCGTGCGGGTTGCAGACTTTCTTTTCTATGCGCAATTTGCCGGCTTCAATTTTGGATAAATCCAAAATATCGTTGATCAGTGCCAGCAAGGTATGGCCGGCCGATTGTATGGTATTGACGAACGATTTTAATTTGGCGTCTTTAACCTGTTCGCTAAGCAGTTCGGTAAAGCCGATGATGGCATTGAGCGGCGTGCGGATTTCGTGGCTCATGTTGGCGAGAAACTGCGATTTTGCCCGGTTGGCGTTCTCCGCCTGCAATTTGGCGTTTTGCAAAGCCAATTCAATCGATTTCCTAGGGGTAATGTCGAAATTCACGCCGATGATGGTGACGGCTTGTTTTTCCATTTTGGTGCTTCTAGCGCCGCTGTATATGTTGCGAATTTCGCCGTCGGGGCGAACAATCCGGAATTCGATGTGGTCCTCGCCGCGGCGGATGCGTAATTTTTGAATCGACTGCTGCACGGCCGCCCGGTCGTCTTTATGTATGAGTTGTAACCAGTCCTGGAGATTCAACTCGCTGGAAGGTTCGAGTCCGTATATTTCCAGCATCTTGTTGTCGAAAATGACTTTAGGCGGGCTATTGAATACGATTTCCCAAACGCCCAACGACGCCACGCTGGTGGCTAGCCCCAAGCGTTGATTGAGTTGCCGCACTTGCCGCTCGCTTTCCTGCCGCCGTTTGATTTCGCTCAACAATTTGTGGTTGCGAAAAAACACTAGCGCGAGTATCAAAAGAAATGCGCTGACGATTTTGGCTAACAACCAATAATCGGTTTTGGGGGCAAACCGTTCCTTACCCCAAATATTATTGATGCGTTGATGCTCGGTTTGCGAAATGGCATCCAGCGCCCGGTTGAGCAAAGGCACTAAGGGCTCTAACTCCTTCCTGACCCCAAAGCCCATTTCAGTGGCAAATTCGGTTTTACCGACGATTCGGACATTGTTGTAGCCTTGATTGGCGATGTGATAACTGGCTTGTGCCAGGGTACAGAGCAACGCGTCGACTTTGCCGGTAGAAACCGCCGCCAAACCGTGTTGAATAGTTTGCACCTCGCTAAACGCGATGTCGGGATAGGCTGCTTTTAGAGCGGGGTTATAGCCGTAGTTTTCAATCAGCGACAGTTTGCGGTGTTTGATTTGCTCGATATTGTCCACATAGTCTTCGTCATCGCGCATCACGATCACGACCGGACTACTTAAATAAGATCGCGTAAACACCCATTGTTTAGCCAGATTCGAATTGACGGTTTCGGAAATGATGTCTACTTCGCCGGCTTGCGCCTTGGCTAGGGATTGCGCCCAAGTCGCGGTGGGAATCACCTGGAAATCTATGCCTAATATTTGTTCCAACAGGCGCAGATACTCGGAAACGATGCCGATGTATCGGCCTTGGTTGTCGAAGCCTTCGTAAGGCAGCCAATTGGGATCGCCTACGAAGCGCAGGACCGGGTGGGCATTTAGCCAGGCCAGTTCGGCGTCGTTAAGTTGCAGAGTGGGGGAGGAAAACTCCTTAAAGCCGAACCATTGCTCGGCAAGTCGGCGATGTTCGTATTCGGGGACGGCCGCCAGCGCTTTTTGTACGATCGACAATAGTTGCGGCTGGTTTTTGCGCACCGCCATGCGCAACATGCGGATGTCGCTGGTGGCAAAGGGTTTGAACGGCTGAATGCTGCTGATGTTTTGCTGTTGCAATAAGTAATGCATGACAGGATAGGATTCGAGCAACACGTCGGCTTTACGCTCTATGACCGCATGCACGGCGGCCATCAGGCTGTCGGTTTCCAATATCTTCAATCCGGGCATGCGTTGCTTGATTTGCTGAATTTGCGCAAAATCCTTGGGTATCGCGATAGTCTTGCCGTTCAAGTCTTCCAAGTTGTTGGCGGAGATGCTTTCGTGTACGAAAAAATAGCTGAGTATTTGCTGATAAGGCTCGGTAAACGCCAGAAATTCGTTGCGGTCGTCGGTTTGATAAAGAGCCGGCAGCAAATCGATACGGCCTTTGCGCGCTTCTGCGAGTAAATCGCTCCAATCGTTAAATTGCGGGGTGAAGTTCAAACCGGAATATTTGCCGATCAAACGGATCAAATCCGCGCTGTATCCGGCATGTCTGCCTTTCTGGTCCATGAAATCGTAGGGAGCCCAATCGCGCTCCGCACCGTAGATGACTACCGGATGGGCGTTGATCCAGGCTTCTTCCTCGGGCGATAAAGCGATTTTGTTAGCTTGGCCGCTGCGGTTGGTCGAATAAAAAAAACTTTCTTCGACGCTGTCTTTGTCCGCAAAACCCAGCCTACGGTAATCCTCGGCCGCCAGTTGGTATCGGGAAGGATCTATGCTGCCGATAGGAATCAATTCCGGGATGATCATTTGCCGGGTATTGGCCGCCTCGTATTGCAGATAGGCGGTTGAAAGGGCCGGATTATAGCTTCGCCGGATTAAGTCTATGATTTTATCCGGATGTTCCAACGCATATCGCCAACCTTTGCGGGTAGCCCGACTAACGCGAGCGATTCGGCCGGCGTGATCCGTCAACTCTTGCTGTGTGGTAAATAAATTGTCTCCGTAGAAATCGATACCGTAGTTTTGCGGGTTGATGATGTTGATGTCTATATTCCGTTCCTGCATCAAGAAAGGCTGCGAGGTCGAATAAGCCGAAACCACGTCGATTTTTCCGGCGATGAAGTCTTGATAGACGTTGTCGGAAAACGGGACTTCGCGTATTTTGTCCAAACTACCCAGCGTCTTCAGCAGCAAAGCGTTCAAAGACGCGTCCCCTTGGTTCGTCGTATTGAAAGCCAAGGTTTTACCGGCCATTTCGTAGGGACTGACTATGCCCGAATCGCGGCGGGTCAGAAATACCAGCGGCGAATGTTGAAAATACTGGTCGACCAGCAACACCGGACGACCTTTCAAGTGGTATATCAACAAGGTGCTATCGGACACGCCGTATTGGGACTCGCCGCGTAAAACTTGTTCGACGAAATCTTGGCTAAAGTCGATTTCTTTGAGGCTAACCTCCAAGCCTTCCTCTCGGTAATAACCTTGTTGGATCGCGGCGTAATAACCCGCAAATTGGAAGCTGTGCCGCCATTTCAATTGAATGGCGATTTTTTCCAACTCGCCCGCCCACGCGGAGCAGTGGAAAAAGCACGCTAGAAAAAGCAGCAGGACATAAACGAGCGTAAGCAGAGAGGAGCGGGAGTAGTGTCGGCCTGCCATCATGGGATGCGGGCTTGGAAGCGTTGTCACTGCGAAATAGCGATGGTAATAAACTCGTCTAAATGCTCTTGAAAAATATCCACCAATTCGGGGTCGAATTGCGTTTCTCTATGATCGAGCACGTAGGCAACGGCGTCTTCTATTTTCCAGGCTTCTTTGTAATGGCGTTTGTGGGTTAACGCGTCGAATACGTCCGCCAATGCGACGATGCGGCCGTAAATATGGATGTCCGGCCCTTTCAAACCGCGCGGATAGCCTGTACCGTTCCATTTTTCGTGATGTTCGTGGGCGATGATGGCCGCGGCCTTGATGAGCTTGCGGTCCGAATGCGACAACAAGCTGTAAGCGTTGATGGTATGCTTTTTCATCAAGGAAAACTCGTCTTCCGAATAGCGTTCCGGCTTATGCAAAATTTCCAACGGGATGGTCATTTTGCCGATGTCGTGCATGGGCGAAGCATGGTAAAGCAGATCCACATCCTCGTCGTTCAAACAGGGATGGTATTTGGCCAGTAGCGCTGAAGTTTCCGCGACCCGTTTGATATGCTTGCCGGTTTCGTCCGAGGTGGCTTCCATCAATTCCGCCAGGATGAAAATCATCTCTTTTTGACTGTCTTCCAATTCGCTTAATAAGCGGTTTTTTTCATGCTTGGCCTTGGCTTTGAGATTGATGTTGTGTTTGAGCAAGAGCTCGCGAGAATGGTACAGCTCCAAATGCGTGGCGACTCGGGACAATAATTCCGCGGCATGAAAGGGCTTGGTGATATAGTCGACCGCGCCCATCGAAAAACCTTGGGTGATGGAATCAACGTCGACTTTCGCGGTCAGGAAAATAATGGGTATTTCCTGAGTGGTGGGGTTTTCTTTTAATTTTTTACAGACTTCGAAGCCGTTCAAGCCGGGCATCATAATATCCAACAGAATCAGATCGAAGCTTTCGCCGACTTCGAATATGAGCCGCAGGGCCTCGCCGCCGTTCTGTGCGAACGAAAATTCGTAGTTCTCTTCCTTGAGAATATTCATGGCAACTCTGATATTGTCGACTACGTCGTCCACAATCAGGATGCGACTATTTCTAACCATCGTATTCACCTTTACTGTATCGTTCCTGACTTTAGCGATTGAAGATCGGCAAAAGTTCGCGTTGTCGTAGACCTGCGTTCGGGTGACCCGCAAGCCGATTCGCAACTATAGACACTGCCGCTAAAGATTCAAGCAGTCGGGATAGTCGGCAACGCGGCAAGACGGGTTAGAACAGCTCAGCTCTCCTTTAGTTCTGCCCGCTTAGGTATTCGGCAACCGTGCGGATATCTTCGGCGGATAGCGATTTTGCCAAGGCGTTCATAGGGCCTGCTTGTCTGCTGCCGCTTTTAAAATCTTCCAGTTGCTTGATCAGATATTTCGCCTGCTGGCCCGCCAGGCGGGGAATTTGCCCGTTTCCTTGTAGTTGCTGACCGTGGCAGCCCATGCACATCGCGACCTTGTCGGCACCTGCGCTGGCGCCGGATTTGGGTTTGTTAGGCGCTAGTCCGGCGAAATACGCGGCTAAATTTTGTATATCGGCGTCCGACAAGTCGGCGGCTATCGGATTCATGCTGGGGTTGTTTCGTTTGCCGGTCTTGAAGTTTTTTAACTGCGCTTCCAGATAAGCGGCGGTTTGACCGGCCAAATTAGGCCATAACGGGCTATTGCTGACGCCGTTGGCGCCGTGGCAACCCTGGCAGGCGGCCGCTCGGGTCTTGCCGGCCGAGGGGTCGGCAGCCAGGCCGGAGGAGCTTGCGATCAATAATAGACTGAGCGTGATTGCCGATTGTTTGCCGAAATTTACGTTCATTGCTTATACCTCAGTGGCTTGATATACAATTCGGATAGTCGATGAGTCGCTCGGCCGTTAGACATCATAAGCGGGCTCAACATGTCCGACAATCACACTCGTTTAGCCTTCAACACAGGATAGCTATGTCTTGGCTCGCGCAATTACTTCATCAAGATTCAGTCCCGCACGCAATGTTGATCGTCAGTTTGGTCGTTTCGACCGGGCTAGTGTTAGGACGCTTGCAAGCGGCCGGTATTCGCTTGGGAATTTCCGGGGTTTTGTTCTCCGGATTGGCGTTCGGCCACTTCGGCTTGAACATCAATGCAGAGGTTATGCATTTTCTACGCGAATTCGGACTGATTCTTTTTGTTTACGCGATCGGTTTGCAAGTCGGCCCCGGTTTTGTATCGTCCTTTTTTAAGTATGGCATACGTTTGAACGGATTAGCGGCCGGCATCGTGATGTTAGGCGCAGCCGTTACGCTTGCGATTAGCTGGGGCGCCGATATTCCGATTCCGGTGGCCGTGGGGCTGTTTTCCGGCGCCACTACCAACACGCCGTCATTGGCGGCCGCCCAACAAGTTTTGGGTTCAATGTCGGGAGTGACTGCCGAAACGCTGAAAATGCCGGGTCTAGGCTATGCGGTGGCCTATCCTTTCGGTATCGTCGGGATCATCTTATCGATGCTGGTCGTCAAGAAACTCTTCAGCGTCGACGTCAGTGTGGAAGCGGACGAATTCGCCCGGCATCAACAACAGGTTGCCTTGCCTATTTGGCGCGATCTAGCGGTCGAAAACCCTAATTTGAGCGGGCGTAAAATCGCCGAGATTCCGTTTTTCGAAGCCATGGGCGTCGTTATTACCCGCATTTTGCCCAGCGGAGCAGGCGAAGTAGCTATCGCCAATCCGGATACTGTACTGCAGGTCGGGGATGTCGTCAGGCTGGTCGGCGACATCAGCCATCTGGAGCGTATGGAAATGCTGGTAGGCCCCAAAGCCAATGTTGTCTTGCACGAGCTGAATACGACTTTACAGAGTAAGCGCCTGGTGGTTACCAACGAAAGCGCCATTCATCAGACGGTGGGGCACTTGTGTGTTCGCTACGGCGTGACGATTTCGCGGGTGCATAGACCGGACGTGGAATTTTCCCCCAATCCGGCGGTCAGGGTGCGGTTCGGCGACGAATTATTGGTTGTCGGCAGTCCGGACGCCCTGCAAGCGATCGAATTGGCATTGGGAAACTCCTTGGAAGAATTGAGTCATCCGCAAATCATGCCGATTTTCATCGGAATCACTTTAGGAGTCATCCTAGGTAGCTTACCGATTTATTTGCCCGGGGTCCCGTCTGCGTTGAAACTCGGTATGGCCGGCGGGCCGCTGTTGGTAGCGATACTTTTAAGCCGCATCGGTAATTGGGGCACGATGACGTGGCATTTGCCGAAAAGCTCCAACATGATCTTAAAGGACGTCGGCATCGTGTTATTTTTGGCGTGCGTCGGCTTGCATTCCGGTGACCAATTTGTCGAGACTCTGGTACAAGGCGACGGATTTATTTGGATGGGATGGGCGGCCTTGATTACCCTGCTGCCGCTTTTACTTGTCGGCTTGCTGGCCCGGTTTGTGTTTAAGATTAATTTTTTGTCGCTCTGCGGCTTGCTTGCAGGCAGTATGACCGACCCTCCGGCCCTGGCTTTTGCCAACACCTTTCATCCCTGCGCCGCGGTGTCGATTGCCTATGCCACGGTTTATCCGCTAGTGATGATATTGCGTATTTTGGCGGCCCAACTCATGATTTCGTTAACGATTTGATGGTTGGCGACGGCGATAACTTGTTGCCGGTGGACGGCGAGCTCTATTGTCGGCGCCAGTTTATTCAAGCGCGGCGCGCGGACGAACTTTTCGAAAACTTGCTGAACGGCTTGGCTTGGCAGCAGGAACAATTAAAAATCTGCGGCAAATGGATTTTGGTGCCGCGCTTAACGGCTTGGTACGGAGATCAAACCGCGAGTTACCGCTATTCGGGTGTCGAACACAGCCCTATACCCTGGACATCGTTGTTGACCGAGTTGCGCAGCAGCGTTGAGTTGGCTTGCGGTCACCGTTTCAATAGCGTGTTGGCGAATTGGTATAGAAACGAGAGGGACTCGATGGGTTGTCACGCCGACAACGAAAAAGAGTTGGGAATAAACCCGATGATAGCCTCGCTAAGTTTCGGTGAAACGCGTTTATTGCGTTTTAGACACAAAAATAAACGGTTGCGCCTGGACCTGGAATTGGCACACGGCGATTTGTTACTGATGGCAGGTAGCATACAGCATCATTGGCGGCACGAATTGCCCAAGTCGAAAACGGCGAAAAGCGCCAGAATCAATTTGACCTTTAGACATATCGTTAGAGACGAATAAAAGCCGGCGCGCGGTTGCAGGAAGTACGGCAATAAGCGAAGACGGCGAGCTATCGCGGTGTCAACGCCAAATCCGCCGGGTCGAAGTCATCCACCTTGATAGCGTTTGCCCGGGCCGCGTTGGCGGCGCGTAGCCTCTCGGCTTGTTCGGCGTCGATGATCCCGGCATTCAGGGCTGTCGCCAGCAAGGCCTCGTCCGGATAACCGCGCGCTAAGCGGCCTTGTTTTTGTGCATGTTTGACGGCGGATTCCGCGGCTTCTGCGGCTATTACCGCTTTGAAAGCATGTTCGATGCGCCCGCTCGGGTCGTTCGCCGACGGACTCAGGAAAATGCCGGCGGTTAAATCGTCGCGGCCGGGGTTGTCTGTCATCAATAGCTGTGCCAATTGGCCGCACAAGCGATCGGCCGGCGGTGCATAGGGTTTGCCGAACGGAAACAGCAAGCTGCGCAGCAGCAATGTCGGAATACGGGTGGGGAACAGCCAAAATGATGCCAAGAGGCTTTGTTGCGCACGGTGCAAACTGTGTTGACACGCCCAGTCCAGCAAGGGTAGGGCGGCCGGCGGCGAGCCTTGGTCTTCGAAATGCTTCAAGGCGCAGCAGCACAGATACAGATAGCTGAGTACGTCGCCCAAGCGCGCGGAAATGCGTTCCTTGCGTTTCAAGCCGCCGCCCAGCGCCAATAAGGCGAAATCCGCGCTCAGTGCAAAGGCGGTGCTCAGTCGGTTGATGCGCCGGTAGTAACGGCGGGTGTGGCGGTCGCCGGGAGCGCGGCTGAAATAACAACCGCCGAATCCATAGTAGATCCCGCGTAGCAGATTGCCGAGCAGAAATGCGGTGTGCCGGCGTAAGACCCGGTCAAACTCGATCAGACCTCGGTTCGAATCCGGGTTATCCAAGGCCTGCATTTCCGCTTGTACGAAGGGATGGCAGCGCACCGAGCCTTGACCGAAAATCATTAAGCTGCGAGTCAGGATGTTGGCGCCTTCCACGGTAATCGCCACCGGCACCACTTGATAGACCCGACCCAGGAAATTGTTCGGTCCCAGGCAAATCCCGGCGCCGCCCAGGATGTCCATGCCGTCGTTGACGGTTTTGCGCATGCTTTCGGTCAGGTGGTATTTCAAAATTGCCGAAATCACCGCCGGTTTCTCCCCGGCGTCCAAGGCGGCGCACGTCACCTGCCGGGCGGCGTCCGTCAGATAAGTGGTGCCGGCCATGCGGGCCAATACTTCTTCTATGCCTTCGAACGCTCCCAAGGGGACACCGAATTGCCGACGGACGCGGGCGTAAGCGCCGCAGAAGCGCGACACGGATTTGGCCGCCCCCACGCTCAAGGCTGGCAAGGAGATGGCGCGGCCGGTAGCCAGGCATTGCATCAGCATTTTCCAGCCGTTGCCGCATTGCGATTGCCCCCCGATCACCCAGTCCAGCGGAATGAACACGTCTTTACCCCAATTGGGTCCGTTCTGAAAGCCGGAGTCCAGCGGGAAATGTCGTCTGCCGATACTGACCCCGGGCGTGTCGGTGGGAATCAGGGCGAGAGTAATGCCGATTTCATCGCGTTCGCCCAATAAATGTTCGGGATCGTACAATTTGAAGGCCAGACCCAATACGGTGGCAACCGGCCCTAACGTGATGTAGCGTTTCTCCCAGTTTAGGCGTATCCCCAGTACGCGGGGTTCGGCGCCGAACGGGGCGTAACACACCACGCCCGTATCGGTCATCGAGGCGGCGTCGCTGCCGGCGACCGGGCTGGTCAAGGCAAAAGCCGGCAATTCCAGGCCTTGCGCCAGGCGCGGCAGATAATGGTTTTTTTGTGCCTCGGTACCATAGGCCAACAATAACTTGGCAGGGCCCAGGGAATTGGGCACCATCACCGTGACGGCCGCGCTGGTGCTGCGGCTGGCGATTTTCATGACGATTTGCGAATGAGCGAACTCGGAAAATTCCAGTCCTCCATAGTGTTTGGGAATGATGATGCCGCAAAAGCGCTGTTCGCGGATGTAGTGCCAGACTTCGGGCGGCAAATCCCGGCGCCGGTGGGTGATGTTCCAATCGTCCAGCATGGCGCACAAGGTTTGGACCGGGCCGTCCAAAAAGGCTTGCTCTTGCGGACTTAAACTTGGCGCCGGTAAGGCGTGCAACTTGCGCCAGTCCGGCTGCCCGGTAAACAGTTCCGCGTCCCACCAGGGTTTGCCGGCTTCCAAGGCTTCCCGTTCGGTTTGCGAAATCGGCGGCAAGCTGCGGCGCATGGCGTTGAAAACAGGCCGTACCATCACACGGCGGCGTAGCGGTCCGATCAGGCCTACGGCCAAGATCAGCAATCCGGCACTTAAATACAGGTTCATGACGGGCGTCTCCTACTGGGGTGGGCGGCGCGCAACTCGGTCAATTGCGCAGGGGTTTGCCGGTTTCCAACAAATGTTGCAGCCTGGCTTGGGTGCTGCTTTGTCGGACCAAGGCATCGAAGGCGGCTAATTCCAAATCCAGAATGTCCTGCTCGCTCAGTTCTAAATTCATATCGGTATCGCCCCCGGTCAAGACGCGTGCCAAGCGGGTAGCGATTTCGACGTCGTAATCGCTGATGTTGCCGGCTTTACGCAGATTGCGGATTTGCATGTCCAAAGCCGCCGCGCCGCTGGCGCCCGGTAACCGGTAGCTGTAAGGGGTAGGCGCTTGATAGCTTGGCGCGCATTGCAACACCATAGCTTTTGCTTGTGCCAAAACCCTATCGCGGTTCATGACGATGCGGTCGTCGCGGCCGAGAAATAAGCGGCTTTGCGCTTCGGCGGCGGAACTACTGACTTTGGCCGTCGCGATCAGCTCGAAGGTTTGGGCAATGGCCGGCATCGGCCCACCCGGCCGTTTGTTGAATTGCAGCCAACGCCCCAGCAGCTCTTTACAGCCGCCCCAGCCGGGGACCAAGCCGACTCCTGCTTCCACTAGCCCCATGTAGGTTTCGGCGTGTGCGCATAGCGCATCGCAATGCAGCAGGATTTCGCAGCCGCCGCCCAAGGCTAGGCCGGACGGCGCGCCGACCACCGGAAACGGTGCGTATTTCAAGGCGCGAAAGCTGTTTTGTCCCAAACGGACGATATTGGCGATGGCTTCCCAATCGCCGGCCTGCAACGCCGGGGCGATCAAAGCCAGATTGGCGCCGGCGGAAAAGTAGTCGGTATCGCTGTATATCACCAGGCCGGCAAAGCTGCCGCGCAGGTCGGAAACCAATTGCGGCAGCAAGCCGAGCAGGTCGGGGGCCAGCGTGTTCATCTTGCTATGCAATTCCAAACAGGCTACCTCGTCGCCGATGTGCCATACGCTGGCCGAAGCGTTGCCCAGTAGCGGCCGGCTACCCCGTTTGATGTCGCTCAGCAATAGCGTGCCCGCCGGTCGGACGATAGGGCGATAATCGTAGCCGGGGCCGCGGCACTCGGCTTGATGCTTGCCGTAACGGTAGACAGGGGCGGCATTGTGCAGCCAGTCGGGAATTTCAAAGCCCTCGGCCGCCAGGCGCGCGACAAACCAATCGGCGCCCAAAAAATCCAGTAGCTCGAACGGCCCGTAGTGCCAGTTGTATCCGAGGCGCATGGCCGCGTCTATCGCCTCGGGGGTATCGGCAATTTCCGGAATCCGGCCGGCGGCATAGCAAAGCGTGTGCGCCCACACCTCCCAACTAAAGCGCCCTAACGCGTCGTCGGAACACAGAAATGCGCGTAATTCGGCTGCGGAGTGGCCGATTTTCAAGCGCACTTTTCGGACGTTGCGAAATTCGCCGCTGTTCAAATCGACGGCTTGCCGGTGTTTGCCGCCAGCGTCGTGGTGCAAGCGGTAAAATCCGCCTTGGCCTTTGCGACCGCTATAGCCGGCATCCAACAAGGCTTGCAAGCGGTAAGGCACCCGGCACAGCGGCGTCAACGCGTCGTCAGCCGGCAGCATGCGGCTGAAGCCGCCCAGGATTTTCGGCATCAAATCCAAACCGACCAGATCCAACAAGCCGAACACCCCGGTTTTCGGCACGCCGAACAACGCCATGGCCGCGTCGCAGTCTTCTATGGCAAGCAGGTGGCGTTCGGCGGCGCGGAAGGCGATCTGTAGCCAATAGGTGCCTATCCGGTTAGCGATAAAACCAGGGGTATCGTGGCAGCGAATACAGCCTTTACCCAAATCGGTCGCGGCAAATTCCTCGATGCGCCGCTGCAGGCCGATATCCAGCTCAGGATGGGGTACGCATTCCAGCAAACGCATGTAACGCGGCGGATTGAAAAAATGGCTGATCATGAAGCGGCGGCGAAATTCCGCCGAACTGTCCTGCATCAGCAGACTTAGCGGCAGGGTGGAGGTGTTGGACGAGATCAAGGTGTTGGGGCCGCAATGCGCGTGCAAGCGTCGGTAGAGTTCGCGTTTGACCTCCAGTTGCTCCACTATGGCTTCTATTACCCAATCGGCATCCTGTAAGCGGTGTAAATGATCGGCTAAATTGCCGGGACGAATGCGCTTGGCGTAGCCCGGCAGCATTAGGGGCTTGGGTTCGGCTTTCAACAGGCGGGCTATCGCTTGTTCGGCCAATGCGTCGCGCGGTCCTTGTTCGGCCGGGACGTCCAACAGGTCCACGTCGGTACCGGCATTGGCCAAATGCGCGGCTATCGCGCTGCCCATCACGCCGGCACCGATGACTGCCACCCGTTGTACTTTCATGACACGTTCTCCAGAACGGTCGCAATACCCTGGCCGCCGCCTATGCATTGCGTGGCCAGCGCATACCGTCCGCCGCTGCGTTGCAGCAAAGCGGCAGCCTTGCCGGTAATGCGCGCGCCGCTGGCCCCCAAGGGATGTCCCAGGGCGATGGCGCCGCCGTCCGGATTCAGTCTGTCGGCGGGGATAGGTAGTTCTTGCAACACGGCCAATACTTGGGCGGCGAAAGCCTCGTTCAACTCCACCACATCCATGTCTGCCAATTTCAGGCCGGCTCGTTGCAAAGCCTTACCGCTTGCCGCGACCGGACCCATGCCCATGATTTCCGGTTGGCAGGCGGATACCGCGGTCGCGACGATGCGGGCTAGTTTCGGCAGGTGGCGCCGGTCGGCGTAAGCTTCGCTGCACACCAATACTGCGGCGGCACCGTCGGTTAACGGCGACGAAGTGGCGGCGGTAATACTGCCTTGTTCCAGAAAGGCCGGGTTTAGCGCCGCCATGGCTTCCAGGTTCGATTCGGGCCGTGGGCAGCCGTCGTCGGCTACCACACGGCCGTTAGCCTGAACGGTGACGATTTCGTCGGCAAAACAACCCGCGCTTTGCGCTGCCGCGGCTTTCCGTTGGCTGTCGAGCGCGAAGCGTTCTTGCGCTGCGCGCGCGATGCCATAGCGAGTGGCCAAGATCTCGGCAGTTTCGCCCATGCTCATGAAGGCGCCGGGAAAATCGCGGTACAGGTCGGGATTGGGCAACGGGTTGAAACCGCCCATCGGTACCCGGCTCATCGATTCCACGCCGGCGCAGACGAAGGCTTCGCCGGCGCCGAGGGCTATGGCGCCGGCGGCCATGTGTATCGCTTGCATAGAGGAACCGCAAAAGCGGTTGACCGTGGTGCCTGCCACGCTCATCGGCAATCCGGCCAGATGCACCAACAAGCGGGCCATATTCATCCCTTGTTCGGCTTCCGGAAAGGCGCAGCCCAGAATTAGATCCTCGATGTCGTTAGGGTCGACGCCTGAGCGAGCCACCAAGGCTTTAACCACTTGCGCGGCCAGATCGTCCGGACGCAGCCCGGCTAATGCGCCTTTGTGTGCGGGTGTGAACGGGCTTCTAAGATAGGTACTGATTACGACCTTGTTCATGATAGATTCTCCTCATATTCCGGGGAGGCAAGTGCCGCCGAAGCGAGCTGGGAGTGCCGGCAGCGGCTTAGAAACTCGTCGATGCGGCTCCAGGTGTGATCCAAATTTTCCATCAGCGCGCCATGGCGTTCGGCACGGATGCTGAGTAGCTGTTTGTAGCGGGCGCCCAGGCGTTTGTAGACTATAGCGGAACTCACCGGATCCACCACCGGGTCCTGATTGGCGTGCAACAGCAACGTAGGGGCGCTTACCCCGGGCAGTGCCGCTTCCAGTTGTTGAATCAAGCGGCGCAGTTCGTAAAGCGCGCGCACCGGCACATTTTTATAGTTGATGTCGGGGTGTTCGCTGTCGTGTTGTAAAAACGGTTTTACCCCTTCGAAACTGGATAGCCATTTGACCAATTTGTTGGTGCCGTGCAATAGCGGCACCAACATGAAGCGGTTGTCTTCGAATTTGATCGGTACGGCTACCGCGACTATGCCTTGAACATCTATGTGTTGCCGGGCGGCAAAGGTCATGGCCAGCGCCGCACCGGTCGAAAAGCCGATCAGGAAAATTTTATCGCAGGAGTATTTGAGGATGTTGTAGCCGCGCTTGACGCTGTCCAGCCAGTCCTCGCAACTGAAATCGCGCAACGCGTAAGGGGAGGTACCGTGTCCCGGCAAGCGTATACCCAATACCGTATAGCCTTGCTCGGCCAAATAGTGGCCGTACTCGCGCAGTTCCGCCGGGCTGGCAATCAGCCCGTGCACCAACAAAATGCCGTACTCGTTGCTGTTGACCGGGCTGATGAAAAAGGGCGCCGGATCGGCGCATGCGGTTTCCTGTTGGTCCAGGCTGTCGAAATGCGCTTGGCTGTAGCACTGTACTTCGTGTTTCAAGGCAATCTGTTCGTCTTCGAACAGCCAGGCGGCCATTTGCTGTGCTTCCAGATCGTGGTATTGCGCGTCGGCTTGGGCTAGGGTGTCTCGAATCTTGCTGAGCGGCGCGACTTCGTTTTGATAAACCGCGATGGGGTTTTCCAAACGAACCCGGTCAAAATCGTGGTCTTCCAACAATTTGGGCAGAAAATGCAAATAACCTTCTTGTTCCAACAACAATCCGGAGGCTTGCGCCTGTTCGATGAACTGGTTGAAACGGGCGTTCTGGTTATGCAGCAAGTTGGCGTAATCGGCCGGCGACAGCAGACTGTCGTGCAGATAGATGTCCGGTTGGTTTTGCAAGTGTTTGATGGCGATGTACAACACCGTGTAAAAATGCCGTTTTTCGATGTGCGCCCGGCCTTCGCCGATGTAACGCATGATCAAGGTGGATGCCAAGTGGGCCAAGTTGACGGTTGCATTGCGGTATATCGCGACCATGTACCGGTCTCGAGAACAATTGGCGTTACGAATGAAATAGCGTCCCAACAGACGTTCTTTCCAATTGCGCGGCGACCGATGGAAATTGAACACCTGGTCGGCGTCTTGGATGGTAGGCACTACTCGGCCCATTAAACAATGCATGCGCCAATCCCACACACAACACGGGTCGATCAACTTGCCCAGGCGTATATCCATGTCCGTGTCCTTCAGCAAGATGTTGCCCTCGATCAGCAGTTCTTCCTGCTGGCGCAAGCTCATGTGGTGAGAGAACAGTTCCACGCTTTTGAATAGCAGGTTTTCGGAGTTGCGTATCGGGTAGAAAGTGATATTGGCCGGCACGATCAATGTCGGTTTTTGCGCCACCGCGCGCAATTCGTCCAAACTGTCCATCGCCAGCCACTGCCGCCAGCGTTCTTGCTCGGCTTGATCGTTGCGGGCAAACGCCTGTCTGATGACGGTTTTGATCGTTTCCACGCCTTGCGCCAATACCGCCGGGCCGGTGTGGTGCTTGCGGCGGTCGCCGGTCATGCGCGAATAAATGCTGTACCGCCCTTGTTTGTCGATCACCCGCCGGTCCTTGACCATGCCGCCTTCCGGAAAAATGACAACTTTGCGGCCCTTGAGGATTTGTCGGGCCAGCAGCGGAAACAGGCGGGGATGATCGTGCGGGTAGACGCCGACTCGTTTCAGATAACGCGCCAGTACAGTATCTTCGGCGAAAAATTCGCCGGAAGCGATGGCGCAGGTCAGCGCGCCGACGTGTTCGTGTATCAACAACTGTGGAATGAAGGTTTCGAAGCGGGAAAAGTGATTGAACAAAAAGATGTCGCCTTGCATCAGCGCACTTTCCTCGGCGTGTAGCCGTAGTTTAACCCCCAGCAAGTTAATGGCGGCGTTGATCAGTTTGACGGAATGGCCGTATAGCGCCTGATCGATGTCGGGCCAGTCACTTGGATATTGCATCCTGTTCATGTGCACCTCCGAGAGGGGGGCGATATGCCGGGGAAATCCCGGTCAATCGTCAGAGTAAGCGGTTGTGACGGTAAAGCTTCCGGTTTTCGCCTTTAACCGTATGCGGGTTAGTCCGGTGTCGGTGCCAATTAGTTTCCCGAGTGAAATGCTGGGTTGAATTTGTTGATGGGGTTCACAGTGTCTGCAGCGTCCTTGTCAGGACTGAGCAAAAAGGTGCCGGCTACGGCGTCTGCAGGAATGCGGTCAACGCGTCTAAAAACGCTCTCGTCTTGGTTGGCATCAGCCGGCGACCGGGAAAAACCGCCCAAACCTCTACGCTTGGCCACTGCCAATCCGGTAGAAGCCGCTGCAACTCGCCCAGCGTCACCGCGTCTTGCGCATAGTTTTGCGGGGCTGCCACAATGCCTCGGCCCAGGCGGGCCAGTTTGACCAACACTTCCGGCGAATTGGCCGACAGCGCCGCCGGCGGCAAACCTTGCCAGGTGTCGCCGTTACGCGTCAGCTGCCACGGGCCGGGTTCGCGGTTAGCCGGTATCAGCTGCAATACAGTGTGTTCCAACAATTGCGCCGGATTGTCGGGCGTACCGCGGCGTTCGAGATAACTCGGCGCCGCGTAAAGGCCGAAAGCCTGCCGATACAACAATTTAGCCGCCAGCGCGCCATCGTCCGGCAAAGAGCCGACTCGCACTGCCAAATCGTAACCCTCTGCCAATAAATCCACGCGTCGCGGTGAGAGATCCAGTTCGAGTTTCACCTCCGGATAACGTTCGCCAAACTGCGCCAATAGCGGAATTAAGGTCAATTGCGTCAAATCGCCGGGCAACGAAATTTTAAGCCGGCCGGATGGGGTGATTTGCCGGTGGGCTGCCCAGGCGGCCGCGGCGCTGGTTTCCTCGTCGATTTGTCGGCCGTGTTGCAACAACCTGAGTCCCAATTCGGTTAGCGCCAATTTACGGGTGGTGCGCAGTAGCAAACGTTCGCCCAGACGTTGCTCCAACAAGGCGATGCGCCGCGATAGCGAGGATTTAGGCCAGCCCAGCATCGAGGCAGCTTTGGAAAAGCTGCCGCAATCGGCCACCTTGGCGAACAACCATAAATCGTTGGGTTGCACATGGATCAATTGTTGCTCTGGCGGAACATTGTTATTCATTTTGCCCTCTTATCAGCGAGTTTGTTCCGAATTATAGTTAATTCACACTATTACTTGTCGGAGACGACTATGAACATCTTGCAAATCAATGCCAGTATCAACGGCGAGCGTAGCCATTCCAGCCGTTTATCCGATTTACTGGTCGACAAATTGCGGCGAGTAAACGCCGGCAGCTCGTTAACCCGCCGCGATCTGGTGCAGACGCCGGCTCCGGTATTGGACTCGACAGCCTTACAAGCCTTGTTTACTCCGGATGGGCAGCGAGACGCGGCGCAGCGCGATACCGTCGCGGGATTCGACCGGCTGATCGACGAAATCCAGCGGGCAGACCGAATCGTATTGGGCGTACCTATGTACAACTTCGGCATTCCGGTTCAGCTCAAAGCCTGGCTGGACGCCGTTGCGAGGGCCGGCGTAACTTTTCGCTATACCGCGGACGGCCCGCAAGGCCTGCTGAACGGCAAAAAGGTGTATTCGGCGCTGGCGTTCGGCGGTCGGCATAAAGATACGCCTAACGATTTGGTAACCCCGTATTTGCAAACCATGCTGGGTTTTTTAGGTCTTAACGACTTGACTTTTGTTTACGCGGAAGGCCTTGCCATGGGAGAAGAAAGCCTGAATGCGGCCTTACGCGACGCGCAGGCAGAGATAGCGGCCTTGGCGCTGTAAATTCATGTTCCGGGAGAAATTTATGCACGTTGAACACTTGACGCCGGTTCTAAACTCCAGAACCGTAGAACAATTGGTAGTGGGGCAGGCTACTGCCGACGGCGCCGGGGTCAAACTGACCCGGATGTTCGGACAAGGTCTGCATAAGCGGCTGGATCCGTTTCTGATGTTGGATGCGTTCGGTAGCGATCGGCCGGGCGATTATATTGCCGGTTTTCCGGAACATCCGCATCGCGGTTTCGAAACCCTGACTTATTTGCTGAACGGTCGCATGCGGCATAGCGACAACGCCGGGCACAGCGGTTTGCTAAAAAGCGGCGGCATTCAGTGGATGACGGCCGGACGCGGCATTGTGCATTCGGAAATGCCGGAGCAGCAAGACGGTGTGTTGGAAGGGGTACAATTGTGGATCAATCTGCCGGCTGCCGCCAAAATGCAAGCGCCGGGCTACCGCGACGTGCAAAGCGAAGAGATTCCCGAACTGGAATGGCCTGGCGGCGGCAAACTGAGAATCATCGCCGGCACCAGTCACGGTCAAGCGGGCGCGGTGCAAAAACCGCTGACCGAACCCTTGATTTTGGACCTGCATTTGCCGGCGGGCGGCGAATTTTCGCAACCCTTAGCAGCAGACCGCAACGCCTTCGTTTACGTTTACCGCGGCGAAATGCTGATTGCGGAACGCAAAATTGCCGCGCAACAGTTGGCGATTTTGGCCAATCGACCAGATTCAGACGGAGTGATGCTGAAAGCCGTTACCGGCGGCAGAGCGCTCCTGTTTGCCGGCCGGCCGCTGCGCGAACCCATCGTGCAGCACGGCCCGTTCGTGATGAACACTGCCGAAGAAATAGAAACAGCGTTTGCCGATTATCGGGCCGGACGCTTGTGAGAAAACCGTGGGCGTAATGCACCAATGCTGCTGAAACGGTAATGCCGAGGAGATCACAAGCCTTGAACCAGTTTTTAGCGCGATACTTCGCATAATGTATATTATGTTAAATAATATCGAGATATTTCACTAACGCCTTTCGCAAAATTGAGCATTCTGCTGAACAAAAACTTACGGTTACAACAAAATGCAAAAAGGCGGCAGTATTTCTAGCTCAAGGTAAATTTAGCGACTAGCTGATGCAAACGTTCGCATACCTCGGTCAATGACGATGCACTGACCAGATTCGATTCCGAAGCTTGCGTAGTTTGTTTGGACAAAGTTGCCGTGCGTTCGAAGTTGTGCGCCAAACTGTGAATCACCTCGGATTGGCGCACCGTCGCTTCGCCTATTTGTCCACTCTGCATGTAAATTTTATCCATGCTTTCCTGAATATTTTTGAATATTTCTCCGACCATTTGCATTGAATAAGCCGTTTTATTCGCCGATTGCTGCTGGTTCCCCATCAAAATCACCGTAGCATTGGTAGCTTTACCCAGTTGATGGACTAAAGCCTGAATTTGCTGAGCTGATGCTGCAGTATTTGCCGCCAGATTTCTTACTTCTTCCGCCACTACAGCAAAACCTCTACCATGCTCTCCGGCACGTGCGGCCTCGATAGCCGCATTTAAAGCGAGTAGATTGGTCTGTTCTGCAAAGGTTTGTATCATGTTCAACACCGTTTCGATCGCCTTTGCGTCGCCCTGCAATTGTGCGAGCGACTCGGCGCTGCTATGAATAACGGCCGCCAAATCGTCCATTTGCTTTTGGGTCATTTGAATACTTTCCACTCCTTTGCTGATCAGCGATTGAGCGGTATTCGTCCCTTGTTGAGCTTTGTTGGCGTTTTCGGCCACGCAGCAGAAGGATTTGGCTAAATCGTCCATCTGCCAAGCGGCCATTTCCGTCGCTTGCTGTTGATCGGCTATCACGCTCTTTAAATTGAGTGCCACGTGTTCCAAGCTGCCGCCGAAAGTGCGGATCGCAGCGGATTCGACGTCAATTTGTCGAATCATTAAATTCAAATAGGCGTAAAGTTTGGCCAACGAGTCTTCCAATAGCAGAATTTCCCGGATTCGGCTTCCTTTAGCCTGAAAAGTCGTTCTTAAGTCCCCGTCGGCCAAGTGAGTTAAATAAGCGGTCATACGGCTTATAACCCCAGCCAAATGCCGAATACCCCATAACGCGGCGCAACACATTCCAAAGATAACCGCTGTACAAACGAACATCGTGCTGTATAACACGCGCTGTACGTCTTGATAGTGTGTGTTTATGTCTTGCTCCAAATCGGCAACAACCCCTTTGAAATCTTGCATTGCTTGCCCGATGTTGGTTTGAATCCGGCTTTTTTTCTCAACCAAAGCCTTGGCATTGTCCAGATCTTTTGCATAACGTTGCGCTAACGACCGAATTTCGGCTATCGGTTCGGAGCGCAATGCGTCCGAATCGCTATCAGAATGTTCGGTATCGCTATTCGACGTATCGGCCGTTTGCGCGATCTTTAGTGAGGGTAACTGAGTCAACTGCATGATCAAATCGTTTAGGCCGTTGACCTGATTCAACAAGCGGTCGTCAGGCGCAGTAGCACCCGAGATAAAAAAGCGTTGGCGCAATCGCCCCAAAGCTTGCAAGTCGGTTTGTGCCTGACCAATGACTAACCAATAACGTTTTTGCACATCCAACATGCTTGAGTCGGCTTTTTCCACATAACGCAATAATGCACGCAATTGCGCCGCCAACTGTTGTTCGTTATTGATGAGCAACAGCTGGGGTTCGGCCAATTTGCCGACCGCGCGTAATTCCGGTAAAGCGATGTCGACAAACCGGGTCAATGATTCTACCAAGCGATTTTTTACCGTGTCAGGCAAAGCGTCGCGGCCGAGAAATTCGGTCTTCAACGCATCGATGTTTCGTTCCAAATCGGTTAAAACCGTAGCGTTACCGCTATATAGATAGGCATAAACCTGTTGATTGATGTCATTGTAAATCCGACTTTTCTGTTGGCCGAAAAACTCGACTGTCTCGAATGCCGTATTCAATTGATTCAGTGACCAAACTACCGCCGAACCGAAACTTGTTAAAACCACCAGCAGCAGCAATGTGACTATTTTGGAGATTTGACTGATTTTCATTGGGAGCGTAAGCCGCAAGAGTACGGGAGCCCGCCAATTTATTGCCGATAGATGACAAAAATATGACAACGACGCTTTACGCCTTAAATTTGAGACGTAGCGACAAATTTATGTTCTTTCGTAAAAGCGATTAAGGACTGTTGAAACGAATATAACGCCTAAGCGGCGAACCGCTAGTCCAGAGAAACGATTCCGTGTAGTAATGCATCAAAGCCAGATAGCCTATGAGGCCGATTGATATCGCCTTATGCCATTCTGTGGCGAACAAGGTTTGTGCGATTGCGTTAATCCAATTGTCGCCGTAGGCCTGCAAGATAAAAGTTAACAAGAACGACAACAAGGGCAATACCAACCACGCCGGCAATTTCATGCTTTTTGCCAGACGGTGCAAGTCGTTATCCGGACGGCTACCGTGTCGGTTGATGTCGTGGTTGATATAAAAGCTGTAAGCGGTAATGTCGTGCACCAATCTCGGCATTAAAATCGCGAAAAAATAGTAGCCTAGGCTATAAACCAAACAGCTTGCGACCACCAACAAGCAATTTGCCCATAAAAACGCCAAGCCCAACTGGCTAGAGACATAACGCTGACAAAACCAAGTGCTACAAAGAAATGCCGCGCAGAAAATCCAAGCGAGATCCGCACACCATTGGGCTTGTTCCGACGTCAGGCTGTTTTTCAGAAAAACGCCGAAATAGATGGCTATGCCGGCGGCTATGCCCAGCCAAAGTTGCAGGTAGAACGCATGATTGGGTAACCGGCATACCGCTTTGGCGACACCGTGCTGTTGCTTGAGTACGTGATATACGGTCCAACAAGCGCTAAATAAATACAAGGTATGATGCGATAGCCATAAACTGCCGAGACCGAATACCAACACGATTAGACAAGTGATCCCGATCAATTTGCCGCGGTAGCGCTGGCGATACTCTTTATGGCTAAACAGTAATAGATTACTGGCGAGAATATGCGGGGTTCCGAACAATATCTGGAACAACAGGTAATGCCCGGGGCTGCTAGGTAACGTATCGAGTAACTCTCGGTTAAACAGCCAACTGTCCAGACCTATCGTCAACAAACAGAGCGGAACTATAGCGTATAAACCCAGTAGAAATCGAAACGAAATATAAGCCCCGTCCCGTTCGGACGAAGCGGAGAAAACGTAGCTTGGGGTAGACATATTCCACCTTTATTGCGTTTGTGATCTGAACTAAATATCTAAATCCGATTTACCTTTCAAAGGCTTACTTATTACCATAACGCATTTTACGGCGGTCTTCAAGCGTTACAATAAAGCCTTTTTCAACTGGTCGATACGATGGTTATGGAGAATTTTCAGCTAGCCGCTCAATTGCAGACAGACAGTATCGAGATCGGCGATTTTCCGCTTTGCCGAGTGCTGCTCATCAACGACAGTCAATTTCCTTGGTGCGTGCTGGTACCCAGACGGGAGGACGTTAGGGAAATTTACCAATTGGCGGAGGTGGACAGGCAACAACTGATGACCGAGTCCTGCATGCTGGCAGAGACCCTAAACCATTTATTCGAACCCGATAAAATCAACATCGCCGCGATCGGCAATTTAGTACCGCAACTGCATATCCATCATGTGGCGCGATACCGCGGCGATAAGGCCTGGCCGGCACCGATCTGGGGTAAGTTCCCTCCCCTGCCCTACAGCGCTGCGCAAAGTTCGGCCAGAGTCATGCAATTACAGACCGCTTTGCGGCACGCTTTACTCACGATGTGAATGGCAAGATGCGTGCTGTTCCGGCCGACATTCGGCGCCGTTGCAGGTGTTCACTTCGATAGTGAGATGATCGAGATGGACGAAGCTGCGCAGCAGATTTTTGTAATACGTGGGTGACTTCGGCGCCTGCGTCACCAGCATGATGATGGCCGCATGGTGCGACGGACTGATCCGCCATACGTGAATGTCGCTAACGATGCACTCGCCATCGTCTTCCAACGTTGACTGAATGGCCTGCAAGTAGTGCTCGTCTATGCCGTGATCCAACAGCAACGGGCTGGTTTCCTTAATCAATCCCCAAGCCCATACCAAGATGACGCCGGCCCCGACAAACCCCATGGCGGCGTCCAACCAGGTCCAACCGTAATATTTGCCGGCCAACAAGGCGACTATCGCTAGTATCGAGGTTAAAGCGTCCGCCAATACATGCAAATACGCTGCTTTCAGGTTATGGTCGTGGTGGTGATGGTGCTCGTGTTTGTCGGAATGGGCGTGATGATGGCTATGATGATCGTGCGCGTGTCCGTGATCACTCAGTAATAAAGCGCTTAGTAGGTTGATGCCTAAACCGATAGCCGCGACCAAAATGGCTTCGTCGAACAAAATCCGCTCCGGCACGATCAAGCGTTCCGCCGATTCGGCAATCATCATCAAAGCGACTACGGCAAGCGCCACCGAACTGGCAAAGCCGCCTAAGACGCTGACTTTCGCCGAACTAAAAGCAAAGGTCCGGTCGCCTTCGTGTATCCGGCTGTATCGATAGGCAAAAATAGCAATCATGAATGCCAGCACATGCGTAGCCATATGCCATCCATCCGCGAGTAACGCCATGGAATGAAAGTTGAGCCCGGCCACGATCTCCACTAACATCGTCGCAAATGTCAGTAACAACACCCATTGGGTACGCGTTTCGCTCTTGCGGTTAATGCGGGAAAAGTCGTGACTATGTTGCCAATTGCTGATTTGGTGTTCGTGCATAAAGCTCCTTTACCGAACAAAGTAAACCGGATTTCGATTTTAACCCATGCATGCAGTTCCTTAGTTGACGGCTGCACTCGGCCGCTGCAATCTCAGAGGAACCACCGTAAAATAGCCCGCTAGTTTCAATCAAGAGGAAGGAATTTGCAAAATTTCACCCCGCTTTCCGCATTTTTAGGCGGTTCGTTAATTGGTTTAAGTGCTGTTCTGTTGTTATGGTGCAACGGCCGTATCGCCGGAGTCAGCAGCATAATGAATGGTTTATTTCAGCCCGACCCGGCAAATTACTATTGGCGCGCGTGTTTTTTGCTCGGCTTATTGGCGGGAAGTGCCGCTTGGTTTCAATTGACCGATGCGCAACTCCCCATTCGGCAAAATGCTTCATCGGCCTTGATCGCAGCCGGCGGCTTTCTGGTTGGTCTCGGCACCCGCATCGGCAGCGGTTGCACCAGTGGACATGGCATCTGCGGCATCGCCTTATTGTCGGTTCGTTCTATTCTTGCCACCCTAACTTTTATGCTGACCGGCATATTAAGCGTTTATTTAGTGCGTCACGTGCTGGGAGTTTTAGCATGAAAGCGTTGTTTGCCTTCCTGGCCGGATTGCTGTTCGGTGTCGGGTTGGCCCTTTCCGAGATGGTCAATCCGCAGAAAGTGTTGGCATTTTTAGATGTAAGCGGTAATTGGGACCCCAGTTTGGCTTTAGTCATGGCGGGCGCCTTAGCCGTTGCTGTTACGGGTTTCCGTTGGGTGCTCAGACAACATAAACCGATTTTTGCCAGCCGCTTTCATTTGACCGACAAAACCGGTCCGGACCGGCGCTTACTGATGGGAGCGGCATTATTCGGCGTAGGCTGGGGCTTAACCGGCTACTGCCCCGGCCCGGCTTTTGCCGGCATCGGTTTGGGCAATACCGATGCGATTGTCATGGTGCTCGGTATTTACGCCGGTTTTGGAGTGGCAAACTTTTTAGGCCGTAAACCTTGACCGCTAAAGACGCCGTTTATACCGTTTCGGAACTCAACCGGGAAGCCAAGCGCTTGCTGGCGCAGCATTTTTTAACCGTTTCCGTTCAGGGCGAAATCTCCAATTTCAGTGTTCCGGCATCGGGTCACTGGTATTTCAGTTTGAAAGACGCGCAGGCACAAGTTCGTTGCGCCATGTTTCGCGGCCAACAAAACCGTTTCACCCCTATGCCGCGAAACGGCGACTTAGTGGTCGTCAACGCTCAAGTGAGTTTATACGAGCCGCGCGGCGACTATCAATTAGTGGTGGAACAGCTCGAACCAGCCGGCGACGGCGCGTTGCGGCTGGCATTTGAAAAATTAAAAGCCAAACTTTACGCGGAAGGATTGTTCGACGAAACCCGCAAACAAACTTTACCGTTAATTCCGCGTACCATAGGTATCGTCACCTCGCCTAGCGGTGCGGCCATACACGATATACTCACCGTACTAAAACGCCGCTTCCCCGCCGTACCCGTGATAGTTTACCCGGCCGCCGTCCAGGGCGACGCTGCGAAAGGCGAGATTTGCCGCGCCTTACAACTGGCCAACCAACGCATGGAAGCCGACGTATTGATCGTCGCGCGCGGCGGCGGCAGTTTGGAGGACCTTTGGGCTTTTAACGAAGAAAGCGTGGCCCGCGCTATAGCCGCCAGCAAAATACCGGTGATCGCCGGTATCGGCCACGAAGTGGACTTTACCATCGCTGATTTAGTGGCCGACCTTAGGGCAGCCACGCCGTCGGCCGCCGCCGAACACGCAGTTCCGCATCAACAAGAATGGCTGAGCGGTTTTCAATATATGGAACAACAGCTTGCACAGCGTTGGCAACGCAAACTGCAGCAATTAATCCTGCAGTTATCTTGGCTGAATAAGGCGCTGAAAATACAACACCCGGGAGAAAAACTACAGCGCAACGCGCAACGCTTGGACGAATTGGAGCAACGTCTGACCTTGACCATGCAAAATTGCACAAGCTATCGAAGCCGGCAATTTGCATTGACGCGGCTAGCCTTTTACCGGCAACAACCGACGCGGCACCTCTTATTCTTAAACCAACAACTGCAAAACATCGAAAGGCGTTTGCAGCAGCGCGTGGCATTTAAATTGGCTACTTTGACACAAATACTAGGCGGAACCAGCCAAACCTTAAACGCTGTCAGTCCTTTGGCGACCTTGGAGCGAGGCTACGCCATCGTCAGAAATGCCCGGGATAAGATCGTTAAGTCCGCCGGCGAATTAGCGGAAAGCGATTTGATTACCACCCGTTTTGCCAATGGCAGCGTGGTTAGCGAAGTCAAAAAAATTCAACGCTGATCGCGCAGTTAGCGGCGTTATCGCTCAAAAGAAAAATCAAATCTCCCAAAACCGGTCGTCGTTCAGCATATTCAACGGATTATCGGGTGCCGGTATGATGGTCAACTCGGCAAGCGGAGCCGGCTTGTGAATATGATAACCTTGCCCGTAATCGACGCCTATTTCCTCCAATATTTGCTGAATTTCAGCATTCTCGACATATTCGGCTATCGTTTGCAGCCCCAGGGAATGAGCGATTTCGTTCATTGATCGGACAATGGCCACGTCGGCTTGGTTGTGGGCTAAATCCTTTACAAAAGCCCCGTCGATCTTCAGATAATGAACTTGCAGGTTTTTCAGATAGGCGTAGGAGGAATAGCCGGAGCCGAAATCGTCCAGCGAAACTTTGCAGCCGAATTGCTTAATGGTTTCTATAAACCGAATAGTGAATGCAATATTTTCCGAAGCGACGGTTTCAGTAATTTCGAACGTGAGTTTTTGCGCAATCGAGTCGCTTAAAGCCGCCAATTTAGCCACTAAAAACTCCAGGAAAGTTTCGTTATTAACCGATTGCCCGGAAAGGTTGATCGCAAATCCGTCTATGCGGCCAAACTCGTCGGCGCGATTATTGATCCATGCCAACACGTCTTCGATCACCCAACGATCGATTTCAGGCATACGCTGACAACGTTCCACCGCCGGTATGAAGGTATCCGGCGGAATGATACGCCCCTCCTCATCTCTTACCCCCAATAAAATTTCGTAGTGCGTATGCCGGCCTCGATTCTGCCCTATCGAGGTAATCATTTGGCAGCGCGTAAATAATCTGTTTTCGGCAAATATTCGATCGATTCGGCCTATCCATTCGTGAATACTGTTCTGACGGCGTATGTCTTCGTCGTCCGAAGCAAACGCCAGCACCCGATTTTTCCCGGATTGTTCCGCCAACATGCTGGCTGAGTCGGCTTGTTGCAGTAATTGTCTGACGTCAAAACTATTTTGATCGCAAAACACCAGGCCTATGCTGACGCCTATGGCATAACTGTTGTCTTGCCATTGAAAATGGTTGTCCGCCACACGATCGGCTAGCTCGGTGGCGCGCCCGAATGCTTGGTCCAAGGTGCAATTTTTAAACAATACCGCAAACGATTGTTCGCCTAAACGCGCCAAAAAGTCATGAGCCGGCAGTTGCGCGCGCGCCAAGTCGGCGATTTTTTTAAGTAATTGTTCGCCGCCGGCTAAACCGCAGACATTGGTGATCAACCTGAAATCTTGAACTTCGATATGGCACAAAGTATGCCCGGACTGGCCTAAATTACTAATTTCGTGCTTGAATTGCTTGATAAATTCTTCCCGAGTCAAGGTATCGGTAACCGCATCGGTAATTGCGCTGGCGACGACTTGCTGATGCATGTTTTGCAGCATCGCTTCCGTCACTCTTTCTATTAACGGTACGTCCAAGTTTTCTATAGGTTTGGCGGCGTAAGTTCGCAGCATGGCGGCCAACTCGTTGGTACTGAATTCGCGCTTGTTCAATCCTTCGCGGTTAACGAATACGTATCTTTTCAGAAATTCGCCTATCCAAATCAGCTTCATCGGCTCACTGCTACCGTCTTGCAACGTTACAGATAGCCAATCGCCGACATGCATTTGTTTAACCTGCAGTAAAAACGAATCGGTTACTGTAGGGAAAGGATCGACGATCTCGGTTGGCTGAGGTTGATAGCCCACTTTCATAGCCGGCTTTCTAGCAGCGTTTTCGCCTACTCCCAATAACGTAACGGTAAGCTCGGAAATGAGTTGATGGTGTAGCCGGGCGTCGGCAAAGATCGATTTGAGCTTATCGTCGATGATCCCCAGGGTGCGCTGTATATCGCTGCGCTTCATCGTTAAGGTGGCATCGTCAGCGTTGAACCAAGCCAATAAATCGTCCAACACGCCCCAATAGGCCGCGCGTTCTTCCGGCCGCTGTTCTTTGGTCAGTTCGGCGACAGTCAACAATTGCTGCCAACCCGTCTCCAGTAATTCCACAATCACCGTCGGAATCCGGGCCTGCAACAAACGCTCATTCAACGCTTGTTGCACGGCATGTCTGGCAAATTCCAGCTTTTGCCGTCCTTCGTAAACTTCGATCAAGCGATGGATCACCACTTGAGTCGATTTGGTTACTTCGGTTGCCAACCATTTCAATTCGTGCGCCACTTCTTTAAACGTATCGGGATTGGCTGTCGATTGTTTGACGATTTTGCCGATCAACTCGTCGACCGTCTCCTTGACTCGAACGGTTTTCACCGCTTTGTTACGCTGTATTGCCGAGTCCAGCAGCATCAATTGATTGACAACCTCGCGTGCGGGATGCTCGTCGTCTCCGAAGAAATCGATACCTTCCAGGCACAGCGTCAGTAAAGGTAATTGCATGGTATTCAGATAACGTTTTAGCAGCGGAGAAACATAGCTGTAACTGCCGACGGCATCGAAGAAATGATCCAGCATCTCGATACAACTGGTATTGCTACCGCTAAAGGCCTTGGCCGCTCCTTCGGCATTAGCCAGCAATTTGGAGAGCTTTTCTTTGCAGTCTATCGGTTGTGAAAAATCGAAATTACTAGCCAGCAAGGTGAGCTGAAGCCGATTGATAGCCGCCGTTAAATCGGACAGAGGGTAATATGCGCCGGGTTGCTGCGCTGCCGATGCCGGCGTGCTTGGGGTTGTAGACGAGGCGACAAACTGATTCAGGGTTTGTAACGCGTGGATCAGTTTGGCGGAAACCGCTTCCGATACCTGCTGGCCGGCGCCGACAGTTACCGCTTGTGCCGGCCGAGTGCCGGCCGTAGCGCCTGGATTTATCCCTTGGCTGGCTAATGAAAATTCTATTGGTACCACATTTTCGTTATCGAAGTAGAAAACGGGCTGAGATCCGCGCGTGACCACTACCGGAGCCGGCTGAAGCTCGCGGGCCAAGGCCGATTGTCCTTGTAAAAAGTCTTGTGCCTTATGAAAAAACTCGGGCAACCCCGAACGCAACGTGGCGTGAAAAACTTTGTATACCATCAAGTTCAAGTCGTTACTCATTTTTAGCGACAAAGTCAGCTCACGAAAACTGTCGCATAGCACTGAAGGTCTTAGCGGATTGCTTGATGTAGCCACCGAGTGGCCGTAGATACGGGCCAGCTGCCAATTGATTGCGTTGAGGCTTGCTTCGAATTGAGCATCCAATTCTCTGATGATGGCGGAGATATTCAACCAATCTTCGAATTCGCTTTTATCGACCAACTGCATAGAAGTGCTATCGATGACAATGTCATTTTTAACGGCTTTTTTTTCCTCGATAAATTCGACTTGACTGCATACCGACTCGGAAACCGCGTCGATAATTGCTTGCCGTCTTTCCGACCAATCGGAAATGAAATCGTCAAGCTGCGACTGATTGGCAAAATACAGCTTTTGACTGTTGTAAAGAACGATATTGGAATGAAGGGACTGAAAAAATTCATTGAGCAACAACGGGATATTGGCGGTTAGAAACTCAAGGAAACGTTTCTCCCAATGGGCTTGTTCGACTTCTCTGGCCGATTTGGAAACGCCGCCACTCTTTTGCGATTTACCGGCGGTTCTTGATTCTTTCAACAATGCGCTATACGCCAACGGCGGCATATGATCCACCGCAACACCGACACCGGACGGTTTGACATGCACGATTTCCGCATCGACTTCGAAGGTATCGTGCTCTTGAACCACAAACCTTACCAGCACCCGCTGCTTTGCCGACAACGCTTTAAGATAATCGCCGCTGTTATCGACTTCCAGAAAAAAACCGCCCATACAGAAATCCACGATCCGGCACGGAACCGCTTTATCTTTTCCGATGAGCATGGAAGGTAATGCGATGGCATACCTTAAGTGGCGTCGTTGACTATGAGATTCCAAATCAGACATTCATTGCGAATTGAACATATACGAGCAGGCTGTCGCGCGATTAAACGCTCGGCGCTGACTGAAGCCGGTCGCCCTGCATAAATTGATAATGGAAAATCCTATTCATCTTTCAAAAAATTATTGAAATGGTCTATCCATACGCTTGGAATTAGCCGTTACGTTAACGCAACCACGTCTACAGAGTACTACCGTTCCAAACCCGAATCCAGGCTCTGGGTATTTTATCGCTCGGCCAGACAGATTACCGTAGAGTTTAGAAAAAACTTTGATCTTTGTCCTGTAGCAAGCTCATCACTATTGCCGGCAGTTTTTACGGAATGTCTGATAGAATTCGCCAGTCGCATGTCGGTATGTCCGTTGCCTGTGGTGACGAAAGGTACTAAACCCATTCCAAAACGGAAGATCTTGGCTCTCCGGAGCTTATGACTTCTTCAAATCCCGCTGGAGGTGGATGTGTCCTTATCGGAACAAGCGCTGATAGCAATGCTGGGAATAGCGCTATTTCTTTGGTGGTTGCCAAAAACAAAATCGGCGATCACCCACAGTAAAGCGCGGACGGCCGATTGGCCTAGTGTAATTTTGCCGCTCAGCGTAGTGGTTGCTTTTGTAATTTTGTTAATTACTCTGTTAAGAAATGACTGAATACGAGGATTTCGACGAAGACGGCGAGGAAAGTGTCGAATATTACGCCATTCGCCCCAACAAAACCCAATTGAAAAAGGAATTGGGGGCGATTTTCGACATGGTGGAAGCGATAAGCCGACATAAGCCGGAACAAATTCGGGAATTCGGCTTACCGGAAGCGATAGAATCGGCGCTGTTGGACGTTGCAAAGATGGGTAAAACGGCGGCCCGTAAGCGCTCGCTGAAATACATTACCGCGCAACTAAAAGAGTTGGAATTGGTGGATCAAGTTAAAGAACATTTGGATCGAATCAGCAACAAAAGCGCTCACGCTGTTCGCGAACACCACCAATCCGAACGCTGGCGCGATCTGCTATTAAGCGACAATGGCAAGGAACAGCTGACTCGTCTTGTCGATGAGTTTCCGGATGCCGACGTGCAATATGTCAGGCAATTGCAACGCAATTCCCTGAAAGAGCTGGAGCAAAACAAACCACCGAAATCGGCGCGTTTGCTGTATCAATACGTAAAAGAACTGGTTTCCAACGCCCATTAGACTTCGCACCCTCCGGCTTACACGCACCGGTGCATCATCATTCCTAGGCCGGCGGTGTGGATTTTCTTTCCAAGAAAATAATCACTTTGCGGAACAAATGCCCGCCGGAATCGAAGATTGCGTTGATCAGTACTTCTTGACTGTAACGCTCTCCGGATGCTTGCCGTGCGACTAACAACCCTCGCCATTTTCCAGTGGCGGAAATGGCTTGATCAACGGCCTCCGGCATCCCGGCCTGCTGCTCTGCACTGACTAGAATGTTTGGAATGCGGCCAATCGCATGTTCCCGGCGATAACCCGTCAGATTTTCGTAAGCGGGATTGATATTGAGAATTCTATTGTCGGCATCGGTTATCAGCATAGCCTCGTTGCTGTTCTCGAATACCGAAGCCGCTAATTTCAAAGCATCTTCATGCGCTTTACGCTGGCTAATATCGCGCGCGAATCCGACTGTCCCCAAAACCTTGCGCTCATCGTCGAATAGCGGGGCTTGGTAAATTTCCTGCCATTGCTCCTGTCCTTTAAACGACAGACTTTCTTCGCGGTATCTGCGCTGACCGGAACGCATTACTTCGCAATCTTGCTCATAACACTTTTTTGCAATCCGGCCGGGGAAAAGATCGAAATCCATTTTGCCGATTACCTGGTCGGCGTCTATGCCGTATCTTTCGATGAAGCGGCGGTTCACCGCCAAATATTTACAGTTTTGGTCTTTTAGCCAAACGACGAACGGAAAGTTATCGAGCAATGCGCGTTCGTAATATTGCTTGTGCAGCAAATTGCGCTCCGAGTTGCGTCGTTCGGTAATATCGTTGAAATACCAGATTCGCCCGTAACAATTGTTTTGTCTATCCAGAATAGGCCAGGTAAAGCGCTCCAAGACCAAACCATTGATCAGTTCAATCTCATCTCGACTCGCTTGATCCGGATGCGCATACAAATATGCGACTTGCTCGGCAAACTGATCGGGATGTTTGGTTTTATCGGTGACGAACGCCAATTGAGCTTCGTCGTTAACGTCATCGGCTATTTCGGGAGGAATTTCCCAAAACTCGGCGATACGTCGATTCTGTAACAACTTTTTACCTTGGGTATCGACCGCCAGAACGCCGGCCGGAGACGAATCCAGCAAGGCTTCCAGAAAAGTGGTACGCCAGGTGAGCTGATCTTCGATGCGTTTACGCATCGTAATGTCTTCGTATGTTCCCAATAAACCGATAATATCGCCGTTACTATTGCGCAACGGAAACTTAGAAGTCCGCAGCCATATTAAATCGCCGTACTTATTGATTTGCGGCTCTTCGTAAGCGAAAGCGCTTTCACCGGTTTCGATGACCCTTACGTCGTCGGCTCGATAGCGTTCCGCCATCTGCCACCAGACTAAATCATCGTCCGTTTTACCGACCAGTTCGGCTACCGAATCACAGCCGGCATCCATCGCGAACAGGTTATTCGCCCCCTGATAACGCCGCTCTTTGTCCTTCCAGAAGATTCGAATCGGTAACGTTTCCAGTATCGTATTTAAAAAAACGTTCGAGTCGGATAAGGCCTTGCCTATCCGCGTTTGCTCGGTTACGTCTAAAAATATCGTTAGGTACTCGTTCTCGAATACCCCGCTGAGTTGGCCTGTCGTAGCAATCACGTGCCGGATCCCGCCGTTTTTACACTTGACTTCCATTTCTACCGGCTCAAACTCCACTCCCGGCCGGCCGGCATTCCCTAAGCGTTTTACCCACAATTGTTGCATCCGATTTCTATTGGCGCTGTCGGGAATGGCTTTTTCCCACCAATCGCTCAAGCTCGGAATATCGCGAACCGTATAACCGAATGTAGAGATAAATGCCGGATTCAATAAGGTGATGCGCTGTTCTGCGTCGATCAGCGCATAAGATACCGGGGATACGTCGATAATCGATTGCAGCCTATGCTCGCTGGCGGCTAATCGGGCACTGGTCTGCCGGGTATCGTGCAAAATCAACGCTAACAAGGTCCCCAACGCCGAAAACACCATTTGGAATAACCAATAGTTGACCAAGCCGCTTTTTTCAAAATCGTGCGCAAAATAGCCGTTACCGGATGCAGCGCCCAATAGTGCAGTCACTGCTGTCACAATCGCCACCCATTGCACGCCATGCCGAGCAAAACGCGTCGCCCCCCAGAACATGACGACGAATATCCAGTAATCGCGGGCAAGATCGCCCAGTTGCGCCTGGAACATGCCGAGAAAAACATCCAGCGCCGTTACTACGGAAACCGTCAAAAAAGCCAAGGTTTCTTTCAATCGCTGCGGAGTAAACCATTCCTTGGGCCATTGGCGCCAAACCAACAGGACCGGGACCACCGAAATTACGCCTAACACGTCGGACATCCACCAGTGCAGCAATGCAATCGGTAATGCTTCCACGGGTAATAGATCTTGGCTCATGATCGCCACAGGGCCTACGCTGGCACTGATGAAGCTGCAGCAGATCGAGATGATGCCCAGATAATAAAAGTGCTCCGGCTTGTTAAGATCCGGAGAAAATTTTGTCGTGTGCGTCAGCCACCACGTCGCCAAAAGCGGCTCTAAGGTATTTCCCACCGCTATGGCTGCGCTCAATCCCCAGCCGTCGTTGACCATCAGGCCTGCGACAAGCGCACCGGCAAATATTCCCGGCCAAACTCGCGGACCTTTTAAAATCAACACGGCAAGAGCCAGGCCCGACGGGAACCATACCAACGTCACGTTGCCTTCTGCCGAAAAGTAATTTAAGACTAATTTTCCTAATGCGGCATACAGCACGGCCGTCGATACCATTCCCAATACGTCCTGCCATCGGTATTGCGGAAAAACCATGCGTGCCACCCAATTTCCGATTCAGTCTTACACTAGACAAACGCCGAGAAACATATCTTGTCCCAAACCCAAGTCGGCAGCGAAATCAGCGCCCGATAAGCCGCGCTGAGTGCCAAAACGATAAAAATAATACCGCTGATTTTTTTTAACAACGATAAACGCATGCGTTTCAACAGGGTTTTACCGGCCAAAATGCCTAAACCCGAGGTAAGCGCCAAGGCTAGAGTAGCGCCTGTCCAAACCGCCCACGGCTCTGCCGTGGAACTTAAAGCCGCTACTGCCAACTGCGTTTTATCGCCAAATTCGGCTACCGTAATCAGCGTCAATGTGGTCAAAAACATACCGCGCCGGCTGATTTCGACCACCTCCTCTTGTTCTTCCTCCGCGTTAGCGAAAATAGCGTGTAAGCCAAACCCGGCAAACATCAGCGCTACGCAAGCTGCCAGCAAATACTCGGGCAACCATTGCGCCAAAGCAGCGCCAAACAATACGGCTAAGGTGTTTAGCGTAGCAAATGCGCTAACCGCTCCCCAAAATACCGGTGCGCTACGATGTTTCGAAGCCAACACCATGCAAACCAACTGACTCTTATCGCCAATCTCGGCCGCTGCAATCACGACAAAACTGCTAAAAATGGGAAACAACGCCTGCTTTATATCGGCCGTATGCCAATAACCGAACCAATTGATCGTCAATTCCATGTGTGGATTTTTCGGAAAATAATGAAAGCTCTAGTTGCCTGGGCCCGTTAAACCATCAACCGATTATCTTGTCCAGTATCATCATGATGATGAAGCCGCCCATCAACGAAAAGGTCGCAACCCTGGAACGGCCTTTGGCATGCGTTTCCGGAATAATTTCTTCACTGATGACAAATAACATCGCGCCGGCCGCGAATCCCATCGCTATCGGTAAAAACGAAGAAAAAACCGTCACCATGGTGATGCCCAACAATCCACCGACCGGTTCCACTAAGCCGGTCAAGGTCGCGATACCGACAGCCTTCCATTTGTCGTAACCTAAGCCGACCAACGGCAAGGCGACGGCCAAGCCTTCCGGGATATTTTGCAACGCGATGGCAATGGCCAGCACGCTGCCGTTGTGCAGGTCCCCGGTGCCGAAACTTACTCCGACCGACATGCCTTCCGGAAAATTATGTATGGTTATCGCGATGATAAATAGCGAAATCTTTTGCAGGGAATCCAGGCTTTCTTCGGCAACCGTTTCAAAATGCAAGTGCGGCAGCTTTTGATCCGCGAAATGTAAAAACAGCGCACCCAACAACATGCCGACCGAAACAACCAGCAAACCTTTACCCGGCCAAGCTTGTTCGCCAAAGTCAATTCCCGGTACCAACAAAGAAAACGCGGTAGCCGCCAACATCACCCCCGCTGCAGCGCCTAACATGCCGTTAAACAACCGCGCCGATATATCTTTCAGGAACAAGGCCGGCAAAGCGCCCAACCCTGTCGCCAAACCGGCCAAAATACTTGCGAAAAACCCTATGACGACTAACGAACCGAAAAGCAGATATAAACTACCGAACACCAGTATTTGACTCAACAAAAACGCGCTCAACCACGCCGCCCATCGCTGCGGTTTCGGTAATTCCATCACCCTGGAATACAGAGGGTAAGCCTGTAATTGCTGCACCCGATTGGCAAAAAACAGTTCTAAGTCAAACATAAGTATCCTTATCGCACGTGAGTGAAAAACCGATTATACGCAAGGATTTAATCCCACGATGAAACACTTACCCAAGCCGTGCCGCTTGACCTTTTGCAATAAGCTTTACTTTGTCGAAAAAATTACATTTTGTGCGTTTTCCCGTGCCTCATCGGTAATGAACGACTAAATATCCATTTCAGGCCGTTAGCGCTTGCTTCCGACAGACGCCGGATAGCGCTGTTTTCACAAAGGCTCGGATTCTTGGTATTCAATTTGCTGCTGATTGAAAAACCTTTTCAATCAGCCAACCGGAGAAAAAGCATGCATCACAGTCCGTGGCCGGAACAAGAAGAGCTATGGGTCATTTGGAACGGCTCGCTCGGCATTGTCGATACCGTGACGATCGGGCGGATTGAAGCCGGGCCGGCTGGCCGAAACGCTTGGCTGGAGGAGCCTTACGATATGGTCGGACCGTTTAATCTCGATGAACTTGAGGCAAAAGGTTGGATGGATTTTGCCGCTTGCGCGGTCATGTCGCGGCAAAAATGGCAAGACGATCAAGTGGCGTTGCGTCGGGAATCCCTCAAACAACGCCGCGCGGCGCAGGCAAGGCTATTCGAGTACCAAACACGCTACAACCAAAGCCGAATTCAACCGCCAAACCACGACCGCCGACTCAGCGACCGGCAACATCGCCAAGTCCTGAATTTGCCGTTAGACGGAGCGCTCGATCCCACCCAGATCAAAACCGCTTTTCGGCGGCTGGCTCAGAAGGCCCACCCCGACGTCGGCGGCAGCCATGAGCAGTTTATCCGGATCACCGAGGCCCGCAATGCGTTGCTGGAACGAACGGCGTGATCGGCGGGCGACAAGTTTAGCTCGGTCATCTCCTAATCAAGTTCCTCTGCGCCGGACTGCATTCCGTTGAACCGATGCAAAGGCTCGCACAGGGCCTCCAAAGCCCGGCTGCGCCAGTTGCCCAGCAACAGTCCATGAATGCGCAAGCCTTGTTGGCGTTTTAGGGCTTCGATGCGCTCAAACGCCGGAGCCTGTAAAGGGAAGCGTCCGTCGGTAATCAGGAGAATATCGGCATTTAGCCAAGCTTCGTTGTGTTGTTTGGCCAAGGCGTTCAGTAAAGGTTGTACGACGTCGGTACCGCCGTGAAAGCTATGTTGCAAAAATTGTAATAGCTGCTTCAAGCCACCGCGGGTTAAATCCAGTTCGTGCTCCAGTATCTGCTGCGGCCCGCTAAATGCGTAAATATGACAAGCCCGGTGTTCCGCGTAGGCCAGCCGCAACACCTCCAACACAATGGCTTTGGCGATCGTTTCCGGTGCGCCGTGCATAGACGCCGAGGTATCCAAACATACAATGATGGGTCCGGCCCCCAAGCCGCCGGGTTGGACTTGCGGCGGGCATTGCGCGTCCACATCCAAGTCCTGCTCCTCCCAAAGCGGCTCAGGCAGCAAACCATGGCGGCAATAAGTCAGCAAGCGCCGCTCCGCTCGACGCGCATGCCATAACCACTTGAGTTTGGGATGCCCCAGTTGCGACAGTTCGCTGGGTAGCATGCGCGTCAAGTCGTCGTCTAATTCGATGCCGCCGGTTTCCATAGGGGGGTGGGGATTATGCTGCGGCCGCGGCTCGGGGTACGGGCGTCGTAACGGCGCGACGATGCGTTCGGCCAGTGCCTGTAAGTTCTCCGTGCCGATTGAACGGCGTAAACGTCCGATCAGCGCAATCAATTCGACCAATTCCGGCGAGTCCTGCAACAAACGCCGATAACGCACGATGTCGCGCCAGCCGTGCACGGCTAACACGCCTTGAGTCAAATCCCAACCTCGGCCCAGCAAGCCGCCCAATTCGGCGTACACGGCCGATAGTTGCTGCCAGGTTTGTGCCAGTTCACGCCAGTTGCGTTCGAGAGGTTCGCTCACTATTTTCTCTATCTCAACGCCGGGGCCTGAAGAAGTGCTGCCTGACGGCGGGGTTGCCGCTACGCTGCCATCGGTATTTTCATTTTGGGCCGGGCTAGGTTCGCTTGGCAAATCCGCCAGCCCGGGGGGCAGCGAATTCAAGCTCAATCGCGATTCGTCGACAACGTTGTTTGCTTGCGGCAATGGTTCGGATGGGCGGGTGGGGGCCTGTGACGATAAGTTAGGCTCACCCCCGCCGCCCGAGCGTTCGACGTGGTCGGCCAGTCCTTCCGGATCGGCGAACGACGAGTCTTGGTTTTTGATTTTCTGGCGCTGGGCCAATTTGTCGACGAAACCGTCCGGTTTCAGAGCGAAATAATCCTCGGCGCTACCTATACCTTCCAGTAGATCCAGCAAGATGCTGTCGGTCAGCTCCGCTTGGCCGCGGCAATACTGCACGATTTCCAAGGTTTCCAGGCGCATCAAAATAGTATGGCGAATGTTGCGTTCCGGCCAATCGGTGGCGTCCGGCTCCGGTAATTGACCGGCCAGCAGACAAGCGCGCCAGTGCAGCACCGCAGCGCTGCGTGCCAATAATTCACCGTGGCTATGGGTAACGACCGGGCTATAAAGACTGTCCGGCAATGCGTCCAGCAAGGCAAAGCGGGTTTCGAAGCGGCGAAACATCAGCCGAGTTGCGGCAAACCGGCGTAACCGTCGGCCACCGCCTGCAGCCGGGCAAGCAATTGTGTTACATGCCGCAAGGCTTGTTGCAAGCCGGCCGCCGCCGTTTGCGCAAACTCGGCCGGCAGCCATAGCGGATCGCGCAAGGTAGCGGCTAACGAATCGACTTGGTTTTGCACGCTGTCGCGCAAAGCGGTCAGCTCCACCGTCAAACGTCCGGTTTCGGCTAGCCGCGCGGCGATGAAGGCCGAACTGTGTTTTAACGGCTCCATGCACGGTGCATTTTCTATCCGTTCGATGAAGCGGTTGGCCGGATTGGCGACGTATTGGTCCAGGTGTACCCATTGGCCGTCCAAATGCGTCTGTTGGTACAAGCGGTCGAAAAAGCGCTGCGCCAGTTCCTGCTTGCTGTAACCCGTACCGTCATTGCTGCGCTCCTCGGTGCCGGGTGGAGCGAGGTACAAAAGCTGGCCGTCGCGCATGACCGCATTATGGGTGACGGGCTGTAGAGTGGTGCGGCCGTCGGCAGCGATAAATACCGGCCGGCCTTGATGGTCCAGCCGTTGCACTTGGCTGTGACTGTCGCGCTGCAAGGCGGCTTCCCAAGTCGCCACCAATTTGTCCAGGGCCGGCAAGCCTAACTGGCTGCCGGTGCCGACGTAACGGCAGTACCATGCGAATAGCATTTCGCGTTGTTCCGGCTCAGACCACAGACAATGTTGCAGCAAACCGCAATCCCAAATCGACACCTGCCGCCTGTCGTCGGTAAACGCGGCGACTTTCAGCAGTTTGACGGCCTTGCGCCAGCGCCGATCCGAGACCTGTAGGCCGTTTTGTTGCAGAAATTGCCGTAACTCTTGAAGCAATGTTAATACCTGCTCCGGCAAGGTCACTGTGACGGCGTCGGCTTGAATTCGGGCAATCTCGTCGCGACTGAAGCGCAATCCGGCGTCAAGCTGAGCCTTGGTTTCGGTTAACTGTAACAACGCGACAAACTGCGCATCGCTGACCGCCTGCACCTGATAACGGCATAAAAACCGGTCGTACAGGGCAAGCAAGCTATCATCCTCCGGCAACTCGTTGCTGGCAGCGATCACCGAGATCAACGGCACTTTGAGCCGGGCATCGCCGTTGTCGAATTCGCGTTCGTTCAATAGCGTCAACAATGCATTCAATATCGCGCTGTTAGCCTTGAAAATTTCGTCTATGAAGGCAATGCTGGCGCTAGGCAAATAACGTTCGGTCAAGCGCAGATAGCGGTCTTCCTCCAAGGCCTTGATCGACAGCGGCCCGAATAGCTCTTCCGGCACCGAAAATTTAGTCAGCAAGCGTTCGAAGTAACCGCCGTCGCTGAACGCCAAATGCAAACGCCTGGCCATTTCGCTTTTAGCGGTACCCGGCTGGCCGAGCAATAAAAGATGTTCGCCGGCCAACGCGGACAGCAAGGCCAAACGCAAGGGTTCGTCGCGTTCCAGCAAGCCGGCGGCGAGTTGGCGGACCATGGTTTGGATGTGGCTTTTCATCGACTTGCCTAGCTATTTATCCGCTAACTGGTAACCCGGCATCGAGCCGGCCACAACCGAGACGAAGACGAAAGGCTCACTGCCGGAATTCAAAGCACCGTGTACTTCGCCGACTTTAGCCACCGCGATGTCGCCGGGTTTCAGTTTCATGCTTTGCCGGCCACCCAAATAATAATCCGCTTCGCCGGAAATGACCGTCCAGGTGTCTTGCCCGCCCGGATGTACGTGGGCGGCAATTTCCTGACCGGGCGCGACGTGCCAGGCGACGATGGCGGCGTGCTCGGTTTGCAATACCAGCGAGCGAATGGGATCGTCCGCACAGGGTTGCAAATAATCTTGCAATATAAAGATACGCTGGTCCGCTTGCATGCTTTATGCCTCGCTAGGTTAAGGTTGAATCATTTACCGAAAATCCATTTGATGTGCTTAATCATGTCGTCTAGGGAGTGGGCTTTGATGGTTGCCATCAATTCGCCGACATCGAATGCGTGGTGGCGCTCGTATACCACGCCGTGCTGCGGCGCGTCGGCCAGGCCGGTTTCGCGGGCGTGCTCGACGAAACCTTGGTTTTTCCAGAAAAACGCCCCCGGCATCGTGGTCGGAATCACTAATACGAAGAACAGCGAACGGCCGAACACCGCGGATATCAGCATCGCCATCGCCAACGCTAGCGCACAGGCCAGACCGAAACCGCCGGAAACGCCGGTTAGCGATAACATCCAGGCTTGAACGACGGCATAGGCTAGCAGGCCGTTACGCAACCAATAGGATTTACCGTAAAACGTGGTTTGTTGATAGTGCGAAGCGGCGCCTTCGTTGCCCAGGGCTTGCATGTCGCGGGCATGCATCAGGTGTCCGAACGCTTCCAGGCTGAGCCCTGTAGCGATGACGGCGGCCAAGCCGGCGCTCAGCGCTGGCAAACCCGCTGTTGACAGCGGCAAATTCGTCAAAGCCGCCACCGCGACGATCAAGCCGCCAAGACTGAGCATGCTGCCGAAAAACGCGGTACCGGTTTGGTAATGGTTCCAAAACGGCCGGGCCGGAATCCGGTACAGTTTGTACATGTAAAACAAGCCGACCGGGCCGCCGATCAGCGCCAACATGCCGAACATCCCGGCAATAAAATCGGTGAACCCGTTATCGAACAGCGCAAACGCGCTATAACCCAGCAATCCGGTGTAAAACGCCGACACCCCGGCAATCTCCCGGCTGACCGGCGACAGACGCAAATTGTTGAATCCGCGGTAGAAACGATGCGGCTTGCCGAGATGCATATTCAATTTGTACAGTCCCAAACTGCACAACAACACGACGCTCGCCAATAACGGGGCGAACACCGGGGATTGCTTGACCAAAGCCAGTTCCGGCAAGCCGAGGCTAGGGCCTAGCAGCATAAGCAAGAAAGCGCCGAGCGTGCCTTGGGTACACAGGGTGAAAATCACGTGCGCGCTCTCGTGACTGGTCAGCAATTTGCGCAAATTCCAGTGCATCGCTTCGCCGTGCTTGCGGTCCACCACCGGTTTGAATAGACCGACCTGATCGTCGCGGTGATATTTGACGGGCATACTGTCGGTGCGGGTCATTTCCCGATGGGTGGAACGGGTTTGCTGAAACCGGATGTTGGGGTGGGTAATCTCGGCGCTGGGAAAGCCGGGAATCTCGGTTTTGGCCTGCACCCGCCCTTCCGGAATGTTTTCGACCACGCCGAAATCCAATGCATTACCCAAGCAGGCACTGACGCAAGCCGGCTTGAGGCCGACTTCCAGACGGTCCACGCACATATTGCATTTACTGACCTGACCTTTGACCGGGTCCAGCTGCGGCGCATTGTAAGGGCATACCCAGGTACAGTAGCCGCAGCCGAAACAGATTTCCGGATCTTGCAGCACCGCGCCGTATTCTGTGAATTTGGTGTAAGCGCGGGTCGGGCAGCCTTTCAAGCACACCGGATCGTCGCAGTGGTTGCAAGCCATCGAAATATTGATGCGCTGATAATTCGGATAAGTCCCACCTTCCACGAAGCCGACCGAACGAAAGGCGATGTGGGCCGGATTGTCGTTTTTCTCCGAACAGGCCGATTCACAGGCGTGGCAACCTATGCAATTGTCGGCGGTAAAGAAAAAACCGTGTTGCTTATACCGATTGGGATTGTCGCCGATGCCGCTGTCGCCGTTGATATTCAGGCTCTTGCCGTGCAAATCGTCGCCTGCCTTTGCCAACTCGATGTCTTGTCCGTAGCGGTTTTGCGTTTTGGTTTCCTTATCCCACAAAAACGCGTAGTCGGGTTCGTCGTTTCTTACTTCAAACATAGTCAATCTCGATTACCGGCGAAATGCGCCGAAAATTTGGCCGACCCGGGACAAACAAGCCCGAGTGCCGTTCGATTCGTGGAGTCGCGCCGCACCCGCGGCGCCGTGGTATGCCGATTGCGCATCGGCGAGCGGAACGCTAATTGTCGCTCGTCTGACTCGAAGGCAAAGGTTCCGGCTTAACCTAATCCCAGCCGGCGACGGCGCTGTCGTCCGGCAAGGACTCAATAAGCCCTTAGTTCTTTGTTCAAGCGCGCGGCTTGCAATTGGTCGATGTGCTCTATCCGCACCGCCGACTGTTTGAAAGCCGGTTGACGCGAATGCGGATCCAACAAGCCCAAGGTCAACCGGTTGACGCAGTCGAAGAAGTGAAACGGGATGAACACCATGTTCTTCGGCACGCGCTGAGTCAGCATAACCATCACCACCGCGTCGCCGCGCCGCGATACGGCTCTGACGTAAGACTGGTGGGTAATCCCCAATTCGGCCGCCGCGTCCGGGTTCATTTCCATGAACGGCGTCGGGCTGAATTTGTTGTTGTTGCCTATCTTGCCGGTCCGGGTCCGGGTGTGAAAATGTTCCACCAACCGCCCGGAATTCAGCCAAAACGGAAATTCGTCGTCCGGCACTTCGTTATTGTCGATAAACGGCAACGGAATCAATTTGGCCATGCCGTCGGCAAAACTAAAGCTGGCCGGCTCGGTATACAGGCGCACGCCGGCCGTTTGCGGGGCTTCTCCGTTTCGGGCTTGTGCCTCCGTATAAGGCCATTGGATGCCGCGCTTTTCTTCGATCAAATCGTGATCCATGCCGGAGATGTCCAGTAAGCGGCCTTTGGACAACGCCTTCATTTCTGCAAACACCTCGGCCGGTTTCTCCGGAAAGTGGATTTTTCGCCCTTGTTCGAAACGTTTGGCCAGCTCGTTGAAAATGTCCAAATCCGATTTGCTGTCGGCGTGTGGCGGTTTGACTTGACGAACGATGTTGACCCGGCGTTCGGTATTGGTATACACGCCCTCTTTTTCTGCCCAAATCGCCGCCGGTAAAAACAGGTGCGCGTATTCGATGGTTTCCACGTCGACGTAAGCGTCCTGCACCACCAAGAACTCGAGTTTTTCCAGAGTCTTGCGAATTCGTGCGGTGTTAGGCATGGAGGTCATAGGATTGGTGGCCACTAGCCACAAGCCCTTGATTTCGCCGGCTTCGATCGCCGGAAAAATATCGGTTTCGGTCAAGCCGCGTTTTTTGGGGAAAAATTCCGCGTCTATGCCCCAAAAATCGGCGATTTCCTGCCGGTCTTCGGTTTTTTCCAGCGCACGGTAACCCGGCAACCCGGAGCAAGACGACCATTCGCGTGTGCCCATCGCATTGCATTGGCCGGTGATGGACAAACTGGTGCCGCCCGCCTTGCCTATGTTGCCGGTGATCAAATTCAGATTATTGATGCCGACCACGCCGTCCGAGCCGTGGGTGCTTTGGTTGATGCCCATGGTCCAGATGCTCATGGCCTTGTCGGCTTTAGCGTACATCCGCGCTACCAAACGGATGGTATCTTCGTCTATGCCGCAAATCTTGGCAGCCGTGGTCGGATCGTATTTCTGGACTTCTTTTTCCAGTTGCTCGAAGCCGGTGGTATTGGCTTCGATGTAGGCCCGGTCTTCCAAGCCCTCGGCCAAAATCACGTGCATCATGGCGTTTTGCAACACCACGTCGGTGCCGGGCGTGATCGCCAGGTGGATGTCGGCGTTTTGCGCCAGCATGGTTACCCTGGGATCGACCACGATCAACGGAAAACCCCGCTTTTCCTGGGCTTCCTTCATGCGCCAGTAAATGATGGGATGTTGTTCCGGCAAATTCGAGCCCCAGGCCATCAAGCAGTCGGTGTGCTCGAAATCTTCGTAACAGCCGGGGGGGCCGTCGGAACCGAAAGAACGTTTATAGCCGGATACCGCCGAGGCCATGCACAAGGTCGTGTTGCCGTCGTAATTGTTGGTGCCGATCACGCCGCGGGTCAGTTTACCCAGCGTGTAAAATTCCTCGGTCAGCAATTGCCCGGTAGACACGATCGCGAACGAGTCGCGCCCGTAGCGGGTTTGGATACGGCGGATTTGTGCGGCCATATGATCCAGCGCCACATCCCAATTCACCATATCGTAGCCTTGGTGGATGGCGTGGCGTAGCAAGGGTTTTTCGCCGCGCCCTGCCGCTTCGAACACTTCGTGCTCGAAAATGCCTTTCACGCATAACTTGCCGCGGTTTACGTCGGCGCCGCCGACCCCGCGGTTGGCAACCGGCTGGCCGTCTTTATCGGTGCCGATTTCGATAGAACAACCGGTAGAACAATAGTTGCAAGTGGAATAGGTCCACTTGACGACTTGTTTGTCGGCGATGACGATCGGGTTTTTCTGATTGCGACCGAATAACATAAGCTGTGGCCTCGATAACTCTATTAATCAGGTAAATGAATCCACCCGTCCGCAAAAATCACGGCGCGGCCGCCGATGCGCACCATCAGCCTTTCCTGCTGCTTATTGTCCATTTCCAGCTGTAGCAAGCTGCGCCGGGTTTTGATTTCGCCGCGTTCTACGGAAAAAGTGTGGGTGCCTTTTTGGGTATGCTCGAACGAGCACAGATAGTGGCAAAAGGCCGGCATCGCGCTGCCGACCGGCGGATCGTCGTATAAGCTGATGTTGGGGCCGAACAAGCGAGCGTTGAAATCGGCATCCGGATTCGGCGATTTCGGCGCGAACAGCAAAATTTCCTGCGCGGCGGTTTGCGGTGCGATGGATTGACTCCAGGCCGCATAGTTGAAACGAGCCTTGCGCACCGATTCGTAATTCCATACCGGCACGATCAAATACGGCATGCCGCAAGAAACCAAGCGCGGCGAGTATTTTTTATGATCCAAATCGGAAATTTGCAGGCCTAGAAACTGGCATAACTCTTCGTCGGTCGGGGCGAAGCGGTCGATGATGGCATCGCCTGAGCGGCTGAACTGAATGAAGACCGGCTTGCCGTCCCGGCTGGTCACGTTAGCCTCTATATCGCCGACGTTTTGCCGCAAAACCAAGTGAGTAAGCTGTTTGGGCAATTGCAGTTCGCCGCTTTCCGCCAACACGTATGCCGTGGCGATTACCGGGTGACCGGCGAAGTCGATTTCCTTGAACGGCGAAAAAATGCGCATGCGCCAAGTATTTGCTTCGTCCGGTAAACGCGACACAAACACCGTTTCCGATAAATTCAATTCGCGGGCGATGCGCGCCATGGTGTCGCCGTCCAACCCGTCCGCGGCCGGAAATACGGCAATTTGTGCGCCGTTGAAAATCCGGTCGGTAAATACGTCGGCAATGTAATACTGATAATTCATGCGTTATTCCCCCAACTGGATTTCAACCCTATCGCCGTTAATCCGGGCCGGATAAGCCGGCACCCTGATTTGTGTGTCTTCGAAACACACCCCTGTGGTCAAATCGAAATGTTGTTTGTACATCGGGGAAGCCACCATCAGCTTGCCGCCCAGGTCTCCTATCATGCCGCGCGACAGTACGTTGGCGTCGCTAAACGGGTCGAAATTACCGATGGCGTAGACCGCTTTCGGCCGGGTCAGATAAAAAATCGCCACTTGCTTGCCTTTGACCAACGCGCAGACACCGGAGTCCGGCTGCAAATCGTCAATATGGCAAACGTCTATCCAGGTTGTCATTAAGCAATCTCCTCTTGAGCTGTGCGCAGTTGTTTTTCTTCCGGGGTTGCCGGGCGGATTTGACCGCGTTCTTCGACGAATACCACGTTTTCGTCGGCGGCATCGCTATTAATAAAGTGGCGAAAACGTTTTAGCTTGCTTTCGTTTTCCAGCGTGGTTTTCCACTCGCATTGATAGGTATCGATGACGTACTGCATTTGCTGTTCCAGTTCGGCGCAAATGCCCAATTTGTCGTCGATGATGACCGAACGCAAATAATCCAGCCCGCCTTCCATGTTTTCCATCCAAACCGAGGTCCGTTGCAAACGGTCCGCGGTGCGCACGTAAAAAATCAATACCCGGTCGATGTATTTGATCAGAGTTTGTTTGTCCAAGTTAGTTGCAATCAGATCGGCGTGGCGCGGTTTCATGCCGCCGTTGCCGCATACATAAAGATTCCAGCCGTTCTCAGTGGCGATCACGCCTATATCCTTGCCCTGCGCTTCGGCGCATTCGCGGGTGCAACCCGACACCGCCATTTTGATTTTATGCGGCGCGCGTAAGCCCTTGTAACGGTTTTCCAGCTCGACCGCAAGACCGACGCTGTCGTCCACCCCAAAGCGGCACCAGGTGCTGCCGACGCAGGATTTCACGGTACGTAGCGATTTGCCGTACGCGTGGCCGGATTCGAAGCCGGCCGCAATCAATTCGGCCCAGATCATCGGCAGTTGCTCGACCCTGGCGCCGAACAAGTCCACCCGTTGCCCGCCGGTAATCTTGGTGTACAAGCCGTATTTTTTCGCTACTTCGCCCAGCGCAATCAGCATGTCAGGGCTGATTTCGCCGCCGGTCACTCGGGGTACCACGGAATAAGTGCCGTCTTTTTGCATATTGGCCAAAAACGTGTCATTGGTATCCTGTAGGCCCAAGTGCGGCGTTTCCAAGACGTATTCGTTCCAGTAGGAGGCCAAAATGGAACCGATCGCTTGCTTGCAGACCTCGCAGCCCAAACCGCGGCCGTGTTTGTCCAGTAGTTCGTCGAAGGTTTTGATTTTTTCAACCCGAATGATGTTGTACAAATCCTGCCGGGTGTGCGGAAAATGCTCGCATATGTCGGTATTGACCTCGAAACCGGCTTTTTTCAATTCGCAATCCAGTACCGATTTCAACAGCGCCCCGCAGCCGCCGCAGCCGGTTCCGGCCTTGGTTTCCGCCTTCAGCTTGGGTACGGTGGTGCAACCGGCGGCAATCGCCGAACAAATATCGCCTTTCGAAACCGCGTAGCAGGAACAAATTTGCGCGCTTTCCGGTAAAGCGTCCGGCCCCAAGCCGACCGACTCGTCGTGGCGCTGCGGTAAAATCAAAGAATCCGGATTGGCCGGCAGTTCGATACCGTTCAAACTGTATTGCAACAAGGTGCTATAACCGTTGGCATCACCGACCAGCACGGCACCCAGCAACAATTTGTTGTCGGCACTGGTCACCAGGCGCTTATAGATTTCGCCGCGGCCGTCTTGGTAGGTATAGACCAGAGAGCCTGCGGTTTTGGCGTGCGCATCGCCGATGCTGGCCACATCAACGCCCATCAATTTCAGCTTGGTGCTCATATCCGCGCCGGTAAACTCAGCCGATTCACCGCTCAAGTCGGCGACCACGGTGCGGGCCATGGTGTAACCGGGCGCAACCAATCCGAAAATTTGTCCGTTCCACAATGCGCATTCGCCGATCGCGTAGATGTCCGGATCGGAGGTGCGGCATTGGTTGTCGATGACGATGCCGCCGCGCGGGCCGACCTCCAGTCCGCAGCTGCGGGCGATGTCGTCGCGCGGCCGGATGCCGGCAGAGAACAATATCAGGTCGGTTTCCAACACTTCACCGTCGGCGAAATTCATTTTGTGCAAACAGGTTTCGCCGTCGTCGATCAAGGTGGTGTTTTTGCTTAGATGCACTTTTACGCCCAACGCTTCGATTTTGCGGCGCAACATTGCACCGCCGCCCTCGTCCAGTTGCACGGCCATCAGGCGCGGCGCAAATTCGACCACATGGGTATCCAGACCTAAATCTCTGAGGGCTTTGGCCGCCTCCAAACCCAACAAGCCGCCGCCGACTACGGTGCCGACTTTGGATTGCGCTGCGGCGGCTTGGATTGCTTCCAGATCTTCTATGGTTCTGTAAACCAGGCAGCGTTCGCGTTCGTGGCCGGGAACCGGCGGCACGAAGGGGTAAGAGCCTGTCGCCAATACCAACTTGTCGTATGCAATCGTTACCCCGTTGGCAGAGGTTACCGTTTTGTTGTTCCGATCTATGCCGGCGGCCCGATCGCCCAACAGAATTTCTATGCCGGTTTCTTCGAAAAAACCTTCCGGAACCAGCGATAAATCTTCTGCGGTTTTGCCGGAAAAATACTCGGACAAATGCACCCTATCGTAGGCCGGGCGCGGTTCCTCGCAAAAAGTGACGACTCGGAATTGCTCTTTGGCGGCGCTATTGGCGAATCCGGCCAGAAAATGTTGTCCGACCATACCGTTACCGATAACAACCAAGGTTTGTTTGTTGTTCATGCCAACCTCGAAATAATAAATTTGCTGACTCCGGCCCCCGCTTGAAATTGCGCCGGCTCGTGGATTTCAAGAGTGCTTCCCGCTCGTTCGCATTTTTTTGGAGCAAAAAAAAAGGCGACCCGTTTTAGTTGCATATGTGCAAAAAAACGGACGCCTTTGTCCAGGTAACAATGACAAGATAAGCTCAGCGGGAGACTTAATCGGATAACAGCAATATATATACCAGTTTATATTATTGTTTTAATTCAATTAGTTAATGATTTCAATAAGCATACGATTGACAGCAATGCACCGATCTGGCCAGAGACACCGCTTAAATGAACCAAATTGGTGCGCACTATTCGAGCATTAGACGGCTCCTGAGGCGTGTTGAATTGAATCCAAATTGCTTTCTTTTTACGCAACCGTTTTAATGTTGCGTGCCAACACCTTTCTCGCACAAACTGTATCGGTTTTGTTTATTGGATTATTTCATGCCAGTTATCCCTTTCGACCTGCTTTCCATGCAAGGAAAAACCAAAATCCTGCACATGAGCTGGATGGCTTTTTTCATCAGCTTTGTGATTTGGTTTAATCACGCCCCGTTAATGGTGTTGATCCAACAGGACCTGGGCATCAGCAACGCCGACGTGGAAATCATTCTGTTGCTTAACGTGGCTTTGACTATTCCGGCCCGCGTCATTATCGGCTTGGTGGTCGATCGATTCGGCGCCAAAATCAGTTATAGCGTACTGCTGGCCATTTGCAGCATTCCCTGCTTCATGTTCGCGACAGCCGACAATTTCGCCGAGCTGGCTTGGTCGCGGTTTCTGCTCGGTTTCATCGGCGCGGGCTTCGTGGTCGGCGTGCGCGTTATCGGCGACTGGTTTCCGTCCAGCCAAGTCGGCACGGCCGAAGGCATTTACGCCGGCTGGGGAAATTTCGGCTCGGCTATTGCCGCCATTTGTTTGCCGGGCTTGGCTTTGTATTTGGGAGAAGATCAAGGTTGGCGCTACGCGGTCGCGGTTACCGGCGGCATGGCCATCATTTTTTCCGTCGTCTACTATTTCAAGGTCGAAAACTTGCCGCCGGCGCTAGCGGGCTTGAAAGGTAAACGCGCCAGCAGCATGGAAGTCAGCAGCATTAACGACCTGTTTTTGTACGTCTTTAGCCTGCTTCCCCTGTACGCCACCTTATCGCTTCTGACCTGGAAGCTTTCCGCCCTGGCGGATCCCATCCTGTCGCCGTCCTGGGCCGCCGGCATCCATGCCGTGATTTGGGCCGTGTTTCTGCTGCATGCCAAACATCTGGTCAACCACAACGCCGAACGCCTGAGTCAACCGGTTCCCAGCATTCACCAATATCATTATCGGCAAGTAGTGATATTGGCCATCGCTTATTTGATTACTTTCGGTTCCAAATTGGCCGTGCTGTCTATGTTGCCGATGTTTTTCTTCAATACTTTCAACCAAACTCAGCATATCTCCATGCTGAATGCAGGTTTATTGGCTTCCAGTTTCGTGGTTACCAATATTTTTGCTCGACCGGCAGGCGGCTTACTCAGCGATCAAATCGGCCGTAAATTATCGTTGACGCTGTTTATCGCCGGATTAACGGGCGGCTATTTGTTGATGGCCTTGATTTCCGAGCAATGGTCGGTGAGCGCGGCGGTCTGCGTGACCTTGCTGTGCGCGATTTTCATGCAAGCGGCGGAAGGCGCCATATTCGCCTTCGTTCCCTTAGTCAGGCGAGCTATCACCGGCGAAGTGGCCGGTATCGTCGGCGCCTACGGCAACGCCGGCTCCATCGTGTTTTTGATCGTGTTAACCTTCGTTCCGACCAACACGTTTTTTTTAATGTTAGGCTGCTGTTGCTTGCTGTTGCTGGGATTGTTGTACTTCCTGGAAGAACCTAAAACCTTTATTACAGAAATCCTGCCGGACGGCTCCGTCGTCAAAATCGAGCTGGAGTGACCATGACAGCGCTGAAAGTGTTAGTGGTCGATGAGTTCGAATCCGACCTGATGCTGGAAAAATGCTTGCAGCAGCACGGCTACCAAGTAGCTACGCTGAAGCTGCAGTCTTTGAATTTGCCGGAAGTCATCAAGGCCCTGCAACCGGACGCGGTGGTATTAAACCTGTACAGTCCGGACGACCTGATCCTGAAAATGGTGCTGGACATCAATCAGCTTTATGCCGTGCCGGTCATCATGTTTGCCGAAGATCAGCAAACCGAAACCATCAATAAAGTGATCAAAGCCGGGGTCAGCGCTTATATCGTAGACGGCTTGGAGCCCAAGCGTATCAAAGCCATCATCGATGTGGCCATCGCTCGTTTCCGCGAGCAACAAGCGCTGAAAGAAGAACTGCAAAAAGCCAAAACCCAACTGGAGGAACGCAAGTTCATCGATCGCGCCAAAGCGATTTTGATTAAGTCGCAGAACTATACCGAAGATCAGGCCTACCACGCGCTCCGCAAACTGGCGATGGACCGAAAGATTTCGATGGGCGAAATGGCCAAAAACGTCATCGCAATGGCGGAATTGTTGAAATAGTGAGCGGGTGCCGGGTTCGCCATGCTACGCGCCCGGCTGCAGGCTTGCCCTCTAGGCTTGAGCGCGTTTCCGCTAGCCGGCGAAGGTTAAGCCGCCAGCGCTTCGTACGCTCGTCGGCTAGGGTTGCCACAACGATAGTGCCTATCCGGTGTCGAACGGCAGGAAAATTACGCGACTACGATTTTTATTTGCCCGCATCCTTGCTGTTGGCGTTGGCAGAGCCGGACTCGGCTTTGCCGTCCGCTTCCGAATCGAATATGCCGGAAATTTTTTCCCACAGGGTTTTATCTTGCCCGCCTGCCGATTTGGCGGCTTCGTTAATTTGAGTTTCGGCGCTATCTTCCAAGCCGCCTTTAGCCGCATTCACCGCCTCGCGGGAGCGCTCTGCGACGGCGGCGGTGTCGGGGTCCGAGCTAAACAAACCGGTAATTTTTTCACCCATGGTGCTGTCCAACTCTCGTTTGGGCACATCGACCGTGGTCTCGGTGGACTGCTTGACGACCGGCATTGCGCTGGGGCGAAAATCGCCTTGCACGCCGACCAGATTTTCGCCGGAAAAATACAAGGAAATGCGTTTTTGCATACGCGCTTCCCCGCCGGGCTGATCGGAATACAAATAATCCCAACGCTGTTCGTGAAAAGTATCGGACAGCATCGGCGACCCCATGATGTAAAGCACCTGCCTTTTCGTCATGTTCGGCCGTAGTTGATCTACCATGGCCTGATCGACGATATTCCCCTGTTCGATGTCGATGCTGTAGACGCCGGGTAAATTAGAGAGTATGGTTTGGCAACCCACAAGCGCAAACGGTACTGTAGCAGTTATAACAAGAGCGGCTATTTTCATGTATCGGGATCAAGTGAGAACACACGGCTTCTCCATTATCCCATAATTCAGCCAACGGCTCGGGCGAAAAACCGCTACAATGCCGCGCCACCGATTCAAGAGAATGAGCTTATGGAAACACAGGAATTACGCAACGCCGGTCTCAAAGTCACGTTACCGCGGGTTAAAATCCTGGAAATTCTGGAAAAGCAGGCCGATGACAAACATCTGTCCGCCGAGAAAGTTTACAAAATCTTGCTGGCGGAAGGCGAAGATATAGGTCTTGCAACCGTTTATAGGGTACTGACCCAATTCGAAGCGGCCGGCTTAGTCAATCGCCATCATTTCGAAGGCGGCAACTCCATTTTCGAATTGAACAAAGGCAACCACCACGACCATATGGTCTGTGTCAAATGCGGTAAAGTGGACGAATTTACCGACGAAGTCATTGAAAAACGCCAAGCGGAAATTGCAAATCGGTTGGGTTATCAACTCACCGAGCATAGCTTGTACCTATACGGCTATTGCCACGACTGCAAACGCCCCTAACACCCCTACTCCATGTTCAAACCGCTGATTCTATATATCGGCTTACGCTATACGCGTGCCAAACGCCGGACGCAATTCATTTCCTTCATCACCTTAACTTCGGTTCTCGGCATCGCCTTGGGTGTCACCGCTCTGATCACCGTGCTGTCGGTGATGAACGGCTTCGAAGCGGAATTGCGCGAGCGCATTTTGGGCATGACCGCCCACACCACGGTTAGCGGGCGTTTCGGACAACTGGACGATTGGCAAAGCGTCGCCGCGCGCCTCGACGGCATGGAGCATGTGGAAGGCGCCGCACCTTATATTCAAGGCCAGGTGATGGTCAATGCCGACCGTCAAGTCAGCGGCACCCTATTGCAAGGCATCTTGCCGGATTTCGAACCTAATGTATCGGAAGTCGGGGCCAACATGAAACTGGGCCAACTAAGCGATCTGAAACCGGGTGAATTCGGCATCGTGTTAGGCGCGGAGCTTGCCGGTTACTTGGGCGTATTCGTCGGCGATAAGGTGACTATCATTACCCCGCAAGTGAATTCTACGCCGGCTGGTATCTTGCCGCGTTTGAAACGCTTTACCGTGGTCGGCGTGTTCAAAGTCGGCATGTACGAATACGACCGGAACATGGCGCTGGTGCATTTGGACGATGCCGCTAAATTGTTCCGCCTCGAACCGGCGGTGACCGGATTAAGGCTGAAATTGGACGACTTGTTCAATGCGCCGCTAATCACCCAAGATTTGGCCGACGCGTTAGGCTCGGATTACCGGGTCAGCGATTGGACACTAGCGCACAGCAATTTCTTCCGCGCGGTACAAACCGAAAAACGGGCGATGTTCATTATTTTGCTGCTGATCGTCGCAGTAGCGGCGTTCAATATCGTCTCGACCTTGGTGATGGTGGTAACGGACAAACGCGGCGACATCGCTATTTTGAAAACCCAGGGCCTGAGCAACGGTTCGGTAATGGGCATTTTCGTCGTGCTGGGCTGCGTCATCGGCAGCATAGGCACGTTTATCGGCACCTTGGGCGGGATAGGCTTGGCGCTCAATGTTCAAACCATAGTCCCGGCCATAGAAAAAGCCTTCGGCCACAAATTCATGCCGGCGGACGTGTACTACATCAGCGAAGTACCGTCCAAATTAATTTGGAGTGACGTGTATTGGATCACTGTAGCCGCGTTCTCGCTGTCGCTACTGGCAACCTTGTACCCGGCTTGGCAAGCTTCGCGTATCAATCCGGCCGAGGTACTTCGCTATGAGTGATTCGATCATTCTGCAATGCCGGCAGTTGACCAAGCGCTACAACCAAGGCGACTTGAACGTCGACGTGCTCAAAGGCGTGGATTTACAGGTGACCGCCGGTCAACGGGTCGCGATTATGGGCGCGTCCGGATCGGGCAAGAGTACTTTGCTGCATCTGCTGGGCGGTCTGGAGAAACCCACTTCCGGGAGCGTCACGCTAGACGGCGAAGACCTTGGCTCCATCAGCGCCGGCAAATTAAGCCGGCTGCGCAACCGGGCCCTTGGCTTTATTTACCAGTTTCATCATTTGTTAGGCGAATTCAGCATTTTAGAAAACGTCGCGATGCCGTTATTAATCGCCAAACAGCCAATCAAAATCGCGCAGGAAAAATCCGCCGACTTATTGACGCGCGTCGGCTTAAGCCATAGATTGCAACACAAGCCGGGCGAATTGTCCGGCGGAGAACGGCAGCGCGCCGCTATCGCCAGAGCCTTGGTCAATACCCCCAAGTGTGTACTGGCAGACGAGCCGACCGGAAATTTAGACAGCAAAACTGCCGATCAAATTTACCAATTGATGCTGGAATTGAATCAGGAGTTACAGGTGAGCTTTTTGGTAGTTACCCACGACTCGGAATTAGCCGGGCGTATGGATCACGTTCTACACATGGAGGACGGCATGATAGTAGGCCAATCCGCAAACCGTAGCGATTAAGCCAAAACCGTTAATGCGGCACTGCAATCGTCGCCGACGGCCACATCGTACAAGCACCAATCCGCTATCGTCCCGCATTGGGGCGGTAGCGACAAGAACTTGGGAACGCCCTCCGTACTCGTCACCACATCGGTAACACCATTGCCGATACCGGCACCGACCGCCTTCAGCAAACTTTCTTTGCGAGTCCAAAACCGGTAAAAAGCCGGTATTTGCAATTGATCCGGCAATCGCCGCCAATAAGCCAGCTCGTCCGCGGATAAACATTCTTGCGCCAGCAAGCCAGGCTCGTGCCGCCGGTTCCACATCTCGATGTCCACCCCCAACTGTCGTTGCCCGACTGCGAGCAGCATACGATCTCCGGAATGCGATAAATTGAATTGCAGTGCCAAGGCTTGTTGTTGCCGGCCGATTAAATAAGGTTTGCCGAAAGCGTGACGGGCAAATTCGATTGCTTCGGGGGCCATATCCAAGTAAGCGGCCAATAAAACGCGCAATTTGCCGTGACAAATCGCGTAACGGCGGCGCAACTCTTCGAATTGGAAGCGTTGAGCGGCTTGCCGCTCGTTCGCCGACAGCAGGTGCCAATAACGTGGGAAAGCGCCGTCGTCGGCCACCAGACTTTCGAGATGCAAATCGACGCCGGCAACGGTTTGGAATGATTTTTGTTTAAACACGCGCTTTTATTGAAAAGTTCCTATTTTGCAGACGGGATGCATGCCGGGCTCTTTCGTCAAGCTAGCACTCAATTCAACCGAGCTAACAATTCGCTTTCCGCAGCCTTTAAATTTTCGAATTTGGCAGATAACAAGACATATTGTTGTTGGGCTTTAATCATGTCCGCGTCCATCAGATGTTGTTCCAAAATTTCGGCGACGGCGCGAAAGTCGGCGAAACCGAAAAAACAAAACGATCCATGTAATTTATGGGCAACCTCCCAGGCTTTAGAACATTGGCGGTCGCGCAAGTATTGCTCCAAACTGACGAATTGCGACGGTACCTCTTCGAACAGCTTTTGCAGATACTTGCGTCCCATTTCGCGATTGTTCTCCAAGCGATTAAGCACTGCGCTAACGTAATAATCGCCGTTTACGCTTTCGCGCGGCTTGCACCACTGACCGATGACGCGCTCCAAGTCGGCCAGCACGATAGGCTTGATCAAACAATCGTTGAAGCCGTCCTCGATAAACAAATGGGGTTGGCGACGCTGCACGTGTGCGGTGATTGCGATAATCGGGGTCAAACGGTTTGCCGATGCCATTCTGGCTTTTTGCACCAGCTCCAGACCGCTGATGCCGGGCATGTTGACATCCAGAAAAATCAAGGAATAAACGGTTTCCCGCAAGGCTTCCCAAGCTTGGGTGCCGTCGCTGGTCGACGTCACCTGATTGGTCCAGGTGTTGAGCTGCTCGGCCAACAGCCAACGATTCATTTCGTTGTCGTCGGCAATTAAAATGGACAGTTCGGTTTCAGTCATATTTACTACCCATAATTGAATGCGCTTGCTAACCCCATGCATGCTAATAATTGATTCCGTTTCAGCCGATTGGGTTGAGCGTAAACACCTACAGCAAAACTGCAGGCAAAGCTTCCAGCAAACTGCTGGCACGGAAAAAAGCTTCACTATTTCCAATAGGAGACTTGGTTGAGAGATAGGCTCACACCAGCCTCGTCTAAAGCGGGACTTTTTCAGCTAGGCGGCCGCTTCGTCCCGGTAAAGCCGGGCAATAGCGCAATAAATCCCAATGGAGCGAGGTCGACAGCTATCGTCAAACCTTGAATACGCCTACAGGCTAACGCTAAACGCTTATTAATTACAATAGCCTGCAATGTAAAAAATCCATTTGCACTCTAACATTTGAATTGCGCATGCCTAAAAACATAAATATCACGGATTTCTCACGAATGTTTGAAACTTCCGTGATAAGCATAAACGCGATATTCGCCGATAATGTCCCGTCTATTCGCAGACTCCAGCCAGCAGCTTTCATCGTTTGTTAGCCTAGCGGCCTAACCCTATCCTGTTTTGCGATCATGAAGGAAGGCACTGTGATCAAGCACATTTTGCTAGTCGAAGACGATCCCGGCATCGCCTGGCTGTTGACGGAGCCTTTACGCGACGAAGGTTATTCGGTCGAGCATACCCCGGACGGAGAAAGCGGACTGCAACGTTTGAATAGTCAACGTTACGACCTGCTGATTTTAGATTTGATGTTGCCGGGCATAGACGGCCTGGAAGTATGCCGGCGCTTACGCGCCGCCAGCAACTACACACCCATCATCATCGTCAGCTCCAAATCCGCGGAAGTGCAACGCGTGGTTGGTTTGGAGATGGGGGCCGACGATTACATAGCTAAACCTTTTTCCGCACTCGAACTGGTAGCCAGAGTGCGCGCCTTACTACGCAGGGTGGACGCTCTAAAACACACCCACTCCGTTTCGGAGGAAACCGTAATCGTAATAGCCGATTTGCGAGTGGATACTCAAGCGCGCAGCATCCATCTCAATGGCCGGCCGGTATCGTTAACGGCGCGGGAATTCGACTTGCTGCATTTTTTCGTGCGTCATCCGAACCGGACGTTTACCCGCTTGGAATTGTTAAATCAAGTCTGGGGTTATTCGCACGACGGTTACGAACATACCGTAAACTCGCATATCAATCGCTTGCGCGCCAAAATCGAGCGTGACCCGGCAAATCCGAAACGCATTTTGACGGTATGGGGCATAGGTTACAAATTCGCCCCGCAAGACGAAACCGCCTAATAAACCGGAGCTAGAGGGTTCGCGCGCTATGACGTTGAATTTCCAAAACCGCATCGCGCTGTTCTTTGCCGGTTTATTCATGGCCATTCAAACCTTGACCATCGTCAGCGTCTACCAAGTATCGCGCGACAATCTAATCCGCCAACTGGCGCAAAATCTGATGTACGCGGAACAGGTATTTCAACGTCTACTGCTGGAGCGCGGAGAGCGAATTGCCGGGGAAACCCGCATATTAGTGGCGGATTTCGGATTCCGCTCCACCCTCGGTAGCAGCGATGCTAAAACCATCGCTTCGGCGTTGGAAAACCTAGCCTTACGGATTAGGGCTCAACGGGCTTTTTTCATTGATTTGACAGGAGAAATCGTCGCCGACACGCAAAATTCTTTACAAGATAGCGGCTTCGTGTTTCCGGATGCCTTGGCGGAAGCGGAAAATAGCGGTAAAGCCGTGGTATTCGGCGTTTTGGACAACAAACTTTACGAATGGACAATCGTACCGGTTCTGGCGCCGCTTCCCATAGGTTGGGTAGCGATTGCCCAGCAAGTCGATCAAAGACGGGTAGAACAATTTAAACAATTATCGCCGTTACCCTTAGAGATTAGCATGGTCGAATTAAGCGCCGGTCAAAGCCGCATTTTGACCAGTTCATTGCCAGAAAAAATGCAAGGCAGGCTAACGCAACAATTATTGAACGCGGATTTTGTGCAAAACCGTCCGGAAGCCGCGATGGCATCGGGCGATTTCGACTACATTAGCCGCATCCAGCGTTTGCCTAGCGCTGCGCTAGATCCCACGATCGTTGCCGTCTTACAAATCGATTTTAACCGCGCTCAAGCCCCTTACTGGCCGCTGTTTAACGCTACCGCCGGCTTAATGCTGCTAGGGTTGCTGGTCGCCTTGGCCGGCAGCGTGCTGATAGCCCGCAACGTATCGCGACCGGTTAGAGCGCTGGCCGGCGCGACGGAACGCATGTTGCAAGGCGACGTGAATACGCAGATTCCGGTGAATAGCGACGACGAATTCGGCCGTTTGGCGGAAACCTTTAATCGCGCCGCGGCGTTGGCGGCCCAGTTCAGCGAATTACAAATGAAAGATCGGCAAAGGCGCGAATGGGTCGCTACCGTTTCCCACGATTTACGCACACCTTTGACTTCGTTGTACGGTTTTTTGGAAACCATGCAACGTAAAGCGGATAGCCTACCGCTGCAGGAACAACAACAATTCTTACAAACCGCCTTAAGACAAACCGAAAAAGTCAGTCGATTGGCGCAAGAATTGTTCGAACTGGCCAAACTGGAATGCGGCGAAACCGGATTAAATCCGGAGCACTTTTGTCTAGCCGAACTACTACAAGACGTGAGCCAAAAATTTCAGCTTGCCGCGCAGCAACGGCAAATCGACTTGACGGCGGAACTCCGCCCGGAGTTGCCGCCGGCTGATGCCGACATCGGTTTAATCGAGCGCTTGTTGACCAATCTGATAGACAATGCATTAAGACATACGCCCAACGGCGGTAGCATACACATATCGGTTACAGCCGATCGAACGCGCTTGTGGATTAACGTCCGCGATTCCGGTGTCGGCATCGCCCCGCAATATTTGCCTACTCTGTTCGACTGGAGCTCGCCTTTATCCCGTAAGGCCAGAAATCAAGGCGGCGGGTTCGGATTGTTGGTGGTAGACAAAATTGCACGTTTACACGGTGGCAGAATCTACGTGGATAGCAGGTTAGGTCAAGGAAGCGAATTCCGATTCGATTTGCCGATAGCCTCGTCTTCATGTGCCAAGCAGCGTTAACGGATCGCTTAGTTGCTCGATTTCGCACCCCCTCCCCCGGCGGCTTGGCCGCTACTGCCTTCCTTCTGAGCATCGGTTGCGCATTCGATTTACACGCCGAACCGTCGTTCCCGGAGCTTGACTGGCATGGTTTATTAGACTTGCGTTTTATGTCCGGCAACGCGCAAAACGGCGAATTGCAAAACGGCTTAGGAAAGTTTAGATACGGCACAGACAGCGAGACGATCCGCATTAACGAAGCCGCAGCCAGCCTAAAAGCCAGCCTGAATTGGGACTGGTCGGGTTTCTTGACAATCAAATATGCCAATCGGCAGCAGCAAGCGCTCGATGTGAGCGAAGGTTTTTTCGCTTACCGCCCGGTACCGCTCGGAGCATGGAATTTCAACGCCAGGCTGGGGATGTTTTTTCCGCCTATTTCCTTAGAGAACAGCGGCACTGCTTGGAGCAGTCCTTATACCTTGAATTCCTCGGTGATCAATGCCTGGGTCGGGCAAGAACTGCGCAGTTTCGGCGCCGAAACCCGCTTGGCTTATCGTTTAGCGAACGGCGGCCATATCGGTCTATTCGCCGCCGGCATCGCCAACAACGATACCGCCGGCCTACTTTTGGCTTGGCGGGGCTGGAGTTTAAGCGATTATGAAGCGACGCTGCACGACCGGCTACGCCTGCCGGTCGGCGTCGGTATAACACGGCATTTCCCCAAACAAGCCGCTTACACGCGCCCTTTCGTGGAAATAGACGGTAACGCCGGCTATTACGCCGGACTGACTGCCGACCTTCACGGAAAATTTACGTTAAGAGCCCTTTATTACGATAATCTGGCCGAGCCTACCGGCCTTAGGGAGGGCCAATATGCTTGGCATACCCGCTTTTGGTCGTTAAGCGTCAAGACCGAACTCCCCGGGCAAATTACTTTGATAAGCCAAGGCCTGCAGGGTAGTACCGAAATGGGCGAAACCCGCAACGGATTTAGAGCGGTCGACGCCGGTTTTTGGGCGGCGTCGCTGCTGCTCAGCAAATCGCTTGGCCCACACCGCCTAAGTCTACGCCACGAATATTTCGGTAGCGGTCAAAACGACTTTATGCCGCAAGAGGACAATCGCGAACACGGATATGCGCTTACGGCAAACTACAATGTAACCTTGGCCCGACGCCACCAGTTCAATCTGGAATTCAGCCGCATCGTCAGCAATAGACCGTCTCGCCTTAATCTAGGACAGCCCGCCGATCAACAGGAATTATTATGGCAATTTGCTTATCGCGTATTTTTTTAAGCATGGCTGGTGCGATGTTGACGCAGGTCTCGAACGGCCTGGAACTTTCCGGCACGGTAACGGACGGCGAAAATCCGGTAAGCCACGTCGTGGTAAGCGCGCACCCGCAACCGGCAAGCGCGGTTCAGCACCCCTCGCTCAAAGCGGTGTCGATAGAGCTGGATCAAAAAAGCCGCGAGTTCGTCCCGCATATTTTGGCCATTAAACGCGGCACACCGGTTTATTTTCCGAATAGCGACGATATCAAACACCACGTCTATTCTTTTTCGAGTACCAAGCGTTTCGAAATCAAACTGTACAGCGGAACGCCGGTCGAACCCATCGTGTTCGAGCAAACCGGTATCGTCACGCTGGGCTGCAACATTCACGATTGGATGTTGGGCTATATCTACGTTACCGACGCCGAATATCTGACGCAATCGGACCGCGAGGGCCGGTGGCTTTTAGCCGTGCCATCCGGCCAATACCGAGTCACGCTGTGGCACCCGGACGCCGAGAACGGAGAACATACGCAAACGATCGACATTCACCGCAACACACTCCTGTATCATCATTTGCCGTTAAAAACCGACCAACCGACCGGTAAGCCGCCGGCTAACCTGCAATTGCAGGTCTACGACGGCGGCTTTTAGCGGATAGCCCAACGGCTTTAACCGGTTATTGCCGCAGGTTTGCGACGGCGCCACATCACGGCGGGCAGCGCGCTGCAGAACAACCAAACAGCCGCCGGCAACGGCACTTGCGATACCGCGCTAATACTTAGTAACGGGGTGGCCGTTCCCGGCAAATCGGTAAAGTTATAACCGCCCGGCGTGGCTAAACCGGCATATGCGGAGAAATCGTGGTCGAAACTAATAAGCCCATTTTGCGCAGGGCTTACCGTTGCATTCGATCCCACCAGGAAAGCCGCGCCTTCCGCAGCGTCGAGTTCGGTTCCGGCGTCCCAAATTCCCGCGCCGGTCTCCACGAAATTCAAGCCGAGAAAATGTCCCATCTCGTCGAACAACTGAATTTCCATCGGCTCGTCGTTGCCGATAAATCTGTCGTTGGACGGAACCACCATGGCGAAATAGCTTAAGTAACGGTTTTTTACCGGATCCAAATTTAGCGTGATACTTCCGCTGCCGCCCGGCAAAAAGATTCCGGGACCGAAAGCATTCACCGTAGCGCTCGCCGAACCGCTCACGCCATCGGCATAAGCAGAGGCAAACGCTGCGGCCAAACCGCTGCTATCGCCTAATTCGGCAACCGCTTCAATCGCCGCCGACGCCGCACTACCCTGGTCGAAAGCATCGTAAGAGCCGTCGTGAAAAGCTAAAAATACCGGACTTATCGCAACACCTTGGGCGGCCGACAAATTCGTTACCGTAAACGTCACCTCTGCAGCGTGCGCACTCGGATAAGGCCAAATGGCATTGGCCAGAATCAACACCGGTACCCATAAAGTTTTTTGAATTAATCTCATCGTAAATCTCCTTAAAAATCCTCTGAATTGGATGCCTTTAGGCAATGAGATTTTGCCGGGAAGTTCTCACAAAATCGTCACAAGAGATTCAAATCGTCGTGACCATGCGCGAAAAATCAGCTTGCAGACGGGTTTAGCGGATTCCGGCCGAAAGACTTCGGAAGTTGCCTACGGTTTGTCCGTGTGTTTAAAATTTGTCGGCACTGTTTTATCGCATTTCCAAATTGCCATTCAAACCACTAGGGCAACGACGCCTCCGCCGCCAGACGTGGCGAAATAGTACAGTATCGGTAGGATGATCGGCATTGAGCGTAGGATTTTGCTTACGAAGCCGTTCGGCTCCCAGCAATGCTATACTTGCACCCATTACCGATGCGGCCGGGAAACGGCCCGGTAACGTTAGTGAAAGAGATTGCACGAACAGTAGGAGATTTAAGGATGCAACAACCTGATGTCGACAATTCCCCCCAAGACGAGTCCAAGGCGATGGTATCTCGACGCAGCTTTTTCAGCCGTCTGGCGGCTGGCGCCATTTTGTCTTTAGCCGTACCGGGAATTGCACACGCGGCAAAAGTCGAGACAATTCGCAAAGACAAGGGTCGGAAAGCGCGTAGCGCGGTCCGCCTGCCCAAGCAAAAAATTCGCGTTTCAAGCAAACATAAAAGCGGCAAAATTTCGACGGCGTCTTTGAAGCGCGTGAAAAACAGCGCCGGACGCGTCAATAACCACTCCAGGGTACGCGACGTTTACAGCAAAAAATCCAACCGGATCCTTACCACCGAATATAAACGTAGCGTAACCAGTCCGAACGGGCAGCAATATGCGCGGGTTCAACCGAACCGCTTTAATACATCGATCTATGAGCCGGAACAAGATTCGTTGATACTCGCTAACCGATCCAGATTGGACAGTCATAGATCGTTGGCCATTCAAAATCCGCACACCGGCGACAGATTAAACGTCACTTATTTCGAGCGCGGCCGCTATTTAAACGACGCACTCGGCGAAATCTCCGTGTTGTTGCGCGATTACCGCACCGGAGACATACATCCGGTAGATCCGCAATTACTGGATCAATTGCACGATTTAAAACAAATATTGGATCTCAGTCGGCCGTTTAACGTGGTATGCGGTTACCGCTCGCCGTTAACCAACGCCAAGCTGCACGCCGAACATACCGGCGTTGCCAATAACAGTTTTCACATGTACGGCCGTGCGGTCGACATACGCATAGAACGCTTCGATTTGCGCCGCATCCATAACGCGGCAATCGCCATGCACAGGGGGGGCGTCGGCTATTATCCCGAGTCGAATTTCATCCATCTCGACACCGGTACCTTCAGAACCTGGTCGCTTTAGGTTCTCCTTTCCGCGAGCATTGTAATGGATGCCGGCTGATCAAATTCGCGAGCCAGCCGGATCGGCTTGACTGTATCAGCCGTTAAGGGCTTACAGTCAGGTCTGCGCTGCTGGACAATCTTAGCGAATCGTTGGGTTTAGGCTCCGACGCTTGGATGTTTTGTAACTGATCCAAAGCTTTACGCAGATATTCGTCTTGTCCGTATACGTCCGGATAAAAATGCAACTGGTCTTTGTGGTCGACGTAAGTCGTGCCGTAATAAAACAATACCGGCACGGAGCGCTTTAACGTGACGTGACGGGTTTTAGCACCCGTCATCGCTTGTTTGATGCTTTCTTTATCCCACTCTTTTTGGCCGCCCAAAACAAATTCGGCTAGTTGCTCCGGCTGAGAAACCCGCACACAGCCGTGGCTCAAATCTCGACGCGGGCGATTGAAAGCCGACTGAGCGGGCGTATCGTGTAAATACACGTCCGCCGCATTAGGAAATACAAATTTCACCCGTCCCAAGGGGTTCTTTTTTCCCGGTCTCTGCCGGGCACGGAGGTAACTGCCGCCACCTTGATCTTCGCGGTTATAGTGTCTAACCAATTCGATATCCTGACTGGCTAAGTAGGCTTTGTTGCTGACGGTTTTAGGCAAAATTTCCTTTTTGAAGATCGTCGTGGGTATATTCCAATACGGCATGAACTCCAAATATTTCATTTCTTCCCATAACACCGGAGTTTGATTTTCCGGCGCTTTGCCCACAATCACTTTCATGTTCAGCGGCGCTTGATCGTCCGTGGAATTGAAAGCCCATAGCTCGAACGCCGGAATATTTACCACTATCATCGGTCCTTCGGTCGGATCGGGAATCCAACGCGCCCGCTCCATAGCCAATTCGATACGCGAAATTTTTTCCGCAGGGGACTGAGCCAGCAAGGCTGCAGTGGCGTTTCCGACTACCCCGTCCGCTTTCAACCCCGCTTGCCGTTGCAGTTTTTTTACCGCGTCGGCCAGAACGGCATCATAGCGTTCGCTCGCCGCATCCGCAGGATCGGCCAATACACCCAAACTGTGCAACCGGGATCTTAACTCGGCAACATTGGCATGCTTGTCGCCGGGTTTTAGCGGTTTAGCGAAAACCAATTGGCCCCTGGCCGCGATAACCGCTTGCCGCCTCAGCTCACCGAGAATGTGTTTGAGTTGCCGATACTGGCGCGCTTTGGGTTCAAACTCGCTAACCAGATCGGTCAGGCGTTGTTGCGCCAGATACTGATGCAACAGCGACGCTAAGTCCACATCCGGCTTAGGCGCAATGTGCGCAGGCATGGGCATGCTTCTGGGATCCACCCTTCCCTGACGTAAATCGCGCAAAAATCGCGTTAGCGAAACAGTCAAAGCAACGTCGTAACTTGCCGTTGTATTCGCGTCCAAAGGGGGGTGTTCTATCCATTCGCGCACGGAATCGACATCGTAATTCAGTGGGCTTAAGCCGTCTGCTTCGGCATTGGAGAGTAGCGCGAGTAAATCCGTTAAATTTTTTTCCGGCACATGTTTGGAAAACCAAATCGGTTGGAACTCGACTTTTCCATAGATACTTTTAACCACTTCGCCTTCGTTTTTGAAATCGGCGCGGCGCAACAGCGGATGGCGTTGGCTGGTTAAAATGATGCCGATCGGCGAATCGGCGGGTATGACAATTTCATTGGCCAGCAACGGCGGAAAGTCGGGGGCGGGGAGCGCTTGAACCCCGCCTATTTCATCATCGGCCAACACAAAACTGGCTTCGCCGAAATAAAAAACGCAGGCGATCACGGGTAACCAAGAGCTGCTTAGCCGCCGGCGGCCGGCTGAATTAACCGCCGATTTGCGTTTAAGAGTACGCCGCATTTTTCCAAAACCGGAGCGTGCCAACTCTATAAAACCGTATCGAGCAAGAACGCGAGAAGTGCTTGTCATTGTTTGCGCCGACCTAAAACATAGCATTGATAAATAACACCGAATTCAAACCCAATAGAAACCCGGGCAAGTTGTAAAGATTATCGGCCGGCTCGGCCCGATCTGAATACCCAGTTTGTTTGCCCGGCTAGCTAAAGCATACCTGATAGCTAACCTCAACCGATCCCGAACTTGCTGTTTCATTGCAACCCGCCATAGGCTGCATTTCGGTAAGCGGCGATAGCTAATTGTAAGCTAGTTCTAAGCTTTATGTGCATGCCGCAAATTACTTCTTCATCAGTTCGCTTCTTTACACTGCGCTTGCAGCCTAAAGGCCGTTTCGATACGATAGCGCGCTTTTTAATCGCATGGCCGTAAGTTACGCGGCCGTTTTTTATACCCGACGAGGATCAAATAATGGCCGACTTAATTGCACCTTCCATTCTCTCCGCCGACTTCGCGCGCCTGGGCGAAGAAGTGGACAATGTCTTAAAAGCCGGCGCGGACATCGTGCATTTCGATGTGATGGACAATCATTTCGTGCCTAATCTGACCATCGGGCCTCTGGTTTGCGAAGCCTTGCGCAAACACGGTGTCACCGCGCCTATCGACGTACATTTGATGATAGAACCCGTCGACCGCATCATTCCGGATTTCGCCAAAGCCGGCGCCAGCTATATCACCTTCCACCCGGAGGCCTCGCGGCATATCGACCGTTCCTTGCAAATGATCCGGGATCACGGCTGTAAATCCGGTCTGGTATTCAATCCGGCCACGCCGCTGTCCTATTTGGATCATGTGCTGGATAAGGTGGACATGATTTTATTGATGTCGGTCAACCCCGGCTTCGGCGGCCAATCCTTCCTACCGTCCGCCTTGCCTAAACTGCGTCAAGCTAGAAAAATCATAGACGACAGCGGTTTCGACATCCGCCTGGAAATCGACGGCGGCGTCAATACCGCCAACATCCGCGAAATTAAAGCGGCCGGCGCCGATACCTTCGTGGCCGGTTCGGCGATTTTCGGCAAACCCGACTATAAAGCCGTGATCGACGAAATGCGCGCCGAAATGGCCAAAGCCGGCCAATAAGCCTCGCGCCGCTCGAGCGTAATGCTTGAGCGGCTATGCGGCACTTTGGTATTTGCCGCACACCGACTCGCCTCGCCTGTTTCGATAGCAAACTACGCCGTCTCCACCTATTTCTCCGCATTCTTTCCTCGATCACCAAGTCAAGTCGCAAGGCTGCCGCAATTGAGCACTGGCGTTGAATCCGCCACGGGATTATCCTGATACACGGCAATCGCCAAGCGATGCCGCAATCCGCCGCCGTTTTCCAGCGTTCAATCGGCCGGCAACCGCTTACAAGAGGAGCAACCGATGTCACAATTATTAGAAAAAAATCAGGAAGCGCCGTTTTTTCGCGCCGTCAATCAAGACAACCAAATGATTTATTTGTCCGACTTTCGCGACGAGAAAAACGTGGTGCTGTATTTTTACCCGAAAGACGACACGCCGGGCTGTACTATCGAGGCCAACGACTTTACCGCGCTAGCCGAGCAATTTGCCGAACTGGATACCGTAGTCGTGGGCGTCAGTAAAGACGATTGCGCCAGCCACCGCGCATTCATCGGCAAATACGGCTTGAACGTTCAGCTGTTGGCCGATACCGGCGGCGACTTGTGCGATAGCTACGGGGTTTGGCAGGAAGTGGAAAAAGACGGTGTCAAAAAGTGGAAAATCGTCCGCTCGACCTTCGTCATCGGCAAAGACGGCAATTTGATGGAAGCGATGTATGCGGTCAATCCGGAAGGCCATGCCCAAGCCGTCCTGGACCTGCTGAAAGCTGCACAAGCTCCGGCTGAAGCCGAAGCCTAAAGCCCGAACGGCAGCGGCGCGGATAACCCTCCGGCCGCTGCCTGGTCGGTTTATTTGGAATTCACCAGACGTTGCACGATTAAGCTGCCGACCATATCGCCTTCCACGTTGACCATGGTCCGAAACGTATCCAGCAGCCTGTCGATAGGCAACAAAATGGCGATGGCTTCCGCCGGCAGGCCGACCGACTGCAGCACCATCACCATAGTCACCATGCCGGCACTGGGAATGCCGGGCGCCCCTATCGCCGCCAAAATCGAGGTAAAAAATACGATCATTTGTTGAGCCAAATCCAGTTCCACCCCGGCCAAGTTGGCGACGAACAAGGCAGCCGACGCTTCGTACAAGGCGGTGCCGTCCATATTCGCGGTAGCGCCTAAAGGCAGCACGAAACCGGCAATGCCGGGTTTGACATGCAGATGCTGCTCCGCACAGCGCAAGCTAATAGGTAGCGTTGCCGAACTGGAGCTGGTGGCAAACGCGGTAATCAAGGCCTCTTTGGCGCCTTGGAAAAACCGCCCCGGCGTGACCCTGGCTATTGCATACAACAGCAGCGGCAAGACTACGAAGCCGTGCAACAAGATCGAGCCTAAAACCACTGCGACAAATTCCGCCAAACTGCGCAGCACCGAAAGCTCTTGAGTGGCCAACAGCTGGGTCAGCAGCGCCAAAATCCCGAACGGTGCCAGCCGCATGATCCACGCTACCATGTTCAACATCAATTCCAGGCCCTCTTGCAACAACTGCAGAATGTTGCGGTAGCGTTCCCCGCCCACTACCAGCGCAATGCCCAATAACAATGCAAACATCACGATGGCCAGCACGTTGCCTTGCGCCAGGGCGGCAAACGGATTGACGAATAAACCGTGCAAAAAGCCGGCGACAAATTCGCCGAAGCTCATGTGTTGGGCGGCAATCTGATGCTCAGCTTGCGCAAACATCGCAAGTTGCAAGCCTTTGCCCGGTTGGAACACATTCGCGGCAAGCAGTGCCAGCAACACGGCCAAGGTCATGGACAACACGAAAAAACTCAAGGTGGAAATCCAAACCCGGTGCAGTTGCTCGTGTTGGCGCAAATTGGCTACCCCAACCGCAATCGAGGTGAAAACCAAGGGTACCAAGATCATTTTCAACAAGTCGATAAACAAGGTGCCGACCAGCGAACACAAATAAATGCCGAATTCCACGCCGGCAGCCTGCCGGCCGATAGTGGCAAATGTCAGCCCTAAGGCCACCCCAATTGCCGCGCCCACGAAGATTTGCGCGTTTAACGATATTCGCACCTATTACCTCCTATCCGATAACACTTTCCGACTCGCCGCTTCGAGCTTCACGGCCTGGCTACACAGGAAAATCCGCGTTGTTCGACGCGAATATCCGCTAAAATTTGGCCATGAACGAATCCAATCTCGATAAAGACCTTTGTTTATGCGGCTCAGGGCGTAGTTACGCGGACTGCTGCGCGCCTTATCACAACGGCAGCGCGGCGGCCCCGACCGCCGAAGCCTTGATGCGTTCGCGCTATACCGCTTACATCCAGCGTAACGCCGAATATTTGCTGGCCAGTTGGGATCCCGGCAGCCGGCCGATTGCCATTGACTTCAGCAAAGAAACCGCCGATTGGCAACGTTTACAAATCGTTGCCTGCAAAAAAGGCGCGAGCGGCGACCGAAAGGGTATCGTGGAATTCAAAGCCTATTACGCTCAGGACGGGGTAGCCTGCGTCATGCATGAAATCAGCCGGTTCGTGAAAAACGGCGCGCACTGGCAGTATTTGGACGGTGTCATCAAAGCCTCCGGCAAAATCAACAATACCGTAGACACGGGCCGCAACGCCCTATGCGCCTGCGGCAGCGGCAAAAAATTCAAACGTTGCTGTGGCCGGGCTTAATCGCTTCGCCCCTACCGCACGCCGTTGTTCGCTATAACGCGAGTACGGCTTGCAGCACCTCTTCGGCATGGCCTTTGACTTTTACCTTACGCCACTCTTTTTGCAGCACGCCCTGCTCGTCGACCAAGAAGGTACTGCGCTCTATGCCGCGTACCTGTTTGCCGTACATATTTTTCATTGTGATGACGTCGAACAGCTGGCACAAACTTTCCTCCTGATCCGCCAATAAATCGAACGGAAATCCCTGTTTGGTTTTAAAACCCTCGTGCATTTTCACGCTATCGCGCGACACGCCGAGAATCACCGCATTTGCCTGTTCGAATTGATCGCTCAAATCCCGGAAGGCTTGACCCTCTTGAGTGCAACCGGGCGTGTTGTCCTTGGGGTAAAAATACAAGACCAGCCGCTTACCGCGGAAATCGGCCAGGGCCAGGGTTTTATCGCCGGTGGCCGGCAGCTGAAAATCGGGAACGGCTTGTCCAAGAGTTACGGTAGTCATGGCTTAACGTTTAATAGGTTCGAGAATGGCGTCGATATTCAAACCGTCGCAAAAATCCAAAAACTCTTCGCGCAAAGACAAGATGCGCACATGCGGCGGAACGAGCAAGGTAAAACGCGTGGAAAACACCGCGTTGTCGGCAATGGCGGCGGGATGCAAGCTGGCTTGAATTTCGTCTATCAACACGCCGCGTCCGCATAAAAACGATGTCACCGCATAAAGCAAATCGCGTTTTTCCACCGAAATCGTCTCCAGCGTATAAGGCACGCCTTTTTCGTAAACCGGCTGTTCCTGCTCTTGATCCTCCGGACGTAAAAAGGCGACTTGCACGTGGAAACGATCGCCCAGGGCCGCCAGCAAACCCTCCAGCTTGGCGACGTGATTCCAATTGCCTTCCACCAATATGTACACGGAAGTCAGTTCGATCAGATTGGCGGTTATCAACTCCAATACGCTGCATTGGCAAGTGCTGATCGCTGAAAGTATTTCGGGAAGAAAGCCCTCGGTCTTGTTGCCGAGAACGCTGATTGCAAGCTGCATATGTAAGATCCCTGTGAATAGTGTCCAAAAGTGTAACATCAATCGCATAGGCTTAAACTACCGAGTAGCGAGGAACCGATTTCTCCGCTTATGCAGGGGTAGTCGCACGGCCGAATAGGCAGGAAAAATCCGAACGTGCACCGGCCGGACATAGGCTGAACCGGCCGACGAACTCGGTAGGACTCGCCTTGAGTGCGAGCCGAATAACATTTACCTAGTCCTTGGCAATACCTTACAATTTGAACTCGTTACTTACAATAACAACTTCGGAGGATGACATGTTTAAGATTCAGTTACTGGTCTCTGCAATCGCTTTGGCCGGTTCGCTGTCCGTGATGGCGGCGGACGCCTTGCCTACCACTGCTCCGGCTCCGGCCGACAACCCTACGACACCGGAGAAAGTAGCGTTGGGGCAAATGCTTTACCACGACCCGCGCCTGTCTTCAACCGGTACCGTAGCCTGCGCGTCTTGCCATAACACCATGGCCGGCGGCGAAGACAACCGGCCGAATTCCATGGGCGTCAACGGTCAAACCGGCGGACGTAGCGCGCCTACCGTTTGGAATGCGGCGTTCAATGCCGTGCAATTTTGGGACGGGCGCGCCGCCAGTCTGGAAGAACAAGCCGCCGGCCCGGTCACCAACCCGATAGAAATGGGCATGAAAAGCTGGGACGACGTGGTTGCCCGCCTAAAAACCATCAAGGGTTACCAAGTTGCGTTCGAGAAAGCCTTCGGTCAAAACTCGATTAGCAAAGATAACGCCACCAAGGCCATAGCGGCTTACGAAAGAACCCTGATTACCCCCAATAGCCCTTACGACAAATACGTCAGCGGCGATACCTCCGCGCTGAGCAAACAGCAAGTACGCGGCATGCAAAAAGCCGTTGAACTCGGATGCACCGGTTGCCACAGCGGTCCGGCATTCAACGGACCGGGAAGCTTCCAAAAATTCCCAATGCATAAAAACGGCTATTTTGAAGCGCAATACCACTTCAGCAAAGACAAAGGCTTGGCCGAAGTCACCAAAAAAGACAGCGACGAACATTTCTGGAAAGTGCCGACTTTACGCAATATCGCTTTGACCGCGCCTTATTTTCACAACGGTTCGGTACCGACCTTGGACAAAGCCGTCAAGCTGATGGCTAAATTGCAATTGGATAAAGACCTGCCGGACGAAGACGTTGCCGACATCGTCGCCTTTCTGAATGCGTTAACCGGCGAATTCCCGGAACAAACCATGCCTAAACTGCCAGCCACACCCGGCTCTACCTTCAATCAATAGATCGGGCCAGCGGAAAAAGGGGACATGCAAGTCCCCTTTTTTTGCCCGCCTTAGCGTTTTACCGGACCTGGCCCGCAAATCCGTGAGCCGAACGCGGCTCGCTCACCCGCATATTTAAAAATGTTTGACACCCAACCCTTTTTCCAATGCCTGCTCAACAGCATCAGCGATAGCATCGCCGTCATCGATCGGGAGGGGGTTATCCATTACACCAACAAGAGTTGGGACAAATTCGGTTCCGACTCCGACAACTTGTTGCCCAGGAGTTGGTTCGGCAGCAATTACTTGAAAGCCTGCGACGACGCGGCCCGAGCCGGCGACCAGCTGGCCGCGCGAGCGTCTGACGGCATCCGTAGTGTGATCGGCGGTCTCAAAGAGTCCTTTCTTTTGGAATATCCTTGCGAATTTCAAAATATTCGCTATTGGTTTCAAATGCAGGTCAATCCTTTGGAATGCGTAAGTTCGGGCTATACCATCATCGCTCATCAAGACATTACCGAACGCAAGCGCACCGAAGAACAGATATTGGCACTGTCGAAAATAGACTGCTTGACCGGCATTTCCAACCGCCGCCATTTCGACGAATTCTTGCGTAGCGAATGGAAGCGCTGCCAGCGGCAAAACCAGCCGATTTCGTTGGCGATGCTGGACATCGACCATTTCAAGGCCTTGAACGACAACTACGGCCACGTGTCCGGCGACGAATGCTTGAAAAAAATCGGTGCGGTACTGAGCCGTTATACCCGCCGGCCCAGCGATTTATGCGCACGTTTCGGCGGCGAAGAATTCAGCGTAGTACTGGGTAACACCGCACTGGACGAAGCCGAACAAATCGTAGAATCCCTGTTATCCGATATTCGCTCGTTAAAAATCCCTAACGTCAAGTCTCCGATTGCGCCTATAGTCACAGTCAGCGCCGGCTTGACGACCGTTTGGCCCACTCGGGATATCGACGAAACCAGCGGAGTGGAAGCCGCCGACATCCTGTTGTATGCCTCAAAGGCCAAAGGCGGCGACCAAATCAGCTGCCGGATTTTAGCCTGAAGGTTGCGATGGGTTGCCGTCTGCCGGCCTCCGTCATCGCACTGCAGCAATGTTCTGCAAAGATACGTTAAAGCCGCTCAGCCCGCTTGCCAAATTCCCGCGATTGGAGTTAGGTTAGGTCACTCCATCTTACCGAGGCCGAGGTTAAATCATGCACGAACAAACCGTCGAATTCCGGCCCGTATTGCGCAATACCTCGCGCATCAGCCGTAGCAAACTGTTTTTCGCCGTTTTTCTGATCAGTTTGGCCGTCTCGCAAACCGCCGTGTTCATGCAAACGCCGCAATATCGCAGCTCCGCCACCCTGCTGACCACCTCGGCAACCGACCTGGACCAAGCCAGTCCGGCGGCGGATCTGCAGCACCTCGGCATACAAACCGAAATCCTGCTAGGCTCCGCGATTATGGAAGCGACCGTAGAACGCTTGCAGGAAGTTACCCGCCACGCCGAATCTTGGGAGCCGCAGACTTTACGCCGTCAGTTCTCGGTCTCGGCCGAGCCGGACACCAATTTGTTGCACCTCTATGCGGATGGCCCGGAACCTAAACGTCTGGAGTTGGCCCTGGACGCTTGGATAGCCAGTTACCTGAAAGTACGCGGCGACGCTACCGCGGAAAATTCCGACAAATTGGCCGGTCAATTACACGGGCAACTGGAGCGTACCGAACGGCAAATCGCCGAGCAGCGGCGCCGCATCGAACAGTTCGGCATGCAACACAACATTCTGTCCGCCGAAAGCGGCGACAACCAAGCGCACGCCCGCTTGCAAGGCTTGAATAAAGCGTTGAACGACGCGCTGGCGGCGGAAGTTGGCAGCAAGGCCAAACTCGATACCCTATCGGCCGCCATTAGCGAAGGCCGGCCGGTGGTAGCGGAGTCGGATTCGCAAGCAATGGCGGTGCTGTTGCAGCAAGCCGAAAAATTGCGCGACCAGATGGCGGAGATCGAAGGCCGCTTCACCGCCGACTATATCGCCTTGAATCCCAACCTGAACCGAGTGCGCGAGCAATTGGCGGAAATCGAACGCAAAATCGCGGCGAAATCCGAGCAAGGTCAACACATGGCATTACAAGAAGCGCAAAACGCTTATCTGGCCGCCAAACAATCGGTCGCCTCGCTAAAAGCGCAACTGAACGCCCACAAACAAGCGGCAGCCGAATACGCCTCCGGCTTTTCCGAACAGCAAGCGATGCAGCAAGATCTCGCCAATTTGGAAACTGTGGCGCAAGGCATCAAACAGCGTTTGGCCGACATCGACATCAAACAACGGCAAACGTATCCGCAAGTAGAAGTCGTCTCCTGGGCCAGCTTGCCGGATCGGCCGATAGGCCCGGACTATCCGCTCGAAGCCGGCTGGGCGGCCGGCGGAAGTTTCGCCTTGGCGCTAACTGTGGTACTGCTTTGGGAATTCTTGCGGCGCGCCGAACAACCTGAAATTCCCACTGCCAAAAGCTTGGGTTGGCGTCCGCCGGCGCAGGCCCAACCGGCCTTGGAAGCCGCCTATTATCCCGCCCAAAATGGATTGGCCGGCCCTACTTTTGCTGCGCTGCCGGCGGTGGATGGGCCGACCGAAATGAGCCGGAACGAAGTGCTGGCGCTATACCGCGGTTCGGAGCCGCCGCTGAACGCCGTGGTGGCTTTGCTGTGCAACGGCTTGAGTTTGGCCGAGATCGTCAGCTTAAGTCCGGACTGCTTGAACGCCGAAACCCTGATGATCATGGTGCCGGGCCAACGCAACCTGCCGATGACCGCCGCGGTCGCTCACTTGTGCCGGCTTGGCGCACACTTTACCGAGTGGCCACGGGCCGAGGCGCTGGATAGTCTGTTGTGCAGTTTTGCGATCGACTTCGGCTTGCCTACGCCGCAAGTCAATGCGGAAGCCATTCGCCACACCTATTTACTGTACTTGGTGCGCCAAGGCATCAAGCTGACCGATCTGAACAAAATCGCCGGCGCACTGAGTTCGGAACGCCTGCAACTATTGAGGCGTTATTCGCCAGCACTGGCCGGCCTGCCCTTTCAAGCCATAGACCTGGACTTCATCCCACCCGCTTGACGCGCATTGCTTACGCGGCAAATTCGCTAAACGTCAAGGCTTGGCATAAAATTCGGCTGTCCTATTACAACAACCAACAACGGGGTAACACTGTGGCAGACGCATCGCTGGCAATCGTTTTCGCATTGATCATGGCTTTGGCCGGAATCGGTTTCGTACTCTGGCAGCTGCGACGAGTGCTGGCGTATCCGCAGGGCAACGACACCTTGCGCAGCATTGCCGCGGCGATTCAGGAAGGCGCCGCGGCGTTTTTGCATCGCGAATACCGAATACTGGCGGTATTCGTCGTGGTGGTTGCCGGCATCATCGCCGGCTTTTTGCAATGGCAAACCGCCGCCGCCTTCGTACTTGGCGCCGTGGCTTCGGCCGGCGCCGGTTACCTAGGCATGTATACCGCGGTGCGCGCCAATCTGCGCACCGCCGAAGCCGCCAGCCATAGTCTGCAACTGGGCCTGAAAGTCGCCTTCGGCAGCGGTGCCATCATGGGCATGTCGGTGGTCAGCTTCGGGCTGCTGGGTATGACCTCGCTTTATCTGATTTTCGCGGACGACCCCAACCGGCTCAGCTATATTACCGGCTTCGGTTTCGGTGCCAGCAGCATCGCCTTGTTCGCCAGGGTCGGCGGCGGCATTTACACCAAGGCCGCCGACGTCGGCGCCGATCTGGTCGGCAAGGTCGAGCAAGGCATACCGGAAGACGACCCGCGCAATCCGGCGGTCATCGCCGATAACGTCGGCGATAACGTCGGCGACGTGGCCGGCATGGGCGCCGATTTGTTCGAAAGCTACAGCAGTTCGGTCATCGCCTGCGCCACGTTGGGGCTGACAATAGGCGCCGAACAGGCCGGCGGCTATGTGGCTCTGCCGTTCCTGGTCGCGGCGGCCGGTATTGTCGCCTCCTTGTTCGGCATCTTCATCGTGATTGGCGAAAAAGACCTGCATGTATCGTCCACCTCTAAATTCGCCGCCTTCTTTTGCAAATACGTCAAACACGTCGACGAAAACGCCAGTTTGAAAGATTTGCTGGACACCCTTAGACACTCGGTTTGGGCCTCGTCCGCCGCGGTATTGCTGTTAAGCCTGCTCACCGTTCTCTTGTCGGGCGTCAGCTTTTACTACTGGCTGGTGATTCTGGTCGGCCTATTGGCCGGCAACGGCATCGCCCATGCCACCGAATACTACACGGCCTACACCGAAAACCCGACCCGCTCGATTTCCGAAGCCAGCGAAACCGGTGCCGCAACCACCATCATTCAAGGCTTGGCGGTCGGCATGATGAGCACGGTGTTTCCCGTGATTATCGTCGCTATCGCTATTTTGCTGAGCATTTGGCTAGGCTTCAAAGCCGACGGCAGCTTATCGGCCGGTCTGTACGCCGTCGCCTTGTCCGGGGTCGGCATGCTCAGCACCTTGGGCGTTACCCTGGCCACCGACGCCTACGGTCCGGTGGCCGACAACGCCGGCGGCATCGCCGAAATGAGCCATATGCCGGCCGAAGTCCGCCAGCGTACCGACGCCTTGGACAGCTTGGGCAACACCACCGCCGCCACCGGCAAGGGATTCGCGATCGGCTCGGCGGTACTGACCGCGCTGGCGTTATTGGCCGCTTACGTCAGCGCCGCCGACGTCGAACAATTGAATTTGCTGGACCCTACCATGCTGCCCGGCATCCTGATCGGCGCCATGCTGCCCTATTTGTTTTCCGCGCTGACCATGATGGCGGTCGGCAAAGCCGCCCATGCGATAGTGTTGGAAGTGCGTCGGCAATTCCGGGAAATTCCGGGCCTGATGGAAGGCACGGCCAAACCGGATTACAAAACCTGCGTCGGCATCAGCACCAACAGCGCCTTGCGGCAAATGTTGCCGCCCGGCCTAATGGCTGTTACCGTGCCGTTGCTGATCGGTTTCGTCTTGGGTAAAGAAGCCCTGGCCGGTTTATTGATCGGTACCACCGCTTCCGGATTTTTATTGGCCGTAATGATGGCCAATGCCGGCGGTGCCTGGGATAACGCCAAAAAATGGATAGAAACCGGCCAATTCGGCGGTAAAGGTTCCGACGCGCACAAAGCGGCGGTGGTCGGCGATACCGTCGGCGATCCCTTCAAAGACACCTCCGGACCGGCGCTAAACATTCTGATCAAATTGATGAGCATAGTCAGCCTGGTGTTCGCGTCGGAGTTCGGCGCCGGCTGGCTCAGTTTTTAAGGTAAAAGAGTCGAACGCATGAACAGAATCGTTAATTTCCTTGTCGCGCTGCCGTTTATCCTCAGCCTGAGCGGCTGTTCCAGCATAGGCAAGGGCTTTGCCGAAGCCTTGCTGGAAAAGCAGGACGAAGAAGATACCCGTTTGTGCGAAATTACCGGCGAACGCTTCAGCGGACTGAAACCGCAACTGGAAACACCGGGCCGCAAGATGAAAGTGCTGATGGTGCACGGAGTCGGCAATCATCTGCCCGGTTATTCCACCCAATTTTTGGAGAAGCTGTCCAAGGAACTGGACTTGCCCGTCACCGCCAAGGCATACAAAAACATCACCCTGGCCGATCCTAAAGCCCCGGACAAGCGTCTGGGCAATTTACGCATCAATCGTTATTTGGATAAAGACCAGCAGCAAGAATTGCTGTTTTACGAACTGACCTGGTCGGAAATCACCGCCAAAGACAAGGAAGTGCTGTCCTACGACAACTCCGGCGAGCAGTCCTTCCGCCGTGCCGAAGTCAACGATTTGCTGAAAAAGTTCTCCAACGACACCGGCCCCGATCCTATCATTTACTTGGGCGAAAAGCGTGACGACATCCTGACCGCGTTCGCGCAGTCGTTTTGCTGGATGATCAACGGCGACTGGAACAGCCTGCCGGACGACGTGCACCAAGTCTGCTGGTCCAAAAACGTCACCCCGTTCTACAACGACAGCTACGCCTTCGTATCGCACAGCCTGGGCAGCCGCATCACCATAGACGGCTTGCAGAGTATCGCTTCCATTTTGGCGAACAACGACAACGCCGCCTATTCCACCGCCTTGTCCAATGTTTTGAAAAACAAATCGGTACCGATTTACATGATGTCCAACCAATTGCCGATGCTGCAATTGGGCCGCAAGATTCCGCCCGTCACCAACCGGCAAGCCGAATACTGCCAACCGGAAGGCGGCAAGTATGCGGAGCGCATTTTAGCCCGGACCAACATCATCGCCTTCAGCGATCCTAACGACTTGCTGAGCTACGCCCTGCCCCACGATTTCGTCAACAAATATTTCGACTCCCGGTTGTGCATAGACGTGACCAACATCAACATCAACGTGGCGAAAATTTACGACGCATTCGGCTTGGGTAAATTGGCTAATCCGCTCGACGCCCACGTCGGCTACGACACCGACGACCGGGTCATCGCGCTGATCGCCAAAGGCATTGCCAATCCCTACACGGCACCGATCGTCAACGAACGTTGCCGTTGGATTAAAACCATCGAGTGAGCCTAGCGTTCGACAGCGGGCCGACCGCTTGGAATCCGCATCGAGCGGCGCCGAGGTACAAACCTTCGGTTACGACGACATGGATCGCGTCACCGACGCCTTGGGTAATTGGGCCGGCAAACCTTTGCTTACGACGCCGTCGGCAACCGCCTGAGTAAAAGCGAGCCATCGGGCCTGACGCAATACGGCTATGGCGCCAACAACCATCGCTTGGACAGCCAGACCGGCACGGTTAACCGCAGTTACCAATACGACGCGGCCGGCCATTTGCTCAATGAAGGATCGCTCGGGTTTGTCTACGACAACAGCGGCCGGCTGCTGGGCGCTCACCTGTCGGGTACGCCGATCAGCGTGTACCTTCACAACGCTCTGGATCAGCGGGTGGCCAAATTGACGGTGAACGGCCCCTCGGTATCCGTCTACGACGAAGCCGGACGCCTGATCGGCGTATAGCGAAAGCCGGTTAACCGAAACGATTTGGCTGGACGACATCCCGGTCGCGCTACTCAAATCGCAAAGCAACGGCAGTGTTGCCTTAGCCGGTTACATCCATACCGACCACCTGGGTACGCCGAGAAAAATCACCGACCCCAGCAGCAATACCCTGATTTGGCAATGGCAAGGCGCACCGTTCGGTGAAACGGCAGCCAACGACGACCCGGATGGTGACGGCAACCACTTGGCCTTTAACCTGCGCTTCCCTGGGCAGTATTACGATACGGAAACGGGAAAGCATTACAATGTCCACCGAAATTACGACCCGGCGCTGGGCCGGTATATCCAGAGCGATCCGATTGGGTTGGCTGGCGGAATTAATACCTATACCTATGTTGGGAATAATCCTATTTCAAGGATTGATCCGTCTGGATTACATTGGTCTGACAATGCAATTGATGGGATTCTCAATAGTGATTTATATCAAAATTTGATTAATCGAATAAGACCACCTAGCCCAAGTAATCCTCCAAACGCTGATATTCAAAATTATATGCAGCAATTTAGAAGTTCAAATACTTTAGATTGTTATGAAATTTCAAGAAAAATATACGATTTTGCAAAGGGCGGTAATATTTTGCATGTAGAACCGGTTGTACCTGGCATGCTTCTTATTCCAGTCAATAAAGGTTACTATCAAGGCTATTACCATGATGTTTATACGGATGGTCAGTATGTTTATGACCCTGAATTCGCATCAACACCAATCCCAAAAGGAGATTGGACTCGCATAATTAAAAGCATAAACCCAACTGGCGTAACTATTTCTAAGTGATTTATAGGTAAATTTGGACCGATATGCACGTTAAAAATATTTCGGAAAACGATTTTATAAAAGTGCTTTCTCAAATAGGAGAACTAGAAAATGCACTTATTCCAGTTATGGCATCGGACTCTGATAAATATATTGCACCAGTAGTTAAGTGGCGCTGGAAAAACGAAAAGGCAAATCTTGAGGCTGAATTAAAAGAAATAGTAAATAGATATTCTGGGATGCGCTGGTATATTAGTAGGTCTGAAGGTGGTAGTTGGTTTCTAACTATTAAACAATTAATGACCGAGTTAGAAGGTAATATAACCATGCAATTTCAAGACTTTTTAAATGAATGGAGTAAAATAAATTCTGACATCTGCTTACAAGCCCATGAAGAAATTTTGCTTCTCGCAAAATATATTGCGACTGAAATCTAAAGGTCGTACGGCCGTACGGCGGATTAACTTTGTGCCGGGGTGTAAGGCAATGGGATGGACTCCTCCCACCTAGCGGCATCGAACTCGATAACGTGCGCTAAATTTGATGGCCGATAGGATGTGCCGACGCAAGGAGGCGCATCGCTCGCGACCGTTGCGCCTCGCCGCTGGCTCGGTACAACCTATCCGAGGTGTGTACCTTATCGCCCGTATGTCTTACGGCCTTACCCATCAAACCAAATCCTCCTTGTTAGGGTTCGGATTCCACACAAACCCCTTGACCTTGTCCGCCGCCTGCTTGGCGGCGGGCTCCGGCTTATCGCCCTTTGCCTGCCTTCGCGTCTGCCCCGGATTCAAAATCAAGCTATTCGCATACAGCCGGAACGCCTGATAGCTGAACGGCACTTTGCCTTCCTCGTACAACAGCCGGTAAATCTGCGCCACCGTCCAGCCGTCGTCCAAGGCCTGTTTGATCTCATCGCGCAACCTCATAAACAGCGCCCGGTTATAGCCTCTGGCGTTTTGTTTGTTTTGCAGCACCTAGTCTGCCAAGCGTTCGGAAAGCGGTTTTTCCGAAGCCTTGCCCGATAAATTCTCGTTCATCAACTGTTCAAAAACCGTTCACAGCCAAGGGTACGCTCCGCGTACCTTATGGCTTTTCCCAGCGGGAAAGGCCCCCCATTTGGTACGCATTGCGTACATCCATCTATGACTCGGCCGTCGATTTAATCTCACTATCCGGCTCGAAACGGCCTAAGATCGCGGGTGGAAACCACTGACTCGCCGTGGCGCCAGTGACTTTGTTGCTTGCGGGGTAGCGAAAACCCTTAGCCCTTTCCAACTATAGCTTTCGAGACTCAACACCTTCACGGTCGGCATTATCCGTTAGCATTATTCCTCGCCAGTACCTACGCATCAAGCAGCCTGCTACCAGGCTGCCTGCAAGGCTAGATACTCGGCAGTTACCGGGCCGGGGTCTCACCCGCCAGATTAAGCGGCATTGCCCAGCCGCAACAGGCTTTGCTAATCGGAGCTTGTAGATGGCGATGAAAAACATGCTGGACGATACCTACATTACCGACCGGGTGAGCGGAATTCAGCCCGGCGCGCCGCGCTTGGTGCAAGCGGGGTTTAAATGCGAATTCTAAACGTCGCAACCGGTACAAATTTAGCGATAGGCGGGGGTGGCCCGGCTAGCTGTCAGTTTGGCGTTTGGCCTGCTGTGTCAACAGATCTAAGATGGGCTCGTCGGCCGCTAAAATGCGCGCAATGGCTTGCGCTTTGGCGGCCGACAAATAAAGTCTTAATTCCTGCGGATTTTCCAACAAACGTTTATGCGGATCGGTCAGTAGCCGCACCGTTGCTCGCCGCGGGGTTTGTAGCCAAATCGTCTTCACCATGGCCAGTTCGCCGCCATTCAATTCTACGATGTCGCCCGGTTGGTACAGCCCCAAAGCGTCAATGAAATGCGCCGCCAGTTGCGGATCGTAGGTTTTGAGTTTTGGACCGGCCAGTAAGGCCGCCGCGCCGGCAAATCCCGACTCGCGACCGGACGGAGTTTCCAGCGACAAAGCGCAAAAGTCTTGAATAAAGTTGATTGCGTTTCGGTTATCGCTAGCAAGCGCCGCGGCCGGGTCTGCATCACTTTCCGGCAAAGCGGATCGAAACAGGCGCAAACCATCCTTACACAACTGCAACGCTTCTTCTTGCTTGGCTTTCCAAACCAATCCCAAGGCTAACAGCAATAGCGCTTTCGCCAGGTCCGCCACTTGCCGGTCCTGCAAGATTTCGGCTTGCAAGCATAAAAGCAGCAGATCGTCGCCATGGGTTTTAAGGCCGGAATGCAATTGCGCTACGATCCGGTCGCCGCCGTCTAAGGCCGAACAGTGTTCGTCCGGGCCGAAGGCCTTGTCTAATTCGGCCGCACAATCAAATAGCCAGACTTGCAGTGGCTCGGGGGCGGGCATCGTTTGCACCGGCACCCAATCGCGGCCTTTTTCGGTATCGATTTTAACCTGCCGGCAGTAGGCTTGAATTTGCTGAACGTCGGCCAGGGAGACAAGCAAAAACCGAGTCCGGTAGAACGGCAAATCCCACCAACTCCGGTCGAATCCGCACACATACATCCCGATGGTTAATTGCTTGGCATCGATGATTTTAATCATGCCGCTTAACTCCGTTGCGCATGAGAAAGCTAAATACTCGGATAAGATTGGGTAAATACCCCTTGTTGCTGCAGCGCGATCAAATCGATCCCATGCTCCTGCGCTCTGACGATTTGCTTGATCCGATACGGCTGGCCGCGTTGATCCAGCGGCTTTGCAGCTAAATCCAGTATTTTCCGCTCGCAAGGTTCGAGGCGCTCGTTCAACAAAATCAGTAATTTCGGTTTCAACCGGTCGTTGCGGTTCTGTTCCACCACCAAAGCCACCTCGCCGCTACTCAATTCCGCCAAATTGCCTTGCGGGTAAAACCCGATGCAGTTGATAAATTCGGTCACATAGCTGCTGTCGTATTCCTTTTTCATGCCGTCGACCAGTATTCCCAAGGCTTTTAAATGCGGTATGCCTTTTTTATAAATCCTATCGCTGGTAACCGCGTCGTAAGTGTCGACCACCGTCACTATCCGCGTGTACTTGGACAGCGTAGCGCCCTCCAAACCGCGCGGGTAACCGCCGCCGGCCAATCGTTCGTGGTGGCAGTAAGCCACGTCCACCGCTCCCGGATAGAGATTGCGGGCCGACATCAAAATATTGCGGCCCAGTACAGGATGGTTGCGCATGATGACCAGTTCCTGTTCATCCAACCTGCCGGGTTTGTTCAGAATGTGCAACGGTACTTTCATTTTGCCCACGTCGTGCATCAAACCGCAAACGCCCAGGTCCCGGAGCTCGGCAATAGGCAAGCCTAATTCGCGCCCCAGCAAAATCGCCATGACGCAGACATTCATGCTGTGTTGCGCGGTGTATTCGTCCTCTTGTTTCAACTGCGTCAACAACAACATGGCGTCGCTTTGCGCCAACACGGCATTCACGGTGTTTTCCACGGCTGCTTTAACCTGCTCCACGCTGAACGGATTGCCGAAACGGATGTCGTCCAATACCGTTTTGATTAAGGAGCCGGTCTGTTGAAAGGTAGTGGCGGTTTGGTCGAAGGCCCTGGCAAAACTGAGCTGGGTTTTAGCGTCCGTGGCGCGGGTTGGGATATAACCGTGTTGTTTTTTCTGCAATTTGACGTCGATAAAGACGTAATCGCAAACCTTTTGTATGGCTTGAATATCGGCTTGAGTACGGATATCGACCACATCCAACAAAAACGGCGAACGTTTATCCAGGGTTTCGAATCCGGTCACACGCATGCCGATTCTTAATTCATTGACGTGTATACGGGTCTCGTCTCGTTCGCTCATAAACCAAGTGAATTAATATTTGCTAATACAAATTATTTTACTGCATGGCGAAGCGCGGTCCGCCGTTAAAATCCGTGACACAACCATCATCACGACAAACTGCTTATAGACCACAGCGGTTAAAAATTCCATTGCCGCTTATAAGGAATGGTAGACGCGAAAATCCGGCTTGAATATACTCGCCGTCGCTACATTCAAACTGCTGGGCCCGTAGTCTCACGATAAAAAAATTAGTGCAAATCAGGAGACATGCATGAAATTTCAATTCAACACAGTCGGTTTATCGGCGTTAGCCTTGCTATTGACCAATCAGGCGGCGCCAGCAAGTACATGGACTTTACCCGATTCCGCGTTCCCATTGTCCGGCGGCAGTTATAGCGTTTCGTTCGATTCCGCTTACGCCGGTGCGGCCTCGTTGAGTTTCGATTTGCGCGGGCATTTGACGCTGGACGGAGCCGGTAACTGCTGTAGCGATACCTTCATACTGTCGGTGAACGGCACGGAAATTTTTAGCGGTCAGTACGCACTGGGCGGCGGCGGCGAGAACGTCAATTTGTTTGCACCGGCGGGTAGCAGCGTCGATACCACCCTGACCTACCCGAACGAAGTCACCGGTAACGGCGGCGAAGTTTTGATCGATACCTGGATCAGCCTAATCGCCGGCCACAATGTCATCAGTTTCGACTACGGCGATTTGCAAGGCCTTTCGGACGAAGGCTGGGGCGTGAGCAATATCGAGGTCATCTCCAGCGTGCCTGTGCCCGCGGCACTCTGGTTGTTCGGCTCGACTTTGTTTGTCTGGTCCGGATTGCGTAAAACGCGCACCTAATCTACCCGGCGAAGGTTGCCCGTCGCAAATCCCGACCCCGATGGGCGAGTCCAACCGTCCATCGCAGTCGATAACTCCGACACCTTAATCCCCGCTAACGTTAAAATTCGCCATTCAAGCGAATCAAACAGGCATCGCCGCGTGATTCCGACGGCGGCCCGCCTGCGCTTTTATCGCGTTGGCTGCCGGTTTATAAGCTTGCCGGTACGACACACTTTTCTCGCAACATCCATTCCTGGAGTATTCGAAATGGCGTTAATCGCGCTAAGACAACTATTGGACTATGCCGCCGAACACGGTTTCGGCGTGCCGGCATTCAACGTCAGCAACATGGAGCAAGTCCAGGCCATCATGCAAGCGGCCGATGCTTGCGACAGCCCGGTGATCATGCAAGGCTCGGCCGGAGCCAATCGCTATGCGGGGGAGATTTTTCTGCGCCATTTGCTTCAGGCCGCGGTCGAGCGCTATCCGCACATCCCCGTGGTCATGCACCGCGACCATGCCCCGACCCCGGCCGCTTGCGCGCAAGCAATCCAAAACGGCTTCAGTTCGGTGATGATGGACGGCTCCTTACTCGCCGACATGAAAACCCCGGCTTCGTTTGAATACAACACGGCTGTGACAGGAAGCGTCGTTGCAATGGCACACGCTTGCGGGGTTTCCGTGGAAGGCGAAATCGGTTGTTTGGGTTCGTTGGAAGCCAGGCCGGACGCAGAAAATCCGCCCGACCACAGCCGATTGTTGACCGACCCGGACGAAGCGGTCGCATTCGTCGAACAGACGGGCGTAGACGCGTTGGCGGTGGCAATCGGCACCAGCCACGGCGCCTATAAATTCAGCCGGCCGCCTACCGGCGACGTGTTGGTGACCGCCCGTCTGCAAGCCTTGCAACGGCGCTTGCCGAACATGCATTTCGTCATGCACGGCTCCAGCTCGATACCGCAAGAGTGGTTGCAGGTCATCAACGACTACGGCGGCGATATTCCGGAAACCTACGGCGTACCGGTAGCCGAAATCGTGGAAGGCATCCGCTACGGGGTGCGCAAAATCAACATCGATACCGATTTGCGCATGGCCTCGACCGGCGCTATCCGCCGTTTTGTCGCCCAAGCCGACAACGCCGCCGAATTGGACGCCCGTAAGATCTACGCCGCCGCCCGCGACGCGATGCAAGCCTTATGCGCAAGCCGTTATCGAGCGTTCGGCAGCGCCGGGCACGCCGGTAAAATCAAAGCGTTGCCGTTGAGCGAGATGGCCAAACGCTATCGCTGACCTCGTTATGCAGAGCCGGGCAGACATTCGAAGCGGACGGAAAGCAAGCGCGCACCGATCAAGCTTTGCAATAAGACGGAATCCACGTGCGCTCAATTAAATGCTCGGCCAAGCCGTTAAAATCGAAACCCTCGCCATCCCGGATCATTTGTTCGATGTCGAATAACCGGCCGACTTCCGGTATGTCGGCGAAAAACAGCTTATAAAACGGCTTGACCAACCATTGAGAAATTTTAATGCCGACAGAGCCGATGAAATTGCGCCGTTGCCCGACATGAGCGATTTCGTCGACGGTAATTTCATCCAAAATGGCTTTCAATCGTTCGCAGACTTCCGGTTCGTCGGCCAACACCTCGTCGAACAACCGATATAAATGACAGTAGAAAGTCACCCCCATCAATTCGGTTACAAAAGCCGGTGCATCCATCAAAAAGCCCGGCAACTTGGGAAATTGTTCGTATATCCATTCCTGATACGGCGGCAGCGGTTGCCATTCCACTTTGTCCAAGCCGCAGGTCAGCAACATTTCGTGAAAAAAACGCACATGGCAAAACTCTTCCGCCAAATGGACCCGGCTGATTTTATCTTCCACGCTGTGCGAGTTGGCCATGTCGGGTACCACGTCCCAGGCGCCTTTGATGCCGACCCACTCGTGACGGGCAAATTTATAAATGCCGGTGAGCAACAAGGTTTTTTTATCCAAACTCGCGGGATCGTCCTTCAATTTGACGCAATTGCGGTAAAACGCGTCCGGGTCGGCCAACGGCGTGCGCAGTCTGACCGGGTTGTCTTGAAAATATTGCAACCTGGCGCGCTTGTTGGCCAAATCCTGTTCGGCTTCGAACAACTCACCGCTGTGTTGCTGGGAGAACGCCCAATAATTTTCGAAATTGTCTTGGCGTTGTTGCGCGGTGGACGGCGAAAACACTGAACGGTATTTGACGGATGTCATGAACTATTGCTCCGGCTTTTGGAATGAATCTCGCATCATACAAGCATCGCCCGGTGCGCTCAATCGCGCTGAAATGACGGAAGTGCTTGAACTTGCGCTAAAAATAACCTGACAACGCGGTAGGAAAAGCCGCCCGGTATAGGCTGCGGACTCTATCGCCGGGAATTCGGCCTCAGCCGGCGGCCTTTATTTTTCCTGTAATCGGCCTGTCCGGCTTCAGGGTAATCCCTATCGCTTCTTGGGCGCAGATGTCGGTTTGGAAGCTGAACACCCGAAAAAACTCGGCGATGATCAACAGCATTTCCAATTCGACGAAGTGCCGGCCCAAACAATTGTGCAAACCGCCGCCGAACGGAAAATACGCATACTTGGGGTGCCGGTCCGCGCCGTCGCCGGTAAACCGCTCCGGGTCGAAGCTATCCGCTTGATCCCAAAAGCGCGGATTGCGATGCGTGGCATACATGCTGAACATAATCGTCGTGCCTTTGCGAATGGTGTATGGACCTAACCGGATATCCGCCGCCGTTTGATTGGACAATGCGGTAGTTGGCGGATAAAGGCGCAAGGTTTCCTGAATCGCCGCTTTGGTATAAGGCAACCCGCTCAACACCTGAGCCGCAGTAGCGTCGGCGGGCAAGGCGCGCACCTCGGCCCCGACCTTTTCCCGCACCTTCGCGTGCTTGCCGGTCAGATAGAAGAACCATAACAAGGTATTGATGGTGGTGTCCTGGCCGGCGTAGAACAAGTTGACCGCCTCGTCCTGCAGCAGGGCTGCGGACATTTTATAGCCGGTGTTACGATCTTCGGCCTGCATGAACAGCGAAATCATATCCTGACCGGGAACAGCCGGCCTGTTGTCGATTTGCTGCCGGATGAAATCGCGCAGATAGGCCACCGCTTGCCGGTACCGCCGGGTTCTCAGCGGCAGAAAGCGCTTCAGCCGGCCGAACATGATTTCGGTGCCCAATTGCGGTAGCAGCTCTTGGCTGATGGTATCTATCACCCGGATCAACTCGGCGCTGTTACTCAGCTCGTCGACCGAGCGGCCCAATAAAATCCGGATGAAGATGCGTTGAATCAACAGCTTGATCCGCGCGCTCAAATCCACCTCGGTTTGCCCGGCAGTCTGCATCTGCCGCAGCATCGCCCGGGTTTCGGCTGAAATGATAGACTCCCAGCTTTTGACGGCATCCTTGGTAAACCACGGCTGCAGCAATCGCCTTTGCTTGCTCCACAAGTCGCTACGGCTATTGACTAAGCCGTCGCCGAAAAAGGTTTTTTTGGCTTCGTAAATAAAATCCCGGTTCAACAAGCCTTTGCCTTCGTAACCGTACAACTGCTCGATGGCCGCCGGGTCGCATACGAACAAAATCCGCTTCGCGAAAAATCGTCCCAGCACCAGATCTCCGTGGGCACGGTGTATCGAGGTCAGCGCGGCGATCGGTCGTTTAATCGAACGCAGCATAGGCAAAATGACCGAATGTTCCTGAAGCGGTACGGCTTGGCCAGGGTTGGTCGGCGGCGAAATGGTTGAATGCATAGTCGGTCTGTCGAGGCGAGATTGCTTTTACCGGACGCATTTTAAATAATCCCCGTCCAACTCAATAACAACTTTCCGCGCCTCATGATCGAACTTTACTTAGACAGCGCCGACTTGGCGGCAATCAAACCGCTGGCCCCGTCCCTGCCGCTAGCCGGGGTCACCACCAATCCGACCATACTGGCGGCCGGCGGCCTGGGCCTGAACCGGCTGCTGCCGCAGTTGCTCGATATTTTGGGCCCAAGCAGCCGCTTTCACGTGCAAGTCGTAAGCGAGACGGTCGAAGGCATCGTGCAGGAAGCCGAACGCTTGCACCGCTTGCCGTTCGACATCGTAGTCAAAATTCCGGCTCACGCCGCCGGTCTGGCGGCGATCAAACTCGTCAAGCAGCGCGATATTCCGGTGTTGGCGACGGCGATCTACAACGTGCAACAAGGCATGTTGGCCGCATTCAACGGCGCCGATTATCTGGCACCGTATTTGAATCGCATCGACAACCAGGGCTGCGACGGCGTCGGCGTGGTCGCCGATCTGCAAAACTTGGTGGAGCGCTACCAATTGCCTTGCAAACTGCTGGTCGCCAGTTTCAAAAACGTGCGGCAAGTGTTGCAAGTGATGCAGCTCGGCGTCGCCGCGGCGACCTTGCCGATAGACATTGCCAAACAAATGCTGGGCCAGCCCGCTACCGACGCAGCAGTGCGAGCCTTCGCAGACGACTGGCAAGCGGCGTTCGCCGGCAAATTGTCGTTCGAAACCTAAACGGAGGCGGTGGCGATGGCGCTCAGCTGGTGGCATGAAGGCGACTTGGACGGTTTCTTCGGCTTGTTCGTCGATAACCTGATCCAGCTCATTCTCATCGTTCGGCCGCATTCTGCCCGGCGTGGCTATCAGCTTGCTGGTGGGCAACCTGTTTTACGCGCTGCAAGCGAGGCGGCTGGCGCAGGAAAGCGGCCCTAGCGATGCCACCGCCCTGCCCGGTCTGATCGGCTTGTGGGCGCCTAACTACGACTACGACGCCGGAGGGCGGCTGATCGAAGCCCGCTACCCGAACGGTATAGACCAAACCCTGGTCTGGAACGCCGACGACTCCTTAAACAAAATCGCCCACAAAAAGGGCGGCACCGTCACCCGGCCTAGCGGACAAAGTTGCACCGGTAGCAATCAAAGCCAATACCAATACGACAGCTTCCAGCGCCTGAATCAAATTCAGGTCAACGGCACCACCACCGGCCAATACCGCTACGACCATCAAGGCCGGCGCATCCAAAAAACCGAAGGCGCTACCGTTACCAACTATTTGTACGACGGCCCGAACATCTACGCCGAATACTCGGGTACAAACTGGTACAGCCCGAGTGCCGTCTAGGTGCAAGCCGGCCTCGACCAGCCCTTGGCCCGGCTGACCGGCAGCGTCGCCAGCCCGCTGGCCGCCGCGCTTTACTACCACCAGGACGGCCTGAGTTCCGTGCTGGCCGTAACCGACGCCGCCAAGGCAGTCACCGCCACGCAACGCTTCGACGCCTTCGGCACCAAGATCGGCGGCGCCAATAGCGTGCGCCCATACGGGGCTACAGCGGACGGGAACCGGATGCCAGCGGGCTGATTTACTACCGGGCCCGCTATTACGACCCGAACCAGACCCGCTTCACCCAAAGAGATCCGCTAGGCTTTACAGACGGCATTAACTGAGCGGGACGGGGTTTATTAACCCCGTCCCAAACGTTTCAAGGTAAGGTAAACGTTCCGGCGCGGGTTAATCGACCTTAAAGGCCGTATGGTGGCACTGGGATTGCCGATCGCCTACGACCGGCGGCGGATGATTGAGATATTGCCGGTGATTCGCGGAGCCATTCGCTTATTGCAGACCCGTAGGTTGGATGAGCACAGCGAAATCCGACATTTCGGAGCGTTTTGCCGTGAATTTTAGGTTGAATTTTTCCGGTTGCCGTTGGTTTGGGTTTGGCTGGGGTGATTTGGCGGAATGCGCTATCGCTTTTCCGCCCTACGAAAGACGTGACAATCTATGCCGAATTATCGACGTTATCGGGTGCCGGGCGGTTGTTATTTTTTACGGTGAATTTGCTAGCCCGCGTAGGTGCGATTAGCTTCGAGTAATCGCACGAATGTTTCAACTTCCGTTCCTCCGATTACGCTTTGCTAATCGGAGCTACGAACTGGCTGCCGGAAACCGGGCCGAAGAGACTGTTCGATCGTTGATCGAGGGCGGGTCACTGCTGCAATGGTCTACGCGAGGGATTTAGAAATCCAAGCTCCGATGCGGCATCCAGTGACCCAAACCCGAGGAGCCCCTCAGGTGTGTTTTCATGATGTATTATCCTTTGAAAAGCACGGTTGGATAATACACGCTTCGATTAGCGAACGCGTAATCGGAGGAATGAAAATCCAAACATTCGTACGATTACGCAAAGCTAATCGTACCTACGCGGGCTATCCTACGATCTTGCGATATTGATCGACCTTGTAATTTTAAATAGGCTATATAATGTCCAGTAATTTACAACTTAAAAAAATGATTCGCCTTAAATGTTTCGATGCCCTTGAGCTTCGAGGCTTTAAGCGATTTCGTAAAGAATGTGTTGATTGGTTAATTCATGATGGATTCCTTTGTTGGATTGGCCTGAATACTGCCGTATATCCCGATCGTGTTGAGATTATTCCGTTTGTTGGCTTACACGTAATTCCCATTGAGAAGCTATTTGCGCTTAAAGTTGGAAAATATCCTGTTAAATATGACCGTAGTATTGCCACTTATTCAGTGAATTTAGGTTCATTAGAAGCAATAACTCCTGGTGAGAGAGCATTTGCTTTTAACTCGCAGCAAAGCCAAAATTTTATTGAATCGGAGTGTAAACGCTTAGCTGAGCTTTATTTTACTGTGGGATTGAGTTATGCATGCTCCATTGCAAATTACGAGGCTCTGTTACCATTACTTCAAGAGAATATTGAAACGCTTGGTGGATATCCTGAAAGATTTGCAGCATGTTTATATTTGCTGGAGAAGAAACAGGAAGCGTACGAATTTACAAAGAATTTTTTGATACGACAACCGGATTATTTTGAAGGTTTTGCTAATCCATTCTTAGAGAAAATAACAAAAGAAATAAGGGCCGTAAGGCCGTAAGGCGGAACGCATCGCGGTTCCACCGTATGGTGGCACTGGGATTGCCGATCGCCTACGACCGGCGGCGGATTATTGAGATATTGCCGGTGATTCGCGGGTCTATTCGCTCATTGCAGACCCGTAGGTTGGATGAGCACAGCGAAATCCGACATTTCGGAGCGTTTTGCCGTGAATTTTAGGTTGAATTTTTCCGGTTGCCGGTGGTTTGGGTTTGGCAGGGGTGATTTGGCGGAATGCGCTATCGCTTTTCCGCCCTACGAAAGACGTGACAATCTATGCCGAATTATCGACGTTATCGGCTGCCGGGCGGTTGTTATTTTTTACGGTGAATTTGCTAGCCCGCGTAGGTGCGATTAGCTTCGAGTAATCGCACGAATGTTTCAACTTCCGTTCCTCCGATTACGCTTTGCTAATCGGAGCTACGAACTAATCACCGGAGGTTCCGCCGCCATTCCGTATTTGCCAGTCGCATTGCCGATGGTAGACTTGGCTACTACTGCATCGGGGGAAATGCCATTAGGGGTTGGGGGTGTACAGAAAGCGGACGACATGTTCTGGCCCCCAAATCGAGGGTTTGACGGTCCATCTGCCCCCGCAACCTTAATTCCAGGTGCTCGAGTCGATAGATATGGTGAACTTTGTTGCGCCAGAAGGAACGCCCTTTCCTGAGAGGGCATTGCCGGAGTCTTATATATCTCTGCAACTAAATACTTATGAAGTCGTTAAGCCCATACAAGTAGATGCGGGTCCAACTGTCCCTTGGTTTGATCAACCCGGAGGGGGGATGCAGTTTGAGTTGCCAGTTACGGTCAAAGAACTATTGGATTCTGGACATTTGAAAGAGTGTTTAGATAACCCAATCTGCCCAAACTTGTAGGGCGCAGTGTTTAATTGCAAAAGTACGCTTATTTATTTTTATCTTAACATACTGTCTTTTCAAAGACAGTTTCGTTAAAAAGCAACAAGCGAATTGATAAAATTGAACACTATTTCTTCGAATTCTATATCCACCAAGAATGTAGACAACGAAGCTGGCATTTTATTTTTTATCAACATTTTGAATCGGTAAAATAATTTATGAGTAGAAATTATTTACAATTCGATCCCGATAAGGCTTATCCAGCAAGGGAAGACATTTACTACGAATGCGGTAAGTGTGGTGGTGTAATTCCTAGCAAGCCTCAAGGTGGTATCGGGTGCCAATGCCGCAACATTTTTATAGATGTCGATGCGGGAAGAGTTTCAATAAAAGACGAATCTAAATTTAAAATTTTTATCACTTGACAAATTTAAAGGCCGTAAGGCGGAACGCATCGCGGTTCCGCCGTATGGTGGCACTGGGATTGCCGATCGCCTACGACCGGCGGCGGATGATTGAGATATTGCCGGTGATTCGCGGAGCCATTCGCTTATTGCAGACCCGTAGGTTGGATGAGCACAGCGAAATCCGACATTTAGGAGCGTTTTGCCGTGAATTTTAGGTTGAATTTTTCCGGTTGCCGTTGGTTTGGGTTTGGCTGGGGTGATTTGGCGGAATGCGCTATCGCTTTTCCGCCCTACGAATGACGTGACAATCCATGCCGAATTATCGACGTTATCGGGTGCCGGGCGGTTGTTATTTTTTTACGGTGAATTTGCTGAAACGGAAGAATACATTATTGGTTGACCGGATCGATTTGTTGCGGGAATCGGTGCGGCATTGCAAAACGGCAAAGCCGTTTTACATTGATGCTTGGGTGGTACTGCCGGAGCATATGCATACCATCTGGACTTTACCCGAAGGGGATGAGGATTTCTCAGGTCGCTGGAAAATGATTAAAACGCTGTTCTCTAAAGGGTTACCGGTTAGTGAACGACGTTCCCAAGTCAGGGTAAAAAGAGGCGAGCGTGGAATTTGGCAAAGGCGGTATTGGGAGCATTGCATTCGCGACGAACGCGATTATGAACGCCATATAGATTATTTACATTTCAATCCGGTGAAACACGGTTGGGTAACCAAGGTAAGCGACTGGCCTTATTCCAGCTTCCACCGTTATGTAAAACAAGGCTTTTATTGTCAGGATTGGGTAGGCGGTAACGATTTGGAAATGGAACGCTACGAACGGCGAGCCGATTAATATGAATATTTCTGGTCACCAATTAAACCTATTTCGGGAAATCGACCCATTACCCTTGGATGGTTTGCTTGAACCGGAAGAAGTCGCTAGGCAATTACGTTATTCGAAAGCAAAAAACTAAAAAACGCTAGTTGGGTTACATGAAAGGCTTGGTAATTTAATAGGCAAACGATTTCGATGCCTGCGGTCGACTCAACAGGATAGTGAATGCGAAATGACGGTTGCGAAGAAACTATTGAATAGCCTCGGCAAACGAAAGGCCGGCAGTGGGTGCAACGCGCCTACCATGACTTTTTTGAGTAATCACGGAACTGGTTGGCCGCTAATTTTGTGCCGCCCGATTTAGAGCTCCGATTAGCGAACGCGTAATCGGAGGAATGGATGTCGAAACATTCGTGCGATTACGCAAGGCTAATCGCACCTACGCGGGCTTTTCCCAGTACACCATTGGAATTGCGATAGTGAAAGTAGCCTGACCAACCGCGAAGGCTGGTATTCATACTGCCTACAATATCTTCCAACGGTATCGCCGTACGTTTGCGTGCGGTCAACTGCGTTATACGGTCTTTGATTTTCGCAAGCGATTTCGGTGCCGGGCAGACATGCGTATAACTTTTGCCCGACTTCAATCCCTTGCTTACTCCGATGGCAAAACCCAAGAAATTAAAACTTTCTTATTTGGCATCCACAATACGGGTTTTGGTCTTGTTCAACTCAAGATCAAGACGGTCCTGCCGTTGCAACGCTTCTGACCGTCAATTTGGCCACCCGCTAATCCAAGGCGTTGTGAAGATCAGCGTACCCGACAGGTTAGTGCTCTGCAGCCGGGCCGCGTCGTATTGATAACGCCGGTTAACCGTGCCGGTTTGGCTTGCCTACACGGTCATGCAAAACAGCACACAATCTAAGGATATAATAATCGGCTCGGTTAACTTCGTTAGTTTCAGTTATGACATTGTTGTTGCAATACTTGTCCAGCTGCTGGTTTCTGAATAATCCGGCGCATTTGACGCCAACCCGCAGTTTTATGTGGAAAGTCGTCGCTTTTTATTTGCTATCCGGCATTATCGTGGAAAGTTTGATCGCCGATCCGGCAGACGGTACCTTGGAGGTGTTGTTAAGAACGGTAATGGCTTTTTCGACCATCGCGACGTTGCTGGTCCTGATGAAAAAATGGCAGTACTACTGTCATTTGTTCACGTCGATTTTTGTTTGCGAGAATTTCATCATGACCTTGGCGATAGGCGCGGAAATGTTGGATCTTTGGATGGTCATGACTCATCAATCCTATCGCGAAGAGGTATCGATCGGCTTTGGGATAGCGCTAGTGGCTTGGTACATCGCCATCGTCAGTTATATTTTCAGGCAATTTTTCGGTTACCGCACCGGTACCAGCGTGATTACCGCATTTGGCTATTTCGTGATGACTTACGGCTTGCCCATGCTGTTTATGGACATTTGATTACTATCGATTGCGCATACCAACTACGCAGATCTGCGGGCGATAGCGCTTTTGCAAAGTGATAACCTTGAGCTTCCCGGCAGTGGTGGGACATGATCCAAGCTAATTCTTGCTGGTTTTCGACGCCCTCCGCCAGCATTTCCAAGCCCAAGCTGTCGCCCAAGGCGATTATGGCTTTCACTATGGCTTCATTGGCGGGCGTGTTGTGAATGTCGCGCACGAAGGATTGGTCGATCTTAATTCTATCGATAGGGAACCGACGCAAATAACTCAAGCTGGAATAGCCGGTGCCGAAATCGTCGATTGCCAGCTTTACCCCGAGCGCCCGCAGATCGGTTAAAGTCTTGATGGCCAGCTCCGCCCTGCTCATTACCCCGCTTTCGGTAAGCTCCAGTTCCAAATAGGCCGGATCGATTCCGCTATCGGCAACGATTCGTCGTACTTTATCGGCAAAACCATCGGCTTGAAATTGCACGGCGGAAATGTTGACCGCCACTCTCAGCGGCGGCAGGCCTTGTGCAATCCATTCCAAATGCTGCTGTACCGCTTGTTTTAACGCCCATTCGCCTATCGGAATGATCAAGCCGGTCTCTTCCGCAATCGGTATGAAAACCGCTGGCGAAATGCTGCCTAAATTCGGATGATTCCATCGCAACAAGGCTTCTACGCCTATCATGCAATTTTGTTTGAGATCGACTTGCGGTTGATAGTACAGCGACAGCTCTCCACCGTCTATCGCCATGCGCAGCTGCGTTTCCAACGACATGCGGATGTCGTCTTGTTGTTCCATATCCGGCGCGTACAGTAGGTAACCGTTTCTGCCGCGTTGCTTGACTTCGTACATGGCAATGTCAGCCTTGCGTACCAATTCCTCCGCGCTGTCTTGATAATCCTGGTACAAGGCGATTCCCATGCTGGTCGTGACGTGAATTTCGCGTTCGTAAATCGGGATAGGTTGACGGAGTTGTTCGGCAATATCGCCGACTATGCCGCATACGTCTTGAGAGGATTTGACGTTTTGCAGGACGATCACGAATTCATCGCCGCCCAAACGGGCGACGGTATCGCTTTGCCGGACGCTAGCGGCCAGCCGGGAGGCGATGTTTTGCAGCAATTTGTCGCCGAACGCATGTCCCATCGAGTCGTTGATGGCTTTGAAACGGTCGACGTCTACGAAGATCAGCGCCAGTAAATGGCCCAGCCGTTTGGCATTTTGACAAGCCTGCAGCAAACGGTCCTTGAACAACAAGCGATTAGGCAGTCCGGTCAACAGATCGTAATGCGCCATGATGAACAGTTCGCGCTGTTTGCGGTGGGTTATTTCCTTGAGCAGAGACAGGCCGGTAGCCATGCCGACATAAACGCCACGGTCGTGGATAATGAATCCATTTACCATGTGGCGAACGCCGGAATCGATGATGATGCGCGCCACGTCGTCGATGCCGGTTTTTATGTCGACTACGATGGGTTGCTTATCCATAATCTCGCTAATCGCTTTTTTGCCCAAGAGATCGCGAGAAAACGGCCGTAAGAAGATGTCGGAAATTTTACCTCTATCGATAATGCCGACCGCATTGTGCTTGTCGTCGACTATCGCGACCGCCTGCAAGGTTTCGTCGGATACGAAACGTTGCAAGACCTGCAGACAGCCGCTATCGGCCATGACAGGCTCTACATACAGAAGCAAGCTCGCGACTTTGCCGACGCAGGCATCGCCTTCCGTTACCGATTGAAAGTGATCGTTCCTGTTTAAAACATCCTGCAATGCGAAATCGAATGAGCCTTCCGGAAGTAACATCATGCTGAGCTAACACCAACCAATAACCTGTTTCTATGATGTCTCGCCAATGTAACAAGCTTATGACAACGCGTTGGCGAGAAACGACTCGCCGATCCGTTTTAGCGAGCTGGCATGATAGGGCAAAAATTCGGATAATTCGTCAGTTAACATTCAACGGTAACTTCATGGAATTCACCCTTAAAAGCCGCGATGGAAAAGCTCGCCGCGGCCAACTGACCTTCTCTCGCGGGATCGTCGAAACGCCGATCTTCATGCCGGTAGGCACTTACGGGACGGTTAAATCGCTGACGCCGGAAGACCTGGACGCGCTCGGCGCGCAAATTATTCTCGGCAACACTTTTCATTTGATGTTGCGCCCGGGCATGCAGGTCGTGAAAGCGCACGGCGACTTACACGATTTTATGCGCTGGCAGAAACCGATTTTGACCGACTCCGGCGGATTTCAAGTCTTCAGTTTGGGGGATTTGCGGAAAATTTCGGAGCAAGGCGTAATGTTCAAATCGCCGATAGACGGCGGCAAAATCTTCATGGGCCCGGAAGAATCCATGCAGGTGCAGCGGGATTTGGGGTCGGACATCGTGATGATATTCGATGAATGCACCCCCTACCCCGCCACCTTTCAGCAAGCAGCCGACTCCATGCGCTTGTCTTTGCGTTGGGCCGAACGCAGCAAACTGGCTCACGACGGCAACGATTCTGCGTTATTCGGTATCGTACAAGGTGGGATGTATCCGGAGTTACGCGACGAGTCCATTCGCGGATTGACCGACATCGGTTTCGACGGCTATGCAATTGGCGGCTTGTCGGTTGGCGAACCCAAGCATGAAATGCTCGCCACCCTGGACGGATTAATGCCGAACATGCCGCATGACAAACCGCGCTATTTGATGGGGGTGGGTACTCCGGAAGACTTAGTGGAGGCGGTCAGGCGCGGGGTCGACATGTTCGATTGCGTCATGCCGACTCGTAATGCTCGTAACGGCCATTTATTCACCCGCTACGGGGTAATCAAAATTCGCAACAGCCAATACCAATTCGATACTCGGCCCTTAGACGAACATTGCAGTTGCTATACCTGCCGAAACTATTCGCGGGCTTATCTTAAACATCTGGACAAATGCAAGGAAATGCTGGGATCGCGGCTCAATACCATCCACAATCTGCATTATTATCTGGAATTGATGCAAGGTATGCGCGATGCGATAGAGTCGCACCGCTTCGACGATTTCGTTAAAGAGTTTTACGAATTACGCGGTATTTCGGCTTGGTGTTGAGCCGCGGCGGAACGGCCAATTCATTCGTTTCGGTAAAATCAATCAAGCTTCAGCGCCGCCGAATTCAATCTCACATGTGCGGCCAAGGCCGCGTCCATGGTGGCAACGTGTAAGGCAAACCACTGCGGCAATCGCTCTTTGACGAAGGCCCGTCCGAACGGAATCAAGCCTTTGTCGATTCGGGTTTGAAATTGTTTGAATTCCGACAGTACCCGTTGATGCTCGCCTTTGTGTTCGCTTTCCGCCGGAAAACCGGACTCTTCCATCAAACGGTTTTCGCTGTCGAAATGCCGTTCGGTATGTTGGTAGAGCTGCTTGAACAAGGCCGGAAATTCGGCGTTACTCGCGCTATCCAATTGATTGACCAGCGCGATGAACTCGCCATGGTCGGTATCGATTAAGGCTTGGCCGGTTAATGGAATGCTGTTTTGCTGGATTAAGGACATAAGGTTTGCGGTAAGTGAATGACGCCGAACTCCGGTAAGCAAATTATACGCCCACAAAGAAATCCCCCTAAAAAGGGGGATTATCGGTATCTGGATTAAGTGTTCAGCAATGTTAAATAAACTTCGATCAAGCCAGTTTTTCGGGATTGAACAGTTGTGAGTGAGGCAACATCGCCCGTACGTCTTTTGTTAGAAACCTTTCAAGGCCGCGGCCCAAGCGGGAAGCCAATATGGAGATCGCTTGGTCTTTGGGAATATAAGCCATCGGTTCTTTGCCATTACGGTGTTTAGCCAAGGCCCTACGTACAGTAGAACATAGATAGCATTCGGTGCCTGCAGGCAAGGTGGAATCTAAGTCTCTGATCAAGTGAGGGGTTATTTTATTCATAAAAACCTCCTATCTACGAGAGAGATGTTTGGCCAGTCCATTAGCACGGTAAAAGCCGCTATCCGGACCTGTTATTTGAAAAAAAATAACGGTTTAAAATTATCAGTTTCGTGAATGAAGTCAATAAGATTTTTGTGCATTTCCTTGCTCCGGACGATTGACAGATAAAAAAATGCCGTTCTCTAAACGGCAGTTCTGATACGAAAGCCTATTTGGTGCATAATTCCGCTTAGCTTGAGTTTGGATCGCACTATGCCAGTAGCAGAACAATACGCAAAACCGGTGTTTGGAAAGCTGGGAGGTTTCTTTCAGCGGGTTAACGATTTTAAAGATACGTTCAGCCTGCGCTGGGGGCGAATAGAATTCGACATGCATTACGGCATGTCCGCCAATCTGAAAATCATTTTGCGGGTATACCGCGAGTCGATTTGCGAAACCTTTGTCGTCGATACCGATGCTTTCGACGTGCATTGGGACCGCCACAAACGGGCTAGCCGGGATTTTTTCGTACACCCCTATTCCAATCAGTTCGGAAAAATTAATTGCATTAAATTTGCGTTTGTCGTGCATCTGGGCGAGCGTTCAATTCCGTCGCGCAACGAATACATATTCATGGATTGGTACCAACTGCAAGACGGCTTACATCAGCAACGCACCATTAGCGACGAGCACGCAACCGTCAACCATTACCGCACCTACGAACTGGACGCCGGACAGTTGCAAGCGGACGTGGATTGGTACAATCATCATTTCGAATCCTTGCATCTGATTCCGAAATTTACCAAGGGTCAGCAATACCACCCTTATCATCCCAAACGCTTCATCCACGATCATATCGATAAAGTCATTATCGCCAAGCGCGACAATCCGAATCGTTTGTGCACGATTAAAGTCAGTGTGGATTGCATAGACGACAACGACTTCGTCAATCATTTGGTACACGCCAGTCACCAAGGCGTATGGGTGCAATGCGTGGTGGATTGGCGCAAGATGACCTTGACCAACAGCCCGACTTACGCCAATTTGAAGCGTTCCGGCGTAGAATTGGTCGGGGTGTTTTGCACGCCCAAACATCACCTGATCGAAGTCGAACCCGACATGCATACCAAATTCGTCATTTTCAACGATGAAGACTGCATCCTGGGTTCGTTCAACATCACCTTCGATCGTTGGTGGGCCAACTGGGAATCCGGCATGACGTTTCACTCCAAGGGTGTATGCCGTTTGCTGGACAACATTTTTCAAAGCCAGCGCGGCGGGGTTATCCAGAAATACGGCATCGATCCTCTGGCGCCGTTCAATTTGCTGTATACCTTCGGCCGGCAGACGATGGCCAATGGCAAGCTGTATAGGCCGCATCACGCCATTTTGGCGGAAATTCACCGGGCTCGGCATTCGATCAAAATCTGCTTGTTTCTGATTGGCGATTTGTTGGGCGACCACAACGACAGCGTGATCAACGCCCTCGTTCAAGCCAAACAACGCGGCGTCGACGTACAAATTCTGTTCAACGGGCATCTGGCCAGACAAGGTCGGGTCGGTGTGGAACGACCGATGCACGAAGAACAAAACCGACCGTTGCTGCCTGCGGTGCAGCGCCTGAAATGGGCCGGAATCAGAGTTGGCTTGGTGTACGGGCGAGACGACCTTCCGGTACCCTACTCACCCATCCATTCGAAATACTGCGTCATCGACGACTACATCGTCATAGAAGGCAGCTTCAATTGGTACAACACCTCGGTGTTCTCGCACGATTTGATAGTCATCGCAGCCAATCACGACGTTGCTAAGCCGTATTTATACGAATTCGAGCAAATTCAACGGTTATTCAGAGTCTTTTTCTAAACCGGCCGGCGCCGAGCTCGACAATTTGGTACTTGAAAGTCGGAGCTAGAGCCGGTCTTGCATCTGGCAGCAACGAATGTCCAGGTTATTCCGAACCGGCACCTGTTGCGATAAAAACACTGCTTTCATCCCAGGCCGGTCATTGCTTCCTGTCGCTCAGTTGCCATTCGGCCCGTATGCCCTCATGAACACGTCGACGGCGTGATCGACCACGTCGTGAATCAAATCAGGCGGGAGTTCATGCAAGATGTTCAGCAACCAAGGCTCGTATACTTCCGACTCCAATAAGCCGCGAAAATGCATCGCTGCAATCCGCGGGTCCGCCGAACGCAACCGGCCGGCTTCGATGGCGGCGGCAAAATAATCTTCCGAATATTTCATGCCCAATGCCGGGCCGCGCTCGAAAAAAAGCTTACCGATCTCCACTACTCTCCCGCTATCCACCCCGACGCGCTTAAGTCAGCCGCGCCGGAAAGCGTAAATTTGCGAAAACAGCTGTAAATTTTTGGGTTTAGCTCTTGCCAAAAAGAGTTTGTTCGGAAATAATAAAAACGAAACGTTTTATTTTTATTTTCCCGGAGCAGACCATGACAGCGACAACGCTTAACAAACCCAAGGTGGGACGGCCGAAAGCCGGTACCGAAGCCGAGCGCAACGATCATTTGCTGGATCAGGCCCTGGTGTTGTTCATGCGCGAGGGCTATGCCGCCGCCAGCATCGCCAAAATCGCGGTGGCGGCCGGGGTTTCGACCCGGACCATTTACGAACGCTATAAAAACAAGGCGGAATTAATGCTGGCGTCAGTCGATAGGCTGGTCGAAACCGACATTTCCGAAATGCAAGGTATCGAAAATTTACAGGATCTGTCGTGCCGCGACGGCTTGATCGCGCTCGGCGAAAAGCTGCTGGGCAAAGTCATGCAGCCCGACATGATCTCGTTTTACCGAATGGGCGTCGCCGAAGCCTGCCGGTTTCCGGAACTGAGTGAACTGATCAAGAACACCGGCCCCAAGCGCATTCAAGAGATGATCGCCGCTTACCTGCACCGGCACGCCGGGGATACCGGGTTGTCGGCAGTGGAGTTCGAGCCGGCGGCGGCCTTGTTTTTGGAAATGTTGATTGCCGAGCCGCGAAACAAAGCCTTGTTCGGCATTCTGGAGGCCGACTGGGATGCGCGCGCCCACGTCGAATTCGTGGTGAAGGTGTTTTTATACGGCATTGCCGGCCGGAGGCCGTCATGAAGGCCGCGATCATGACGATGCTGGCCGGCGGCGCGCTGGCCGGCTGCAGCGTGTTCCCCGATTACGTTCGACCGGCCGTCGACACGCCGGCGCAATGGCAAGTTCGGCGCACCGAGGCCGACGGCGCGGCGGAACGGCTGGACTGGTGGCACCAGTTCAACGATCCGGTGTTGACCCGCTTGCTACAGGCCGCCGAACAGGATAATCCGACGCTGGATCAAGCGGTGGCGAGCATTGCTTCGGCGCGCGCCAACCTGGCCAGCGCCGAAGCCGGCGGCATGCCCAGCTTGACCGCGAATGGCGCATTCAGTCGTTCCAAGGGGGGCTCCTCTAGCGGAACCAGCGCGCAAACCACCGGCACTAGCGGGTCAAGCTTCAATAGCGGGATTACCCAAATTCTGTCCGGCAGCCTGGACGCCAGCTGGGAGCTGGATTTGTTCGGCAAATTTGCCTTCGGCCGCCAAGCCGAGCAGGCCCGGCTGGATGCGGCCGAAATGACCCGACACAACGCTAAAGTGAGTCTGGCGGCGGAAGTGGCGAGCGATTACGTCGGTTACCGGGCCTGCCAACTGACGGTGACAGCCTATCAAAACGCGATCGCTTCGAAGCAAGATACCGCGCGCTTGACCGGCGTCCTGGCCGGCGCGGGTTTTTCGTCACCGGCCGACGCGGTCTTGGCCGAGGCCAGCCTGCACGCCAGCGAATCCAGTCTGATCGCCCAACGCGTCGAGTGCGACAACACGGTTAAAGCCTTGGTGGCGTTGACCGGCCTGGCCGAGACCGAGTTGCGCGCTTGGTTGGATCGAGGCAGCGGTATACCGACCCCGACCCAATTCCGGGTGGATAGCGTGCCGGCCGATCTATTGACTCAGCGTCCTGATCTGGCCGCCGACGAGCGCAAGCTGGCGGCGGCCAGCGCCGACATTGGCAACGCGGTCGCCAAGCGCTATCCCAGCGTCAGCCTGACCGGTTCGATCGGCAAGCGCAAAACCGAAACCACCGGCTTGACCCTGAGCAGCAACACCTGGTCGATCGGCCCGACCGTGACCTTGCCGATCTTCGACGGCGGCGAATTGCGCTCCAAGGTCGATAGCGCCGAAGCCGCCTATGCCAGCGCATGGGCCAGTTACCGGAGCGATATTCGCGCCGCGATCAAGGAAGTCGAGCAAGCCTTGGTCAATCTGAACGGCGCCGAGCAACGGGAACGCGTCGAAGGCCGTAGCGCCGAGCAATACCGCCAGTATTTTCGGGCGGCCGAGCTGAATTGGCGGGCCGGCGGGCTGAGTCTGCTGTCGTTGGAAGATGCGCGCGGGCAAATGATCGCGCAAGAAATCAGTTACATCGCGCAACAACAAAATCGCGTGCGGTATTGGATCGCGTTGTACAAGGCTTTGGGCGGCGGTTGGCGCGCCCAGGATACGCAATTGAGCGCGGGCGAGACCCGGAGCGAGGAGTCACTATGAATATCCATCAAACATTTTCGTTACCGACCTGGATTGCCGGCCTGACCTTGGCCGGACTGAGCATTGCGTTACCGGCCCTGACCAGCGCGCCCGCGCCGGCGGCGATCGCCGCCAGATCCAAGGCGGTGCTGGCGGTCGAAACGCTGACGCCCAGTCAGCAAGACTGGCCGACCACGATCAAGGTCAACGGCGCGGTGGCGGCTTGGCAGGAAGCCAAAATCGGCGCCGAAATCGGCAGTTTGCGCATCAAGCAAGTCTTGGTCGATGTTGGCGACCGGGTCAAGCGCGGTCAGGATTTGGCGGTGTTGGCCGACGACACCGTCGTTGCCGAACTGCACAAACAACAAGCCAGCGTCGATAAAAGCCGGGCGAATTTGGCCAAGGCCCGCGCCGACGCCGCCCGCGCCCGCGAAATTCAAGACAGTGGCGCGCTATCGTCGCAGAAAATCGACGAATACGTTATCGCCGAACAAACCGCCCGCGCCGATCTGGCCTTGGCGGAAGCCGAGTTGGAAAACCAGCGGATTCGCTTGCGCCAGACCCACATCGTTGCCTCGGACGACGGCGTGATTTCGGCGCGCGGCGCCGGCATGGGCGATGTGGTGACGGCGGGCACCGAGTTGTTCCGGCTGGTGCGGCAGGGACGGGTTGAGTGGCGGGCCGAGGTCAACGCCCAGCAGCTCGCTCAAATTCGGCCCGGCCAAACCGTTGAATTGAGCTTGCCGGACGGCGGCCGGGTGAGCGGCACTGTGCGGATGACCGCGCCAACCGTGGACGACGCTACCCGCAACGCGCTGGTTTACGTCGATATTCCCAATGCCGCCGCCAAACCGGGCATGTATTTGCAAGGCAGCATCGCCGTCGGCGAACAGGCTGCCTTGGTAGTGCCGCAGACCGCGCTGGTTTTACGGGACGGCCGCGATTATTTGTTCGAAATCGCCGAATCCTCGGTCGCCACCGGGACTCAAACGGTGATACAGCGCAACGTGGTGACCGGCCGCCGGGTGGGCGACTGGGTGGAAATCCGCGAGGGGATTGCCGGCGATGCCCATTTGGTTGCCGGCGGCGGCGCATTTTTAAAGGACGGCGACATCGTCAACGTTACGCCCAAGATCTAAACCGGGTCTAAGCAATCCGTCAGTTAAAGCGCCCGCGGGCGCCTGCCAACGGCAGCTTTTTCAACCACGATGCCGAACGCATCACCATTTATCAGCGCCCAAGCGCCGTGTCGAGCGGTTTCGGGCGCGGGAGTAAAATCATGAATTTTTCCGCATGGGCCATCCGCAAGCCGGTACCCAGTCTGTTGTTGTTCGCGGTGCTGTCCATCCTGGGCGGCATGGGTCTCAAGCAATTGGGCAAACAAAACTTTCCGGACATCGAAGTGCCGACCATCACCGTCGCCGCTACTCTGGAAGGCGCGGCGCCGGCGCAGTTGGAAACCGAAGTGGCGCGCAAGATCGAAGACAAGATCGCCGCGATCGGCGGCGTCGAGCACGTGCGCACCACGATCACCGACGGTTCGGTTTCGATCAAGGTCGAGTTCAACATCGATAAAAATTCCGAGGAGGCGCTAAATCAAGTGCGCAACGCGGTGGACGGCGCCCGCTCGGAATTGCCGTCGGCGATGGCGGCGCCCATCGTCTCTAAGACCACGACCGCCGGCGGCGCAATTTTGACCTACGTGGTCAGCGCCGACAACATGGACGAAGCGGCCTTGTCGTGGTTCGTCGATAACGACGTCAGCAAGCGCTTGTTGGCGGTGACCGGCGTCGGCAAGGTCACCCGCACCGGCGGCGTCGATCGCGAGGTGCACGTTGACCTGGACCCGGTGCGGATGGCGGGCTTGGGCGCGCTGGTCAGCGAGGTGGCGACGCAACTGAAAAAAGTACAGCAAGACGCGTCCGGCGGCCGCGGCGACATCGGCGGCGGCGTGCAAGCGGTGCGCACCCTGGGCCGGGTGGCGACGGCCGGCGAGCTGCGCAACCTGGACATTCCGCTGAGCAACGGCAGCCACATCAAACTGGACCAAATCGCCGACATCAGCGATACCATCGCCGAGCGTTCCACCTACGCGACTTTGGACGGCAAGCCGGTGGTTGGCTTCGACATCGTCCGCAACAAAGGCACCAGCGAAGTCACCGTGGCGGAAGCGGTGCGCGCGGCGCTGGCCGAGTTTGCCGCCGCGCATCCGCAAGTGCAAATCCGCGAGGCCTTCGACACCGTGCAGCCGGTCGAAGACAACTTTACCGGCTCCATGCATTTGCTCTACGAAGGCGCCTTCCTGGCTGTCATTGTGGTCTGGTGGTTTTTGCGGGATTGGCGGGCGACGCTGGTCGCGGCGGTCGCCTTGCCCTTGTCGATTTTGCCGACCTTCGCGGCGATGTGGTATTTCGGCTTCAGCCTGAACATTCTGTCGCTGCTGGCCCTGGCCTTGGTGGTGGGGATTTTGGTGGACGACGCCATCGTCGAAATCGAAAACATCGTCCGCCACTTGCGGATGGGCAAGACGCCGTTGCAAGCGGCGATGGACGCCGCCGACGAAATCGGCTTCGCGGTGATCGCCACCACGTTTACCCTAGTGGCGGTGTTCTTGCCGACCGCATTCATGGGCGGCATACCGGGCAAATTCTTTCGCCAATTCGGCATGACCGCCGCCGCCGCAGTACTGGCGTCGTTGTTGGTGGCGCGCTTGCTGACGCCGATGATGGCGGCCTATCTGCTGAAGCCGCATCCGGAACGCGATAGCGGCGACAGCGCGGCGATGCGTATTTATCTGCGGGCGGTCGAGTGGTGTCTGAGCCATCGAATGACGGTCGGCGTCGGCGTGTTGGTGTTCGTGGTGGGTTCTTTGAGCCTGATGCCCTTGCTACCCAAGGGCTTCGTGCCGGCGGCGGATAACAGTCAGACCAAGGTTTCGTTGGAATTGCCGCCGGGCAGTTCGCTGGCGCAAACCCGCCGTGTCGCCGTCGAGGCCGAACGCCGCTTGCGCGAATTGCCCGACGTCACCCAGGTGTTCACCGCGGCCGGCGTCTCCAGTAGCGGTGGCGGCGGCGCGGATGCCGCCACCACCAACTACGAAGTGCGCAAGGCCACCTTGACCTTGAGTCTGCGCGACCGCGCCGAACGCCCGTATAAACAAGCGGCGGTCGAGGCGGCGATTCGCGAGAAACTGGCCGATCTGCCCGGCGTGCGGGTGGCCGTCGGTGCCGGCGGCAGCGGCGAGAAATTGCAACTGACGCTGGCCAGCGACGATCCGCAAGCCTTACGCCGGGCCGCCGATGCGGTCGAGCTTGAGTTGCGGCAACTGCGCGGTCTCGGGAACATTACCTCCAGCGCCAGCCTGCAACGCCCGGAAATTCAAATCACTCCGGATTTCGGCAAGGCCGCCGAATTGGGTGTCACGGTCGAGGCCTTGGCCGACGTGGTGAGGGTCGCCAGTTACGGCGATTACTCCAACGTGATGGCCAAGCTGAATCTGCCGCAACGGCAAATTCCGATTCGGGTGCGGCTGGCCGAATCCGTCCGCCGGAGTCTGGACGAAATCGGCCAACTGCGGGTGGCCGGACGCGGCGGCAGCGTCAGTTTGGCCACCCTGGCCGACATTCGCCTGGCCGGCGGCTTGCAGCAAATCGACCGGCTGGACCGGATGCGCAATACCACCTTCGACATCGAGTTGGGCGAGCGGGCGGTCGGCGACGTGTTGGCCGAGGCCATGCAATTGCCGACGCTGCAAAATCTGCCGGCCGGCGTGCGCACGATAGAATCGGGCGATGCGCAACGGATGAACGAGTTGTTCGGCAGTTTCGGCGGGGCGATGGCCATTGGCGTGTTGTGCATTTATGTGGTGCTGGTATTGTTGTTCGGCGACTTCAGTCAGCCGGTGACCATTCTCGGCGCGCTGCCCTTATCGCTGGGCGGGGCTTTTCTGGCCTTGCTGATGACCGGCGGCAGCTTCGCGATGCCGAGTGTGATCGGGCTGTTGATGCTGATGGGCGTCGTCACCAAAAACTCGATCCTGCTGGTCGAATACGCGATGATTGCCCGCCGCGAGCACGGTCTGAGCCGGCTGGACGCGGTGATCGACAGTTGCCGCAAGCGGGTGCAACCGATCCTGATGACGACCATCGCGATGGGCGCCGGCATGCTGCCGATCGCGCTCGGCCTGGGCGCGGACCCGAGTTTCCGGGCACCGATGGCGATTACCGTGATCGGCGGCTTGCTGACATCGACCGCGCTGAGTCTGGTGGTGATTCCGGTGGCCTACACCGCGATCGACGACCTGTTGAGTCTCGCCCGCCGCCTCCTTGCTTCGGTTCGGCGTGGCATGGGTGAAGCCGGGTTGAATTACAGTTTGGGCGAGTAGAACAATGCCGCTAAATTGTACTGCACCGATCCGGTCAAGCATTGCGGACAACAGCGTAACCCTCTCGCATGTACCTATCATTGATGAGGCATCCTAGTGAAAAAGACCCTATCTTTCGTCATCGTTTTATTCGCCATTGCGGGTAGTACAGTCTGGGTTTATCGCACGTATCGGGGCGAAAATGACACCTTGCCGACACTGTACGGCAATGTCGACATACGCGAAGTCACCCTGGGTTTTCGCGTTTCCGGCAAGTTGGCGCAACTGCACTATGACGAGGGGGATAAAGTCGAAGCCGGCGCAGTGCTGGCCAGGCTGGACGACGAGCCTTATCGCCTTCAGGCCGCCAGCGTTCAGGCTCAGGTTGACTCGTTGCGGGCGCGTCTGAAGCTGCGGGAAACCGGCAATCGGCCGCAGGAAATTGCCCAGGCCCGCTCGCTGGTCCGCGAGCGCGAAGCCACCGCCGTCAATGCCGAGCGTTTGTTCCAGCGGGCCGAGGACTTGCTGGCCGACAAAGGCGTCTCGGCCCAAGAGCGCGACAATGCGGAAGCCAACCATAGAGAGGCCCAGGCGAGGCTTAAATCCGCGCGCGACAATTTGGCACTCCTGGAAGCCGGGTTTCGCAGCGAGGATATTAGCCAAGCCAAAGCCGATCTGGCTCAAACCGAAGCGGCATTGGCAACTGCCGGACTGCAATTGAACGATACGGTATTAACCGCACCGGCCGACGGCGTGATTCTCACCCGGGCACAAGAGGCCGGCGCCATCTTGCAAGCAGGCACGCCGGTTTTCACGCTGTCCCTGCTGAATCCGGTTTGGGTACGCGCCTATATCCATGAGCCCGACCTGGGGCGCATCCATCCGGGCATGCAGGCCGAAATCCGTAGCGATTCCTCGGCCGACAAGCACTATAAGGGCCGGATAGGTTACATTTCCCCTCGTGCCGAATTTACCCCCAAGACCGTGGAAACCGAGGAATTGCGCACCTCGCTGGTCTACCGCTTGCGCATCGTTGTGGAAAATCCCGACGACGGGCTGCGCCAGGGCATGCCGGTAACCGTCACGCTCGATGAAAGTGCGGCAGGCACGGTAATTCCATGACGGGCGATGCGCTGGTAACGCTCGATTCTGTCCGGAAAAACTTCCCGCTTGCGGCCAAACCGGCGTTGGACTGCGTCTCGGCCGTCATCAGGCCCGGCCAAATTACCGGCTTGGTCGGGCCTGACGGAGCCGGCAAGACCACGCTCATCCGGCTGATGGCCGGATTGCTGGCACCGACGTCCGGCACTATTTGCATAGACCATTGCGACCCGATTCGCGATGCGGACAAACTACGTGCCTTCATCGGCTACATGCCGCAAAAATTCGGCCTCTACGAAGATTTGTCGGTGCTCGAAAACCTCGAACTCCACGCCGATCTGCGGGCGCTAATAGGTGACGAGCGCGTCGCCACCTTCAAGCGTCTGCTGGCATTTACCGATCTGGCCCGCTTCACCAACCGATTGGCGGGAAACCTGTCCGGCGGCATGAAACAAAAACTCGGCCTGGCCTGCGCGCTGTTGGGCCGTCCCAGGTTGCTGCTGCTGGACGAGCCCAGCGTGGGCGTCGATCCGATTTCGCGGCGCGAATTGTGGAAAATGGTGCATGAACTGATCGCTCAGGGCATGGCGGTAGTCTGGAGCACCGCGTATCTGGACGAAGCGGAATTGTGCGCGGAAGTGCTGTTGATGAACGACGGACAATTGATCTTCTCCGGCAAGCCGGCGGATCTCACCCAGCGTATTCACGATCGCAGCCTGCAAATCAGACGGCTGAGCGGCAATCGCCGGCAATTGCTGGCTAGAGCGTTGCGCCGGCCCGAAGTTTCGGATGGCGTCATTCAAGGTCACGCCGTTCGGCTAGTGCTACGCGGCGGCGCGGGCCGTCCTCCCCTCGATGAACTCGATGCCGGCGACGCGGCGGAACTTGTAACCGTCGCGCCGCGCTTCGAGGATGCGTTTATCGAGGCCTTGGGCGGCGGCCCCGGCGGCGATTCGGTGCTGGCACAAAGCCTGCAGCCGCTGCTCGGCGATGCCGATACGGTGGTGGAAGCGGTAGCGCTAAGCAAACGTTTCGGCGACTTTATCGCGACCGACCAGGTCAATTTCGCCGTCAAACGCGGGGAAATCTTCGGTCTGCTCGGTCCTAACGGCGCCGGCAAATCGACGACCTTTCGCATGATGTGCGGACTACTGACGCCTACCTCCGGGACGGCGCGTGTCATGGGCATCGATCTCAAAACCAGCGGCAGCGAAGCCCGGCAACGCCTGGGTTACATGGCGCAGAAATTTTCGCTATACGGCAATCTCACCATCGAACAGAACCTGAAGTTCTTCTCCGGCGTATATGGTTTACGCGGTACCGGGCAAAAAACCGCCGTAGCGAAAATGATCGAAGTATTCAAGCTACAACCATACCTTGGCACGACTCCCGATACCCTGCCGCTCGGATTCAAACAGCGCTTGGCGTTGGCCTGCGCCGTCATGCATCAGCCGGCGATTCTGTTTCTGGACGAACCCACTTCCGGCGTCGATCCGGTAACCCGCCGCGAGTTTTGGACCCATATCAACGGCATCGTCGAAAAAGGCGTCACCGTCATGGTGACGACGCATTTCATGGACGAAGCCGAATATTGCGACCGCATCGCCTTGGTGTATCGCGGCAAAGTCATCGCGGCCGGCTCCCCCGATCAACTCAAGACACAAATCGCGTCGCCGCACAATCCCGATCCGTCGATGGAAGACGCGTTTATTGCGCTGGTGCAACAACATGCCGCGGAGGTCCCGATATGAAATCGCCCGTGTCCTTTCGCCGGCTGCGCGCCCTTTGCCGAAAGGAAACCTGGCAAATCCTGCGCGATCCCAGCAGCAACCTCATCGCCTTCGTTCTGCCGGTGGTGATGATGTTTATCTTCGGTTACGGCATCAACCTCGATTCCACCTCCGTACATATCGGCTTGGTGCTGGAAGACACCAGCCCGGAAGCGAGGCGCTTTGCCGACAATCTTTACGGCTCCGCCTATTTTGTCGTACACGCCGCCGAAACTCAGGCCGAGGTTGAGCAGGCGTTGATAGAAGGTCGGATCCGCGGCTTTGTGGTGGTGCCGGCGGATTTTGCCGAAAAACTCAAGCAGCCGGCCGGCACCGCGCCGCTGCTGGCAATAACGGACGGCACGGAACCCAACACCGCCAACTTCGTGCAAAACTATGTAACCGGCGCCTGGAGCGGTTGGCTGCGGCAACGCGCCGGCGAACGCGGCGAAACGCCGCCTGCCGCTATCAGCATCGAACCGCGCTTTTGGTTTAACCCCTCCGCCGACAGCCGGAACTACCTGATTCCGGGATCGATTACCATCATCATGACCGTGATCGGCTCGCTATTGACCGCGCTGGTGGTGGCGCGCGAGTGGGAACGCGGCACAATGGAGGCGCTGCTGTCCACGCCGGTTACCCGTACCGAATTGCTGTTAAGCAAATTGCTGCCTTATTACCTGCTGGGCATCGTCTCGCTGTTCTTGTGCGTCGGGGTTGCGGCCTTAATGATGCACGTGCCGTTTCGCGGTTCGCTGCTGATCTTGTGGGCGATAGGTTCGCTGTTTCTGGCCAGCAGCCTTGGCTTGGGGCTGTTGCTCTCCACCGTGCTGCGCAACCAGTTCGTCGCCGCCCAAGCCGCCCTCAATGCCGCCTTCCTGCCCGCCATGATGCTGTCGGGTTTCCTGTTCGAAATCCGCAGCATGCCCGCCGTTATTCAGGCCGCCACCTATCTGATCCCGGCCCGCTATTTTGTAAACGCCATGCAAACGCTTTTCCAAGCCGGCAACGTGGCGCCGGTTTTATTGGACAGCGGACTGTTTCTGGTGTTTGCCGGCAGCTTTTTCATCGGCTTGACGGCGCTAAAAACCCATCGCCGTTTGGAGTAATCATGTTTGCACGTATCCTGACGCTCGTCGTCAAAGAACTCGAAATGCTGCTGCAAGACCGGCAAAGCCGCATGGTGTTGATAGTGCCGGTATTTCTGCAACTGGCGCTGTTCCCGTTTGCGGCGACGTTGGAAGTCAAAAACAACACGCTGGCCATCTTTAACGAAGATTCCGGCCGCGAGTCCGCGGAATTAATGCAGCGTTTCTCGCAGGCCCGGGCCTTTAGCGAACTGATCACGCTTTACAGCGAAACCGAGGTGCGCAATGCCATTGACAACCAGACAGCGCTGATCGTGATCCGTTTTCCCCAGGATTTTTCGCGCGCCCTCGCCGCAGGCCGCACACCGCGGATTCAGGCCATACTCGACGGCCGCCGCTCCAACAGCGGCCAAATCGCCCTGGGCTACCTGCAACAAATCGTCAACGACTACAGCAATGAACGGTTTGCAACCGCGCAAAAATACCCACCGTCAAGCTTGGTTGTCCGGCATTGGTTCAATCCCAATCTGGATTATCTCCGGCACATCCTGCCCAGCCTGATCGCCCTCATCACCTCGATCAACGCACTCATCGTCACCGCGCTTTCGGTCGCCCGCGAACGCGAACAAGGCACGCTCGATCAATTGCTGGTCTCGCCGTTGACGCCCGCCATGATCATGATCGGCAAAATTATTCCGGCCGTGTTGGTGGGGGTGATGCAGGGAACCATTATTTTGCTGGCCGCCATTTTCGTCTACCGCGTGCCGTTTGCCGGATCGTTGTTGCTCCTTTACGGCTGCATGATTTTTTATTGTCTGGCGCTGTCCGGATTCGGGCTGTTGATTTCATCGGTTTGCGCGACGCAACAACAAGCATTTCTGGGGTTGTTTTGCTTTGTGATGCCGGCCATCCTGCTATCGGGATACGCCTCGCCGGTCGACAACATGCCGGGCTGGCTGCAAATCCTGGACTGGATCAATCCGCTGCTCCATTTTATCGTCATCGTAAAGGGCGTTTTCCTCAAGGACATAGGCCCTATGGCGCTGTTGCCCAACATCTATCCACTGGTGATTATCGCCATCGCGACCTTGAGTGCGGCCAATTACTTATTCCGCCGCCGCTTGGCTTGAATGTTGAAAACCGTCGGCTACTCAATTAAGACTTCAAGACCAATACGCCTATGAAAATAAAAGCCGCGACTCCCGCATTGTTCATGCTTCTGGCCGGCGGATGTATCGTTGGTCCGGATTACCGGCCTCCGGATTCCAATGCACCCGCACAATGGAGCGGCCAGCTTTCCAAGGAAATCGCCAGCCAAAACGATAGGCCGGGCGACTGGTGGAAGCTGTTTGGCGATGCCGAATTAAACGCCCTGATCGAGCGTGCGGTTACGGCCAACCTCGACCTACGCATCGCCGAATCCCGCGTCCGTCAGGCCCGGGCGCAGCAAGGCTTTGCCGAGGCGGACTTATGGCCGACGCTGAGCGCGTCCGGCGCCTATGCCCGGCAAAAACAAAGCGAAAATCAGCCTATTCTGGGATCGCTGCCTACATCCTCCAACATCCCGTTTGAAAACGATGTTTACAAAGCCGGCTTCGACGCTGCGTGGGAAATCGATCTGTTCGGCGGCAAACGCCGGACAATCGAAGCGGCAACGGCCGAGTTGAGCGCGATGGAATACGGCCGCCGCGACGTGCTGGTCAGCTTGCTATCCGAGGTGGCGCGCTATTACACGCTAACTCGGGGCACACAGCGGCAGCTGGCGATACTGCAAGACCGGATTAACGCACAGCAAGAAACGGTCAAGATTATCCGCAGCCGCGTGAATCACGGATCGGCGGCGGAATTGGAATTACAACGGGCGCTGGCGCTGCTGGCGAACATACAATCGCAAGCGCCGGCGCTCGAGACCTCGCTGCAATCGTCGATTCACCGCCTGGGCGTGCTGCTGGGGCAAAATCCCGCTGCCTTGAGTGCGGAGCTGGGCGTAACGGCGGCTATTCCGGCAGCGCCGCCCCAGGTGCCGGTCGGGCTGCCGTCGGACCTGCTGCTGCGCCGCCCCGACATCTTGCAGGCCGAACGCTTGCTGGCCGCCGAGACGGCCCGCATAGGCCAAGTCAAAGCCGAGCTGTTCCCGAAGTTTTCTCTCACCGGATCGGTAGGTGCCACCAGCGTCAGCGTCAGCGACTTTTTCCTGCCCGCTAGCCGCACCTGGTCTATCGGTCCAACTGTGCAATGGCGGATTTTCGATGCCGGCCGAGTACTCGCCAATCTCAGCGCTCAATCGGAGGCGCAAGACCAGGCATTGCTGAATTACCGAAAAATCGTCCTCACTGCCTTTGAAGAGGTTGAGAACGCCCTGCTAGCCTATGCAAAAGAGCAAGAGCACTACCGCTTGCTGCAACAAGAAGTCAGCGCAAACCAAAGGGCTGTCGAGCTCGCCAACCAACGCTATGCCAAGGGCTGGTCTGGTTATCCGGATTTACTCGACGCACAACGCGCGTTGTATTTGTCCCAAGATGAACAGGTACGCAGTGAACGTACAGTCAGCTTGAATCTGGTTGCCCTCTATAAAGCGCTGGGCGGCGGCTGGGAAACGGACAGTGCTCAACCTTTTGAAACAAAGTAACCGATAGTCTTGGCACGTCCAATTTCGGCACTAAAGTGTCGGGCGGCGAATATCGGCTAAATAAATTTCGGCCATGTGCATTCTGAGCTTGGAATGAAAGCCGCTGGGATGTAATGTTAAGTCCAGTTTGGTTTGGTTGGATTTCAGTGCGCGGAAAATTCACCGTTTGGTAAGGCAAGGCAGGATCGTCTTATCCCGACCCATTTTTGCCACTCGCGCTTCTCCAAAGCCGCCAGTCGACCAAAGCCAGATTCTGCGAACTGGAGGGCTACAAAGCAGCCACTAGTGACCTCACGAATCCGGCCAGCAGCGCGTAATGCTCGCAAGCTATATCGAACTCGCAAGCGATCAGGGTGCACGTTTTACAAACCGAATGCATGCAAATACGTAATAATTATGATGCGATAAAATCACAGATTCCGTGCTAATATCACCTAATATTTCATCATTAAGCATTAAATTCTGTGAAAAAGCCACATATAAGCACATGATTATCTCGTTTTCTGTCTCCAATTTCCGTTCTTTTTCTTCAGAACAGACATTGTCGCTGGTTGCCAGCAATCGTCTTAGTGGCAGTCATGAAGATCATGCATGTTCTATTCCTGGTACCAAAGAAAAAGTACTTAAAACAGCTGTTCTATACGGCGCAAACGGCGCAGGGAAATCCAACCTTTTTAATGCGCTCCGCTATCTCAGAACTATCGCTCTCAAGCCAAGGAAAAAAAACAGCGGCATGGAGCGGGAAAAATTCCGCTTTGGAGCTGAAGCGGACGAACCTTCTGTGTTCGATCTTCAATTTATTGTTGATAGTAAACTTTACCGCTATGGAGCAAAAATCGACGACTATAAAATTATTGAAGAATGGTTGTACGAAGTAGTCGGCTCTAAACAAAAAAGTCTGTATGAACGAATAACTGATGAACAAGGCAATGTACGTGTTGAAGCCGGCAAGACAAAATTTAAGAAGGGTAAGCTAGGTGCTCTGTTTACAGTCGGCGGACTGCAAAACCAATCGTTCCTAGCAACCATTCAGGCAACACTGGATAGCGCAGATTATGACGGTGAGTTAGCAAATGTAATTAACTGGTTCGATGACAATTTGACATTCATCGGGCCCGATTCCTCTTTCGGTTCGCTTGGACACTTATTAGCTAGTGATTCGACGTTCTTAACATTTGCCGGAGATTTTCTTAGAGCAGCTTCTACCGGGATAACACATTTGCAACCGCAAAAAACCGAAATCAGCGAAGAAGAGTTACGTAACCTTTTGCCAAAAAAATTCGTTTCCAAGCTATTGGAAGATATAGTTGAAGATAAAGACGGTACCGCCGTCATTAGCCTTGAACAAGGCAATGAACTTTTGATCGAGCGTATCGAGGAAAACCATTTTTATCGATTAAGCATTCAAGCAGCTCATGAGCACCAACCGGGCAAGGTAATTTCATTGGACTTGAGTGAGGAATCCGACGGCACTCGTCGTCTATTAAATCTCCTGCCAGCATTACACTTCTTGCAAACAAGCAATGCGGTATTTTTTATTGATGAAATTGACCGTAGCATGCACCCTATTCTTGCCAAGCAATTTTTGGAGTTTTTTCTAAAATCCTGCCAAGGTGGTAGGCATCAAATCATAATCACCACGCACGAATCGAATTTGCTGGATTTGGAACTGCTGCGTCGCGATGAAATATGGTTTGTGGAAAAAGACCAAGCCGGAGCCAGTCATCTTTATTCCTTGGCTGATTTTAACGTTCGAACAGACCAAGACATTCGTAGGCGTTACCTGCAAGGTCGATATGGTGCCATTCCATTTTTGGGCGATTTGAACGCATTGTTAGGAAATGAAAATTTGTCTCAATGAGTTTAATCAAAGACCTAAAGCCTAGGCCGTTAAACAGAGATATTGGCACTTTGCGCGACGACAGGCTGTTTATTGTCGCCAGCGATGACTCCTATGCGCCGAAGCAATATTTCGATTTTTTCCGGCTCGCAAGGGTGCAAGTACATGTGGTTGAAACACCTTTGGATGAGAACAGATGCCACGCTATTGATGTTCTACAGCGTCTGGAGAGTATCGAACACGAAGAGGAAGACGAACGCTGGATGCTGTTAGACACTGACCATTATGTAAGTGGCCCGCACATAAAAGAATTTAGGCGAATCATCAAAGAAGCTAAAGAAAAGGGCGTATCCATCGCTTTAAGCAAGCCTTGTTTTGAGCTTTGGCTGCTGCTTCACCACGCAGACAAAGATACAGTGTCGGAATTAGACAATGCAAAAGAAGTAGAGAAATCTTTACGAGATCGGCTTGGGGGATATAACAAGACACGCTTGAAACGCGAGCATTTTCCGCTTGAAGCAGTCGGCAGAGCATACTTACAGGCAAAAGCCTTAGATAAAACATTCAAAGGTGGAATGATTCCGCTAACCAACACCAGCCGAGTCTATCAACTATGGGAAGCCATTATCGCTAATTCGCTTCCGTTGCAGCTTCCAGCAGAGCTTGCCCCATTACGGGCATCGAATCGATAAAGTCGAGACGACCACTGCTGGCCGTAGTGAAGCAGTGATATTTTCAATTGGCTCGCCGAATACCGGACAGCCAAATGGGTCAAAAGATGACTTAATTATGGAAATTGGATTGTGACCCCGACCGACAGGTATTGGCCGATAACGGGCATTACTCCCAACCAACTTTTACACATAACAAGCTATTACACCCAGTTACAATCCAACCGTGTTTTGCACAAAACAGTGCAGTCTGAAAACATGAGTCGAGCTGCTTTCCAAGCCTAGAATGCAAATAGCCTAAATTTCATCTCGCATAGTGTTCAAAAACGCCTGTAGCTCGCACACAGTATCGCGGGTTGATCCATACACAATGAAATGCCCGGTATTTTCGACGACGAGCTGGCGAACGTCGTGGACAGATGAGCCTAGAGACGATTCGTCAGCCGGTTGAGGTGCGTCATTCCCCCACGCCTCGCGCCGCTGCCGGCTTGGCCGGTGAACCGCGCGAGCTGTTCATGAATACGATAGCCCCGATGATGATCGCCGCTGCGCTCAGGATGTACGGCGTTAGCGGTTCTTGCGCGAACCAGTTGCCTAAAAAAACCGCCACCAGCGGATTAACGTAGGCATAGGTTGCAAGCAGCGAAATCGGCGCATTCTGCAGCAACCAAGCGTAAGATGCGAAACCGATCATCGAGCCGAATACGATCAGATATGCCAAGGCCAGCCATGAGTCGATCGATACTTGGGCAAGGCTGAAGACACTCCATTTTTCGCTGAGGACGCTGACCACCAACAAGGCCAATCCGCCGGCCAGCATTTCCGCGCCCGTCGTCATCAACGCCGATTTCGGTAAATCCGCGGTCTTGCTGTAGATAGAACCGGCTGCCCAAAGCAAACTGGCCAGTAAAAGCGCCGCCACACCGGCCATGTTTAACGGCATACCGTCCGAATACGCCGTCGGTCCGACCAGAAGGTAAATCCCCGCGAAACCGATGAACAGACCGGCCAATACGCGTAGCGTCGGTCTGACGCCGTTCGGCCTGAGCGCGTCGGCAATCACCAGAAACAGTGGTACGGCGCCGATGATCAGCGCGGCAACGCCGGACGGGACGGTTTGTTCGGCCCAACAGACCAAGCCGTTGCCGCCGAGCAATAACAAAGTGCCGACAATGGCGGCCGAACGCCACTGCCGCCAGGTCGGCACGGCATCGCCGGCCAGACGCCGCCAAGCCAGCAAAATGATGCCGGACACCACAAAACGCAATCCGGCCGACAAAAATGGCGGCAGCGTCTCGACTACAAAGCGGATCATCAAATACGTCGATCCCCATACCAGATAAACGGCCAACAACGCGCCCCAAACCTTCGCCTTCATTCTTCGAACGCCGGAATGATTTCGGTTTCCGCTTGCCCCGCTGCTATCCATTCCTTGACAGCCGGATGATTTAGCACCGTATCGACGTAAGCTTGAGCCACCTGCCCCGCTCCCAATCGGTAACTATGAAAGCGCAAGGCGACCGGTGCGTACATGGCATCGAGAATACCGAATCGGCCTAACAGCCAGGGGCCGTCGGCGGCGTAGGTTTCCCGGCATTCGTGCCAGATGCGGTCGATCCGCTCGACTTCTTTGTGAACAACGTCGGGCAACACCTTGGCGGCAGGTTGGCGGCGGCAATTCATGCCGCAGTGGCTGCGCAGGTTGGCGAAACCCGCATGCATTTCCGCCGCCAGGGAACGGGCTTTGGCGCGCTCAGACGGTAATGCGGGCCATCCCTGGGTTTGCGGAAAGCGTTCGGCCAGATACTCCAGGATAGCCAGAGAATCCCATACAGTCAGATCATCGTCCAACAACACCGGCACCTTGCCGGCAGGTGAAAACTCGGCGATGCGGGCCGGCGAATCGTCGCGATACAGGGGAATTCGCACCTCTTCGAACGCTATGCCGTGGTGTTTCAGGAACAACCAGGGACGTAACGACCAGGACGAATAATTTTTGTTGCCTATGATTAAGCTTAGTGCCATGGCACATCCTATCGGTTGGAAAATCGGTAAAAGGGTTCTCAATGCGAATCAACTGAATTGCTTGCGCTCCCGCGATGCCTGGCGTCAGACCGGAACGATAAGCGCATACGCCAATGAGGCGGTGACCGAACAGCGTGAGTCAATCGCCGCCGGAGCGGTGAATTTGCGTTAATTCCATTACTTGTTAATTGAGAGTTTTCGATCCGGCGTCAAAACATTAAACCAGCGGGACGGATTTTACCGCCCCGCCGTTCCGGCGGCACCTTGCAATTATTGACGCGTTGATTGTCGGCCGCTTTGCTGCCTAACCGCTCTTTCGCAGTCATAGCAAATCGCCTGACGACCTTGGGGTCTTCGCCGCTAACACTCTCCGATACGTAAATCAGTAATATCGCCGTCAGACCGGCGGTTACAACAGTTCACTTAGTTGAATATCGCATGACGACTGCTCCTGCGTCGAATAAAAGCCGGTATGACAATACTGATAAATTCGATATTCGAGACTCCGATTCTTGCGATTAAATTAGATGCATGCCGTTATTCGGCATCGTGAAAGATAATGCCCGGGGCGTAGCGCTGACCGGAACGGATACGACTCACGCCACGGCGCATAGTGACGCCGCCTACCCTGTAGGGGGCGGCGCTGCACGGCGAATATGCCTGCATCGCCCTGTTCACTTCCGCTGGGGATACAACGCGCGATGCAATTCAGCAATTACATCCGCTAGCGGATAACGGAAATACCGGTATTCGCCCCTGCCGAAATCCTGTCTTGCCATGATGACGCGACTTCGGAACAGTAAATCATTGTCGTAGAGTCCAACTAAAAACCGACAAAGTGGCGGCGGCAGTATTCGGTTAATGACGGTGTAACACCAGGCTGGACTGCTTATCCGGAGCTGCTCGATGCGCAACGCACCCTATACGTATCAAGACGCACAGGTCGCAGTGAACGTACCATTACCTTAAATTTGGTTTCTCTGTATAAAGCGCTGGGCGGCGACTGGGAAATGGAAAAAATCACGCCTTAGCCTAACCTACACTTTTTTGCTAACTTCAAAGGTCACCAAGTTTAGAAGCCGTCTCGCATAACCTCTGTTACAAATTCATTCCCCGCTTACGGATTCGGGGAATTTCCCGGCGCCGGATTGGGTCGTATGCAAACCGAAGCGCTCTTATCGGAACAAGCTTATGAAAGTGTTATTTTTTGTCCTGTTGAGTTTCTTCAGCACGTTCTCTTCGCCGGCTCAGGAGCGGATTTACTTGGGCGAATTCGGCAACTACCGGCTGCAAGGTTGGGAAACCAAAGCATTCCACGGCCACACCCAGTATGGTTTTGGAATTGCCGCAGGCCAGCCCGCCTTGATCGCCGAGAGTCGCGATAGCGCTTCCGGCTTGTTCAAAACCCAAAGCGTCGATCTAACCCAAACACCGTTCCTGAATTGGTCTTGGCGCATAGAGCGGCGTTTGTCCGGACTCAACGAACAAAGCAAGGGCGGCGACGATTATGCGGCGAGGATTTACGTGCTGGTCAAGGGTGGCTGGGCCTTTTGGCAAACTAAGGCCATCAACTATGTCTGGACTGGTTCCAGCCCGCAAGGTAGTCAATGGCCTAATGCTTATGCCGGTCGGCAGGCGATGATGTTGGCGGTTCGCGATGCCTCCGCCCCCTTGCATACTTGGCTTACGGAAAAACGCCAGGTAAGAGAGGACTTTAAAACCCTTTTCAACCAAGACGTTGCCGCCATAGATGCCATCGCCATTATGACCGATACGGACGACAGTCACGGTACGGCTTCCTCAGCCTATGGCGACATTTGGTTTTCCAAGGATTAAGCATGCGCGATGTCACGCCTTTTTTAACAAATAGCGACTTTCCGCCGCTACGCCGCGGCGCGCTGCAAGTGCTGCAACTCAATCTGGGGTATTTGTGCAATCTGAGCTGTGTACATTGTCATGTCGATGCCGGCCCTAAACGCAAAGAATCGATGAGCGCGCAGACTATCGCGCAAGCCTTGGCCTTTGCCCGCGCCGCCGCGGTGCACACCTTGGATTTGACCGGCGGGGCGCCGGAAATGCACCCGAACTTCCAAGCGTTAGTGGAACAAGCCAGCGAACAAGGCTTAAACGTTATCGATCGTTGCAATTTAACGATTTTGCAGCATCCGGACTACCGGTATTTGCCCGCGTTTTTAGCCGAACAACGGGTCGAGATAGTCGCTTCCCTACCCTGTTACCTGCAGGACAATGTAGATAAGCAACGCGGCAAGGGCGTTTTTGCCGACAGCATCGCCGCACTCAAGCATTTGAACCGGTTAGGCTACGGCCGAGTAGACAGCGGCTTGGCGCTGAATCTGGTATACAACCCGCAAGGCCCTACGCTGCCGCCCGCACAATTGGGTTTGGAACAAGCCTACAAAAACCATTTGCAACAAGAATACGGTATTGTCTTCAACCGTTTGTTTGCCATGACTAACATGCCTATCCAACGTTTCGGCAGCACCTTGCTGAGTCAAGGTAGACTACCGGCTTACCTGGACTTGCTGAGGCAAAATTTCCGGCGCGAAAATTTGTCGAATTTGATGTGTCTTAATACGTTAAGCGTCGACTGGCAGGGCTATGTTTACGACTGCGATTTCAACCAAATGCTGGCCATGCCGCTCGGCGGTTTCGACGCTGCCAGGCGCCATATCGCCGAACTGCAGGTCGCCGATTTGCCGGGCGCCCCCATAGCAACGGCCGGGCATTGTTTCGGGTGTACCGCCGGGCAAGGCAGCAGTTGCGGCGGTGCGTTAGCGTAAGCCGGCGCCGATGTTATTGAATTGAGGGGTTGCCATGACTGCATCCAAAATAAAGCTGGCCTTGTTACTCGGCGTACTGATTGCGATGTTTTTGCTTTCCGATCTGCCGCATTACTTAACGCTGGAAAATTTAAAAGCGCAACAAAACGAAATCGAAGCCTATCGCCTTAACCATCCTTTTGCCGCAATGATGGGGTATCTTGGCCTGTATATCGCGGTGACCGGCCTTTCTCTGCCCGGAGCGGCGGTGTTGACCATTGCCGGCGGCGGCATTTTTGGCTTGTTCTGGAGCACCGTGCTGGTATCGTTCGCCTCCAGCATAGGCGCTACCCTGGCGTTTTTGGCGGCCCGGTTTTTGTTTAGAGATTGGGTACGGGCTAAATTCGGCTCCCGGCTAAAAGCGATAGAAGCGGGTCTGCAACGCGACGGGCCTTATTATTTGTTCAGCTTGCGCCTGGTACCGATATTCCCGTTTTTTCTGATCAATCTGGCCATGGGCTTGACGCCGATGAAAACGGCCACGTTTTACTGGGTCAGTCAGGCCGGCATGCTGGCGGGCACGCTGGTCTACGTCAACGCCGGCACTCAATTGGCGCAAATCGAATCGGCGGCCGACATCATGTCGTCCGGCCTGATTGTCTCGTTTGCCTTGTTGGGTTTGTTTCCGCTGTTGGCCAAACGCGCGCTCGACTATCTGCAACAACGGAAAATTGTTGCCCGCTGGCCCAAACCGGCCCGTTTCGATCACAATCTGGTGGTCATCGGCGGCGGTGCCGGCGGTTTGGTCACCGCTTATCTAGCCGCCGCGCTAAAAGCCAAGGTTACCCTGGTCGAGAAAGAGCGGATGGGCGGCGATTGCTTAAACACCGGCTGCGTGCCGTCCAAAGCGTTGTTGAAATCGGCTCAGTTAGTCGCGCTAATCCGCCGGGCCGGCGAGTTCGGCCTCAAAAACGCCTCAGCGGAAGTGGATTTTCCCGCGGTAATGCGGCAAGTGCGGCAAGCGGTCGCGCAAGTGGCGCCGCACGATTCGGTAGAGCGCTACCGTTCATTAGGGGTAAACGTCATACAAGGCACGGCGAATATCGTATCGCCATGGCAGGTCGAGGTCAGCAGCGCCTCCGGGGTAGAAACCCTCAGCACCCGCGCCATCGTCATTGCCGCCGGCGCTCATCCCGTAGTCCCCGTCATCCCCGGACTCGAGCATATCGACTATTTAACCTCCGATACGATTTGGAACCTGCAACAACTGCCGGATCGACTTTTGATATTGGGCGGCGGGCCTATCGGCTGCGAGCTCGCACAAGCGTTTGCCCGGTTGGGAAGCCGAGTCACCCAAGTGGAAATGTTGCCGCGTTTGCTGATCAAGGAAGATCCCGAAGTATCCGAATGTATTGCCGCTAGCCTGGTCGCCGACGGCGTGGACTTGCGTCTAGGCCACACCGCGAAACGTTTTGATCATTCGACCGGACAGGCACGCATAATCGCCGAATGCGCCGGACGGGAAGTGGAAATCGCATTCGACCGGGTCGTGTTGGCGATAGGCCGAGCCGCTACTGTGGAGGGTTACGGCGCGGAAAACTTGGGGTTAGCGTTATCCGCTCGGCGCACTATCGCTACGGACGCTTATCAGCGCACCAATTACCCTACTATTTTTGCCGTCGGCGATGTGGCAGGGCCTTACCAGTTTACGCATACCGCGGCGCATCAAGCCTGGTATGCCGCAATCAACGCGCTGTTCGGCCAAATCAAAGCGTTTCGTACCGATTACTCGGCGGTGCCTTGGGCCACGTTTACCGATCCTGAAGTGGCCAGGGTCGGACTCAACGAACAAGATGCCCAGTCCGAAGGCGTCGCTTACGAGGTTTCGCACTATTCACTAGCCGACCTGGATAGGGCTATAACCGATCGCGCCACCGCTGGCTTCGTAAAAGTTTTGACCGTACCCGGTAGCGATAAAATTTTAGGCGCCGCCATCGTTGGCCGGCATGCGGCCGAATCGATCGGCGAATTTGTGTTAGCCATGAGCAACGGCCTAGGATTGAACAAAATCCTAGGCAGCATACACATATACCCTACCCTGGCCGAGGCCAACCAACACGTAGCCGGCGTTTGGAAACGCAATCATGCCCCCCGCACGTTGCTCACAATTTTGCAGCGCTACCATGCCTGGATGCGCGGATGACAGCCTCCATCAGCATTGTGATACCGATTTACAATGAAGCCGCAGGATTAAAAGCGCATTTGACCGGTTTGCAAGCCTTGCGTCCGGATTGCGAAATCATTGCGGTAGACGGCGGCAGCAACGATTCCAGCGCGGCAATCGCGCTGCCCTTAGTCGACTGCCTGCTCGGCAGCCCGCGCGGCCGAGCCCGGCAGATGAACGCCGGCGCGGCGCTGGCCCGTGCGGACATAGTGCTGTTTTTGCACGCCGACACGGTGTTGCCGCCGCAAGCGCCGCAAACGATTCGTCAAGCGCTGGCTAACGGCGGTGTTTGGGGCCGCTTCGACCTCGGCTTCGCTAGTGCGGAGCCGATTTTTACCGTGATCGCGGCCATGATGAACTGGCGCTCGCGACTGACAGGCATCGCGACCGGAGACCAGGCGATATTCGTGCGCAGAACCGCGTTCGAAGCAGTGCGGGGATTCCCGGAAATCCAGTTGATGGAAGACATTGCGTTGAGCAAGCTCTTAAAATCGCTTGCCCCGCCTTGTTGTTTGCGGGCGAAAGTGCTCACCTCGGCCCGGCGTTGGCGACAATTCGGGGTTTTACGTACCGTTATCGCGATGTGGGTCTGGCGTTGGCGTTATTTTTGCGGCGCCGATCCGGCGTTGTTGGCCGCTGAATACTATAAGGACTCTTAATATGGAAGCTGCACTCCGCTTTGGCGTGTTTTTCGTAATCTTCGCCGTCATGGCAAGTTGGGAATGGTGGAAACCGTTGCGCCAGCCGCGCTTGGCGCGAATCCGGCGCTGGCCTATCAATTTGGGTCTGGCTGCTTTGAATACCGTGTTACTGAGAATCACGCTCGGTTCGGCTGCTTGGTCGGCCGCACAAACGGCTAGTGCCTATGGCTTCGGGCTGTTTAATTTATTCCGTCTACCCGAAATTCCAACCGGCTTATTGAGTCTGCTTTGCTTGGATTGTGCGATTTACGCCCAGCATGTCGCAGCGCACCGCTGGCAGTGGTTTTGGCAATTGCATCAAGTACACCACTCGGATTTAGACTTCGATACCACCACGGCACTACGCTTTCATCCCTTCGAAATCGTTTTGTCCATGATTTATAAAGTGCTGGTGACGGCACTTTTGGGCGTACCGCCGGCGGCAGTGGTGGTATTCGAAATCGTGTTGAACGGCTGCGCATTGTTCAATCACGGCAACGTCAGCCTGCCGGCGGCTTGGGAAAAGCCTTTGCGTCAATTGCTCGTCACCCCGGCCCTGCATAGGATTCATCATTCTTCGCTACGTTCGGAAACGGACAGTAATTACGGTTTTTGCTTATCCTGCTGGGATCGTTGCTTTGGCACCTTATGCACAAAAGCGAGTTTGCCCGCTGCCGAGATTACTATAGGATTATCCGAACTTCGCGATCCGCACCGATTAAGTTTTTTCCGGCTTATGCTGCTACCGTTTCACTTTAAACGTAAGTTTTGACGCATGGATTATTTGTTTCCCGATAGTGTGTTGTTGATTTTGTGCAAAGCGCCGGTACCCGGCCAAGTCAAAACCCGCTTGATTCCGGCGCTCAACGCACAAGAAGCCGCCGCCGCACATAAGCATTTAACGCTGATGACGTTGGAACGCGCGCTCGAACAACGATTATGTCCGGTCATACTGTATTGCGCGCCGGACTGTTCCCATCCTTTTTTTCAGGAATGCGCGAAAACTTACCCCCTGATCTTAAGAAAGCAAAGCGACGGCGATTTAGGCGCTAAGATGCTGGATGCCTTGAGCGTTGCCTTGTCAACCTACCGGCACGCCTTGTTGGTCGGCTGCGATTGCCCAAGTTTGGCGGCGGATGATTTGCGCTACGGTTTGGAACTGCTGAGCGCAGAGCAAGATGTAGTGATTGCGCCCAGCGAAGACGGCGGCTATACCCTAATCGGCATGAGCCGCGTAGTGCCGGAGTTGTTCACCGATATGCCATGGGGTAGCGAGCAAGTCATGCAAGCGACTCGGCAATGCGCCGGCAAGCTGGGTTTACGCTTGCATGAATTGGCCTCGCAATGGGACATCGATACCGAAGAAGATTGGTTACGCTACGTGCGCAGCCGCCGTAGCGAGCCGGGTTAGCCCTTTGGTAAACCGCAGCAGCGTCGACAATATCCGTAAGTTCATCGGGCATGGACTGCTGCGCGCCCTCGCAACAACCACGGCATTGCTCCCATGAAAACTCTCGGAATAACCTCGGCCGCGAGAACCATGGAACCTCCATATAGCCCTGTTACCGTTCGTTTTATTGAAGCTGGAACGCGAATTCAAAACGGAATATCGTCATCGAAATCGTCGTAACTGGCAGGCGACGGCTGCGAGGACATAGGCGCAGACGCAGGCGGGCGGTTATCGGCGTCACGGCCGGGCGGCGGCGCGGTGTCGGCATAACTGGCCGTCCCGCCGCTACGGCTGTCCAACATATTCATCGTCTCGCCAACGATTTCGGTCGTGTAGCGGTCCTGGCCGTCTTGCCCCTGCCACTTCTGCGTCCGAATCCGCCCTTCGACGTAAACCTGACTGCCCTTGCGCAGATAGTCGCTGGCAACTTTGGCCGTTTGGCCGAAAAACACGACTCGGTGCCACTCGGTCTCTTCCTTGCGCTCTCCGGTGTTACGGTCTTTCCAGCGCCGACTGGTGGCCAGACGGATAGTGGTAATCTGATCGCCGCTGGGCATGAAACGTACTTCAGGGTCTGCACCCAAACGCCCGATCAGCATGACTTTGTTCAACATGTTGCACTCCGTGAGTAAAATTCAAGTCAAGGACAACTCAGTGCCATTGCTTTAAAAAGACGTTTAATTCGTTCTTGTTCAACACTTGGCTGTCGATTTTCAAGTATGCGGTATTTTCTTCGAAGTGCAGCCGCACTTCTTCGATGCCGTTGATGGCCAATAACCGGCGGGAAAACTCGCTGCCCCGTTCCGGTTCGACCTCTTTCAACGACAACAACAAATTCACCAAATAGCGCGGCGGCGACATGAAATATGCAACGGCTACCCAGCTGGCGGCAACCGCCGCGGAAAACACGAACACCGACGTAGGGCCATACTCGCCGTACAACCAACCGCCACAGGCTCCCCCTAGAAATGCACCGATAAATTGAGCGCTGGAATAGATACCCATGGCGGTACCTTTCAAGTCCCCCGGCGCGGTTTTGGAAATCAACGATGGTAACGTTGCTTCCAGCAAATTGAAGCCGCAAAAAAACACCCATAAGCAGGCAATCAAGCCGGCCAAGTCTCTGCCGAACAACACATAGCCGAGATTGGCGATGACTAATGATGCAATCGCGCCGATAAACACCGGTTTCATCCGGCGTTTTTTCTCGGCGACGACAATGAAGGGTATCATTGCCGCCATGGAAGTCACCAATACCGGTAAATAGACCAACCAATGTCTGGCGCTATCCAAACCGGCGTCGCGCATCATCAACGGCACGACGACGAAGCTGGCCATTAGGATCAGATGCAGTGCGAAAATGCCGTAGTTCAAACGCAGCAAGTCGGCATTGGCGATGACCGAACTCAATTCTGACGGGATGTACTCGGCGTCGCGATGCACGGAAATTTTTTCCGGATTCGGCACTACGAACAACACAACCAAGATCGCCAAGATCGCCAAAAACGCGATTAGCCAAAAGATGCCGGCGATGCCGAAATGGTGGGCGACGACCGGTCCTAACGTCATCGCGACCCCAAAAGAAACGCCTATGCTGGCGCCTATGGTTGCCATGGCTTTCGTGCGGTTTACTTCCTGAGTCAAGTCGGCGACCAAAGCCATGACCGCCGCCGAAACCGCGCCGCAACCTTGCAAGGCGCGTCCGATTAAAATGCCGTAGATGTCGCCGGCTAGAGCCGCCACCACGCTACCCAGTAAAAACAGCAATAAACCGATGATAATGACCGTTTTCCGATTGAACTTGTCGGATAACAAGCCGAAAGGAATTTGCAGGATTGCTTGCGTCAAACCGTAAATTCCCATGGTTAAACCGACCAGCTTGGGCGTCGAGCCCGGCATTTGTTCGGTAAACAAAGACAATACCGGCAACAGCATGAACAATCCCAGCATCCTCAGCGAATAAATGCCGGCTAATGACACTGTCGCCCGCTTTTCCATCGCGGTCATTGAACCGGAAACATCCTGAACCTGTGTCAAAACCCACTCCTCGATTTGTCTTGATGTTGAAGCGGGCTATAGTACCAGTTTTACCGTTTTCCTCTCCAGCATCAGATGCGTATCGGGGGTTATTCACCAAGGTGGAAAGGCAGCGGGTTAATTTTCCGATAATATATTCACGCCAAAATTGCGGCGCGACGGCACTCGCGTCGATAAGCATTTCGGCGAATAGCCTGAGCTATACTGCTGCGTTACGGTTCCAGTGAAATTGTGGATGATCGAGCGGCTGCGGGATTTTCGCCGACTGGCTGGATTGGTTAACCCACTTTGAGATATTTAATGGCTTATCCCGGATTCAATTTATTTCCGGCGGCTGTGGCAACGTTGTTGACGACGGTTGCTTGTTCCGCAGTTATTCCCGCTTCAGGACCCTTCGACAGCTTTGCCGCTTACGCGGAGTCGGTGTTCAGACGTCAAAACGAATTGAGCAGCCGTTTGATGATGTTAAGCGCTTCCAACCTACTTCAGGACACCGAACAGCTCGACGACGCCGAGCACGCGATGAACGACGCTTGCCATCTGTTGACCGAATACGCGGAGCGGGAAAATGCCGGCGAATCCATCAGCCTCATGTTCAAGCGGCAAGTCAAAGACAGCATAGAAGTTTGCGATCTGCAAATACACCAGCTGGAGCAAATGTTGCTGACCTTAGGTCATTGATAGCGCCAGAGCCGACATGAGCGCAACCGAAAGCCCTTCTTTAGCCAGCGGTATTGCCGTCATACACGCCAATCAACTGGAAACCTTGCGCGACGTAGTCGAATACTGGTTGCGCGAGCACCCGCTGGCTCCGCTGGAAAACGAAGTGTTCCTGGTGCAAAGCAGCGGTATGGGGCAATGGTTAAAACAAAACCTAGCCCTGAATCGTTCGCTGGGGATTGCCGCGGCGCTGAAATTTCAACTGCCTTCGTTATTCGTTTGGAGCGTTTACCGGGCGGTTCTTGGCGAGCAGATTCCTAAACAGCAAGCTTTATCCAAAGCGCCCATGACGTGGCGGCTGTTTCGGCTGTTGCCGAAATTGGTACAAAAACCCTCGTTCGCCGTTTTGGCCGAGTTTCTGTCCGGCGACGCCGACCAGCGCAAACGCCGGCAATTGGCCGAACAATTGGCCGATTTGTTCGACCAATACCAAGTGTATCGATCGGATTGGATGGCCGACTGGGCCCGGGGCGCCGATCAATTGCGCGACGCACACGGTAACGCTTGCCCAATCCCGGACGATCAAGTTTGGCAAGCGGCTTTATGGCGCGAAGTATTGCTGGATTTGGGCGAAACGGCCGACTATGCCAGCCGCGCGGCGGTGCATACGGCCTTCCTGCGGCGAATCGGCGATTTGTCCGAGCGACCGCAGTCGTTACCGAGACGCATCGTTTTATTCGGCCTGTCGTCTTTGCCGCAGCAAACGTTGGAGGTGTTGGCACGATTGGGGCAATTTTGCCAAATCGTATTATTCGTACAAAACCCGTGCCGTCACTACTGGGCGGATATCATAGAAGACAAGGACTTATTGAAGGCCAAACAGCGCCGGCAACGCCATAAAGCGGGCATGAGCGATAGTCTAAATCCCGAAGCGCTGCATTTGCACGCCAACCCCCTCCTTGCCGCTTGGGGAAAACAAGGCCGGGATTACATCCGTTTGT